>JBFXKW010000029.1:0-12770 GCA_050173345.1 Alphaproteobacteria bacterium | reverse complement strand
CGCCGCGCTGTTGCGTCGAGGCAACAGAAGCGAAGACGCCCGCAGTAAGGAGGCGGAGGGATGCGCCGCGGACGGCTCGCCTTGCGGCTGCCTTCGGAGTGGGGAAACCATGCATGCCTGCCCTTTGCGCGAGGTCCGATATGCCCTCACGGTTGCGAGGCGTGACAGTATTCCTGGTTTATCTATTATTTAATGTATAATTTGTTGTGATACATATAGATTTTGTTGTTCTTGCAAAGACGGTGAAAGTGCGGACTACCCGTCTGCATTGGGCGCCCTTGGCTCCAGATAGAGCGTGAAGGTGCTGCCTTTGCCCGGCGTGCTCTCGATGCCGAGCGCGCCGCGGTGCCGGTTCATGATGTGTTTGACGATGGCGAGCCCGAGGCCAGTGCCGCCGAGCTCGCGCGAGCGCGCGGTGTCGACGCGGTAGAAGCGCTCGGTCAGGCGCGGCAGGTGCTCGCGCGGGATGCCTTCGCCCTCGTCCGAGACCGAGAGCGCGATCGCGCCGCGCTCCGACAGCCGCCAGCCTACCGAGCCGGGCACGCTCGCCGTGCGCACGATGCGGATCGTCACGCGGCCGCCCTCGCGGCCATATTTGATGGCGTTGCCGATCAGGTTCTGGATCGCGAGCATCAGCTCGTCGGCCTCGCCCACCACCAGCACCGGCTCGGCCGGCGCCTCGAATTTCATCGTCACGTTCCGGCTCTTGGCCTGCCAGGTCAGGTTGTTCACGGCGCTCTTCACCACCGAATCGAGCTTGACGCGGCCGGTCGGCGGCGTGTGCTCGTTCATCTCGATCTTCGAGAGCGAGAGCAGGTCGTCGACCAGGCGCGCCATGCGCGTCGCGTTCTGCGCCATGATCGAGAGGAAGCGGTCGCGCGCCTCCGCATCGTCCTTGGCCGGCCCCTGCAGCGTCTCGATGAAGCCGATCAGGGTGGCGAGCGGTGTCCTGATCTCGTGGCTGGCGTTCGCCACGAAATCCGCCCGCATCTGGTCGGTGCGCCGCGACGCGGTCTGGTCGACCAGCGCGAGCACCAGCTTGCTGCCGTCGGCCGCGGGCTCGGGCAGCGGCTCGACATGGGCGAGGAAGCTGCGCTCGACCGGCAGCGGCACGCCGAATTCGAGGTCGGCGCCGATGCCGTCCTCGACCGCGTCCTCGACCGCGGCGAGCAGGTTGGCGTTGCGCAGCACCGCGGCGAGGTCGCGGCCCGCGAGGCCGACGCCGAGCATCGCCTCGGCGGCGCGGTTGGCGCGCACGATGGTGCGCTCCGCGCTGACCAGGAGCAGCGGCGAGGGCAGCGCCTCGATGGCGCGCTCGAGGTCCGAGAACGAGCGGGCGAGCCGCCGCTGGCTCTCGTCCTGGTGGCGGGCCAGGAGTTCGAGCGCTTCGATGATGGCGCCGCCGAGCCAGGGCAGCGGCGAGGCGGGCAGGGCGGCCGAGCGGTCCTGGGCGCGCCGCAGCAGCGCGTTGGCGTAGGCGCCGATCTTTTCGAGGCTGCCGAGCGCGATGCGCACCAGCACGGCCGAGGTGGCGGCGATGCCGAACGATGCGAGCGCCGCGATCCAGGCCGGCAAGTAGCCGGCACCCGCGAGCACGGCGAAAGCGAGCACAGCAGGGCCGGCCGCGAGGCAGGTCGCGCCGAGCCACGGCCAGAATTTCAAGCCGTCCGGCATGGCCCCTGCGTCTCCGCGAATCGTCCCGCCTCGCCGCGATATTGCGCCACGCCGCGCGCGTTGCAAGCCTTAGCCGTGGTTCAGCTCGCATGCTAGGGTCGCCGCCCATGGCCGAGCCGATCACCGCGAGCACCCAAGGCGCCGAGCCGCCCGCCGCCGTGCCCGATGGTGGCGCGTCGTGCGCCCCTGCGCACGCGGAGGCTGTGACTCCCATGATGGCGCAGTATCTCGCGCTCAAGCGCGAGCATCCCGACCGCCTCTTGTTCTACCGCATGGGAGATTTCTACGAGCTGTTCTTCGACGACGCGGTGAAGGCGGCCGAGGCGCTCGACATCGCGCTGACCAAGCGGGGCCGGCATGACGGCGCCGACATCCCGATGTGCGGCGTGCCGGTGCATTCGGCCGAAACCTATCTCGACCGCCTGATCCGAAAAGGCTTCCGCGTCGCGGTGTGCGAGCAGATGGAGGAGCCGGCCGCGGCGCGGCTGAAGCGCGGCGCGAAGGCCCTGGTCGCGCGCGACGTGGTGCGCCTGGTGACGCCCGGCACGATCACCGAGGACGCGCTCCTCGATGCGCGCCGGCCGAACTACCTGGTCGCGCTCGCCCGCGCCGGCGAACGCTACGCCGTCGCCTCGGCCGACATGTCGACCGGCGAGCTGATCGTCCAGCCGGTCGCACCGGGTGGGCTCGCCGCGGAACTCGCGCGGCTCAGGCCGGGCGAGCTCCTCGTATCGGAAACGCTGCTGCAGGAGCCTTCGCTCTATGAACTGTTCGGCGCGTGGAAGGCGGTGCTCACGCCGCAAGCCTCGTCCGCCTTCGACAGCCAGGCGGCCGAGCGGCGGCTCAAGGAGGTGTTCGCGGTCGCCTCGCTGGACGCCTTCGGCGGCTTCGGGCGCGCCGAGGTCGCGGCGCTCGGCGCGCTGATCGAATACATCAGGCTGACCCAGCGCGGCCGCATGCCGCGCCTCGCCCGCCCGCGCCGGCTCGAGGAAGGCGCCATCATGGCGATCGACGCCGCGACCCGGCGTAATCTCGAGCTCGTCGAATCGCTCTCGGGCGCGCGCAAGGGCAGCCTGCTCGATGCCATCGACCGCAGCGTGACCGGCGCCGGCGCGCGGCTCCTGCTCGGCCGGCTCGGCTCGCCATTGACCGATGTGACCGCGATCGAGGCGCGGCTCGACGAGGTCGGCTATTTCGTCTCGGCCCCGGCGCGGCGCGAGGCGCTGCGCGCGGGGCTGCGCCGCGTGCCGGACCTGGAGCGTGCCATGTCGCGGCTCAGCGTCGGGCGCGGCGGCCCGCGCGACCTCGCCGCAATCAGGAACGGCCTCGCCGAGGTGCCGGCGATCCGCGCCGCGCTCGATGTGGCCGGCGGCGAGGCGCTGGCGCCCGCGCCGCCCTCGATCGCCGCGCTCGCCGGCCGGCTCGGCGTGCACGACACGCTGGTCGACCGGCTCTCTCGCGCGTTGATCGAGGCGCCGGGGCCCTATGCGCGCGACGGCCGCTTCATCGCGCGCGGCTATCACGCCGCGCTCGATGAGCAGGTCGGCTTACGCGACGAGAGCATGAAACTGATCGCGAAGCTCGAAGCGCGCTATCGCGACGAGACCGGCGTGCCCTCGCTCAAGATCCGCCACAACAACGTGCTCGGCTACTATGTCGAGGTCACGCCGACGCATGCGCCGAAGATCGCCTCGCCCTTCATCCACCGCCAGACGCTCGCCGGCGCCGTGCGCTTCACGACCGAGGAGCTCGCGGCGCTCGAGAACGCGATCAACCACGCGGCCGACAAGGCGCTCGCGCTCGAGCTCGAAATCTTCGAGCAGCTGATGGCCGAGACCATGGCCCATGGCGAGGACATCGCCCGTGCCGCGGGCGCGCTCGCCGCGCTCGACGTCGCCGCTTCTCTTGCCACCGTCGCGGTCGAGCGCGGCTATGTCCGCCCCACCCTCGACCGCAGCACTGCCTTCACCGTCAAGGGCGGCCGGCACGCGGTCGTCGAGGCGCTCGCCGAAGGCACCGCGCAGGCCGGGCGCTTCGTGCCGAACGATTGCGAGCTCGGCGAGGCCGAGCGCCTCTGGCTCGTCACCGGCCCAAACATGGCGGGCAAGAGCACCTTCCTGCGCCAGAACGCGCTGATCGCGATCCTCGCCCAGATGGGCTCGTTCGTGCCGGCCGAGGCCGCCCATATCGGCGTGGTCGACAGGCTGTTCAGCCGGGTCGGCGCGGCTGACGACCTGGCGCGCGGCCGCTCGACGTTCATGGTCGAGATGATCGAGACCGCGGCGATCCTCAACCAGGCGACCGAGCGTTCGCTGGTGATCCTGGATGAGATCGGCCGCGGCACCGCGACCTTCGACGGCCTCTCGATCGCCTGGGCGACCGTCGAGCAGCTCCACGACGCGAACCGCTGCCGCGCCCTCTTCGCCACCCATTATCACGAGCTGACCGCGCTGAAGGAGCGGCTCGGCCGGCTCGGCTGCTACACCATGCGCGTCAAGGAATGGCAGGGCGAGGTGGTGTTCCTGCACGAGGTGGCGCCGGGCGCGGCCGACCGTTCCTACGGCATCCACGTCGCGAAGCTCGCCGGCCTGCCCGCGCCCGTGATCGCCCGCGCCGAGGAGGTGCTGGCGACCTTGGAGGCCGGCGAGCCGGCGAGCGCGCTCGCCCGCCTCGCCCACGACCTGCCGCTGTTCGCCGCGGCGAGGCCGAAGCCCGCCGCGGTAGCCGCGCCCAATCCCGCGCTCGAAGCCCTCGAAGCGATCAACCCCGATGAGTTGACGCCGAAGGCCGCGCTCGAACTGCTCTACAAGCTCAAGGCCATGCTCAGGTGAGGGGTAAGGCATGCCGCGTTGTGAGGTCGGCACTCCCCTCCATCGTCATTCCCGCGAAAGCGGGAATCCACGGTTCATTCTTTTGATTTCGAGGGGGCATGGATTCCCGCTTTCGCGGGAATGACGGACCGGGGCGGGCCCGGGCCCGCCTACGGCGGGAACCGCCCCGGAACTCGCATCAACCGTTCTCATCCGGGGCTTGGTCGGCGCGGCGTGGGCGTGCTAAGCATGTGACATGGCGCTGTTATTCATCAGTAAGGTCGATTCGCCGGAGGACTGGACGCGGGCCTTCGCCAAGCTCATGCCCGAGCTCGAGGTGCGCGTCTGGCCCGAGGTCGGCAACAAGGCGGAGATCGAGGTCGCGCTGGTCTGGCGGCCGCCGAGCGAGGCGCTGCTCGACCTGCCCAAGCTCAAGTTCATCGCCTCGCTCGGCGCCGGCGTCGACCATCTGTTCCGCGACACCAAACTGCCGAACGGCGTGCCGGTGACGCGCTTCGTCGATGACGACCTGACCGCGATGATGACCGAGTACGCGGTGCTGCACGTGCTCGCCTGCCACCGCCGGCTGCCCGAATATATCGAGATGCAGCAGCGCATCGAGTGGCGCGAGCTGCCGCAGCCCTTGGCGCGCGAGCGGAAGGTCGGCGTGCTCGGGCTCGGCGTGCTGGGCGGCACGGCGGCGAAGAAGCTCGCCGGCTTCGGCTTCGACGTCGCGGGCTGGAGCCGCACGAAAAAGGTGCTGCCCGGCGTCACCGCCTATGCCGGCACGGATCAGCTCAAGCCGTTCCTCGCGCGGAGCGAGATCCTGCTCTGCCTCTTGCCGCTGACGCCCGCGACCGAGGGCATCATCAACAGGGAGACGCTCGCGGCACTACCCAAGGGCGCCGCCTTCGTCAATCTCGGGCGCGGCGGCCATGTCGTCGAGGCCGACCTGCTGGCGGCGCTCGAATCCGGGCATATCCGCTCGGCGGTGCTCGACGTCTTCCGCACCGAGCCGCTGCCGGCCGACAGCCCGTTCTGGAAGCAGCCGCGCGTCATCGTGACGCCGCACGTCGCCTCGATCACCAACCCCGAATCGGGTGCGCGCAAGGTGGTCGAGAACCTCAAGCGCGTCCGCCGCGGCGAGCCGCCGCTCGATCAGGTCGATCCGTCCGTGGGGTATTAGGAAACCGATCGGTCCGCCATAGCGTTTCTTAGCTGCCGAGGGCAGGGATCAGGAACGCAGAGGGGGAGTGCATGCGTGTTCTCGCCGTTCATCCGGGGCCGCTCATGTACACGAAGATCTTTCTTCGCCTGGAGCCCCTTGGCCTCGAAGTGATCGCCGAAGCGGCGCGCCGCGCCGGCCACGAGGTGCGCCTGATCGACCTGCAGGTCGACGACCATAGCTTCTATTTCCGCGCCATCCGGGAGTGGCGGCCCGCGGTGGTGGCGTTCTCCTGCAACTACCTCGCCAACCTGCCCGAGATCGTCGATCTCGCGAAGGCAACCAAACGGCTCGCGCCCGACACCTTCATCGCGGTCGGCGGCCACAGCGCCTCCTTCATCGCGCGCGAGTTCGTCGAGCACGGCGAGGGCGCGATCGACTGCGTGCTGCGCGGCGAGGCCGAGGCGGTCATCCCGCAGTTCCTCGAAGCGGTCGCGCACGACCGCGAGGCCCTCGACCAGGTGCCCGGCGCGGTCACGGCCGACGGCGAGGGGCCGCCGCCCGCCTTCGTGCAGGACCTCGACGCGCTGCGCCCGGCGCGCGACCTCCTGCGCAAGCGGCGCAAATATTTCATCGGCCTGCTCGACCCCGCGGCCTCGATCGAGTTCTCGCGCGGCTGCCCGTGGGATTGCAGCTTCTGCAGCGCGTGGACCTTCTATGGCCGCTCCTATCGCACGGTGAGCCCCGCGGTCGCGGTCGACGAGCTCGGCCGGATCGAGGCGCCCGGCATCTTCATCGTCGATGACGTCGCCTTCATCCAGTCGAGCCACGGCATGGCGATCGGCGAGGCGGTCGCGAGCGCCGGCATCCGGAAGGAGTACTACCTCGAGACGCGCGGCGACGTGCTGCTGCGCAACAAGGAAGTCTTCAAGTTCTGGCGCAGGCTCGGCCTGCAATACATGTTCCTCGGCCTCGAGGCGATCGACGAGGAAGGGCTCAAGCGCTATCGCAAGCGCGTCGCGCTCGGCGAGAACTTCGAGGCGCTCGAATTCGCACGCTCGCTCGGCATGATGGTGGCGATCAACATCATCGCCGACCCGAGCTGGGACGCCGAGCGCTTCCGCATCGTCCGCGAATGGGCGATGGAGGTGCCCGAGGTCGTCAACATCTCGGTCGCGACGCCCTATCCCGGCACGGAGCTCTGGCACACCGACGGGCGCCACCTGACCAGCCGCGACTATCGCCTGTTCGATATCCAGCATGCCGTGCTGCCGACCCGCCTGCCGCTCGCCGAGTTCTACGCCGAGCTGGTCAGGACCCAGCAGGTGATGAACAGCAAGCATCTGCGCTGGCGCGTGGTCAGGGGCTTCATGCCGATCCTCGCCAACCGCCTCGCGCACGGGCAGACCAATGCGTTCCAGATGCTCTGGAAATTCCACAAGGTCTACGACAAGGATTTGTTGCTGGCCGATCACGCCCGGCCGGTCGACTATGCCATCCCGCTGCCGCCGCAGGCGCAGGCGACCGTCGATCCCAAGTCGCTCTACGTCCACGCGGCGCGCGGCCGGCGCAGCCGGCAGATCGACAACGACACCGAGCGCTTCGTCGATGCCACGCGCATGAGCGCCGCCGAGTGAGCGTCGGCACGGGTGAGCTTGCTCTCATGCTTCGACAAGCTCAGCATGAGGACTTTGCTTTTTCGCCTCATCCTGAGCCTGTCGAAGGATGAGACCGCCGCACTGACTCGATCGGGCTTGCGGTGCAGGCGGCTTGGCGGCAGGCTGCGAAGCAACAAGGCGTCGTCAAGCCAGCGTCCATGAACCCGTCCTGAAGCCACCCAGCAACCATCAGTGAGCCCCCACCTGATGGACAACCGCCTCGTCAAGCGGCTCCTGCCCATTGCGCTCCTGTTCGCGGCCTCGGGGCCGTACGGCGTGCAATTCTCGATGAACCGCTTCGCGGCCGAGGAGGGCGTGCCGTTCCTGCCCTATGTCTTCCTCTACTCGGCTTTCGGCGCCGCCATCCTGCTCGCGGTCTGCGCCGTTCGCCGGCAATGGCCGAGGCTCAGCCGCAATCACGTCCTGATCTACCTGACCATCGGCGCGTTCGGCCTCGCCATCCCCTATTGCGTCTTCATCGTGGCGGCGCCGC
Source organism: Alphaproteobacteria bacterium (assembly GCA_050173345.1). Classification (GTDB taxonomy): domain Bacteria; phylum Pseudomonadota; class Alphaproteobacteria; order UBA828; family UBA828; genus SHWC01. Next base: position 4,970 of record JBFXKW010000029.1, on the reverse strand, counting down.
GCCTGCCGGCCGGGCTGGTCAGCATCGGGCTGACGCTCTCGCCGCTGCTCACCTATGTCTGGGCGATGCTGCTGCGCATGGACCGGCTGAACCTGATGCGCATCGGCGGGCTGCTCGCCGGCATCTGCGCGGTGCTGCTGATCCTGATCCCAGAGGCGAGCCTGCCCGAGCGGGGCATGGGCGGCTGGGTGCTGTTCGTCCTGCTCGCGCCGCTCTCCTTCTCGATCGCCTCGATCGGCGCTGCGCTGTTCCAGCCCAAGGCGGTGACGCCGCTCGAAGTCGGCACCGGCACCATGGTGGCGGGCACGCTGATGCTCGCGCCGGTGGTGGCGGCGCTCGGCGACTGGTGGTTCTTTCCGGAAGGGCTCACCATGGGCGGCTGGGCGGTGATCGTCTCGGCGGTCGTCAACGCCTACTTCTTCGTGATGTTCCAGCTCATCATCCATGTCGCGGGGCCGGTTGTGTTCTCGTCCAACAACTTCGTCACCACGCTCGCGAGCGTGCTCTGGGGCATGGCGATCTTCGCCGAGCGTCATAGCGGCTTCGTCTGGGGCGCGATCGCGCTGATGTTCGTCGGCCTGTTCCTGGTGACGCGGCCGACGCTCACGCGCAAGACCGCAGCCGCCGTGGGCGCCACGCGATGAGCCCGCGCTTCGTGCCGGGCACGACGGCCGGCCGCCTGCTCGCCTTCGCCTACATGGTGACGCTCGCGGTCACCTACAGCCTGGTGATCTCGCTCAACCGCATCGCGACCACGGCCGGCGTGCCGTTCATTCCTTACGTGTTCTGGCAGGTGTTCGGCGCGGGCGTGCTGCTCTGGGTGGTCTGCCTCGTGGCCCGCCGCCGGCCGCCGCTCACCCGCGACAGCGCGATCAGCTATCTGCTGGTCGGGCTGTTCGGCTTCGCGGTGCCGTTCTCGGTGCTCGCCGCCGCCGCGCCCAACGCGCCGGCGAGCGTGATCGCGCTCACCCTCACCATGACGCCGGTGCTGGTCTACGGCTTCGCGATCCTGATCGGCATGGACCGTTTCCACTGGCTGCGCTCGCTCGGCATCGCGGCTAGCCTCGGCGGCGTGCTGCTCGCCCTCTTGCCCAAGGCGAGCCTGCCTTCGCCCGACATGGTGCCCTGGGTCGTGCTCGCGCTCGCAGCACCGCTCTGCTATTCGGTCGCGAACCTCTCCGCCGCGCGCTTCCGCCCGCCGGCGAGCGGGCCGATCGAGCTCGCGACCGGCGTGCTCACCTGCGCCACGCTCTTCATGCTGCCGATCATGGCGTTCGACGGCAGCTGGTGGGCCTTCAACGAGCCGATCGCGGACGGCGCCTGGACCATCTTCATCGCGCTCGCCGTCAACGCGCTCTTCATGGTGCTGATGTACGAGGTCTTGAGGCTGGCCGGGCCGGTCGTGTTCTCGACCTACAACTACATCGCGACCTTGTGCGGCATGGGCTGGGCCGCGTTCATCTTCGGTGACCAGCCGAGCGTCTGGATCTGGGCCTCGCTCGCCCTCCTCTTCCTCGGACTCTATCTGGTGAACAGGCAGCCCAGGGCGAAGCCGGCTGCAAAGGAGGCGTGATGATCGTGGTGGTCTTCGAGTTCTGGCCGAAGCCGGGCCAGGAGGCCCGCTATTTCGATCTCACTTCGGGCCTGAAGCCGCTGGTCGAGGGCGTCGACGGCTTCATCTCGGTCGAGCGCGCCAAGAGCGTGACGCACGAAGGCAAGTTCGTCTCGGTCTCGTTCTGGCGCGACGAGGCGGCGGTCGAGCGCTGGCACGCCGTCGCGCAGCACCGCGCGGCGCAGGCGCTCGGCAAGTCGGAAATCTTCAGCGACTACCGCATCACCGTGGCAAGCACGCTCCGCCAATATTCGATGGGCGAGCCGCGCCCGGCGCCTGCCGCGTCTGTGCCGTAGGCGCACCGCCGACACCTACAAACATTCGTCATTGCCCGACTTGATCGGGCAATCCAGCCTTTCGTTGCTTCTGGGTCCCCCGGTCAAGCCGGGGGACGACGATGGGACATTGCTCAAATTGCGCTACGACGCCTGCGCGATCTGGCCTTCCAGCGCCCGCGCCGTGAACTATCTCCAATCATAGGATTCGACATCCGGCGATGTGGCATTGGAGCGGAGGAACAAGTGACCATCGAGCTCGACCACACCATCGTGCCGGCGCGCGACAAGGAGGCGTCGGCGCGCTTCTTCGCCCGCATCTTCGGGCTCAGCTATGACGGGCCGACGCCGCCCTTCGCGCCGGTGCGCGTCAACGACAGGCTGACGCTCGACTTCGACACGGAGGAGGATTTCGACCGCCGGCACTACGCCTTCAAGGTGAGCGAGGCGGAGTTCGACGCCATCTTCGGCCGCATCCAGGCCGAGGGGCTTGCCTATGGCAGCGGGCCGCGCAGCGCAGAGGACATGAAGATCTACCGCCGCAATGGCGGCCGCGGCGTCTATTTCAGGGACCCGAACGGCCACCTCCTCGAAATCCTGACGAGGTAGGTGCCGGCCTTTCCTCTCTTCGTCATGCCCCGCGCAGGCGGGGCATCCAGGCTGGCGGCGACATGGCGGTCGCCGAGGATTCCTGGATCGCCCGGTCAAGCCGGGCGATGACGAGAAAAAGCAGCGCGGCCATGAAGCCGGAAAGGATCGTCACGCCGCCTTCATGCCGGGCTCCAGGCGGCGGGGCAGCGGCGCGCTCAAGGCGCGGGCGATGTCGGCGAGGCTCTTCAGGTTGTGCACCGGGCGGAACTCGTCGACATGCGGCAGGATCGCCTTGATGCCGGCGGCCTCCGGCTTGAACTGGTCGTAGCGCAGAAGCGGGTTGAGCCAGATCAGCCGGCGGCATGAGCGGTGCAGCCGTTCGATCTCGTGTTCCAGCGTATCGACCGCGTCTCGGTCGAGCCCGTCCGTGATCAGGATGACGATGGCGCCCTGGCCGAGCACGCGGCGCGACCAGTCGCGGTTGAAGGCGGCGAGGCAGCGGCCGATGCGCGTGCCGCCCGACCAGTCGGTCACGCTGGCGCTGGCGTGCTCGACCGCGACGTCCGGGTCGCGGTGCCTGAGCTGGCGCGAGATGTTGGTGAGCCGCGTGCCGAACAGGAAGACGTGCACCCGGTCGCGGTCGTTGGTGAGCGCGTGCACGAAGTGCAGCAGCATGCGCGAATAGCGGCTCATCGAGCCCGAGACGTCGCACAGCACGACGAGCGGCGGGCGGCGCGGCCGGCGCCGCTTGTAGCGCAGCGTCATCACCTCGCCGCCGCCGCGCAGCGCCTCGCGCAGGCTCGCCCGCATGTCGATCCGCGCGCCATGCGCATCGGCGCGGAAGCGCCGCGTCGGCACCTCCTGGATCGGCAGCCTGAGCAGGCGGATCGCGGCCTTGGCTTCGGCCAGCTCGTCCGCCGACATCGATTCGAAGTCGCGCGTCTGCAGCACCTCCTGCTGCGAGTAGGTCAGCGTCGAATCGAACTCGAGCTCGATCTTGGGCTCCTCGCGCTCCTCGCGATGCGCGGGCGAGGACAGCGCGTCGGTGACGCGCCGGCTTGAGCCGCCGCCTTCGAGCGGGATGTGGCGGCCCTTGGAGAACAGCAGCGAGAGCAGCCGCTCGACCACGCGCGGGTCGCGCCAGAACAGCTTGAAGGCCTGGTCGAACACCTCGAACTGGTCGCGCCGCTCGCACAAGGTCGCGCGCAGCGCGGCGTAGAAGTCGTCGCGGCGCGCGACGCCGACTGCCTCGACCGCCGCGATCGCATCGAGCACCTTGCCGGGGCCGACCGGCACGCCGGCGGCGCGCAACGCGCGCGCGAAATGCATGATGTTGAGCCCGAGCTTGCCGCCCGGCTCGACCTCGGGATAGTCGGGCTCGCTCATGCGCCCTCCAGCGCGGCGACCTCGGCGCGGATGCGCCTGACCACCTCGCCGACCTCGGCGCCCTCCGCGCTCAGCATCGCGTCCTGGTATTTCATGATCAGGTTGAGGATGGCGCTGACCCGCTCGGGGTCGAGCTCGGTGCGGTCGATGTGGAAGAGGGTGTTGGTCCAGGCCATCGCTTCGGCGACGTCGCCGAGCGCGGCGTTCTCGGTGCGCTGCACGTGCTTGACCGCATCCACCACCATGCGGCTCAGCCGTTCGATCGCGCCCGGCGCCTGCGCCTCGACGATGCGCCGCTCGGCCGCGGCGTCGGGGTCGGCGATGAAGTGGTAGAGGCAGCGCCGCTTGAGCGCGTCCGAGACCGGCCGCGTGCGGTTCGAGGTGATGATGACGATCGGCGGCGCGGCGGCCTCGATGGTGCCGGCCTCGGGCACCGTCACCGCGAAGTCGGCGAGGAATTCGAGGAGATAGGCCTCGAAGGCGGGGTCGGCGCGGTCCACCTCGTCGATCAGGAGCACCGGCGGCCCGGCCGGGTCGGGCTCGAGCGCTTCGAGCAGCGGCCGGCGGATCAGGTAGCGCGGCTCGAACAGGTTGGGCGGTGCGGCGCGGCGCGCTTCATCACGGCTGGCGCTCGCGAGCCTGAGCGCCATGAGCTGCGCCGGCACGTTCCATTCATAGACCGCGTGGGCGAGGTCGAGCCCCTCATGGCAATGCAGCGCGACGAGGCGCCGCCCGAGCCCGGCGGCGAGCGTGCGCGCCAGCGTCGTCTTGCCGACGCCGACCTTGCCTTCGAGCAGCAGCGGGCGGTGCAGCGTGAGGGCGAGATGCAGCGAGGTCGCGAGCGCGCGGTCCGCGACATAGCGGCCGCGTTCGAGCAGCGCGAGGACGGCATCGGGCGAAACGGGCACCATGCCCGCTGAGATAACCTTTTCTTCCTCGGTGGAGGAAGCGGTTTTCACGTCCTCAGCCGGCGTTCTGCACCGCCCGCTTCGCCATGACCGTGACCAGGTGGGCACGGTATTCGGGATCGCCGTGCAGGTCGTTGTTCATGCCCTCGGGCGACACCTTGGTGCCGTCGAGCGCTCCGGGCGTGAAGCTCTTGGCGA
>JBFXKW010000028.1:0-15800 GCA_050173345.1 Alphaproteobacteria bacterium | reverse complement strand
GCCGCGGCCGGCACCACGGTCGGTATCACCGCACTCTCCACGGACGACGACGTGACCGGCGAAGTCACTTACAGCCTGAGCGACGATGCCGGCGGCCTGTTCGCGATCGACGCGAGCACGGGCGTGGTCACGGTGGCCGGTGCGCTCGACGCCGAGGCGGCGGAGAGCCACAACATCGTGGTCGAGGCTTCGGACGGCACCAGCACGGCCTCCGAGACCTTCACGATTGGCGTCACTGACGTGAACGAGTTCGCGCCGACCACGCCGGTGGACGATGACCCGGCCGACAACCAGGTGGCCGAGGACGCCGCGGCCGGCACCACGGTCGGCATCACGGCTCTGTCCACCGACGACGACGTGACCGGCGAGGTCACTTACAGCCTGAGCGACGATGCCGGCGGCCTGTTCGCGATCGACGCCAGCACCGGCGTCGTGACGGTGGCCGGCGCGCTCGACGCCGAGACGGCGGAGAGTCACAACATCGTGGTCGAGGCTTCGGACGGCACCAATACCGCCTCTGAGACTTTCACCATCGGCGTCACTGACGTGAACGAGTTCGCGCCGACCACCCCGGTGGATGACGATCCGGCGGACAACCAGGTGGCCGAGGATGCCGCAGCCGGCACCACGGTCGGCATCACGGCTCTGTCCACCGACGATGACGTGACCGGCGAGGTGACCTACAGCCTGAGCGACGACGCTGGCGGTCTGTTCGCGATCGATGCGAGCACGGGCGTGGTCACGGTGGCCGGTGCGCTCGATGCCGAGACGGCGGAGAGTCACAACATCGTGGTCGAGGCTTCGGACGGCACCAGCACGGCGTCCGAGACCTTCACCATCGGCGTGACCGACGTGAACGAGTTCGCGCCTACCACCCCGGTCGATGACGACCCGGCGGACAACCAGGTGGCCGAGGACGCCGCGGCCGGCACCACCGTCGGCATCACGGCACTTTCGACCGACGATGACGTGACCGGCGAAGTCACCTACAGCCTGAGCGACGATGCCGGCGGCTTGTTCGCGATCGACGCCAGCACCGGCGTCGTGACGGTGGCGGGTGTGCTAGACGCCGAGACGGCGGAGAGCCATGCCATCGTGGTCGACGCCTCGGATGGCACCAGCACCGCCTCCGAGACCTTCACGATTGGCGTCACTGACGTGAACGAGTTCGCGCCCACCACCCCGGTGGACGACGACCCGGCCGACAACCAGGTGGCCGAGGACGCCGCGGCCGGCACCACGGTCGGTATCACCGCACTTTCGACCGACGATGACGTAACCGGCGAGGTGACCTACAGCTTGTCGGATGACGCCGGCGGTCTGTTCGCGATCGACGCGAGCACGGGCGTGGTCACGGTGGCCGGTGCGCTCGACGCCGAGACGGCGGAGAGCCACAACATCGTGGTCGAGGCTTCGGACGGCACCAGCACGGCCTCCGAGACGTTCACGATTGGCGTCACTGACGTGAACGAGTTCGCGCCCACCACCCCGGTGGACGACGATCCGGCCGACAACCAGGTGGCCGAGGACGCCGCGGCTGGTACGACCGTGGGCATCACCGCGCTTTCCACGGACGATGACGTGACCGGCGAAGTCACCTACAGCCTGAGCGACGACGCTGGCGGTCTGTTTGCGATCGATGCGAGCACGGGTGTGGTTACGGTGGCGGGTGTGCTCGATGCCGAGACGGCGGAGAGTCACGCCATCGTGGTCGAGGCTTCGGATGGCACCAGCACCGCCTCCGAGACCTTCACCATCGGCGTCACCGATGTGAACGAGTTCGCGCCCACCACGCCGGTCGATGACGACCCGGCAGACAACCAAGTAGCCGAGGATGCCGCAGCCGGCACGACCGTGGGCATCACAGCACTCTCGACCGATGATGATGTGACCGGCGAAGTCACCTACAGCCTGAGCGACAATGCCGGCGGCTTGTTTGCCATCGACGCCAGCACGGGCGTGGTCACGGTGGCGGGTGCGCTCGATGCCGAGACGGCGGGGAGCCACAACATCGTGGTCGAAGCCTCGGACGGCACCGGCACCGCCTCCGAGACCTTCACCATCGGCGTCACCGACGTGAACGAGTTCGCGCCTGCCACGCCGGTCGATGACGACGAAGCGGCCAACGAGGTGCAGGAGAACGCGGTGGTCGGCGCGCTGGTGGGCATCACGGCGCTCGCGACCGACGACGATGCCACCGGCGAGGTCACTTACAGCCTGAGCGACGATGCCGGCGGACTGTTCGCGATCGATGCGACCACAGGCGTGGTCACCGTGGCAGGTGCGCTCGACGCCGAGACCGCGGCGAGCCACAACATCGTGGTCGAGGCTTCGGACGGGCTGAACACCTCGTCCGAGACCTTCACCATCGGCGTGCTCGACGAGAACGAGTTCGCACCGACGGCGCCGGTGGACGATGATGCGGCGGACGATCAGGTGAGCGAGGACGCCGCGGCCGGCACGACCGTCGGCATCACCGCGCTCTCCACCGACGACGACGTGTCGGCGACCATCGAGTACAGCCTGACCGACGATGCCGGCGGGCTGTTCGCGATCGACGCCAGCACGGGCGTGGTCACGGTGGCGGGTGCGCTCGATGCCGAGACCGCGGCCGACCATAGCATCGTGATCCAGGCCTCGGACGGCACCAACACCGCGTCCGAGACCTTCACGATCGGCGTGCTCGACGTGAACGAGTTCGCGCCTACCGAGCCGGTCGATGACGACCCGGCGGACAACCTGGCGAGCGAGGACGCCGCGGTCGGCACGACCGTCGGCATCACCGCGCTCTCCACCGACGACGACGCCTCGGCGGCGATCGAGTATAGCCTGACCGACGATGCCGGCGGGCTGTTCGCGATCGACTCGGCGAGCGGCATCGTCACGGTGGCGGGTGCGCTCGACTTCGAGACCGCGGCGAGCCACGACATCGTGGTGCAGGCTTCGGACGGCACCAACAGCGCGTCCGCGACCTTCAGCATCGGCGTGACCGACGTGGAGGAAAGCGCGGGGCTGACCTCGGCAGAGCTGCTCGATACCGGCGATTCGCTCGCCGGCCTGCTCGGCGACAACGGCTCGGGCGGCGGCGGCGTGGTCGCCACCCAGTCGTCGTTCAACATCGCGGCGGCAGGGACCACCAGCCTGCCGCTGGTGGACGACACCCAGCTCGCCGTCAACTGATCGCATCGGCCTTCGGCCGACGGGCGTAGCTGGCCTGATCCGGTCCCGCCGCGGCGGGGCCGGGTCAGGCTCTTTTTTCGGGCTGGCCCCTGATGCCCGGCAGCCGAGTGGACGGCCTCATCCTTCGACAGGCTCAGGATGAAGCCTCGAATCAAAGCCCTCATGCTGAGCCTGTCGAAGCATGAACGACCCGGGCGCTGCCCGCTTGCCGGCCCGTCGCCTTTCCCTATACTCCGCCGCTTCCAGAGGAGAAGGAGCGGCACTCGATGCCCGCAGCCAAGCCCGTCAAGAAAGTGGTGCTCGCCTATTCGGGCGGGCTCGACACCTCGGTCATCCTGGTCTGGCTCAAGGAGACCTATGGCTGCGAGGTGGTCACCTTCACCGCCGACCTCGGCCAGGGCGAGGAGCTCGCGCCGGCGCGCGCCAAGGCCGAGATGTTCGGCGTCAGGCAGATCTTCATCGAGGATCTGCGCGAGGAATTCGTGCGCGACTTCGTGTTCCCGATGTTCCGCGCCAACGCCATCTACGAGGGCACCTACCTGCTCGGCACCTCGATCGCGCGGCCGCTGATCGCCAAGCGCCAGATCGAGATCGCGGCGGCTACCGGGGCGGACGCGGTCGCCCACGGCGCCACCGGCAAGGGCAACGACCAGGTGCGCTTCGAGCTGACCTATTACGCGCTCAAGCCCGATATCCGCGTCATCGCGCCGTGGCGGGAATGGACGCTCAACTCACGCACCGCGCTCCTCGACTATGCCGAGAAGCACCAGATCCCGATCGCGCGCGACAAGCGCGGCGAGCCGCCCTATTCGACCGATGCCAACCTCTTGCACATCTCCTACGAGGGCAAGGCGCTCGAGGACCCGTGGGAGGAGCCCCCGGCCGACATGTTCACCCGCTCGGTCGCGCCCGAGGAGGCGCCCGAGACGCCGAGCTATGTCGAAATCGAGTTCGAGGCGGGCGACCCGGTCGCGGTCGACGGCGAGCGCCTGTCGCCGGCCGCGCTGCTGACCCGGCTGAACGAGCTCGGCGGCGCCAACGGCATCGGCCGCATCGACATCGTGGAGAACCGCTTCGTTGGCATGAAGTCGCGCGGCGTCTACGAGACGCCGGGCGGCACCATCCTGTTCGCGGCCCGGCGCGCGGTCGAGAGCCTGACCCTCGACCGCGGCGCCATGCACCTCAAGGACGAGTTGATGCCGCGCTATGCCGAGCTGATCTATAACGGCTTCTGGTACTCGCCAGAGCGCGAGATGCTGCAGGCCCTCATCGACGAGAGCCAGAAGAAGGTGAGCGGCACGGCGCGGCTCAAGCTCTACAAGGGCGCGGTCTCGGTCGCCGGCCGCAAATCGCCCTTGAGCCTCTATAAGCAGGACGTCGTCACCTTCGAGGCCGACAGCGTCTACGACCAGCGCGACGCGGAGGGCTTCATCAAGCTGAACGCGCTCCGGCTCCGGCTGCGGCGGTAGCCGGCACCGCCTCTTTCAATCGTCATCGCCCGGCTTGACCGGGCGATCCAGGCGTCCTCGGCAACCGCAGCGCCGCCGCCCTGGATGCCCCGCCTGCGCGGGGCATGACGGAGATAAGGCGCTCTCCGCCGTTCCGCCGCTATATAATGCCACACCATCGCGAGGAGCCGCGTCATGGCAACTGAATACAGCTATTCGGTGATTCTCGAGCCGCAAGAGGGGGGAGGGTTCACCGTTCTCGTGCCGGCACTGCCCGAGGTCGTCACTGAAGGCGATACCGAAGCAGAGGCGCTCAAAATGGCCGAGGAAGCGATCCGTGCCGTACTCGAACACCGGAAGGCGAATGGCCTCGCCATCCCGGCCGATATGCTGCCCGAAGTGCGACGGGTCGTCGTGGCGGCGGCATGAGCGGCAGGCTGCCGGCGGTCGACGGCAAGCGTGTCATTCGTGCTCTGATCAAGGCGGGCTTTGCGGTGGAGAGAATCGTGGGAAGCCACCACCTTCTCGTTCACCGGGACAACCCCGCCCGGGCGGTCACTGTTCCAGTTCATGGATCACGTGACCTGAAACCCGGCACGCTTCGCGCGATCGTCAGACAGGCCGGCTTGAGCGTGGAGGAGTTCAACGATCTCCTCTAAGCTGAATTGCCATACCTCCCACCACCCGCCGCAAGCCAGCCGCCGTTCATGATCCCGCCCGATATCGTCGCGCTCATTCACGGCCCGCAGGTGTTGTACGTGGCCACCCGCAACCAGGCGCTGCGGCCGCTGGTGCGGCGCGTCGCGGGTGCCATCGCGGACGCGGAGGCCGACACGGTCACCCTGTTCCTGCCCGACCAGGTGAACCGGCAAACCCTAGAGAACGCGACGGACAACGGCCGGATCGCGTTCCTGCTGATCGATGCCTTCTCGCACCGAAGCTACCAGCTCAAGGGCGCCTATCTCTCGTCGCGGCCGAGCACCGCGGCGGACAAGGCGGTGCGCGACCTCTACATGGAGAAGATCGCGGCGCACCTGCGCAACTGGTTCGTGCCGGTCCCGGACGAGTTCTGGAGCGGCGTCATCCTCGACCCGAGCACCTCGCTCAGCTTCCGGGTCGAGACGATCTTCGACCAGACGCCGGGGCCGAACGCCGGCAAGCCGGTGCCGTTCACACCCTTGGCCGCGGTGTAGAACGATGCCGGCGACCATTCCGAAAAGCCTGATGCCCGCGCTGCAGGGCGTTATCCCGTCGAACGTCACGACCTGCTCGCTCTCGGGCGAGCCCAACACGACCGACGTGTCGCAGGTCTACTATGTCGACGACCGCCACGTCGCGCTCTCGTTCCAGTTCTTCAGCAAGACCATCCGCAACGTGCGCGAGAACCCCTATGTCGCGGTGCTGGTGGTCAATCCCGCCACGCTGGAGACCTGGCAGTTCGACCTGCGCTACGACCATTCGGAGACCGAGGGGCCGCTGTTCGACGAGATGGACATGAAGCTCGAGGTGATCGCCTCGCACACTGGCATGAGCGGCATCTTCAAGCTGCGCGCCGCCGACGTCTACGAGGTGCTGGCGGTCGCCCGGCTCGATGACCGGCGCGAGCCGTGAGCGCGCCGGAAGACGCCACGAAGGAAACCACGGCGCCCGCCGCCGATTCGCTGCGCGAGATCATCGCCGAGAACCAGCGCGTCATCGACCGGCTGAACGCCAGGCTGGCGCGCAAGGACCACGAGATCCGCATCATCCAGCAGATCGCCGCCGAGGTGAATTCGAGCCTCGACCTCGACCATATCCTCGGCCTGATCCTGCGCGCGCTCGATTCGGTGCTCGAGTTCCACCACTGCCTGATCCTGCTCGCCGACGAGAGCGGCGAAACGCTCAAGGTGGCGGCCTCGCGCGGCTATGGCGAAAGCGGCATCGGCGCCGTGGTCAGGCTCGGCGAGGGCACGATCGGCGTCGCCGCCAGGCGGCGGCGTGTCTTGCGGGTCGGCAACCTCGCCTTCCAGCTCGGCTACATGAAGGCGATCCGCGAGGCGGTGGAGAGCGCCGGCGGCACGGTGGGCGATGGCAGCGCGCTGCCCGGCCTGCCCGACGCGCAGAGCCAGATGGCGATTCCCCTGATCGTCAAGGACCGGCTGATCGGCGTGCTCGCGGTCGAGAGCCCGCGCCCCAACGAGTTCAACGCGCTCGACGAGATGCTGCTCTCGATCGTCGCCAACCAGGTCGCCGCCGCGCTCGACAACGCGCATCTGCACCAGGCCGAGACCGAGCGCGCCAAGGCGCTCGACGCCGCCAACCGAGAGCTCTCGACGCTCAACGAGACGCTCGAGGCGCGCGTGCAGGAACGCACCGAGGCGGTCAGCCGCGCGCTCGCCGATGCCGAGCGCCAGCGCAATCTGCGCGAGAACCTCCTGCAGCGCATGGCGCCGCCCGAGGTCATCCCGCTCATGCTCGAGGAGCGGCTGGTGGCGAAGAAGCTGATCGCCACCACCATGTTCACCGACCTGGTCGAGTTCACCCGCTTCAGCGCCGGCATGGAGCCGGACGAGATCTTCTCGCACCTCAATCATTTCTTCGGCGTCGCCGGCGACGTGATCGGGCGCTATCGCGGCCACGTCAACAAGACCAACGGCGACGGGCTGATGGCGCTGTTCGGCGTGCCCAACGAGGTCAGGACCAACGCGACGGACGCCGTGGTCGCGGCGCTCGACCTGCAGGCCGAGCTCGACCGGCGCTTCCCGCTCGCCATGCGCGTCGGCATCGGCACCGGCGCGATCACCGCCGGCCTGCTCGGCCCGCGCAACAAGAGCCTCTATGACGTGCTCGGCGAGGCGGTCAACCTCGCGAGCCGCATGGAGGAGGTCTGCCCGCCCGGCGGCATCGCCATCGGCGCCGCGACGCACGAGCGCATACGGCCCTATTTCGCGATCGAATCGCTCGGCGAGCGCGAGATCAAGGGGCTCGGCATGCAGCCCTGCTACCTGGTCAAGGGCTTGCGCCCGATCGCCGAGGACGAGCGCCGGATCGACCCGACGAGCGCGATGGCGGCGCTGATCGCACCCCTCGTCGCCGAGGTCGAGGCGATCAAGGCGGCGCGCTTCGACATGATCAACTTCCGCAGCATCCAGGCGCGCGACGCGGCGTTCAACCACAACGAGGCGGTCGCCGCGCTCGCGCTCGGCCTGCTGCGCCGCCTGAAGGCGAGCGGCGACGCCGAGGCCGCAGCGCTTGACGAGGCGGGCGTGGTCCATCTCGGGCTCGTGCATGACATAGGCAAGCGGCGCATCGGGAGCGCCCGGCTGAACGACCCGGTGCCGAGCGCGACCGAGCAGGCGGCGCTGCACTGCGAGATGCACGCCGCCACCATCGACGCGCTTGCGCGGATCGGCGCGCCCGAGCTCGGCGACGCGGTGTCTCGCCTCTATGCCTTCGAGCGCGACCGCGGCGCCGATGGCGAGGCCGACCAGCTGACCGAGATCGTGGCCGCGGCGGACATCTATGACTCGCTGACCGCGCCCAAGCTCTACAAGGGCGCGAGCTGGCGCATCCAGGGCGCGCTCGAGGAGCTGCTGCGCATGCCCTATTGCCTGCGCCAGGTGCGCCCGGTCTTCCTCGCCTTCGCCGAGCTGATGCGGCCCAAGGGCGCGAGCCTTGCCATCGGCAGCGCGCGCCGGGTGGTCATCGACTGATTCCGGCGCCCTGCCCCTCCCGCAGAGCGTTTTCCCGCCACAATTCCGCCGTCCGGTGCCGTCAACATCACCAGCGCGGCCGGAAGCGGTCAAATCGGCGTGTCTGAAGGGCGAAAAACGGCCAGTTTCGCTTTTTTTGGCAGCCTGCCTGCCGCATATTGGCTCATTCGGCGCGTCAGGATCCCCCTCGGCCCGCCGATGCGATCTCGAAGGAGTTGAGGTCATGTCGTTCGACATCGCCGCGCTCTTGAAGGCGCACGAAGGCGAGAACTATGCGCTCCACGAAGCGCACATCAACCCGGTCTTCGCCAGGATGCTGAAGACGATCGGGTTCGACCGCTGCTATGTCCGCGCCGAGGGTCCCTATCTGTGGGACGTCAAGGGCGAGAAGTACCTCGACTTCCTGTCCGGCTATGGCGTGTTCGCGCTCGGCCGCAACCACCCGCTGGTGCGCGACGCGCTGACCGATTTCATGAATCTCGGCTATTCCTCGCTGGTCAAGATGGAGGCGCCGCTGCCGGCCGGCCTGCTCGCCGCCGAGCTGAAGAAGCGCGTCTGCGTCGAGATGGACACGGTGTTCTTCTGCAATTCGGGCGCGGAGGGCGTCGAAACCGCGGTAAAATACGCCCGCGCCGCTACCGGGCGCAGCGTCATCGTCCATTGCGGCAAGGCGTTCCACGGGCTGACGTTGGCTGCGCTCGCGCTCAACGGCGACGAGTCGTTCCGCGACGGCTTCGGCCCGCTCGATCCGCATACCCGCCTCGTCCCGTTCGACGACCTCGGCGCGCTCGAAGCGGCGCTGCACCAGGGCGACGTCGCGGCCTTCGTGGTCGAGCCGATCCAGGGCAAGGGCGTCAACCTGCCGCGCCCGGGTTACTTGAGCGAAGCGGCGCGGCTCTGCCACAAGCACGGCGCGCTCTTCGTCGCCGACGAGGTGCAGACCGGCCTCGGGCGTACCGGCCGCTTCCTCTGCATCGAGCACGAGCCGGCGCCGGTCGAGGCCGACATCGTGGTGCTCTCGAAGGCGCTGTCGGGCGGCTTCGTGCCGGTCGGCGCGGTGCTTACCAAGCGCTGGATCTCCGAGCGCGTGTTCGACAGCATGGAGCGCGCCGTGGTGCACTCGACCACCTTTGGCCAGAACGCGCTTGCCATGGTTGCCGGCCTCGCCACGCTCGCCGCCTATGACGAGCTCCAGGTGATCGAGAACGCGGCGCGCCGCGGCCGCGAGATCATGGATGGGCTCGAGGCGATGAAGGCGCGCTACCCCTTCATCAAGGAGGTGCGCGGCCGCGGCGTGATGATCGGCATCGAGTTCCGCCGGCCCGATTCGCTCGGCCTCGGCACCGCCTGGGATCTCATCCACAAGATGAACCAGAGCCTGTTCCCGCAGGCCGTGGTGATCCCGCTGCTCGACGACCACCGCGTGCTGACCCAGGTCGCCGGCCACCATATCGACGTGGTCAAGCTGCTGCCGCCGCTGATCATCGGCGAGGCGGACGTAAGCTGGTTCCTGGAGAGCTTCGAGGCGGTGATGAAGGGCATGCACCGCTTCCCCGGCCCGGTCTGGAAGGTGCTCGCCAAGCTCGGCAAAGCCGCCATGACCTCCCGCCCGAGCACCGAGGTGGCGTAGACTGGAGCCTGCCCCGGCCCATCGAAACCGGCTTCGCTGCGCCGTGGCCGGTGCCCGCATCGCTACCCGCGTCTCCGGCGGCGAAAGGTCGTACCGCCCGGTTCCCCGGGCTCGATCCCGGGCGGCCGCGTATCGCCCATCGCATTCCGCGCGCGCATGGCCGGCGACATGGCGGGCCCGGCGGATCGTCTTGCCACGATGTAACAACCCCGCGGATTCCGCTTGGTCGAGGTATGCTCTAAGGAGACTGGTATCGCCAGACGGGAAAGGGACAGGGCGTGATCACAAATCGTGAACCGGTCAACGCAACGAGACACCCCGTTTCCGCTTTGCCGGAGCAGCGGTCGCAAGCAATCCCCGAACCACCCCTTCACCTCGCAGCCCATCACCAACACAGCACGCCGCCGGATATCCGAAAGACGGGGCTGCGTCCCGACTACTGGTACCCATTGGCAAAATCCGAGCAGGTGGCGAGAGGCAAGACTCTCGGGGTGTCCTTCGCGGGGGAACCGATCGTCCTGGTGCGCACCGAGCGGGGCGACGTGTTCGCCCTCGAGAACCGCTGCGCTCACAGGCAGATCCCGCTCGAAGCCGGGGTGATACGCGGGGAGCTGCTGCAATGCTGCTATCACGGCTGGACGTACGACGCGACCGGCACCTGCGTCAACGTGCCGTACCTGGACAAGGCCGGCACGTTGCCCAAGGGCGTCAGGAGCTATCCCTGCCGCGAGGCCTACGGCCTGATCTTCGTCTATCCGGGGGATCCGGCCAGGCTGGGCGAGGTGCGGTTTCCGCAGATTCCCAATCATGGCGACCGGGACTACAAGACGCGCTACCTGGACCGAAGAATCGCGTGCCACTACAGCTTCATGCACGAGAACCTGATGGACATGAACCATCAATTCCTTCACCGCCGCCTGATGCGTACGATCAAGGCCTCGCGCCTGGACATCAGAACCGGCGACGGTTGGGTCGAGGTCGATTACACGTTCCGCCGTGAATCGAACTGGGATCCCTTCTACGAAAAGATGATCGGCCGGCGGAGCATGCCGACCGAGGGTCGCGAACGCGACCTCATGACCATCCGCACCGAGTACCCGTATCAGACCCTGAAGTTCTGGCGCATGGGCAACGAGCATCCGGCACTCGACCTATGGAACGTTTACGTCCCCGTCGACCGCGCGCAGCGGACCAACCACACCCTCGGCCTGATGATGCTGCGCAAGCCATCGACGCCGGGCCTGCTTCAGTTGATCTGGCCCATCTTCGTCTGGTTCACCGATTCCATCTTCAAGGAGGACCAGTGGGTCGTGGAGAAGGAGCAGCAGGCGTTCGACGCGCAAGGCGCGGACTGGAACGACGAAATCTCGCCCCAAATCCTGGAGCTCAAGAAACTGCTGGTTAACTGCGGGGTTCCGATGCCGGCCGGACAGGCCGCATGACGGGGTGGAGCGAGCGGCTTCTCAAGGCAGTGCCGTGAAGCCAATGATGTGCTCATGCAGGAAGAGCAGGGCGAGGAAGACGAGGGCGCCGGGTGCGGCGGCGCGGGGCAGGAGACGGCCCAAGTTCAGCGGCTCGGCGCGGCCTTGCAGCAAGGCGACGAACGGCAGGGTCGAGGTCGTGCGCTGGCGCTCGGCCCAGAGCGCCGGCTCCTCGCGCGCGATGCGGGCGTCGTTGAGCGGCATGTCGAGCGCGGCGTAGAGCGCGAAGCCGCCGAACAGGATCAGCCCCGCGGCATCGCCATTCGCCGGGATGTGCGCGAGCGACCAGATGAGCACGCCCATCAGCATCGGGTGGCGCACGATCTTCTTGATCTCGCCGGGCGCCGCATAGGCGCCGACCAGCAGGATGAGGGCGAGCGGCATGGCGGCGAGCGGCACGAGCCGCGCCCATGGCATGACCGGCCAGAGCTCGACATAGGGCGCCCTGATATAGGCCCAGACCAGCCAGACGATGCCGGCCGCCGCGAGGAGCGAGAACAGGCCGCGATAGCCGTTCTTCGTCAAGGTCGCGATCAGCCGCGCCCTGAGGCCGGGGACGGCGGGCACCAGATGCACGCCGAAGAAGGCGATGGCCGCCAGCCCCAGGCCCCAGAGCGTACCGATCATGTTTGCGGGTCCGGGATGCCGTTGATGCGGCAGGCCGCCGTCACCGTGTTGCGCAGCAGGCAGGCGATGGTCATCGGCCCGACGCCGCCCGGCACCGGCGTGATCAGCCCGGCGACCTTGGCCGCCTCGCCGAACGCGACGTCACCGACCAGCCGGCTCTTGCCGTCGCGCTCGATGCGGTTGATGCCGACGTCGATCACGGTTGCCCCCGGCCCGATCCAGTCGCCGCGCACCATCTCCGGCTTGCCGACCGCGGCAATCACGATATCGGCGCGCCTGACCTCGCCGGCAAGGTCGGCGGTGCGCGAATGCGCAATTGTAACGGTGCAGTTCTCAGCCAGGAGCAGCGCCGCCATCGGCTTGCCGACGATGTTGGAGCGGCCGACCACGATGGCGCGCCTGCCTTCGAGCTTGCCCAGATGGTGCTTGAGCATCAGGAGGCAGCCCAAGGGCGTGCACGGCACCATGCTCGGCTGCCCGGTGTTGAGCCGGCCGACATTGACGACGTGGAAGCCGTCGACATCCTTCGCCGGGTCGATCGCGTTGATCACGGCCGATGCATCGACCTGCTTGGGCAAGGGGAGTTGCACCAGGATGCCGTGCACCGCGGGGTCGTCGTTGAGTGCCCTGACGCGCGCCAGCACCTCGTCCTGGCTCGCACTCGCCGGCAGCCGGTATTCGTCGGACTTCATGCCGGCCTCGACGGTCGCCTTGCCCTTGTTGCGGACATAAACCTGGCTCGCCGGGTCTTCGCCCACCAGCACGACCGAGAGGCCGGGCACCAGCCCGTGCGCGGCCTTGAGCGCCGCGACATGGCGCGCGATGTCGGCGCGCAGGTTTTCGGCGAACGCCTTGCCGTCGATGATGTTGCTTGCGGTCATCCTCTCCCCTCGATCCGTGCCCGTCATCTGCGTGCGACGGCCTCATCCTTCGACAGGCTCAGGACGAGGCCGGAAACCAAAACCCCTCATGCTGAGTTTGTCGAAGCATGAGTCTGTCGAAGCATGAGCTTGCCGAGGCTTGAGGACAACGGCCCTAGCCGAGCCACGGTCTGAGCTTTTCTTCGAGCGTGGCGGGGTCGCCCTCGACCACGACGAGCTTGCGCCGGTCGCCCGCGCCCTGCTCGATGGTCACGCGCGACGGCGCGACGCCGAGCGTCTTGGCGATCAGCTTGATCAGCGCGCGGTTGGCCTCGCCCTCGCTCGGCGCCGCGGTGACGCGCGCCTTGAGCCGCCGCGCGCCGTCCGCCGCCGCCTCGACGCCGACGATGCGGCTGTCGGAGGCGCGCGGCTGCAACAGAACGCTGAGCGCGATGCCGCCCGGCCGCCGGCTCAGGGGGCCGGCGCCGACGCCCCGCTCACGCCCCGCCTGCGCCGCCATGGCCCATCCTAGACCGCGCGAATATTGTCGACGATCAGCTGCCGGATGAAATGCAGCGCGATGATCAGGATGACCGGCGTGATGTCGATACCGCCGATCGAGGGGATGATGCGCCGGATCGGGCGCAGCACCGGCTCGGTGACGCGGTAGAGGAAGGACAGGATGTAGTAGACCGCGCGGTTGCGCACGTTGATGACATTGAGCGCGATCAGCCAGCTCATCACCGCGGAGGCGATCAGGATGTAGATGTAGATCTGGACCACGGTGTCGATCAGCGTTGCGAGCGCGTTCATCGCCTCCTCGATTCGCCTTACCGCCCCTCGATTCGCGCGGCAGTATAACGAATTGTCCCGCCCCGGCCATGGCGAAGCGGGCCGGGGCGGGCCGCGGTCCGGCCCCGGATCATCACGTTTCGGCGAGGATAAAGTATTAACTTCGGCCCGCTAGGCTGCGCGCCGCCCCTCGACTTGACAGGGCGAGCGGGCGGCCCACATTATCCCGGCGCGCCGGCCCAGGGCCGCCGCCGATGTCTCGTCGCGTGGGGCAGTAGCTCAGCTGGGAGAGCGCCGCGTTCGCAATGCGGAGGTCAGGGGTTCGATCCCCCTCTGCTCCACCAGCCTTCGCTCGCAAAGCGAGAGAAGGCTGCCACGACGAAGCCCAAAGGGCGAAGTCGGGCGTGGCCTCCGCGAGCTACGGCTCGGCAAGCCGGGGCACATTCGCATGACCTACGTGTACATACTTCGAAGCTTGGAATACCCCGAGCGCTACTATGTTGGCGTCACGGCTGACCTGCGCGATCGCCTAAAGAAGCACAATGCCTGCGAGGTCTCGCACACGTCCAAATACGCGCCGTGGGCAATCAAAACTTACATCGCGTTCTCTGATGACAAGCAGGCGTTTGCATTTGAGAAATACCTTAAATCTCCGTCCGGTAGAGCTTTTGCGAAGAAGCGACTTTGACGGCGGGCCGACACCGCACTTTCATGATCGAGACGGCTGACAGATCGGTATGGGCGAGTTGGTACGAAGTCACGGGTATCGCCTGCCTGGGAAGCACAAAAAGCTCTGAGCAGGGCGTTTGAGGACAAAGACGAGTTCCGGCGCAGCGCGCCGCCTGCTTCGCCTTTCACCGATCCCGCTTCGGCGCGAGTTCCTCGATGGCGTGCGCCAGCTTGAAGTCGCGCTCGCTCAGGCCCTCGACGTCGTGGCTCGCGAGCGTGATCTCGACCCGGTTGTAGACGTTGAGCCATTCCGGGTGATGGTCCATGCGCTCGGCGGCGAGCGCGACCCGCGCCATGAAGCCGAAGGCCGCGCTGAAGTCCTCGAAATGGAAAGTCTTGCGGATCGCCTCGCGGTCGTCCGCCATCGCCCAGCCGTGCAGCTCGTGCAGATGGGCGTTGATCTCCGGCGTGGAAAGCCTACCCGCCATGGCGCGTCCCTTCTCGCTCGCGCTCGACCTCGCGCGGCCGGCGCACTAGGTTTGGCGGAGACTAGACGACACGAGGGCGCGCGCCAAGACCATGACGAAAGCGAGCGACAGGGCGCCGAGCGCCGCCGATTTCGAACTGATCGCGGACAAGGCCTACCGGCGTATCCCGGCGCGCCTGCGCCGGCTGGTCGACAACGTGGTGATCCGGATCGAGGAGTTCCCCGACGCCGACGTGATGGTCGATATGGAGCTCGATTCGGAATACGACCTGCTCGGGCTCTATTCGGGCGTCTCGCTCGACCGCAAGAGCGTGCTCGACACGCCGCACGCACTCGACATGATCTTCCTCTACCGCCGCCCGATCATCGACTACTGGGCCGAGAGCGGCGATACGCTCGAAGAGGTCATCCGCCACGTCCTGATCCACGAGATCGGCCACCATTTCGGCCTCTCCGACGAGGAGATGGAGCGGATAGAGAACGAGGCTTGATGCGTTCAACGCATCAAGCCTCATACGGCGTGACCGCGCCGCGCCGCTTGTGCGGCGAAAGCCAAGCGCGCGGATGCGCGCGCCCGGCGACTGAGGGTGTCCCGATGATCGTCCTCGATCATCGGGACAAAAAGCGTTCCCCTCTCCCGCGCGCGGGAGAGGGATACGGAGGCTTGGCGAGCGATCAGCGAGCCTAGCCGAAGTTGGGTAAGGGCTCGCGGCGGCACGGACCCTTGCATGTTGAGATTGGTGCGAATCGGTGAAGATTTGCGCCGGCCCTGGGCGAGCGGCCGCTCGCCCAGGGCCGGGGCCGGCGGGACCGTACGACCCATTGCTTTGAACCGTGGGTGAGCTTTGTCCGCCGGTCCATCGCGCCTGTCCTGAACAGATGATGGGGAGTAAATCCCGCAAGCAATGCAAAGTCCAGCCCGAGGCACGAAACG
>JBFXKW010000027.1:0-17000 GCA_050173345.1 Alphaproteobacteria bacterium | reverse complement strand
GGA
This sequence comes from Alphaproteobacteria bacterium, assembly GCA_050173345.1. Lineage (GTDB taxonomy): Bacteria > Pseudomonadota > Alphaproteobacteria > UBA828 > UBA828 > SHWC01. The sequence continues at coordinate 16,997 of JBFXKW010000027.1, read as the reverse complement.
TGCATCAGCGCTTCCGCAAGCCCCATCTGCCTCTCCCGCCGACGTGCCATGATCCCTTCCTCCCGATCGCCAGAGAGAATCACAGCCATCAACTTCTGAAAAGCTTCCCCCTGGGGCGGAGAGGGTTCCATGACGCTGCCTCACCCCTTTGTCGTCATTGCCGTCCCCCGGCTTGACCGGGGGATCAACCCGGCAATCCAGCCTACTCCGCCGAAGCAGCCGCTTCGGCTGCGAAGGCCGGATCGAGCAGCCGACTCGTTGCAATCATGGATGCCCCGGTCAAGCCGGGGCATGACGGATGAGAGGCGCCGGGGATGACGGCTGAGCGGCAGCCCGCTCAGGTGAGGTTGCGGAGTTCCGCCTCGGTCAGGGTGCCGGGGACGATGACGAGGGGGATGCGGAGCTGGCCGGCGAGCTGGCCGGCGAGCCAGGAGATCAAGGAGCCCTTCTTGGCGTCGGGTGGTGCTGCGCCGACCACCAGGACGTCGAGCGTCGGGTCGCTCTCGACATGGCGGATGATCTCTTCCCCGATCGGCCCCTCGCGCAGGCTGAGCCTGGGCTTGACCCCGCTGAACGCCTCGACCTCGGCGCCGATCTCGTCGAGCAGCGCGCGGCCCTCGGCCTCGGTCTCGGCGCGCATCAGGGCGCCGATCGCCGCCCAGTGCTGGAAGTCGGGCGGCGGCACGACGTGCAGGATGTCGAGCCGGCCGCCCGAATTGCGCGCCCTGAGCGCGGCGAAGCGGGCGGCCGTGCGCGAATGCTCGTCATTCGCCACGCAGGCCAGGAAGGCCAGCGCGCCCACCACATGGCCGGGCGACGACGCCGTCTCGGTCATCCGCGCCTCCCCACGCCGTCAGACCTTGCGGAAGATGATGTAGCCGAGCCATCCTGCCAACAGCGCGGCGGCGATGGCAATGCCCGCATAGGCCGCCGCCTCGCGGTGCGCGAAGACGAAGAGCTGCGCGGCGATGCCGATCTTCGAGACAATCAGCGGGGTGGTGCGCTGCGCCACCACCTCGCCGCCCTCGACGAGCAGCACCTCGACCCGGTATGGCCCGGTCGGGATGTTGGCCGGGAACTCCAGGTTGACCCGGAACAGGTTGGGGTCGATAGGGAAGCTGATCACGCCGGCGCTGCCCGTATAGAGCGCCTGGCGCACCTGCGCGCGGAAGAACGCGTCGCGCGCCGCCTGGATCTCCTTGGGGTCGGCGCTTTCGTCCGCGCTCAGCCTGACATTGTCGAGCCCGATCTGGTATTCCTCGAGCAGGCGCGGCGGCAGGATGTCCTGCACCGGCGCGGACGCCGCATAGGCGTAATAGAGCGGCACGCTCTTGAACTCGACCGAATCCTTGTTGAACCAGAAGCCGGCGGTCGGCTCCTTGCGCCTGACCGCCACCGCGCTGCTCGGGCCGCGCACCACCACCACCACGTCGCCGGCCGAGCGGGTGGCGCCGAACATGATCAGCGAGGCGCCGGTGAAGCGCGAGCCGATCTCGATGTGATGGGTGGAGAGGTCGACGACCAGGAGATCGTCCCTGACATCGGCCTCGGCCGCGCCGAGCGGCGGCGCCAGCCCGAGGAGCGCGAAACACAACATGAGGCCGAGCACGCGCTTCATGACCGCAGCAGAACCTCGATCGAGAACGGGTCGTCGGGCGGGGTGACCAGGCCGTAGAGCAGCCGGCCGCACACGGTCAGCACCATCAGGGCGAGCAGCACCCTAAGCTGCTCGGCGCGCAGCCTGACGCCGACCTTGGTGCCGTATTGCGCGCCGATCACCGCGCCGACCGCGAGCAGCAGCATCAGGATGATGTCGATGGTCTGGCTCGCTATTGCATGGGCAAAGCAGGACGCGATGCTGACGCCGAGGATGCCGAGCAGCGAGGTGCCGACCACGGCGCTCGCCGGCATGCCGACGATGTAGATGAGGGCGGGCACCATGAAGAAGCCGCCGCCGATGCCCATCACGGTGGCGAGGATGCCTGTGAAGAAGCCGACCGCAACCGGCGGAATCGCGCTGACATAGAGCTTGGAGCGCCGGAACCTGAGCTTGAAGGGCAGGCCGTGCACCCAGTTGTGCGTATGCGCCCGGCGCGGCCGGCCGCGCTCGCGCCGGCGCAGCATCTTCGCCGTCGCCTCGATCGCCATCAGGACGCCGACCGAGCCGAGGAAGACGATGTAGAGGACGGTGATCACCTCGTCGAGCTGGCCGATGCCGCGCAGGAGGTCGAACAGCCAGATGCCGAGCACCGCGCCGGCGCTGCCGCCGGTGAGGATCAGCAGCGCCATCTTGAAATCGACGTTGCCGCGCCGCCAATGCGCCATCATGCCGGAGACCGACGAGGCGATCACCAGGTTGGTGCCGGTGCCGACGGCGACCGCAGGCATGACGCCGAGGAAGATGAGCAGCGGCGTCATCAGGAAGCCGCCGCCGACCCCGAACAGGCCGGACATCAGGCCGACGCCGCCGCCCAGCGCCAGCAGCGCCAGGGCGTTGATCGACATCTCGGCGATCGGGAGATAGACGTCCATCGGGCCCAGACCACGGCACAGTGCGCGGGAGTCCGCCGCACCGCCCCGGCGACGCGACGCGCCTCACGCTGTGGTTGGGCCCGGTTTGTGCGCGCCTAAGCCGCGGCGGGCAAGCGGAATCGTCACGAACCGCAACAAAAATTGCCGATCGCCGCCGACCCGCTCAGGGCTCCGCGAGATTCGCACATCTCCAGGTCGCGTGCCCCGGCGCGCTCCCCTCTCCCGCCGCGCGGGAGAGGGAACCGCGTTGAGGCAGCGTGTTGAATGCCGCAGGCCCCGCTCAGGGCTTGAGGAGGCCGACCAGGCCCTCGATCTCGGCGAGGTTGCGCTCGGCGATGTGGGAGGCGCGCTCGGCGCCGCTGCGCAGCACGTCGTCGATATAGTCGGCGTGCTGCATGAGCCGGCGCATCTCGGCGGCGAGCGGCGCGAGCTTCTCGACCGCGAGGTCGGCGAGCGCGCCCTTGAACTGGGCGAAGCCGGCATTGCCGTACTGCGCGACCACCGCGTCGCGGCCCTCGCCTGCGAGTGCCGCGTAGATGTCGATCAGGTTGGCGGCCTCGGGGCGGCGCTCGGGCTCGTAGCTGACGGTCGGCTCGGAATCGGTCTTCGCCTTCCTGATCTTCAGCGCGATGGTCGAGGCGTCGTCGGTCAGGTTGATGCGCGAATAGTCCGAGGAATCGGACTTGCTCATCTTCTTGGTGCCGTCCCTGAGCGACATCACGCGGGTCGCCTCGCCGAGGATCATCGGCTCGGGCAGCGGGAAGTATTCGACGCCGTAGGTGCGGTTGAAGGCGCCCGCGATGTCGCGCGACAGCTCGAGATGCTGCTTCTGGTCCTCGCCGACCGGCACATGGGTCGCCTTGTAGAGCAGGATGTCGGCCGCCATCAGCACGGGGTAGGCGTAGAGGCCGAGCCCCGCCTGCTCGCGCGCCTTGCCGGCCTTCTCCTTGAACTGGGTCATCCGGTTGAGCCAGCCGAGCGGCGTCATGCAGTTGAGGATCCAGGCGAGCGCGGCGTGGCCCTTCACCTGGCTCTGGTTGAACAGGATGCTGGTCTTGGGGTCGATGCCGGCGGCGATCAGGCCGGCCGTCACCTCGCGCGTCGCCGCGCTGAGCGTCGCCGGCTCCTGCGGCACGGTGATCGCGTGCAGGTCGACGATGCAATAGAGGCAGTCATACTCGGCCTGCATCGCCACCCAGTTCTTGATGGCGCCGAGGTAGTTGCCGAGGTGCAGGTTGCCGGTCGGCTGAACGCCGGAAAAGACGCGATTCATCGGGCTGCGATCCGGATATGGGGTACGGCCGGGGTCAGGCGCGGCTCTTATCGCGTGGCCCAACCTGGTGGTCAAGCCGCAGGGCGCGAGCGGCGTTTCCTTCCAGGCGAGGCATCCTGGCCGCGCTTTCCGATAAATACGAAAACAATATGTATTTGAATAAATTTCAACATCATGAAATCATGTTTAATCCATAACGCCACACAGGAGGACGGGCAATGTCCATCGATTTGCGCCAGCTCATCGCGGAGAAACAGGCCGCCTTCAAGGCGAACCCCGCGCGGGCCCTCGCCACCTTCGAATCGCGTTCCGGCCTGATCGAGGGCTTCCGCACCAAGGCGGCGTTGCGCCAGCACTCGGTGCTGGTGGACGAGCCGGCGGAGCTCGGCGGCACCGATGCCGGGCCGAACCCGGTCGAGCTGATCCTCGCCGCGCTCGGCACCTGCCAGGAGATCACCTACCGCGCCTATGCGACCGCGCTCGGCATCCCGCTCGACGGTGTTTCGGTGAAGCTTGAAGGCGATATCGACCTGCGCGGCTTCTTCGCCGTGGACGACAGCGTGCGACCGGGCTATGGCGCGATCCGCGGCACGGTGACGCTCGAATCGAGCGCCGACGAGGCGACCCTCCAGGCGCTGCGCCAGGCGGTCAACGCGCACTGCCCGGTGCTCGACATCGTGGCAAAGCCGGTGCCGGTCGATCTCGACATCGCGATCGTCAAGCCGGGCCACCGCGCGGCGGCCGAATAGCCCTGCCGCACACGGTCCCGGAGCCGCGGCTCAGGCGGCTCCCTCTTTCGTTTCGGCATCGCCGGCGCCGACCGTGGCGGTGTCGCTGCGGCGGAGCGAGCGGCGTAGTTCACGCAAGGTGAAGGCGCCGCCGAGGCGCGCCGCCGCGATGTAGGCGACGAGCCCGCCGAGGACGAGCGCCGCGAGCGCGCCGGCGCGCAGCGCCAGGTGCCCGTCGGAGAGCGCGTCGCCGAGGCCGTACTGCAGGCCGTAGAGCGCGCCGGCCATCACGGCCGAGGCACCGGCGATGGCGATCAGGCGCCGCTTGAGCCGCCGGTCCGGCGCGAGGTGGCGGCGGCGATGCAGGCCGAGGCCCAGCAGCACGACGTTGAGCCAGCCCGCGACCGAGAGCGACAGCGCAAGCCCGACATGGCCGAGGACGTGCATCAGGGCGAAGTTGAGCACGATGTTGAGCCCGACGCAGAGCGCCGCGATCTTGACCGGGGTCTTGGTGTCCTCGCGCGCGAAATAGCCGGGCGTCAGCACCTTGACCAGCACGAAGGCGGGCAGGCCCGCCGCATAGGCCATGAGCGCCGCGGCCGCGGCCTCGGTCGCCTCCGGCCCGAAGGCACCGCGCTCGAAGAGCACATGGATGATCGGCCCGGCCGCCACGATCAGGCCGACCGCGGCCGGCAGGGTGAGGAAGAGGGCGACCTCGATCGCGCGGTTCTGGCTGGCGACCGCCGCCTCCTCCTGGTGCGCCCTGATCTGGCGCGAGAGCAGCGGCAGCAGCGCGGTACCGACCGCGATGCCGACCACGCCGATCGGTACCTGGTTGATGCGGTCCGCGTAGTAGAGATAGGAGACCGCGCCGCCCGGCAGCAGCGAGGCGATGATCACCGAGATCAGCAGGTTGACCTGGGCGACGCCGGCGCCGAGCGCGGCAGGGCCGATCACCTTCAGGAGCCGGCGCACGCGGGGCGTCAGCCTGGGCAGCCGCAGGCGGAGCGCCATGCCGGCGCGCCAGCAGGCGATCGAGAGCCAGACGAACTGCACGATGCCGGCGGCCGAGACCGCGTAAGCCAGCGCGTGGCCCGGCGTCTCGGTCATGCGGCCGAAGGCGACGATGGCAACGATCATGCAGACGTTGAGCAGCATCGGCGTCGCCGCCGCCGCGGCAAAACGGTAGAGCGAGTTGAGGATGCCGCTGAGCAATGACGCCAGCGAGATGAAGAGCAGATAGGGGAAGGTGAGCTGGGTCAGCGTGACGGTGAGGTCGAACTTCGCGGGGTCGCTCGCGAAGCCGGGCGCCAGCACGTACATCAGCCAGGGCATGGCGATTTGCGCCGCGACCACGAAGGCGAGCACCACGACCAGCAGCACGGCGAGTGCGTCCTCCGCCACTTCGCGCGCGGCGGCGCGCCCCTCGCGCTCCAGCGTGCCGGCGAACTGCGGCACGAAGGCGACATTGAAGGCGCCTTCGGCGAACAGCGTGCGCATGAAGTTGGGCACGCGCAGCGCGACGAAGAAGGCGTCCGCCACCGGCCCGGTGCCGATCGACCAGGCGATCAGGATGTCACGGATGAAGCCGAGCACGCGCGAGCCGAGGGTGTAGCCACCCACGGTCACGATCCAGCGGCCCATGGCCATGAGATGCGGGCGGTTCGGCGCGGGGCCCGGCTGGCTCAGCCGGCGGCGGTTTCGGCTGGTGCGGCGGCGAGCGGCGCTGCGATCGCCTCGGCCAGGCGCGTGCGGATGCGCTCGAGCTGGTTCGCCTTGGTCACCTTGAAGCCGAACCGATCCTTCACATAGAAGACGTCGACGGCGCGCTCGCCATAGGTCGAGATGTGCGCGCTGACGATGCCGAGCCCGAGCTCGGTCAGGGTGCGCGCGACATCGTGCAGGAAGCCGGGCCGGTCGCGCCCCACCACCTCGATCACGGTATGGCGCGTGCTCGCCTCGTTGTCGATCTGGACGCGCGGCTCGACGTGCAGCGTCGCCCCGCGGCGCGGGAAGGCCGGGCGGCGTTCGAGCGCCTTGTCGAGCCTGAGCTCGCCGGCGAGCGCGGCCTCGAGCAGCGAGACCATGCGCGCGAGCCGCTCGTCGTCGTTGAACGCACGGCCGTCCGCGCCCTGCACGAAGAAGGTGTCGAGCGCGACGCCGTCCGACGTGGTGAACGCCTTGGCATCGACGATACTGGCGCCGGCCATGGCGATGGCGCCGGCGACCGCGGCGAACAGGCCCGGATGGTCGGCCGCGAACACGGTGATCTCGGTCACGGCGCGTGCAGCGTGGATTCGGGTGTCGAGCACGAGCGGCGCGTTGCGCTGGCTCGCCTCGCGCGCGAGCCGGGCATGGCGCACCTGGGTCTCGAGGTCGGTCGACAGCCAATAGGCCGGCGGCAGGCGCGAGACATGCGCCTCGAACTCGCTGCTCAGCCAGTCGGAGAGCGCCTTGCGCAGCGCGCCCTGGGCCGTGGCGGCGCGCGCCTCGCCGGCCTTGGCGGCGTGGCCGCCGGTCATCTGCTCCTCGGCCCGATAGTAGAGCGCGCGGAGGAGCGAGCCGCGCCAGCTGTTCCAGCGGCCGGGGCCGACCGCGCGGATGTCGGCCGCGGTGAGGATCAGCAGCAGGCGCAGCCGCTCGATGGTCTGCACCTCGGCGACGAAATCGGCGACCGTCTGCGGGTCGTTCACGTCGCGCTTGAACGCGGTCTTGCTGAACAGGAGGTGCCAGCGCACCAGCCAGGCGGCGAGATCGGTCTCCTCCTCGCTCATGCCGAGCCGGGGACCGAGCGAACGCGCGATGCGCTCACCGACGATCGAATGGTCCTCGCGCCGGCCCTTCGCCACGTCGTGCAGGAAGGTGGCGAGATAGAGCGCGCTGCGCGACAGCGGCTTCTTGACCAGTTCGCTCACCAACGGCAGCTCGTTCACGAGCTGGCCGCCCTCGATGCGCGAGAGCACGCCGATCGCCCGGATGGTGTGCTCGTCCACCGTATAGACGTGGTACATGTCGTGCTGGGTCTGCGCCACCACGCGGCCGAAATCGGGGATGAAGCGGCCGAGCACGCCGGCCTCGTTCATGCGCCGGAGCGCGGTCTCCGGGTCGCGCGGGTCGGTCAGGAGCTCGAAGAACTGCCGGTTCGGCTCGGGGTCGGCGCGCACCTCGGCGGTGATCAGCTTGAGCGACTGGTGGACCAGGCGCAGCGTCGCGGGATGGATGTCGAGCGCGAGCCGCTGGGCCAGGCGGAACAGCCGGATCAGCCGCGCCGGGCGCTCCTCGAAGATGGTCTCGCGCGCCGCGACCAGCCTTCCGCCCTCGACGCGGAAGCCGTCGAACTCGGGACCGAACCAGGCGGCCGCGCCGGCCGCCGGCCCCGCCTTCAGCCGCTCGGCTTCGAGCGCCGCGCACAGCACGCGGGTCAGCTCGCCGACCGTCTTCGCGACCAGGAAATAGTGCTTCATGAAGCGCTCGACGGCGAGCGAGCCCGGCCGGTCCGCATAGCCCATGCGGCGCGCGATGGCGGGCTGCACGTCGAAGGTCAGGCGGTCCTCCGGCCTTCCGACGACGACGTGGAGATGGCAGCGCACGGTGAGCAGGAAATCCTCCGCGCGCGAGAAGCGCGTGTACTCCTTGCGGCTGATCACGCCGCGCTTCACGAGCTCGCGGAACCGCTTCACGCCGTAGAGATACTTGGCGATCCAGAACAGCGTGTGGAGGTCGCGCAGGCCGCCCTTGCCGTCCTTGACGTTGGGCTCGAGCAGATAGCGCGAATCGCCCATGCGGTGATGGCGCTCGTCGCGCTCGTCGAGCTTGGCCTTGACGAACTCGGCCTCGCTGCCCGGCGCGATCTCGGCCTCGAAGCGCGCCATCAGCTCTTCGAGCAGCCCGGCATCGCCGTGCACATGGCGGGCTTCGAGCAGCGCGGTGCGGATGCTCATGTCGGCGCGGGCGCGGGCGATCGCCTCGTCGAGCGAGCGCACCGCGTGGCCCACCTTGAAGCCGAGATCCCACAGCGCGTAGAGCACGTACTCGATGACCTGCTCGGCATGCGCCGTCAGCTTGTAGGGATAGAGGAAGAGCAGGTCGATGTCGGAATGCGGCGCGAGTTCGGCGCGGCCATAGCCGCCGACCGCGACCAGCTCGAGCCGCTCGCCGCGCGTCGGGTTCGGCAGCGGGAAGACGCGCTGCGTCGCATGGTCGAACACGGCGCGCAGCAGCTCATCGACCAGATGGCTCATGCCGGCGACCAGCTCGGGCCCACGCGCGCCGGATTCGAGCCGGGCGAGCAGCGCCGCCCGGCCCTCGTCGAGGGCGCCCCTGAGCTGCGCCAGCACCGGCGCGCAGGCGCGGCCCGGCTCGCCGCCCGCCGCCTCGAACAGGCGGGCAAGCGCCGCGTCCAGCGCCTCCCGCTCGATCAGCGGGGCGTCGGCGATTATGGTAGCCATGTCGGGGCGCCGTTCCGTGCCGGGCTCGGTCTCGTCATTGCCCCTCAATATAGCGTGTTTGGAGGCTGACCATGATGGCCGATTATTTCCGCCGCCTCGCCGGCTACAACGCCTGGGCGAACCGGCGGCTGTACGACGCCTGCGCGAGCTTGAGCGAGGCCGAGTACCGCAAGAAGCGGCCGGCCTTCTTCCGCTCGATCCATGGCACGCTCAACCACCTCATGGTGGCCGACCGGGTGTGGATGGGCCGGATCGAGGGCGTCGATCCCGGCATCAAGGCGCTCGACCAGATTCTCTATGACGACCTGCCGGGCCTGCGCGCGGCGCGCGAGGCGGAGGATGCCCGCATCGCCGCCTTCGTCGCGCCGCTCGGCGACGGCGAGATCGGCCAAGTGGTGCGCTATCACACCGTCTCGCAGCCTGAGGCCGAGATGGCGACGCCGCTCCATCTCATCCTTGGCCACATGTTCAACCACGAGACGCACCATCGCGGCCAGGTGCACGGCCTGCTCTCGCAGACCGAAGTGCCGCCGCCGCCGCTCGACTTCATCTTCTACCTGCGTCAGACGGCGTAGCGCAGCAGCATGGCGTTGGCGCCGTTGAAGGCGGCGTAGACGGCGTCGAACGCCGCCTTGAAGCGGTCATAGGAATCGAAGGGTGGCCGCAGCGCCGCGTGGATTTCGGCCAGCGTGCGCCGGCCGTCGATCGCGGCGATGATGGCGGCGGCCTGCGCCGGCAGGGCGAAGCGCATCCTGACGCCGTCATAGTTGAGGACGAGCCCGCCGCCCGTGCCCAGGCGGCGCGCCAGCCCGGCCGGATCATCGACGCCGAGCAGCGGGATGGCCTCCGGCGAATCGGGCCGCGCTGGCGCAGATTCGCGCGCCTCCGGCTCGACCAGGTAGCAGACATGCTTCTTGAGGCTGCCGGCGATCAGCTCGGCCGCCGCCCAGGCCTCCTCGGGCGCGAGCACGGCGAGCCGTTCCTTCAGCCCGGCATCCTCGACATAGTTCTCCGGCCGGTAGCGCGCCGGCTCGATCCAGCCGCTGACCGCGAGGCCCGCGCCGGAAACGAGAGCAAGCAGCTCGGGCACGAAATAGGCGCGGTCGCGCGCGTGGAGCAGAAGGTCGACGATGCCGGCGCGGCCGAGCCCGCGATGATCGGCGATCACCGGGTTGCGCTTGAACGGGTGGACGGCAGGCAGCGCATCGAGCGTCGCGAGCGCGAGGTCGATGCGCTCCTCCTGGCCGAGGCCGCGGCCGAGCAGCCGCAAGAGGCCCTGCACCTCGTAGACGCCGGCACGGCCGAGCGGCGCGTAGACCATCAGCCCGATGCCGCCGCCGGGCGCAAGGGCCTGGCGCAGCGCGGCGAGCCCGGCCGGCGGATCGTCCAGATGGTGCAGCACGCCGCAGCAGTCTATGTAGTCGAAGCGGCCTAACCCTAGATGACCGAGATCGAGCAGCGAGGCGCGGTGGAAGCGCAGGTTGCGCAGGCCGCGCACCCCGGCACGCGCCTCGACCACGCGGAGCGCGGCGTCCGACAAATCGAGGCACACGACCTCGGCGGGGCAACCGGCGGTGGCAAGCTGCTGGGCCAGCATGATCGCGCCGTCGCCCGTGCCGCAGCCTGCGACCAGGGCGCGGAACGGCTCACGGAAGTCGCGCCGGCCGCCGAACACGTAATGGTTGAGCTCGGCGAGGTTGCTCGGCGAGCCCTTGAGCAGCCGCTTCGCCTCGTCGGCGGGATCACGCGGCGGATAGGGATAGGCCTCGTACTGGCCGCGCACGGTCTCGCGTGTATCGCGCTCGTCCGTCACGATCCGCCCTCCGGCAGCCAGCCACCGGCGGGGCGGATCGTGCCGACCGCGAGGCCGCGCCAGTTCCTGAGCACGGGCTCGTAGCGCGGCCGCAGGCGCCGCGCCGGTTCGTGGCCGATCGCGCCGAAATAGCGGAGCAACGCGAGCGCCGCAACGTCCGCGGCGCGGCCCGCGCCGTCCACGACCTTGAGCGCGAAGCCGAGATGCTTGCGCGGCACCACGCCGGCGATCACGCCTTCGGCACCCTCCTTGAGCAGCACCGCGCCCTGCGTCGCCGCGATCAGCTCGGTCGAGAGCCGGCCCTCGCCCGCCACCATGAAAGGCTCCGCGATCATGGCGGCGGCGATGCGCCGGCACGCAAGCGCAAGCCCCGGCTCGAGCCCATCGGGCGCGCCGAAAGTGGCAAAGCCGCGCGCGAGCGCGCGCAGCGGCAGGGCGAAGGTCGGCGCGCTGCAACCGTCGATTCCGATCGGCAGGCCCGCCAGCGGGGCACCGCCGAGCTCGGTCAACAAAGCATGGATACGCCGCTGCACCGGGTGATCCGGCGCAAGATAGCCGTGCACCGGCTCGTTCAGGTGGCGAGCGGTCGCGATCATGCCGAGATGCTTGCCGATGCAGTTGTTGTGCAGCACGCTCGCCGTCTCGCCGTGCGCGAGCAGTTGCGCCAGCGCCGCGTTGCTGGCCGGCGGATGCGCGCCGCAGCCGATCTCCGCCATCTCGACGCCGATGCGCTGGCGCATCGCGTCGGCGACCTCGACATGGCGCGCCGTGCCGCTGTGCGAGCCGGTGGCGAGCGCAAGCTCGGCCTGCGACAGGCCGTAAGCATCCGCCGCGCCCGTGAGCACGAGCGGCAGCGCCTGGATCGGCTTGATCGCGGAGCGCGGATAGACCGGCGCGTCGATCTCGCCCCAGCCGGCACGGAGGCGGCCCTCGCGATCGACCGCCGCGGCCGAGACCAGGTGCCGGCTCTCGACCGCGCCGCCCCTCATCACCTCGATCACGAACGGCGCTTCGCGTCCCTGCAACGCAGACCTCGATCGCAGCGCGGCGGAATCCGATTCCTGCCACGGGCTGAAGGTTAAAGCCCTCATGCCAAATCCGGTGAAGCACGAGCGCGCACCGGCACGCGGCCTCGCGCCGCATAACGCTTGCACGCCATCGCCGGAGCCTGCAAGCTTGCGCCATGCGAGGCTATTTCGGCGTCGGCGTCGAGGGCATCAGCAAGGCGATGAACCTTGGCAACCTGATCCGCTCCGCGCATGCCTTCGGCGCGCGTTTTTTCTTTGCCGTGGATACGGCGGTCGAGCCCGAGATCGAGGCGGTGTCGGACACGGCGCGCTCCCCGGCCCACCTGCCGCTTTATCGCTATGCGAACCCGGCCGAGCTGAAGCTGCCGGAAGGCTGCAAGCTGGTCGGCGTCGAAATTCTCGACGAGGCGGTCGACCTGCCGAGCTTCCCGCACCCGCTCGCCGCCGCCTATGTGCTCGGGCCGGAGCGCGGCCGGCTGTCGGAAGCCATGATCGCGCGCTGCGAGCACGTGGTCCGAATTCCGTCAAGATTCTCCATCAATGTCGGCGTCGCGGGTGCGATCGTCATGTACGACCGCATGATCACACTCGGCCGCTTCGCGGCGCGGCCGACCAACCCGCGCGCACCGGCGGAGCCGAGGCCGGCCCATGTCTACGGCGCGCCGGTCACGCGGCGCCGTTCAGAATGACGTGAAGGCGCCGGCTAGGGCTTTTCGTTGCGCTCCGGTTTAGGTAAAGCTCAGGGGCCTTACGAGAAACGGATGAAAATGAAGCCCATATCACTCGCTGCAGCCCTGCTCGTCGCCCTCTATGCCGCGTTCGGAACGTCGTCGGCGCCTCACGCGCAGGAGGTCGTCGCCACTCATGGCGACTGGATCGTCTACACCTACCAGGAGAACGGCCAGAAGGTCTGCTACATCGCGAGCCGCCCGTCGAAGGCGGAAGGCACCTTCAAGAAGCGCGGCGAGCCCTACGCCACCGTGACCCGGCGTCAGGGCGCGGAGGAGGTCAGCGTCACGGCCGGCTATCCGTTCAAGGAGGGCAGCCGGGTCGAGGCGGCGATCGGCGGCACCATGTTCAACCTGTTCACCGAGAACGAATGGGCGTGGACACAGAACGACGCGGCGGACAAGCAGATGATCGCCGCCATGGAGCGCGGCAGCGCGATGACCGTGCGCGGCGAATCGCAGCTCGACACGCGCTCGATCGACACCTATTCGCTCAAGGGCTTCACCGCGGCACGCAAGGCGATGGCCGGCGCCTGCGGCTGACCGGCGGCGCCCCGGCGCGGCGGTGGAAAAGCCGCCGCTACCGGCGTATATCAACGCCATGCCAGCCGGAACGCCGCCCCCGAGCCCCGCCGGGCCCGCCCGTACCAGCCTGATCGGCCTGACCCGCCCCGAGCTCGAGGCGGAGCTGGTCGCATTCGGCGAGCGGCCGGGGCCCGCGCGCATGCGGGCACGCCAGCTCTGGCACTGGATCTACCATCACGGCGCAACCTCGTTCGACGGCATGAGTTCGATCGCGCGGCCGATGCGCGAGGCGCTGGCCGAACGCTACACGCTGGCCCGGCCCGAGGTCGCGCGCGAGCAGCGCTCGGCCGACGGTACGCGCAAATGGCTGCTCCGCTTCGAGGACGGCCAGGAGGTCGAGACCGTCTACATCCCCGAGGAGGACCGCGGCGCGGTCTGCATCTCCTCCCAGGTCGGCTGCTCGCTCACCTGCAAGTTCTGCCATACCGGCACGCAGCGCCTGGTGCGCAATCTCGGCGCGCGCGAGATCGTCGGCCAGTTCATGGCGGCGCGCGATTCCTACGGCGAGTGGCCGAGCCCGCGCGGCGAGCGCCTGCTCTCCAACATCGTGATGATGGGCATGGGCGAGCCGCTCTTGAACTTCGAGAACGTCGCAAAGGCACTCGCGATCATCATGGACGCCGAGGGCATCTCGATCTCCAGGCGGCGGATCACGCTCTCGACCTCCGGCGTGGTGCCGCTGATGGAGCGCTGCGGCGAGGAGCTCGGCGTCAACCTCGCGGTCTCGCTGCACGCGGTGACTGATGCGCTGCGCGACGAGATCGTGCCGATCAACCGCAAATACCCGCTCGCCGCGCTGATCGAGGCGTGCCGGCGCTATCCGGGCGCGAGCAACGCGCGGCGCATCACCTTCGAATACGTCATGCTGAAGGGCGTCAACGACACGCCGGCCGACGCCAAGGCGCTGGTCAAGCTGATTGCCGGCATCCCGGCCAAGATCAACCTGATCCCGTTCAACCCCTGGCCCGGCGCGCCGTTCGAGTGCTCGAGCGACGCGGCGATCGCCCGCTTCGCCGAGATCGTCAACCGCGCCGGCTATTCCGCGCCGGTGCGCCAGCCGCGCGGGCGCGACATCCTCGCCGCCTGCGGCCAGCTCAAATCGGCGAGCCAGCGCGCGCCAAGACGCACCGCCGAGGCGCGCGGCGCCGTTGCCCGCCTGATGCCGGCATGACCAACCCGATCACCATCTACCTGGTCGCGATCGGGCCGATCGTGCTCTACCCGCTCTGGCGCATCTTCAGGCGCACCGGGCTGCCACCCGTGCTCTCGGTCATCGTGCTGATCCCGATCGCCGGGCCGCTCTTCGTCTCCTGCATCCTCGCCTTCGCGCGATGGCCCAAGGAGCCGCGCCATGAATCCTGATCCAGAGGCGAGCGGCAGCGTCCTCCTCCTGCTGCTCTTCATCCTGATCGCGGTCGGCTATGGCGTGTGGTGCTGCATCCGCATCCTGTCGCGCGCGGGGCAGCGCCCGCTCTGGGCGTTCCTGATGGTGGTGCCCATCCTCAACCTCGTGCTGGTCTGGATCTTCGCCTATGCGCGCTGGCCGCGGCTCGACGAACGGGCGCCGATCCCGCCGGAGGAGAACCGCTACATGCCGCCCTTGCGCGAGCCGCCGCTCGCCGCGCCGGACGGCGAGAACGGTAATTCGAGACAGTTGCGATAGTCATCGCGCTGCCGCGCGTCTGCTCGACATCACTTCGACATTATTCGAATCTTGCGCATCGGAATCGGCATGGGCGCGGTATCCCATGCCATCCTTTTTTATTCCCGGATGCGTCGCGCGGCGTGACCGATTTCACCGCTTTCGTCGCCGCCGACTCCCGAATCGCACACAGCGAATACTGCATCGATACGGTATTCGCAAACCTTCGCGTCGCATGAGCCGTCCCGCGCACATTTTGCGTCGCGGCGTGATGTAAACGCGCTAAGCCCAACGTTTCCGCGGGTTGCGCGCATGCTCCGCCGCATTGGCGCGGGCGGATGTGAGCAAGCATCGGCCGCACGGCGGCGAACGCCGGCAGGCCGCAATTGATCTGCGTTAACATCGGTCGGCTGTTTTAAAATATTCACATTGGTATTCCTTTCGAGGAACCGAATGGCTACGGAAATACGCCCGATCATTACACGGTAAATCTGGTATCTCCATTGCCTGAGCTCGCCGTTCCAGGCCGGGCACATGGGGTCGGCCAGGTAGGCTGGCGCGTCGCTTCCTACCTGACGCTTGACCTCCCCGCGTCGCTGAACGGCCAGCCGACAGCAAGGGAGACCTTATCCATGGCAACCATCGTCGGTACCAATGCGGACGAGACCCTGGTGGGCGGTCCGGGCAACGACATCGTGCTCGGCCTCGGCGGCAGCGACCTGCTGCTCGGCGCCGAGGGCAACGACATATTGAACGGCGGCACCGGTAATGACGAGCTGGACGGCGGAGAGGATGACGACCTCCTGTCCGGCGGCGTCGGCGACGACACCCTGATCGGCGGCGAAGGCAATGACGGCCTCGATAGCGGCACCGGCAACGACCTGCTGCTCGGCGGCTCAGGCAGCGACCGGCTGAGCGGCGGCACCGGCGACGACACGTTGGATGGCGGCGAGGACGACGACGCGCTCTCGGGCGGCACCGGCAACGACACCTTGACCGGCGGCGAGGGCAATGACCGGCTCGACGGCGGCACCGGCGACGACGTGCTGGAAGGCGCCGAAGGGGACGACAGGCTCTCGGGCGGCACCGGCAACGACATCGTGCTCGGCGGCGAAGGCAATGACGCTCTCGAAGGCGGCACCGGCGACGACGTGCTGCTCGGCGACGACGGCGACGACAGGCTGCAGGGCGGCACCGGCAACGACACGCTGGACGGCGGCGAGGGCAACGACCTCCTGCTCGGCGGCACCGGCAGCGACACGCTGATCGGCGGGGGCGGCGACGACACGCTGACCGGCGGCACGGGCGACGACACCTTCGTCTATCTCTCGGCGGAAGACTCGCCGGGCAGCGACCTCATCACCGACTTCCAGCAGGGCACCGACCGCATCGACCTGTCGGCGCTGGGTGCGCTGGTCTGGGGTGACACCGAGCCGACTGCCAATGGCGTGTGGTACGCGCAGGAAGAAGACAGCACGTCCGTCTTCGTGGACCTCGACGGCGACCTCGCGCCGGACATGACGATCAACCTGACCGGCGAATACACCCTGACCATCGATGATTTCGTGGGCGTCTCGGAAGAGCCGCCTCCGGGCGAGAACGAGCCGCCCACCGTGCCGGTCGACGACGACCCCGCGTCCGACGAGGTGTCGGAGGATGCGGCGGTCGGCACCACCGTCGGCATCACCGCGCTCTCCACCGACCCCGACCTCACCGATACGGTCACCTACAGCCTCGCCGATGACGCCGGCGGCCTGTTCGCGATCGACGCCAGCACCGGCGTCGTGACGGTGGCCGGCGCGCTCGATGCCGAGACGGCGGAGAGCCACAACATCGTGGTCGAGGCTTCGGACGGCACCAATACCGCCTCCGAGACCTTCACCATCGGTGTGCTCGACGTGAACGAGTTCACGCCCACCACGCCGGTGGACAATGACCCGGCCGACAACCAGGTGGCCGAGGACGCCGCGGCCGGCACCACGGTCGGTATCACCGCACTCTCCACGGACGACGACGTGACCGGCGAAGTCACTTACAGCCTGAGCGACGATGCCGGCGGCCTGTTCGCGATCGACGCCAGCACCGGCGTCGTGACGGTGGCCGGCGCGCTCGACGCCGAGACGGCGGAAAGCCACAACATCGTGGTCGAGGCTTCGGACGGCACCAGCACGGCCTCCGAGACGTTCACGATTGGCGTCACTGACGTGAACGAGTTCGCGC
>JBFXKW010000026.1:0-17525 GCA_050173345.1 Alphaproteobacteria bacterium | reverse complement strand
CAAAAAGCCCAAGCTCGCTCTCACCGCGCTCATGCGAAAGCTCGTCGTCCTCGCCAATACCCTGCTCAAAGAAGATCGCCTCTGGGCACCACGTCATGCTTGACTGACAACACAGATGCTCACCCTGACCCTCTCCTACTTCGTGGGAGAGGGAACCGCGTTGAAAGAGGGTTGCGTCTCGTTCATACCCTCCCCGCTTGAGGGAGGGGATCAAGAAGGGGGATACGCGGCGCGAGAAACCGGCCAATGCCTACACCCGCATGGGCATGATGACGTAGACCGCGCTGTCGTCGGCCGAATCGCGCACCAGCGTCGGCGAGGCCGAGTCCGAGAACAGGAAGGCGATCTCCTTGCCTTCGATCTGGTCGGTCATGTCAAGCACGTAGCGGGCGTTGAAGCCGATCTCGATCGGCCCGTCGTCGAAGCTCGCGTCGAGCTCCTCGGTGCCGCTGCCGGCCTCGGGGCTCGCCGCGGAGAGCACGAGTTTGCCCTTGGAGATCGAGAGCTTGATGGCGCGCGACTTCTCGGTCGAGATCGTCGAGACGCGGTCGACCGCGTCGCGCAGCTCCTTGTTGCCGACGTTGAGCGCCTTGTCGTTGCCGCTCGGGATGACCCGCTCGTAATCGGGGAACGCGCCGTCGATCAGCTTCGAGGTCAGCGTCGCGCCGCCGAAGCCGAAGCGGATCTTGCTCTCGGAGAGCGCGACCGCGACCGCGCCGTCGTTCTCCTCGATCAGCTTGGCGAGCTCGGCGACCGCCTTGCGCGGCACGATGACGCCCGGAATGCCGGCCGCGCCGTCCGGCAGGGCGACGTCGACGCGGGCGAGCCGGTGCCCGTCGGTCGCGACCGCGCGCAAGCGCCCCTGGCCTTCCGATACCGCGGCGTGCAGGTAGATGCCGTTCAGGTAGTAGCGGGTCTCCTCGGTCGAGATGGCGAAGCGCGACTTGGCGATCAGGCGCCTGAGATCGGCGGCCGGCAGCGAGAACTCGTAAGGCAGCTCGCCTTCCGCCATGACCGGGAAGTCCTCGACCGGCAGGCAGGGCAGCTCGTACTTGGCGCGGCCCGAGCGCAGCACGAGCCGGCCATCGGCGCCCGCCGGCGCGAACTCGAGCTGCGAGCCTTCGGGCAGCTTGCGCACGATGTCATAGAGCGTGTGGGCGCTGGTCGTGGTGGCGCCGGCCTTCGCCACGGTAGCCGGCGCCTCCTCGACGATCGCGAGGTCCATGTCGGTCGCGGTCAGGCGCACCTGGCCCGCGCTCGACGCCTCGATCCTCACATTCGAGAGGATCGGGATGGTGCTGCGTCGCTCGACCACGCTTTGGACATGCGCCAGGGCTTTCAAGAGGGCGGTACGTTCGATGGTCAGCTTCATGGCGGCCGATGGGTTCTTGGTGTGCGGTTGAGACGTGGGCGACGCCCGGTTTTGCCGAGAGGCCAACGGTGCGCGACCCCGGCGCGGCCGATGGGCGCGGAGTATAACATTCCGGGGCCCCGGAATAAACCGAATCAGGCCCCCGAGGCGCCGGTCAAGCGCCTTGAATCATTGGCAAAAACCGGCCCTTACGGACGCCCTATGCCGGCCCGGCCTAACCCTCGAGCAGGCGGATCAGAAGCTCGATGTCCTCGGCGATGCCGGGGTCGGCGCGGCGCAGCTCCTCGATCACCCTGATCGCGTGCATCACGGTGGTATGGTCGCGGCCGCCGAACTTGCGGCCGATCTCGGGCAGCGAGCGCGTGGTGAGCTGCTTCGCGAGGTACATGGCGACTTGGCGCGGCCTGGCCACGGCGCGGGCACGCCGCTCGGAAGACATCTCGGAGAGCTTGATGTTGTAGTGCTCGGCAACGCGGCGCTGGATCTCCTCGATGGTGATGCGCCGGTCACTCGCGCGCAGCACGTCGCGCAGCACCTCCTGCGTCATTTCGAGGCTGATGGCGCGGCCGACCAGCGTCGCATGCGCGGTGACGCGGTTGAACGCCATCTCCAGCTCGCGCACGTTCGAGGTGATCTTGTGCGCGAGGAATTCGAGCACGTCCTTCGGCACGTTGGGCGTGCCGGCAAGCTCGACCTTGCTTTGCAAAATACCGAGCCTGAGCTCGTAGGTGGTGGCGTGGATGTCGGCGACCAGGCCCCAGCCGAGGCGCGAGCGCAGCCGCTCCTCCATCTGCTCGAGGTCGCTCGGGCTGCGGTCGCCCGAGATCACGACCTGGCGGTTGTGATCGACCAGCGCGTTGAAGGTGTGGAAGAACTCCTCCTGCGTCGATTCCTTGCCGCAGATGAACTGCACGTCGTCGATCATCAGCACGTCGGCGGAGCGGTATTGCTCCTTGAACGCCATGGTGTCCTTGAAGCGGACCGCACGCACGAACTGGTACATGAAGCGCTCGGCCGAGAGGTAGAGCACGCGGCGCGACGGCTCGCGCTCGCGGATATGCCAGGCGATCGCGTGCATCAGGTGGGTCTTGCCGAGCCCGACGCCGCCATAGAGGTAGAGCGGGTTGAACGGCACCTCGTTCCCCTCGGCGACGCGGCGCGCCGCCGCATAGGCGAACTCGTTGGGCTTGCCGATGACGAAGGTGCCGAAGCGCAAGCGCTGGTTGAGCGGCGAGGTGAGCGTACCGTCATCCTCGTCGGCGCGCGCATGCGGCGCATGGGCCGACGCGCCATGAGGCTCCGCCGATGCCGGCTGATCGCCTGTCGGCGTCTCAGGTTGCGCCGCGGCGGCGTCACCCGGCGGCGTTACCCGGAGCCCGACCTTCAGCACCGACGGATTCTCCGCCGCCCAGACATTGCGAATACGGTCAACATAGCGGGACAGCACCCAGTCGCGCAGGAAGCGCGACGGCGCGCCGAGCTTGAGCTCGCCCCCTTCGAGGCCGCTCAACGTCAACGGCTTCAACCAGTTGTCGTAGGCCGTGTCGCCCAGCTCCTCGCGCAGCCGGCCGCGCACGCGCTGCCATTGCGTCTCGAGCGAGATGTCGCGCGGCATGCCGTTGCCCGCCATGGTTCAGCCCTGCACCCAAGGCAGGCCGGCCGCCTTCCAGCCGGCGAGCGAGCCGCGGTGGCGCCCGGCGTCATGCGGCCCTTCGAAACCGCCCTCGATGTTGAGGCAGGCGGTGTAGCCGCGTGCGGCGAGCGCCTGCGCCGCCGCCTTGGAGCGCACGCCGGAGCGGCACAGGAAGAGCAGCGGCGCATCCTTGGCCGTGCCCAGCTTCTCGACCGCCTCGACGAAATTCGCGTTGACCGTCATGGCCGGGAACAACTGCCAGCCGATCAGAATCGGCTTCTTGCCGAGCGGCGCCAGGTCCGGAAGCCCTACATAGGTCCACTCGGCATCGGTGCGCACGTCGATGAGCGTCGCGCCGGGTTCGCTCTCGAGAATCGCCCATGCCTCGGTCGGTGTGACATCGCCAGCATATGAGTCGTCTCCCTCAAGACGCTCACGCGCTCTGCGGCGCGCTTCGTTCGCCGACATCCCTGACCCGTACCTCCCAGCAAAAGGTGGTTCGACGTCGTTAGTCTTCGTGAGGTGGCGCCGCCTCCCCGTCGCAGACAATGCTGCCGCATCCGCCGAAAGCAGGCATCAGCCCCGCTTGATCGGCAACATCTCAACGCTTCGCTTTGATTGCTTGAGCCGCTCCGGCGCCAACCAGAACAAGGCCTACACTAATGCGACCGTCGAACCCTGACAACAGGTCTGAAATAGGAACTTGTCAGATTCTTTAAACACGTCACAAACGCAAAGATGAAGCGACGATGAAGCGCCATGCGCTAAGCGGTTGAGCTTTCTTCGCCGCGCTTCGAGGCGTTGCGACAATCACACATCGACAACGGAATCGTAAGTTACCGGCCGATGTCATCCAACGTCGCGCATACGTGACACACGCCGTGTGATCACGGCGTTCATGCGCCGGCTTGAAGCGCCTTCAGCCGCTTGTGCAGACGCGACACCTTGCGCGATGCCGTCTTCTTGCGCATCACGCCCTTCGACACGCCACGCATGATCTCGGACTCGGCCGTGCGAAGCGCCGCCTCGGCCGTCGCACGATCGTTCGCGTTCAGCGCTTCCTCCAGACCGCGCACGAAGGTGCGCACACGGTTCTTGCGCGCGCGATTGCGCGCGGTGCGCTTCAGGGTCTGCCGAATGCGCTTCTTGGCCTGATTCGAGTGGGCCATCGAATTCCTCTCGTTTCGCACAATGCCGGGCGGATGAAGGGCGCGGTTATAGCCCCAGCCCCATCACCCGTCAATCGCCCCGGAATCGCGGGCGGCGGGCCGGTTTGCCCTCATGCTTCGACAAGCTCAGCATGAGGACTTTAATTTTCGGCCTCATCCTGAGCCCGTCGAAGGATGAAGCCACTGCGCTGGTCCCTGCCGAATGCGTCATTTGTTGCCGAATTGAGGGGCGCGCTTCTCCACGAAGGCGAGCATGCCCTCCTTCTGGTCCTCGGTCGCGAAGGTCGAATAGAAGACCGCGCGCTCATAGCGTACGCCTTCTGCCAGCGTGGTCTCGAAGGCGCGGTTGACCGCCGATTTGGCCAGGGCCACCGCCGGTTGGGAGAAATGGGCGATGCGCTCGGCGAGCTTGATGGCCTCCTCGATCAGCTCGGCCGCCGGCACCACGCGGCTGACCAGGCCGGAACGCTCGGCCTCCTCGGCGCCCATGTTGCGCCCGGAAAGGATCATCTCCATCGCCTTCGCCTTGCCGACGGCGCGCGTTAACCTTTGCGTGCCTCCCGAGCCCGGCAGCACGCCGAGCGTGATCTCGGGCTGCCCGAACTTCGCGTTGTCGGCCGCGATGATGATGTCGCACATCATGGCGATCTCGCAGCCGCCGCCAAGCGCATAGCCCGCGACCGCCGCGATCACCGGCTTGCGGCAGCGCGTGATGCGGTCCCAATCGCCGATGAAGTCGCCGACATAGGCATCCACGAAGCTCTTCGACTGCATCTCCTTGATGTCGGCGCCGGCGGCGAACGCCTTGTCGCTGCCGGTCAGCACGATCGCGCCGATCTCGGGCGCCGCCTCGAAGCCGTCGAGCGCCTCGTTGAGCTCGCCGATGAGCGCCGCGTTGAGCGCGTTCAATGCCTTCGGCCGGTTGAACGTGATCAGCCCAACGCGACCGCGCCGGTCGACGATGATGGTCTCGTAGGCCATGTTGCGTCTCGCTCCTTATATTTGTCCTGCTGCATCTGTTGGTGCGGCGCCGTGATCCCGCGGATCGTTCCGCTTCAGCGCGGCGCCAGGTGGAACCGGACGAGCACCCCGTCCTCGTTCGCTTCGGTCGTGATGCTGAGCTCCTCGCCCTCGCGCTCGAACACCAGCGGGCCGACCGCGCGCCAGCCGAGCTGCGGCAGCGTCTCCCGGTAGAACGCCGCGACCGCCTCGGGCGCGACCGGCCCGAAGGCATAGGCATCGACCAGCCGGCCATCCGGCTTGTCGAAGACCAGCGCGGCCGCGCGGTCCTCGGCCAGGCCATCCATCAGGGGCAGATCCTCGAGGCCGCCGACGAAGGCCTGGCGCGGCTCGTCGTCCGCCGCTTGCGCCGCGGCCGCGAGCAGCATGGCCGCCGCCACCAACGGGATGCCGATCTTTTGCATCGCAGCAAAGCTCATCGGCTGCCTCCTACATCAGCGTTGGCGCTTCGCGCAATAGAATGTCGAGCGGTTGCTCTGCACGATGCGCCGCACCGCGCCCCGGCAATCGCAGCTCGGGCACTTCTCGCCCTCGCGGTCGTAGACGGCGAAGGCTGTCTGAAAATAGCCAAGTTCGCCAGAGGCTTGGACGTAATCCCGAAGCGAGGAGCCGCCCGCCTCGATGGCGCGGCCGAGCACCGCCTTGATCGCCTCGACCAGCCGCTCCGCCCGTTCCGCCTTGACCGTGCGGGCGAGCCGGCGCGGGCTCAGGCCCGCATAATAAAGCGCCTCGCAGACATAGATGTTGCCGAGCCCGGCGACCACGCCCTGGTCGAGCAGCGCAGCCTTCATCGGCGTCAGCTTGCCGGCGAGGCGCGCCTCCAGCACCGCCCCGGTGAACGCCTCGTCGAGCGGCTCGGGGCCGAGATGGGCGAACAGCGGATGGGATTCGAGCTCGGCCTCGCTGGTCAGCGTCATCAGGCCGAAGCGCCGATGATCGGCATAGTTCACCGTGGTCCCGCCCTCGAAACGGAGCCGGATATGCTCGTGCGGCTCGACCGTGTTCGGGATCGCGTCGCGGACCACCAGCCGGCCGGACATGCCGAGATGGATGATCAGGACGCCGCCATCGTCGAGATGGGCGCGGATATACTTGGCCCGGCGCGTCAGGCGGGTGATGCGGCGGCCTTCGAGCCGCGCCGCGAGGTCGGGCGGCAGCGGAATGCGCAGGTCCGGCCGGCGCACCTCGACCCGCTCGATGCGGCGTTCGAGCACGCGCGGCGCCAAGCCGCGCCGCACCGTCTCGACCTCGGGCAGCTCAGGCATGGCCGGAACGTAGCGCCTCCACGGCCGCTTCGCTATCCTCGACCCATGAGCCATGACGACGAAGGCGCCGGCGCGGTCGATTTCGGCTTCGCCAAGGTCGCCGCTGCCGAGAAGGCCGGCCTGGTGCGCGGCGTGTTCGAGCGCGTCGCCCGCCGCTACGACGTGATGAACGACCTGATGAGCGGCGGCGTCCACCGGCTCTGGAAGCGCGAGATGGTGGAATGGCTGCGGCCGCGTCCGGGCATGGCGATCGTCGACGTGGCCGGCGGCACCGGCGACATCGCCTTCCGCATCCGCGGGAAGCTCGGCGATGCGGAGGGCTCGAGGATCGTCGTCTGCGACCTCAGCGAGGGCATGGTCGAGGCCGGCCGCGACCGCGCCTATGACCGGGGCATCCTCGAGGGCATCGAATGGGTGGTCGGCGATGCCGAACGCCTGCCCTTCGCGCCCAATTCGTTCGACGCCTATACGGTCGCCTTCGGCATCCGCAACCTGACCCGCATCGAGGCGGCGCTGGCCGAGGCGGCGCGCGTGCTGAAGCCCGGCGGCCGCTTCCTGTGCCTGGAGTTCAGCCCCGAGGTCATGCCGGGGCTGAACCGGCTCTACGATGTCTATTCCTTCGCCGTGATCCCGGCGATCGGCGCCGCGGTCGCGCGCGACGCCGCGGCCTACCGCTATCTGGTCGAGAGCATCCGGCGCTTCCCGGCGCCCGCGGCCTTCGCGCGGCTGATCGAGGGGGCCGGCTTCGCCGGGGTCCATCACCGGCGCCTGAGCGGCGGCATCGCCGCCCTGCACTCCGGCTACCGTGTCTGAGCCCGGGCCTCTTCCGAAGCGCGACGCGCGGTAGCTCGCATGCGCGTCCTCCGCAATCTGTGGCGGCTGTTCTCGATCGCCTGGACGCTGGCGCGCTACGACGCGCTCTTCCTGCTCAAGGAAGCCCGCATCGTTCCGTTCCTGATCAACCTGGTCGACCTGGTGCCCCGGCCGCGCCGCAAGGGACGGCCCGGCGAGCGGCTGGTCGCCGCCTTCGAGGCGCTCGGGCCGACCTTCATCAAGTTCGGCCAGGTGCTCTCGACCCGCCCCGACCTGATCGGCGACGCGGTGGCGCACGACCTCACCAGGCTGCACGACAAGCTGCCGCCATTCCCGGCCAAGGACGCGCGCGCCATCATCGAGGCCGAGCTCGGCAAGCCGGTCGGCGTGCTGTTCCGCTCGTTCGACGATGCGCCGATCGCCGCCGCCTCGATCGCGCAGGTGCACTACGCCGTGACCGCGGAGGGCCGCGCGGTCGCGGTCAAGGTGCTGCGCCCCGATGTCGAGCGCGCCTTCCGCCGCGACCTCGACCTCTTCTTCTGGCTCGCCCACCTCGCCGAGAAGGCGCTGCCCTCCTGGCGGCGGCTCAAGCCGGTCGAGGTGGTGCGCGCCTTCGCCGACACGGTCGCGATCGAGATGGACCTGCGGCTCGAGGCGGCGGCGGCCTCCGAGCTCGGCGAGAATTTCGCCGGCGACCCGGATTTCCGCGTGCCGCTCATCGACTGGGCGCGCACCGGGCGGCGCGTGCTCACCCTGGAGCGCATGGCCGGCGTGCCGATCGACGAGCGCGAGGCGATCGTCGCCGCCGGGCACGACCCGCACGCCATCGTCGCGCGCGCCTCGACCGCCTTCTTCAACCAGGTGTTCCGCGACGGCTTCTTCCATGCCGACCTGCACCCCGGCAACCTGATGGTGGCGCAGGACGGCGCCATCGTCGCGCTCGACTTCGGCATCATGGGCCGGCTCGACCGCCAGACCCGGCTCTACCTCGCCGAGATGCTGGTCGGCTTCCTGACCGGCGATTACGAGCGCGTCGCCGACGTGCATTTCGAGGCCGGCTACGTGCCGCAGGCGACCTCGCGCGAGACCTTCATCCAGGCGTTGCGCTCGATCGGCGAGCCGATCCTCGGCCGCCCGCTCAACGAAATCTCGATCGCCCAGCTGCTCGCCCATCTGTTCAAGGTCACCGAGACCTTCGAGATGGAGACCCAGCCGCACCTTCTTCTGTTGCAGAAGACCCTGCTGATGGCCGAGGGGCTGTGCCGACACCTGAGCCCGGAGGAGAACATGTGGCTGATCGCGCGGCCGCTGATCGAGAGCTGGGTGCGCATCAATCTCGGCCGCGAGGCGCGCCTGATTGAAATGGTGAAGGATTCGATGGAGGCGGCGCGCCGCGTGCCGCGCCTGGTCGCGCGCGCCGAACGGCTGCTCGCGAAGCTCGAAAGCGGCGTGCTGTTCGACCCCGCGACCTCGCGCCTGGTCGCCGCCCGGCGCGGCCGCTTCTCCGGCCTGCACGCCATCCTCGGCCTGATCGCCGCACTCTTGGCGGCGCTGGTGGCGATTCAGCTGGTGTGATCAACTACCAATGAATCGTCATCGCCCGGCTTGACCGGGCGATCCATCAGGCAACGGACTCGTTGCAATCATGGATGCCCCGGTCAAGCCGGGGGAGGGGCATGACGAATTAGGGGATCGCCGTGCTGGTCGCGATTCAACTCGCGTGAGGGGGTGCCGCCTATTCGGCCGGCACCAACGTCACCTTGAGACGGGAGTTGGTCGCCTTCGCATACAGCTCAAGCGTCCTCGTCGTCGGCGAGCGAGTGCCGCTCTCCAGACGTGCCACGGCCGATTGCGTGGTGCCCATCTTGCGCGCCACTTGGGACTGGCTCAAGCCGGCGCGAAGCCGCGCTTTGACAAGCGCCTGAGCCATCTCGAACTCGGGCGCGAGCCTTTCATACTCCGTGCGGAAGGCCGGATCGGCCATCCACTTTTCGCGAAGTCTCTTGAGCGGGACCCTCTTCATAGCAGACCAGCCTTCTTGGCGCGTTCGGTTGCAAGCGTTAGAGCAGCCAACGGTGTCTTCTGGCTCTTCTTTACGAAGCTATGCAACACAACCACACGCTGGCCCGTTGCGGCGACGTAGATCGAGCGAGCAATGCCATCGCGCCCGGTCATTCGCATTTCCCACAACTTCCCCTTCAAATGCTTGACACGCGGCTCGCCGACATTGGGCAACCCCATTGCCTCAATGCGTTCGGCGATGCGCAGGAACCGTGCGCGGACATCGACGGCAAGCCCATCAACCTCCTGTGCTGCAGCCTCACTGACGAACTCAACGCGCCACGGCATTACGCAATCCTAATATAGCATCCATGCTATGGAATTCAATACAAGCGATTCACGCCACCAGCCGCTTGGCCCAGGCGTTGGCCTCGCGGACCACGCTCTGCTCGTCGACCGTGGTGAGGCGGCCGTCGCGGGCGACGATGCGGCCGTTCACGATGGTCGCCTTGGTGTGGTGGGAGGCGCCCATCAGGACGAGCTGGGCGAGCGGGTCGTGCTGGCCGACCCGGTCGATGCGCTCGAGGTCGAAGATCGCGATGTCGGCCGCCTTGCCGGGCGCGAGCACGCCGATATCGTCGCGCGCCAGCCCCTCCGCCCCGCCGCGCGTCGCCATGCGCAGCACCTCGCGCGGCGACAGCCACCGCTTGGGATCCTTCGAGATGAGGCGGTGCACCGCGGCGACGAAGCGCGCCTCGATCAGGAGATGGCCGCCGAGATTGGAGGCGCAGCCGGTGGTGCCGAGGCAGACATTGGCGCCGGCATCGACCAGGTCGCGGATCGGCGCGAGGTCATAGCTCAGATTCATGTCGGAGCCGAGGCAGTGCGAGACGTGGCAGCCCATGCGCGCGACCTGCGCCACGTCCTCCGGCGTCGGCGCCGGGTCGGACATATGATAGAAGAGCACGCGGTCGCCGACCCAGCCGGCGCGCTCCATCAGGTCGAGCGGCCGGAGCCCGTACTTCTCCAGGCAGAAGCTCATGTCCGCGACCTCGTGCAGATGGGTGTGCAGGGTCACGCCTTCATGCCGGTCGGCGAGTTCGCGCATTTCCCTATAGATCGCCTCGGTGTCGGCATAGGGGCCGAGTGGTGCCAGCACGAGCCGCACCATGCTGTGGCGGCCCGGCTCGTGATAGCGCTCGATGAGCTCCGCCGCGTGCGCCATCACCACGGCCTCGGGCTCGACGATCTCGTCGGCGACCAAGCCGCCGTTCGAGCGGCCGAGCGTGCAGCAGCCGCGCGCGGGGTGGAAGCGGATGCCGATCTCGCGGGCGGCGTCGATGGTGCGGTCGACGGCGTTGCGCGGCTGGCCCGGCACGTAGAGATAGTGCTGGTCCGCCGAGGTGGTGGTACCGGTGACCAGCATCTCGCCGAAATTGGCGAGCGCGGCGTGGTAGACCGCGTCGGGCGGCGGCGGGTTGCGCAGCCACATGCCGGCCATGTAGGTGATCCAGCTCACGAAATCGGTCTTCTGGACCTGCGGGATGGCGCGGTAGAGGGTCTGGTACAAATGGTTGTGGGTGTTGACGAAGCCGGGCAGCACGACGCAGCCCCGCGCGTCCAGCACCTCGTCCGCCGCATCGTCCAGCCCCGGCCCGAGCTTCGCGATCGCCGGCCCGTCGATGAGCAGGTCGCAATCGGCAAGCTCGCGGCCGGCATCGTCCATGGTGGCGAGCAGGCTCGCGTTCTTGATCATTAGCTTGCTCATCGATTCTCCCTTTCTGGTTCTCGTCCGCACCCGCGCGGCGGCGACCGGCTTGCCCGCAAACGGCTCTTGCCGGGCCGACCGCGACTATCTACATTAAATACACGATTTCGCCGGACAATACATCAAAGGCCAGGCCGGTGCTCACCAACAAGCGCATCCTCCTGATCGTCGCGGGCGGCATCGCCGCCTACAAGAGCCTCGAACTGGTCCGCCGGCTGAGGGAGCGCGGCGCCGCGGTGCGCTGCGTGCTGACCAGGGCCGGCACCGAGTTCGTCACGCCGCTCGCGCTCGGCGCGCTGAGCGAGGACAAGGTCTATGGCGACCTGTTCTCGCTCACCGACGAGGCCGAGATGGGCCACATCCAGCTCTCGCGCAACGCCGACCTCCTGGTCGTCGCGCCTGCGACGGCCGACATCATCGCGAAGATGGCGAACGGCCTCGCCGACGACTTGGCGAGCACGGTGCTGCTCGCGACCGACAAGCCGGTGCTGATCGCGCCCGCCATGAACGTGCGCATGTGGCAGCACGCGGCGACGCAGCGCAACCTCGCGCAGTTGGAGGCGGACGGCGTGCTGCGCGTCGGGCCCGAGGCCGGCCCCATGGCGTGCGGCGAGTTCGGCGAAGGGCGCATGGCCGAGCCCGCCGACATCATCGCCGCGATCGAAGCCGCGCTGGCGACGAGCGGCGCGCTCGCCGGCATCCGCGCCCTGGTCACCAGCGGACCGACCTACGAGCCGATCGACCCGGTGCGCTTCATCGGCAACCGTTCCTCGGGCAAGCAGGGCCATGCCATCGCGGCGGCCTGCGCGCGGCTCGGCGCGGGCGTCACGCTGGTCTCGGGGCCGACCGCGCTGCCCGACCCGCTCGGCGTTTCCACCATCCATGTCGAGACCGCGCAGCAGATGCTCGAAGCCTGCGAGGCGGCGCTGCCGGCCGATGTCGCGGTATGCGCCGCGGCGGTCGCCGACTGGCGCGTCGCGACGCCGGCCGCCGAGAAGATCAAGAAATCGGCCGGCAAGGCCGAGCCCAAACTCGAACTGGTGCGCAACCCTGACATCCTCGGCACGCTGAGCGGGCGGCGGAACGGCCGGCCGCGCCTCGTCATCGGCTTCGCGGCCGAGACCGAGCGGGTCGAGGAGCATGCGCGCGCCAAGCTCGCATCGAAGGGCTGCGACTGGATCCTGGCGAACGACGTGTCGCCCGAGGCCGGCACCTTCGGCGGCGATGCCAACACCATCCATCTCTTCAAGGCCGATCCCGCCGGCGGCGCGGCCGCGGTCGAGCACTGGCCGCCGGCGAGCAAGGCGGCGGTCGCCGAGCGGCTGGCACGCGAGATCGCCAACGCGCTCCGCCCCGAAGCCGCGCAGGCCACGCCATGAGCGCGGCCGTCATCGAGGTCGCGGTCGAGCGGCTGCCGCACGCCGCCGACCTGCCCCTGCCGGCCTATGCGAGCGCCAGCGCCGCCGGGCTCGACCTGCCGGCCGCGGTCGAACGCGACCTCGTCTTCCCGCCGGGCGGCCGCGCGCTGGTGCCGACCGGCTATCGTATCGCGCTGCCCGCAGGCTACGAGGCGCAGGTGCGCCCGCGCTCCGGCCTCGCGCTCAAGTCCGGCCTCACCGTGCTGAACAGCCCCGGCACCATCGATGCCGATTATCGCGGCGAGATCGGCGTGGTCCTGATCAACCTCGGCACCGAAGCCTTCACGGTGACGCGCGGCATGCGCATCGCGCAGCTCGTGGTGGCGCCGGTCAGCCGCGCCCAGCTCATCGAACGCGACGGCCTCGACGATACCGCGCGCGGCGCCGGCGGCTTCGGTTCGAGCGGCCTCGCCGCCCTGCCCCAACCATCGAGCTGAACCATGCTGCGAATCTCCCGCAAGCTCCGCTTCGCCATCGATGCCGTGGTCGACATCGCCTATTATGGCGGCCTCAAGCCCGTGCAGAGCCGCGAGATCGCGGGCCGGCAGGGCATCCCGCACCGCTATCTCGAACTGGTCATGCAGCGGCTCGTGCATGCCGGCATCCTCAAGGGCGTGCGCGGCCCGCGCGGCGGCTACCTGCTCGCGCGCGAGCGGCGGCGCATCACGGTCGGCGAGATCGCGCGCATGGTGAGCGAGATCGAGGGCCGCAGCGAGGAGGACGGGCCCGAGCCGCAATCCGCGCTCGGCGAGAGGGTGCTCGGCCCGTTCTGGGACGAGCTGCAGCAGGACGTGGTGACGCGGCTCGAAAGCGTGACCATCGAGGATTTGTGCCGGCGCGCCCAGGACGCCGGCATCGAAAGCGAAGCACGCCGCAGGCTCGACTTCGCGATCTAAGCCCCCGAGAGGAGCCTCTTATGGCCACACTGAAAGAATCAATGGCTCCGGCCGAGACGCCCCAAGTGCGCGGCCGTGTCTTCGGCTCGATCACCGAGACGATCGGCGCGACGCCGCTCGTGCGCATGAACCGGCTGCCCGTCGAGCACGGCGTCGAGGCCGAAATCCTCGGCAAGCTCGAATTCTTCAACCCGCTCGCCTCGGTGAAGGACCGCATCGGCGTCGGCATGATCGAGGCGGCCGAGGCGGAGGGCCGCATCACGCCGGGCCGCACCGTGCTGATCGAGCCGACCTCTGGCAATACCGGCATCGGGCTCGCCTTCACCGCGGCCGCCAAGGGCTACCGGCTGATCCTGACCATGCCGGAGAGCATGTCGATCGAGCGGCGCAAGGTCTTGAAGCTGCTCGGCGCCGAGCTCGAACTGACGCCGGCCTCCGAAGGCATGCCGGGCGCGATCCGCCGCGCCAGGAAACTGCAGGAGAGCCTGCCCGACGCCTTCATGCCCATGCAGTTCGACAACCCGGCGAATGTCGAGATCCACCGGCGCACCACGGCCGAGGAGATCTGGGCCGATACCGGCGGCAAGCTCGATGTCTTCATGAGCGCGGTCGGCACCGGCGGCACCATCACCGGTGTCGGCGAGGTCCTGAAGGCGAGGAAGCCCGACATCCGGGTGATCGCGATCGAGCCCGAGGATTCGCCGGTGCTCTCGGGCGGCCAGCCCGGGCCGCACAAGATCCAGGGCATCGGCGCAGGGTTCATCCCCTCGATCCTCAACACCAAGGTGATCGATGAGGTGGTCTGCATCGGCAACGAGACCGCGTTCGACATGGCGCGCAAGGTGGCGCGGTTCGAGGGCTGGCCGGTCGGCATCTCGTCGGGCGCGGCGGTCGCGGCGGCGCTCGAGGTCGGCGCGCGGCCCGGTATGGCGGGCAAGCGCATCGTCGTCGTCATCCCCTCCTTCGCCGAGCGCTACCTCTCGACCGACCTCTTCGCCGGCCTCGGCTGATGCCGCTCGCGCCGAGAGATTTGGAGCGTTACGCGCGCCACCTGATCCTCGACGAGGTGGGCGGCGCGGGGCAGATGAAGCTCGCCGAGGCGCGCGTGCTGGTGGTCGGCGCGGGCGGGCTCGGCGCGCCGCTCCTGCTCTATCTCGCCGCGGCCGGCGTCGGCACGCTCGGCATCGTCGACGACGACGCGGTCGCGCTCTCCAACTTGCAGCGCCAGGTGATCCACAGCGAGGCGCGCATCGGCACGCCGAAGACCGAGAGCGCGAAGGCCGCGATCAACGCGCTCAACCGCACCACGAACGTGATCACCCACGCGGTGCGCCTCGATGCCGGCAACGCGCTGGAGCTGATCGGGGGGTATGACCTGGTCGCCGACGGCAGCGACAATTTCGAGACGCGCTTCCTGCTGAACGACGCCTGTTACTTCGCGAGGAAGCCGCTGGTCTCGGGCTCGATCCTGCGCTTCGACGGCCAGCTCGCCACCTACAAGGCGTATCTCGGCGGCCCCAACCCCTGCTATCGCTGCATCTTCCGCGAGCCGCCGCCGCCCGGCCTGATCCCGTCCTGTGCCGAGGGCGGCGTGCTCGGCGCGATCGCCGGCGCGGTCGGCTCGCTGCAGGCGACCGAGGTGCTCAAGGAGCTGATCGGCATCGGCGAGGGTCTCTCCGGCCGGCTGCTGATCTACGAGGCGCTCTCCGCCACTTTCCGCAAGGTGAAGGTCAAACCCGATCCGGAGTGCCCGCTGTGCGGCGCGCACCCGACCATCCGCGACCTCTCCATCCACCGGCGCGCAGAGCAGAGCGCCGAGGCGTGCGCGGCCTCGTGATTCAGCGCACCGGCTTGCGGCGGCACCAGAACTGGTACATGGCAGCGAACAAGTCGGGCCGTTCGCTTTCCAGAAGGTGCCAGTTCGCGAGCCGGCGCATGGCGGGATCGTCGGGGAAGCGCTCGGCATAGAGTCGCGCCGGCCCGGCGGAGGGGTGATGGAAGCCGAGGAATTCGAGCCCGAGACGGTCGAGCGCCGCTTCGAGCAGGTTGAGATCGAAGCGGTGCTCCATCTCGTTGAACATGAGATCGCGGCAGCCGCTCAAATAATAGAAATCCGTGAAGCGCATGAGCGGCGCGAGTGGCGAATCCGCAGGCTGCTCCAGCACGAGGCGGCGGAACGCGCGGATCGCATTATCGCTTGCCGCAATGCCTTGTTCGCGGATCAGCTCGCGCGCGGCCACCACGGCGCGCCGCCCGAGCTCCGAATAGAGCCCGACATAGAGCAGGCCGTCGGGCGCGAGGCAGCCGAGCAGCGCGCGCCAGCCGGCCAGCGGATCAGCCATGTGATGCAGCACGCCGCCGCAGACGATGTAGTCGAACGAGCGGCCGAGCCGGTCGAGGTTCAGGATGTCGCCGTGCACGAGGCTGACATTGTCGAGCCGGCGCCGCGCGACCTCGCGCAGGCAATAGGCGAGGCTCGCCCGGCTCAGGTCGAGCCCGACTACCCGCGCGCCGGCATAAGTGACCGCGTCGTGCACCACGGACCAGCCGGTGCCGCAGCCCGCGACCAGCATGTCGAAACCGCCGTCGAGCCGGCGCGGCACGTCCCCGGCCGGCAAGTGGTCGCGCAGGATCGCGCCGAGCGGCCGTTTCGGGCCAAGCTCGGTCGCCACCCAGCGGGGGTAGGGGTGCGCCTCGTACTGAGCGCCGATCTTGCGCGAAACCTCGTCATCGAGCGCGCCGAGGCTCGGGATGCATGGCTGCAAGGCACGCTCCTCGAACGGCTCGATCAGCGCGCGCTCGATCAGCGGTCTCATGCGATCGGGCCAGCGCTCGCGCGGCAGGGCGGCGAGGCGTTCGGCCCCGGCAAGCTCGTGGAGCGGCGCGAACACCGCGTAGAGCGCGAGGGAATCGGCCGGCGGCACCTCGTCAGCAGCGAGGCTCCGCTCGATAGCGGCACGGAGGCCCGCCACGATACCCGCCTCGTCGGGCGGTGCGGCGAGGACATGACCTGACAGGATCGCCTGGAACACGAGGGCGACGACCCAGGCCAGCTCGTCGGCCACGAGCGGTCGGCCCGAAGCAGCGACGTCCAAGGCGCGCCGCGTGAGCCCTTCGACCAGACGCCCGGCTTCGGGCGTGACGGCAAGGCAGCGCGCCAGCACGGCGCGCGTCAACGGGTCGCCGGCCGCGGCGTCGGCTTCCGGCGTGCGCGCGAGCACGAGGCGCCAGGCCAGCGCTTCGAGCACCGCGCTGACCGGCACGCCGCCTTCCAGCCAGGCGGCAACCATGCCGCCGAGCCAGGGCGGCAGACACCCGGTATCGAGCCGGGCGCCGAGCGCCACGATCTCCTCGATGGCGTGGTGGCCGAGGCCGAGGTGAGCGGACAGGCCTTTCAGCAGGGCGAACGCCTCGTCATGCCCGTTCGTATCTTGTGCGAGGGCGCGCGTCAGGTTCAGCGCGGCATCAGCGTAGCCGGTCTCGAGGCCGAGGGCGGCGCGGAACGCGGCGATCGCGCCGGCGCGGTCCCCGGCATCGAGCAGGACGGCGCCGAGGCCGTTGTGCGCCTCCGGCATGTCGGGATCGAGCGAGAGCGCCCGGCGGAACGCCTGGGCCGCGCGCTTCGGCTCGCGCAAGGCGCGGCGCACGATGCCGAGGCTGTTATGGAACGCCGCGCATTTCGGCGCGAGGCCGATCGCGCGCTCGATCGGCCGAAGCGCCTCCCCGGGATGGCCCGCCTCGAACCGCAAGATGCCGAGCACGTGCCACGCCTCGGCGTGCCGCGGCGCCCGCTTGACCAGCGCCTCGCAGAGCGCGATGGCGTCAGCGTGGCGCCCGGCCCCGCGAAGTTCGAGGACGGCATGGAAAAGAGCCGACGGATCGCCGGCGGGATCCGGCGCGGCGCGGGCGGCTTGCGGCATGAGCGATCCTGGCCGAGGTGGTGACCGCGGCCCGCATTCAAGCAGCCGCCCCTTTCGCAAGGGTTAACCAAGAACACGCCCCGTCCCGGTCGATCGGCCGGTGTGCGCTTCAGTTTGTCGAGAAGAGCAGGATTCACGTTTTGGATGGAATCGCTTCGCGATCCATCTCAAACGATGCTGCTCTAGGGTGCGGACTCAATTGAGCCACCAGAGGAGGGTTGCGGCGATCAGCACGGCGGCAAGGAAGGTG
>JBFXKW010000025.1:0-31663 GCA_050173345.1 Alphaproteobacteria bacterium | reverse complement strand
AGCTGCCGCCCGCAGCTTCGACGCCCTCATCCACGCTCTCGCCAACGCCCTCTCCCGCTTCCCGCCTCCCGAATGCGCCAACTATCTCGCCAACGCTGGATATACATCTAATCGGGATATGCTCTAGTCGGGCAGTAATGGGTCAAGTCCGGCAATGACGATAAAAGGATGGGGCCGTCAAACCGACTCGTCATCCTTCGTCACAGTGAGTTGAGGAAGGCGAGCAGCGCCTCGCGCTCCTCTTTGCTCATGGCGCGGAAGGCTTCGCGCGGTGCCTCGCCCTCGCCGCCGTGCCAGAGGATCGCCTCGGCGAGGTCGCGCGCCCGGCCGTCATGCAGGAAGCGGGTGTGGCCGTTGACGGTCTCGACAAGGCCGATGCCCCAGAGTGGCGCGGTGCGCCATTCACTGCCGGTGGCGAGGAAGTCCGGCCGGCCGTCAGCAAGCTCGGGCCCCATGTCGTGCAGCAGGAGATCGGTGAACGGGTGGATGGTCTGGTGCGCGAGCGCGGCCAGCTCGTGCTCGCCGGTGCGCACGGTCGGCGTGTGGCAGCCGTCGCAGCCGGCCTGCGTGAACAGCGCGGCGCCGCGCTTCACCGCCGGGTCGCCGGGGTTGCGCTGCGCCGGCACGGCGAGCGACTGCGAATAGAGCACCAGCCGGTCGAAGAACGAGGCGGAAATTTCGGGCTCGCCGCCGCTCGGCGCCGCGGCGCAGGCGTCCTGCGTTGCGGCGCAGTTCCCGTGCGGGAAGAGCGGCGTGGTGAGCCCGATGTCGCCGACCGCCGCGCCCGCCACCTGCTGGCGCACCGAGGGCTGGTTCGCCTTCCAGCCGAAGCGGCCGAGCGCGGGGCCGCCCGCGGTTTCGTCCCACACCAGGTTGGCGCGCCCCGATATGCCGTCGCCGTCCGCATCCTCCGGATCGGCGGCCGCCGTGATGATGGCCTCGGGCACGGCTTCGAGCAGGCCGACGCCGATCATGGCGGGTGCGACCCGCGGCGAGAGCATCGCGTCTTCGCCGAGCGGACCGAAGCCGAGATCCTCGACGCGGTAAGTCGGCTTCATCAGCACGTAAGGCTCGCCGTCCGCATAGGCGCCCGGCACCGCCTCGTAGTCGATGACGGCGCGGCCCTCGGCGGGCACGCCCTGAATGGCGCGGTCGTTGAGCTGGTCGCCATAGGCCGGGTGCGGATTGGGCCCGCCATGGCGATCCTCGCCGGGCAGGCTGAGCCGCACCAGCATCGAGAGCATCGGCTCGCCCGCCGCCTCGGGCGGCCGGCCGCGCCCGTCATGGGTGTGGCAGCCCGAGCAGGAGACGCGGTTGTAGACCGGGCCGAGCCCGTCGAACGATTTGACCGAGCCCGGCGCCTGCACCCAGTTGGTGTTGAACAGGCGGTTGCCGAAGAAGAACGCGCGGAGCTTGTCTTTCGGCAGGTTGGCGAGCGGGAAGGTGAACGCCTTGTGGGTCGCGACCGGCCGCGTGGTCTCCCCGCCGAGCTCGGGCGAGATGTCGGCAGCGACCACCGGCGTGCTGGCCGCGGCGCAGGCGAGCGCCGCGGCGACAACGGTAACGGCGAGGCCGGGCCGCTCAGCTCGTCGGGATGAGAACCAGGACGCCAAGTTTATTGCCGGCCTCCTTCAGGCCGTCGCCGAGCGCGGAGAGCGCCGCCACCGCGGCCTCGGCCTCGGCGCGCTTGGCGCTGTCCGCCGGCGCGGCGAGCACGCGGTCGAACGGCCGGTCGAGATCGGCGATCGCCGCCTCCGCCGCGTTGAGCAGGCCGGTCACCTTGTCGGCGAGCGCCGGATCGCGCGCGGCGACGAGCTGGTCGAGGCCGGGCCGGTTGACGCTGCCGATGTCGCCGAACCACACGTTCCTGATGCCCTGCA
Source organism: Alphaproteobacteria bacterium (assembly GCA_050173345.1). Taxonomy (GTDB): domain Bacteria; phylum Pseudomonadota; class Alphaproteobacteria; order UBA828; family UBA828; genus SHWC01. Next base: position 29,783 of record JBFXKW010000025.1, on the reverse strand, counting down.
GATCGTAGACGAAATCCGCGTTGGTGTTGTCCGAGAAGCAGGAGTGCTCGTCCTCCTGATCGCCCGAATCGAGGGCAACCGCAAGCCGCTCCGACATCATTTCGAAGCCGGCGAGCGTGGCGAGCCCGTTGACGATGCGCCCGAGCGCCTCGCGCTGCGGCAGCGCGGCGAGCTTGGCGGCATAGCTCTCGGCATTGCTCGCGTCCCACGCCGCGGCGAGGCTTTCCAGGTCTGCCACCAACTGGTCGGTGACGAGCTTGAGGTAGGTGCGGCGGCGGTCGTTGTTGCCCTCGCCGGGCGCATAGTCCGAGACCGGCCGATTGCCGGGGCCGAGCTCGCTGAGGTCCTGGCCCCAGAGCAGGAACTCGATGGCGTGCCAGCCGGTGGTGACGTCCGCCTCGTCGGTGATCTGGTCCTTCTCGAGGATGGTCTCGATGGTGATCTTGACCGAGGTATCGTTGATGATGCCGCTGTCGGCCGCGCCATCGACATAGTCGATGAACGCCTCGTTCATCGGCCAGGCGTTGATGCGGCCCTCGATCTCCTCGATCGGCCCGTCATAGAAGCGGTAGGCCTCGGTCTGCAGATAGGCGACGCGCGCGTTGAACCAGGCGTTCTTCGCGGCGACCAGGCTCTCCTCGCTCGGTGCGGCGAGGAACGCATCGATCGCATCGCGCAGCGCCGCGGCGCCTGCGGCCGACTTCGCATAGGCGTCGTGGACCAGCGCGGCATAGGCCGCGATCTGCGGCGCGGCGTCGTAGTCGTAGGCGTTCGGATCCCTCGATTCGAGCGCGTAGCTGCCGCCCGCACCACCTTCGCCGCCTTCCGCGCCTTCGCCGCCCTCGGCACCCTCGCCGCCATCGGCAAGCGCGGCCGAAACCGGCGACCAGGAGTCGGGGCTGAGATCGAGCGCGGCACCGCCCGCCGCCACGAGCGCGACCGTGCTGACGGTAAGCCAGAGTCCTGCCTTGCTGTTCATGGTGAGCCATCTCCTCGGCGGCGGTTCATAATCAGCCGGCATAATATGCGAATGCGTCGCAATATCAAAGGCCGCAGTATCAAGGACTGTGAATCAGCGGCCTTGTGCCGCAGGGCCGACGCGGCAGGCTGGACATTCTCCAAACCGGAAGAAGCGCGGCGGGCTCAGCTCGCTTCGAGCTCGGAATCCCAATAGAGATAGTCGCGCCAGCTCTCGTGCAGGTAGCGCGGCGGGAAGGCGCGCCCGGCCTCGTGAAGCTGGTGCGTGGTCGGCCGATGGGGAGCATGCCGCGGATAGAGGCCGCATTCGCGCGGCAGCAAGTTGGCCTTCAGCAGATTGCAGGTGGTGCAGGCGGTGACCACGTTGGTCCACACCGTGCGCCCGCCGCGCGAGCGCGGCACCACGTGGTCGAAGGTCAGGTTCTCGACCGAGCGGTTCTCGCCGCAATACTGGCAGGCGAAGCGGTCGCGCAGGAACACGTTGAAGCGGGTGAAGGCGGGGCGGCGCGACAGCGGTACGTACTGCCGGAGCGCGACCACGCTCGGCAGGCGGATTTCGATGCTCGGCGAGTGCACCACCCGGTCGTATTCGGAGACGATGTCGACCCGGTCCAGGAAGGCGGCCTTGAGCGCCTCCTGCCAGGGCCACAAGGACAGCGGGAAGTAGCTGAGCGGCCTGTAGTCGGCGTTCAAGACGAGGGCGTGGCAATTGTCCAATGGCGGCGACACGACACCTTCTCCGGCGCTGCCTAGGCGCGGGCGCATCATCCTTAGCCCTCGGGCATGACATCCGCAAGACGATTCCATGAGAAGCCACAACTGCTTGGGGCCGCTTCCGGCGAGCCGGGCCACATGCGGCGCCCGGCCGCGCCAAGGATCGCTTCAAAGCCGGCCGGCCGTTCGCTATGGTCGCGGGCCTTTGAGTCCTGGCTGGAGAATCGGATGTCGGAGCCAACCCGCCTGCCGCCGCGTGCCGGCGCGCTCGCCCCATTCCGCGTGCTCGACCTGAGCCGCGTGCTGGCGGGGCCGTGGTGCGGCCAGATCCTCGCCGACCTCGGCGCCGACGTGGTCAAGGTCGAGCGGCCCGGCGCCGGCGACGATACCAGGGCCTGGGGGCCGCCCTTCCTCGAGCGGCCCGACGGCGAGGAGACCAAGGAGGCCGCCTATTACCTCTCCGCCAATCGCGGCAAGCGCTCGATCACGGTCGATCTGTCGCGCCCTGAGGGGCAGCGCCTGGTGCGCGAACTTGCCGCCAAGGCCGACGTGCTGCTCGAAAACTACAAGGCCGGCGGGCTTCGCAAGTTCGGGCTCGACTATGAATCGCTCCGCGCGGTCAACCCGGGGCTGGTCTACTGCTCGATCACCGGCTTCGGCCATACCGGCCCCTATGCCGACCATGCCGGCTACGACCTGATCGCGGAAGCCATGGGCGGCTTCATGTCGATCACCGGCGAGCGCGACGACAAGCCGGGCGGCGGGCCGCAGAAGGCCGGCGTCGCCATCGCGGATCTCACCACCGGCATGTATTCGACGGTCGGCGTGCTGGCCGCGCTGCTCAGCCGCGGCGTCACCGGCCAAGGCCAGCATCTCGACATGTGCCTGCTCGATTGCCAGGTCGCGCTGCTCGCCAACCAGAACATGAACTACCTGATCGGCGGCAAGCCGCCGGGGCGCAGCGGCAACGCGCACCCCAACATCGTGCCCTACGGCGCCTATCCGGCGAGCGACGGCTATATCGTTCTCGGCATCGGCAATGAGGGGCAGTTCCGCAAGTTCCTGGAGGTCGCCGGCCGCCCCGAGATTGCCGACGACCCGCGCTTCCTGACCAACCGCTTACGCGTCGCCAACCGCAAGGTGCTGGAGCCGATGGTGGAGGAGATCACGCGCAGCCGCACCATGGACGAGTGGATCGCGCCGCTCGATGCCGCCGGCGTGCCGGCCGGGCCGATCAACACGCTCGATCGCGTGTTCGCCGACCCGCAAGTGCAGGCGCGCGGCATGGTGGTCGAGGTCATGCACAGCCTCGGCTTCCCGATCCCGAACGTGGCGAGCCCGATCAAGCTGTCAGGCACGCCGGTGCGCTACCGCAACGCAGCACCTCTGCTCGGCGAGCACACCGACGAGGTGCTCGCCGAATGGCTCGGCCTCGAAGACGCCGCGATCGCGGCGCTGCACGAGGCGGGGGTGGTGTAGGGCGGCGGATTGGACCCGCGCTCGACACGGTGCTTCATCGTGTTACACTTTGTAGCAGCATGAAGCGAAGGAGGGCGATGATGCCCAAGACCGTGCCCGTCATGACTCGGGTAAGCCCCACGCTCAAGAAGAAGCTCCAGGCGCTCGCCAAGGACACCAAGCGGAGCGAATCCTACCTCGTCGCCGAGGCGATCGCCGACTACCTCGATCTAAATGCTTGGCAGATCAAGGTTATCAAGAAGCGAGTCGAGGAGGTGCTGTCGGGCGAGCCTGGTGTCCCCCACGAAGATGTTGTGAAGTGGCTCGACTCCAAGGGGACCGATCACGAACTGCCGATGCCGAAGCCTCGTGACTAATTGATGAGGATCGTCTGGCGTCGGAGAGCGCTTATCGACCTCAATGGCATCGAGGCGTTCATTGAGAACGATAACCCGGCTGCCGCACGGGCGATGGAACAGCGCATCAAAGAAGCGGTATCGCTGCTGGCTGTTCACCCCGGCATGGGGCGACCCGGGAGAGTTCCGAATACCAGGGAGCTTATCGTCGCCGACACGCCCTACATCGTCGCATACATGATTCTGCGCGACCACATCGAGATTCTCACTGTTCTGCACAGCGCCCGGGAGTGGCCTGACGCACTCTAGCGTCGGCCGTCGATCATGCTCGGCTTCACCCGCGCGACGACGGGTGATTCACGGTGGTTGGACGCAGGCTGAGGCATTTGCTTACGTCTCTAGATCGTCAAGATAGTCCGTATCGAGCCGCTTGATTTCGAGCGTTCGAAACGTGCGCATCGCCACGCCGTATTGGACCAGGAGCTTGGCCAATTCCTCGCCATCGATCAGGATCAACCGCTTCGGGCTGCGCTGCGCATACTGGCGGGCTGGAAGAGCGAAGTGGCTGGTCGTAATGAAGACGCCCTTGGCCGCGCCTCGCTCATCCAGTGCACCTGCGAACTCCCGTATCTTCTCGACGCCGATCCCGTTGCCTTGGGCGTAGCGCTTCGCCTGCAGGTAGATTCGTTCGAGGCCAAGTACGTCTTCGCTGATCACGCCATCAACGCCGCCGTCGCTGCTTCGCCCCAGGTGCTCGCCTGATCCGCCCGCGCCATATCCCATGCCGAGCAGAGATCGAGGATAAGCCTTTCAAAAGCGCTTGGCTGCATGGAACGCAGGCGCTCCAGCAAGTCTGCCTGAAGGGCGCCGTTGATCTCATCGAAGGCGGCGTCGATCCTTTCTTCCGGCGTTGATTGCGTAGATGCGGGCTCAGGAGCGGCCGTGGGATTCGCGCTCTTTCCCGCTCCCCTATTGAACTCCTTCACCCCTTCGAACTGAGACAAAAAGGAAAGGTCAATCCGCTCTGGAGGCTGAGCCAGGACAGATCTGCCTAGCTCGGTAATGCCATACAGACCACGGCTCAGTCGACAGATGAGACCTGCCTTGCTCAAATAGACGATGGCCCAGTGGACACGATTCGCAAATTTTGTCTCTCGACCGCTTGGCAAGCGCTCTTCGCGTTCGGCCGTCGTCAAATCAAACTCGCCGGCGAGTCGTTCAACGGCTTCGTGGGTCCGGAAATCGCCCACGCCGGCGAGTTGTAGCAACGGCAATGTCAGAGACGGAAAATTCGGAATTGCCATCTCTGCCTCGCTAGCAAGTTCCCGCCATCATGCCAGACGTAATCTCATGGCGCTACGATGCTACCGCGGCCCGAGTCTGTAGAGACTATTTTTCATCAATCTCGACGGCTCAAGAGAACGCCCGCTCGCCGAGCAGGCTGGCTAGCCGGCCGACGGCGTGGGGGCTAGCTGCTCAGCACGCCCGCCGCGCGATCGCCGCTCAGTCTGCCGCCTGGAGCTTGTCTTGGGTCTTGGTTTCGAAATCGCTGGCGTCGTGGCGTTCGTGGAGCTGGCTCGATGGATCGCCGGAGACGCGGTTGACCATGCGGCCGCGCTGCACGGCCGGCCGTTCGAGCAGCAAGTCGGACCAGCGCTGGACGTTCTTGTAGTCCTGCACGCTCAGGAACTCGGCCGCGCCATAGTGCCAGCCCTTCACCAGCCCGCCATACCAGGGAAAGATCGCCATGTCGGCGATCGTGTAGGCGCTGCCCGCGACGTATTCGCTCTCCGCGAGGCGGCGGTCGAGCACGTCGAGCAGGCGCTTCGTCTCCATGGTGAAGCGGTCGATCGCATATTCGATCTTTTCCGGCGCGTAGGCGTAGAAGTGGCCGAAGCCGCCGCCGAGATAGGGCGCGCTGCCCATCTGCCAGAACAGCCACGAGAAGCACTCGGCGCGCGCGGCCGTCTCGGCCGGCAGGAAGGCGCCGAACTTCTCGGCGAGGTAGAGCAGGATCGCGCCGGATTCGAAGACCCGGATCGGCGTCGGGCTGCTGCGGTCCACGAGCGCCGGGATCTTGGAGTTCGGGTTCGCCGCGACGAAGCCGCTGCTGAACTGGTCGCCCTCGCCGATCTTGATCAGCCAGGCGTCGTACTCGGCGCCGCCATGCCCGAGCGCCAGCAGCTCCTCCAGCATGATGGTGACCTTGACGCCGTTCGGGGTCGCGAGCGAATAGAGCTGCAGGGGATGACGGCCGACCGGCAGGTCCTTCTCGTGCGTCGCGCCTGCGATCGGGCGATTGATGTTGGCGAACTGGCCGCCGCTCGGCTTGTTCCAGGTCCAGACTTTGGGCGGCGTATACGCGGACGAACCGGACATCTTCAACCTCCAGGGATCGGGTGCCAGAGCAGGATCGTTTGAGATGGCATCGTTCGGCGATCCATCTCAAACGCGAATTCTGCTCTTCTCAACAAATTTAGAGCACGACCCGCCGATCAGGTTGGATCGGCCTGATCGGGTCGTGCCCCAAGCGCCCTCATGCCGCCGGCGGGTAGTTCGACGGGAAGAGGGCGCGCTTCGCTTCTTCGTCGACGACTGTCTTGAAACTATAGCCCTTTCCGATGGCGCGCGCCCGCTGAACCGCCGGCCTGGCATCCACCGTCTGAAACAGGCGCTTCAGATGAGGGAAGGGGGCGAGCGGGTCGTCCGCGCCCTTCATGACGCGCGAGGCGCGGTCGAGCCAGCCCCAGGCCGATATGTCGGCGATGGTATAGCTGTCGCCGACGATGAAGTTTCTGCCGGCGAGGTGATCGTTCAGCACCTGGTAGTGCCGTTCGGCTTCGCGCCGGTAGCGGTTGACGGCATAGGCAAGCCCTTCCGGTGCCGCGAACTGGAAATGCACGGCCTGGCCGGAGAACGGCCCGAGGCCCGAGGCGATGAAGAGCAGCCAGGAGAGCAGCTCCGGCCGATCCTCCGGCGCGCCGAGGAATTTCCCCGCCTTCTCGGCGAGATAGATGAGGATCGCGGTCGAATCGAAGACTCGAACCTCCTTGCCGCCCGGCCCCTCGGTGTCGATGATGGCGGGCACCTTGCCGTTCGGATTGATGGCGCGGAACACCGCCAGATGCTGCTCGCCCCTGCTGGTGTCGACGGGGATCGTTTCGTAGGCAAGGCCGGCTTCCTCCAGGAAGAGAGCGACCTTTGCCGGGTTGGGAGTCGGATGGAAATAGAAGCGGATCATGGACGTCTCTTTTCGGTTCGAGGGATCGGTCTCGCGGGCGTTCGGCGGCGGCGTGTCGTTGGCTCCTCGTATTTTAGTTCGATCGTTCTAAAATGACCGAAGGCGATGAACATGGCAAGATGCCGGCATCGCTGGCTGGACGATGGATGGCGGGATGGCGAGACCACGGGAATTCGACGAGGACGCCGTGCTGGACGCGGCCATGCAGTGCTTCTGGACGCGCGGCTACGAGGCGACCTCGGTCCGCGACCTGATCGAGACGACCGGGTTGACCGGCGCCAGCCTCTACAACGCCTTCGGCGACAAGCGGGCGCTCTACCGGAAAGCCCTGGATCATTATGTCGAGGACAGCGTTGCCGACCGCATGCGGCGCTGCGAGGCGCTGGCGCCGCGCGAGGCGATCGGCGCCTTCTTCGCCGAGATCCTGAAGCGCTCGCTGACAGATCGTCAGCGCAAGGGCTGCATGCTGGTCAACGCCTCGCTCGACGTGGCGCCGCACGACCCCGAGTTTCAGAAGGTCGTCGCCGAGGTGCTGGTCCGCATCGAGGGGTTCTTCCTGAAATGCGTCAAGGCCGGCCAGGCCGACGGCACGATCACGCGATCGCTCCCGGCGGCAAGGCTGGCCCATCACCTGCTCGGCGTCCTGATGGGCGTCCGCATCCTGGCGCGCGTCCGGCCGGAACGGGCGCTGCTGGAAGACGTCGTCGCGGCCGCTCTCGCTTTGCTCGACCGCGGAACGACGAAACGGTGAGCTGCGCCGCGCTCGGCCTCACCACCTCAGCAGCTTCCTGCCGGCGAGATAGCCCGCCGCGGTGACGATCAGCGCCGCGATCGGGTACCAGGCGATCACGAAGAGCGGGCTGTCATCGGTGCAGTTCGCCGCATAGAAGGTTGCGCCGATGCCGCTCGCCGCGAGGCCCGCGGCGGCGCCCGCGAGGCCGGGGCTCGACGGCGCGCCACGGCGCAGCGCGGCCAGCAGGCAGGCGAGCGGGCCGATCGAGAGCAGGGGGATCAGGGTCAGGCAGAAGCGCGCATTGTGGCCGACCAGGCGGGGCGCCCACTGGCTCTCGGGCAGGACCGCCAGCTCGGCCAGCGCGGCGCCCACCAGCAGCGCCGGCGCGATCGCCAGCGCAAGGCCTCTGCGGCCGAGGCGGCCGCCCGGACGGCCGAGGCCGAGCGCCGCCCAGGTCGCGGTGACGGCGAGCGCGATGGTCACGACGAACTTGAAGAGGAAGCGCGCGCTCGTCGCGGCTTCGGCAATATCCGGCCGGAAGCCGATCGCCGCGAAGAACAGGGCCGCCGTGACGACGATCCCGCCGGCGACCGCCCAGGCCAGCACCACCCAAAAGCGCCGGGGCGGAGCCGAATCCTTCGCCAGCAGCTCGATCAGATCGTCAGTCTTCATCGGCGCCGCCCCGGTAAAACGCACCCAGCGCCTTCAGCGCGCGATGCAGCGCGACGCGAACCGCGCCCTCCGTCATCCGGAGCCGCTCGGCCGTCTCGCGGATGCTGTTGCCGTCGAGCGATATGGATCGGACGATCTCTCTCTGCTGCGCCTTCAGATGCCCGAGCAGCGTATCGATATCGCGCGTGGAAAGCGCCGGCGTCCGATCCTCGGCCCGCAGGCTGTCCGCGACCGCCTCGATCGGCACGCTGATATGCCGCCCGCGCCGCCGCAGAACGTCGATGAGCTTGTGCCGGGTGATCGCGGCGACCCAGGGCCCGATCGGCCTCGACTGATCCCAGGTTCCCCGCTTGAGATGGATCGCTAGCAGCACCTCCTGCACGACATCCTCGACTTCGCCCTCGGGGGCGCCCAGGCTTCGACAGCGCGAGCGCGCCACGGCCCGCACATGAGGCGCCACCGACGCCAGGAATTGCCGGTAGGCGTCCGCATCGCCGGCCATGGCCGCTCGCATCCATGCCGCCCAATCGGTCTCTTGGGACGACATGGTCATCCGCCATCTTCTACGCGGCGAACGCGAGAATTGTTACGGCGGCTCCGGCCCGTGCTCGCCCAACCCGACCGCATCTGACCGGCGTTCCCTCATGTTGCGGGAGATTCTGGAACATTTGTTATACAAGGCCGGCGGGTTTTTCCAGGCGGCGTCCTCTGCGTTTTCCGGCTATCGCGGCGGCCCTGTAACAACCGTCCCTCGCGCTCCGTATTGCCGTTGTGTCCAGTCCGGGCACGACCGCAAATCCATTCGGAGGAACCGCATGTCCGTAAAAACTGTCGTGAGTTCGGCCGTTCTGGCAAGCGCCATGGCGACGGCGATCGTGTCGGTGGCGAGCGCCGGGCCGCTGACCAAGGAAGAAGCCCAGGCGGCAACCGCCGCGAAAAAGGAGATGTGTTACGGCGTCGCCCTCAAGGGGCAGAACGACTGCGCCGCCGGCCCGGGCACGAGCTGCCAGGGCAGCTCAACGGTCGATTTCCAGGGCAATGCCTGGAAGTTCGTCATCGGCGGCACTTGCGAGAGCATCGTGGTTCCGGGCGGCAAGCACGGCTCGCTGACCCCGATGCCGTCCTGAGGTCGGCGGCCGCCGGAGAGCGGGGACGATCGTGAGCACTGTTACGCAAAAAGGGGGCGCGTGCCCCGACCGTCATCCCCGCTTTCCGGCATCGCCGGTCGCCGGCCTGGCCGGGACCAGCTTCAAACACGAGCATTTGAACGCCATCCTCGCGGGCGAACCCTGGGACGGCTTCTTCGAGGTCCATGCCGAGAACTATATGGGCGCGGGCGGCCCGCCACACCGGGCGCTCGAGCGCATCCGCCGCGACCATGCCATCTCCCTGCATGGGGTGAGCATGTCGATCGGCGGTGCCCAGCCGCTCGACCGCGCCCATCTGGCCCGCTTCCGCACGCTGGTCGAGCGCTATGAGCCCGCGCTGGTCTCGGAGCATCTCGCCTGGTCGACGCACGGCGCCACCTACTTCAACGACCTGCTGCCCTTGCCCTATACGGAGGCCAGCCTCGCCCGGGTGTGCGCACATATCGAGCAGGTCCAGGAGGCGATCCGCCGCCCGATCCTGCTCGAGAACCCGTCGACCTACGTCGCCTTCGCCGCCTCGACGATGAGCGAGGCCGAGTTCATCCGGGCGGTCGCGCGCCGCACCGGCTGCGGCTTGCTGCTCGACGTCAACAATGTCTTCGTCTCGACGACGAACCGCGGCGAAGCGGCGCTCGACTATCTGTCCGATTTTCCGCTCGCCGAGGTCGGCGAGATCCATCTCGCCGGCCATGCCGAGCAGCGCGACGACGAGGACGAGCTTCTCCTGATCGACAGCCATGACCAGCCCGTCGCCGCTGCGGTCTGGGCGCTCTACGAGGCCGCGCTCGCCCGCTGCGGCCCGCTCCCGACCCTGATCGAATGGGACAGCAAGCTGCCTAGCTGGCCCGTGCTGCGGGCGGAAGCGGCGGCGGCCCAGGCCATCCTCGATCGGCTTGCCCCGGCGCGCGTCGTGGGCGGCGGCCATGCTGCTTGACTATCCCGCGGAGAGGCGGCCGCCGAGCTTCGCGGCTGATTTCGCGGCGGCGCTGATCGATCCGGCGCGCGCGACGCCTGCCGATGTCGTCGGCCCGCGCGGCAAGGCGGCGATCAAGCGCTACAACGTCTATCGCAACAACGTCACGGTCAGCCTGATCGAGGCGCTCGCCGCGATCTATCCGGCCGTCCAGCGGATCACGGGCGTCGAGTTCTTCCGCGCCATGGCCCGTTTCCACATCCGCGCCACGCCGCCGACATCGCCCCTGCTGTTCGAGTACGGCCGGGACTTCCCGGCCTTCATCGAAGCCTATGAATACGCGCGGGCCATGCCCTGGCTCGCCGACACGGCGCGGCTCGAGCGGGCCTGGCTCGACGCCTATCACGCGGCGGATGCGCCGCCGCTGTCCCCGGATGCGCTCGCGGCGGTCCCGCCCGCCGGGCTGGGCGACCTTGCCTTCGAGACGCATCCGGCGGCGCGCATCGTGCGGTCCCCTTATCCGGCCGTGGCGATCTTCGCGGTGAATCGCGCTGAGGGCCCGGCCGCGCCGCTTCGCTCGAACGATGCCGAGGATGCGCTCGTCACGCGGCCGGACATGGAGGTGGCCGTGCGGCGCCTGCCGCCCGGCGGCGCAGCCTTCCTGACGAGCCTCATCGCCGGCGAGACCTTGGGCCGCGCGGCGGGGGCTGCCTTGGACGAGAACCCTTCCTTCGATCTCGCGGCGAACATCGCGGGCATGATCGAGGCCGGCGTCTTCACCGCGATCCGCTTTGGAGACTGACCATGATGCATGGCGAGCAAGGTGAGCGTGCGGCGGTCATCCCTCGGCTGATGGCGCTGGTCGAGCGGGCAACCGGGCTCATCCGCTGGGTCGCGCAGCCCTCCCTGGTCCAGCTTGCGCTGCGCGTGGCGCTGGCGGTGCCGTTCTGGAAGTCCGGAATCCTCAAATGGTCCGGCTTCCTGCAGCTGAACGACACGGCGATCTACCTCTTCACCGAGCAGTTCAAGCTGCACCTCCCCGGCGGCCCCTACGATTTTCCCGCGCCGACGGTGATGGCCTTCCTTTCGGGCTGCGGCGAGATCGTCTTCCCGGTGCTGCTCGTGCTCGGGCTCGCGACGCGCTTTGCCGCGGCGGGGCTCCTGTTCATGACGCTCATCGTCCAACTGACGGTCCCGGACGGCTGGCCGATCCATCTCACCTGGGCGGCCATGGCGCTCGCCATCATGGGCTGGGGGGCCGGCCGGCTGTCGATCGACCACGCGCTCCGCTGGCTGTCGGGATCGCGCAATAAGGTGGTGGCTAGAACCTAGGGTTCGTCAGTCGTTGCGGCTGAGCAGGAAGATCGCCTGCTCGCCGAACAGGTTGGCGAAGCGGCCCGCGCCGCGGAAGCGCACCGAGCGGCCGACCCGGTTGAGCTGTACCGAACGCTCGACCGCGATGCCGAGCTCGGCGCACAGGTCGACGAAATCCTTGATCGTGCAGGGGTGGATGTTCGGGTTCGAATACCAGCGCGCGTTCACGAAGCCGACGCTCGGCACCTCGCCGGTCAAGAGCAGGCGCAGCCGGTGGCGCCAATGGCCGAAGTTCGGGATCGAGACGATGGCGTGCTCGCCGATTCTCAAAAGCTCGACCAGCACGTCGCGCGGGTTGCGCACCTCGGGCAGGGTCTGGCCGAGGATCACGAAGTCGAAGGCGTTGTCCGGATAGTCCTCGAGGTCGGTCTCGGCATCGCCATGGATCACCGAGAGGCCGCGCGCCACCGCGGCGTTGACGCGGTCCTGCTCGATCTCGATGCCGCGACCGTCGACGTTCTTCTCGCGCGCGAGCAGCTCCAGCAGCTCGCCATTGCCGCAGCCGACGTCGAGCACGCGCGAGCCGGGCGCGACCATGCCCGCGATCAGGCGGAGGTCGGCGCGGATGGCATGCGAGGGGCCGCTCTGCCGCTTCGCCGCCATCAGGGAACGAGGCCGCGCCGGCGCGCCGCGCTGTTCAGGAAGCCGCCCAGCGTCTCGAACATCACGGGTTCGTCGAGCAGGAAGGCGTCGTGGCCCTTGTCGCTCCTGACCTCGACGAAGCTGACATCGGCCGCGACCGCATTGAGTGCGCGCACGATCTCGCGGTTGTCGTCGGTCGGGTAGAGCCAGTCGCCGGTGAAGGAGATCACGCAGAAGCGCGTCTTGCTGCCCTTGAACACCTCGGAGAGCTTGCCGCCATGGCGCGCCGAGAGGTCGAAATAATCCATCGCGCGCGTGATGTAGATGTAGGAGTTGGCGTCGAAGCGCTCGACGAACGATTCGCCCTGGTGGCGCAGATAGCTCTCGACCGCGAACAGGTCTTCAAGGTCGTAGATGAGTTGCACGCGGTGCTGCAGGCGGCGGCCGAACTTCTCGTGCAGCGCCTCTTCCGAGAGATAGGTGATGTGCGCCGCCATGCGCGCGACCGCGAGGCCGCGGCGCGGCTTGGTGCCCTCGGCGAGGTAGTTGCCGTCGCGCCAGTCCGGGTCGGCGAAGATCGCCTGGCGGCCGACCTCGTGGAAGGCGATGTTCTGCGCCGTGTGATAGGTGGCGCAGGCGATCGGCACCGCGGCGAACACGCGCTCGGGGAAGCGCGTCGCCCATTCCAGCACCTGCATGCCGCCCATCGAGCCGCCGATCGCGCAGAAGAGCTGCCTGATGCCGAGATGGTCGAGCAGCATGGCCTGCGCCTTGACCATGTCGCCGATGGTGATGAACGGGAAGTTGAGCCCGTAGGGCTTGCCGGTCTTGGGGTCGACCTCCTGCGGGCCCGAGCTGCCCATGCAGCCGCCGAGCACGTTCGCGCAGATGATGAAGTAGCGCTCGGTGTCGAGCGGCAGGCCGGGCCCGACCACCAGCGGCCACCAGCCCTCGCGCCCGGTATAGGGGTTGGTCCCGATCACGAACTGGTCGAGGGTGAGCGCGTGGCAGATCAGGACGGCGTTGGACCTGTCGGCGTTGAGCCGGCCATAGGTCTGGTAGGCGCAGGTGAACGGCCCGAGCGTCTGGCCGCTGTCGAGCTCGAGCGGCTTGTCGCGGCCGAGCTCGACCCGGTAGCCGGTCGGGCTGTCGGTGTAGGCGGCGGTTGTCGGGCTGGTCTTGCTCGCGCTCATCCGTCGCGGTCCGTCCGTCGCCGTGCGGCGACGCGCCGAGGATTGGGGGAGGCGTATAAATAGGACCGCGCGCCGCGCGGGACAATCCCTATGTTTCCTTTGCAAAAAGCCGGCCCGTGCTCTACCAAATCCTGCCGCAGACCAGGGCCGCCATGCCGCGCAAGACGCTCGAACAGTTGAGGGAGGAGATCGATCGGGTCGACGACGCGATCCTCGATCTGCTGGAGCAGCGCGCCCAGATCGCGCTCCAGGTCGGCGAGCTGAAGCGCGCCGAGGGCAGCAAGGCGGTCTATCTGCGCCCCGGCCGCGAGGCGACCATGCTGCGCCGCCTGCTGTCGCGCCCGAACGCCAGGTTCCCGCGCGCCGTCGTGGTGCATCTCTGGCGCGAGATCATCTCGGCGACGCTCAGGCTCGAGACGCCCTACCAGGTCTCGGCCTTCGAGCCCGAGCCGAGGATCGAGGCGGAATCCTACCTCGCCCTCGCGCGCGCCTATTTCGGTGTCGAGACGGTGCTGCGGCCGGCGCGCACCGAGGCCGGCGTGCTCCGCGCGGTGCGCGACGGCAAGGCCTCGATCGGCGTGCTGCCGGTGCCGGTCGACGAGCCGCCCGGGGTGGCGAGCAAGGAGCCCTGGTGGGTGACGCTCGCGGCCTCCGGCGCGGCGCGGCCCAGCATCGTGATGCGCCTGCCCTGGCTGAGCGTGCCGTCGAACGGCCCGCAGGGCATCACGGCGCTGATCATCGCGACCGCGCCGCCCGAGCCGACCGGCGACGACCTGACGCTGGTCGCCCTCGAAATCCTCGACCAGACCAGCCGCGACCGCATCCGCTCGGCGCTCCAGAAGGCCGGGCTCAAGCTCGAAGGCGCCGCGGGCTGGCAGGCCGCGACCGACCGCACGGCGCGCTGGCAGCTCATCGAACTGACCGGCTTCGTCGAGGAGGCGGACGCCAGGCTCGCCGCGTTCCGCGCCTCGCTCGGCGAATCGCTGCGCCGGCTGGTGCCGCTCGGCGCCTATCCCAGGCCGCCCGCAGGCAGCGGGTTGTCGCCGACCGCGCCTTAGGGTAAGACCCGGCCTTCATCTGCGAAGGCTTCTCCCCATGGCGCCGGTTCTCACGCCGCGCCCCGGCATTCTGGACATCTCACCCTATGTCGGCGGGCGCTCGCGCATCGAAGGGCGCGACAAGGCGATCAAGCTGTCCTCGAACGAATCCGCGCTCGGGCCGAGCCCGCACGCGCTCGACGCCTATCGCGCCTTCGGCGGCCAGCTCCACCGCTACCCGGATGGCGGCGCCGCGGCGCTGACCCAGGCGATCGCCGAGGTGCACGGCCTCGCCCCGGCGCGGATCGTGTGCGGCGCGGGCTCGGACGAACTCCTGCTGCTGCTCGCGCGCGCCTATGCCGGGCCGGGCGACGAGGTGCTCTACACCGAGCACGGCTTCCTGGTCTATCCGATCGCGACGCATGCGGTCGGCGCGCTGCCCGTGGTCGCGCCCGAGCGCGAGCTGACCGCCGATGTCGACGCCATCCTGGCGCGGGTGACGGCGAAGACGCGCATCGTCTACATCGCGAACCCGAACAACCCGACCGGCACCTATCTGCCGGAAGCCGAGATGCGGCGGCTGCGCGACGGCCTGCCCGCCGATGTCCTCCTCGTCGTCGACGCGGCCTATGCCGAGTTCGTCACCGCGGCCGACTACGATGTCGGCGCCGCGCTGGTCGACCGCGGCGAGAACACGGTGATGACGCGCACCTTCTCAAAGATCTACGGGCTCGCGGGCCTGCGCATTGGCTGGGCCTATTGCCCGCCCTCCATCGCCGCCGTGCTGCATCGCATCCGCGGCCCGTTCAACGTCGCCTCGCCCGCGCAGGCCGCGGGCATCGAGGCGGTGCGCGACCAGGCCCATGTCCAAAAGGCGCGCGACCACAACACGCGCTGGCTCGAACTTCTCCCTGGCATGATCCGCCAGCGCGGGCTCAAGGTGACGCCGGGCGTCGCCAATTTCGTGCTGGTGCATTTCCCTGACGAGCCGGGACGCGATGCCAAGGCGGCAGACGCCTTTCTGCAGTCGCGCGGCATCATCGTGCGCAACGTCACCAATTACGGCCTGCCGCATTGCCTACGCATGACGATCGGGCTCGATCACGAGATGGAGGCGGTGGTGGACGCCCTCGACGAATTCATGGCGGCAACATGATCGAAACCGTTCGCTTCAAGCGGGTCGCGCTGATCGGCATCGGCCTGATCAACTCCTCGATCGCCCGCATCATGCGGCGCGACAATCTGGCCGAATCGATCGTCGCCTGCGCGCGCCGCGCCGAGACGCTCGAGACCGCACGCAGGCTCGGCATCGTGGACGACACCACGACGGATCCGGCCGAGGCGGCGAGGGGCGCCGAGCTCATTGTGCTCGGCACGCCGGTCGGCGCCTATGCCGAGGTCGCGAAGGCGATGGCGCCCGGCCTTTCCGCAGGTGCCATCGTGAGCGATGTCGGCTCGGTCAAGCGCAAGGCGGTGGCCGATATCTCACCGCACCTGCCGGCCGGCGTCGCGCTCGTGCCCGGGCACCCGATCGCGGGCACCGAGCATTCAGGCCCCGAGGCCGGCTTCGCCGAGCTGTTCGAGGGCCGCTGGTGCATCCTGACGCCCACCGAGGCGACGACGCCCGAAGCGCTCGAACGCGTCGCCGGGTTCTGGCGCCACGCCGGCTCGATGGTCGAAATGATGGACGTCGAGCATCACGACCGCGTGCTCGCCATCACCTCGCATCTGCCGCACCTGATCGCCTACACCATCGTCGGCACCGTCGCCGATTTGGAGAACGCGACGCGCAGCGAGGTGATCCGCTATTCGGCGAGCGGCTTCCGCGACTTCACGCGTATCGCGGCGTCCGACCCGGTGATGTGGCGCGACGTCTTCCTCAGCAACAAGGACGCTGTGCTCGAAATGCTCGGCCGCTTCACCGAGGACCTGACCGCCCTGCAGCGCGCCATCCGCTGGGAGGAGGGCGACAAGCTCGAAGCGCTCTTCACCCGCACCCGTGCCATCCGCCGCTCGATCATCGAAGCGAAGCAGGCGTAAGCATCGCCAGATTTCGAGTATCGACGCTTCTCCTCACGTCATTCCCGCGAAGGCGGGAATCCATCGCGCTGACGACCGGAACGCTGAACCATGGATTCCCGCTTTCGCGGGAGTGACGGTTTCGGAAGTCGCGGGAATGACGGTCTTGGAAATGTGCCGGCCCGCCGATGCGCCGCTTCAATCCCTGAAGCGGAAGCTGAACGGGATGAGTGGGCCGTCGGGCGCCTCGAAGTCGATCGGGCCGACCGTGCCGACGCGGATCGAGCCGAGCTCGGAGCCGACATAGAGCCGGCCGTCACGGCTCTCGAGGTCGAAGCGCATCGGCCCCTTCGGGTCGGACTGGCCGGAGAGCAGGCCGAGCAGCACGACCGTCAGGCTCTCGGCCGCCTTGCCCGATGTGCCGAGCCCGTCATCGCTCTCCTTCATCAGCTCGACGAGGCCCTGCACCGTGGTGGCGAGCGCCATCACCGGGCGCATCTCGCCGTCGAGCTTGAGGCCGCCCTGCCAGGCGAGCTTGAGGGCGGGCGCGTCGAGCTTGCCATCGTCGAGCACGACCCGCCCGCCGGCCTCGCGCCAGGCCGCCATCGCCGCGTTCGACGAGGTGTCGGGCAGCGGGCCGTAGACGTCGATCACGCCATGCAGCTCGTCGATGCTGTTCAGCGCCGCGCTCTCCAGCGGGATGAAGGCGTCGCTGTGCAGCTTGCGCGCCTCGAACGCCCAGCGCGCTGAAGGCTCGCTTGCGCCATCGCCATAGCTGCCGTCGAGCCGGAACGACTCGAGCGCGCCGACCGGCGCCTCGGCGCCGCTGACGGTTGCGGTGACGCCGGCGAGCTCGGCGACCAGCGGAAGCGCGCGGCCGTCCTGCAGCAGCACCTCGGAGTAGGCGCGCTCGGCGTGGTAGGCGATCGGCGGCTGCGTGCGTCCGTCGGCCGCCTCGGCCGTGATCTCGGCGAGTTTCGGCCAGTCGAACGCCAGCACCGAGGGGCGGAACGGGCTCGCCCGCACCGTCATGCGGTCGTCGTGCCAGGTGAGCGTCGCGACCATGCCGTCCTCGCGCGTCCAGCGATGGGTGTAGACCGGCTGCGCGATGTCGAGCACGAGCGCACCGGGGAAACCGGCGCGCGTGATCTCGCCATACGCGATGCTGACATCGTCGCTCTGCCGGGCGGCGACCGCCTCGCGAAAGCGGGCTTCGACCGAACCGGCCGCGACGAACCAGAGGATCGTATAGGCGGCCGCGAGGGCGAACACGCCCGCCACGCCGATCAGAACGGCGCGGCGCCGCCAGCCGGACGGCCATGGGATGCGGCGCAAACCGGCGCCGTTAACAACTGCCACGGCGGCTGTTTAACCGCTACGCGGCGCGGCGTCGAGCCCTACTGTGGTAGATCGAGCGGCGGCAGCTTGGCGAACTGCACCGGGCCGACATAGAGGTCGCCGCCCTGCGCGGTGAGCGGCACGCGGCGCAGCACCGGCGGCTTGCCCTCCGCCTTCTCGGCCATCACGTTGAAGGCGACCTTGGCCATGAAGGCGTCGCCGAGCGGGATGATGTCGCTCAGGATCAGCGCGTCGATCACGTCGCCATAGCCGACGATGTCGGCGGTCAGCGCGCCCATCGGGCGGAGCTCCTGGTCGAGCGCCAGCGTGCCCTGCGTCACCACGCCGAGCGGCCCCCAGCGCAGGTCGAGCGAGTTGAGCTCGATGGTGCCGCCCGCGTCGCGCCACGCCATGACCGCGTCGCGCTTGGCCTCGGCCGGCATGGGGCCGACCCAGCTGGCATCGAAGGTCAGATGGTCGATGCTCGGGCCGAGCCCTTCGCCGACGTCTTCGGGCAGCTCGACGCGCTCCAGGCTGACCGCGGCCTTGATCATCTCGGAGATCGTATCGCCGGCCTCGGCACCGCCCGCGGCGGGCTCCAGCGAAAGCAGGCTCTGCGCGCGCACCCGCTCGGCCGAGGCAGGGCCGCCCGCGAGCAGGCCCTCGACGCGCACGCTCTTCATGTCGAGCGCGATGTCGCTGACCCGCCGGTCGTCGGTCAGGATCAGCTTGGCCTGGCCGTCCTCGACGTGCCAGTCCATCTCGCGCCACTCGCTGCCGTCCTTGAGGCGGACCAGGCTCTTGCCGTTCAGGTAGAGGATGATCTCGTCGAAATCCCACGGCCTGAGCTCGGCGAGCAGCCGCTCGCCCCGCCACGACCAGCCGTCCTGTTCGGCGGTGACCACCGGCTCGCGCAGCGTCACGTAGAAGCGGGTCGGGAAGCCCGAGATGTCGGTATCGGCGGCGGCGAGCTGCCAGCCATGCTCGCGCTGGGCTTCCGACCAGCCGGCAATTCGGTCCTCGATTGCCTCGGCCGCCAGGAACCAGTATGTCGTGTAGCCTGCGGCCGCGATCGCGATGCCGCCTGCTACCGCTCCGCCTAGATGGACCGCACGCATGGCTTAGCCTCCACACCCGCCGGGCATCGTCCACCCCATATCAAGGATAAAGACTAGTCGCCGCCGCGGCGCAATTCAAGAGCATGGCCGAGTTGGTTACCGATGGCGCTCCTGGAAGTGACGAGATATTCACCATTAATAGAAAATAATGCGAGCCATCCAACGGCGGCGAAGCGAAGATTCTTGAAATCGCGTCATGCCGGCGTAGTTCCGAATCCTTGCGCGGGTGAGGCATAGCGGGATGGCATCATTGCAGGTCGGGTCCCAAGCCGAAGCTAACGGCGCGATCGCCGCCGCGGGGCAACCCGAAGACGGCGAAAGCTGGCTGTTCGCCTACGGTTCCCTGATGTGGCGCCCCGATTTCGACTATCTCGACGCCGTGCCGGCGCGCCTTTCGGGCTATCACCGGCGCCTATGCCTCTATTCCTACATCTATCGCGGCTCGCCCGAGATGCCGGGGCTGGTGCTCGGGCTCGATCGCGGCGGCTCGTGCTGGGGCATCGCCTTCCGCATCGCGCCGGGCGCGGTTGAGGAGGTGCTCCGCCTCGTCGATGCGCGCGAGCTGCTGTACGACGTTTACCACCGCCGCCTGCTGCCGGTTCAGCTCGGCATGGGCGAGGGCGGCGTGCGGCTCAAGGCGCACGCCTACGTGGTCAACCGGCAGAGCCCGCAATATGCCGGCCGGCTGCCGCCCGGCCGCGTCGTCGAGTTCATCAGGCAGGGCCATGGCGAGCGCGGCAGCTGCCTCGACTATCTGCGCAACACCGTGACGCACCTCGAGGAACTCGGCCTGCCCGACCGCCAGTTGAGCACGCTGCTGCACAAGATGGATACGGCCTAGAGCACGGTCCGATCAGGTTGCCCCAACCTGATCGGTGGGATCCTGCTCTGCCTTGTTGAGTAGAGCAGGATTCACGCTCGAGATGGAATCGCCGAGCGATTCCGTCTCAAACGATCCTGCTCTAGGCGCACTTCGAATAGCCGCAGGTGGTGCAGATGTCGCAGCCTTCCTGGCGCAGGAGGCCGGCCTGGCCGCAGCGCGGGCAGGGGTCGAGCCGGTAGGTGGTGCCGGGCCGCCCGGCGGCGGCGATGCGCGTCTCGGCCTCGGCTGCGTCGCCCACGGCGGCCGGCGGCGGCAGGAAGCCGATCTCGATCAGGTGCCGCTCGATCACGCCGCCGATCGCGGCGAGCAGCGAGGGCACATAGTGCCCCTCCAGCCATTGCCCGCCGCGCGGATCGAACACCGCCTTGAGCTCGTCGACCACGAACGAGACGTCGCCGCCGCGCCGGAACACGGCGCTGATCATGCGGGTGAGCGCGACCGTCCAGGCATAGTGCTCGGTGTTCTTCGAGTTGACGAAGATCTCGAAGGGCCGCCGCCTGCCGTCGCGCACCACGTCGTTGATCGTGATGTAGATGGCGTGGTCGCTCTCCGGCCAGCGCAGCTTGTAGGTGGCGCCCTGCAGCGATTCGGGGCGTTCCAATGGCTGCGTCATGTAGACGACGCCGCCGGCCTCGAACTGGTCGCGCGGCCGTGCTGCCGGCGTCTTCAACGGCAGCTCGGCCTGGCGCGGCGCCACTGCCACGGCGGCCCTCGCCTCGCGTGCCTCGGCCGGCGCCGTGCCGGGCGCCCGTTCGCCCTCGGCCGCGGGCTTGGCCTCGGCCGATGGAGCTTCGAGCACGGCGCCGGTGACCGGGTTCGGCCGGTAGGTGGTGCAGCCCTTGCAGCCGAGCTCGTAGGCTTGGTGATAGATGTCCTTGAACGCCTCGAAGTCGATCGCCTCGGGAACGTTGATCGTCTTCGAGATCGAGCTGTCGACGTATTTCTGCGCCGCCGCCTGCATCTTCAGATGGTCGAGCGGCGTCAGGTGCTCGGCATCGACGAAGGCCTCGCCCAGTGCGGCGCTCTCGCCCTTGAGCTGGCGGTGCAGCCTGATCGCATAGTCGGTCACGGTCTCGGCCTTGCGCGTGCCGTCGGGCATCAGGACGTTGCGGGTGTAGCTGTAGCTGAACACCGGCTCGATGCCGGAGGAGACGTTGCCGGCGAGCAGCGAGATCGTGCCGGTCGGCGCGATCGAGGTGAGCAGCGCGTTGCGGATGCCGTGGCGCCAGATCGAGGCGCGTAAATCGGGATCGAGCGCCTGGATCATCTCGGCTTCGAGGTAGCGCGCCGCATCGAACAGCGGGAAGGAGCCCTTCTCCTTGGCGAGCTCCGCCGAGGCGCGATAGGCGGCGTCCCTGAGCGCGGCGAGCCAGCGCTCCGTGAGCTCGAGCGCCTCGGGCCGGCCATAGCGCGCGTTGCACATGATCAGCGCGTCGGCGAGCCCGGTGACGCCGAGCCCGATGCGGCGCTTGAGGCGAGCCTCCTCGGCCTGGGCGGGGAGGGGAAAGCGCGACACGTCGATCGCGTTGTCGAGCATGCGCACCGCGACCGCCACCAGCTTGTCGAGCACGCCGAGGTCGATCCCGGTCTCCGGCTCGAACGGCCGCTCGACCAGCGCCGCCAGATTGACCGAGCCGAGCAGGCACGCGCCATAGGGCGGCAGCGGTTGCTCGCCGCAATTGTGGACGATGATGCCGTTCGCATCGAAGGCGTTCGCGCCGGGAATCGATACGTCATAGACGTCCTCGACGCCGTCCGGCTCGATGCTCGCGATGGTCGCGACATAGCGTTCGCGGTTGGGCCGGCGGCGATAGCGGCCGAGCGCAGCCTTGAGGCGTGCGGCCTTCTCGGTGTCGGCGAAGCCGATCAGGGCCTCGAAGCGGCCGAGGTTCTCGTTGGCGATGATCAGCTCGTGCTGCGCCCTGGTAGCGTAGCCGGTATGGCCGCCGCGGCCGTCCGGCAGCACGGCGAGGCGGGCCGGCCGGCGCTCGCCGTGGATGGTCGAGACGATGCCGAGCCTGAGCAGCATGCGCTGCACGGCCTCGAGCCGCGCGAGGTCGGATTGCGCGAGGCGCACGCTCACGCCCTTTGCCTGGTCGCCCTGCACGCTGCCATCGGCATCGAAGAAGCCGCGCAGGAAGCCGGCGTAGAACCCGCTCGATGCCGCCTCGATGGCCGGCGTGACCGCCTTGCGGCCGGGCGCCATGCCGAGGTCGTACGCGAGCCGGCGCAGCGCGCCGAGCGCGAGGCGATGCTCGCCGCGCCCTGTCACCTCGATCCAGCCCTGGAAATCGCCGCGATGCGGCAGCGTGCGCGCCGCTGCCTCGGCGCGCGCCATGACGCCGAGCACGCCGGGGCGCGCCACCCCGCCGCCGACCGCGAGTTGGCCGGGCCAAACGCTGAGCACCGCCTTGTCCGCCTTGAGCGTGCCGTCGCCGACCAGGAGCCCGATCAGATAGCCTTCGACTTCGCTGTAGGGGCCGGGCCAAGCGGCGGCGGCGCGATGGTCGCCGAGCGCCACGCGGTCGCCTGGCCTGAGCGCGCCGGCCTCAGTCCAGCGCATCTCGGTCCCGTCGCGCGAGACCTCGACGACCTGGCGGATCGGATGCTCCGCGGTCACGCGCAAGGCGTGGCCCTCGCGCGTAACGAGCTTGAGGAGCGGCTTGCGCCCGGTCTTGAAGAAGCCCTCCGGCGCGGCGGCGAAGGGCTCTCCGTTGATCAGCGCGGTGAAGGGGCGGCCGATCAGCGCGCGCACCTGGCGCGGCCCTTCGGTCGTGTGCACCCAAGTATCGGCGCTGACGCATGGGTTGGTCGCGAAGATCTCCTCGCAATAGTGCAGGTTGTTGGCGCGGTTGATGCGGTCGATGAAGATCACGCCGGGCTCGGCATAGGCGTAGGTGGCGCGCATGATGCGCTGCCACAGCTCGCGCGCCTGCACCGTCTTGAACACCGTGCCGCCGAACGAGAGCGGCCACGGTGCATCCGCTTTCACCGCCGCCATGAAGGCGTCGGTGACCAGCACCGAGAGGTTGAACATGCGAAGCCGCCCGGGCTCGCGCTTCGCCTCGATGAACGATTCGATGTCCGGATGGTCGCAGCGCATGGTCGCCATCATGGCGCCGCGCCGGTAGCCCGCGCTCATGATGGTGCGGCACATGGCGTCCCACACGTCCATGAAGGAGAGCGGGCCCGAGGCGTCCGCGCCCACGCCCTTGACCGGCGCGCCCTTGGGCCTGAGCGTCGAGAAGTCGTAGCCGATGCCGCCGCCCTGCTGCATGGTGAGCGCGGCTTCCTTGAGGTGCTCGAAAATGCCGGTCATGTCGTCCGGGATGCGGCCCATGACGAAACAGTTGAACAGCGTGACGTTCCGCGTCGTGCCGGCGCCCGCGATGATGCGGCCCGCGGGCAGGAAGCGGAAGCCTTCGAGCGCCCGGTAGAACGGCTCGACCCAGCGCTCCGGCTCGGCCTCGGGCGCCGCGAGCGCGTGCGCGACGCGCCGCCAGGTGTCCTCGATGGTGCGATCGAGGGCGGCGCCGTCGGCGGCCTTCAGGCGATACTTCATGTCCCAGATCTGGCTGGCGATCGGGGTCATCTGGGTGGTCGACACGGCGCTCTCCGGTCGAGGAAAACGGATAAGAACTTGAGGTGATTACCGGGCGGGACAACCCATCTTGAAGTCTAGGGCGCGCCGGGCAATGCCGTCAATGTTCGCTTTTGGTTCTGTGAAGGGTCGCGCTACGCCGCGCCGGCGAGGCGCGCCTTGCGGCGTTCCGCGCACTCGGCCATCAGCTTGGCCGCGGCGCTCTCCATCTCCTGCTCCAGCCGCGTCATGAAGGCGTGGCGTTCGAGCCCGGGCGGGATCGGCGGCAGGAACTCGAGGATGATGGTGCCGGGGTACTTGCGGAATGACTTCTTCGGCCAATGCAGGCCCGAATTGTGCACGGCCGGCACCACCGGCACGTTGAGCTCGGAATAGAGCGCGGCGACGCCGGGGCGATAGTTGAGCTTGCGCCCCGGCACGACCCGTGTGCCCTCGGGGAAGATCACGATCGGCCGGCCGCGCGCGATGCGCGCCTGGGCGAGCCTGACCAGGTGGCGCAGCGTCTTCGCGCGGCCGCGTCGGTCGATGAAGATCATGCCGACGCGGAGCGCGTAGAGCCCGTAGAACGGCACATAGAACAGCTCCTTCTTGATCACGTAGACCGGATCGTGGAGCAGGTGGAGGAAGACGTTCGATTCCCATTCCGACTGGTGCTTGGAGGCGACGATCGCCGCCCCCTTCGGGATGTATTGCCGGCCGCGCACCTCGACCCTGATGCCCGCGATGTAGCGCAGCAGGAGCTGGTTGCCGTACGACCAGGCCTGCACGAACAGGCGGAAGATCGGCCGCGGCAGGATCACCATCGGGATCATGATGAGGCCGATCAGGATCGCCCAGGTATAGAACCCGGCGGTGCAGAGGGCGGAACGCAGCGTGTTCAAGAGGGTGTGGGGCGGGGGCGCGAGCTCGGCAGGTAGGCTCTCAACGTCACCCCGAGATATTTCGCGTACTCGCTCGCGATCAAGCCCGCTGTTCCGCGAAACCGCCACCATTGTTCGACCTTGACGTGCCCCGGAAATACCGGATTGGGGATGATCCGTGCTTCGGGCATGACGCGCTCGAACTCGAGCAGGCTCCGCGGCATGTGATAGCTTCCGGTGACGAGCCTGAGGCTCGTGAAGCCCTCGCGCATCATCCAATGCGCGGTTTCCTGCGCGTTGCCCGCCGTGTCCGCGGCAGTATGGCCCAACTCCACGCAGCATGCCACATCTTCGAGCGCCGCCAGCGGCATGCCGAGCGCGTCCGAGAGGCTCAGCCCCTCGGCGACGCCGGTGACCAGCATCTTCTCGCCGAGCCCGGCGCGCAGCAAGGCGAGGCCCTCCTCGATGCGCTCGCTGCCGCCGGTCAGCACCACGATGGCCTCCGTCTTGCTCACCCGGTCCGACGGCGTGGTCGGGATCGAGAAGCCGAACGCCACCAAGCCGCCGGTCCAGATCAGCGCGGCGCCGCTGACGACGACAAGGAGGAGGCGCAGCAGGCGGTGCAGGCGGCCCGGCGTGCGCTTCTTCACGGCAGCCGCCGGAGCGAGCCGAGCGCGGCGGCGCGCGCGGTCAGCATCGCGAGCAGCGCGGCCAGCACCGGCAGGCCGGCGAGCGCGGCATAGCCCGCCGGCAACAGCGAGGCGCCGACGAAGAGGAGGGTGTCGAGGCGCTGCGCCGCCTGCTCGAGGCCGATCAGCGTGACTGCGGCGAGCGCGGCGCCGGCGATGCCGCCGATCAGCCCGACGCGCAGCGCCTGGTACTGGAACTGCCGCGCGATGAAGACGTCGCGCGCGCCCATCAGGTGTAGGAGCTCGACCAGGTCGCGGTGCACGGCGATCGCCATGCGCGTCGAGACGATCGCCATCACCGCGGTCGCGACGATCACGAAGGCGACGATCACGCCGGCGACCAAGGCGAGCGAGCGGCCGAAGGTGCCGAGCCTATCGAGCCAGACCTTGGGGTCGTCGACGCGCACGCCCGGCACCTCGGTCGAGAGCGTGGCGGCGAGCGCCGTCGCATCGAGCCGCGCACCCGAGGCGAGCGTCACGTCGATCAGGCGAGGCAGGGGCAGATCCTCCGGCAGCGGCGTATCGCCGAGCCAGGGCCTGAGCAGCGCGCCCACCTCGGAGTCGGAGACCGGGCGGGCCGCCGCGACGTTCGAGTTCGCGCTCAGCATCTCGATCACCCGAGCCGCGCGCGCCGCCGTCTCGCCGTTCTCGTCGGGCGGCACCTCGACAGTGAGTGCGTCGATGCCCTGCTGGCTCAGCTGCTCGACCGCGCTGCTCAGCACCAGCACCGCGGCAAGCGCGAGCCCGGCGAGATAGACCATGAGCCCGAAGACGACCGGCAGGAAGCGGCTCGCGGCGTCGCGGCCGAGCGGGACGATCGGGCTGCGCCGGCGGCTCATGGCGCGGTGCCGGCCTGGGGCAGCAGCGTGCCGCCGTCGAGCCGCATCACCGTGTGCGGCCGGCGCGTGATCAGGCCCTCATTGTGGGTCGCGATCACCACCGTGGTGCCGATCCGGTTGAGCTCCTCGAACAGGTACATGAGGCGGAGGCCGAGCGCGTCGTCGAGATTGCCGGTCGGCTCGTCGGCGAGCAGCAGGCGCGGCCGGGTGATCACGGCGCGGGCGATCGCGACGCGCTGCTTCTGCCCGCCGGAGAGCGTCGCCGGCCGCGCGTTGAGCTGGTCGGCGAGCCCGACCCAGCTCAGCAGCTCGGCGACGTGCCCGCGCACCGAGGCCTCGCTCGCGCCCGCGATGCGCAGCGGCAGCGCCACGTTCTCGAGCGCGGTGAGATGGTCGAGCAGGCGGAAGTCCTGGAACACCACGCCGATACGCCGCCGCAGGCCCGCGAGCGCCGGGCGCTGCGCGGTCGCGATGTCCTCGCCGAACATGGTGATCAGGCCGCGCGTCGGGCGCAGCGCCAGATAGAGGAGGCGCAGCAGCGAGGTCTTGCCGGCGCCGCTCGGCCCGACGACGTAGCGGAACTCGCCCGGCTCGACGGCGAAGCTCAGGTCGTGCAGCACCTCCGGCCCGAGCCCGTAGCGCAGCCCGACGGCCTCGAACCGGATGAGGGCGCCTTCCGCCCCGCCCTGTGCGCGCTGCCGCTGAAAGAGCACCAAATTTTCATCCGCTCGTTGTACACCGCGGGGGTTGCCTTGCACGCCGCGGAGCGAATTCCTATAACTTACGCAAAATCGAGCCCGAGCGCATGATATTGAGTTGCCCGTCCTGCGGGACGCGATATCTGGTGGACCCGGCGGTGCTCGGCCTGAACGGCCGCACGGTCAGGTGCGCCAAGTGCGCGCATACCTGGCGGCAGGAGCCGCCGGTCGACATGCCGAAACGGGTCGACGTGCTGCCGCCGCTGGGCGCGCCCGAGCCGATCCCGGCCGGCTCCAACCTGCCCGTCGTGTTCGAGCGGCGCCGGCGGGCCGACCGCATCGGCTGGCTCTCGCTCGCGCTTGCCGTCCTGGTCCTGGTGGTCGGCGTGCTGGCCGCGCGCGAGCCGATCGTCAACGCCTGGCCGGCCTCGGCGCGGCTCTATCGCGCCGTCGGCTTCGAGACCGCGGAGAGCGCGACGGCGGGTTTGCGCATCCGCAACGTGGCACAGGAAGTGACCGAGGAAAGCGGCGTGCGCATCATGGTGATCACCGGCGAGGTCGAGAATCTCAGCGGCGATGCCATGAAGGTGCCGGCGATCCGGGTCGGCCTGATCGACAACAACGAGCAGGAACTGCATCATTGGACGTTCGCCGCCGAGCGCGACGAGCTCGAGCCCGGCGGCGTCACCGCGTTCACCACCCGCCTGACCGGGCCGCCGGCGGCGGCCACCCTCTCGGTAGGGTTCGCCTCCGGTGGCCACGGTTAGCCTGGCGCAGGGCGGCCGCACTGCCGTATGGGGGAGCCCCGTGGCCAAGCTCCTGATCGCCGAGGACGAGGAAGCGGTCCGCAGCGTGCTGGTGCGTGGCTTCGAGGCCGCGGGCCATGAGGTCACCGCAGTCGCTGACGGCATGGCGGCGCTGCAGGCGCTCGAGGACGACGCCTTCGACCTCCTGCTCACCGACATCGTGATGCCCGAGCTCGACGGCGTCTCGCTCGCGCTCAAGGCCGCCAAGGACTGGCCCGGCCTGCCCATCGTGCTGATGACCGGCTTCGCCGACCAGCAGGCCCGCGCGCGAAACTTGAGCGCGCTGGTGCACGACGTCGTCGCCAAGCCGTTCGAGATCGCCACGATCCTCGAAATCGTCGACGCCGCGCTGAAACAGCGGAGCTAGCCGCTGCCGGAGACGACCGTCAGCGCCCGGCTAAATCGTGCTTGATAAAATTAGGACTCCTAATTAATATGCACCCGTTCGCGACGGATGGGGCGCCGACGCATGGGCCAACAACCGATCTTCGACTTCGAGGCCGAGAGCCAGCCGGTCGCGCAGCGCATCGGCACCGGGCTCGCGAAGATCGGCATCGCCATGAAGTCGCGGGCCTGGCGCGGGGCAGGGCCCGAGCGCCTGACGCCGACCCAGGGCCAGGCGCTGACGGTGCTGCGGGCGGCGGTGCGAGGCCTGCGGCTCGACGAGGTCGCGAGCGCGCTTGGCGTGACGGCGCCGACGGCGAGCGACGCCGTCGCCGTGCTCGTCGCCAAGGGGCTGGTTTCCCGCAACCGATCGCCTGACGACCGCCGCGCGATCGCCCTCAGCCTGACGCCTGCCGGCACGGCGCTGGCCGATCGCGTCGCGGCGTGGCCCGACTTCCTGCTGCGCGCCCTGGACGTGCTCGACGCCGCCGAGCAGACGGCGTTCCTGCGCTCGCTCGTGAAGATCATCCGCGGCCTGCAGGAAGCCGGCGACATCCCGATCCAGCGCATGTGCGTGAGCTGCACCTACTTCCGGCCGAACGCCCATGACGATCGCGACCGGCCGCACCATTGCGCCTTCGTGGACGCGCCGTTCGGCGATCACCATCTGCGCCTCGACTGCGCGGAGCAGAACCCCGCCTCCGCCGATCAGGCGCGCGCCAATTGGCGCCGCTGGAGCGGCGCCGACGCATAGACCCCATGACCGGAGGAGAGACGAGATGAGAAGACCGGGCGCGGCCGCCCTCGGCATGTTGGCCTTGGGCATGGCGAACGTCGTGCAAGCACATGAGATCACCGCCGAGAGCGATCCTACCAAGCCCGATGCCTTCGACATCACGCGCGCGGGCGCGACGACGGACGGCCGCCTCGCGACCTTCGTCATGGAGGTGAGTGGCACCGCTGGCTCGATCACGCCGACGCCGGTCGGGAAGCTCGAGGGCGCCAAGGTCGATGCCTATGTCTGGCCGACCAGGCTCGACCCGGCCGTCGTCGGCTTCGCGCCGGAAGCGGGCATCCTGGCGCTCGCCATCACCGCCCATCCCGATTTCGACGACACGCCGCTCTACGATGAGAACGGCGACGGCGACCCGGCCAATGACGGTGCCGGCTGGCATTCCCACTGGGTCGTGCTCGGCGAGGACGCCGCCTGCGCCGGCGGCCTGAAGGTGCGCGATGTCTCGCCGGGGCAGGACCTGCTTCCCGCCACCGCGCCGGGGCTGCCCCTCGCGCTTGACAGCCCCGGCATGAGCCCGCTCATGAAGGGCAGCACGGTGCGGATCACGGTGCCGGTTGCGGGCGCGGCGAATGTCGCGTTCGATGCGGTCACCGCCGAGCTTCAGGTCCATCCTGAAGGAAAGACGCCGCTGCTCTGCGTCGTGGCGGTGCGCAAGGTCGCCTCGGGCGACCTGAGCTTCCCCGGCCGGATCGTGCCCGAGCCCTGAGGACGATTGAAGGAGAACGCGATGGCTGCGCTGCGCGAGGCGCCCGAGCTCGACGTGGTCGAGTGGCTGAACACGCCGCAGCCGATCCGGCTCGCCGATCTACGCGGCCGGGTGGTCGTGATGGAGGCGTTCCAGATGCTCTGCCCCGGCTGCGTCCAGACCGGCTTGCCTCAATTGACGCGCGTCCAGGAGCACTTCTCCTCTGACGACGTGGTGGTCCTCGGGCTGCACACGGTCTTCGAGCATCACGAAGCGCAGGGGCCGCGCGTCGCGCTCGAAGCTTTCCTGCACGGGTACGGTTACGGATTTCCGGTCGGGATCGACCGTCCGTCGGATGCCGGCATGGGCTTGCCGCGCACGATGGCCGCCTACGGCATGCAGGGCACGCCGACGCTGGTGCTGATCGACCGGCAGGGCAGGCTGCGCCGCCAGGTGTTCGGCCACATGCCCGATCTTCGCCTGGGTGCGGAGATCATGGCGCTCGCGACGCCGCCAGCCGATTAGCCGCTCGCGGATTGCGCCCTAGAGCGTATCCCTGGAAGAAGGAATCGGTTGGGGATTCCGGTATGGCGGGGAATGTGATTCAAGCTGTCCACTGGCAAGGAGGCCAGCACGGATGGCGCGACCTTTGTCGATGGATTTACGGG
>JBFXKW010000024.1:0-33250 GCA_050173345.1 Alphaproteobacteria bacterium | reverse complement strand
GCGCTCATGCGAAAGCTCGTCGTCCTCGCCAATACCCTGCTCAAAGAAGATCGCCTCTGGGCACCACGTCATGCTTGACTGACAACACAGATGCTCACCCTGGCCTTCTCCCGCAAGCGGGAGAGGGGTAGCGGTGAGGGCTTCAGGTCAGAGCGGGCGGCGGGCCTTGAGGGCGGCGGCGAGGGTGCCGTCGTCGAGATAGTCGAGCTCGCCGCCGACCGGCACGCCGTGCGCGAGGCGGCTCACCGTGAGCGGCAGGGCGCCGAGCCGGTCCATCAGATAGTGCGCCGTGGTCTGGCCCTCGACGGTCGCGCTCATCGCGAGCACGACCTCCTTGACCGCGGGCTCCCTCGCGCGCGCGAGCAGCGACGCGATCGAGAGATCGTCGGGCCCGACGCCGTCGAGCGCCGAGAGCAGCCCGCCGAGCACGTGATAGCGGCCCCTGAAGCTGTGCGTGCGCTCCAGCGCCCAGAGATCGGCGACGTCTTCGATCACGCAGAGGATCGAGGGGTCGCGCGCCGGGTCGGCGCAGATCGCGCACGGGCTGATGGAATCGAGGTTGCCGCAGACGGCGCAGGGCTTGACCGTCTCGGCCGCGGCTTCGAGCGCGCCGAGCAGCGGCGCGAGCAGCGCCTCGCGGCGCTTCAAGAGCTCGAGCGCGGCGCGCCTCGCCGAGCGCGGCCCGAGCCCGGGCAGCCGCGCCAGGCAATGGATGAGCGCATCGATCTCCACCCCGGCCATGATTCACCCCGAGGGGCTCCGCCCAGGCCGCCCTCTCATCGTCATTGCCGTCCCCCGGCTTGATCGGGGGATCAACCCGGCAATCCATCGCACAACGAGTCGGTTGCCGCCATGGATGCCCCGGTCAAGCCGGGGCATGACGAAGGGAGACGGGGACAAGGCAGGCACCGCGTCCCGGCAATTCTAGAACGGCAAGTTCAGGCCGCCGGGGAGTTTGAGGCCGCCGGTGATCTTGGCCATCTCCTCGTTGACGCGGGCCTCGACCTTGGCCTTGGCGTCGTTGAAGGCGGCAACGATGAGGTCTTCCAGCACCTCGACATCGTCGGGCTGCGCCAGCGACGGGTCGATCTTGATCTTCCGCATCTCGGCCTTGCCGTTGAGCGTCACCGTGACGAGGCCGCCGCCGGCCTGGCCATCGATCTCGATCTTGCCGAGATTCTCCTGCATCTCGGCCATGCGCGCCTGCATCTGCTGCGCCTGCTTCATCATCTGTCCGATGTTCTTCATGGTTCCTCGTCCGGTTCGTCGATGTCGGGGCCGTCGGTCGGCTCGTCGCTAGTTGCGTGCTCGGGCGGCAGCGGCCTGACGTCCTTGATGCGCGCGCCGGGAAAGAGGTCAAGCGCCGCCTTGACCACGGGATGCCGCGCCACTTCTTCCAATGCGCCGACGCGCGCGGCCTCGGCCCGTTCGGCGAGCGTGGCCTCGCCGGTTTCGTTGGAAAGCGCGATGACCCAGCGTTGCCCGGTCCATTCCTGCAAGAGCCTGGCGAGCTGGTTGGGCACCCGCGCCGCCGCGGCCGGCCCCATGCGCAGCTCGATGCGGCCCGGCTCGAAATGCACCAGATGCGTCTCGTGCACCAGGAGCGAATGCAGGATCGGCTCGCGCTTCGCCTCGGTCAGCGCGACCACCTCGGCGAACGTGGCGGGGCGGATCAGGGCAGGTCGCGCATCAGGCGCCGCGGCTTCGGGCGCCATCCTGAGCGCGGCCTGCGGCGCGCCGGCGGGCGGTGCCGAGGCGCGGGCCGGCGGGCCGGCACTGACCGGCGAGGCGGCGCGGCCGGCCGGCTCGCCGCGCGCGGCGCCTGTCCTCGGCTGGGCTTCTCTGGCGTTCGCGTCGCCCTCGGCGCCGAGCGCGCTCAGCGCCTCGGCCGGGGTCGGCAAATTGGCGGCGTAGGCGAGGCGGATCAGCGTCATCTCGACCGCCTGCAGGGGGTCGGCCGCGAAGCGCGCATCGCCCGCGCCCTTGAACAGGATCTGCCAGGCGCGGTTGAGCGCCGCCATCGAGAGTTTGGCCGAAAGCTCGCGGCCCTTGGCGCGCTCGGCCTCGGGCGCGGTCGGGTCGTCCGCCGCCTCGGGCACCACCTTGAGCCGGGTCAGCCAGTGGGTGAATTCGAGCAGGTCGGCGAGCACCACCGAGGGGTCGGCGCCCGCCGCGTACTGCGCCTCGAGGTTCCTGAGCGCGGCCGCGGGGTCGCCGCCCATGAGCTGCTCGAACAGCTCGATCACCTGGGCGCGGTCGGCGAGGCCGAGCATCTCGCGCACCAGCGGCTCGTCGACCGTGCCGCCGGCATGGGCGATCGCCTGGTCGAGCAGCGAGAGCCCGTCGCGCACCGAGCCGTCGGCCGCGCGGGCGATCAGCGCGAGCGCGCCCGGCGAGACCGGGATCGCCTCGGCCTCGGCGATGCGGCCGAAATGCGCGATCAGCGTCGCCGCATCGACGCGCCTCAGGTCGAAGCGCTGGCAGCGCGACAGCACGGTGACCGGCAGCTTGCGCACCTCGGTGGTGGCGAACAGGAAGATGACGTGCGGCGGCGGCTCCTCGAGCGTCTTCAACAGCGCGTTGAAGGCCGAGCCCGAGAGCATGTGTACCTCGTCGATGATGTAGACCTTGTAGCGCGCCGCGGCCGGCCGATAGCGCACGCCGTCGATCAGCTCGCGCACGTCGTTGACGCCGGTATGGCTCGCCGCGTCCATCTCGATGACGTCGACATGGCGGTCTTCGGCAATGGCGACGCAGGGCTCGCACACGCCGCACGGCTCGGGCGTCGGGCCGCCATGGCCGTCCGGGCCGACGCAGTTGAGCCCGCGCGCGATGATGCGCGCCGTCGAGGTCTTGCCGACGCCGCGCACGCCGGTGAACAGGAAGGCGTGCGCGATGCGCCCCGACTTGAAGGCGTTGGTCACCGTGCGGACCAGCGCGTCCTGGCCGACCAGCTCGGCAAGCGTCCGCGGCCGGTACTTCCGGGCGAGCACGCGGTAGGGAGTGGCGGCGTCGCTCATCCTTGTCCGTCAGGGCCGCGAGGTTGGAGGGCGGGAGGCCGGACGAACGACCCGGCTCGAAACTCGTTACGGCTGCTTCCTTCCGGACCTGACCGGGTTGGCGAGGGAACCGTCCGCCGCCGACCTCCCGGGCCTAATATCGACCTTCCGGCAGGTCGCTTCAAGCGCGAGCGGTGGCCGCGGCGGCGCTTTGACCGTCGCGGGGCGCTGTGCCACTCTCGCGCCATGCAAGGTCCGGGCTGGCTGCGCGGCAACCCGTTCTCCGGCGTGCCGCTCGATCGCGTCTATCAGCGGCGCGAGGACCAGGCGTGGCTCGATGCGCGCCTCGCCGACCCCGCGACGCGCTTCGTCGCGGTGAGCAAGAGCCGCAACCTGATCCTCAACGGCAGCGAGATGCGCGCGTTCTTCCACACGCGCGAGACGATGCTCGGCCTCGCCACCGAGCGCACCACGGTCGCCCTGCTCGGCCTCGGCGAAGGCGACGCGGAGCCGGCCCATTTCGCCATCGACGTCTCCGAGGTGCCCGAGGCGGAACTGCTCGCGCGTTCGCCGTCCGCCGTGCTGATGGACCTGCGCGAGCTGGTGCAGGTGATCCCGGCGCCCGAGGCGGCGCTCTGCGCCTATGCCCGCGGCCTCCTGCACTGGCACGCGCGGCACGGCTTCTGCGGCGCATGCGGCGCGCGCACCGTGTCGCGCGCGGCCGGGCATGTCAGGCTTTGCAGCAATCCCGATTGCGGCGCCTCGCATTTCCCGCGCACCGATTCGGCGGTGATCATGCTGGTGCATGACGGCGCCGACCGCTGCATCCTGAGCCGGCAGTCGCACTGGCCGCCCGGCATGCATTCGACGCTCGCCGGCTTCCTGGAACCCGGCGAGAGCCTGGAGGAGGCGGTCGCCCGCGAGGTCTACGAGGAGACCGGCGTGCGCGTCGGCGACGTGCGCTACCACTCCTCGCAGCCCTGGCCGTTCCCGGCCTCCATCATGGTCGGCTTCTACGCCCGCGCGACCGGCGGCGAGTTCAGGCCCAACCCCGACGAGCTCGAATCGGCCGGCTGGTACAGCCGCGACCAGCTCAAGACGATCGGCGCGAGCGACGCCTTCCGCCTGCCCAACGCCTATTCGATCGCCCGCCGCCTGGTCGAGGACTGGCTCTACGAACGCTTCCCGGTCTGACCCGCATTGGGATTCGCCCAGTTTATTCTCGTCATCACCGGGCCGGCGCGAAGCGACGCGACCCGGTGATCCATCTTGCTTGCAGCAAGTGCTGGATTGCCGGGTTGATCCCCCGGTCAAGCCGGGGGACGGCAATGACGAGAACTAATGGGCAAATCCAGTATCAATCCGCGAGCTGTTCGCTCTCGAAGCGGTAGGGGTGGGCGGGGTAGGTGCCGAGCAGCTTCAGCTCGCGCGAGAAGAAGGCGAGCTCTTCGAGCGCGAGCGCGACGCCGCGGTCCTTCGGGTGGCCCTCGATGTCGGCGTAGAAGCGCGTCGCGGTGAAGGTGCCGCCCACCATGTAGCTTTCCAGCTTGGTCATGTTGACGCCGTTGGTGGCGAAGCCGCCGAGCGCCTTGTAGAGCGCGGCCGGCACGTTCCTCACGTCGAAGATGAAGGAGGTGATCACCGGCCCGTCGCGCGGGTTCGGGTCGATCGGCTTGCGCGCCAGCACGATGAAGCGCGTCGTGTTGTGCGATTCGTCCTCGATGTCGGCTTCGAGCGTCTTCAGCCCATAGATCTCGGCGGCGAGCCTGGAGGCGATCGCGGCGCGCGTCGGGTCGCCCGCCTCGGCGACCTCGGCCGCCGCGCCCGCGGTGTCGGCATGGACGACCGCGCGCAGCTTGAGCCGCGAAATCAGCTTGCGGCATTGCGAGAGCGCGTGGACGTGCGAGTGCACCGTCTCGATCGTCTTGAGCGTCGCCGATGGCGGCGCGAGGAGCTGGTGGCGCACCCGGTGGAAATGCTCGCCGACGATGTGCAGCCCCGAATCGGGCAGCAGGTGATGGATGTCGGCGACGCGGCCGGCCACCGAATTGTCGATCGGGATCATGGCGAGCCGCGCGCGGCCCTCGGCGACCGCGGCGAAGGTATCGGCGAAGCTGCGGCAGGCGAGGCTCGTCATGCCCGGGAACGCCTCGTGGCACGACAGGTCGGAATAGGCGCCGGGCTCGCCCTGGAAGGCGATGGTGTGCGCCGCGCCGCGGGCCGCCTTGGCCGCCGCGCGCGGCTTTGCGCTGGTCTTGGTCATGTCGCTCTGGCCAGGCGGGCGCGGGCGGCGAGCAGGGCCTCCGCCCGGGCGAGGTCGGCCGGAGTATCGACACCGAGCGGAACGGTGTCAACGAACGCCACCTCGATGCGCATGCCGGCTTCGAGCGCGCGGAGCTGCTCCAGCCGCTCGCGCTTCTCGAGCGGACTCGGCGGCAGCGCGACGAAGCGTTCGAGCGCGGCCCGGCGATAGGCGTAGAGCCCGATATGATGGTAGAGCGGCCCCTCGCCATGGGGCGCCGTCGCCCGCGTGAAGTAGAGCGCGCGGCCGTGCCTCGCGCCTGCCGCGGCCGAGACCACCGCCTTGACCACGTTCGGGTCGGTGCGCTCCGCACGGTTGCCGATCTCGGCCGCGAGCGTGCCGATGTCGACCGCGGGGTCGTCGAGCAGGCCGAGCGCCGCGCGTGGCAGGGCGGGATCGAGCGTCGGCAGGTCGCCCTGGAGGTTGACGACGGCGTCGTGGCGGCGCTCGGGGTCGAGCTTGCCGAGCGCCTCGAAGATGCGGTCGGAGCCGGAAGGGTGGCCCGGGTCGGTCAGCACCGCCTCGCCGCCCGCCTTGGTTACGGCGTCCGCGATCTCGGCCTCGGCGCAGGCGACCGCGACGCGGCCGATTGCCGCATCGTGCGCCCGGCGCAGCACATGGACGATCATCGGCGTGCCGTTGATTAACGCGAGCGGCTTGCCGGGCAGCCGCGTCGAGGCCATGCGCGCCGGGATCAGAACGATCGGATTCTTCACCTTTTTCGCCCCGTTTCAGGGCCGGAGAAACGGCTTCCGCGCGGCCGCCTTGAGGTTGGACAGGGCAGGATGAAGCGGATAATCTCCCGGCCCGTCAATCGGCCCACCAGCGATCGGGTAGCATATGTCGACCTTCGAACTGAACAAGATCATGGGCGCATGCCTGACCGCCGGGCTGATCGCCATGGTGGCCTTCATGGTGCCGAAGCTGATGTTCGAGGGACACGACGCCGGCGGCCACGGCGAGGTCGCCTATCCCGTCGCGGTGACCGAGGAGGCCGGCGAAGCGGCGGAAGGCGCCGAGGCGGCAGCGGCGGTGCCGTTCGATGTCGCGTTGGCGAGCGCCAACCCCGAGAACGGCGCCACCATCTTCAAGAAGTGCGCGGCCTGCCACACCATCGAGGAAGGCGCCAAGGCCAAGGTCGGGCCGAACCTGTGGGGCATCACCAGCGCGCCGGTCGCGCATATGGCGGGCTTCGGCTATTCCGAGGCGATGCAGTCGCACGGCGGCAACTGGTCGCTCGAGACGCTCTATCAGTTCCTCGAAAATCCCAAGGCATACGTGCCGGGTACCAAGATGGCCTTCGCCGGGCTCAAGAAGCCGTCCGACCGCGCCGACGTGATCGCCTACCTCAACCAGAACAGCGCCTCGCCCGTGCCGCTGCCCGAGGCGGCGCCCGCCGAGGCCGAGGAGCCTGCGGCCGCGGTCGACGAGGCCGCGCCCGCCGAGGCGGGCGATGCAGCGCCGACGGACGCGATGGACGCGGCACCGGCGGAGACCGGGGAGACGGCTCCTGCCGAGGCGGAGGACACCGCGCCGGCCGTGACCGAAGAGCCGGCGCCGGCGGAGACGGGCGAGCCGACGACCGGCACCGACACGCCGGAAGCGCCGGCCACGACCGAATAGGCCGCCGCAAATCCCGATCGTCGAGCGCGCTCTGATTTATTGGAGTAGAGCAGGATTCACGTTTGAGATGGAATCGCTTGGCGATCCATCTCAAACGACCCTGCTCTAAAGCGTCTGCAGCAGGTCGAGCGCGGCCTCGGTCTGCCCTTCGCCGATCGCGAGGCGGTAGAGCCGGTGCTGGTCCGACTGGCTCTTGATCAGGCGCACCACCGCGGTCGGGTTGAAATCCGACGACACGATATTGCGCAGCGCCACTTCGAGCACGGCGGAAGGCTCGATCCGCTCCAGGCGGACGCCCGATTCGATGCGCTCCAGCTGGATCAGGGCGCGGATCGGCCGGGCCTCGTCATAGCCGACGAAGCCGGGCAGCGAGCGCGCGAAGATGACCCGGCGCTCATTGCCGACGACGGCCTTGGCGACCAGATGCGGCGGCACGCCTTCGGCGAGCACGCGCGCCTCCTCGTCGGTCTGGCAGCGCAGCTTGAGGCAGCGCGGGAAGGGATGCACCGTGTCGTGGTCGGCGCCCAGCGTGACGCGGTCGTCGCTGATCACGTCGAAGCCGCGCCGCAGGGCGCAATAGGCGAGCGAGCTCTTGCCGGAAAGCGACGGCCCGTGAATCGCGAGCGCGCCCTGGCCGAGGTCGATGGCGCCGGCGTGGAAGACCGTGCCGCCATAGCCTTCGACGAAGATCTGCCCGAGCGCCTCCAGCACGAGATAGAGAAGCTGGTCGTGCTCGGATGCCCAGGCCTGCCAGGCGCTGGTGCGCACCAGCGAGCCGCGGTCCTTGCCGAGGATCGCGACGGCCGAGCCCTCGGAGTTGGGCGGCAGCCGGGTTTCGTCCCGAGGGTCGAGCGTGAGGAAACGCTTGAGCGCCGAAACGATCGAGCGATCGGTCGTCTCCAGATGCGCCGCGCAGCCGCCCCAATCGAAGCAGGCGATAGGCGCGCCGCCGCGCTGCGCCCGAACGTCTAGATGGTTTCGCCGCGCTTCACCGAGGGCCATATCAACCTACGCTCGCCGGCTCGGGACTAGGACGCATGCCATGGGCAATGCGGTCGTTCTGCAGCGCCACGACTATAACCTCTTAGGTCGTCCAGCCGTAGGAGTTCGAGGATATATGACCAATGGTCATCAGGTGTGAAGGAAGCGTTGCGACGCGTCTTCCAGCACGACGCAGCTCAGGCGGTCGGTGGCGAAGGCGCCGGTATCGATGCCGATGCGGTTCGCGCAGATCTCCGGCTCGGGCGCGATGGTGTGGCCGTGGACGATCACCTTGCCGTGATCGCGTCGCGAATGAAGGAACTCGTCCCTGATCCAGATGAGGTCCTCGCGCCGCTGCGAGGCGAGCGAGACGCCGGGCCGGACGCCCGCATGGACGAACAGGTAATCACCGTTCACGTGCGACGGCTGCAAGGCTTCGAGCAGCGCCAGATGCCGCGCCGGCAGCCGCTCGCGCAGCGCGGCCCGGAGCCGCTCGATGGCCGCCGGACGATCCTCGTGGCGCGCCGCGTGAATGCCGTAACTCTCGAGCGTCGCATGGCCGCCATAGTAGAGCCATGACGGGCCGATGCTGGTGTCGCCGCTCAGGAAGCGCAGCAGCGAGGCTTCGTGATTGCCGAGCAGGGCGACCAGGCGGATCGCCTCGAAGCGCCGGTCGATGATCCAGTCGAGCACCCCGGCGCTGCAGGGGCCGCGGTCGATGTAATCACCCAACAACACGAGCGTCTGCGCGCCGGCGTCGCCGCGCCGCGCGTCTGCCTCGATGGCCTCGACGAGCGCTTCCAGGAGGTCGAGCCGGCCGTGAATGTCGCCGATCGCATAGACGCGGTTGCCCGGCGCGGTGCGCGCCGGCCGGCCGGCGACCGAGGGCATCCCGAGGGTGCGGGGCCTGTGCTTGCGGTCGAGCATGAACATGGCTTTCGGAGGAATCCTTCCTGGCAACGGCGGCATCGCGCGGCTCTCGGGCTCCGGGAGCCCGGGCGCGCCAGCTCACGCGCAAACCTCTCAGGTGTTTTGCGGCTCCGGGGGCGCGCGGAACGCTGCCCATTGCTCGCGGCCGCCGCGGTTGTCGAGCCGGTTGATGAGGGCCGCGACCACGCCGCGGTTATAGCGGGTGCCGGAGTCCTTGAGCAATTGCTCGATCGCGGCGTCGAACTCCATGCCCCGCCGGTAGGCGCGGTCGCTGACCATGCCGACGAAGGCGTTGGCGACCGCGCAGACCTGGGCGGTCTTGAGGATTTCTTCCTCCTTGAGGCCGGCGGGCCTGCCGGTGCCGTCGACATGCTCGAGCATCTGGCGCAGGGTCTGCACCACCGGGCCCTCGAACGAGACGCCTTCGAGCACGTCGGCGCTGGTCAGCACGCTCTCGTAGATCTGGCGGCGCTCCTCCGGGGTGAGCTGGCGCTCGGCGGTCAAGACCTCGGCGGGCACGAACATCTTGCCGAGGTTCATCAGCGAGCCCGCGATGTCTACCGTTTCGATGGACACCGGATCGAGGCCCATCTCCTCGGCGATGGCGCGCGACACTTCGGCGACGCGCACCGAATGGTGGGCGGAGTAGGGGTCGCGGCGGTCGACCACGCTGAGCAGCGTGTTGATCAGCTCCTTGAAGATGCGCGTCCGCTTCTCGCGCTCGGTCACCGCCTCGGTGATGTCCTCGTTGACGAGCAGCACCGAGCGCGGCGCGCCCGTCGTCTCGCCGATCGGCACGTGCAGCGACTGGATGACGCGCGGCTCGTCCTCGGTGCCGACCTGATGCACCTCCTTGACCGGCTCGCCGGTTTCGAGCGCCTTGCGGTTGAACTCGTCGAGGCGCCGCCCGACGATCGGGCCGAACAGCGAGGCCAGCGTCTTGCCCACCAGGTCCGGCGCCGGCAAGTCGACCACCTCGGCGAGCGTGCGGTTGCCGAAGCGCACCTCGCCCTTCTCGTCGACCACCGCGATGTCGCTCGGCTGCGAATCGGTGACCAGCGAGAGGAAGCGCTGCTGGCGGTCGAAGCGCTGGGCGAGGTCGCGATACTTGTCGGCCGATTCGCTGGCGCGGCGCGAACTCGCATGGAACCAGACGGCGATCAGCGCGGCGGCCACCACGCCGATCACCAGGAAGAACGCGATGAAGAGCTGCCGGCGCCGCGAGTCCGAGCCGGCGAGCGCCTCCTCGCGGTCGATCTTGTAGAGCAGCACCCAGGGCGCGCCGCTCACCGTGCGCGAGGTGACCAGCACCTCGACGTCGCGAAAATCGCGCTTGATGGCGAAGCCGCCCGGATTCTCGATCGCGTAGGCTTCGGCGAGGTCGGGCGTGTCGAGCGCGATGGTGCGCTCGAGCGGCTTGCTGCCGTCGCGGGTCGGCGAGAGGATGCGCAGCGCGCTGCCTTCGGTGCGCACCAGCACCGCCTCGGCCGTGGCCTCGGTGGCGCCGGGCTGCGCCAGCCGCGGGTAGAGCTCCGGCGCGACCAGCTTGACGCCGACCACATAGCCGATCACGGAGTCCGCGCCCTCGTCCGCCTGCACGGCGTAGACCGGGGCCATGAAGCCGGTCGTGGCCGCGCCGTCGAGCCCGCCATAGAGATCGATCAGGCCGCGCTCGCCCTTGGGCGTCGCGCTCAGCATGTCGCTCACTGCCGCCTGTACGTCGGGCATGCCGGGCGTCGCCACCAGGAGACGCCCGTCCGCATCGAGCAGCATGATGCCAGCGCTGCCCTCGCGCGCGATGTTAGCAGCGATCTCAGGGCCGCCGACCGGCCCGGTGAAGCCGGCGCGGTCTGCGGTCGCGACCAGCAGATTGCGCAGATAGGTGCGCTCCGCGAGCTCGTCGGTGACGGCACCGAGATCGCCGCCGGCGAGGCTGAGTTCGGTCATGTAGAGCTGGAGCGCGGTGTTCCCGGCCAGTTCGTCCATCGTTCCGTACTGGGCCTCGATCCACTCATTGATCGATTGCAGGCGGCTCTCGATGACGATGTTCAGCCGGTCCTGCCAGGTCCTGAGGTCGCGCTCGGCCTCGCTCGCGCCGAAGCGCAGCACGAAGACGATGCCAGCGGCGATCGCGGCGAGCAGCAGGATGGCGGCACCGATGGCGCGCCATTCGAGGCGGCGGCGCTTCGCCCGGTCTTCTGACTCCAGGAAATCGGTCGAGGTCACGGCCGTTCCGGGCTCGCTGCCACAGACAGGATCATGGATCGATCCTCAATCCAACATGAGGCGAGTTAATGCTACCTTAACCCATGCGACGCCGTTACCATGATAGCGAAAACACGTGATCGACGCATCTACTCTAAGGAAACGTTAAGGAATTCCGATCCAAGCTGACGAGTAAGGCGGGGCAACGATCCGCTACCGGAGCCGGCCCATGAAGCGTCGCATCTTCACCCGACATCGCCGCCGTCGGTCAACCAAACGGGCGGTCTTCGCCGTCCTCCTGGGCTTGGCGCTGCTCTTCGCCTTCATGCCGCGCGATGCGTATCCGGCCTCGCACCCGGCGCTGTTCGGCACCCGCGAGGTGCCCGGCAAGAACCTCAAGCCGTTTCCGAAATGGACCGGTGTGCTCGACCGCTGGTTCAAGGAGCGCGACGTGCCGGAGGGCAGCTGCTCGAGCGACAAGTTCAACAAGTGCCACCTCGCCGAGTGGAAGAAGTTCCTGGAGACCCTCAAGGACAAGAGCCGGGCGCAGCAGATCGAGCTGGTGCACCTGCGCATGAACTCGGCGCGCTACATCACCGACCTGCGCAACTACGGCGTGGACGATTATTGGGCGACGCCGAAGCAGTTCCTCTATCGCGACGGCGATTGCGAGGACTACGCGATCGCGAAGTACATGTCGCTGCGCACGCTCGGCCACACCCCGGAAGACATGCGCATCGTCATCGTGCAGGACAACAACCTGCGCGTTGCGCACGCCATCCTCGTCGTGTTCCAGGACGGCAAGGGGCTGGTGCTCGACAACCAGATCAAGCGTGTGATCGACCAGTCGCGCATCCGCCACTACTCGCCGTTCTACTCGGTCAACGAGAAGACCTGGTGGCTGCACAAGAAACGGTGAGGCGCAGCGGCCGCTTTGCGTGAAGCCCGGCGGCGGCCTACATTGCCGCCGCCATGGCGAGACGTTCCCGAACCGGCAATAGCGATCCATCGCGGCGGCGCATGAGCCCGGTCCGTCCCGTGCTGCTCTCGGGCGGCGCCGGCACGCGGCTCTGGCCGCTGTCGCGCGCGGGCTATCCGAAGCAGCTCCTCGCGCTGGTCTCCGAGGAGAGCCTGCTGCAGGAGACCGCGCGCCGCTTCTCGGGCGCGGGCTTCCTCGCGCCCTACCTGATCTGCAGCGAGGCGCACCGCTTCGTCATCGCTGAACAGCTCCGCGAGATCGGCATCGCGCCGGCCGCGATCGTGCTCGAACCCTGCGCGCGCAACACCGCACCCGCAGCAGCCATCGCCGCCCTGCTGGCCGCGCGCGAGGATCCCGACGCGATCCTCCTGCTGACGCCGACCGATCATACGATCGAGGATGCCACGGCGCTGCGCGCGGCGATCCTGAAGGCGGCGCCGCTCGCGGCATCAGGGCGGCTCGTCTGCTTCGGCGTCGCGCCGCGCGGGCCGCATGCCGGCTATGGCTATATCAGGCAGGGCGCCGCGCTCTCGGACGGCGCGTTCGCGCTCGATGCCTTCATCGAGAAGCCGGATGAGGCGAGAGCCGCGGCGCTGATCGCGGAAGGCGGCCATCTCTGGAACAGCGGCATGTTCCTGCTAAGCGCGCAGGCCTATCTGGGCGCGCTCGCGACGTTGCGCCCCGCCATGCTGGCGCGCTGCACCGAGGCGCTCGACGGCGCCACGGTCGATCTCGATTTCCGCCGCCTCGCCGCCCCGCCGTTCGAGGCGATCGCGGGCGAATCGATCGACTATGCCGTGATGGAGCAGGCGCGCGGCGCCGCGGTCGTGCCGATCGAGGTCGGCTGGAGCGATGTCGGCTCCTGGCGCGCGCTCGCCGACGCCGGCACGAAGGACGGTGCCGGCAACGTGGCGCATGGCGATGTCGTGATCGAGGGGAGCCGGGGGAGCTATGTGCGGAGCGAGGGGCCGCTGGTCGTCGCGCTCGGCCTCGACGATGCACTCGTGGTGGCGACCGGCGATGCGGTGCTGGTCGCGCGGCTGGACGCGGCGGACGGCGTGCGCGCCGTGGTCGAGCGGCTCGCCCGCGCCGGCCGGGCCGAGGCGGCCGGCCACGCGCTGGTGCATCGGCCATGGGGCAGCTACGAGGAGATCAGGGCGGGTGCGCGCTACAAGGTGAAGCTGATCCGGGTCAAGCCGGGCGCCGCGCTCTCGCTGCAATACCACAACCGGCGCGCCGAGCACTGGGTGGTGGTCGGCGGCGAGGCGGTGATCACGCACGGCGACACGACCACGCGGCTCGCGCCCGACCAGTCGCTCTACGTGCCGCTCGGCGTGCGCCACCGGCTTGCCAACCCCGGCGACGCCGTGCTCGAGGTGATCGAGGTGCAGACCGGCGACTATCTGGAAGAGGACGACATCATCCGCCTCGACGACCGCTACGGCCGCGGCAATAGCGGGTGACGATGGCGTCAAGCACACCGGCCGAACCGCCGACCCTCTCTATTCCGTCATTCCCGCGAAAGCGGGAATCCACGGTTCGACCACTTCGGCTCGCGGCGACATGGATTCCCGCTTTCGCGGGAATGACGGCCGAGATTGGCGTAGGCTGACCAAGGCCGAATCATTTCAGTTGAGGAATAGCTCCCGCGCGGCATCCGCATCAGCGACGGTGCCGCCTCGCATGTGGCCGACGGGCCGTAAGACGCACATGGCACAACAGCTTACTTGACCATCTCGTTGGCGCCTGCGCGAAGCTGGAAGCATCGCCGCTCACCCTTGGCCTCACGGGAAGCCGGCGAAACGCTAGCTTTCTCGCCATTCCGATATTTCACTCGGGGAATGTCAGATTAAATGTCAGATTAGTCGTCGAGCCTCTGAAGCCGGCCATCCGGGGAATCCCGGAACAATCGCCGGCGATGCCACCGAGATATGCGGGCTGTTGCTGGGAGGAGCCGACATGACTGCGCCAGACACCTCGACCAAACTCCAGCTCGACCCGCCAGGGCCAGGCTCCTGGGTGCAGGACCCCGTGCACTTCCCGCGCCCGATGACGCGCTACTTCCAGGAGACTCATCCCCCCTCTTTCAAGAGCGGCACCAACGACTTCGCCCGCTTTTACGGGATGCTCATAGACGGTTTGCAAGCAAGCTACGTGAAGGGCTTCGCGTATCGCCGGGTGCTGCCCGCTCCGGACGTGGAAATCCCTCAGCGCTTTCAGCGCGCTGAACAGGTCTTCGCGCAGAGACTCTGGAGGGAGCAGCTTCGCGATTGGGACGAGAACAGCAAACCGTCCGCTATTGCCGTGCACCGGGCGCTGCAGGCCATCGATCCAGACGCCCTCTCCGATGCGGAGCTGGTCGCCTATCTGACGCGCTGTCGCGATCACCATTCGGCCATGATCGCCCAGCACATGCGCTTCACCGCTGGCGCCGTGCTCCCGACCGGGGATTTCCTCACCCACGTTGGGGACTGGACGGGCCTGCCGCCGGCCGAGTTGCTGGGACTGATGCGTGGCTCGGCGGAGGTGTCCGCAGGTGGCTCCGACGAGATGGCGCGCATGAAGAAGGCGTTCGCTGCGGACTCCGCTGCCCGCAAGGTCCTGCAATCCGACGGCGACCCTGCGGAGGCA
This sequence comes from Alphaproteobacteria bacterium, assembly GCA_050173345.1. Taxonomy (GTDB): domain Bacteria; phylum Pseudomonadota; class Alphaproteobacteria; order UBA828; family UBA828; genus SHWC01. Next base: position 18,600 of record JBFXKW010000024.1, on the reverse strand, counting down.
CTCGCGAGCCTGCGTTCCGTTGGCGGCGAAACAGGTGCGGCCATTTCCGGTTACCTCGATCTGGTCGGCAACCGCCTCATCGACGGCTTCGACATCGCCGAGCCCACCGCGCTCGAATTGCCGGATGTACTTCTCAGGGCCATCCGCGTCGCCGTCTCCGGAGAAGCTCCTGCCGCTTCAGACGCTGACGTCCGCGCTGCCGAAATCCGCGCGCGAGTTCCCGCGGCGCATCAGGACGAGTTCGACGAGTTGCTCGGCGAGGCCCGTCTCACCTACCGCCTCCGCGACGAGCGCGGCGTCTATAGCGACATCTGGGCCGCGGGTCTCATGCGGCGCGCCGCCCTTGCGGCTGGCCGTCGGGTCGCGGGTCGTGGCCGCCTCGCCGACCCTCATCAGATGCTGGACGCCAGCCTCGATGAGATGTGCGCGCTCGTTGCCGGCACCGGCGGTCCATCGGCGGACGAGCTTGCCGGCCGTGCCGCATACCGCGCGACCTACACCGCGAAAGACGTGCCGCCCTTGCTTGGCCCGCCTCCGCCGCCTCCGCCTGACCTCGCAACCGTGCCGCCAGCGGCCGGTCGCCTCATGCGCGCGATCTTCACCTCGCTGGACCACCTCTTTGGCAGCTCGCAAGCGCAGAACGAGGAAACGGTCCTCTACGGCCTCGCGGCAAGCAAGGGCGTCTATGAAGGGCCCGCCCGCCGCGTCTCCGGGCCGTCCGAGTTTGGCCGCATCGTCAAGGGCGACGTGCTCGTCACCGAGGCGACGACCGAGGCCTTTAATATCCTCCTCCCGCTGCTTGGCGGGATCGTCACCGACAATGGCGGCCTGCTTTCGCACGCCGCGATCGTCTCGCGCGAATACGGCATTCCCGGAGTCGTTGGAACCCGCGAGGCGACCGGGCGCGTCGCCGATGGCGTCCTCGTTCGCGTGGATGGGGATGCCGGCGAGGTCACGGTGCTCGGGTGAAGAAGGTCGTTCCCTTCGCAAAGGCGCGCGAGACATCGCTCTATGGGTCGAAGGCCGTGGGGCTCGGCGATGCCGCGCGTCAAGGCCTCTCGGTTCCGCCCGGCGTGGCGCTCTCGGGCGATCTGGTCGAGGCCGTCGCATCCGGGGATGACAAGGCGATCGAAAAAGTGGCGAAGGCCATCGCCACGGTGCCCGCTCCGTTCGCCGTCCGGTCGTCCGCCGTCGACGAAGATGGCGCGGCGGCAAGCTTCGCCGGACAGCATCTCACCGTGCTCAACGTCCATTCCGCGGACGATGTCCCCGGCGCTGTCCGCGAAGTCTGGTGGTCTGCAAACTCCGACTCGGCCATCACCTACCGCCAGCGCGTCGGCCTGTTCACCCAGCCGAGCGTTGGCGTCGTCGTCCAGACGCTTCTCAACCCCGCTGCCGCCGGGGTCATGTTCACCGAGCACCCGGTCACCGGCGCCGATGAGCGCTTGATCGAAGCGAGCTGGGGCCTCGGCGAGGCCGTGGTCGCCGGCCTCGTCGTCCCCGACCACTTTCGCCTCGACCGCTCAGGCCGAGTGCTGGAGCGGAAGGCCGGGCGCAAGCGCATCGCGATTCGCTCGCTCCCTAACGGGGGCACCTTCGAGGAGCAAGTGCCGCCCGAACAGGTGAACCAGCTCTGCCTCGACGACGTCCGGCTCGCGGCACTGGGCGAACTCGCTCTCCGCTGCGAAAAGGTCTACGGCCCGCGCCGCGACATCGAATGGGCGTTCCAAGATGGCACCCTTTACCTCCTGCAGTGCCGCGCCGTCACCACTGGGAAGGCGAGCAACGAGGCACCACCACGCGGTCCGCCACGGCGCGACCCCGTAGCCGTCCTCCAGCGCGTCGACCTTTTTACCGGAATGGACCGGCGGCAGACCGAGCAGATCGCACGCCTGCTCAAGGAACGCCGTTTCGCGAAGGGCGAGACCGTCATCCTGGAGGGCACCGGGGGCGCCGCCTTCTTCATCATCGATTCCGGGGAGGCCGCGGTCTCGAGCAAAGGCACCGGCCTCGCCACCCTTGGCCCGGGCGACTACTTCGGCGAGGTCGCCTTGATCGACGGCGGGGCCCGCTCAGCCACGGTAACCGCTGCAACCGACCTGGTTTGTTACGGGCTCACGTTCTGGGAGTTCCGCCCGCTTGTCGAAAAAAACGGAACCATCGGGTGGAAGCTCCTGCAGGCGCTGGCAAAGCGGTTGCGCGCTACGGCGAGCGCCGAGGAGAAAATCCCTTAGGTAGCCAATCGCCCACCGCCGGCGCTCCTCATGCCGTCCTCACACCGTCATTCCCGCGAAAGCGGGAATCCACGGTTCGACCATTCCGGCTCGCGGCCACATGGATTCCCGCTTTCGCGGGAATGACGGTCAAGATTGGCGCCGGCTGACTGAGCCCGAGAGTTATCTCAGCCGAGGAACAGCTCCCGTGCCGCAGCCGCGTCGGCGACGGTGCGGCCGATGCGGCGGGCATCGGCGGCGGCTTGCGCGACCAGCGCGGCGTTGTCGGCGGCCAGGCTGCCGTCGTGCAGGTGGTAGTTGTTTTCGAAGCCGACCCGGGCATGGCCGCCGAGCGAGAAGGCGGCGAGCGCGCAGGCGCCCTCGCGCAGGCCGAAGGCGCAGACGCTCCACACCAGGCCGAGCCCCTCGTCGCTCAGGAAGGGCAGGATGTCCGCGGGCTTGCTCTGGCCGTCCGACGAATAGCGGCCGAGCACGTAGAGCACCGAAGGTCGCTCGCCGGGGATCAGCCCGCGTTTCCTGAGGTCGAGCAGGCGCGCCAGGTCGTTCGCGTCGTAGAGGATGTACTGGATCATGGTGCGCTCGCGATGCAGCCATTCGAGCAGCGTCGCAGTCTCGGCCTCGCTCGCCGCATCGGGCGCGAACTCGCGCGGTGCGACGGTGATCGCCTCGGGCTTGAGCGCGCGCGCGAAGGCGATCTGCACGTCGCGCTGATAGCGCCCGGCCTGCTCGGTGGTCGCCTGCACGATCAGCCCATCGCCGCATGCCGCGCGGATGGCGTCGATCCCCGCGCGGCTCGCCTCGGCGTCGAGCAGGTGCCTGCCCTCCTTGTCGCGGGTGTGGAAGTGGATCATCGCGGCGCCCGCCTCCATCGCGCCGCGCGCCGCCGCGGCGACCTCTGCCGTGGTCATCGGCAGGTTGGGGTGGTCCGCCTTGGTGCGGCGCGCGCCGTTGGGCGCGACCGAGATGATGGCGGGCTCGGCCCACCCGCTTCCGGCTTCGAGGCTCATCACTGGATCTCCGAGAGGGAACGGTCGATGGCGCCGCTCAGGATCGAGACGATGCGGTGGATGTCGTCGCTCGTGGCGATGAAGGGCGGCGCGAGCAGCACGTGATCGCCGGCTGTGCCGTCGGCGGTGCCGCCGCCCGGGTAGCACAGCATGCCGGCCGCCATGGCGTGCTTCTTGATGCGGCTGTTGAGGCCGAGGCCGGGCTCGAACGGCGCCTTGGTGTCGCGTTCCCTGACCAGCTCGACGCCCCAGAAGAGGCCCCGGCCGCGCACATCGCCGACATGCGGGTGCTGGCCGAAGCGCGCAGCGAGCGCCTGGCCGAGCTCGGCGCCGCGCGCCTTCACGTTGTCGAGCAGGCGCTCGCGCTCGATGGTCTCCTGCACCGCGAGCGCGCCGGCGCAGGCGGTGGCGTGGCCCATATAGGTGTGGCTGTGGCGGAAGGCGCCCGTGCCCTGGACGATCGCATCCGCGATCTTCTTCGCCATCAGCACCGCGCCGATCGGCTGGTAGCCGGCGCCGAGCCCCTTGGCCATGACCAGGAGGTCGGGCGCGACGCCCTCCTGCTCGCAGGCATGGCGCGTGCCGGTGCGGCCCATGCCGCACATCACCTCGTCGAGGATGAGCAGCACGCCGTGACGATCACACACCTCGCGCACGCGCTTGAAGTAGCCCGGCACCGGCGGCGCGACGCCGAGCGTGGCGCCGACCACGGTCTCGGCCACGAAGGCCGCGACATTGCCCGGCCCGAGCTCCTGGATCGCGGCGTCGAGCTCGTCGGCGAGGCGCTTGGCATAGGCATCGTCGCTCTCGCCCGGCTCTCTGCCCCGATAGGCGTGGCAGGGCGAGACGTGATGCGCCTCGTAGAGGAGCGGCGCGAACAGCGCGCGGCGCCCGGCATGGCCGCCGGTCGCCAATGCGCCGAGCGTCGCGCCGTGGTAGCTGTGCCGCCGCGCGATGATGCGGCCGCGCGCCGGCTCGCCGATCTCGACGAAATACTGGCGCGCCAGCTTGAGCGCGGCCTCGATGCCCTCGGAGCCGCCCGAGGCGAAGAGCACGCGGTCGAGCCCGCTCGGCGCGGTCTCGACCAGCTTGTCGGCGAGCGCCTCCATCGGCTCGGTCGTGAAGAACGCGGTGTGCGCGAAGGCGACGCGGTCGAGCTGCGCCTTGATCGCCGCGATCACGGCGGGATGGCCGTGGCCGAGGCAGGAGACCGCGGCGCCGCCGCTCGCGTCGATATAGCGCTTGCCGTCGCGGTCGATCAGGTGGATGCCCTCGCCGCCGGCGGCATAGGGCAGCGCCTCGCCCGGCACGCGGTGCAGGATATGGCTCATGTCGGGACCGCCTCGCTCATGGAGCGGCCGAGACTAGAGACAGTCGCGCAGCCCGGCAATGCCGCGCGCCATGTTGGCTTGCCGCGCCGGCGCCGCGATAATGGCGCGAGTACGGAGGGGGGGAGCGGATGGACGATCGACCGCCGGCGGAGGCGCCGGCGCCCGAGCCTCACGATGTCGACCTGACGCTGCCCGATTCGATGGCGCGTCGGGCCGAGGCGGTCGGCGTCAGGAAGGCCGGGCTCGACCTGCTCAGCCTGTTCGTGCTGGCGCTGCTCGCCGGCGCCTTCATCGGCCTTGGCGGCATGTTCGCGACCGTGGTGAGCGCGGGCGCGAACGATGCGCTACCGTTTGGTGTCGCCCGGCTGCTCGCCGGCCTCGTCTTCTCGCTCGGGCTGATCCTCGTCATCGTCGGCGGTGCCGAGCTCTTCACCGGCAACGCGCTGATCGTGATGGCCTGGGCGAGCCGGCGGGTCTCGACCGCCGCGCTGCTGCGCAACTGGGCGGTGGTGTTCGCCGGCAATCTGGTCGGCGGCATGGCGACCGCGGGCCTCGTCTTCGCCTCGGGGCAGTATCGGTTCGGCGACGGCGCGGTCGGCGCGGCTGCGCTCATGCAGGCAGACGCCAAGTGCGCGCTCGGCTTCGGCGAGGCGCTGGCGCTCGGCGTCTTGTGCAACGTGCTGGTCTGCCTCGCCGTGTGGCTCTGCTTCGGCGCGCGTTCCACGGCCGATCGCGTGCTCGCCATCGTCTTCCCGATCGCGGCCTTCGTCGCGGGCGGCTTCGAGCACTCGGTCGCCAATTTCTACGCCATCCCGATCGGGCTGATGGTCGAGGCCTGGGCGCCGCCCGAATTCTGGCAGGCGATCGGGCGCGGCCCGGCCGACTATGCCGCGCTCTCCTGGGCCGGCTTCGGCCGCAACATCCTGCCGGTCGTCATCGGCAACGTGATCGGCGGCGGCGCCCTGGTCGGCGGCGTCTACTGGCTGATCTATCTGCGGAAGAGATAGACCACTGCGATCTCCTGCAATCGTTCAGATCACTTCCTCGAACGCGCGCAGGAGCGATACGGTCTCGGCCAGCCCCTGACGCTCCAGGGTCTGGAGATATTCCGCCGCGGTCCTGGGCGGATTCTTCAGTGCGGCCCGATGTTCGCGAAGCGTCGCCACCACCGCGCCCGCGTGAAGCTCGATCAAATGGGTGACGAACGTATCCGGGTGCTGCGCTTCGATCTCGAAGGACTCCAGCCTGTGCGCCGGAAAGTCCTTCAGGTTGAAGGTGACGATCAGATCGGCACCGCCATGGATCGCCGCCGCCAGAACATGGCGGTCGTTCGCGTCCGGCAGGTCAAGCCCGTCGATCAGCTCCTCATACCCGGTGACGATGCTGTCAGTGGCGTGGGCGTCCATCAGCTCCCGCGTCCGTTCGAGTTGTGCGCGGGTCAGGTCCGGCCGCTTGGCGAGAACGTTGGCGATCCATTCCTCGTGGACGCGGGCGGACCATATCGCGCGGAACAGGCCGCGCAGCGCCAGCCTCATCAGCAGGTCGCGAAGCGGGGCGGGGTAGAGGACGCTGGCATCGAGGAACGCGGCGAGGCGTTCCATGCCTTATTGGAAGCCCAAGGCCTGATCGTGGGCGGTCAGCTCGTCGAGCGCCGCGCGCCGCTTGCGTTCCGTCTCCCGGCGATAGCGCAGCACGTCCTCGGCGCGGACGCGCCGGTGCGTGCCCACCATGCGGTGCGGAAGCTCTCCCGCCTCCAGCAGATGAACTAGGTGCGTGCGGGAGACGTTGAGCAGGTCCGCGGCCTGCTGCGTGGTCAGCTCGGCATGGACGGGCATGAGCGTCACGCCGTCGCCGCGCGCCATGTGCTCCAGGATGTCGAGCAGGAGCCGCACCGCCGAGGCCGGCAGCTCCATCGTCTTGGTGTCCTTTGGCGCCGCGCCGAAACGGGCGGGCACGGTGGCGGCATCGCCCAGCACGGCGGCGAGCTTGCGGCTCGTCTCTCGAGCGAGCGCCGCCTCCTGCGCGGTCGGAAGCGCCGGCTCCTTTTCTTCTCTCGTTGCAACACGGCTCATGGCGTCGCGTCCTCTGGTTCGAAATTCAAGATAGCTTGCAAACGACATAAACGCAATAAACGATATAAACGAAAATTCGTACTTTCCTGATCTCCGCCTTTCAAGCACGCCGCGCATGCCTTGGCCCGCTGCCTTCCGCAACGTGGGGCCGCGCACCCGCCGGCCGTATCGGCGCCAGCAAGTCCCTTGCCTCGCGTCGCGGCGGCGGCCATAACGGCCGCGGGCCGAGGAAGGGGACATCGCTCATGGAAAAGCCTGCCACGCTCGATCATCCGCTGCACGACCTGATGCGCCGGCGCTGGAGCCCGCGCGCCTTCGCCGCGAAGCCGGTGCCGCGGGAGGCGCTGCGCTCGGTGCTCGAAGCGGCGCGCTGGGCGGCCTCGGCCTCCAACCTGCAGCCCTGGCACTTCATCGTGGCGCGCAAGGAGGACGGCGCCGAGTTCGAGCGCGCGCTGTCCTGTCTGGTGCCGTTCAACCAGGGCTGGTGCAAGGACGTGCCGGTGCTGATGCTGACGGTGGCGCGGGTGATCAACGAGGATGGCGGGCGCAACAACTATGCCGCCCACGATGTCGGCCAGGCCGCGGCACACCTCACCATCCAGGCGATGGCGCTCGGCCTCCATGTCCACCAGATGGCGGGCATCGAGCCGGCGCGCGTCCGCGAGCTCTACGCCGTGCCCGAGAGCCACGAGCCGCTCACCGCCATCGCGCTCGGCTATGCCGGCAACCCCGAGACGCTGGATGAGAAGCTGAGGCAGCGCGAGCTCGCGCCGCGCCAGCGCCGCGCGCAGGACGAGTTCGTCTTCGCCGGCCGCTTCGGCCAAGCCGCCGGGTTCTGACGCGGCACCCAGGGATCGAGATTCGGCGTTTCGGCCGGCGAAGGCTTTGGGGTAGTCTTCGCCCGCGCCCGAAGCGAGCGGGCGATTCGACCGGGCAGGATGGGGCGTGCCCATGGGGCTTGGCATCGCGATCGTAGGCTCAGGTCCCGCGGCCTTCTACACGGCGGCCGCGCTGCTCAAGGCCGTGCCCGACTGCACAATTGATATCGTTGAGCGGCTGCCGACGCCGTTCGGCCTGATCCGCTATGGGGTCGCGCCCGATCATGAGCACACCAAGAACGTGATGAAGGCCTATGGCCGCACCGCGCTGTCGCCGCCGGTGCGCTTCTTCGGCAATGTCGAGGTCGGCCGCGACGTCTCGCTCACCGAGCTGCGCGAGCTTTACGACGCGGTGGTGCTGGCGGTCGGCGCGGCGCGCGACCGCGCGCTCGGCGTGCCCGGCGAGGACAAGAAGGGCGTGGTCGGCTCCGCCTCCTTCGTCGGCTGGTACAACGGCCACCCCGACTTCGCCGACCTTGCGCCCGACCTGAGCATCAAGAGCGTGGTCATCGTAGGACAAGGCAACGTCGCGATCGACATCGCGCGCGTGCTCGTCAAGACGCCCGAGGAGATGGCGCGCTTCGATCTGTGCGACCATGCGGCCGCCGCGATCCACGCCTCGCCCATCGAGGACGTCTACATGGTCGGCCGGCGCGGCCCCGTCGAGGCCAAGTTCACCAATGTCGAGCTGCGCGAGATGGGCTATCTCGAAAACGCGCGGCCGGTGGTTGACGCCGCGCAGCTGCCCGCGAGCGTCGAGGGCGAGATGAACGACCGCGACCGCCGCATGAAGGAGAAGAACCTCGCGACGCTCCGCGAGTTCGCCGAGGCCGCGCCCGACCCGGCCAAGCAGAAGCGGGTGCACATCCTGTTCAACGCGGCGCCGGTCGAAATCCTGGGCGGCGAGCGCGTCGAGGCCGTGCGCTTCGAACGCACCAAGGTCGAGGAAGGCCGCGCGGTCGGCACCGGCGAATTCTTCGACATCCCGTGCGGCCTCGTGGTCGCGGCGATCGGCTATCGTTCGGACGCGGTGGCCGAGGCGCCGTTCGACGAGCGCCAAGGCATCGTCAAGAACGTGGAGGGGCGCGTCGCCCCCGGCCTCTATGCGGTCGGCTGGATCAAGCGCGGCCCGACCGGGGTGATCGGCACCAACAAGGTGGACGGCGAGGCCTGCGCCGAGCAGATCGCCGCGGACCTCAAGGAAGGCACCAAGCCGGGGCGGGCCGCCTTCGAGGCGCTGCTCAAGAAGCGCAAAGTCAACGCCATCGGCTTCGAGGACTGGCAGGCGATCGAGCGGGCGGAGATTGCCGCCGCGCGGCCCGGCGCGCCGCGCCGCAAGTTTGCCCGAATCGCCGACATGCTCGCGGTACTTGAGGAGGCACGCGCCGAGGCGTCGTGATTTCCGCCCCGCTCGGGGCAGCCATGCCGTGCAAGCGATGGACGGCAGCGGTAGATGTTCCTATTGTTTACGGTGGGTAAGCCCCGCGCCCCCGGCGGGCCCGGCGCCGCGCCTGAAGGATGGAGCCAGAAGAGGCGATGGACGGTAGTGCAGTACGAGTAGCGGAACCCGCGGAACGGCAAGAGCTTGAATCCGTTGTGGTCCGCTTCGCCGGCGATTCCGGCGACGGCATCCAGCTCACCGGCGGGCGTTTCGCCGAGACGGTGGCGCTCGCCGGCAACGACCTCGAGACCTTTCCGGACTTCCCGGCCGAAATCCGCGCGCCGGTCGGCACCACCTATGGCGTCTCGGCGTTCCAGATCAACTTCGGCTCGCGCGTGATCATGACCTCGGGCGACGCGCCCGACGTGCTGGTCGCGTTCAACCCGGCTGCGCTCAAGACCAATCTCGGCGACCTCAAGCCGGGCGGCCTCGTCATCCTCGACGTCGGCGCGTTCAACGACAAGAACCTCGAGAAGGCGGGCTATGCGTCGAACCCGCTCGAGGACGGCTCGCTCGCGCGCTACCGCATCGTCCAGATCGACATCTCGAAGCAGACGCTCGAGGCGGTCAAGGACAGCGGCGTCAGCAAGCGCGACGGCCTGCGCGCCAAGAACTTCTGGGCGCTCGGCCTGATCGACTGGATGTACGACCGCGACACCGGCGTCACGCTGCGCTGGATCGCGCGCAAGTTCGAGAAGGAGCCGGCGATCGCCGCGGCCAACACGGCGGCGCTCAAGGCCGGCCACGCCTTCGGCGAGACCGCCGAGATGCCGGACGGCGTGCGCGGCTTCACGCTGCGCCGCGCCGAGCTCGCGCCCGGCACCTACCGCACCATCACCGGCACCGAATCGCTCGCCTACGGCCTGGTCACGGGCGCGCGGCTCGCCGGGCTGCCGGCCTTCTTCGCCTCCTATCCGATCACGCCGGCCTCGGCGGTGCTGCACGTGCTGGCCGGGCTCAAATCCTACGGCGTCACCACCTTCCAGGCCGAGGACGAGATCGCCGCGGTGTGCGCCGCGATCGGCGCGGCCTATGCCGGCGCGCTCGGCATCACCTCGAGCTCGGGCCCGGGCATCGCGCTCAAGACCGAGGCGATCGGCCTCGCGATCAGCGTTGAGCTGCCGCTCATCGTGCTCGATACGCAGCGCGCCGGGCCGTCCACTGGCATGCCGACCAAGACCGAGCAGTCCGACCTCAACCTCGCGGTGTTCGGCCGCAACGCCGATGCGCCGCTGGTCGTGCTGGCGGCGCGCTCGCCGGGCGATGCCTTCGACGTCGCGATCGAGGCGATCCGGCTCGCCACCCGCTTCATGACTCCGGTGATGGTGCTTTCCGACACCTACATCGCGAACGCGGCCGAGCCCTGGCTGATCCCCGACCTCGGCAAGTACGAGCCCTTCCCGGTCAGGTTCCGCACCGAGCCCGAGGGCTTCCATCCCTTCGTGCGCGACCAGGCGACGCTGGCGCGCCCCTGGGTCAAGCCCGGCACGCCCGGCCTCGCGCACCGGGTCGGCGGCCTCGAGAAGAACTTCGGCAGCGGCCACGTCTCTTACGACCCGATCAACCACCAGCGCATGACCGACGTGCGCAAGGCCAAGATCGACAACATCGCGGACGTGATCCCCGAGCAGCGCGTCGAGCAGGGCGAGGCAAAGGGCCGGCTCGCCGTCATCGGCTGGGGCTCGACCTACGGGCCGATCTACCGCGCGGTGAGCAATGCGCGCGCCGAGGGCAAGTCGGTCTCGCAGATCCACCTGCGCCACCTCTGGCCGCTGCCGCGCAATCTCGGCGCGCTGCTCGAAGGCTTCGACCAGGTGTTGGTGCCGGAAATGAACACCGGCCAGCTCGTCACCCTTCTGCGCAGCCGCTATCTGGTGCCCGCCGAGGGGCTCAACAAGGTCATGGGCCGGCCGTTCACGATCGCCGAGATCGAGGCCGCCATCCGCAGCAAGCTGGACTGAGACGATGAACGATACGGTCATGCCGCGCGCGCTGACGCCGGAGAGCTTTGAATCCGACCAGGAGATCCGCTGGTGCCCGGGCTGCGGCGATTACGCCATCGTCAAGGGCGTGAAGAAGGCGCTCGCCGAGATCGGCACGCCGCCGGATGAGGTGGTGTTCATCTCGGGCATCGGCTGCGCCTCGCGCTTCCCCTATTACATGTCGACCTACGGCTTCCACACCATTCACGGCCGCGCGCCCGCGATCGCGACCGGCGTCAAGCTCGCCAACCCGGCGCTCGACGTCTGGGTGGTCGGCGGCGATGGCGACATGCTCTCGATCGGCGGCAACCACACGCTGCACGCGATCCGCCGCAACATCGACCTCAACATCATGCTCTTCAACAACGAGATCTACGGCCTGACCAAGGGCCAGTATTCGCCGACCTCGCGCCTCGGCACGCGCTCGCCCTCGACCCCGATGGGCTCGCTCGACTTTCCGGTCTCGGCGCTCTCCTTTGCATTGGGTGTCGGCGCGCACTTCATCGCGCGCACCGTCGATACGCTGCAGAAGCAGCTGCCCGAGGTGCTGAAGCGCGCGCATGCCCACAAGGGCGCCTCGTTCGTCGAGATCATCCAGAACTGCATCGTCTACAATGACGGCGCGTTCGAGCACTTCACCGCGAAGAACGTGGCGGCCGAGCGGCAGCTCCACCTCGAGCACGGCAAGCCGCTGCGCTTCGGCAAGGAGAACGAGCTCGGCCTGCGCTTCGATCCCAAGGCGATGCGGCTCGAGGTGGTGCGCCTCGGCGAGAACGGCATGACCGAGGCCGACCTCGTGGTGCATGACGAGACCAACCGCTCGCTCGCCACGCTGCTCGCGGCGCTGGAGCCGCCCGACTACCCGGTCGCGCTCGGCGTCATCTACTGCAACCCGGCCGAGAGCTACGACCACGCGGTCACGGCGCAGGTCGAGGCGGCGCGCGCCAAGGCGCCGGCCGCCGACCTCGACGCGCTGCTCCGCCGCGGCCACACCTGGACGGTCGAGCCGCACCAGGCTTAGGCCGGCTCCTCTCACCCGATACCCAATAGTCGTCATTGCCGGGCCGAAGAGAGGTTCCTTTCTTCCGTCATGCCCCGGCTTGACCGGGGCATCCATGTCAGCAACCGGCCCGCTGCATGATGGATGGCCCGGTCAAGCCGGGCCATGACGAGAAAGAGGTGGCGCTGCCGTGCCGCCTGTCCCACTGCCCCCGCTCAGCCGAGGCCGTGGCGCCTCAAGAAGTCGAGCGCGATCCGGGCCATGCCGTGGTCGTAAAGGTCGACATGGCCGGCGCCTTCGATGAAGACGCCCTGCTTCGGCTCGTTCGCCGCCTCGAACAGCTTGCGGCCGAAGCGCACCGGAATGGTCATGTCGTGGTCGCCGTGCACGATCAGGAGCGGCGCCGAGACCCGGCCGATCTTGGCGAGCGAATCGAAGCGATCGACCACGAGCGGCGCGACCGGCGCGATCGGCACGCGCCAGCGCGCGACGTCGGGGATCGAGGTGTAGGGCGCCTCCAGGATCACGGCGGCCGGCTTGATCTCGGTCGCGAGCTGCACCGCGACGCCGGTGCCGAGCGATTCGCCGTAGAGGATCAGCCGTTCCGGCGCGACGCCGCGTTCGCCGAGGAAGCCGAGCGCGGCGCGCCCGTCATGGTAGAGGCCGCGCTCGCTCGGGCTGCCGGGATTGCCGCTATAGCCGCGCCATGAGGTGAGCAGGCCGCCGAGCCCGGCCTCGAGATAGGGCGCGAGCTTGGAGGCGCGCACGCCGAGATGGCGGGCATTGCCGTGGAAGTAGACGAGGGTCGGCGCGCCCTTCTTGCGCGGCGGCTGGTGCCAGGCGAGGAGCGAGAGCCCGTCCTCGGTTTCGAGCGTGACCGGCTCGATGTCGGGCAGGAGGCTGCGGTCGGGCTCGGGCCTTAGCTTGTCCGGGAAGTAGATGAAGTGGCGCTGCGCCGCGAAGGCCGCGGCGAGCGCCGTGCCGTAGATGCCGGCCGCGATGCCGAGGCCTTCCCACCAGCGAAATTCGCTCAAGCCGCCCCGACCCCAAAAGAAAGCACCCGGCGGACGCCCCGCCGGGTGCGGTGAACCGACCGATGACCGCGTGCTACTCGCGCGACGCGCCCATGATGTGCATCAGCATGATGAACAGGTTGATGAAGTTCAGGTAGAGCGAGAGCGCGCCGAAGATCGACTTCTTGAGCGTCACCTCGCGCCCGTCGGTCTCCTCGTAGACCTCCTTGACGCGCTGCGTGTCGAAGGCGGTCAGGCCGGTGAACACGAGCACGCCGATCGCCGAGATGACGAACTCGAGCGTCGAGGAGCCGAGGAAGATGTTGACCACCATCGCGATGATCAGGCCGATCAGCCCCATGAACAGGAACGAGCCGAACTTGGCCAGGCTGCGCTTGGTGGTGTAGCCGTAGAGGCTCGCCGCCGCGAAGGTGCCCGCCGAGATGAAGAAGACGCGGGCCACGCTCGCATCCGTGTAGCGGATGAAGACGTAGGAGAGCGAGGCGCCCATCAGCGCCGAGAACACCCAGAACAGGATTTGCGCCGTCGACGCCTTCATGCTCTGCAGCTTCATGCTCATGAAGAAGACGATGCCGAGCGGCGCCAGCATGATGATGAAGCCCGCCCCGCTGGTCATCAGGGTCTCGTACAGCCCGGTATGGGCGACGATGTAGGCGACGATGCCGGTCAGCGCGAGGCCGGACGCCATGTAGTTGTAGACCCGGAGCATGTAGCTCCGCAGGCCTTGATCGATCTGGGCCTGGGACAGCGTGCCGGTGCCGGCGCGCTGTGCGCCCTGGGTCCGAAGCTCGAAGGCCATAGTGAAACCCCCTCATTCCAAAGTAGTTTGGATCGTCTCCAATATTGGCAGGCTGAGCCGGAATTTCAACCGAAACAGGCCGGTACCCGATGGCGGCGCAGCCTGGTGGCCTAGGCCTATCGGCCGGTATTTCAATGGCTTGCTAGACCTGCTCCTCCCTCAGCAGCGGCGCGGCGCGGGTGCCGAGCGCGCGGTAGGTGCCGGCGAAGCCGAAAATCAGCCCGATCGCGACGGCGGCCGCGGTGAGCGCGAGGATCGGCTCGGCCGAGAGCGCGAAGCCGAGTTCGAGCACCTGGCTCACCAGGCCGTAGGCCGCGAGGATGCCGATGCCGGCCGCGATCAGCGCGGTGGCACAGGCGAGCGCGCCGTATTCGACCAGGAAGGCGAGCATGATCTCGCGCCGCCGTGCGCCGAGCACCTTGAGCACCACGGCGTCATAGCGCCGGCCGCGCTCGCCGGCTGCGACCGCGCCGGCCAGCACCGCGAGCCCGGCGAAGAGCCCGATCGCGGCGGCGGCGTTCACCGCGCCGCCGACCCGGCTGAGGATGTCGCCGAGCGCATCGAGGATCGCGCGCACCGGGATCGCGCTCACATTGGGGAAGGCATCGGCGACCTGCCGCTCGATCGCGAGGCTCGCCGCCGGGTCGGCCATCACGGTGGCGAGCCCGGTCTGCGGTGCGGCCTCTAGCACGCCGGGCGAGAAGATCACCAGGAAGTTGATGTCGAGCTCGAGCCACTCGATCTCGCGCAGGCTCGCGATGCGCCCGGTCACCTCGCGGCCGAGCACGTTGATGGTGAGCGTGTCGCCGAGGCCGATGCCGAGGCCGCGCGCCGCATCCGCCTCGAAGGAGATCAGCGGCTCGCCCTGATAGTCCGCGGGCCACCATTCGCCGGCGACGATTCTCGCATTGCTCGGCTGCTCCGCGGCATAGGTGACGCCGATGTCGCCCCTGACCGCCCACGCCTCGCCGTCGGCGACCCGGCGCGCGGCGACTGGCACGCCGTTGATCGCGACGATGCGCCCGCGCAGCATCGGCACCGCCTTGAGGCCGTGCGCGCCCGGCGTCGCCTCGATCATCGCCGCGAACGGCGCGCGCTGCGCGGGCTGGATGTCGACGAAGAAGAAGGCCGGGCGGCCGCGCGTTGCCTCTTCGTCGATCTGGCGGGCGAGGTTCGTCTGCACCAGCGCGATCGCGAGCAGCACCGCGAGCGCGCCGCCGAGCGCGGTGACGACCGCAGGCGTCGGCGCGCCGGGCCGGCCGAGATTGGCGAGGCCGAGCCTGAGCCAGGGGATCGCTGGGCTCCGCGCGCGCCGCGCCAGGAGGCCGATGCCGTGGCCGAGCAGGTGGAAGGCGCCGAGCGCCGCCGCCGCGCCGCCGGCAAAGGCGAGCGCGATGGGCTTCTCGGGCGCGATCATGACCGCGAGCGCAACGAGGCCGAGGGCGGCAAGCGCGCAGGGCATCACCGTCGCCCAGCCCGGCCGGGGCAGGCTTGGCACGACGGTCGAGCGGAACAAGAGGCCCGGCGCGATCCGCGCGGCGCGGCCCAAGGGCCAGAGCGCGAAGCAGAGCATGGTGAGCACGCCGAAGCCGGCGGCGAGCGCGAGCGGGCCGCCATAAAGCCCGAGCGCGAGCGGCACCGGCGCGTCGTTGCCGAGCGCCGCCGCGAGCACCACCGGCAGCAGCGCGCCGATCGCGAGCCCGAGCGCGATGCCGGCGAGGCCGATCGCCATGACCTCGACGAGATAGACGCCGAGGATCAGCCGGCTCGACGCGCCGACGCATTTGAGCGTCGCGATGGTCGCGACGCGCGCCTCCAGATAGGCGCGCACCGCGCCCGCGATGCCGACGCCGCCGAGCACCAGCGCCGACAGGCCGACGAGGGTGAGGAACAGGCCGAGCCGGTCGAGCTGGCGGGCGAGCGAGGGGTTGGCGTCGCTGGCGTCGCGCAGCCGCCAGCCGGCATCGGGCGCCTCGGCTTCGAGCGCCGCGCGTGTCGCCGCGAGGTCGGCGCCGGGCAACAGGGTCAAACGATAGCGGAAGCGCACCTGGCTGCCGAGCTGCACCAGGCCGCTTTCCTTCAGCACCCCGGTCGAGACGATCAGGCGCGGGCCGAGCGCCATGCCGCCGGTCAGCCGGTCGGGCTCGCCGCGCAAGAGCGCGCGCAGCGTGACCTCGGCATTGCCGATGCGCAGGCGATCGCCGAGTTCTAGGCCGAGCCGGGTCAAGAGACCCTGCTCGGCGACCGCGCCGTTGTTTGCGAGCGCAGCCTCGGCGCTCATCGCGGGTTCAAGGTCGAGCGTGCCGACCAGCGGGTAGGCGCCGTCGACCGCCTTGAGCTCGACCAGCGCCGGGCGCGCCTCGCTCGCTTCGGCGGGCCGCGCCATGGCCCGCATGGTCGCGGTCTCGGAGAACGCCTGCCCGTGCGCCAGCGCGATGTTGCGCTCGGCCGCATCGAGCGGCCGACCGGAGAGCTCGATCGAGAGGTCGCCGCCGAGCAGCGCGCGCGAATCGGTATCGAGCGCGGCCTGCATCGAGGCGATCAGCGAGCCGACGCCCGCGATCGCGCCGACGCCGATGACCAGGCAGAGGATGAACACGCGGAAGCCGCGCAAGCCGCCGCGCAGCTCACGCCCCGCGAGGCGCAGCACCAGCGGCGGGCGGATCATGCGAGGCATCGCGAAACCGCGCCGTATCGCTCAGCCATCGGCGATGCGGCCTTCGGCGATGTGCACGATGCGGTCGCAGCGCGCCGCGATCGCCGGGTCGTGGGTGACGAGGACGAGCGTGGTGCTGGCTTCGGCGCGCAGCCCGAACAGGAGGTCGATCACCTGCGCGCCGGTCGCGCCGTCGAGATTGCCGGTCGGCTCGTCGGCGAGCAGCACCGCCGGGCGCGGCGCGAAGGCGCGGGCGAGCGCGGTGCGCTGCTGCTCGCCGCCGGAAAGCTGGCTCGGGAAATGGCGCACCCGCCTGCCGAGGCCGACCGCTTCGAGCGCGGCGCGCGCCGCCTCGAAGGCATCGCGCCGGCCGGCGAGCTCGAGCGGCACGGCGACGTTCTCGAGCGCGGTCATGGTCGGGATCAGGTGGAAGGACTGGAACACGATGCCGACCGCGCGGCGCCGCATCATGGCAAGCGCGTCCTCGTCGAGCCCGTCGAGCCGCTCGCCCGCGACCGTGACGCTGCCTTCGTCCGCCCGCTCCAGGCCTGCGATGACCGCGAGCAGGGTGGACTTGCCGGCACCCGACGGCCCGAGCACGGCGACCGCCTCGCCTCGCCTAACCGCGAAGTCGACGCCGCGCAGGATCGGCACGGGCCCGGCGAGGCTGCTCAGGGTGAGCGAGACGCCGGAGAGCGCGATGGCATTGCCGTTTGCATCCGTTTCGGTCATGGCCCATATCACATGGCGAGGCCGGTTGTGTTTATCAAACGTTTGATCGCCGTTTCCGCCGTCGCGCTTGCCATCGTCATGGTCGCGCCCCGGGCGGATGCGGCCGAGGGCACCATCGTCGCGTTCGGCGACAGCCTGGCCGCCGGCTACGGCCTGCCCGCCGAGGATGCCTTCCCGGTCCGGCTCGAAGCCTATTTGCGCGAGCGCGGCCATGACTGGCGCGTCGTCAACGCCGGCGTCTCGGGCGACACCAGCGCGGGCGGCCTCGCCCGGCTCGACTGGGCGCTCGCCGACGAGCCCGACCTCGTGATCCTCGAGCTCGGCTCGAATGACGGCCTGCGCGGCCTCTCGGCCGAGGCGATGGAGGAGAACCTCGACCGGATCCTGGCCCGGCTCGATGCGGCGGGCATCAAGGTGCTGCTCGCCGGCATGCGCGCGCCGCCCAATCTCGGGCCGGACTATGCGGAAGGCTTCGAGGCGGTCTATCCTCGCCTTGCCGAGAAATACGGCGTGCCGTTCTATCCGTTCTTCCTCGACGGCGTCGCGGCCGTGCCGGCGCTCAACCAGCCGGACGGCATCCATCCCAACGAGGCTGGCGTCGCCGAGATCGTCAGGCGCATCGGCCCGCTGGTCGAGCGGGTCATCGCCGCCGGGACGCAGCAAGAGGAGGCCGGCCCATGATCCGCCTGTTCGTCGCGCTGGCGCTGCCGCCCTCGATCATCGACGCGCTCGGCGGCCTCGCCGAGGGCGTGCCCGGCGCGCGCTGGCTGCGCGACGACCAGATGCACCTGACGCTCCGCTTCATCGGCGAGGTCGACCACGCGACCTTCGAGGAGGTGGTGCATGCGCTCGGCGAGGTCGAGGCCGATGCCTTCGAGATGGCGGTCGCGGGCGTCGGGCACTTTCCGCCGCGCGGGCCGCCCAAGCTGCTGTGGGCCGGCGTGCGGCCGAACCCGGCGCTCAACCTCCTGCAATCGCGCATCGAGAGCGCGCTCGGCCGCGCCGGGCTCAAGCCCGAGGGCCGCAACTTCTCGGCCCATATCACGCTGGCGCGGCTCAACGGTTCGCCGGTCGAGCGGGTGCAGACCTATCTCGCGCGCCACGCGCTATTCGCCGCGCCGCCCTTCATGGTCGAGGCGTTCCACCTCTATTCGAGCCGGCTCAGCCGCGACGGCTCGCTCTACACCATCGAGGCGAGCTACCCCTTGCGCGGCGGCTACGACTTCGAGCACGACTGGGACGAGGAGGAGGATGAAGCGGGGGTGCTGCGATCAGATTGATGGATGTCGACGCACACCGCTTCCATACGGTTCCCTCTCCCGCTTGCGGGAGAAGGCCAGGGTGAGCATCTGTGTTGTCAGTCAAGCATGACGTGGTGCCCAGAGGCGATCTTCTTTGAGCAGGGTATTGGCGAGGACGACGAGCTTTCGCATG
>JBFXKW010000023.1:0-36743 GCA_050173345.1 Alphaproteobacteria bacterium | reverse complement strand
GTTCTCACCTGAGAGACCCTGTCCCTCTGGTCGGGACAATCAAGCCGGACAGCCGGACGGGGCCCAACACAACTCCACCCTGTACCCCGCCAGCTCGCCCGCCGCCCTTTCCGAAAAGATCCCCCCCGAGGGCGGAGAGGGGATTCGCTAGGCGCGCCGCCGTTCACGGTTTCGCCATTCTTGCGATTGTAACTTGCGAATGAATGTCACTTGCATTATGTAACCGGCTGTCCTTGAAGGCAGGTCCGGAGGCGGTGCGATGCGGCTTGGCTGGTTGCGTTTCGGCTTGATCGCGGCGATGGTGGCGCTGGTCGGCATCGTTGGCGTCGCGTCCGCGAGCCGGGCGGCGGAGGAGCTTCATCTCTATTCGCTGCGCCAGGAGCAGCTGATCCGCCCGCTGCTCGACGCCTTCACCAAGGAGACCGGGATCGAGGTCAAGCTGGTCAGCGGCAAGGACGATGCGCTGCTCGAGCGGCTCAAGGCCGAGGGCGACAACAGCCCGGCCGACGTGTTCATGACGGTCGATGCCGGGCGCTTGCACCTCGCGGTCGAGGCCGGCGTGCTGCAGCCCATCAAATCGGAGACGCTCGACAAGCTGGTGCCCGCGCAGTACCGCGAGCCGAGCGGGCTCTGGTACGCGCTTTCGGTGCGGGCGCGGCCGATCATGATCGCCAAGGACCGGGTCGATCCCAGCGCGATCAAGAGCTATCTGGACCTCGCCGACCCGCGCTGGAAGGGCAAGATCTGCGTGCGCTCGTCGGGCAGCGTCTATAACCAGTCGATGCTCGACGCGATGATCGAGCATTACGGCGTCGAGAAGACGGAGGAGTGGGCGAAGGGGCTGGTCGCCAATTTCGGGCGCGAGCCGGCGGGCGGCGACCGTGACCAGATCAAGGCGGTCGCGGCGGGCGAATGCGACATCGCCCTCTCCAATTCCTACTATCTCGGCCAGCTCACCAACTCGGACGAAGAGTCCGACCGCGCGGCGGCGGCGGCCGTCACCGTGATCTGGCCCGACCAGGACGGCTTCGGCGTGCACGTCAACGTGTCGGGTGCCGGCATCACCAAGAGCGCGAGCAACAAGGAAAATGCGATCAAGCTGCTCGAGTTCCTGGTGAGCGACGCGGCGCAGGAGATCTATGCGGGCAAGGTCTACGAGTATCCGATCCGCGACGGCGTCCCGCTCTCGCCGACCGTCGAGGCGTGGGGCAAGTACAAGGCGGATACGCTCGAGATCGCGAAGCTCGGCACGCACAACGCGGAGGCGATGCGCATCGCCGACCGCGCGGGCTGGCGCTGAGCCGAGGCGCGAGGGGAGGGTGGCGTGTTCATCTGGCTCGGCCTGACACCCCGCACCACGGCGATGGCCTTCCGCCGCCTGACGATGCGACTGCGCCTCATCCGCGTTCGCACCTCGGACGCGAAGCGGGCCGGCATCGCGCGGCCCGCGGCTCGGGTGCCGGGCAGCGTGCCGCTCGGCAGCGCATCGTTCCCCGCCGTGCCGCCCGATCGGCCGCGAGGTTAGCCGCCATGTATCTCTGCCTCTGCAACGCGATCTCGGAGCGCGAGGCCGAGCAGGCCGTGGCCTCGGGCGCGCGCAAGCTCGCGCAGGTCTACGCCGCGTTCGGCGTGCGGCCGCAATGCGGCCAGTGCAAGCATGCGCTCAAGGATCTGCTCGGGCGCTGCGGCACGGCCGAGCAGCCCGACCATTTATCTCCCACCAATACTCCGATAGCCTGAGCCTCGCCGAATCGCCCGTCTCCGCGCCACGGTAACGCGGTGCGGCACGGTGCTTTGGCATTTCGGAAGGAGGGGCGCATGAAAGGCGACAAGGCGATCGTGAAGCAGCTCAACGTCGTACTGAAGAACGAGCTGACGGCCATCAACCAGTACTTCCTTCACGCCCGGATGTTCGACAATTGGGGCCTGCACGAGCTCGGCGAGTACGAGAAGAAGGAATCGATCGACGAGATGAAGCACGCCGACCGCCTGATCGAGCGCATCCTGTTCCTCGAGGGCCTGCCCAACCTGCAGGACCTCGGCAAGCTGATGATCGGCGAGACGGTGGCGGAGGCGCTGCACTGCGACCTGAAGCTCGAGCAGCAGGCGATGCCGGTGCTGCGCCAGGCAATCGCCGCCGCCGAGCAGGCGAGCGACTACATCAGCCGTGAAGTCCTCGAGGACATCCTCGAAGCGGAGGAGGAGCACGTCGACTGGATCGAGACGCAGCTCCGCCTGATCGAGACCATCGGCATCGAGAACTACCTGCAGACCAAGGTCTGAACGCGCACCGCCCTCAGGCCGCGCGCGGCGCGTTGCGATAGTGGCGGCCGAGTGCGACCACGGCGATGGCGGTGACCGCGAGCAGCGGCAGCGCCGCATAGTTCATCATCGCGAAGCCGATCGCCTCGTGCAGCACGCCCGAGACCAGCGAGGCGACCGCGACCGAGGAGAACACCAGGAAATCGTTGGCGGCCTGTGTCTTCGCCTTCTCGGCCGGCGCATAGGCCGAGGTCACCAGCGTGGTCGCGCCGACGAAGAGAAAATTCCAACCGACCCCGAGCAGCACGCCGCCGATCCAGAAGCTGGCGAGGCTCTCGTCGGTGACGTTGACCAGCACGCACAGCGCCTCGATCGCAGCACCCGCCAGCATCACGTTGCGCACCCCGAAGCGCCGGATCAGATGGCCGGTGAAGAAGGACGGCGCGAACATGCCGAAGACATGCCATTGGATGACCTGCGCGGTGTCGAAGAAGGAAAGCCCGCACACCTTCATGGCGAGCGGGATCGAGGTCATCACCACCGACATCGTGGCGTAGGAGACGAGCGCCGCGAGCACCGCCACGATGAAGACCGGCTGGCGCATGATGGCGAGCAACGGCCGGCCCTTGGCGGCGCGCTCCTCGGCGCTCGGCCGCGGGATGGTGACGAAGCGGAGGATCACGAGCGTCGCGACGTAGAGGCCGGCGATGCAGACATAGATGCCGGCGAAGTCGACCGGCGCGAACAGGTCCTTGACCTGGCTCGCGAGCAGCGGGCCGACCGAGGCCACGACCCCGCCCGCCATGACCAGCGAGATCGCCTTCGATTTCTGTGCGTCGCTCGCCGCGTCGGCGGCGGCGAAGCGGTAGAACTGGGCGAAGCCGTTGAACACGCCGACCAGGAAGTGGCCGAGGCAGACCAGCGCGAAGCTTCCCTCGAACAGCCCCTTGGCCGCGATCAGCGCGCCGGCGACGCCGAACAGCGCGCCGACGGTGAAGCCGTCGCGCCGCCCGATCCGGCGCATGAGCAGCGAGGCCGGCGCGGTCGCCGCCATGATGGCGACGAATTGCAGCGAGATCGGCAGGGTCGCGAGCGACTTGTCGTCCGCCAGGCCGAAGCCGACCAGCGCCGCCGCCGCGATCATGCCGCTGGTCGCGGTCATGAAGAGCGCCTGGCACGAGGCGAGCAGGACGATGTTGCGCCAGCGCTCGCGGCCTTCCGCCCGCGCGGCGGCTTCGATGGGGCTGGCCGTCATGGGGGCCGGCGCTACAGGCTCATCAGGGTGAACAGGCTGCGGCCGAGCCGGCTGTCGGCGCGCGCCAGTTCGAGCAGCACGTCGAAATGATGCACGCCGGGCACGACCAGGTGCGTGGCCTCGCCGCCCCAGCGCCGCCAGGCATCGGCGTAGAGCCGGGTCTGCTCGAGGAAGGCGAAGGTTTCCCCGGCGCCGACGGCCGCGACGATCGGCGGCAGGTGGTGCGGCTTCCGGTAGAGCGGGCTCAGGCGCTCCGCCGTTTCACGGTTGAGCCTGGTGTCGTCATTGATCGAGGTCAGGATGATCGGATGCAGGTCGAACACGCCGCTGAGCGGCAGGCCGCCCTTGATGAGGTCGGCGGGCAGGCCGAGCGCCTGCCAGTCGGTCGCGAGCGTGGTGGCGGTCAGGTGCCCGCCCGCCGAATGCCCGGTCACATAGAGGCGCGCCGGGTCGCCGTTGAGCTTTGCGGCATTCCGGTACACCCAGGCCGTGGCGGCGCGGCACTCCGCGACGATGGTCTCGATGGTGACGGCGGGGCACAGGTCGTAGTTCAAGACCGCGACCGCGGCGCCGTTCGCGACCGGCGCCTCGGCGATGAAGGAATGGTCCGCCTTGTCGAGCCGCCGCCAATAGCCGCCATGGATGAACACGAGGATCGGCGCGCCCGCCGTGCGCGCCGGGAACAGGTCGAGCGTCGCGTTCGGCTCGTCGCCGTAGCGCTGATCGAGCAGGCAGGGCAGGGTGCGCCGCACGCGCTCGCTCTCGCCCGTCCAGCGTGCGACCAGGGTGTCGCTGTCGGCATGGCGTGCCCTGAGGTTGTATTCTGCCTCGTAGGCGGGATCGGGGAGCGCGGGCATGACGGGCATGGTAGTATCACGGCAAGAGGGTGATCCGCCATGGGAAGACCTCTGAACCAACGCGGCCATACTGGGCCGGCGGCGCTGCGCGGCGGGCACGGCCTGGTCGCCGCGCGGGCGAGCCCGGCGGTGCGGGCATGAGCCTCGGCTCGGAGCGCATCGACGCCGGGCATGCCGCGGCGCCGGCCGATGAGCGGGCGGCGGCGCAGTTCGACGATCGCGTCAGGGCCGAGCTGTTCCGGACGCTGTTCAGCCAGGTGCCCGCGGTGCTTGCGGCGAGCCTCGCCGTCTGCGGGCTGGTGACCTATCTGCTGTGGGATTCGGCGCCGCGCGGCCTGCTGCTCGGCTGGACCAGCTTCCTGGTCGTCTCGACGCTCGCCCGCTTCTGGTTCTGGTACCGGACTCAGGCGATGGCCGATCCGCCGCTCGACGGGCGCTACGGCCGGCTCGCCATGCTCGGCGGCGCGGCGCTCGGCGGCGTCATGTGGGGCTCAGTCACGAGCTACGTCATCTCCACCTCGGATTCCGAGTGGGACATTGTCGTGATGGGCTTCGTCTCCGGCGGGATGTGCGCGGGCGCCATGGCCGGCTTGAGCGGCTACCGCCCGATGTTCTACGCGAGCGCGCTGCCCAACATCCTGCCCTGCGCGCTGGCCTACCTGCTCCGTGACGAGCCGCCTTACCCGGTGATGGGCGGCCTGCTCCTGGTGTTCCTTCCGGCGCTGGCCTATTTCAGCCGCAACCTGCACCGGGCGATGGAAAAGTCGGCCACGCTCCGCTTCGAGAACCTGGACCTGATCGAGCGGCTGGCGCGCGCGCGCGAAGCGGCGGACGCGCTCGTCGTCGAGCGCACCCAGGCGCTGAGCCGCGCCAATCGCGACCTCGAGCGGCGCATCCGCGAGAGCGCGCGGACCGAGATCGCGCTCCGCGAGACCGCCGGGCAGCTTCGCCTGATCGCGGACAACCTGCCGGTCTATGTCTGCCTGATCGGCCCCGATTTGCGCTTTCGCTTCGCCAATGCGAGCTACCAGAGCGATTTCGGCGGCGGGGCGGAGGCGATCGTCGGGCGCCATCTTTCGGAGGTGCTGGGCGAGGAGAACTTCAACGCGATCAGGCCGTATTTCGACCGGGCGCTGGCCGGCGAGTCGGTGGTGTACGAGGTGGTGCGCCGGATGCCGAACGGCTTGCGCAACCTGCGCGCGATGCTGGTGCCGCATGCCGGCGAGGACGGCGCGGGCAACAGCGTCATCGGCCTGATCGTCGACCTCACCGAGGAGCGCAAGCGCGAGCAGGCGCTGCGCAAGAGCGAGGAAGAGGTCAGGCGCATCATCCAGAACATGCCGGTGATGATGTACGCGCTCGACCGCGCGGGAAACATCATCGTCTGGAATCGGGAATGCGAGCGGATCACCGGCTTCCACGCCGAGCAGATCGTCGACAAGTCCGAGGGCTTCGCGCTGCTCTTCCCGGACCCGCACCACCGCCAGCAGATGCGCCACACGGTCTTCGCCCATGCGGACTTCCGCGATTGGGAAGGCCGCGTCGCCTGCGCCGACGGCTCGGTCAAGACGATCTCCTGGTTCAACATCTCCGGCAGCTTTCCGGTGCCCGGCTGGGACAGTTGGGGCATGGGCGTCGATGTCAGCGATCGGGCGCGGGCGCGCGAGAGCCTGGAGGAGGCGCTCGACCGCGAACGCGAGCTGAACGAGTTGAAGTCCCGCTTCGTCGCGATGGCCTCGCACGAGTTCCGCACGCCACTGACCTCGATCCAGGCGTCGGTCGACATGCTGCGCCGTTACGGCGAGCGCATGAGCGAGGAGCAGAAGACCGAGAACCTCGAAGGCATCCGCCGCGAGATCGGCAACCTGACCAGGCTGCTCGAGGGCATTCTCACGCTCGAGCGCTCGGATGCCGGGCGCATGGAGTTCCGCCCCACGCTGATCGACCTGCGGCTGATCTGCGTCGATCAGGTCGAGAAGGCGAAGCTATCGGCGCTGCCGACGCACGAGTTCAGGCTCGACATCGCCGGCAATTGCGGCGCCCTCCACCTGGACGAGCAGCTCGTGCTGCATCTCCTCACCAACATGCTGTCGAACGCGGTCAAGTATTCGCCCGAGGGCGGGCTGATCACGCTGGCGCTGCGCGGCACCGAGCAGGAGGTGAGGATCAGCGTGAGCGACCAGGGCATCGGCATTCCGCGCGCCGGCCGCGAGCATCTTTTCGATGCCTTCCATCGCTTCAGGAACGTCGGCGCCATTTCGGGCACCGGCCTCGGGCTCGCGATCATGAAGCGCGCCGCCGAGCGGCACGGCGGCACGATCTACGTCGAGAGCGAGGAAGGCGTCGGCACCACGATCAGCGTCGTGCTGCCGATCCCGAAGCCCGAGGCCGTGCCGCTGTCGCCGGCGAACGATCAGCCGAAGTAGAAGTTGACCAGCGCGGCGTTGACCTCGGCCGGCTTCTCGATCTGGGTCCAGTGGCCGCAGCCGCTGAACACCACCATCTTGGCGCCCTTGATCCCCTTGGCGAGCTTCTGCACGGCGGCCGGCGGCGCCACGCCGTCCTCGTCGCCGGTCAGGAGCAGGGTCGGGCAGGCGATCTTGGCGAGGTCAGCCGATTTGACGGCGGCCAGCGCCTCGCAGGTGGCGGCGTAACCCTTCGCGTCCTGGCGCATCAGGATTTCGCGGACGAACGCGGCGGTCGCCGGGTGGTGCGCCTTGGTCACCGCCGAGGTGCCGGCGTTCACCAGCGTATCCGCAATGCCGACCATGCCGTCCTTGCGCGCGGTCTTGGCGCGGTCGTTGATCGCGGCGCGCGCCGGCTCGGGCGGCTCGGCGATCGGCCCGAACAAAGCGAGGCTCTTGATGCGCTTCGGATGCTTCGCCGCGAGATGCTGGCACACGATGGTGCCCATCGAATGGCCGATCAGGTGCGCCTCCTTCGCGCCCGCATCGTCCATCACCGCGAGCACGTCGTCGGCGAAGCTCTCGATCGAGGGCTTGCCCTTGAGCGGCGAGCGGCCGGAGCCTTCGAGGTCCGGGCGGATCACGGTGAACCAGCGCGAGAGCAGCGCCACCTGGGGAAAGAAGGCGTTACTGGTGCCGCCGAGGCCGTGCACCATGACGAGCGCCGGGCCATCGCCCTGCTTCTCGACCGCAAGCGTCTTGCCGTTCACTTCGACCATGCAATCCTCCACATGCGCGCCTGCCGCGCGCTTCCGTTCTTCCGTTCAGCGGACCGTGTTGGCCAGCGTACCCAGCCCCTGGATCTCGACGCGCATGACGTCGCCGGTCTTGAGGAACTTCGGCGGCTTGAAGCCGACGCCGACGCCGGCCGGCGTGCCGGTGGAGATGATATCGCCAGGCTCGAGTGTCATGCCAAGCGAGATGGTCTCGATCAGCGTCGGGATGTCGAAGATCAGGTCGCGCGTGTTCGCGTCCTGGCGAAGCTCGTCGTTGATCCAGCAGCGGATGTCGAGCTTCGATCCGTCCAGCTCGTCGGCGGTCGCGACATAGGGCCCCATCGGCATGGCGCCGTCGAGCGACTTGCCGAGGAACCACTGGCGGTGCTTGAGCTGGAGGTCGCGCGCCGTGACGTCGTTCGCCATCGTGTAGCCGAAGACGTGGCTCATGGCGCTCGCCTTGGAGATGCGGTAGCCGCCCTTGCCGATGATGACCGCGAGTTCCGCTTCGTAGTCGAGCTGCTTGGTCAGGTCGGCGTGCAGCGGCACGTCGTCGTTCGGCCCGACCAGCGTGTTCGAGGCCTTGGTGAAGATGATCGGCTCCTCGGGGATTTCCGAGCCGAGCTTGCCGGTGGCGTCTGCCCCGCTCGCCGCGAACTCCTTGGCGTGCTCGCGATAATTCTTGCCGACGCAGAGGACATTGCGGATCGGCTTCTGGACCGGGGCGAGGAGCCTGACCTCCGCGAGCGCGAGGCCGTCGCCCGACGGCTTGATGCGGCTCTTGAGCTCGTCGAAGCGGCGGACCAGCGCGACCATGTCGCCGCCGATGCCGGGCAGGCTCGGGCCGAGCGGCCAGACGCGGCCGGCCTCAGGGTCGAGGAGGCCGAGGTCGGTGCCGCCCTTGTAGCTAAAGGTACATAGTTTCATGCGTTTGGCCTGCGGTTGCCGGATCGGGGAGGGGTCGCGCCTCGGCGCGGGGGCGGATGATGGCGGCCCGCCGGCCCGAGGTCAACCGCCGCCGCCGGCCGGATTGGACCACCGCGCCCGATCATCACCAACCGTTGCTTAACCATATCGACCTAGAGTTTCCGTCAGGTACGCAAGCGGCCGACCGTGCGCGCCGGCCTTGGGCCTGGGCGTCGGTCGGCAATGCCGGGTCGCGTTGACCCGGCGCGATGGAGGGTCCGATGGTCCCGCTTTGGAACACGGTGCGCGGCCGGCAGCCCGCAAGCGCCACCATCATTCCGGTGACGCCTGCCGAGATGACGGCGGGCGATGGCGATCCGCCTGCCGCGCTGGGGCCTATCGCGATGCTGGAGCAGGCGCTCGGCGAGCGCAGAGCCGCGCACGACCGGCTGCGCCATCGCCTGCTGCTCCGCTTCGTCGTCTTGAACCTCGGCGGCTTCGCGCTGGTCGGCGCGGCCTACGGGCAGGGCTGGATCGACACCATCCTGAAGGCGGACGGCAGCGGCCTCAGCCTCTTGATGGGCGCGTTGTTCCTCTTCGGCCTCGGGCTCGCCGCGCACCGGGCGGTGCGCATCAGCCGCGAGCTCAACCTGGTGCGCGCCTTCGATCCGCTGTTCCCCTCGCGCGTGCGCCAATATCTCGACGCGGTGCGGGCGCGCTCCGGCGGCTCGCGGGCGCTCTCGGCCGGTGCGCTCAAGCTCAGGCTGGCCGATCGGCTCGGCGGCGTGCGCTACATCGCGAACGCGCTCGTCATCATCGGCCTGATCGGCACCGTCCTCGGCTTCATCATGGCGCTCGGCGGCGTGACCACCGAGGGCGCGAGCAGCGCCGAAGCGATCGGCCCCATGGTGACGACGCTCATCGAGGGCATGTCGGTCGCGCTCTATACCACGCTGGTCGGCGCCGTGCTCAATCTCTGGCTGAACGCCAACCATCGCCTCCTGATGTCGGGCACGGTGAGCCTCGTGGCGGCGATCATCGACCTCGGCGAGCGCCATGCTCGGGACTGACGATTTCGAGGAAGACACCGGCACCGTCTTCCGCGACACCATCACGCTGGCGCTCGCCGGCTTCGTCGCCATGGTGGTGCTGGTGCTGCCGCACATCCATCCCAAGGCGGAAAGCCAGGCGGCTTCGGTCGAGCCGCCCGGCTCGGTGATCGTCGAGGTGCGCTGGCCCGACCCGATCGACGCCGACATCGACCTCTGGGTCGCCGCGCCGGGCGAGACGCCGGTCGGCTACAGCAACAAGGGCGGACGCACCTTCAACCTGCTGCGCGACGACCGCGGCCACTACAACGACCCGACCGAGCTCAACTACGAAGTGAGCTTCAGCCGTGGCGTGCCGGCCGGCGAATATGTCGTCAACCTCCACTATTACGGGCTGGTCGACGCGGCGGCGCAGCAGAGCCACGAGGTGCCGGCCACGGTCGTGGTGAGCACGCGCTCGCCCACCACCGGCACGACCATGCGCCGCTTCGCCGAGAACCTCGTGCTGAGCCGCATCGGCGAGGAGACGACCGCGCTCAGGTTCTCCATGAACGATCGGGGCGAGGTCATGCCCGGCAGCCTGAACCATCTGTTCAAGCCGCTCCGGGAAGGCGAGAAGAGCTGGTGAGCGGGCTGATCGCCGTCTATGTCTGCGGCGCCGCCAGCGCGCTCGTCCTGGCCGCCATCGCCGTGCTCGCGCCGCGCCGCTTCCTGGTGCGGCTGGGGGCGGTCGCGGCCGCCGCGCTGCTGCTGGTCTCCGGCTATTTCAGCCTGGCCGACCTGCTGAGCCGGCCGAAGCCGGTGCGGCTCGCCTGGGCCGAACGCAATATCGAGGAGGCCACGCTGCTCGGCTCCAGCCTCGACGAGGGCAAGGCGATCTATGTGTGGCTGAAGCTGCCGGGCCAGGACGAGCCGCGCGCCTACAGCTTGCCCTGGGATATGGCCAAGGCCGAGGCGCTGCAGCAGGCAAGCCGCAAGGCGAGCGGCAAGGAGGGCACCGGCGTGGTCCGCGCCAGGCGGCCGTTCGGGCCGCAATCGGAGCCGGACGATGCCAGCGAGCAGCCGATGTTCTATGCCCCGGCCCAGCCCGCTCCGCCCCCGAAGGCGCCGGAAATCGGGGACTGAGCTGCGCGCCGCCCGGGCCTTCCGGGTACCGTGACACTTTTGCTGCGCTGCACAAAAATATCCCTTGACTCTCGAAGGGACTTCCCTATGTTGCAGTGCAGCATCGGCCGCGCCACAGCATCGAGGGCGGAGATGCCCCCGAAGCGCCCCGATGGGCTTCGACCTTGCCCCAAACGATGATCTGGAAGGAAACCCATGAGCACCACCAAGACGACCAGCGCCCTCAAGGGCAATGGCACCGCCGCCCCCAAGTGGGACGCACAGGCTACCTTCGCCGAACTTGCCGGCATCGGCCGTGAGAATTTCGACGCTTTCGTGAAGGCTTCGACGATCGCCGCCCAGGGCTATGGCGCGATCACCCAGCACTGGATGGACTTCGCCAAGAGCACCGTCGAGCAGAGCGTCGAGACCGCCCGTGCCGTGATGAGCACGAAGAACGTCAAGGACGCGCTCGAGCTGCAGAGCGGCTTTGCCCGCGCCGCGTTCGACCGCTATGTCGACGAGGCCAACAAGATTTCCGAGCTGAGCGTCAAGACCGCGACCGACGCGCTCGCCCCGATCCAGAAGCGGGTCGACGAGGTCGTCGCGAAGTACAGCCGCGCGGCCTGATCACTTCGACGCGGCCGCCCGCTTCGGCGGCCGTACCGTTCAAGCCTCGATGAGACGAACTCATCGAGGCTTGCATTTTCCTAATTCATCAGCGCGCCGCCGGGCAGCGGGTTGATCAGCCGGCCGCGGGCGTCGCGCACGTTGACGAGCCGGACGTGCTCGTCCTCCACCGCGACGCAGCCGCGGGCAATCAGGTCGACCGCGAGCGGA
Organism: Alphaproteobacteria bacterium; assembly: GCA_050173345.1. Classification (GTDB taxonomy): domain Bacteria; phylum Pseudomonadota; class Alphaproteobacteria; order UBA828; family UBA828; genus SHWC01. Next base: position 25,289 of record JBFXKW010000023.1, on the reverse strand, counting down.
TAGCACTGGTGCTCGACCTCGTGGACCCGGTTCTCGAGCGTCTCCGGCGTATCGTTCGCCAGCACCGGCACGGCGCCCTGCACGATGATCGGGCCGGTATCCACCTCCGGCCTGACATAGTGGACCGTGCAGCCCGAGACGCGGGCGCCGGCCTCGATCACCCGCGCGTGCACGTTGAGCCCCTTGAAGGCGGGCAAGAGGCTCGGGTGGATGTTGATCAGCCGGTTGTGCCACTTGGTCACGAACCCGGCCCCCAGAATCCGCATGAAGCCCGCGAGGCAGACCAGCTCGACCCCGCTGGCGCGCAGCGCCGCGTCGATCGCGCGGTCGAACTCCTCGCGCGCCGGATAGTCGCGATGGCTGATCAGCTCGGCCGGCAGGCCGGCGTCGCGCGCGCGCATCAGGCCATAGGCCTCCGGCCGGTTGGAGATCACGAGCACGATCTCGGCGCCGTAGTCGGGGGCGAGGCTGGCGTCGATCAGGGCCTGCAGGTTGCTGCCATTGCCCGAGATCAGCACGCCGATTCTCAGGCGTGCCATGCCGTCTCCCAGCCGTGGATGACGACGCGCGGCTCGCCCTCCGCTATGCGCCGTACGACGCCTACCTGCGCGACCTCCTCGCCGGCTGCCGCGAAGGCTTCGCTCACCGGCCCGGCCGCCGCCGGTGCGACGACCGCGACCATGCCGAGGCCGCAATTGAAGGTGCGCGCCAGCTCGGCAGGCGAGACCGGGCCGGCCGTCATCAGCCAGCGGAACACCGGCGGCAGCCGCCACGCGGTTGCATCCAACTCCACGCCGAGCCCGTCCGGCAGCACGCGCGGGATGTTCTCGATCAGCCCGCCGCCAGTGATGTGCGCGAGCGCCTTGAGGCCGGGACCTGCCTTGAGCGCGGCGAGGCACGCCTTCACGTAGATCCTGGTCGGCTCGAGCAGAACCTCGCCGAGCGTGCGTTCCGTCTCGAACGGGGCGGGCTCGCGATAGGCGGCGCCGCTCGCCTCGACGATCCGCCTGACCAGGGAGAAGCCGTTGGAGTGGAGCCCGCTCGCGGCGAGGCCGAGCACGACATCGCCGGCCGCGACATCCGCTCTCGGCAGCAGGGCGCCGCGCTCCGCCGCGCCGACGCAGAAGCCGGCGAGGTCGTAGTGCCCCGGTCCGTACATGCCGGGCATCTCGGCGGTCTCGCCGCCGATCAGGGCGCAGCCCGCTTCGCGGCAGCCGGCGGCGATGCCGGCGAGCACCGCGCCGGCAGCCCCCGAATCGAGATGGCCAGTCGCGAAGTAGTCGAGGAAGAAGAGGGGAGCGGCGCCTTGCACCACCACGTCGTTGACCGACATGGCGACCAGGTCGATGCCGATTCCCTCATGCAGGCCGAGCGCCTGGGCGATCAGCAATTTGGTGCCGACGCCGTCGGTGCCGGCGACCAGGACGGGATCGCGGAAGCCCGCGGCTTTCAGGTCGAACAGGCCGCCGAAGCCGCCGAGCTCGCCGGCGGCGCCCGGCCGCCGGGTCGAGCGCGCCAGCGGCTTGATCAGCTCGACGAGGGCGTTGCCGGCCGCGACATCGACCCCTGCGCCCTTATATGTCTGATCGGTAATGGCCGGCTCGCTCTTGCTTCGATGCCCGGCATCCGGGACAATCGCCGCGACCTTACCGAAATCAAGGCGGTTTGCAATGCTCCGCCACTCCGGCGTACGGCGTCCGGGCGCCTCGCCCAATCTCCTGCTCGCGGCGCTGCTCATGCTCAGTGCGGTGGCGTGCCTCGTGCTGCTTGCACCGCAGCGTGCTCTTGCCGCGTCCGAGACCTATACGGTCCGCGACGTGCCGGTCGAGGCGAAGGCCGAATCGGCGGCGAGCGCGCGCGAGGTCGCCTTCGCCAAGGGCCAGCGCGACGCCTTCGAGCACCTGATCTCGCGCCTGGTGCTGAGCCAGGACCGCTCGCAGGTCCCGAGCCTCAGCGACGGCGAGATCACGGAGCTGATCGAGGGCTTCGAGGTCAATGACGAGAAGGTCTCGCCGACCACCTATCGCGCCAGCCTCACGGTTTCCTTCCAGGAGAGCCAGATCAACGCCCTGCTGCGCCGGAGCGGCGTCGGCTTCGCCGAGAACCGGGCGAAGCCGGTGGTGATCGTCCCGGTGACGATCCTCGAAGACGGCCCGGCGCTCTGGCAGGAGGACAATCTCTGGCTCTACGCCTGGACGGCGCGCGACGTGCCCGGCGGGCTGGTGCCGGTCATCGTGCCGCTCGGCGATGCCGCCGACATTTCCAGCCTCAACGCCGCGCAGGCGGTGAGCGGCGATGCGGCGGCGCTCGGTAGTTTCGCGGCACGCTATGGCGCTGCCGAGGCGGTCGTCGCGGAAGCCAAGATCACGCCCCCGAAGGGGGAGAACGGCGCGGCCCTGGTCGAGCTCAATGTCGAGCGCGTCGGCGCCGGCAAGCCGGAAAGCTATGTCGAGCGCGTGCGCGGCGCCGCGGGGCAACCGCTCGAGGAGGTGCTGGCGCTCGCGACCGATCGCGTCGTGACCCGGCTGAACGAGAGCTGGAAGGTCGCCAACGTCATCAGGTACGACTCGGAATCCGAGCTGCGCGTGGTGGTGCCGTTGGCCGGCCTGAGCAACTGGGTGGAGGTGCGGCGCACCTTGAGCGAGCTGTCCCAGGTCTCCGAGGTCGAGGTGGTCGCGCTCGCCCGCTCCGGCGCCGACATCGTGCTTCACTTCTACGGCGCCCAGGGCCAGCTCGAGGCCGCGCTCCACGAGCGTGACCTGCTGCTCACGCCGCGGCCCGACGGCGGGTACATGCTCGCGCCGCGCTCCTCCCCGGCCGGCACCACCGTCGGCGCGCTCTAGAGCAGGATCGCTTGAGATGGAATCGCTCCGCGCTTCCATCTCAAGCGTGAATCCTGCTCTATTCAACAAGCTAGAGCACGATCCGATCAGGTTGGGTCAACCTGATCGGATCGTGCTCTAGGCCCGTCCGCGGGCCGCATGTCCGCGCGCAGCTACGTCCTTACCTGGCTCGGCATCTTCGCCGCGATCATCGTCCTCCTGGTCGTGCTGCGCGGCATGCTGCTGCCGTTCGTCATCGGCATGGGGGTCGCCTACTTCCTCGATCCGGTGGCCGACAAGATGGAGCGGCGCGGCATCTCGCGCACGCTGAGCACGACGATCCTGACGGCGGCGTTCCTGATCGTCGTGCTGGTGGCCATCGCGTTCCTGCTGCCGGTGCTGCAGCAGCAGCTCGTCGATTTCCTGACCAACCTCCCGGGCTACTTCCAGACCATCCGCGACTGGCTGCAGCCGGTGATCGAGCGCTGGATGAGCAAGCTCGACCCGGCCGACGTCGAGCGCATCCAGAACGCGGTCGGCGCCTTCTCGGGCAAGGCGGTCGATTACACCCTCAAGCTGGTGGGCGATATCTGGGCCGGCGGCGCCGCGCTGGTCGGCTTCCTCGGCGTCCTCTTCATCACGCCGGTGGTGACGTTCTACCTCCTGCGCGACTGGGACAAGCTGATCACGCGGATCAATGACTGGCTGCCCAAGCGCCACGCCGAGACGATCCGCGAGCAGGCGCGCGCGATGGACCAGACGCTCGCCGGCTTCGTGCGCGGCCAGGGGCTGGTCTGCCTGAGCCTCGCGGTGTTCTACGGCGCCGGGCTTTCGATCGCGGGCCTGGACTTCGGCCTGGTCGTCGGCATCGCCGCCGGCATCGTCTCGTTCGTGCCCTATGTCGGCTCGGTCGGCGGCCTGATCGTCTCGGTCGGCCTGGCGTTCCTGCAATTCGACGAGCTCTGGCGGGTCATCGTGATCGCGGCGATCTTCCTGGTTGGGCAGGTGCTCGAAGGCATGGTGCTGACGCCCAAGCTGGTCGGCGACAGGGTGCGGCTTCACCCGGTCTGGGTCATCTTCGCGGTGCTCGCCGGCGGCTCGCTGTTCGGCTTCGTCGGCATGCTCGTCTCGCTGCCGGTCGCGGCCATGATCGGCGTGCTGGTGCGCTTCGGCATCTCGCAATACCTGTCGAGCCCGCTCTACCACGGCCCGGACGACGAGAAGAAGGAGGCCGAGGGCGGCGATGCCGGCAACGGCCCGACGGCGGTATGAACCGGGGAGCCCGCCGCACCGGTGGAGATCAGCAAGGGCTGCCGTTCGGCCATCGCGCGGCGCTCGGGCGGGCGGACTTCATCGTGTCTCCATGCAACGCCCCGGCCGTGCGCCTCGTCGATGACTGGCCGGACTGGCGCTTCGGCCGCGCCGCCGCGCTTATCGGCCCGGCGGCATCGGGCAAGAGCCATCTCGCGCAGGTGCTCGCGGCGCGGGCCGGCGTGGCGGCGATCCGCGCCGCCGCGCTCGACGCCGCAGCCGATGAACCGTTTGAGGGCGCGGCCCCCGTCCGCATCGTCGAGGACGTAGACGAAGGCATCGACGAGCGCGCCTTGCTGCACCTCTTCAACGCGACGCTGGAGGCCGGCGGCTTCGTGCTGCTGACCGCCCGCCAGCCGCCGGGCCGCTGGGATTTGCGCCTGCCCGACCTCGCCTCGCGCCTGCGCGCCATCCAGGTCGCCGCCATCGCCCCGCCCGACGACGAATTGCTGCCGGCCCTGATCGGCAAGCTGTTCGCCGACCGCCAGATCGCCATCGGCGCCGAGGCCATCGCCTATCTCGTGCCGCGCGTCGAGCGGTGCTATGCGGCGCTCGGCAGCGTGATCGACCGGCTCGACCGGGCCGCGCTCAGCGAGGGGCGGCGGGTCAGCGTGCCGCTGATCCGCTCTGTCATCGCGGCCGGCGAGCACCCATATGACGAGACGATGAATTCTTAGGCCCGGCGCCGCCCGCTTTTTGCGGCCGCCGCCGCGAAGGTGTTATGGTGGTTGAAGAAACCCGCGACACATCGGCCGTGGTCCGGCTGATCGGCGGCACGGAAGCAAGCAAGATGCTCAAGGAGACGGCCGCGGAGAAGCCTGCGGAGCAGGCGACGGCGCCCGCCCCGGCGGCGGTGCCCGAGCTGCGGCCGGACCGCTTCATCAACCGCGAGCTCTCCTGGCTCGCCTTCAACAAGCGCGTCCTCGAGGAATCCGAGAATCGCTCCCATCCGCTGCTGGAGCGGCTGCGCTTCCTGTCGATCTCGGCCAGCAACATGGACGAGTTCTACATGGTGCGCGTCGCCGGCCTGCACGGCCAGATCGACGCCGGCATCACCGAACCGAGCCCTGACGGCACGACGCCGGCGGAGCAGCTCCGCGCGGTCAACGAGCGCGGCAACGAGCTGATGGCCGAGCAGCAGCTCCACTGGATCGAGCTGAGGGCCGAGCTTCGCGACGCCGGCGTGATCGTGGTGGCGCCGGAGGAGCTTTCCGAGGGCGACCGCGCCTGGCTCGAAGAGTATTTCATGGACCGGCTGTTCCCGGTGCTGACGCCGCTCGCGATCGACCCCGCGCATCCGTTCCCGTTCATCCCGAATCTCGGCTTCGTGCTGGCGCTCGAGCTGCAGCGCAACCGCGACGGCCAGCGCGTGCCGGCGCTGGTGCCGCTGCCGAGCCAGGTCGACCGGTTCATCCGCCTGCCGACCCCATCGGGCAGCGACATCCGCTTCATCGCGCTCGAGGATCTGATCCAGCTCTTCCTCGATCGCATGTTCCCGGGCTTCGCGGTCAACGCCGCCGGGCAATTCCGCATCCTGCGCGACAGCGACATCGAGATCGAGGAGGAGGCGGAGGATCTGGTCCGGCTGTTCGAGAGCGCGCTGAAGCGCCGCCGCCGCGGCGAGGTGATCCGCCTCAAGGTGCGCAGCGACATGCCGAACAGCCTGCTCGATTTCGTCGTGGACAGCCTGCACGTCGCGCCGAACGACGTCGTCAAGGTGGACGGCATCCTCGGCCTCGCGAGCGTCTCGGCGCTCGTCAATTGCGGCCGGCCCGACCTCTTGTTCCAGCCCTATCGGGCGCGCTTCCCCGAGCGCATCCGCGATTTCGGCGGCGATTGCTTCGCGGCGATCCGCCAGAAGGACATCATCGTGCATCACCCCTACGAGAGCTTCGACGTGGTGGTGCAGTTCCTCAACCAGGCGGCGCACGATCCAGCCGTGGTCGCGATCAAGCAGACGCTCTATCGCACCAGCAACGACTCGCCGATCGTCAAGGCGCTGGTCAGCGCCGCCGAGGCCGGCAAGTCGGTCACCGCGCTGGTCGAGCTCAAGGCCCGCTTCGACGAGGAGGCCAACATCAGGTGGGCGCGCGACCTGGAGCGCGCCGGCGCGCAGGTGGTCTACGGCTTCGTCAACCTCAAGACCCATGCCAAGGCCTCGCTCGTGGTGCGGCGTGAGAGCGACGGCCTGCGCAGCTACGTCCATTTCGGCACGGGCAACTATCATCCGATCACCGCGAAGATCTATACCGACCTCTCCTTCTTCACCTGCAGCCCGGCGCTCTGCCGCGACGCCGCCTATCTCTTCAACTACCTGACCGGCGGCGCGCGCCCGGCGCGGTTCGACCGCATCGCGGTCTCCCCGGTCGGTATCCGGGCCAGCCTGCTCAAGATGATCCAGGACGAGATCGGCTATGCGAAGGACGGCAAGCCGGCGGCGATCTGGGTCAAGCTGAACTCGCTCGTCGATCCCGAGATCATCGACGCGCTCTACCGCGCGAGCCAGGCGGGCGTGAAGATCGACCTGGTGGTGCGCGGCATCTGCTGCCTGAGGCCCGGGGTTGCCGGGCTTTCGGAGAACATCCGGGTCAAGAGCATCGTCGGCCGCTTCCTCGAGCACTCCCGGATCGTCTGCTTCGGCGCCGGTCACGGCTTGCCCTCCCCCGACGCGAAGGTCTACTTTTCGTCTGCCGATTGGATGCCGCGGAATTTCGACTGGCGGGTCGAGGTTCTGGTGCCGGTCGAGAATCCGACGGTGCACGAACAAGTCATGGGGCAGATCATGGGCGCGAACCTGAAGGACGTGGCGCAGAGCTGGATGCTCGAATCCGATGGCCACTATGTCCGCCCGGCCGCCGCGCGCGAGCCCGGCGCCTTCAGTTGCCACACGTTCTTCATGACCAATCCGAGCCTGTCGGGCCGCGGCACGGCGCGCCGGGCCAAGGCGGGAACGGGCGGGGCAGGCTGAGCCGCAAGGCTCCGGCAGCATCGCGGCCGTACCATCGTTGAGCGCGTGAGCAGCCCGGCGCGCGAGCGGCGCAGACTGTCCGCCGCGTCATTGAGCGGCGCCTACGGCGTCGTCGACATCGGCTCGAACTCGATCCGCCTCGTCGTCTTCGATACGCTGGTGCGTTCGCCTGCGACGCTCTTCAACGAGCGCGTCCAGTGCGGCCTCGGCCGCGGCATCGAGCAGTCGCACAGGCTCGACCCGAGCGCGATCGAGCCGGCGCTCGCCTGCCTCGATCGCTTCGTGCGCACCGCCGGCGAGCTCGGCGCCGCCAAGCTGGACGCGGTGGCGACCGCCGCCATCCGCGAGGCGGAGGACGGCGCGGACTTCGTGCGCGAGGCGAGGCGGCGCACCGGCCTCGACATCAAGGTGATCAGCGGCACCGAGGAGGCGCGCCTCTCCGCGCTCGGCGCGGCATCGGCGGCGCCCGGCCTGACCGGCCTGGTCGGCGACCTCGGCGGGGCCAGCCTCGAGCTGGTCGAGCTCGTCGACGGCGCGCCCGGCCGCTCGGACACGCTTGCGATCGGGCCGCTGCGTCTCGGCGCCTCCGACACCAAGCCGGACAAGATCGCCGCCGCGATCGACCGCGAGCTCGCGCGGCTGCCCTGGCTGGCGGAGCTGAAGGGGCGGTCGCTGCATCTGGTCGGTGGCACCTGGCGTGCGCTGGCGCGCCTGCGCATGGCGCAGACCGACTATCCGTTGCCGATCATCCACGGCTATCGGCTCGCGCCCGGCGAGGCCGAGGGGCTCGCCAAGCTGATCGCCAATCTCAGCCCGAAGACCATGCGAAGGGTCGGCGGCGTGCCGCGCCGGCGCCAGGATTCGCTGCCGTTCGGCGCGCTTGCGCTCGGCCGCCTGCTGGCGCGCACGGCGCCGAGCGAGGTCGTGTTCTCGGCCTACGGGCTCAGGGAGGGCATGCTCTACGAGCGCCTGACGGCCGCGGAGCGCAAGATCGATCCCTTGCTCGCAGGCTGCGCCGACATGTCGAGCCGGCTCGGGCGCGGGCCGGCCTATGGCGCGGCGCTCCATGCCTGGCTGGCCGAGGCGTTCCCGGCCAAGACCGGGCGGGACGCCATCCTGCGGCTTGCCGCCTGCGACCTGGTGGATGTCTGCTGGCGCGATCATCCGGACTATCGGGCCGAGCATGCGTTCCACCAGATCCTGCGCGCGCCCTTCGTCGGCCTCGACCATCGCGAGCGCGCCTTCCTGGCGACCGCCGTCTCGAAACGCTACCGGGCCGATTCGGAGCTGCTGGAGACTTCAGTGGCGGCCAAGCTGCTGAGCCCGGCCGATGAGCGCGAGGCGAGCGCGCTCGGCTATGCGATGCGCCTCGCCAATCTGCTTTCGCACGGAAGGCCCGAGCTGCTCGCCGGCACCGGGCTGGTGCGCGGCCCGGGCCCGAGCCTCGAGCTGACGCTCCGCGAGCTGCCGGAGCCGGCCATGCTGCGCCGGCTCGAACGCCTGGTCGAGGAGATCGCCGACCTGCTCGGGATCAAGTCTCACGCGGTGCGCGCCGCGGCCCCCGACGCCGCCGCCCGCTCCGCCTGATCGGCTCGCCGAGCGCGCCGCCCGGCTCCCGCGGCACCAGCAGGATCTGGCCGCGTTCGGAGGTGAGCGCGAGCCGGCCCTGCTTGAGCGCGAGTGCGTCCTGGCCGAAGACGTCGAGACGCCAGCCATGCAGCGCGGCGACCTCCGGCGCATCGCCGGGCGCTGCGATGCGGTCGAGGTCGTCGGCGCTCGCGATCAGGCGCGGCGCGACGCCCGACTCTTCCGATTTCAGCTTGAGCAGCACGCGCAGCAGCTCGGCGAGTGGGGCACCGCTCGTCGGGCGGGCCGGCGCGGGCGGCAGCTCCGGGCATTCCTCCTCGGGCAACTCGCGGGCGCGCCGCACCGCGGCGAGGATCGCCTCGCCGAACGGCCCTTCGGCGACCTTGGCGGACATCGAGCGCGACTTGGCAAGTTCGCTCGCCGCGCGCGGTGCATGCGCCGCGATTTCGGTCAGCGCCTCGTCGCGCACGATGCGGTTGCGCGGCACGTCGCGCCGCTGCGCCTCGCGCTCGCGCCATTCGGCAAGCTCGCGCAGGATGGCGAGGAAGCGGCGGTTGCTGCTGCGCGGCTTGAGCCGGCGCCAAGCCTGGCGCGGGTCGCCTTCATAGAGCGCGGGATCGGCGAGCGCGCCGAGCTCCTCGTCGAGCCAGGAACGCCTGCCGCTGCGCTCGAGTTCGGCCGAGAGATGCTCGTAGATCGGCCGCAAATGGCTCACGTCGGAGAGCGCGTAGAGGATCTGGCGGTCGGTCAGCGGCCGGCGCGCCCAATCGGTGAAGCGCATGGTCTTGTCGACTTCCGCACCCGCCAGCCGGTTGACCAGCTTCTCGTAGCTCACCGCCTCGCCGAAGCCGCACACCATGGCGGCGATCTGGGTGTCGAAGATCGGCGTCGGGATCGCGCCCGTGTGGTGATGAAACACCTCGATGTCCTGCCTGGCGGCATGGAACACCTTGAGCACGCTCGGCTCGACCAGCAGCTCGAAGAGCGGCGCGAGGTCGATGCCGGGCGCCAGCGGGTCGATCGCGACCGCCTCGTCGGGCGCGCCGACCTGCACCAGGCAGAGCTGCGGCCAATAGGTCTTCTCGCGCATGAACTCGGTATCGACCGCGAGGAAGCTCGCCTTGCGCCATGCCGCGCAGCGCGCGGCGAGCGCATCGGTCGTGGTGATGATGACCGGCCCTTCGCTCATTCTTTGGCGCCGGCCGCGATGAGGCGGGCCGCCACCTCGTCATGGCCGCCCTGGCGCGCGAGGAGGAGGGGGGTGATGGGCGGCGTGCCGGGCGTCGCGGCGTTCGGGTCCGCGCCGTGCGCGAGCAGGACCTCGACGATGTCGAGCCAGCCATGAACCGCGGCGCGCATCAGCGCCGTGCGGCCGATCGGATCGGTGCCGTCCACCGCGGCGCCGCGTTCGAGCAGGAGCGTCACCATCGGCGCGCCGCCATGCTTCTTCGCGGCGAGCGTGAGCGGCCGGCCGGCGGAGCGGCCGCCGGGTGCCTGATGCTCGATGTCGGCGCCTTCATCGAGCAGGTAGGCGGCAATCTCAGTCTCGAGCAGGAGGGCGGCCCAGTTGAGCGCGGTCCAGCCCGCCCAGTCCAGCGCATCGACCGGCGCGCCGGCCTCGATCAGGGCGCGCACCTGCGCCAAGTCGCCCGCCTTCACCGCGGCGGCCAGCGCCTCGCCCGGCGTGTCCGGCGGCGCGGCCTGCCGGGCCGTCGCGGGCAGAGGCAGGCTGAGCAGCACGAGCACGAGGAAGAGCGGCAGACGGGCTGGCATGGAGGCCCTGATTTACGCGATTTCGCGCCATGCGGCCAGCCCGCCGGTGGATACCATTAACGGTCTCGGGGCAGAATGGCGCCGCCCCCATCGGCCGGGCGGCCGGCCCCTTGACAAGGCGAGCCGGCTGGTGCGCTGTTCGCGCCGCCCGAGCCCAGACCAAGACGCACATCCGAGGTTTGCCATGCATCGCTACCGCACCCATCACTGCGCCGCGCTCCGCAAGGCCGAGGTCGGCCAGACCGCGCGCCTCTCGGGCTGGGTGCATCGCGTGCGCGACCACGGGCACCTCGTCTTCGTCGATCTGCGCGACCATTACGGCATCACGCAGTGCGTCGCCGAGAGCGGCGAGCCCCTGTTCGAGGTCATGAGCGGGCTCAAGGCCGAGACCGTGATCACGGTGACCGGCGAGGTGGCGGCGCGCTCGCCCGACACGGTCAACCCCAAGCTGCCGACCGGCGAGATCGAGCTGCGCGCACGCGACCTCCACGTCCAGTCGACGCCGGAGCCGCTGCCGCTGCCGGTGCACGGCGACCATGACTATGGCGAGGACATCAGGCTGCGCTACCGCTTCCTCGACCTCAGGCGCGAGCGCATGCACCGCAACATCGTGCTGCGCAGCCAGATCATCGCGAGCATCCGCCGGCGCATGATCGAGCAGGGCTTCATCGAGTTCCAGACCCCGATCCTGACCGCCTCGAGCCCCGAGGGCGCGCGCGACTTCCTGGTGCCGAGCCGGATGCATCCCGGCAACTTCTACGCCCTGCCGCAGGCGCCGCAGCAGTTCAAGCAGCTCATCATGTGCTCGGGCTTCGACCGCTACTTCCAGATCGCGCCCTGCTTCCGCGACGAGGACGCGCGCGCCGACCGTTCGCCCGGCGAGTTCTACCAGCTCGACCTCGAAATGGCGTTCGTCGAGCAGGACGACGTGTTCGCCGCGGTCGAGCCGGTGATCCACGGCGTGTTCGAGGAGTTCTCCGATCGCGCCATCACGCCGGTGCCGTTCCCGCGCATCGCCTACCGCGACGCCATGCTGCGCTACGGCACCGACAAGCCCGATCTGCGCAACCCGCTCGAAATCGCCGACGTGACCGCGCTGTTCGCGAAGCCCGAGGTCGAGTTCAAGGCGTTCAAGGGCGCGATCGAGAAGGGCGCGGCGGTGCGCGCGATCCCGGCGCCCAAGGTGGCGGACAAGCCGCGCAGCTTCTTCGACAAGATGATCGAGTTCGTCAAAGGCCTGGGCGCGGCCGGGCTCGCCTACATCGTGTTCGAGAACGGCGAGGGCAAGGGGCCGATCGCGAAGTTCATCCCGGCCGCGGTGCAGGCGGAACTCCGCGCCGCCGCCAAGGTCGGCGACGGCGACGCCGTGTTCCTGTCCTGCGACAAGCCGGATGTCGCGGCCAAGTATGCCGGCGCGGTGCGCACCGAGCTCGGCAACCAGCTCGGCCTGATCGAGCCCGACTGCTACCGGTTCTGCTGGGTGGTCGACTTCCCGATGTACGAGCTCGACGAGGAGAGCGGGCAGGTCGCGTTCAGCCACAACCCGTTCTCGATGCCGCAGGGCGGGCTGGAGGCGCTCAATTCGAAGCCGCCGCTCGATATCCTCGCGCACCAGTACGACATCGTGTGCAACGGCGTCGAGCTGTCGTCGGGCGCGATCAGGAATCATCTGCCCGACGTCATGGTGCGCGCCTTCGAGATCGCCGGCTATTCCGCGCAGGATGTCGAGAGCCGCTTCGGCGCGCTGTTCCAGGCGTTCCGCTACGGCGCGCCGCCCCATGGCGGCATCGCGCCCGGCATCGACCGCATCGTCATGCTGCTCGCCGACGAGCCCAACATCCGCGAGGTGATCCTGTTCCCGTTCAATCAGCAGGCGCAGGATTTGCTGATGGGCGCGCCCGCGCCGGCGACCGAGAAGCACCTCAAGGAGCTGCACATCCAGGTCGTGCTGCCGCCCCAACTCAAGAAAGCTTAGCGGCGTCGTCCGCCTTCAGGCGCCCATCGCCGGCCTGGCGCGCCGCAAGTTGGCGGCGTTTGCATGTTACTTTCGGGGTTCCCGAAAACACTGACAAAACAATACTTTACACCGAAAAATAAAGCTATTGGCGGCGCCCCTGGGCTGCGCCATACTACCGCTTCGCTGCCAGTGGCTGGGACGTGCGGGGTCAAAAAAAGGGGGGTGCGCATTGCACGCACCCCCACAAGTTACCAGCAGCTTAGACCGCGGGAGATGAACGGTCGTCAGGAACAGCCACTGGTAGCGCCACACGTGTCGCACTTCAGGCAAGTGCCGTTCCGCACCAGCGTGAAGTTGCCGCACTCTCCGCAAGACTCGCCGACATAACCGCTGAGCTTCGCCCGCTGCACGCGACTGAGCGTGGCAGCGCCGACCAAGGTCGCGGTCTGGCGTTCGGTGGTCATCGAGAGAGTGACGGCCGCAGATCCCTTCGAATGACTCTCGCCGTTCAACGCTACGGCGGCGAGAGGCGTGTGCTTGCCGTTGGCCTTGCCGTTGACGAGGCCATGCTCGTGATGGGACTCGGACTCATCGTCGTCCTCGTCCTCGTGATCGTCGTCCTCCGGATACGCGCCGACGGCCGAGATCGAACGCTCCTGATAGGTCGAGACGCCCGTAGCGGCACCGTTCGAGCCGCCGCCGCCGTTGAGCACGAGCAGGCTGCGCACGAAGCCGGCGCTGACCACGCCGCTTTCGACTCCGGTACGCACCAGGTCCTGTATCCCGTTGCCGCCTTTCGAGGCGGCGGGCTTGCCGACCGCGGGATGGCTGCGCTGCTCCTCGCGCACGCCGCGGCCGAGCTCGTCGGAGCGCAAATCGTTCGGCTCGACATGGGCGAGGTCGATGCGCCCGAGATAGGAGATGGCGAGCTCGCGGAAGATGTAGTCGAGCACCGAGGTCGACATCTTGATGGCGTCGTTGCCTTCCACCATGCCGGCCGGCTCGAAGCGGGTGAAGGTGAAGGCATCGACGAACTCGTCGAGCGGCACGCCGTATTGCAGGCCGATCGAGATCGCGATGGCGAAATTGTTCATCAGGCTGCGGAAGGCCGCGCCTTCCTTGTGCATGTCGATGAAGATCTCGCCGAGCGAGCCGTTGCCGAACTCGCCGGTGCGCAGATAGACCTTATGCCCGCCGACGATCGCCTTCTGGGTGTAGCCGCGGCGGCGCTGGGGCAGGCGCTGGCGTTCGGCCGGCTTGGTGATGATGCGCTCGACGATGCGCTCGGCGACGCGCACCGCGCGCTCGGTCGGGGCGGCTTCCTCGACCGCCTCGGCGAGGTCTTCGCCGAGCACCAGCGCATTCAAGGGCTGCGACAGCTTGGAGCCATCGCGATAGAGCGCGTTCGCCTTGAGGGCGAGCCGCCAGGACAGCTCGTAGGCCTCCTTGCAGTCCTCGACGGTGGCGGCGGACGGCATGTTGATGGTCTTCGAGATCGCGCCGGAGATGAAGGGCTGGCTTGCCGCCATCATGCGGATGTGGCTCTCGACCGAGAGGAATCGCTTGCCGAGCCGGCCGCACGGGTTGGCGCAGTCGAACACCGGCAGGTGCTCGGGCTTCAGCCCGGGCGCGCCTTCCACCGTCATGGCGCCGCAGCAATAGATGGTCGCCGCCTCGATCTCCTTCGCCGAGAAGCCGAGCGCGGTCAGGATGTCGAACGAGGGGTCGGCGAGCTGCTCCTTGGAGAAGCCGAGGCCGCGCGTGCAGAAGTCCTCGCCGAGCGTCCACTTGTTGAAGGCGAAGCGGAGCTCAAAGGCGGAGGCGAGTGCCGCCTCAACATTGTCGATCACGGCGCGCGGGAAGCTCTTGGCGGCCAGCGTCTCGTGGTTGATGTGGGGCGCGCCGGCGAGCGTGCCGTGGCCCACCGCATAGCGCACGATGCGCTCGACCGCCGCCTCGTCATAGCCGAGCGCGTGCAGCGCGTCGGGCACCGAGCGGTTGATGATCTTGAAGTAGCCGCCGCCGGCAAGCTTCTTGAACTTGACGAGCGCGAAGTCGGGCTCGATGCCGGTGGTGTCGCAATCCATGATCAGGCCGATCGTGCCGGTCGGCGCGATCACGCTGACCTGGGCGTTGCGATAGCCGTGGCGCACGCCGAGTTCGAGCGCGTGGTCCCAGGCGCGCCGCGCCGCCTCGGCCAGCGCCTCGTCCGGGCAATTGCCGGCGTCGAGCGGCACCGGGGCGACGGCGAGGCCCTCATAGCCTCGCGTCTCGCCATGGGCGGCGCGGGTATGGTTGCGCATCACCCTGAGCATGGCGTCGCGGTTGCGCTCGTAGCCGGGGAAGGCGCCGAGCTCACCCGCCATCTCGGCCGAGGTCGCATAGGCGACGCCGGTCATGATCGCGCTGAGGGTGCCGCAGATGGCGCGCGCCGCCGGGCTGTCATAGGGGATGCCGGCGCACATCAGGAGGCCGCCGATATTGGCGAAGCCGAGGCCGAGCGTGCGGTACTCGAACGAACGCTGGGCGATCTCGCGCGAGGGGTATTGCGCCATCAGCACCGAGATCTCAAGCACCACGGTCCATAGCCTGACCGCGTGCTCGAAGCCTTCGACGTCGAACCGGCCGTCCGCTTTACGGAAGGCGAGCAGGTTGAGCGAAGCGAGGTTGCACGCCGTGTCGTCGAGGAACATGTACTCGGAGCACGGGTTCGACGCGTTGATGCGCCCATCGGCGGGGCAGGTGTGCCACTCGTTGATGGTGGTGTCGAACTGGATGCCCGGATCGGCAGAGTGCCAGGCGGCCTGGGCGATCTGCTCCCAGAGGTCGCGCGCCTTGAGCGTGCGCGACACCTTGCCGTCGGTGCGGCGGAACAGCGGCCAGTCCTCGTCGCGCCCGACCCGCTCCAGGAAATCGTTGGTGACGCGCACCGTGTTGTTCGAGTTCTGACCCGACACGGTGAGGTAGGCGTCCGACTGCCAGTCGGTGTCGTAGGTGCGGAAGTCGATCCGCTCATAGCCCTGGCGGGCGAGCTGGATCGCGCGCTGGATGTAGCTCTCCGGGATCGCCGCCTTGCGCGCCTCGCGGATCGCGCGCGACAAAGCGAGGTTCTGCTTCGGCTCGAAGCGGCCGTCGCCTTCGCCCTCGTGGCAGCGCTTGATGATGGCGTTCAGGTGCTGATCGGCGAGCTTGGAGCCGGCGACCAGGGCCGCGACCTTCTGCTCCTCGATCACCTTCCAGTTGACGTATTGCTCGATGTCCGGATGGTCGGCGTCGACGATGACCATCTTGGCGGCGCGCCGCGTCGTGCCGCCCGACTTGATGGCGCCGGCCGCGCGGTCGCCGATCTTGAGGAAGCTCATCAGGCCGGACGAGCGGCCGCCGCCCGAGAGCGCCTCGCCCTCGCCGCGCAGCGCGGAGAAGTTCGTGCCGGTGCCCGAGCCGTACTTGAAGAGCCGCGCCTCGCGCACCCAGAGGTCCATGATGCCGCCGTCATTGACGAGATCGTCGGCAATGCCCTGGATGAAGCAGGCGTGCGGCTGCGGGTGCTCATAGGCCGAGCGCGATGCGGTCAGCTCGCCGGTCTCGAAATCGACGTAGTAGTGGCCCTGCGCCGGGCCGTCGATGCCATAGGCCCAATGCAGGCCCGTGTTGAACCACTGCGGCGAGTTGGGCGCGGCCATCTGCTTGCACAGCATGTAGCGCAGCTCGTCGTAGAAGGCGCGCGCGTCGGCTTCGCCGTCGAAATAGCCGGCCTTCCAGCCCCAATAGGTCCAGGTGCCGGCCAGGCGGTCGAACACCTGCTTGGCCGACCGCTCGCCGGCGCTGCGCTCGGATTCGGGCACGTCCTTGAGCGCCGCATCGTCAGCCTCGCGCCGCCACAGCCAGGCCGGCACGCCGTCCTCCGGCACGCTGCGCAGCGCGGCGGGCACGCCCTTCCGGCGGAAATACTTCTGGGCGAGGATGTCGGCCGCCACCTGGGACCAGCCGGCGGGAACCTCGATGTCGCGCTGCGAGAACACGACCGAGCCATCCGGGTTGCGGATTTCGCTCGTGGTGCGGCGGAACTCGATCTCGCCGTAAGGCGAATCGCCGGCGGTCGTGAATCGTCGCGCAATGCGCATCCTTCCCCCCTCAATACCCAGAAACCCGGCCCCAAACATTCGCTTCGGGGCTCGCCTGCAACAGCACCGTTCCACGACGCGACTCGGTCTGCTTAGGCGACATCTTGTAAGGTTGGCAGCTTAACCTACCACCTTTTGGGTCTGCAACGAGATTTCGGCAAGACACCGATAGATTTCATCAACCTGTTGCGGTATCGCATCGCCGATTTGTTACAGCCGAAGCCACAACTATCGGTCGGGTGCGGCGGCGAATCTCCAAAGGCAGGGGCGAGATGCCCGCGCAGCGCTTTACGGCGGGCCGGGCGGACGGCATGATCCGCGCCCATGCGGCGCCCTGCTGTTCGGGCGCGGCTTGATCCGGCAGCGGCAGCGGGGCGAAGGAAGCGGTCAGCATGGCGAGCATCGGCACCAGACTCTATACGTGGCTGCACGGCCGCTATGTCGGCACCGACGAACTCGGCAACCGCTACTTCACGGAGCGCCGGCCGCCCAAGGGGCGGCGTGCCAAGCGCTGGGTGCTCTATGCCGGCGAGGACGAGGCGTCGCGCGTGGTGCCGGGCTGGCACGCCTGGCTGCACCACAGCCGGGAAGCGCCGCCCTCGACCAGGCCGCTCGAGAGTCCGGCCTGGGAGAAGCCGCACAAGCCGAACCCGACCGGCACCGCCGCAGCCTACCGGCCGCCCGGCCACACCCTGAACGGCGGCAAGCGCGCCGCCGCGACCGGCGACTACGAGCCCTGGCAGCCGGAGTAAAGCCGCTCGGGCGCGGGTTCGAACCGCAAGCTTCTTCTCGGAAAAGTTCGGCTTCCAAAGGGCTTGTGGATGTAAGCTTCAGTTCATGTTCCACGTGAAGCGAACTTGCGAGTACAGCGCAGCGTCATTCGATAGGACGTTATAATTATTTCAATTCGTCATTGCCGGGCTTGACCCGGCAATCCATCGGGCCGCGGACTCGTTGCAATCATGGATGCCCCGGTCAAGCCGGGGCATGACGATTTGAGTATGCGCAACCGCTGCTGCGACGTTGGCCTGACGGCAATTCTTAGCTGCCAACATTAACCGCGCCGACATTCTTCTCGTCATGGCCCGGCTTGACCGGGCCATCCAGGGCGGCGGCACTACGGTTTCGATGATTCCTGGATTGCCGGGTCAAGCCTGGCAATGACGAAAGAAATAAGGGCGCCCGCTTCTACGCCGGGCGCACCAGGGCGTGGCGCTTGCGGCCGGCGGAGAGCTTGATCGCGCCCGACGGGCCGAGGTCGCCGAGCGTGATCATGGTCAGCTCGCCGCTCAGCGCCGCGTCGTTGAGGCGCGCGCCGCCGCCCTGGATCAGCCGGCGCGCCTCGCTGCCGGAGGGCGCGAGGCCGGCGCGCAGGAAGAGCTTGAAGGCCGGTATGCCGGCTTCGAGCTCGCCACGCGGCACCTCGGTGACGGGGAGGGATTCGCCGATGCCTCCCTCCTCGAAGGTGCGGCGCGCGGTCTCGGCGGCGGCCTCGGCGGCGTCACGGCCATGGCACAGCGCGGTCGCCTCGAAGGCGAGCCGCTTCTTGGCCTCGTTGATCTCCGATCCCTCCAGCGCCTCGAGCTTGGCGATCTCGTCGAGCGGCAGCTCGGTGAACAGGCGGAGGAAGCGGCCGACGTCCTTGTCGTCGGTGTTGCGCCAGTACTGGTAGTAGTCGTAGGGCGGCAGCAGGGCGTCGTCGATCCAGATCGCGCCCTGCGCCGTCTTGCCCATCTTGGCGCCCGAGGCGAGCGTGATCAGCGGCGTGGTCAGGCCGTAGAGTTCGCGGCCGTCGACGCGGCGCGCCAGCTCGACGCCGTTGACGATGTTGCCCCACTGGTCGGAGCCGCCCATCTGCAGCACGCAGCCATGGCGGCGGGCGAGCTCCAGGAAGTCGTAGGCCTGCAGGACCATGTAGTTGAACTCGAGGAAGGTGAGCGAATGCTCGCGCTCGAGCCTGAGCTTGACGCTCTCGAAGCTCAGCATGCGGTTGACCGTGAAGTGCGCGCCGTAATCGCGCAGGAAGTCGATATAGGCGAGACCGTTCAGCCAGTCGGCGTTGTTGACCATGACGGCGCCGTTCGCGCCGCCGCCGAACTCGAGGAAGCGCGCGAAGCAGCGCTGGATGCCGGCCATGTTCGCGGCGATCGCCGCGTCGGTGAGCAGCTTACGGGATTCGTCGCGGCCCGAGGGGTCGCCGATGCGCGTGGTGCCGCCGCCCATCAGCACGATCGGCTTGTGCCCGGTCTTCTGCAGCCAGCGCAGCATCATGATCTGCACCAGGCTGCCGACGTGCAGGCTCGGCGCGGTGCAGTCGAAGCCGATATAGGCGATGATCATGCCGGCCTTGGCGCGCGCATCGAGCGCGGCGTCATCGGTGCTCTGATGGATGAAGCCGCGCGCCGAAAGGGTGGCGAGGAAGTCTGAGCCGAACTGCGCCATGACGGTGGCGGACGATCCTCCGATTGACGGGCGGGCGTGGGCCGGTTCAAGTGGCCGCGGCCACGCCCCTTGGCCGGGGCGGGCTGTGTAGCACGAGCGCCCGCGGAGGCACAACGCGACATGGCTGAGAGCTTCGAGCCGGTGCTCGCCCTCGGGCTGATGAGCGGCACCTCGATGGACGGCATCGACGCCGCGCTGCTGGAGACCGACGGCGAGGCCGTCATCCGCGCCGGCGCGCGGCTCAGCCTGCCCTATGACGCCGCCTTCCGTTCTCTCCTGGTCGAGACGGCCGCCGGCAGGGCGGACCCCTTCGCCACGGAACGCGCGCTGACCGACCGCCATGCCGAGGCGGTGCGGGCGCTGCTGCGCGCGGCCGGGCTCGGGCCGGCGGCGGTGCGCGTGATCGGCTTCCACGGCCATACCATCCGCCACGAGCCCGCGGCTGGGTTGACCGTGCAACTCGGCGACGGGGCGCGGCTCTGCGCGCTGACCGGCATCGACGTGGTCGCCGATTTCCGCCGGCGCGACCTGGCGGCGGGCGGCGAGGGGGCGCCGCTCGCGCCGGTCTTTCACGCGGCGCTGGCGCGCTGCGAGCCTCGGCCGCTCGCGGTGCTCAATCTGGGCGGGGTCGGCAACCTGACCTTCGTGCCCGCGGGCGAGGCGCCCGAGGCCGGGCTGATCGCCTTCGACACCGGCCCCGGCTGCGCGCTGATCGACGATTGGGCGCTCTGCCATCTGGGCCAGCCGCTCGACCGGGACGGTGGACTTGCCCGGCGCGGCCGGGTGGACCGCGAGGCGTTGCAGGCGCTGCTCGCCGCGCCCTATTTCGGCCGGCCGCCGCCGAAATCGCTCGACCGGGCGGATTTAGGCGCGGCCCCTGTCGAGGCGCTGAGCGCGGAAGATGGTGCTGCGACGCTGGTCGCGTTTACGGCCGCTGCGGTGGCGCGCGCGCTCCGCCATCTGCCCGCGCCGCCGCTGCGCTGGCTGGTGACCGGCGGCGGAAGGCGCAACCCGGCGCTGATGGCGGCGCTCGCGGAGAGTCTTGCCGCGCCGGTCGATCCGATCGAGGCGATCGGCGCGGACGGCGACGCGCTGGAGGCCCAGGCCTTCGCCTATCTTGCGGTGCGGTCGTTACGTGGGCTCGCGCTCAGCTTCCCCGGCACCACCGGCGTGCCAGCGCCACTCACCGGCGGCGCGCTGCACCGGGTAGGCGCGCGACGCCCCTCACCCTAGCCCTCTCCCCGCTGGGGAGAGGGAACCGGAGGAAATCGGGGTCGAGTAGAGAGCGCCGTCAGGACGCGGCGGCGGCTTTCTTGGGCTGCACGGCCTTGTGTAGGTAGCTGCCGACCGTGCTCGACAGCTGGTCGAGCTTGTCCTCGAAGAGGTGGTTGGCGCCCTTGATGACCCGGTAGTCGACCTCGATCTGGCGCTGGCTCTGCAGGCGCTGCGCGAGCTTCGCGACGTTGGGCTCGGGCACGATGTCGTCCTTGTTGCCCTGCACGATCAGGCCGGACGACGGGCACGGCGCGAGGAAGGTGAAGTCGAAATGGTTGGCCGGCGGCGCCACCGCGACGAAGCCGTGAATCTCGGGCCGGCGCATCAGCACCTGCATCGCGATCCAGGCACCGAAGGAGAAGCCGGCGATCCAGCAGGCGCTCGCATTGGGGTTGTGCGTCTGCATCCAGTCGAGCGCCGCGGCGGCGTCGCTCAGTTCGCCGAAGCCGTGGTCGAACTTGCCCTGCGAGCGCCCGACGCCGCGGAAGTTGAAGCGCAGCACCGAGAAGCCGCGCTCCCGGAAGCACTGGTAGATCGCATAGACAACCTTGTTGTTCATCGTCCCGCCATGCTGCGGGTGCGGATGCAGGACCAGCGCCATCGGCGCCGACGGTTCCTCGGCGTGATGGTAGCGCGCTTCCAGGCGGCCGTCGGGGCCGCTAATCATGACGTCAACCATGGCCAGTCCTAGTTTTGCTCCGGAATCACGCGATGCGCCGATCACCCATGGCGGCATCGGCTCCCGGCAAACGTGATTCACCGGGCATACTTGACTAAATTGCTCGGCTAATATACCTGAGATGCTAGCCCAGCGGCTCCGGCCACATCGGCCCGAATGGGCATTGATATACGACCGGCTGGCGTCGGTTCAAGCGTCACGGCGCTGTAACGCCGCCGGTCTAATGGTTTTGATGGATTGAATCTCCCGCCGGGCGTCGTTGCCAGCGGGACGGGGGCGGTTCGATGAAGCTTGGCACCAAGGGGCGCTACGCCGTGATGGCCATGGTGGACCTGGCGCGGCATATGGATACCGACCGGCAGCGCCGGCCGGTCACCCTTGCAGACATCGCGGAGCGCCAGGAAATCTCGCTGTCCTACCTGGAGCAGCTCTTCAGCAAGATGCGCCGGGCCGGGCTGGTCAAGAGCGTGCGCGGGCCGGGCGGCGGCTATGTGCTGGCGCGGCCGGCGGGCGAGCTCAGGATTTCCGACATCGTGCTCGCCGTCGACGAGCCGCTGCGCACCACGCGATGCGCGCCGGACAGCGGCAAGGGCTGCATGTCCGAGGGCAGCCGCTGCCTGACCCACGATTTGTGGGAAGAGCTCGGCAACCAGATCTACCGCTTCCTGAGCGGCGTCACGCTCGAGGACGTCTGCGCCCGCCGCGTCGGCGGCGAGCGCAGCACGCCGGAAGGCGCGGTGCCCGCCATGGCGCCGAGCGAGGCGGCGCAGTAGCCTTTACCAATGGACGCGGTCTATCTCGACTACAACGCGACGGCCCCGGTCAAACCCGAGGTGGCCGAGGCGGTGGCGCGCGCGCTGGCGCTGACCGGCAATCCCTCCTCGGTGCACAGCTTCGGCCGCGCCGCCCGCAAGGCGGTGGAAGATGCGCGGGAGCAAGTGGCCGCGCTCGTCGGCGCTGCGCCGGCCGAGGTGGTGTTCACCGCGAGCGCGACCGAGGCCAACAACCTGGTGCTGGCCGGCACCGGTCGGCGGCGGCGCATCGTCTCCGCGATCGAGCATCCGGCGGTGCTGCGCACCGTCAAGGCGCTGCCCGGCGAGCCCGTCGTCCTGCCGGTCGATGCCGATGGCGTGGTCGCGCTGGAAGCGTTGGAAGCGGCCTTGAAGGCGAGCGCCGAGCCCGCGCTGGTCTCGCTCATGCTCGCCAACAACGAGAGCGGTGCGATCCAGCCGGTTGCCGAGGCGGCGCGGCTCGCGCGCGAGCATGACGCGCTGATCCATTGCGACGCGGTGCAGGCGCCCGGCCGCATCGCGTTCTCGATGGCAGACCTCGGGGTCGACTATCTCAGCCTCTCCGCGCACAAGTTCGCAGGGCCGAAGGGGGTCGGCGCGCTGATCGCGCGCGACGATGCGCCGCTCGATGCCATCATCATCGGCGGCGGGCAGGAGCGCGGCCGGCGCGCCGGCACCGAGAACGTGCCGGGCATCGTCGGCCTCGGCGAGGCGGCGCGCCTCGTGGCCGGCGACCTCGGCAACGCAGCGAGGCTCGCCGCGCTGCGCGACCGGCTGGAGATGGCGCTGCTCGAGATCGAGCCGAGGCTGCACGTCTTCAGCGCCAAGGCGCCGCGGCTGCCCAACACCTCGTGCCTGACCATGCCCGGCGTGCAGAGCGAGACGCAGGTGATGGCGCTCGACCTTGCCGGCGTCGCGGTCAGCGCGGGCTCGGCGTGCTCGTCCGGCAAGGTCGAGCCGTCGCACGTGCTGCGCGCCTCGGGTGCGCCCGACGCGGTGTCGGGCTGCGCGATCCGGGTCAGCGCCGGCTGGGCCACGCAGGAGGCGGACATAGACGCCTGCATCGAGGCCTGGCGCGCGCTCTATGCGGGGTTGACCAACCGCTGGCGCTCCGGCATTTCAGGCGCGCTCTAACACCGATTTCTTTCGCCCGGCCGGTGCCCTCATTGCCCAGGCTCGCGGGCTCCCGAGGACCGACCCTATGCCGAGAGTGACCTTCATCGACCCCGACGGCACGCGCCATGAGATCGAGGCGCCGGTCGGCTCGACCCTGCTGGAGCTCGCGCACAAGCACAACATCGACATCGAGGGCGCCTGCGAGGGCTCGCTCGCCTGCTCGACCTGCCACGTCATCATCGCGCCCGAGTGGTACAAGAAGCTGCCGCCGCCGAGCGAGGACGAGCAGGATATGCTGGACCTCGCCTTCGGCCTGACCAAGACCTCGCGGCTCGGCTGCCAGATCGTCATCACCGCCGAGCTCGACGGGCTGGTGGTCAGCCTGCCGCGCGAGGTGCGCAACATGATGGGATGATGGCGGGTTCGTCGCTGTTCGATCGGCTCAAGGCGGCGGCCGGCGAAACCTGGCGCGCCTATGTCGGGCACGATTTCGTCAAGGCGCTCGGCGCGGGCGACCTCCCGGCAAGCGCCTTCCGCTACTATCTGGTGCAGGACTATCTGTTCCTGCGCCATCTTTGTCGCGCCTACGGCCTCGCGGTCTACAAGGCGGCCGCGCTCGACGAGATCAGGCAGGCGAGCGAGGCGCTGCAGGCGATCGCCGCGGTGGAGATCGCGCACCATGTCGGCTATTGCGTGCGGCACGGCATCGATGCGGCGGCGCTCGATGCGGCCGAGGAAGACCTCGCCACCACGGCCTATGCGCGCTACCTGTTGGACGTGGGCAGCGCGGGCGACCTGCTCGACCTGCACGCGGCGCTCGCGCCCTGCGTTGCCGGCTATGGCGAGATCGGCCGGCGCTTGAACGACGACCCGGGGACGCGGCGCGATGGCAACCCTTATCGCGAGTGGATCGAGATGTATGCGGGCGAGGCGTATCAGGGCGTGGCGGCGGCCGAGCGGGCAATGCTCGACCGGCTCGGCGCCGCGCGCGGCGGCGAAGGCCGGCTCGATGCGCTCGCCGCGATCTTCCGCGAGGCGACGCGGCTCGAAGCCGGGTTCTGGGACATGGGGATGAAGGCGGCGCGCGGGGGCGGGCGGTGAGCCGCATCGACGTCGAGCTCGGCCTCGGCAAGCCGCGACGCGATTGCCGCGTCGTGGTCGCGATGTCGGGCGGCGTCGATTCCTCGACCGTCGCCGGGCTGATCGTCGAGAGCGGCTATCAGGCGGTCGGCATGACCCTGCAGCTCTACGATCACGGCGCGGCCACGGGACGGCCGGGCGCCTGCTGCGCCGGCCAGGACATCCACGACGCGCGCCGCGTCGCCGACCGGCTCGGCATGCCGCATTACGTGCTCGACTACGAGACGCGCTTCCGCCGCGACGTGATCGAGGACTTTGCGGACTCATACGCGCGCGGCGAGACGCCGATCCCGTGCATCCGCTGCAACGAGCGCGTCAAGTTCCGCGACCTGCTGGAGACGGCGCGCTCGCTCGGCGCGGACGCGCTGGTCACCGGGCACTATGCGAGGCGCGTCGAAGGCGCGGGCGGGCTCGAGCTGCATCGCGCGGCCGAGGCGGCGCGCGACCAGAGCTATTTCCTGTTCGCGACCACGCAGGCGCAGCTCGGCTTCCTGCGCTTCCCGCTCGGCGGCCTGAGCAAGGCCGAGGTGCGGGGAGAAGCGCAGCGCCTCGGCCTCGTCGTCGCGGAGAAGCCGGACAGCCAAGACATCTGTTTCGTGCCGAACGGCCGCTATGCCTCGCTGGTGAGCCGGCTCAGGCCGGGCGCCGCCGAGCCGGGCGAGATCGTCGACTTGGCGGGGCGCGTGCTCGGCCGCCATGACGGCACCATCAACTTCACGGTCGGCCAGCGCCGCGGCGTCGGCATTGCGGCGGCCGAGCCGCTCTACGTGGTGCGCATCGAGCCCGCGGCGCGCCGCGTCGTGGTCGGGCCGAGGGCGGCCCTGATGGCGCGCCGCGTTGTGCTGCGCGAGGTCAACTGGCTCGGCGATGCGCCGGCGGCGGGTGCGCCGCTCACGGCGCGCCTGCGCTCGAGCCATCCGGGCGCGCCGGCACGGCTCGAGGCGGCGGAGGCGGGCGGCGCGCTGCTGCGCCTGGACGAGGCCGAGCCCGCGACCGCGCCCGGCCAGGCCTGCGTGCTCTATGACGGGACGCGGCTTGTTGGAGGCGGCTGGATCTCGCGCATGACGCCCGACGCGCTCGACGGGCAGCCGGCGAACGCCGGGGCCGCAGCCGTGGCAGCGGCCTCGGCTTGACAGCCCGACGCCGAACTTCGTATAGCCACCGAACCTTCGGCGGCGGGGTAGCTCAGCGGTAGAGCAGGGGAATCATAATCCCTTGGTCGGGGGTTCAAATCCCTCCCCCGCTACCATCTGGCTTCAATGAGGCCGCGGCAGTGATGCCGCGGAAGATCGGGTCGATTTCGC
>JBFXKW010000022.1:0-38068 GCA_050173345.1 Alphaproteobacteria bacterium | reverse complement strand
AGCTCACCCACGGTTCAAAGCCAAGGGTCGTACGGTCCCGCCGGCCCCGGCCCTGGGCGAGCGGCCGCTCGCCCAGGGCCGGCGCAAATCTTCACCGATTCGCACCAATCTCAACATGCAAGGGTCTTCGATACAGACCGGGCGGTCCCGCCTAGTTCGAGAGCTCGCTCAGCTTGCGGCTGAGCGCCTGGCGGGTCTCCTGGGTGAGCGCCTGGCCGCCGCCGCATTCGCTCGCGAGCAGCGCGTTGATCAGCATGGCGGGGTCGATGCCGGCCTCGTTCGCGGGCAGATAGCGGTCGCCGAGCAGGCCGGCCGCGTAGGCGTGCGCGACGCGGCCGAAGCTGTCATTGCAGGCGAGCCGGCCGAGGAAGCCGGTGCGCTCCTTGATGAAAATATCGGGCGCGAAGCCGTCCTCGGTGGCCAGCAGCACGTCGGCCTCGCTCCTGTCATAGCCGTCCAGGATGTCGATCGGGCTGACCGGTGGGAACGTGCAGACCGGGCGATCCAGCAGCGCGTGCGCGAGGTTGGCGCCCTCGACGCTCAAGGGGCGCTCGCGCACCACGTCGATCGAGCGCAGGCGCCGCCGGAGATCGGGCAATGCGGGCACGCGCGTCTGGATGGCGTCGATGAGCGCCTCCCAATCGGGCTCGACGAAGAAGTCCGCGCCACGCAAATCGGCAAGCCTGAGATCGGCGCGGCGCAGGTCGATCCGCGCGAGCTTCGCGCCTCTGAGGCTCGCGCCCTGCAGATTGGCGCCCCACAGCCGCGCGCCCTGCAGGTTGGCGCCGTCGAGCCGCGCGCCGCGCAGATCGGCCCGGCGCAGGTCGGCGGCCTGGAGCTGCGCGTTGCGCAGGTCGGCACCGCGGAGATCGGTGCCGTAGAGATGCGCGGCGGCGAGCGGCGCGCTGCCGAGCGGCGCCCCCGGCACGAGGTCGGGCTCCGGGATCGTCGGGCCGATCCTGCCGCTGAGCGCGCTCGACTCCGGCACCACGCCGGCGGCCGGCGTGTCGATCGCCGCCGCCGGGACGGCGAGCAGGGCGAACGCGCCCGCCGCCATCAGCACGCCCAGCCGACGACGGAGGGTGCCGCGCGCCGCGCGCAATCGGGGCGTCATGCCCCTTCGGTCCCCTTTCGCATCACGGCCCGACTCTACCGCAACAATGCGACCCAATCACGGCAGCGATGGTGCCGGGTCGGGGTTAACCGATTCAAATGCTTTCGAGCGCCGCGTCCCACCCTCCCGCAGCCGGTCGCGGTAGGATGGGACGGACGATCAGGCTGCGATGCTAGACGTTCGGCGCGAATATGCCGTGGAAGCCGAGCGGCAGGGCATAGGGCAGCACGGCGCGCGCGAGCGGGCCGCCCGCCGGCTTGCGCGCGTCGAAGAGGTTGAGCGTGGTCACGCCGCGCGCGATGTCGAGCGCGGTGCCGATGAGCCAGCCATCGTCCTCCGCCGCGGCGCCCGGCCGCGGCACGAAGACGTGCTCCTCGGCGATGTAGTCGGCGCCGTAGTCGAAGACCTGGCGCTCGCCGCTCTCGAGGTCACGCTTCACCACCGCGGTGAACCAGTCCCAGTCCGACGCGCCGAGGCTGTAGACATGGCGGTAGCGCCGGCCGACCACGCCTGGCGCGACGCGCGGGAACTCGGCCGCCTCGGCGCCCACGGTCTGCTCGCCGGCATCGCCGCGCGGCCTCAGCACCACCTCGGCGAAGCGCATCGGCGCGGTCGCGCTGCGCCATTCGCCGCGCATGACGTAGCGCAGCGTCTCGGTCATCAGCGTGGCATCGGGGCCGACGCAATAGTCGAAGCGGATCGTGCCGTCCGCCTCTTCCCACGCATTGCCGAAATGGAAGCTGAAGCCGGCGGGCAGCTGCCAGCTTTGCGTGGTCTTGAGGTCGTCCTTGGCGACCGCGAGCGCGCGCATGCCGAGCTCGGGCCGCCAGACGTGCCCATCGAGGAAGCTCGTCTGCGCATCGAAACGCCCGGGCTCGATGACGAGCGGCGCGAGCGCGAAGACCAGGTGCCGCTCCGTGACGACGAAGTCATGCACCATGCCGAGCGGCGCGGCCGGCACCAGCCCGACGTTCTTCAGCGCCCCGTCGGGGCCGATGTGATAGAGCACCAGCCTGCCGCCCGTCGCGTCATAGCCGAAGCCCCAGAGCGTGCCGTCCGCCTCGACCTTGGGGTGCGCGGTGAACGGCAGGCCCTTGAGATCGTCGCGCCACACCTTGCGGCCGCGCGTCTCCAGGCTCTCGGCGTCGACGACATGCGCCGAGCCGCCCTCCCAGAGCGCGAGCAGCTCGCCGGCATGGAACAGCGGGGCGATGTTGCCGGGGTTGATCTCGTCGGCGCTGCCGAGGCTGCTGCTTTCCGGCGCGGTGGTGCCGAAGGCCGGCACGACGAGACGGCCGGCGGCCTGCTCCACGGCGCGCTTCTCGGTCGCGACGAAGCGGCCGCGATGCGCGACCTTGCCGCCCTCGATGCGGAACGCCTGCACCATGCCGTCGCCGTCGAACCAATGGCGATAGCGCGCGCCGCCGCGCTCGTGCTGCGCCGGGCCGTTGCGGTAGAAGGTGCCCGCGAGTTCGGCGGGCCACGCCCCTTCAAGCACGGGCGACGGCGCATCGAGCGCCTCGACGGTGACGCCCTGCCAGCCGAGCAGGTGGGGGTCGGTCTTCAACGCGGTATCGAAGGCCTGCTTCCACTCCTCGGACGGCGGCGCGGCGGCCTTGGCGCGGGCGAAGGGCAAGAGCGGCGCGACCGCACCGGCCATGCCGGCGAGCGCCGCGCCCTGGAGGAGCCTGCGACGGTTGATCATCGTGGCGCCCTCCCTCAATAGCTCAGCGTGGCGGTGGTCTCGACCGGTGCCGCGCCGGCATCGCCCGAGACCTCGACGGCGGCCGCCTCGAAATCGGGCGGGCCGGCGAAACCCTTGGCGTCGTTGCTGAAGCCGAAGCCTTCGGTCGGCATGCCGAGGATGTTGGCGTCGAGCTCGCCATTGTCGTTCTCGTCGTGATAGACGGCGACCGCGTAGCGGCCCGGCTTCAGGCCGGGGAACGCGAAACGCAGCGTGCCGGGCTCGGCGATGCGCCATTGCGCGGCGACGGCCCCTGCGAAATCGGGGAACGAAACGCCGTCGCGCGGCGCGTGAAGCGCGACCATGACCTTGCCGGCGGCGTCGCGCACGCCGCCGACCTCGACGACGAGGTCTGCGGCCTGCGCCTGATTGGATACGGTCAGCGCAGCGGCGAGGGCGGAAGCCGGAAGGACGGCCGCCGCCGAGGCGAGAAGCGTGCGAATCATGAGCGTTACTTCCGTTGAGTCCGTGAGGTGCGCGGCTTGCGCGGTTTCGTGGCCTTGTGGTTGTTGGGCCGGGGCCGGCGTTCGCCGGCCGGCTCGGCCGTGCTGGGCGCGGCAGCGCGCCGCGCCCGCATGTCTTCGAGTTCGCCGAGCGTCTCGGCCGCCCAGCCGAGCATCGCGCGATGCACCGCGAGGCCGAAGCGCAGCGTCATCAGCCAGTAGGGCGCATCCGCGATGCCGTCGTGCTTGCGCGCGATGTCGCGCGCGATCTCCTCGTATTTCGCGATGGTCGCGCGGTTCTCCGCCTCGAACGCCGTGAGGTGGGCGATCGCGCTCTCGACGTCGATCTGGTTGGCGAAGAAGAGCTTGAGCAGGAGTTCGTTGCGCGACGGCTCGGGCGCCGCCGGCTCGGCGAGCCAGCGCGCCAGCTCGGCGCGGCCTTCCGGCGTGATCGCGTAGATGTGCTGCGGCCTGCCGCCCCCGGTGCGCGTCGTCTCGCGGGTCGCCAAACCGTCATGCGCGAGTTGCTGGAGGATCGGATAGATCTGCCCGTAACTCTCGCTCCAGAAGTTGGCGATGCTGCCCTCGATCGCCTTCTTGATCTCGTAGCCCGACATGGGCTTCCAGGTCAGGAAGCCGAGGACGGCGAGCTTGGTGCGGTTGCGCGCGGCCATGGCGGGCTCCTCGTTTATATCTAAAAGATATATCTTTCAGATATAATCGTCAAGCCGCCGGTTGCGCCGGCCCGCCGCTCGGCCATGCTTGGGCCGGACAAGGCGCCGCCGAACCTCCCCCCATGACGGAAGCCGGGACATGACCAGCACAGCCATCGCCGATACCGACGCCTTCGTGCCGCGGCCGGCGCTAGCCGGCACGGCCAAGGCCGGGCCGCCCGCCCGCGTGCTGAGCGCGCTCGCGCGCGAGGAGCGATTCGGCATCAAGCTCGCCTGCATCGCGCGCCTGGTCGCGATCAGCGTGATCGAGGTCTGGGTGATCATCCAGAACTGGCAGCTCGGCCTGATGGCGATCGGCTATTTCGTCCTGGTGCTCGGCGGCTTCGCCGCGATCGGCGTCGCGCATCTGTGGCTGAGCGGCTGGCGCCACCGGCGGCCATGGCACCCCTATCTGCTCTGCGCGATCGATTTCTGCCTGCTCGCCTACATCATCATCACGCCGGCGCCCGGCCAGTATGGCGCCGCGTTTCCGCTCCCGATGCTGCTGCGCTGGGACAACGAGCTCTACTTCTTCGTGATCATGGCGGGCTACGCGCTGACCTTCTCGCCGCTCTTGCTGCTCTGGTCGGGCGTCGTGGCGGCGCTGGCCTGGACCGGGGCCGTGCTCTCGATCGCGCTCAGGCCGCCCGCCTTCGGCATCGACTTGTTCGGGCTCGACGCCACGCAGCCCGAGGCGTGGCTGCCGGTCGTGCTCGACCCGAACTACGTCAACCCGAACGCCTTCATCACCCAGATCGTCGTGCTGATCGTCACCTCGGGCATCCTCGCGCTCGGCGTCTGGCGCGCGCGCCGCCTGGTGTTTCGCCAGGTCGAGGTGGAGCGCGAGCGCACCAACCTCGCGCGTTATTTCTCGCCCAACATGATCGACGAGCTGGCCAGGGCCGACCAGCCGCTCGGCGCGGTGAAGAGCCAGGACGCGGCGGTGCTGTTCGCCGACATCGTCGGCTTCACGCACCTCAGCGAGACCCTGCCGCCCGAGCAGACCATGGCGCTGCTGCGCGATTTCCACGGCCGCATGGCGGAGGCCGTGTTCGCGCATGGCGGCACGCTCGACAAGTATATCGGCGATGCGGTGATGGCGACCTTCGGCACGCCGACGCCTGGCCCGCGCGACGCAACGAATGCGCTTTCCTGCGCCGTCGCCATGCAGGACGCCGTGGCGCGCTGGAACCGGCAGCGCCGGAGCCGCGCGGCGCCCGAGATCAGGGTCGGCATCGGCGTGCACTACGGCCCGGTCGTGCTCGGCGACATCGGCGGCGAGCAGCGTTTCGAGTTCGCGGTGATCGGCGATACCGTCAACGTGGCGAGCCGGCTCGAACGGCTGACCCGCGACCTCGACCTCGGTATCGTCGTGGCGGACGCGCTGGTGCGCCAGGTCAGGCGCGAGGTCGGCGACGGGGCGGACGCGGCGCTGCAGGGCTTCGTTGAGCACCCCGGCCGCAGCCTGCGCGGCCGCGTCGAGAGCGTCGACCTCTGGGGCCTGCCACGACCGGCAGCCCCTTGAGCACAGAAAAGACGGCCGGACGACGTTACCTGCCGTCCGGCCGTCAAGTGAAAGGGCGACCTCTGGATTGCCGAAGCCGCCGCTATTGCGGCTGCCCCGGCGCGGGGGAAACTAGCCGCCATGTGCGTGCCATGCTGTGATCGGCGTCACGTGGCACGAATTGTTCACAACGCGCACTTCCTCGTGACTGCGACGCCGAATCAGGCGTTTGCGGTGATACCCGTTGGCGAATCGACCAATGCCGGTTAAGGTCCGGGCGGGAGAAGGAACCTCGTCGCAACGAATGACCGACCAGGCACGCTTGGTGGAAACCGAGCTGAAGCTCCGCCTCGCGCCCAAGGACGCCAGCCGGCTGCTCGAAAGCGCGGCCCTGCACGCGTACGCCGCCGCGGCGCCGGCCGCGACCGAGCGGCTCAAGACCATCTATTTCGACAGCCCGGACCGCAGGCTCTGGCAGCGCGGCGCGGCGTTGCGCATGCGCCGCTCGCATCGGCGCTGGCTGCAGTCGCTCAAGGACGGTGGCGAGGAGGTCGCCGGGCTGCACAGCCGCCGCGAGATCGAGCATGTCGTGCCGGCGCCGAGCCCGTCGCCCGAGCTGCTGCCCGCCGACCTGCTGGCGAGCCTGCGCGGCGGCGAGGCGGCGCTCGCGCCGGTGTTCGCGACCGAGGTAAGGCGCACCACGCTGACCCTGAGCCTCGGCGACGGCCGCATCATCGAGCTCGCGCTCGACCGCGGCGCGATCCGCACCGGCGAGGCGCGCGAGCCGATCTGCGAGGCCGAGCTCGAGGTCAAGGCCGGCCCGCCGATTTCGGCCTATCTGTTCGCGCTCGAGCTGCACCGCTCGGTGCCGTTTGCACTCGAGCACCGCAGCAAGGCGGAGCGCGGCTACGCCCTGGTCGACCGCCGGCGGCCCGAAGTGCGCACCGCCCAGCCCATCGCCCTCGAGCCGGACATGCCGGCGCGCCTCGCGCTCGCCGCCGCCGCCGCCGAGGGGCTCCGCCATCTCGGCGCCAACGAGGCGGTGGCGCGCGAGGGCGAGGACATCGAGGGCGTGCATCAGATGCGGGTCGGGCTGCGCCGGCTCAAGGTCGTGCTCTCGCTCGCCGCCAAGATGCATCCGGAGCCCGCGCTTGACGCCATGCGCACCGAGCTGGGCTGGCTCGGCGACGTGCTCGGCAAAGCGCGCGACCTCGACGTCTTCATCGACGAGACGCTCGGCCCGCTCGGCCGGCGCGCCGGCGACGACGCGGACATCGCACGGCTGCGCAAGCGCGCCGAGAAGGCGCGCCGCGCCGCCTATGTCGAGCTGCGCACCGCGCTCGATTCGCCGCGCTATACCGACCTGCAGCTCCGCCTCGGCGCCTGGATCGCCGCCCTCGCCTCGCCGACGAACGCGGGCGACGACACGCCGCTCGGCGAGGTCGCCGTCACGCTCATCGCCAAGCGCCACAAGCGGCTCAAGAAGTTCGGCAAGCGCCATGGTTGGCAGACCAAGGCGAACCTCCACGCGCTCCGCCTGCACGCCAAGAAGCTGCGCTACACCGCCGGCTTCTTCGCGCCACTCTATCCGCACAGGAAGGCGAAGCGCTTCCTCAAGGAGCTGGCCGCGCTGCAGGAGATGCTCGGCCTCGCCCATGACGGCGAGGTGGCGCAAGGGCTGCTCGCTCTGCTCGGCACCCGCGCGGCCGCCGACGCCGCGCCGAAGCCAGGCTGGCGCCGGGCCGATGCGCTGGTCGAGGGCTGGCACCTCGCCCGCGGCGCCGACCTGACGACGCGCATCGAGGCGGCCTGGCGCGGATTCGACTCGGCCAAGCCGTTCTGGTGAGATAGCCCCTTCCGTTTCCCGACGCAGCAAAGGATGACCGCCATGCCGACCTCTGTGAAGGAGATGCTGGCCGCGGCCAACGCCGCCGTACCCAGGCTGAGCCGCGACGAAGCGCAGGCGCTGATCGCCAAGGGCGA
This sequence comes from Alphaproteobacteria bacterium, assembly GCA_050173345.1. Lineage (GTDB taxonomy): Bacteria > Pseudomonadota > Alphaproteobacteria > UBA828 > UBA828 > SHWC01. The sequence goes on along the minus strand of JBFXKW010000022.1, from coordinate 30,567 downwards.
CGCGCTCGTCGTCGACGTGCGTGACGTGGCGGAGGTCGCAGGCACCGGCAAGATCGCCGGCGCGCTCAACGTGCCCCGCGGCATGATCGAGTTCAAGGCCGACCCCGCCTCGCCCTCTCACGACCCGCGGTTCAGGACGGACCGCACGATCATCCTCTACTGCGCCTCGGGCGGCCGCTCGGCGCTCGCCGGCAAGACGCTGCTCGACCTCGGCTACAAGGACGTGCGCAACCTCGGCGGCTTCAAGGACTGGGCCGACGCCGGCGGTGCCGTGGAGAAGCCTTAGCGGCTACAGCTCCTTCGGCACCACGAAGGCTTCGAGCCGGCAGGCGCCGGGCTTGAGGCCGCGCCACTTCTCAATATCGCAGCCGAGCACCGCGAGCGCGCCGGTCGGGAACTTGGCGGCAAGCCGCTCGGTCAGGGCATCGCGCTGACCCCTGGTGAGCGCGACGGCGAGCCCGGGCAGGCCCGGGTCGTGGCCGACCAGCATGAGCCGCCCGACCTTGTCCTCCACGGCGCGGACCAGCCGGAGCACCGCCTGCGGCTCGGCCAGATAGAGGCCGGGCTCGATCACGGTGCGCAGCGTGACGCCGGCATGCTGCTGCACCAGTTCGAGCGTGTCGCGCGTGCGGCGCGACGGCGAGCACAGCACGAGGTCGGGCGCGAGCCCGGCCTCCGCCAGATGGTGGCCGATGCGGCGCGCCGCCTTCTCGCCGCGCGTGCTCAGCGGCCGGTCGATGTCGGCGAGCGACGGGTCGCCCCAGCTCGACTTCGCGTGCCGCAACAGGAGGAGCTGCTTCGTCATGGTCCGGGCCGGCCCGGTCGGCCGTTGAATCGGTGCGGACAAGCCGTCACACTCCGGCACCCCGCCACGATAGGCAAGAGCAAAGCCCCAGGATCCGCGACATGGGACAGAGCGCCTCGCACACCAACCCCTACGAGCTCGGCCTCGACAAGGGCGCCGCCAACTTCGTGGCGCTGACGCCGCTCTCCTTCGTGCCGCGCGCGGCGGCGATCTACCCCGAGCGGATCGCCTGCATTCACGGTCCGCGGCGGATCAGCTATCGCGAGCTCCATGCGCGCTGCCGCCGGCTCGCCAGCGCACTCCAGCGCCGCGGCATCGGCAAGGGCGATACGGTCGCGATCCTCTCGCCCAACACGCCCGCCATGCTGGAGGCGCATTATGGCGTGCCGATGACAGGCGCGGTGCTGAACGCGCTCAACTTCCGGCTCGATGCCGCCTCGATCGCCTTCATCCTCGACCATGGCGAGGCGAAGCTCCTGCTAGTCGACCGCGCCTATGCCGCGCTCGCGGCGGACGCGCTCAAGCGCACGAGCGTGCGGCCCTACGTCGTCGACATCGACGACACGCCCGAGGAAGGCGGCGAATTGATCGGCGCGATCGAGTACGAGGCGTTCATCGCGGCCGGCGATGAAAACTTCGCCTGCGCGCCGCCGGCCGACGAGTGGGACGCCATCGCGCTCAACTACACCTCGGGCACCACCGGCAACCCGAAGGGCGTGGTCTTCCACCATCGCGGCGCCTACCTGAACGCGCTCGGCAACGCGCTGATCTGGGACATGCCGCAGGGCTGCACCTATCTGTGGACGCTGCCGATGTTCCACTGCAATGGCTGGTGCTTCCCGTGGACGGTCTGCGCGCTCGGCGGCACCCATGTCTGCCTGCGGAAAGTGGAGACCCGCGCCATTTTCGACGCGATCGCGGCGCACAAGGTCACGCATTTCAGCGGCGCGCCGATCGTGCTCAACATGCTGGTCAACGCGAAGCCGGAGGAGACGATCTCGTTCGAGCACCGGGTCAACGTGATGACCGCGGCCGCGCCGCCGCCGCCCGCCGTGATCGCGCGCATGGAGGCGGCCGGCTTCTCGATCACGCACACCTATGGACTGACCGAGGTCTATGGGCCGGTCACCTACTGCGCCTGGCATGATGAATGGAACGAGAAGCCGGCCGAGGAGCGCGCCCGGCTGCGCGCGCGCCAGGGCGTGCCCTACACCACGCTCGAAGGGCTGATGGTCGCGGACGGCAAGACGCTCGAGCCGGTGCCGGCCGACGGCCAGACCATGGGCGAGGTCTTCATGCGCGGCAACACGGTGATGAAGGGCTACCTCAAGAACCCGAAGGCGACCGAGGAGGCGTTCGCGGGCGGCTGGTTCCACACCGGCGACCTCGGCGTCATGCACCCGGACGGCTATATCGAGCTGAAGGACCGCGCCAAGGACATCATCATCTCGGGCGGCGAGAACATCTCGACCATCGAGGTCGAGGGCGTGCTCTACCGCCACCCGGCCGTGCTGGAGGCCGCGGTGGTGGCGCGGCCCGACGAGAAGTGGGGCGAGACGCCGTGCGCCTTCGTCACGCTCAAGCCGGGCGCGAGCGCCGACGCAGACGAGATCATCAGGTTCTGCCGCGACAACCTCGCGCACTACAAGGCGCCGCGCACCGTGGTGTTCGGCCCGCTGCCCAAGACCTCGACCGGCAAGGTGCAGAAGTTCGTATTGCGCGAGCAGGCCGCCGCGCTCGACCAAGGGGGAAGCAGATCGTGAAGCGGGTTCTCGTCTTCCAGCACATTCCGGTCGAGCATCCTGGCATCTTCCGCGATTTCATGCGGGCGGACGGCATCATCTGGGACACGGTCGAGCTCGACGCGGGCGAGACGATTCCCCCGCTCGACCCGTACGACGCGCTGGTCGTGATGGGCGGGCCGATGGACGTGTTCGAGGAGGACCAGCATCCCTGGCTCGTCGCCGAGAAGCGCGCGATCCGCGAATGGGTGGGCGAGCGGCGCAGGCCCTATCTCGGGCTCTGCCTCGGCCATCAATTGCTGGCGGACGCGCTCGGCGGCAAGGTCGGGCGCATGGCGACGCCCGAGGTCGGCATGATGCAGGTCGAGGCCACCGACGCGGCGAGCACGGACGCGCTGTTCGCCGGCCTCGACCGCGCGATGGATTGCCTGCAATGGCATGGCTGCGAGGTCACCGCGCTGCCGGCGGGCGGCGTCGTGCTGGCGAGCTCGCCGGCCTGCGCCGTGCAGGCCTTCCGCGTCGGCACCAACGCCTACGGCCTGCAATGCCATGTCGAACTGACGCCGCAGACGGTCGCCGAATGGGCCGCCGTGCCGGCTTACGCCGATTCGCTCGAGAAAAGCTGCGGCCGCGGCGCGCTCAAGAAGCTCGACGCCGACGCCAAGGCCCTGATGCCCGCCCTCGCCGCCAACGCGCGCAAGCTCTACGACAATTTCAAGGCGCTCGCCGGATAATTCTTCGCCATGCCCCGCGCAGGCGGGGCATGACGACGAATAAAAGAATGGAGGCGCATCACGCCTCGACTTCGCTCCTCAGCGCGGCGGCGGCAGGGGCGCGGCCGTCGAGATAGGCGGCGAGGTGGGCGCTGAGGTCGCGCGCGTCGGCGCCCGCGCCGTCGAGCAGCGCGGACTTGCGCCGGCGCAGGAACTGGAGGCCCATCAGGTAGAGCCCCGGCGAATCGACCACGCCGCCGTCATGGCGGACTTGGCCCTTGCGGTCGAGCACCGGCACGTCGAGCCAGGAATAGTCCGGCGCATAGCCGGTCGCCCAGACGATCGTCCTGATCTCGCCGCTCTTGAGGTCGAGGCCGAGCGGCGGCGAGGCTTCGACCCGCGTCGGCTCCAGCCGGTGCGGCGGCTCGACCTCGCCGTCGAGGCCGTTGGCGCTGGCCCATTCGTCGATGGTGTTGAGCAGCCGCTCCAGCTTGAGGTCGGAGAGCGTGCACTGGTTGCGCAGCGAGCCCGACCATAGCGCCTTGCCGTCGTTGATGGCGGCGAGCTTGCCTACCAGCTTGACCCCCATGTCGGTGAGCGCGTTGAGATCGAGCGTCATGCGCTCGGGCGAGCCGGTGAGCTGGAACGAGGGCAGCTTGCGGGCGCGCGCGATGTCCTCAACCTGGTCGTAGCGCTCGTCGAGGATGCCGGCGGCGTCCAGCCACCATTCGATGTCGCGGCCGCGATAGACGCGCGGCGCCCGGATGTGCTCGCCGACCGAGAGCGTCACCGGCCGGCCGGAGCGGTGGATCTCGTAGGCTAGCTGGGTGCCGGTCGCCGCGGCGCCGACCACGAGGACGCCGCCCTCGGCGAGCTGGCCGGGGTTGCGGTATTGCTTCGACGTGAGCTGGTCGATGCCGGGCGGCACCGCCGCGGCGAGAGCGGGAACGCGCGCGATGTTGCACGCCCCGGTCGCCAGCACGAGGGTCCGGCAGCGCCACTCGCCCTGATCGGTCGACACCAGATAGCCGCCCTCGGTGCGACGCACCGAACGCACGGCAGTATGCGCTTGCACCGGCGCCGCGATGACGCGCGCATAGCGGTCGAGGAACCCGACCGTCTCGGCCACCGTGCGGTAGCCGTCGGGATCGTCGCCGTCATAGCCGAAGCCGGGCAGCCGGCTCTGCCAGTTGGGCGTGAGCAGGCGGAGCGAATCCCAACGCTCGGTGCGCCACGTGTTGGCGACCTCGCCGCGCTCGATCACCACATGGTCGATCGAGCGCTCGGCGAGGCACCGGCTCATGGCAAGCCCGGCATGGCCCGCGCCGATGACGGCGGTCGTGACGGTACGAACGGAAGCCTCTCCCAAGCGGCCCGACGTGGAGGCTCAGTTCACCTCGACCGTGACGTTGGTCGGGTTGGTCACGATGTCGTAGACGGCCGAGCGCTTCTGCGACTGCGCGACCAGCGCCCTGATCTCCTGCGGCGTCGCGTCGGCATCGATGTTGTAGGTGACCTTGATGCCGTTGAAGCCGTTGCGCACGTCGCTGTCGATGCCGAGGATGCCCTGGATGTCCATGTTGCCCTCGATCGTGGCCTTGACCGAGCGCAGCTGGATGTTGCGGTTCTGGGCGACGGCGGCGATGCCGGCGGTCAGGCAGCTCGTCAGCCCGACCAGCACGTACTCGACCGGCGTCGCGCCGTTGTCCTCGGCCGCGAAGATCTCCGGATGGTCGGCGTCGAAGGTGAACCTCCGCTTGTGCTTCTGCTCCTGGCCGAGGCCGAAATAGCCCTCGACCACCGAGTTGCTGTGGGTGCCGCCCTTCCACTCGGTGGTGGCGCGCCAGGTGAAGTTGGCGGCTTCGGGCGCGGCGGCGAGCGCCTTGCGGGCGTCGAGCAGGGCGGCGACATTGACGCCGTTGTCGACCGTGATCTCGGTGTTGGCCATTGGCTTGCTCCCTATGTGTCGCTCCCGGAAACGGCCGGCCGAAGCGCGCTGACGCCCTTCGTCCGAGAGGCGCGGGGTGAAACCGGCGACGCCTCCGGGGCGAATGGCGCGGCACTTCGGTGAGCGGCTCGTCTTTTCGGGCCGAGCGAGCCCACGAGCCTAGAAGCCGGCACGGCGGAGTCAAGCAAGTTTAACTATCGCGGAGTCAACGAAAATTCAGCCAGCGCTCGATGAAGCCGTCGAGCCAGGCGCGCATTTCCGCCTCGTACACGGCGCCGAGGCGGCGCTGCTCGCCGGGCGACTGCGCCTCGGGGTGCTCGCGGAGCTGCTTCGAGCCGTTCTCGGAGGCGATCCAGCGTTCCATGATGGGGCGCGTCATCTCCGGGTGGAACTGCAGGCCGTAGGCGCGCTCGCCGACGCGGAACGCCTGGTGGCGGAAGCGCTCGCCCGTGGCGAGCAGCTCGGCGCCTTTCGGCAACTCGAAGCCTTCGCCGTGCCAGTGATAGACGTGCAGCCCCTCGCCGAACAGCTCGCGGCCCGCCGGCGTCGGCCAGATCGGATAGTAGCCGATCTCCCTCAGGCCCTCGGCATGGGGCCGCACCGCGGCGCCGAGCGCGAGCGCCATCATCTGCGCACCGAGGCAGATGCCAAGCACCGGCGCGCCGCTCCTCGCCTGCTCGCCGAGCCACGCGGCTTCCTCGGAGAGGTAGGGGTATTTCTCGATCTCGCTCAGATATTGCGGCCCGCCGAATGCGACCGTCGCGACCGCGCCGTATGGCCGGCCGCCGACCAGCGGCGGCAGGCTGTCGCCCCGCATCGGACAGCATGTCCGGGTGCGGAAGCCGCGCCGCGCCAGGGCCTCGCCGACCGCGCCGGCCGAGGCATGCTCGGAGTGTGTGACGAGGATCACAAGACGGTCGGACATTTCGAACAGAAATCTTTCGGAGGCGTCCCGCGTTAACCTTTTTTTGAGCCCAACATTGGAATCATGGCCACCAGGCGGGGATGGAACCCCACCCAGGGGAGGTACAAGCCATGTTGTCCAAGCGCTCGATCGATCTGCTTCTGGACCTTGCCGAGAACAAGCTGAGCGACATCGTGCCGTTCGACCGCGATGACCTGCGGGAGATAAAGACGCTGCAGGCCTGCGTCAACGAGCTTCGTGCCCTGCGCGGCCTGCCGCCGGCCGAGCTGCCGGCCCAGCTCAGCCAGCAGCGCGCCCAGCTCCGCAGCATGGCACGCCCCGCCTGACGAGACGGCCCTCGCGAAAACGCGGGGGTTGGCCGGTCCGGCGATGGAAGGCGGCGTTCGAGCGGAACGCTGCAATCACCGAGCGATCACCGTCGGATGGTGGAGCACGATCCGATCAGGGTGACCCGATCTCATCGCTGAACCGCGCTCCGATTTGCCGAATGGAAGGGTTCGCGCTCGAGATGGATCGCGGCGCGATGCCATCTCGAACGATCCCGCTCTGAAATCGGCTCAGTGCGGCAGGATGCGCTCGGCCGGCAGGGTGACCGTCACCACCGTGCCGACATTGACCTCGCTTTCGATCGCGAGCGTGCCGCCATGCATCTCGGTCAGCGACTTGGCAAGGGTGAGGCCGAGGCCGGTGCCCTCGAAGCGGCGAGACAGGTGACTCTCGAGCTGGCCGAATGCCGAGAGCGCGCGCGGGATGTCGTCCGGCGCGATGCCGATGCCCGTGTCGCGCACGGCGATGCAGCAGCCGGCCTTCGGGTCCACGCTCGCTGAGAGTGTGACCTTGCCGCCCGGCGGCGTGTACTTCACCGCGTTGCTGAGCAGGTTGATGGCGATCTGCTTCAGCCTGGTCTCGTCGGCCTTCACGCGCGGCAGGTCCTTCGCCAGGCAGTCCTCGACCGTGACCTCGGCCTCGCGGGCGCGCGGCTCTATCACGCGCAGGCAGGCCTGGAGCGCCGCGCGCAGGTTGATCGTGCGCTCGTTCAGCTTGAGCTTGCCGGCCTCGATCTTCGCGAACTCGAGGATGTCCGAGATGATGTCGAGCAGGTGCTTGCCGCTGGCGTGGATGTCGGCGGCGTAGTCGGCATAGGAGGCATGGCCGACCGGGCCGTACATCTGGTCCCGGATGATCTCCGAGAAGCCGATGATGGCGTTGAGCGGCGTCCTGAGCTCGTGGCTCATCGCCGCCAGGAATTCCGACTTGGCGCGGTTGCCGGCCTCCGCCAGGTCGAGCGCCTGGCGCGCCTCTTCCTCGGCGGCGCGGATCGCGGCCTCGCGGCGGCGGATCTCCGTGATGTCGTTCCACACCTCGACGGTCCCGCCATCGTCGGTGCGGTCGACGCTCATCAGCACCCAGCGGCCATTGCAGAGCGAGAACTCGTGACCCTCGACGGTGTCGCGGTGATAGGTCTTGCAGACCTCGATGAAGGCCGAGACCGCCTCGGCATCGCCCGGGAAGCGCCTGGCCGCCGCCGCGCCCTCGAGGATCCTCTCATAGGGCGTGCCGAGCCCGAGCGTCTGGTCGCTCCGGCCGGTGATCAGTTCCTCGTAGCTGCTGTTGCAGAGCAGCAGGCGGTCGCTCGCGTCGTACAGCGCGAAGCCCTGCGGGATGCTTTCGATGGCGTGCACCAGGCGGGTCTGCGCCGCGAGGGCGCGCGCCTCGGCCACGGCCTGCGCGGAGATGTCGTGCGCGATGCCGCGGAAGCCGAGGAAGCGGCCGGTGCCGGAATCGAAGACCGGAACGCCGCTCATGCGGAACAGGCGGCGCTGGCCGTCGGACGCCGTCATCTCATAGGCCACGTCGCGGAACGGCGCCATCGAATGCCGGTCGGGATCGCCGGCATAGTTCGCCTCGGGAAAACCCTCGAAGCGGCCGCACGCTGCGACGTGCTGGCCGAGCATGAAGCGCGCCGGCACGCCGATCATCTCGCTGATGCGCGGCGAGGCATAGGTGAAGTGGAAGCTCTCGTCGATCTCCCACACCCAGTCGCTGGTCAGCCGCGCGATGTCCTCGAAGCGGGCCTCGGCCTCGCGCAGGCGCCGGGTCGCCACGGCCGCCTCGCCGCGCTCGCGGACCAGCCCGAGCACGGTGATCTCGGCTGCCGCGACCGGGCTCCACAGCTCGAAGTGCAGGCAGCGCGCGTCGCGGTCGTCGCCCGCGTTCCACTCATATTCGACGCGCGGCCCGCCGGGCACGACGCGCTCGAGGACCGAGCCCGGCACCGGGATGGCCGCGCCGACGATGGCCGGCAGGGCCGGCTCGAACGACGCGGCGAGCCGCGCATAGGCCTCGTTGCAGGCGGACAGGCAGCCGCGCCGGTCGGCCAGGATCGCCGGCGGCCCGCCGGCGAGCGGGCCGAGCAGGCCGCCGAGCGCATCGGCGCCGCGCCCGATCGGCGCGGTCGGCGGCGAGCTCCTGATCTCGCGCGGCTGCGAACTCATCGGATCGATCCCTGCCCCTGATGCTCGATGCGGCCCGGTTCACTCACTTGTCGGCGCCGACGTTCTTCAGCGCGTCGAGATATTGCGAACTGCGCCGCCAGCGCTTGAGCACGCGCTCGGCATCGCGCGTCTTGGTCTTGTCGTAGAGCTCGAACGGGTCGACGTGCTGCGCCTTGCGGTCCTCGTCCTGTCCGCGGTCGGTCGCCTTGCGCGTCAACTCGTAGATGGTCACGAAGGTCTGGCGGTCGATGTTGGTGGCGCGGCACAGCATGGCGAGGCCCTCGCCGCCCGGCTCGTAGAGGATGCGGCGGAGCAGGGTGGGCCTGAGCCCGCTCATGCGCGCGAGGCCGGTCTCGAACAGCGACAGCTCGCCCTGGCGCAGCGACTTGACGAGGAAATCGGTGTTGAGCTCGCCGAGCTCGGCGATGCGCTCGATCAGGTCTTCGGTCTTGCCGGGCTTGGCGCGGCTCGTCTGATCTTCCTTGATGACCGACTTGGCGCCTTCCTCGATGGCATCGTCGACAATCTCCATGTCGACCGAGAAGCTCTGCGCGATGTGCTTGCGCAGCGCCGCCGAGACCCACCAGTACATGCGCTGGGCGAGATCGGGCGGCAGGTCGGGCCGGCGCACCAGCGGGTTCTGATAGGCGTCGATCCGCTTCGATTCGTTGACCAGATAGTCCATCACCTCGCGCGTGATGGTGGCGCCATGATTGTTGAGCAGCGTGGCGATGACGTCCTGGTTGCCGGTCTCGACCAGCGCGTTCGACACGGTCGCGCTGAGAGACCTGCGCATCGCGACGGCGAGCTGATGCTCCATGGTGCGATGGCGGATCACCTCGACCAGGTCGATGTCGCGCAGCACCTCGGACTCTCGCAGGATCGGGCCGGCCACCTCGATCTGGTCGTTGGCGAGCTCGATGATCAGCTCGTAGGGCGCGTCGCTGCGTTTGGACAGGCGCTCGGCCACCGCCTTGCGCATAGTCAGCTCGACGTCGCGCACGAGCTGGCGCAGGATCTCGCCCATCAGCGCGCGCTCGCGATCGCTCAGCGTCTGGCGCTCGCCCATGAAGAGATCGCACACCGTGGCGAACAGCGCGCGGCGGCCCTCGACAGACTTGTTGCGCGCAAGCGCGAACAGCTCGTCCGCGGAGAAATGCTCGGCCGCTTGCTTTCGATCCCCCTGTGCCTCCGCAGGCACCGCCAGCTCCGTGGACTTCGCAATCATCAGGCTAGGCCCTTCTCGCTTCGCTATTGGCTTGGCTGCATTGACGGCACGCCCCAACCGGCCGTTCCGGTACGGCATTACAGCCCTGCTTGATTTAAGAAGTTGTAAAGCAGCGGCCCGTCGGCCGCGCGGAACGCGGCGTCAGGCCGGCGGCACGACCTTGCCCGGGTTCATCAGATTGTGCGGGTCGAGCGCATGCTTGATCGCGCGCATCAGCGAGACCGCGTCGCCATGCTCGGCCTCCATGTAGGCCAGCTTGGCGAAGCCGATGCCATGCTCGCCGGTGCATGTGCCGCCCAATGTGAGCGCACGTCTGATCATCCGCTCGTTGACGCCCTTCGCCTTGCCCATCTCGATCTCGTCATCGGGATCGACGGTGAAGCAGACGTGGAAGTTGCCATCGCCAACATGACCCACGATGGGCGCGGTCAGCCCGGCCTTGTCGATGTCCGCCTTGGTTTCGAGCAGGCATTCGGCGAGCGCCGAGATCGGCACGCAGACGTCGGTCGCCCAGCCGCGGCTGCCAGGCTTGAGGGCGACGCAGGCGAAATAGGCATCGTGCCGCGCCTGCCAGAGCGCGGTGCGGTCCTCGGGCCGCTTCGCCCAGCGGAAATCGGAGGCGCCGTATTCCTTGGCGATCGCGCCGACCTGCTCGACCTGCTCGTCGACGCCGCGCTGCGTGCCGTGAAACTCGAAGAAGATGGTCGGCGCGACCGGCAGGTCGAGCTTGGAGTAGCGGTTGCAGGCATCGACCTGCACCTCGTCCAGGAGCTCGATGCGCGCGACCGGAATGCCCGACTGGATGGTCAGGATCACGGTGCGCACCGCCGCCTCGAGGCTCGGGAACGAGCAGGCGGCGGCCGCGATCTCCTCGGGCAGGCCGAACAGCCGGAGCGTGACCTCGGTGATGACGCCGAGCGTGCCTTCGGAGCCGACGAACAGCCGGGTCAGGTCGTAGCCCGCGGCCGATTTGCGCGCCCGCCCGCCGGTATGGACGATCTTGCCCTCGGCGGTCACCACGGTAAGCCCGAGCACGGTCTCGCGCAGCGTGCCGTAGCGCACCGCGTTGGTGCCGGACGCGCGGGTCGCCGCCATGCCGCCGATGCTGGCATCGGCGCCGGGATCCACGGGATAGAACAGCCCGGTATCGCGCAAGTAAGTGTTGAGCTGCTTGCGGGTGACGCCGGCCTCGACCGTGCAGTCGAGATCGTCGGTGCTGACCCTGACGATCCTGTCCATCTGGCTGAGGTCGATGGTGACGCCGCCCTCGACCGCGTTGACCTGGCCCTCGAGCGAGCTGCCCACGCCGAACGGCACCATCGGGATGCGCTCGCGGGCGCAGATGCCGACGATCTTCGCGACCTCCTCGGTCGAGCGGGCGAACACCACGGCATCCGGCGGGTGCGGCGGGTAGTGGGTCGGCCCGCGCGCATGGTGGTCGCGCACGGCCTGCCCGGTCGAGAACCGCTCGCCGAAGAGCGCGGCAAGCTCGCCGAATGCGTTGGTCAGGGTGCGCTTTGCGGTTGCCATGGTGCGGAGACTACTCAAGCGGCACGCCGGACGCCATAGGCGATGAGCCTCGGACATAAGCCCGTACCGCCGCACCTCTCTGAAACATAAGAATATCAAACCAGGAACAATCTGGGAATGAAATTGTGCGACTCGGCGGTATTCCAAGGCCGCGGCGAGGCGTCCGCCGGGCCCCTTTTTAGTACTGGGCCAGTGCGACGGTCCCATCCTTCGACGGGCTCAGGATGAGGCCGGAAACCAAAGCCCCCCTCGTGCTGGGCTCGTCGAAGCATGAGCCTGTCGAAGCATGAGGGCGAACTGACACACTGAGCCCCTTGCCTCTGTACCGCGGCACGTCAGAATCCGCGCCAACCTAAGGAGACGCCGGCCCGCGCGCCTGGCCGCCACACCGCCACATGACCCCAACGGACGATACGGCCAAGCTCGTCGTCGGCTGGCGCGAATGGGTGGCGCTGCCGAGCCTCGGCCTGCCCGCGATCAAGGCCAAGATCGACACCGGCGCGCGCACCTCGACCCTGCACGCCTTCTTCGTCGAACCCTTCACCATCGGCGCGGTCAGGCGCATCCGCTTCGGCGTGCATCCGCTGCAGCAGCGCGACAAGAAGGTGGTGATCGGCGTGGCCGACGTGGTCGACCGGCGCTGGGTCAGCGATTCCGGCGGGCATACGGAGTATCGCTACGTGATCAGCGCGCCGGTCCGCATCGGCGGGCTCGAGCTGCCGATCGAGCTGACTCTGACCGACCGCGACACCATGCGGTTCCGGCTGCTGCTCGGCCGCACCGCCCTCTCGCCCCGCATGGTCGTCGATCCGTCCCGCAGCTTCGTCACCGGCCGGGTGCGCGCCAGCGCGCTCTACCGCCGCCGCAAGCGAACCAGAAATCAAGGCATGAGCTGAGATGAAGATCCTCATCCTCGCGCGCAACCCGAAGCTCTACTCGCACCGCCGCCTGGTCGAGGCCGGCCAGAGCCGCGGCCACGAGATGCGCGTGGTCAACACGCTGCGCTGCTACATGAACATCACCTCGCACCAGCCCGAGGTGCGCTATGGCGGCAAGGCGCTCGAGGAGTTCGACGCGGTGATCCCGCGCATCGGCGCCTCGATCACCTTCTACGGGCTCGCGGTGCTGCGCCAGTTCGAGATGATGGGCGTCTACAGCCTGAACGAATCGGTCGCGATCGGCCGCTCGCGCGACAAGCTGCGCTCGCTGCAACTGCTCGCGCGCCGCGGCATCGGCCTGCCGGTGACGAGCTTCGCCCACGCCACCACCGAGACCGAGGATCTGATCCGCATCGTCGGCGGCGCGCCGCTCGTCATCAAGCTGCTCGAAGGCACGCACGGCCAAGGCGTCGTGCTCGCCGACACCCAGCGCGCCGCCGAGAGCATCATCGAATCCTTTCGCCGCCTGAAGGCGCACTTCCTGGTGCAGGAGTTCATCAAGGAAGCCAAGGGCGCCGACATCCGCTGCTTCGTGGTCGGCGGCAAGGTGGTCGCCGCGATGAGGCGCCAGGGCAAGGAGGGCGATTTCCGCTCGAACCTGCACCAGGGCGGCACCGCGACCAGGATCAGGATCACGCCCGAGGAGCGCACGACCGCGGTGCGCGCGGCAAAGGCGGTCGGCCTCAACGTCTGCGGCGTCGACATGCTGCGCTCGAACCACGGCCCGGTGGTGATGGAGATCAACTCGACGCCCGGCTTAGAGGGTATCGAAGGCGCGACCGGCATCGACATCGCTGGCGCGATCATCGAGTTCATCGAGAAGAACGCCGAGCCGCACAAGACCAAGACGCGCGGCAAGGGGTAGAAGGCGGGCCGTCCCCGACGATCGCCCGCACTCAAATCGTCATTGCCGGGCTTGACCCGGCAATCCAGCTTCCGGAAGAAGCCTGGATGCCCGGATCAAGTCCGGGCATGACGATTGGGGTGTGGGTGACCATCGGCGCTATCTTCCCTTCTTCGTCATCGCCTGGCTTGACCGGGCGATCCATCGTGTAGCGAGTCGGATGCCGACATGGATTGCCGGGTCAAGCCCGGCAATGACAATGGGGGAACTGCCGACGCGTTGCCCTTGCCTCGCCGCCGGCAGCTCTCAACGCAGCTAGCGTTTCACCTTCGACATGATCTCTTCCGAGAACCAGGTCATGGCGTCGAGGGACTTCTGCAGGTGGCCGCGGTAGAAATTGAAGAGCAGGGAGGACACGCCGATCTCGCGGAACGCCTCGATATCGGCGGCGATGTCGTCGGCGCCGCCGGTGAACAGGATGGGGGCGCCGTCCTCGCTCTTGAGCCGCTTGTCGCCGCCCTGATAGACCACCCACGACGTCAGGGCGATCTCGGCGGGGTCGCGCTTCGCCTCCTCGGCATAGCGCCGCATGAGCGCGAGGCGGGCCTTGAAGCGCGCGAGCGTATCCATCGGGTAATGAGGGTTGCAGCAGATCGGAAACCAGGCATCGCCGAGCCGCGCGGTGCGGCGGAGCGCGGGCTCGCTCTCGCCGCCGACCCAGATCGGGATGCCGCCCTTCTGCACCGGCTGCGGCGAGAAGATGATGTTGTCGAACTGGACGTACTTGCCCTTGAAGGAAGGCGTCCGGTTCGACCACAGCTCGCGATAGACCGCGATGTATTCGTCCGTGACCTTGCCGCGCTCGGCGAAGGGCGGGGCGCCGACCGGCGGGAATTCCTGCTCCATCCAGCCGACGCCGACCCCGGCGACCACGCGCCCTTTCGACAGCAGGTCGATGGTCGAGAGCAGCTTGGCGGTGAGCACGGGGTGGCGATAGGGCACCACGAGGACGGAGAGCAGCAGGCGCGCCTTCCTGGTCGTGCCCGCCAGGTAAGCGAGCATCGCGAGCGGCTCGAGCACGTCGCCGCCCTCGTTCTGTGCGTATATGTAGCTGCCGTCGGTCGTGTAGGGGTAGCGCGAATGGATGTCATTCGGAAACACGATGTGATCCGGAATCGCGAAGATCGAAAAGCCGAGCTCCTCGCCGCGCGCAGCCATCTGCAGGATCGTGTCGGGCTTCGCCAGCGGACCGCCATTCGGCAGGTTGAACCCGAATTCCATGTACCGAGCCTCCTCTAGGTTGAGATCATCTTCTTCTCGATGCCGACGCCGGCTTCGAGCGCGCGGGCGTATTCGAGCGGCACGGTCGCCGAATCCTGGATCGCGATGCCGGTCGAATCGAACAGCGTGATGTCGTCGTCGGAGAGCCTGCCCTGCTTCTTGCCGCAGATCACCTCGCCGATCTCGCCGACGATGTCGCTCTCCTTGATCACGCCCTCCTTGATCGGCACGTTGATCTCGCCGTCCGGCACGCATTGCCTTATGTCGTCGACGAAGATGCGGGCGCGCTTCGAGATCGCGCTCTCGATCTCCTGCTTGCCGGCGAGGTCGGCGCCGAGCGCGGCGATGTGCGTGCCGGGCCTGATCCATTCGTCGCGCACCACCGGGCCGGCGCCGATGGTCTGGCACACCACCACGTCGGCGCCCGGCACCACCTCCTCCGCTTTGGTCGAGACCTTGATCTTGAGCGCAGGGTAACGCGGCTGCTCGCTCTCCAGGAATTCGTCGAGCGTCTGCTGCGAGCGGCTCCAGACACGCACCTCGTCCCAGCCCTGCACCGCCATGCAGGTGCGCAGCGAGCCTATGCCGACATCGCCCGCGCCGACCAGCGCGAGCACCCTGGCGCCCTTGCGCGCGAGGTGGCGCACCGAGACGGCGGCCGACGCCCCGGTGCGCAGCATGGTGTGGTAGGAGCCATCGCAGATCGCGAGCGGAAAGCCGGTCTCGGGATGGGTGTAGACCAGGATCGAGAACACGGTCGGCAGGTCGAAGCGGGCGCGGTTCTGCTCGCGGATCGAAACCCATTTGCAGGCCGCCGCCTCGGGCACGCCGCCGAGCGGCGCCTCGATATAGGACGGCATCACCTCCCACTCGCCGGGATACTTGTCGAGCACGATGTGGCCCTTGGGCTCCATGTAGTAGCGCTTCTCGCCATGGCGCAGGAAGGCGCGTTCGACGCAATCCACGTATTCGCCGGGCGTCAGCAGCCCCATCATGTCGGTGCGGCTCAGGATCAGCGTCTTGCGGTTGCGCCAGCTCTCGCTCATGGCATCGTGTCCTTCTTCTTGCGCGGCGTGGAACGCGGCGGAGCTTGCCACGCCGCCCGCGCCCCCGTCGAGGCGGCAGCCGGGTGATGCCACCCCCTCATGCTTCGACAAGCTCAGCATGAGGGCCTTGGCAATCGGCCTCGTCCTGAGCCTGTCGAAGGACGAAGGATGAGGCTGCCGGGCCGTGACACTTTTTCGCGGCCCGGCGAACGGGCTGGGCAAGCGCGCCCGCCAAGACGATATTAAGCTTTGCACGACAAAATCCGCCGCGCCGCCAACCGGCCCGCCCTCAGGCTCAATCGAGGATCAAGTTCCATGCTCCCGCCGACCGAACCCGTGAGCGCCCGGCCGAGGCCGCTGGCCGGCGCCGTCCCTGCCCGCAATGCCGGCAAGCCGGCCGGCGATGCCGGCCATGAGCGGACGGCCGCCAAGCCCGCGCCCGTCACGGTCAGCGCCATCGCGGGCGACGGCATCGGGCCCGAGGTCATGGCCGCGGTGCAGCGCATGGTGGCGGCGCTCGATCCCTCGATCCGCTTCGAGGCCTGCACGGCGGGCGCGGCAGCGTTTTCGAAAGGCGTGACCACCGGCGTGCCCAAGGAGACGCTCGCCTCGATCGCGCGCCATCGCGTCGTGCTCAAGAGCCCGCTCGAAACCCCGATCGGCCATGGCGGCAAGAGCGCCAACGTGACGCTCCGCAAGTATTTCGAGACCTACGGCAACATCCGCCCGGCGCGCGAGCTGCCCGGCATCGTGACGCCGTTCTCCGGCCGCGGCATCGATCTCGTGGTGGTGCGCGAGAACGTGGAAGACGTCTATGCCGGCATCGAGCACATGCAGACGCCCTCGGTCGCGCAGTGCCTCAAGCTGAACTCGCGCAAGGGCTGCGAGAAGATCGCGCGCCTCGCCTTCGAGCTGGCACGCGCCGAGGCGCGCAAGGCCGTGACCTGCGTGCACAAGGCCAACATCATGAAGCTGACCGAGGGCCTGTTCACACGGGTCTTCGACGAGGTGGCGGCCGATTACCCCGACATCGAAGCCGGGCACATGATCGTCGACAATTGCGCGCACCGCCTGGTGATCACGCCGGAGCGCTTCGACGTGATCGTCGCCACCAACATGAACGGCGACATCCTGAGCGACCTGACCGCCGGGCTGATCGGCGGGCTCGGCCTCGCGCCGAGCGCCAACCTGGGCGACGGCATCGCGATGTTCGAGGCGGTGCATGGCTCGGCGCCCGACATTGCCGGGCAGGACAAGGCCAACCCGACCGCGCTCGCGCTCGCTGCCGCCATGATGCTGCGCCATCTCGGCCGCTTCGAGGCGGCCGAGACGCTGGAGCACACGCTCTTCCGCACCATCGCGGTCGACGGCGTGCGCACCGGCGACATCGCGGGCAAGGCGCAGGCGACCGGCACCGCCGCCTTCACCGACCGGGTGATCGAAAACATCGGAAGCCGCGTCGAGGGCTTCTCGACCCGGCCGTACCGGCCGCTCGCAATGCCCAAGCTCGCAGGCCCGCCGGCCGCGCCTAAACGCCGCGCCCTCGTCGGCGTCGACGTCTTCGTCGAAACCACGGCCGCGCCCGAGGCGCTCGGCGAGCGGCTCGCGGCGCTCGCGCAAGGCACGCCGTTCCGCCTCAAAATCATCGAGAGCCGGGGCGCCCAGGTCTACCCCGCCAGCGGCGCCGAGACCGACGTGATCGACCACTTTCGCTGCCGCTTCGTTGCGAATGACAACGCATCGCTCGGCGATGCCGACGTGCTCGCCCTGCTCGGCCTGATCGGCACGCACTATGGCTGGATGCACGTCGAGAAGCTGCAGAGCTTCGACGGCGCCCCCACCTTCACCCTCGCCGCCGGCGAGAGCTGAACCGCCGGCATTGACAGGGGCCGGCGCCTCGTGGCCTATTGGGGCCATGATCGAACGCATCGACAACGTCCGTATCTGGTGGTGGTGGCGCTGAGAGGCGGCCGCCGTCGGCGTATCGTGCGTCGAAGTCTTGGAGGGGTCGCCGGAATGTCGGGCGGCCCTTCGGCGTTTTCAGGCCAAGGCCGCCCGCTTCGAGGCGATCCGAACGGCGAGGATCGTGCATGAGCGAAGCGCGAACATCCTATCGCACGCAGGGCGGCATCCTGGTGCAGCGCGCCGAGGCGCGCGCCGAGCGGCGCGACGCGCAAGCCGTGATCGACCGGCTGGACGGCGAGCGCGGGCTCTACCTCGCCTCCGGCTATGAATATCCGGGCCGCTACCACAAATGGGAGATCGGCGTGGTCGCGCCGCCGCTCGCGCTCACCGTGCGCGGCCAGCGTTTCGCCGTCGAGGCGCTCAACACGCGCGGCGAGGTGCTGCTGCCGGCGCTCCGCCGCGTCGTCGAGGGCCTCGACGGCATCGCGATCGAGCGGGCGGAGGCCGCGACCATCTCGGGCCTGATCGCGCGCAGCGAGGCGCCCTGCCGCGAGGAGGAGCGCACGCGGCGGCCTTCCGCCTTCTCGCTGATCCGCGCCGTCATCGCCTTGTTCGCGAGCGAGGAGGACGCCCAGCTCGGGCTCTATGGCGCGTTCGGCTATGACGCCGCGTTCCAGTTCGAGCCGATCCGGCTCAAGCTCGAACGCGACGCCGCGCAGCGCGACATCGTGCTCTATCTGCCCGACGAGATCGTCGTGCTCGACCACCGGCGCGAGACCGGGGTGCGCCTGACTTACGAGTTCGAGGTCGACGGCCGCACGACCACCGGCCTCGAGCGCCAGGCGTCGCCCAGCGTCGCGAGCGACCGCCATGGCGGGCCGCCGCATGACGACACGCCGCCCGGCGCCTATCAGGAGACCGTGCGCGCGGCCAAGGAGGCGTTCGCGCGCGGCGATCTGTTCGAGGCGGTCTGCTCGCAGCTCTTCGTCAGGCCGCAACGGCAGACCCCGGCCGCGCTCTACCGCCGGCTCGCCGCCGGCAACCCCGCGCCCTATCAGGCGCTGATCAACCTCGGCGAGGGCGAGGCGCTGGTTTCGGCCTCGCCCGAGATGTTCGTGCGGGTGAGGGGCGCGCGGGTCGAGACCTGCCCGATCTCGGGCACCATCCGGCGCGGCGCCGACGCGCTCTCGGACGCCGACCAGATCCTCGAGCTGCTGAATTCGACCAAGGACGCAGCCGAGCTCACCATGTGCACCGACGTCGACCGCAACGACAAGTCGCGCATCTGCGTGCCGGGCTCGGTCAAGGTGATCGGGCGGCGCCATATCGAGATGTATTCGCGCCTGATCCACACCTGCGACCATGTGGAGGGCGAGCTTCGAGGCGGGCTCGACGCACTCGACGCCTTCCTCAGCCATGCCTGGGCGGTGACGGTGACCGGCGCGCCCAAGCGCTGGGCCATCCAGTTCATCGAGGACCATGAGAACTCGCCGCGGCGCTGGTATGGCGGCGCGTTCGGCTGGCTCGGCTTCAACGGCGATACCGACACCGGCCTCACGCTCCGCACGCTCCGCCTCGCCGCCGGGCGCAGCGAGGTCAGGGTCGGCGCGACGCTGCTGTTCGACAGCGACCCCGAGGCCGAGCACGCCGAATGCCTGCTCAAGGGCTCGGCGCTGTTCGCCGCGCTCGAGGACGCCGAGCCGCCTGCACCAAAAGCAATCATGGCGCCCTCGATCGGTGCCGGGGCGGACCGGCCGGGGCTCGGCCGGCGCGTGCTCTTCGTTGATCATGAGGACAGCTTCGTCCACACCCTCGCCGACTATTTCCGCCAGACCGGCGCCGAGGTCGAGACCTACCGGCCGGCGCCGGCGCGCGCCGCGCTGGATTCGGGGGGCTACGACCTCGTGGTGCTCTCGCCCGGCCCCGGCACGCCGCGCGACTTCGCGCTGAGCGAAACGATCGGCGCCTGCCTCGCCCGCAACCTGCCGATCTTCGGCGTCTGCCTCGGCCTGCAGGGCATCGCCGAGCATTTCGGCGGCCGGCTCGGGCGCATCGCGCCGCCGATGCACGGCAAGGCGTCGAAGATCTGGGTGCTCGGCGGGCGGCTGTTCGAGGACTTGCCGGGCGGCTTCCAGGCCGGGCGCTACCACTCGCTGCACGCGCTCGCCGCCTCGCTGCCGCCCGAGCTGAAGGTGACGGCGCACAGCGAAGACGGCATCGTCATGGCGCTCGAGCACGACAGCCTGCCGATCGCCGCGGTGCAGTTCCACCCGGAATCGATCCTGACCGCGAGCGAGGGGCTCGGCCACGCGCTGATCGCCAACGTGATGCGCCATGTCCGCCGCGAGGGCTGGAACCGCAACGACCCCGACCCCGGCATCGCCCGCCTCAGCGCCTGAGCCTTGCCCGCGCGGGGGAAACTGCGTAAGGTCGGCGCCCTGACGACCGACCAAGCCGCTGAGAGAGACCGTCCATGGCCGCGACCAACAGCCCGCCCCCGACCACGCTGGGGGGCAAGATCCTCGCCTATCTGCGCACCCTCAACGGCAAGGCCAACCTGATCGCGCTGGTGCTCTGCATCATCACCGCGATCCTCGCGGTGATCTTCGTCCTGCCCGGCCTCGACATCATGGGCGCGCTCGGCGTGCTGACGATCTACCTGATCATCTTCATCTTCTTCGCCGGCATCGCAAAGATGATCCTCAAGCGGTTCCACCCGGCCTGAATCGGCCGGGCCGCGCGGCGATGCGGCCCCAGCGTTGCAGCAAGCAGTCGAAACCGGGCCTCGGCGCGCTCGGACTGCTCCTGCTTCTGCTCGTGGTCTCGCCCGCCCCGGAGGCGGCCGCGGCCGAACGCGGCCCGCTCGTCGGCGGACGCTTCGAATACACCGTGGCGCCGGGCGACTTCCTGATCAAGATCGGCGCCCGCTTCGGCGTCGATTACCGGACGATCGCGCGCGAGAGCGGCATCGAGGTGGATGCTACGCTTCATCCCGGCCAGAAGCTGACCATCGACAACCGCCACATCGTGCCCGACGGCTACGGCGACGGCCTGATCCTCAACCTGCCGCAGCGCATGCTGTACCTGATCGCGAACGGCACGGTCGAGGCGGCCTATCCGGTCGCCGTCGGCCGGCCCGACTGGCCGACCCCGACCGGCGGCTTCACTGTCGCCGCCAAGGAGATCGACAAGACCTGGATCGTGCCGCCCTCGATCCAGGAGGAGATGCGCTGCACGGGCAGGCCGGTGCTCACCGAGGTGCCGCCCGGCCCGGACAACCCGCTCGGCCGCTACTGGCTCGGCCTCAGCATCCCGGCGCTCGGCATTCACGGCACCAACGCGCCGGCCAGCATCTACGGCTTCCGGAGCCATGGCTGCATCCGGCTCCATCCGGACGACATCGCGGCGCTGTTCCCGCACGTCGCGCTCGGCACGCGGGGCGAGCTCGTCTACCGGCCGCTCCTGATCGCCGCGGCGGGTGGCAGGGTCTTTCTCGAGGCGCACCGGGACGTATACAACAAGGGCGGCGTCTCCCTCGATGCGGCGCGGCGGCTGGCGACCGAGCGCGGCCTGGCCGAGCGGATCGACTGGGCGCTGGCAGAAACCGTGATCGCGCGCGAGGAGGGGATCGCGCGCGACGTCACCGCTGAGGGGTCATGACATGAGTCTGCGCCTGCCGACGACCGCGCGACCCGGCCGGACCATTCCGACGCGGCGGCAGTTCCTGATCGGCGCCTCGTTCGCGCTCTCGACCGCGCTGATCCGCCCCGCTGCGGCCGGCACTTCCCCTGCGGCGGAGCGGTGCCTCGCCTTCCGCAACCTGCACACCGAGGAGCGGCTCGAAACCGTCTATTGGCGGGACGGCGGCTACGACGCCACGGCGCTCGAGGCGATCAATCACATCCTGCGCGACCATCGCACCGGCGAGGTCAAGCCGATCGACCCGAACCTGCTCGATCTCCTCGACCGCGTGCAGGGCGAGCTTGGCACGCGCGAGCCGTTCCAGATCATCTCCGGCTATCGCTCGCCGAAGACCAACGCGCGGCTGGCCGCCGATTCCGACGGCGTCGCGAAGCGCAGCCTGCACGTCGAAGGCAAGGCGATCGACGTGCGCCTCGAGAGCCGCGGCATTGCGACGCTGCGCGACACCGCGCTCGGGCTCCGCGCCGGCGGCGTCGGCTACTACCCGAAATCGAACTTCGTGCATCTCGACATCGGCCGCGTGCGCGCCTGGTAGCGCCGGGCGGCCGCCGCTGGTCGCAGCCCGCGCTCGACAAGCGGCAGCCGATGCGCTTTGCTCGCCGCTCATCGTCCATCGAGCGGACGTGCGATGCCCGACTGGCTGGCTTTCCTGCTCACCCTCGCCGCCGCGGCTGCCGCCGTGTTCGGCTATCTCGCCTATCAGCGCGCCGGCGGCAGGGCCCCCAGCGGCAGTGGCGAGGAGGCCGAGCGCCTGCGCCGCCTCGGCGAAGACCAGGCGCGCACCCTGCGCCAGGAGATCGGCGAGAGCCTGCGCCCGATCGAGGCGCGGCTCGCCGCGCTGGAGGCGCGCATGCCGCGCGCCGCCCACCACGACGCCGGGGCCGGCGGGCTCGGCGCCGGCCATGAGCTGCTGCGCCAGGAGATCGCGCGCGAGGGGCACCGGCTCACCGAGGCGCTGTTCAAGAGCATGATCGAGCTGCGCGCGGCGCAGGCGGCGGAAGCGGCCGTGTTGTCGCGCGGGCTCGCCGAGGCGCGCGAGCTGATCCGCTCGAACGCGGCGACGACGACGCCGGCCGAGGCCGCCGGCCTGCAGGATGCGCTGACGGGCGGCCTGGAACGCATCGAGAAGCGGCTCACCGAATCGCTCGGCCAGCTCGGCGTCCAGCAGGTCGGCCGGCTGGAGCAGGTCTCGCAAGCCCTGCAGGGCTTATGCGAGGTCCTGGAGAAGGACCGGCGCACCGCGCCGCGCGAGGCCAGCAACGCCGGCAACGGGGAAGAGCCTGCGAAGCGGCTGAAGGAGCTGGAGGCCGAGAACGCCCGGCTGCGCGTCGCGGTGGCGGAGCTCACGCAGGCAAGGACCAACGGCCGCGAACGAGGCCCTCACGCCAAATAGGCTTCGGGCCGGGGCGTTCAGGAAGCGGCGCTCACGACCTTGGACGGGCGGGCGGCCGGGCCGGACGGCTCGGAAGGCTCCGCGCCGATCCGTGCGTTGGCGAGCCTGGTGCCGCTGATATGGGCGTCCTGCAGGGTGACCCCGGTCAGGTTGGCGCTCGTGAGGTCGGCGAGGAACAGGTTGGCGCCGTTCAGGTTGGCGCCTTCGAGATCGGCGCCGAACAGTTGCGCGCGGCTCAGATTCGCGCCGGCGAGGTTGGCGCCCCTTAAGTTCGTGCCGCTCAGATCGGCGTCGCTGAGATTGGCCCAGCTCAGGTCCGCACCGCGCAGATCCGCACCGACGAAGCTCGCCTCGCTCAGATGCGCGCGTTGCAGGTTGGCGCCGGCGAGATTGGCCCCACTCAGATCGGCGTCGCTGAGATTGGCCTTGAAGAGGAACGCCCCGCGCAGCACGGCGGAACGCAGCGAGGCGCGCTGCAGGTTGATCCCGCTGAGATTCGCCTCGCACAGAACCGCGAGGCTCAGATCGGCCCCGATGAGTTCTGCTCCGCTCATGCTCCCGCTCCCGTAAGCCCGGCCTACTTGGCGGTGCCGTTCTCCATGAGGTCCGCGGTGGGCGATCGACCGGCCCGGATGCCGCGGTTTGCGCCGATGAATGGCTTGAATTGCCGGCGCGGCCGGCCGCGGGCGCGACTCGCACGCGGCCGAATCGAATATTAGCAATATGCCCGGCACGCGCCACACTACGCCGCGATGTCGATAGGTAATAAAAGACATAGCCTATTCGGCCGACTATTCGGGCAAGGCAATGCCGGCTTGCCGTCGACTCTACGCCTTGAGTAGCCTCCGGCGCGCCTATCATCCGAGGGAGGGCCGATGACCGTGCCGCCCTCAAGCAGGCCGAAGGCCGATAGGGCGTACCGATCAGACCATGACGCCCTCAAGTAGGCCGAAGGCCGATAGGGCGTACCGATCGCCCTCAAGCAGGCCGAAGGCCGGCAGGGCGTACCGATCAGACCATGCCGCCCTCAAGCAGGCCAAAGGCCGATAGGGCGTACAGACAAAGGGAGACATCGATGGATGCCCAGCAATTGCGTGCCCTGCAGGCGCCGCTCAAGCAGCGTTACCGCGACGCGCCCGAGACCGCGCGCATACCGGCGCGCGCGGAGGCGCGCCTCGACCCGGGCACGCTCGCCAGCGTGGTACGGGCCTGGGGCGGCGAGACGGTCGCCGGGCTGCATCCGGCGGCGGGCGGCGACGGCACCAAGGCATGCTCGGCCGACATGCTGCTCGAGGCGCTGGCCGCCTGCGCGGGCGTGACGCTCGGCGCGGTTGCCACTGCATTGGGCGTGCCCTTGCGCGGCGGCAAGATAGTCGCCGACGGAATCTGGGACGCCCGCGGCACGCTCGGCGTCGACCGCGCGGCGCCGGTCGGCCTCACCGAGATCACGCTCCGCTTCGAGCTCGACGCCGAGGCCGATGACGCCACGCTCGACAAGCTGATCGCCATGACCGAACGCTACTGCGTCATCCTCCAGACGCTGAAGAGCCCGCCGAGCCTTTCCGTGGAGCAGCGGAAACTCGGGAAGGAATAAAGGGTACGCCCGAAAAGGCGGATACCAACGCACCGATCCGCACCTGTTTGGTTGAGCGACTTTTTTGGCGGAAGAGGGTTCGGCTTAGCTCAGGAACGTGGCTCAACCCGTCCGATTGCAACAGTTGGATAGCTGGCTGGATGCACGGCGCTTTGGGTGGGCAAGCGCGGCTTGATTGTGTTATCGCACCTTGATAACTATATGTCGTGGCGCGGCGGCACGACCCCACCCTTGATACGCTTCTCGACCTCGACGGTCAGGTGCTCGTCGTAGATCCGGAAGGCGGGCATTGGGTGCGGTTCGTGATAACGCGCGTGCCGGCGACGCCGGAGAAGCCGCATGGTCTCGACTATTCGTTGACGCTGCACGGACCGGATGGCGAGCGGCTTGTCGGTTTCGACAACGCACATGCCGCCGGCCGACGGCGGCGCCGCGGACCGTACGACCACAGGCATCGCTTTCGCACGGTGGCGCCTTACGAGTACCGGGATGCGGCGACTCTGCTGGCCGACTTCTGGAGCCTGGTGGATGCCGTGTTGCGCGAGAGAGGAGTGATTTCATGACGACGTTGAAGGTGGGCATCGCCAGCTATGAGGAGATGAAGGCGCGGACGATGGCGATCGCGCGCGGCGAGCGCCGCGTTCACGCCGATGAGCCGAAAGTCTGGTTCACCTCGACGGAGTCCTTCGCCAAGGTGCTCTCGGCCGGCAACCGCGAGCTCCTGCAGATCATCGCCGAGCGCGCGCCAGGCTCGCTCGGCGAGCTGGCTGCGCTGTCGGGCCGGGCCAAGTCGAACCTCTCGCGCACGCTCAAGACCATGGCAGGCTACGGGCTCGTACGCCTGGAACGGGGCGCGCGCGGGCGGCTCGCGCCGAAGCTCGCCCACGACAGGATCGAGCTCGACCTGCCGCTCGCGCGTCGCAAGACTGCCGCACGCAAGCGGGCGTAGCGGCGTTCGGTTCCACTCCGGCCTGATCAACCGCGATGGGCGTCGAGGAAGCCGAGCAGGGTTTCGGCGTAAGCCTCCGGCTCCTCCCACATCGGCAGGTGCGACGAGTTCTTGAACACCTTGATCCGCGAATTGGGCAGCGCGCCATGGATCTTCATCGAGCAGGCGGGCGTCAGCTCGTCGTGCAGGCCGCACAGCACGAGCGCCGGCTGGGTGACGCGGTGGAGCATGGGCAGCCAGTTCTTGTCCTTGATGCTGCCGGTGTAGCAGAACTCGTTCGGCCCCTGGATCGCCTTGTACGGCCCCATGTTCCAGTCGGAGAGCGAGCGGTTGACCGCGTCGGGCCAGACGTCGAGCCGGCAGACATGGCGGTAGTTCAGCAGCGTGATCGCGGCCTGGTATTCCGGATGGTCGAGCGTGCCTTCCGCCTCGTGGCGCTGCATCATCGCCTCGGTCTCCGGCCCGAGCGCCTGGCGCAGGCGTAAGAGTTCGCTCACCAGATGCGGGATGTCGCCGGCGCCGTTCGAGAGCGTGATGGTCTTGAACGCGCCCGGATAGGCGAGCGCGTATTCCATGCCGAGCCAGGTGCCCCAGGACTGGCCGTAGAGATGCACGACGCCGAGGCCGAGCGCATTCCGCACCGTCTCGACCTCCTCGACATAGCGCTCGATGGTCCAGAGCGAGGCATCGTCCGGCCGGTCCGACTTGCCGCAGCCCAGCTGGTCGAACGCGACCACCCGGTAGCCCTTGTCAGCCAGCCATGACAGCGCGTCGCGCACATAGTCGCAGGGCAGGCCCGGCCCGCCATTGAGGCAGAACAGCACCTCGTGGCCTGAGCCGAAGCTGTAGGCGACGACCTTGTAGCCGTCGACCCTGACCTCGATGGTCTCGTCCGGCTTGCGCTCGTCCGTCATGGCGGTCTCTCCCCCTGCATTGATCTACCAGCTTCGCCGCGGCGACTCGAAGCGAGGTTTGCCCGGGACGCCCAGTCGGTGCAACCGCTTCATCCTTCGACAAGCTCAGGATGAGGCCGAAACTCGAAGCCCTCATGCTGAGCCTGTCGAAGCATGAGGGCAAACGCACCTATTACGTGCGCCACGGCTTGCTTGAATCCATCCGTCATTTGTGCCGCTATCGCGGCGGACGACCGGCATGAAGGACGGAGGGGCGACAATGAAATACGGCGCGTTCTATTTCCCGACGCACTACGGCATCGACGTGGCGGAGCTCGCCCGCGAACTGGAAGCGCGCGGCTTCGAGAGCCTGTTCCTGTGCGAGCACACGCACATCCCGATCAGCCGCCGGACGCCGTTCCCGGCCGGCGGCGAGCTGCCGGAACGCTACAAGCACACGCTCGACCCCTTCGTTGCGCTCTCCTTCGCGGCCGCCGCCACCAGGAACCTGCGCCTCGGCACCGGCATCTGCCTGCTGGCGCAGCGCGACCCGATCGCCACCGCCAAGGCCGCGGCGAGCCTCGACAGGCTATCGGGCGGGCGCTTCGTGTTCGGCGTCGGCGGCGGCTGGAACGTCGAGGAGATGGAGAACCACGGCGTCGACTACAAGACCCGCTTCAAGCTGATGTCCGAGAAGGTCAAGGCGGTGAAGGCGCTGTGGGTCGAGGAGGAGGCGGAGTTCCACGGCGAGTTCGTCAACTTCGACCCGGTGTGGTCGAGCCCGAAGCCGGTGCAGAAGCCGCATCCGCCGATCATCCTCGGTGGCGAGACCGACCACACCCTGAAGCGCGTGGTCGACTATGCCGATGGCTGGCTGCCGCGCTGGAGCGAAGGCTTCGACCCCGCGCGCGAGATGGCGCGCCTGAAGGCGGCGGCGGAGAAGGCGGGCCGATCGCCCTCGACGCTAACGGTCACGGTGTTCCGCACGCCGAGCGAGGCGGCCGCGCTCGCGAAGTTCGCGGAAGCCGGCATCGACCGGATGCTGTTCGACGTGCCCGACCAGCCGCGCGATCAGGTGCTGCCTCTGCTCGATCAATATGCCAAGCTGATCGCCTGAGAGCGGCTCCCTCCGGCGCGGCATGCTTGCGGGGCAGCGGCGCGGACGGCTCATCGGCACACATCACGCATGAGGGAGACGGGCATGGCGTCGGCTGATCTCGAGCTTTGCTACATGACCGGCAGCGAGGCGATCGCGCAGTTCAAGGCGAGGAAGCTGTCGCCGGTCGAGCTGATGAAGGCGATGATCGCGCGCCACGAAGCGGTCAACCCCAAGCTCAACGCCACCACCTACACCTTCTTCGACCGCGCGCTCGAGCAGGCGAAGAAGGCCGAGGAGCGCTACACCAAGACCGACGACCGGCCGCGCAGGCTCGAAGGCCTGCCCGTCGCGATCAAGGACTTCCACCCGGTCAAGGGCGAGATCACCACCTTCGGCTCCAAGATCTTCGAGCATTTCCGCCCGGACTACACCGCCGCGACCGTGGACCGCCTGCTCAAGGCCGGCGCGATCATGCACGCGCGCTCGACCTCGCCGGAATTCGCCTATTCCGGCAACACGCACAGCCCGCTCTGGGGCATCACGCCGAACCCGTGGAACACCGACTACACCTCGGGCGGCTCATCGGGCGGCGCCGGCGCGATGGTCGCCTCGGGCATGACCACGCTCGCCGACGGCACCGATGGCGGCGGCTCGATCCGCATCCCGTCCTCTGCCTGCGGCATCGTCGGCTACAAGCCGCCGTTCGGGCGCAACCCGCTCGACCGCGACCATCCACTCGAATCGATCCTGCATTACGGGCCGATGGTCAGGAGCGTGGCCGACGCCGCGCTGATGCAGAACGTGATGTCCGGCCCGCACCCGGACGATCTGTGCTCGCTGCCGCAGAAGCTCACCATCCCGGCGAGCCTGCCCGACGTGAAGGGCATGAAGGTCGCGCTCTCGATCGACCTCGGCTACGTGCCGATCGACCCCGAGGTCGAGCGCAACACCCGTGCCGCGGCGGATGCCTTCCGCGAGCTCGGCTGCACGGTCGAGGAGGTCGAGCTCGGCTGGGACTGGGGCGTGCT
Source organism: Alphaproteobacteria bacterium (assembly GCA_050173345.1). GTDB lineage: Bacteria > Pseudomonadota > Alphaproteobacteria > UBA828 > UBA828 > SHWC01. The sequence goes on along the minus strand of JBFXKW010000022.1, from coordinate 2,509 downwards.
CGATTGCTGGCTGACCTGGTGGGAAGGCCTGTTCGCCGGCATCGCCGCGCACTACCTGCCGCGCTGGCGCTACGAGATGGACCCCTTCGTCGTGCATCTCCTGGAGAAGGGGCTCAGCCACGACGCGTCGCGGCTCTACCAGTGCCACCTCAAGCGCGGCGAGATGTGGCGCAAGCTCGAGCCGATCGTCTCGAAGTACGACGTCATGCTGTGCCCGACGCTCGCGATCCCGGCGGTCAAGGCCGACCATGACGAGTTCCGCCAGGACTTCACGGTCAACGGCAAGCGGGTGAACGCCTATGTCGGCTGGATCATGACGCACGGCTTCAACCTGGTGAGCCAGTGCCCTTCGATGTCGGTGCCGACCGGCTTCTCCACGTCGGGCGTGCCGACCGGCATGCAGATCGTGGCGCGCCCCTATGACGATCTCCGCGTCTTCCGCGCCGCCGCAGCCTACGAGCAGGCCCGCCCCTGGCGCAGCAAACGGCCGAAGCTCTGATCCGGCCCGAGCGCCCTCACCATCGTCATTGCCGGGCTTGACCCGGCAATCCAGGGAAGCCGCCGAAACAGCGGTGCCGCCGCCCCTGGATGCCCCGGTCAAGCCGGGGCATGACGATGGAGTAGAAGCGCTCGCTCAGTTCTTCCAGAGGCCGGTCTTCGGGTGCTTGTGGCACCAGGGCTCGGCTTCCTCGATCTGGGCGGCGAGGCGCAGCAGCAGCGCCTCGTTGCCGTAGCGCGCGACGAAGTGCGCGCCGACCGGCAGGCCGTCCGCGCTCCAGTGCAAGGGCAGCGTGATCGCCGGGTTGCCGGTCGCGTTCTGGATCGGCGTGAACGGGATGAACGCCATCAGCCGCTCGAAGAAGCGGTCGGCGTTCTCGTCGGCGAACAGATAGCCGTGCTTCGGCGGCGGGCTGCCGAGCGTCGGGGTCAGCAGGATGTCGTACCTCTCGAAGAAGCGGGCGTATTCGCGCGTCACCGCGTGCATGTCGTTCACGGCGCGCAGGATGTCGACCGCGCTCAGCTTCTGCCCGGCCTCGACCAGCGCGAGGTTGTTCTTCTCGATGGTGGCGTTCGAAATCTTCTTGCCGGTAGCTGCTGCGTAGTCGAGGAAGGCCCAGGCCTCGTTCGCCTGGAAGATCGTGCTCCACGCCTTCTCCAGCCGCTCGATGTCGAACTTGGGCGCGGCCTCCTCGACCTTGTGGCCGAGCCCAGAGAGGAGCTTCGCCGCCTTCTTCGCGGCCTTGACGCATTCGGCATGCACCGCGGAGCCGCGCGGCGCCGCCCACGACACGCCTACCCGCAAGGTTTCGACCGGCGCGCCCACCTCCGAAAGGTAGGGCCGCGCCGGCGGCGGCGCGGTGTACGGGTCGCCGACCGCGGGCTGCCACATCACGTCGAGGCTCGCCGCGGTATCGCGCACCGTGCGCGACACCACGCCCTCGATCGCCATGCCGTTCCACGCCTCGCCCCAGTCCGGCGCGTAGGAGGTGCGCCCGCGCGACGGCTTGAGGCCGACCAGGCCGCAGGCCGAGGCCGGGATGCGGATCGAGCCGCCGCCGTCGTTTGCGTGCGCCACCGGCGTGATGCCGGCGGCGACGCCCGCGGCCGAGCCGCCGCTCGAGCCGCCCGAGCTGTAGCCGAGCTTCCACGGATTGTGGGTCGGGCCGGTGGCGACCGGTTCGGTCGAGCCGCTCGAACCGGCCTCGGGCGTGTTGGTCTTCGCGGTGATGATGAAGCCGGCCGCCTTGAAGCGCTTGACCATCTCGGTGTCGTAGCCGCGCGTCCAGCCCTTGAAGAAGCGGCTGCCGCAATCGGTCGGCACGCCGGCGAGCGAATGGGTGAGGTCCTTGAGCAGGAACGGCACGCCGGTGAAGGCGCCGCGCGGCAGCTCGCCCTTCGCGGTCTTCCTGGCCATGGCGTCGAGCCGGCGCACGACGGCATTCAATTTCGGGTTCAGCGCCTCGATCGCCTGGATCGCGCAATCGACCAGCTCGCCTGGCTTCACCTCGCGCCGGCGCACCAGGGCGGCAAGGCCGAGACCGTCATACTTGGCGTATTCTTCGAGCTTCATTCCTACTCCCTTCCTTGGCGGTGGGCGGGCGCACCGCCGCCCCCTGGATCAACGACAGAGAAAACAGGCAACCTCGTGGTCGGGCGCGACGGGGACCAGAGGCGGCGTTTCCCCTGGAGCATACATCCATCCGCTTCGGACATCTGGTGTGGAAGCGACAACCGCCCGGCGGGTTGATCGTGCCCGGCACGTCGCCTTCGAGCCCGCTGCGCCGGGCGATGTGCCGGTCCGCCGGGCCCGGCGTCAGGATCGCGTCGATCAGCGCCTGCGTATGGGGATGCAGCGGCCCCCGCGGTCAATCGAACCGCAGCAAGATGATCAAATGCTCGATCATGAGCCATGCGCAGGCGTGGCTAGCGCCAATCCTGCGAAGCACGCCAGCGCGAAGCAGGATGGCGGACCCGGCGAGATTCGAACTCACGACCTCTGCCTTCGGAG
>JBFXKW010000021.1:0-43533 GCA_050173345.1 Alphaproteobacteria bacterium | reverse complement strand
CTGTAGCGCGCCAGTTAGTTTGGCGCGGGGTGACAGTTAGTTTGGCGCGGCCGGAAAAGCGTTCGCAGGTGCGAGACGAAGCGGGTTCGGACGGCCATCGAAGGGGTCTCAACGGCGGCCTCCGCCGGTGATGATCAGCTCGCGGGCCGGGACGGCGGCGCCTCGGGTTCGATAGGTGTGGCGGACGGCCTCGATCCTGAAGCGGCGGAACAGGCGACGGATCTCCAGGCGATCGCCGAGGGTGAGCAGGAAGCGGCCCTGGAGGCCGCCGAGGAGCTCGGCCAGGCGCTCGAAGTCGTCTCTCTGGAACAGGCCTTGGCCGTACAGCCGCTCCGCGCCCCAATAGGGCGGGTCGAGGTAGAACAGTGTGCGGGGCCGGTCGTAGCGCCGGACGAACTCGTCGTAGGGCAAGCGCTCGATCGTCACCCCGACGAGCCGTCGATGCGCCTGGCGCAGGCGCTTCATGACGATGGCGGGGTTGAACACCTTCGCCTGCACCGGCGCGGCGGCGAAGCTGCCGCTGCCGGGCCGGCCGCCGAACCCGAGGCTCTGCCACACGAAGAACCGGGCCGCCCTCTCCACGTCGGTCAGGGTCGCCGGGTTCTGGTGTCTGACCAGGTCGAACAGCTCGCGGCTGGCGAGCATCCAGCGCAGCTCCTCGAGGAGCGCGTCGACGTGGCGCTGCACGATCCTGAACAGGTTGTGGACGTCGCCGTTGAGGTCGTTGATGGCCTCGGCGCGCGGCTTCTCCCGCCGCCTGAAGAACACCCCGCCCATGCCAATGAAGGGCTCGGCGTAGCAATCGTGCGGGATCTTCTCGATTCGCGCGACGAGCAGCCGTGCCAGGTTGCGCTTGCCGCCCACCCACGGCGCCAGCCCAGGGCCGGGCTCGACGCTCTCGTATCGGTTCGACTCCATGTCCTCGCAGTCTCACAATCCTCCCGCCGCGTGCATGCGGTGGCGGGATGGCCATGACGCGGCCAGTCGTGGTCATGCGAGGTTTCGTCTCGCGGTTCGGGGTGGTGGAACACCCCGTCCCCCGCCGGCCTTCGCCGTGAGGGCAATCGGTCATCGGCGGCGCATCCTCACGGCGTCAGCTCGTCGATGATCATGCGGTGGGCGGCAACGCCGCCATAGCGGCGCCCGCTGGCGTTGCCGTTGAAGTACATGGTCTGCGCGCCGGCCGGGCCGAGGCGCAGCCGGTAGGTGGTCGTCGCGGTCGAGCCGGCCGCTTCCTCGAAGAACAGCGAGCCTTGGGTCGGGACGGCGCCCGATCCCGAGGCATGCACCGCCGCCTTGGCGTTCGCGATCGAATCGCGGAACAGCGCCGCGCCGGCTTCGACGTTGGTACCCGAGAGGAAGTAGCCGAAGTGAGCGGTGACACGCAGGATGTTGGCCGCGCTCTTCGGCGTGATCGCCGCCGTGACGGTCTCGGCGCCCTCGGTGATCTGCGGGATGGTGTCGTCGTAGGGCATCTGCGTCGTCGTCGACGCGTAGTCGGTGTAGGTGGCATAGACCCGCTGCACCAGGCCGGGCACGGGCTCGACCACGGCACGGCCGCTCTGGCGCTTGTATTCGACGCAGATCCAATTGCCCGAGCCTAGCGAGACGAAGACGGCCGTGTCGTTGGCCGCGGTCGCGATGCTGGCGCCGCCGGGCAGCAGCAGCGACGTGCCGTTGTAGGTCAACGTCAAGGCGCCGGCGAAGCGCAGGCGGCGCACCACGCCCGACGACGCGGACCCGAGGCTCGTGATCGTCGTGGTGCCGGTGATCCGGATGTTGTTCGAGGCGGCTGCGCCGATGTCGACGGTGGCCGCGCTCGACAGGTCGACCCAGCCCGCCTCGTTGATGGCGGCCGTCATGTTGACGGTCTGGTCGGTGCGCGCGTGATTGGTCGACTGGAACAGGTTGGTCGTCGGGTTGATGGTGCCGACCGCGATCCAGTCCGTGCCGTCATAGAGCTTGAGCAGCCACGGGCTCGCGCTGTCGTCGAGCCACAGCTCGCCGGCGTAGGGCGTTGCGGGCGCGGTCGAGCCCTTGTTGGTTGAGGCCAGCGCCTGCAGCGCGGCGTTGATGTCGGCGCGCGCCGCCGGCATGCCCTGGTCGGCGATGACGAAGTCGTGCTGGCTCACGGGCGAATCTCCCGCGTCTCAGCTAGCTGCGCCTCGATCGCTGCCAGCCGGGCCTCGATCGCCGCCAGGCGCTCCTTGACGGTCGGCTGTGGTGTGGGCGGCTCATAGTCCGGGTCCGGTTTCCATGTGCCGCCCTGCCAGAGATAGCCGTCGCCGGGCGGCGGGCCGACCACCTCGACGAAGCCTTCCGGCACCTTGACCGGATGCACGACCTCGCCCTTGTCGTCCACCGCATCGTGGAATTGGCCGCCATAGCGGCCGGCCGCATCGACGAAGTGGCGCGTGGGTCCGGCGACGGTTTTCCTGCTTATCATGGTCAGCTCCCTAGAAACGGCGTGACTTCGATCTTCCAGTTCGCCGCCGTGATGTCGGCCGACAGCCGGTTGTCCTTGCGGTTGATGTGAGGCCGGAAGCCCTGGTGCGTGATCAGGTAGACGTTGGTGGCGTCGGCATAGACGGTGAAGCCGGCGTCGGCGTTGCCGTCGAGTCCGACCTCGCTTATGCGCACCCGATCGCCGACCGACCAGCCGAGATCGGTCGTGATGCACTCGAGGATCACCTCGAAGCCCATGTCGGGTTCGCCGCCGAGCCCGTGTGCCTGGGTAACCGTCTGGTTCTGCGTGAATGGATTGAGCACCAGCGTGGTGCCGGCAACCACGCCGCCGCCACCCGCCGGCGTGAAGGTGTTGCTCGTGGTGTTGACGGTGCCGACGGTGATCCAATCGGCGCCGTCATAGAGCTTGAGTGTCCACGGGCTCGCACTGTCGTCGATCCACAGCTCGCCGGCATACGGTGTCGCCGGCGCGGTCGAACCCTTGTTCGTGGACGCCAGCGCCTGCAGCGCGGCGTTGATGTCGGCGCGCGCCGCCGGCATCGCCTGGCTGTCTATGATGAAGTCGTGCTGGCTCATGCGGCCTCCCCATAACCCTTTGCCATCCAGTCGAAGTTGCGCACGACCCGGGAGCCGCCGGAGTTGTAGACGCTGATGTCGAAGCCGCTCGCTGCTTCGGCAGTGATCTCGACGCGGTCGCCGCTGGCGCCGTCCTTCACCGTGACGCCAACCTTAGGCGTCGCCTTGAAGGCGGGCGAGAAGGTCACCGTCACCGCAGCCGTGACGCTGGTGGTGCCGCCGCCGGCGGCGATGCGGTCCGGCATATCCACGGTCACGCTGAGCGTCGAGACGCCGGGCGCGACGTCTGGGCTCATCGAGGTCAGCACCACGCGGCACTCGAAGGCCCTGGCCGTGTAGTCACCGACCACGAAGGGCCGCCAGGCGCTCCAGGTCGGCGAGCCGGCCGGGTCGTCGTCGGTGGTGCGCAGCTCGAGCCTGGCGCCGACGTTGCCGGCCGGCGACAGCGAGTCCCAGTTGCCGGCGATGGCATCCCAGTTGCCGGCGAGGGTGTCCCAGGTGTCCGAGAAGTTGACCGTGGTGACGGCGATCATTGCCGTCACGCGCGAGGTGTAGACGGCGCCGAGGTCGATCGAGTCTTCGAAGGTGTAGGTGCCGCTCGGCGCGACCTGGACGAGCTCGTTCCACTCCCCGACGATGTCATCCCATTCCTCGTCGATCTGGTCCCATTCGAGGTCGCTCTCGAGCGTCAGGAAGTCGTTCTCGTCGACCACGGTGCCGTCGTGCGTGCCGCCGAAGTCCGGGTGCTCCGAGACGGTCTCGACCGCGTTGAAGCCGAGCACATGCGCGATGCCGGTGACCGAGGTCGCGGCCGCGAGGCTCTCGCGCCCGCCGAGGTCGACCGCCTTGATGAGATAGGTGCCGGTGAGCGCCGGCAGGTGCACCGAGGTGGCCGGCCGACCGACCTTCGGCACCACGTCGATCGCGCTCTCCCAGGCGGCACTGACGGTCGCGGGCGACCAGCGCACCCGGTAGTGCGACAGGTCGATCTCGGCGTTGGCATTCCATGACAGGTGCGCGGTGCCATCGATCACGTTGACGACGAAGCCGGTGACGTCGGCCGGCAGCGCCACCGAGCCGACGATCTCGCGCGAGGCGAGCGCGTACTCGGATTCCGCGCCGGCCGCGTTGATCGCCCGCGCCTGCACCTGGTAGGTCACGCCGTCCTCGACGCCGACCGCGTAGAACCGCGTGCGCGCGCCGGCCGACATCTGGGTCCACTCGGTCTCGCCGGCCTTGCGGAACTCGGCCTGATAGCCGGTGATGAACTGGTCGTCGGGCGGGTTAAGGAGCGCGATCAGCCGGGTCACGATCTCGCCGGCAGAGGATTCGATCACGTCGTCGTCGAGCGCGAGGCCGGGCGCGGCCACGAAGGTGAAGTCGATCGGCGTCAGCCGCTCCGGCGCGTCGAGGTCGAGCGCCTCGGCCGGGTCCCAGGCGAAGTCGGCCGCGGCGACCGCGCTCAGGGAGAGATCAATGCCGAAGCCCTCGGTGAAGCGCCAGTGCACGCACTGGAAGTGCGCGGCCTCGAAGCCGAAATGCTCCAGCGTCAGCGGCACGGTCTCGAGCGGCGCGACGCGATAGGCCCGCATGTTGCACGGCACGGCCATCGCGAGCCCGCCGGTGCGCGCACGCATCAGGTCGATCTTGGCGAGCCTCTGGGCACGCGTCGCGTCGTCGGTGAAGGCCAGCTCGATGTCGCGCGCGATCTCCTCGCCGCCGTCGGCCGCCTTGAACGCCGCGCTCTGGTACGCCGGGAAATCGGCCGGCTGCCAGGCGTCATCCGGGTTCACGAAGGTGCCGCGCACCATGTTGAACAGGTCGCGCCGCACGAGGGCGCGAGACGGCATCGAGATCGGTCCGCGCAGGCAGCTCACGTCGATCGGCGCGGGCAGCGTCGGCGCCTCGTAGGCGCCGGCGCGCACGTGGAACGCCCCCTTCCAGTAGGAGAGCCCGCCCGCCATGGCGGAGAGCAGCTGGCGCATGACCTCGTTCGGCGAGCGATCGAGCGAGATCGCGCCGTTGCAGTCGTAGCGGACCTGCGCCTTGCGGACGACGGTGTGCGTGCCGCTGCCGGCGCCGCTCACCGCGATGCCCGCGCCGGCGAGCGCGGCAGCGCGGCTCGAGGCCAGGTTGAACCTGAACTTCGCCGGCTGGCCCGCGCTCGGCGGCGTGACCGAAACCTCGGGCGGCTCCGGGATGTAGTAGTAGGTGGTGCCGGTCGAGAGCCCGGTCGGCAGCGTGCCGGTTGTAGTCAGCTCGACCGCGTCGCCGCGCCGCATCGGCACCTTGAGGCCGGGCCTGACCAGCACGTTCAGCGCGGCGTCGTTGACGAAGCTGTCCTGGCTCGGCGAGAGCGGCACCATCTCGTCGCAGATGTTGGCGGCGGCGATGAAGGACGCCTCGTCGATCTCGTCGAGGTCGCAGGCATAGCCGAACGCCGCGAGCAGATAGTCGAGCACGCAGAGCGCCGCGTTGTTCGACCACACCATCTTCGTGACCGTGCCGCCGCTGCCAGCGCCGTTCGACGCCGCCAGCGTCTCGCCGTCCGTGCCGAGCAGGGTGAAGGTCGTCGAGCTCGGGACGGTCGCGACCTGGTACTCCTTGGCGATCGTCATCGATTCGTGCTCGTGGTCGCGGATGAACACGCGATCGCCGGGCTCGAGCCCGTGCGCGCCGTCGGTGGTGAACAGCACCGGCGAGCCGGGCGCCGCGCTGACGATGTCGACGCCCTCATGGCGCGGGTCCCAGACCCGGCGGCCGCGCAGCACGGCCGCGACGTTCGGGATGCCGCTCGACCAGGTCGAGATGTCGGCGCGCAAGCGGACATAGAGGTAGGCGATGCCGCGCAGCCGATGCTCGCTGGTCCACTTCGGGTTGGCGGCCATCAGCGCCGCGTCGGCCGCCTGGTCGTCGTCGCCGAGATGCCGGTAGATCGAATAGAGGCCGATGCCGTGCTCGGCGTCGCCGCCGCCGTCATTGCTGACGTGCTGGCGATACATCGCGCTGCCGTTGGGCTTGAGCCAGGCCAGCGCGTCGTTCAGGTAGACCTGGCCGATGGCGTCGGCCCGGCCGTGCATCAGCGGGATCACGAGATGGAGCTGGTCGAAGCCGTTGGCCTTGGTCGAGTCCGCGAACACCATCGGACCCGCGACGCGCGCCTCGCCGTAGACGACGCGCCGCGGCTCGGCCGAGGAGCGCACCACCACCGAGACGTCGCGCTGGAACGCGGCGAGGTCGAAGCTCGCCTTCTTCGGCTTGGGCGCGAGCAGTGAGGAGACGATGTTCACGCCGGCGGCGATCGCGCCGATCGCCAGTGACGCGGCGAGCGTTGCGCCCGCGATGCCGGCGCCGATGCCGGCCGCGACGCCGGCGATGGCCGCTGGGATCAGAAACGGCATCTCGCGCCCCAGCAGCCGCAGGCGATAGCGCGCATCACGGCTACTCTCCGACCTTCCAGGCGGCGCTGCACAGTGCCGTGTGCCGGAAGGCGAATCCCTCTGGCGCGAGAAACGCCGCCTGCTTGCCGAGGCAGACGCCGAGCGCCATCGGCGCGCCGGGCGGGCTGATCACCCAGTCGCCGCGCCGGGCCAGCGCAAGGCGGACGCGCGGCCACAGCGTGTCGGCGAGCTGCGCCACGTCCTCGCAGCCGAGCCGCGCCAGGGTGAAGGCCGCGCCCATGCGCGTCTCGTACTGCCCGCGCACATGGGAGAGCGGATCGCGGCCGGTGAGCGCCGCCGCGCAGTCCGCCGCGAACAGCGCGCAGTCGCGCCCGCCCCATCGAAACGGCTTCGACCGCGCGTTCTCGACCGCTTCGGCGAGCCGCTCGGGCCAGTCGGGCAGGCGCGCGATCATCTGCGGTCGCCGGCGGTCCAGGCCATCGTGCGGTTCAGCCGTCAGGCGCGCCGGCGACCGACCCCCTCCCTGGCCCTCCCCCTGGAAGGGGGAGGCGTGCGCGTCCCGATCCCTCATCCCACCAGGCTCGCCATCACGTCGAAGGCGCCTTCCTCGGCGGCCTGGTAGGTACCGGTCGAGTGCCAGCGATAGCGCCAGGTGCCGGCGATCGAGGCGTCGACATCGACGTGGTAGCCGCCGGTCGCGTCCTTCACGAGCTCGGCGTCGACGCCGTATGTGTAGATGACAACGGAGCCCGAGGGCGGCTTGACCGTGAACACCACGGCGGCCGGGTCGACCGGATCGCCCGTGGCCAGGTCGTGGAACTGGCCGCTGACGCGCACCTTGGCGCCGACCCAGATGCCGTCGCTCATGTTGGCCTCCGGCGCGCCGGCGACGGTTCAGTCCGCCGTGCCGCAACCCTGTTCGGAGCGCCGCCGGCTTTCATGCCGCGAGCTCCACCTCGGCCGACACGATCACCACCGGGCGCGCGAGCGGCGTCACCCGAACGGCAGGCGCGCCGGCGGCCTCGATCGCGACGACGCGGCCGGTCTCGGCCAACACCGCCGCTGACGGCGCGGCCGCGTCGATCACGGCGGTGACGATGCGGTGAACGCTGACGACGAAGGCGGGCCGCTCCACGAAGAACGTGAACGTCGCGGCCTCGAGGTCGAGCGTGGCGAGGTCGAAGGCCGCCAGCGCAGACGGCAGCATCGATCCCGTCGCCACCACGTCGAGCGCCGCCACGTCGAGCGCCGCGGCCGCGCCGAAGGACTGGATGCTCGCGCCGTCGGCGGCGAACTCGGCCGGCATGAGCTCGACCGTGCCCGCGCCGCTGACCAGGATCTCGGCCGAGGCCGCCAGCGCCGGCGCGCCCAGATCGATGGCGCCGCCGGCGGCGATCGTCAGCCCGGCGCCGGCCACGACGTCGAGCGCGTCGAGCGGCAGGGCGGCCGCGACGGCCAGGCGCTCGCCGGCGCCGGCCTCGAGCGCGGCGGCCTCGAGCGCGAACGCCCCCGCCGCCATGACGGTCTGCCCGGCTGCGGCGCCGACGTCGAACGGCGGCATGCCGAGCGCCGCCGCGCCGGCCGGCAGCATGATCGCGCCGCCGGCGAGCGCGACCGGCGCGACGCCGATCATGGCCGCGCCCTCGAAGATCAGCCCTGTCGCGGCCCCGGCCGCGAGCGCCGCCGCGGGAAGCACCAGCGATGCTGCGCCCTCGGTCAGCTCGAGGCCGCTGGCGTCGAGCCCGAGTGGCGCGGCCAGGTGCGCCGCCGAAGCCTCGATCGCCTCGTGCGCCGCTGCATCGAGCGTCACGGGCTCGACGCCGATCGCCGCCTTGCCGATCAGGGCGAGCGACCCGGCCGCCAGCACATCGAGCGGCGCCAGGCCGAAGGTCGCAGCCGTCTCGGGCGGCATGACGCCGGCGGCGTCGACCACGGCCGACACCACGTCGTGATGGGCCGACAGGGAGAACCCGAGCTCGGCCTCGGCCGAGGCCTCGACCGGCGGCACGTCGTGGTGCGCGGTGACGGTGAGCGAGAGCAGCACCTCGGCCGCGTGCTCCACAGCGGCTGTGTCATGGTGCGCCGTTGCCGCCGGCAGCATCGTGCCTGTCGCCGACATGCCGGGACCGGCGAGGCCGAGTGACACGCTCGCCGCACCGCGCTCGGTCGCACCGGCCGCGAGCTGCGCCGCCTCGGCCTCGAGCGACGCGCTGCCCGACGTCGGCGTGGCGGTTGAACCCTTGAGGGCGACGGCCAGCGCGGCCCAATCTCCGTCCGACTGGCCGAAGCTCGTCCAGCTCATCGTGACGTTGGACCCGCTGCCGTCCTCGTAGCTCGCGACACCGGTGATGCCGTCCTCGCCGGCGCCGGTATTGTCGAGATAGAGGCGGGTCTGCCCGGCGCCCTCGGTCACGCTGCTGTCGGCGACGCCAGAACCGGCGACGCCGAGCACGAGGTCATTGGCCGTGTTGTTAGAGCCCGAGCACACGACCGAGGCCGAGGTGCTCGTGCCGGTGTTGGTTGAGATCCCGCCGAAGGGCGAAGCCGTGTCGACCTGATTGAATGCCTCGCAGCCGATAATGCCGTCGTCGCTCACGTCGGTGTGCATCGACAGCGTGCCATTGGCAGAGGGTGTCGGGTTCAGCCGATAGTAGATGCCGGCGGCGCCGTTGCCGTTCTCGATGAAACCGAGCCTGGTCAGGGGCTGATCCGGATTGCCGCCGCCCGGCTTCCAGACCACGTCCTGGTTGTCGTCGGGCCGTGCGCTGGAGCCATCCTCCCAATGGCAGAACGCGATCAGGATGTCGGCTCCGGATGAGAGATCGATGCCGGTGATCTCGCGGTCGGACGCGAGGTCCTCGGCGCTGTCGGCGATACCAAGCGGGGTCGGCTTAGCCACGCGCCAGCGCCTCCCGCTTCATCTCCGGCTCGGTCGGCGCCCCGTCGACAGAAATCCAGTATTGCGGCCCGAGCCAGGGCACCCCGGACACCTTGCGATCCGGGAATGCGATGCCCTTCGTGGCCACAGTCAGCGCCTCGGCCCGATCGGGCGCCGCGAGCCGGGCCGCCTCCTGCTTCTCTCCGATAGTCACCGTCACGCGCATCCTGGTCTTAACAAGCGGCGTGAAGACGAAGCCGATCAGAGCGCCGTCGACATCCGTCTCGACGTCGATCGTGTAGGCGTGGCAATCGATCAGCCGGCGGATTGGCATCAGGCGATCACGCCGCCCACTGCGGCAGGTCGACGGTCGCGGCGGTGATGTCGACCTCGGCGCCGGCGACGATCGCGTTGGTGCTGAAGTCGTAGTTGTAGGGGCCGACGCCGGCCGAGCCGTCAATGTGGTCGTCGAGCGGCGTGTCGCCGTCGTTGGTGGCCGACCAGCGGCAGAAATCGACCGTGCCGGTGGCATCCGCCGAGCTGTCGGGCGTGATGCTGCCGGCGGTGGCGCGGGCGCCGGGGTTCTGGTCGGCGGCCGCGCCGAACGCCGGGTCGGACGCGACGCAGGTGAAGAGCAGCGTCTGCCCCGAGATCGCGACGTCGGGGTCGGTCGGCTGTGCCGTGGTGTAGCCCTTGATCACCGAGGCGCCCGAGCCCTCGTCGAGCCGCGCGGTGATGGCGTCGAGCCCGGCCGCCACGGCCTCGTAGGAGAAGCGCGCGTTGAGCGCCAGGGCCATCTCGGGGAACGGGATCGGGTCGATCGGGTCGGCGCCGTCCTCGATGTGCTTGCGCTGGCCCAGCTTGATCCGCTCGCGCTCCTCGGCCTCTCCCGCATAGATGGGCCACCAGAGCGGGCCGACGCGCTGCCAGGTCTGGCGCAGCTCGGCATAGCGCGGGTCGCTCTTCCGGATGCCGAGGCGACGGCGGCGCAGGATCGAGTCCGTCGTCTCCGTCTCGATCAGCTGCATGCCGACCTGGCGCCGGCCGACCACGACGCGGCCGCGCCGGCCGAGCGCGTGCCGGCCCTCGCGGTCGACCGCGAGGCGCGCGGCCAGCTCGCTGTCAAACGCCTCGTCGGTGCGCGGCGCGTGCTGCCTCAGCTCGGCGACCGCGGCCTCGAAGCTGCGCTTGGGTTCGCCGCCGAGGCGATCCACGATCAGCTCGACCAGCGCCTCCCACTCGTCGCGGTAGGCGATCTTCTTGAACGAGTCGATCGCCCAGCGCCGATCGCGCGGCTGCCGGTCCGAGCCCCGCGGGTACTGGTTGCTCACCCAGCCCGCCGCGTAGTAGGCGGCGCGGGCGGCGAGCGTCGGCATGTCGAGTTCACGGGGCATCGGTCACCTCTGAAGAGAGTCGTTGTGTCGCGCTATCGCTCCGCTACATGAGCGCATTACCCTCTCCCCCACAGGATCTCGCGCTCGGTCGTCTGGCTGACGAACTCGAGGCCCTTGTCGGCGGGAAAGCGGGCGACCTGGTCGGCGTGCGTGTAGCGCCTGACGCGCGGCCGGTCCCAGTCCGCCAGTCGGTTCTCGACGTGAACGGCGACGCTGGCGGTCTCGCCGACGATCGCGCTCATCACGTCCATGCGCCCGCGGAAGATCAGGTCGGGGTCGTCGACGAGCTGGTAGGTCGTCTCGTCGAGGAAGCCGAGCCAGGCGCGCGCCCGGCGTCCCTGGATGTTCTCCGCCAGCGATCGCTCGATGTTGCCGACGTCCTCCTCGCTCTGCGCCGGCAGGCCGTTCAGCTCGATCACGAAGCCCTCGACGGAGAGGTTGGTCGATTCTCCGAACGGCTCGATCCTCCCCATCTCGGCGATGCCGTGGAACGTCATGCCGCCCCAGATGAACGCGCGGTCTCCGGTGTTGACCCGGACCGGCTCGGTCGGGAAATCGAGCTCGATGAACACCACAGGGATGAGGTGCGCCGCCTGCGCAGCGGCATCGTTCAGGACGGCCAATTCACGCGGCATCGGTCAATCCCTGATCCTTGATCCCTGACTCTTGTTTGCGCTACCGCTTCGCTGCATGAGCGTTCACCACACCTCGATCGCGGAGAATTGCAGCCGGGTCAGCGTGCGGGCCTCGTCCCAGACCGCCTGCTCGTCGTCGATGAAGCGCATGACGCAGGTCGGGTTGTCGACCGTGATCGGCGCATCGTCGGCCGGACTCGCGCGCAGCGCCGGCCGGTAGCGCAGCGTCGCGTTGCCCGCGCCGTCGCTCATCACGTCGACGGTCACCATCTTCAGCTCGCCGCCGATGCTGAAGTAATCGCCCTTGAGCAGCACCGCCTCGTTCGCGGCCCAGCCGTCGGTGTCGATCTCGATGCCGCTCTGGCCTGAGCCCTTGACCAGCGGCGAGCCGCTGCCGGTGCCGCGCGGTGTCGTTCGCGCCGGATCGAACGCGATGAAGCGGCCGGCGCCGCCGACGTCGATCAGGAAGGCCTTCCATTCGCCGGCCTCGTCCGGCACGAGCTCGGGCGGCTCGAAGGTCGCGAACCAGCGCGCGCCGAGCAGCTCCACCGTCTGCACGTCGCGGCTGATCGGGCTCTCGAACCGCTGGGTGTTCGTGCGGAGCCCGAAGCGTGCGCGGATGAAGCCCGGCAAGGTGGGCATCGCGACCGGGCTCATGTCAGGGCCGCCCTGATGTCGCCGTCGCGGCCGAGATTGGCGATGACCGCTCGCTTCACCTGATCCACGATCTCCGGCATCAGCGCGCGCACCTCGCGCCGCGCCGCCTCGGGCACGCCGGGCGACACGTTGAAGGCGACGTTGACGATGGTGCTGTCGCCACGACGAGCGCGGCGCTCCTCTGGCGTCACCACCTCCTCGCCGAGGCGCAGGATGGCCGGCACCTCGTCGGCGCCGACGACCCCACCGTCGTGGTAGCGCCGCGCCCCCGCGATCATGGCGGACGGCATGTAGCGCAGCCGCCCGCCGCGGCCGGCGACCCCGCCGTCGTGGAAGATGCTGGCCGGGACGAGGTCGCCGTGCACGCCGCCTGTGGGCAGCGAGGGTCCGCCGCCGATCCAGCTCAAGACCGCGCTGCCGAGCGCCTGGCCGATCAGGGCGAAGGGTGAAGACCCGCCGCCCAGCGTCGTCATGGCTGCGCGGCCGATCTCCATCAGCGCCGTGACCATGATGCGGCGGAACCGTTCGGAGCCGCGCATCCCGGACTCGGCGAGGCTGCTCTCGATCACCGAGCCGATGCGCTCGAAGCCGGCGGTCCAGACCTTCATCGTCTTCTCGGCCTGGCGCTCCTGCTCGGCCGCGATGTCCACCGAGACACGCTTGTTCACGTCGGCGCGCGCCTGCGCGGCCTGCTCCTCGCTGATCAACCCCTTGGCGAGCAGCTGCTCGATCGCGAGCAGGCGCTCCTCCTCGGCCCGGATGATCAGCGCGATGTTGTTCTCCTCGGCGCGCAGGCGATCATCGTGGAAGCCGCGCAGCACCTGCATGGCCTGCTCTTGCTGGCGCGTGAACGCCTCGACCGCCTGGTGCCCCATCTCGCGCGCCTGCTCCAGGTCGCCGCCGAGCAGCGTCGGGTCGCCGCGCACGTTGATCATGCTGAGGCGCTCGACCGCGAGCTTCTGCTGGCGCTCGGCCTCGCGCCGCGCCTCCTCGGCCGCGCGCCTGGCCTCGGCCTCGGCCCGCTCGCGTGCCGGCAGCCATGACAGGGCGAGGTCGACCTGCGTCGGCGCCGTGCTGTGCTCCTTCATCGCGGCGGCGATCTGTTCGGGCGTCGGCTGGAAAATCCCGGCAGTGCCTGATGGCATGCCGCGCTTGAGCTGCGTCGAGAGATAGTCGGCCGTGAAGCGCGGCGACGCCCTCAGCTCGACCAGGCGATCGCGCGCCATCTCCTGGTTGCCGACGCCGGCATACAGCAGATCCATGATGTTGCCGGTCTCGCCGGCCTGCTCGAGTAGCCGCTGCTGCCGCTCGGACGGCGAAAGCTTCAGCCACTCCGTCCAAGCGTCGATATTGTTGGTGCCCCGATTCAGCGTCCGTATGATCGCCTGGCCGACATCGCCCTCGCCGAGCGCGCCGAGGAAGTTCCGCCACGCCTCGGTGGCGCGGTGGATGGCACCGGCGAGCCCGCCGGCGGCCGCCTCGCCGGTGCCGGCGAGCTGGCCCTCCAGCTCCTCGAGGATGAGCTTCTGCGCCTCGGCCTGGCGCCCGGTCTCCATCATCGAGCGCAGCATCTCGCGCTGCGCGTCGGTGAAGGTGAAGCCCGCCTTGGCGAGCGCATCGAGGCCCTTGACCGGATCGTCGAGCGCGCGGCCGATCTGCTGCACCGAGCCGAGCAGGCTGCCGCCGAAGATCTCCACCATGTCCTGCGCCAGGCCGATCACGGTGAAGAAGGCGTCGCGGCCGACCGTCTTGTAGGTCAGCAGCGCCGAGGCCGCGGCCATCACGTCGCTCTGGGTCGCCAGCGTCGAGCGCGACATCTTGGTCGCGAACGCCTCGATCTCGTCGCCGAACACGCCGGCGGCGCGGCCGGTGGCGCGGATCGTCGCCTCGACCCGCAGCATCTCGCGCTCGCTCTGCGCCGCCTCGCGGATCGCGCTGCCCATGACGCCGACGACGACGCCGATGCCGGCCGCGGCGGCGAGCCCGGCCGTGCCGATCGAGGAGAGCAGCCCGCCGACGCGCCCGGCCGGCGCCGCCATGTCCTCGAGGCCGCGCTTCAGCTCGTCCGTCGCCTTCGCCTGCAGGCTCAGCCCGTCGGCGGCGTCCTTCGCCCCCTTCTTGGTCTTGTCGGCGGAGTCCTTCGCCTTCTCGCCCAGCTTGTCGAGCGAGCCCTCGATCGCGACGACTTCGCCGACGACGCCCGAGCCGTCGGCCTTGATCCGGATGCCGAGGGTCAGCTCGCCCGCCATCAGAGTCTGCCTCCGGCCAGCCTGCGGCGGCCCAGGCCGCCGTGCCGCACCACCGTTCGGAGCGCCGCCGGCTGTGGGTTCATGACCCCTTCGACATGCGATCGATCAGGATGGGCAGCGCCGCGCCCTCCATGATCCGCACCCGGTCGAACAGGGTTCGACGGCGTGCCAGCGGCACGCGCCAGGTGCGCATCACCATCTCGAGCGCGGCATAGTCGAGCCCGGTCGGGATGCCCGCCATGCCGGCGCGGTGCCATTGCGTCGCGCCCGCGAGGAAGAGCCGGAGCGCCCGCCAGTTGCGGCGCCACACCATGAAGTGCCCGTCTCCCGCCTCGCCGCCCCAATGGGCGTGCCAGGCCGCGCGCATCTCCGCCGGCGCGCCGAGCGCGTCGAGCTGCGCGTCGATCTCGCCGCGGTCCCGCGCCGGCGTCCCGCCGCGCGCCCAATGGGCCGCGGCGTCCCTCAGTTTTTTGAGGCCGCGCCATTCACGCTCTCGATGTAGCCCTGCAGGACCGCGCGCCGCACGTAGGGCCGCGCGATCAGGGCGGCGAGGTTTTCCCTGGTGTATGAGAGCGGTGCGCCGAGCTCGTCGCAGATGTCCTTGCCCCAGCCCGCGACGATGCGCACGAACAGGTCGAGCGTGGCGCCCTCCGCGTCGGCCGGCTCGGCGCCGATCATCTCGCGGCTCAGCTGCTCGAACTCGGCCTGCGCCAGCGCCCGATAGACGATGGTGACCTGGTGCGGCTCCTTCTTGCCGCCCGCGGCCGGCACATGGATCGTGACCGGCCAGTCATAGGTGTAGTCGTCGGTCAGCTTGAACACTCTCTCTCCTCTTCGTTTGCGCTACCGGCTGTGCCTACTTGAGCGCTCCCTCTCCCCATCGGGGAGAGGGTTAGGGTGAGGGGCCGCAAACAACTACTGGGTAGAAAACACCACCTCGTCGTCGCCCTCGTCGCGGTGCAGCATCAGGTCCATCTGCAGCCCCTCCATGCCGTCGAGGTCGACTGGGCGCGGGTTGGTGAGCTGCACCGCCGGCGCCGCGGCGAGCACCTTCTGGCCGGCCGACGTGCCGTGGACGAGCGAGAGCGCCCCCGTCGCGCCCGACTTGCAGATCGCGTGATAGTCCTTCGAGCCGAGCGCCGGTGCCTCGATCACCACCTGGCCGACCGGGTTGCGGTCGATGATCTCGATCGAGCGCCCGCCCGTGCCGATCAGGTCGCGGAAGCGCACGTCGTTGGCGAGGTCGAGCGTGAGCGAGGCGAACACCGGCGAGTGCGCGTGCAGCGAGAAGGTCGGCGTGTTGACGATGGTGGCCGGGATGCCGGCCTGCCAGCCGGTGAAGGCCGCGCTCGGCAGCGCCACGGCGGCCGGCGCGTTGTAGAGGCCGATGATGGCAAAGCGCCACTTCGGCACCTGGCGCCGCGTCAGCTCGAGCGCGACCGAGCCGCGGCAGCCGGTCAGCTTGTAGTTGGTGCCGTCGCGGTTGAAGTAGAGCGTGCCGCTCTCGTCCGACGCCGAGATCGGGTCGTAGTCGACCGGGCCGGTGGTCGGCGTGATGGTCTCGGCCAGGCCGCAGGCGCGCAGCAGCGGGCCGTATTTCGGCGCGGTGGCGACGCCGCCGGCGCCCGCGGCCTCGATCGCGAAGTTGACGCGGATGTGCTCGCCGACCACCGGCATCGGGTCGGTGCCGCGCTCGACCTTGACCAGGTTGCGGTTGACGTACTCGGCCCCCAACGGCGTCAGCTCGGCATCGGCCTCGAACAGTACCGCGTTGTCCGCACCCGCCGGCGTCGGGTCGACGCCATAGGTCGCCTCCGCCTCGAACAGCATCACCTGCCGCTTCCACCTGGCCATCGCTTATCCTTTCTGCTCTCTTGAGGGCGAGTGTTCTTTCCCCTTTCCGTCATCACCGGGCGTGACCCGGTGATCCATCTTCCCGGCCGGCGGCACCTGGCGCAGCGAGCCGTCCTTCTCGCGGACGTAGCTGCCGCCCTCTTTGGGCCGCGCGCGCTTCGGTGCTGCGGGTGTGGTCATCGCGTCCTCATGTAGCGAAGCGGTAGGACATCATCAGGGGACGCTCCTCGCCTCGAACTCGCTCCGGAAGTTCGTCTGCCACCAGACGATGCCGTCGTCGTAGGAGACCAGCGCCGAGCCCACGAGCTCGAGCGGCGTGTGCCCCTCGGGCGCCCAGCCCTGCAGCGCCCGGCGCACGTCGGTGCGCAGCGCCTCGAGCGCGAGCGTCGCGGCCTCGCCGCGCGCGTCGCCGACATGGCGGAACGCCAGCACCACCGCGATCTCGGCGCGCACGGTCTGCGCCACGATGTTGACCATGCGGTTCTCGCCGGCCGCCTCGGTGAGCGGGATGACCCAGGCCTGCGGCGCCTGCGGCGCGCCGCGATCGTCGAGCGCCGCGAACTCGGCCGCGCCCTCGACCGCGCGCAGCGCCGGCGGCGGCACCTGGTCCTTCAGCCGTTGGATAACCTCTTGGATCACGCGATGCCCCCAAGACCCATCGGCCGCGCGCCGATCGGCGTAGCGGCACGCCGGCCCGAACCGCGGCCGATGGACACAGACACCCTCACTTCCATGCCTCCGCGACGTACTCCCTCATCGTGTCGAGGATCGCGACGCGGTCGCGCTCGGAGATGCCAAGGAAGGGCCGCGCCGGGATGCGCGCCCGCCGGCCGGCGGTGCGGCCGACCGGGAAGGCGAGGCCGTTGATGGTCATGCGCGACCGCCCGCCCAGCCGCCGGCCCGCCTCGCCGCCGAACTGGTGGATGCGCGCGTAGATCACGTTTGTGCCGACCAGCACCTCGTCGCGGTCGGCGCGATAGGTGATCGACTGGCGCAGCCGCCCCGAGAGCTGCAGGATCTTCAGCTTGCCCATGCGGCGCATCGCGGGCTTCCGCACCGAGCCCTTCTTGGTGAACACCTTCTTGGCTCCGCCGAGCCGCGCGATCACGGTGGAGGCGGCGAGCAGCTGCCAGGGCTTGCCGTCGGGCGATTGCTGGCGCTCGAAGTTGTCGAGCGTCGAGGTCACCATGTAGGAGCCGATGTCGCGCATCAGCGGGCGCATCGACTTGCCGCGCTCCTGCAGCGCCTGCAGCGCCTGGCGCACCTCGGCGTCGTCGACCTCGATGCGGACGGAAACGGTCATGGCGCGCGGCCCCGCGCGCCGTCCATCGGCGGCGCTCCGATCGGAGCCAGCGGCTGGATGGACTGAACCGTCGCCGATGGACCAAACCAAGGAGTCATCAGAACCCCGTCATCCGGTCGCGGCTGAACAGGCGGTCCTGGCTCTCGACCTTGGGCTGGCCGGCGGCGCTGATCGGCGCGGCCGGCGGCGGCGCGGCGATGGTCACCGCGCCGGTCTGCAGGCGCTCGAGCGTGCGCACCGCGTCCTGGAAGCGCAGCCGCACCTCCTCGGGCGCGCGGTCGTCGAACAGCTTGTAGCGGGCGATGTCGGCGGCGAGCTGGACGATCAGCGCCGGCGCCGGCGACAGCGGCGTCGCGTAGCGCCCGGCGAGGTAGCCGTCGATCAGCGCGTCGGCGTCGGCGAGCGCGCGCTCGATCACCGCGTCGTCGATCACCCCTTGCGGGTCCGCGCCGCGGTCGGTCAGCTGCACGAGCTCGACCTGGCCGAAGCGGTCGATCATCTGTTGCTTGGTGGTGTAGCTCATGTCCTCATGTAGCGAAGCGATAGGACGACCAAAGAATCATCGGGCGGCGAGCTGCGCTCCTACAGAGGCCGCGTCGGCTACGTGCCGACAGCGGCGTGTCCCTAAAAGGTGCTGGGGGCCTCGCGAGCCTTACCAGACCGCCCTCCCTGGTTATTCCCTCACCCTTCCCGCGGCGGCCAGAACCAGACCGCGCGCGGCTGCCAGACCTTGCCCTCGTGGATCACCGGCGGCTGCGCCTCGAACTCGTCCTTGCGCTGCACCGAGGTCAGCCACAGCGGCGCCTCGGTGCCGTCGACGAAGACGCGGCAGTTTGATCGAGGTCTCCGACCAGACGCGGGTGACGATCGCCGGAAAGACGATGGCGCCGTTGTACCCGCCGTCATGGAGCTCGACGTGGACGATGCGCCCGATCGACGGCTTCACGGCGCGCCCTCAAACAGGCGAAGCCGATAGGGCGCCATCATGACGCGCCGGCCTTGCCGCGGCGCTTGCCCTTGCCGTCGTCCTCGTCCGGCGCGGTGATCCCGCTCGGCACCGGCGTGGCGTCGACGAGCTCGACGCGGAACTGCGGGTCGCCCTCGAGCTGGGCGATCTGCTCGGCCGTGAGCGCGCCCTCCATCAGCTCGGTGACGCCGGCGCTCCAGGCCCGGCCGGCGCGCCGGAAGTTCGGGCGGCCGAAGTTGGTCACCCTGATCACCTTGGTGGGCGTGATGGTGTTCTCGTCCGTCATGTGATCCAGATCTCCGGAGTCTTGGGTTGGGCTACCGCTGCGCTACTTGAGCCCGGTTACGCCAGCCACGGCACGACGAGCAGCTCGGCGGTGCCCTTGTAGACGTTGGTGGCGCCGGCGGCATCGCGCTCGGCGTTGAGGATTTCGAGCGCCTCGCCCTCGAGCGAGGGCGGCACCACGAGCAGGCGCGGCATCAGGCCGAGCGGGCGGGCATAGTCGCCCTTCATGCCCATCAACGCCTCGCGCGCGCCGCGATAGTTCGCCTTGTTGAGCGTCTGCTTCGAGCCCCAGGCAAACTGCCAGAAGCCGAAGCCGACATTGCAGCGGCCGTCCGTGCCGTAGACCAGGTCGCCGTCCCAGAACACGTTGTCGTCGTCCGGGGCATCCTTCGCGACCAGCTCGAACGCCTTGCGCGTCTGGTAGATGATCGGCTTCAGCACGCGGCTGTCGTCGATCAGGAACCATGCCGCGCCGCCGCCGCCGTCGGTGTTGGCGACCGAGACCGGCGTCCCGGCCGCGTCGAGCACCGGATGGTCGGTGTCGAAGTAGAACTGGCCGTCATAGCAGGCGGTCGAGAAGCCGGCCGCGAGCAGCGACCAGACCAGCTGGTCGGGGTGCGCCGCGACCGAGCGGCCGAGCTCGGTGAACATCGGGCCGTACATGCCGAGGTTGTCGTCCTCGACGTCGTCCTTCTTGACCCGGACCGTGAGCTCGAACTTGCGGTTCTTGATCGCGTAGTCATGCGCCGCGAGGTTCTGCACCTGGCGCGGGCCGATCCACTCGCGCACGTTCGGGATCTGGCCGATCCAGCCGTACTCGTTCTCGCGCGTGGTCGAGGAGACCTGGCTCGCGACGCGCGACCACTGCGCCACGTGCTGGCCGAGGCCGTTCTGGAACGCCGTCGAGAACCCGATGTTGAGGGTCCGAAGGCTGGTGGAGTTCAGCAGCATGTGGTGGTCCCTGTGGTGTGCGCTATCGGCCTGCGGCCTGCTTGAGCGCGTGTGTCCTCATGTAGCGAAGCGTAGGACGAACATCAGGCGGCGAAGGTGATGGCCTCGCTCGCGACCAGGCGGCCGTCGGGCATGACCAGGATGAGATACCAGGTGTCCTCGCCGTCCTCGCCGATGGTGATGTCGATGTCGCCGTCGGCTTCCGACACCAGCACCCACGCCTTCTTCGCGACCAGCTCGATGGCGAGGCCGTCGGTGCCGATCGCGACGGTGTCGGGCGCGGTGCCGGCGATCGAATCGCCGTTGGCGTCGTCGGAGAGGTAGGCGTACACCGAGCCGCGCACCGCGAGGTCGGTGCCGGCCGAGTCCTTGAGCTGGATGGTGACGTTGATCGCCTCGCCGGCCTCGGAGCCGACCACGATGGTCGGCGTGCCAAACTTCTCGTAGACGCCGAGGTTCGAACGCGCCGTCGCCTTGGTGCCGACGTCGGAGAGGTTGTTGGCCGCGAGCAGCGCCGAGGCCGGCGTGTTGAGCGAGGTCACGCCCATGCGGACCCAGACGCCGAGCGAGTCGACACCATCCACGATGCCCGCGCGCGAGCGGGAAGCCGAGCCGTCGGTCTTCGCCACGGTCTCGTCGTCGACGACGTAGCAGATGTCGCCGATCTCGGCCTTGGTGATGGCGTCGGCGTCGCTCGAGTTCTTCCACCGGAACACGCCGCGGCGCACCTTGACGGTCTTGTCGCCGGCGAGGCCGGCCGAATTGTCGACCTGCTCCTCGAAGCGGCCGATGCCGATCAGCGTGGTCGCGGTCGCGCCCGGCACTGCGTTGCCGGCGGCGTCGAGGCAGGCGAGCCCGCCGGCATAGACCTTGGTCGCCGCGGCGAGCGGAAAGTCATCGAGCGCGCCCACCCGCTCGGGCGTGTTGCGGTCGGCGGTCAGGGCCATCAGGCGGTCTCCTTCTCACGCTGGCGGCCGAGCTCCTTGGCGTAGGCCTCGGTGCCGACGCCGAGCGCGCGCGCCACCTGGCGCTCGTCCTCGGTCAGCCCGTCGGCGCCGGGCTTGGGATCGCCCTTCGGCACGTCGGAGCCCGGCCGGAAGATCGCGGGGCGCTTTGCCATGGCGACAGCGAAATCCTCGGGGTCACGGCGCGCATAGCGCAGGCCCCAGTCGCGCTCGGCCGGGGTCAGCTTGCCGGCGGCGATCGCTGTGTCGACCGCGGCGGCGGCGTCGCGCTCGCCGATGCTCTTGGCTAGGTCCTCGTGCTTCTTAGCGAGCTCGTTGAACGCGGCGGTGCTGACGTACTTCGCCGGGTCGGGCGCGGCCGCGTCCTTGATCTTCTCCGCGATGGCGGTCGCGAGCTCGTCCGGCGCGGTGTCGATCGCGATGCCGGCGGCCTGCGCGATCACGGCGAGAGCGGACGTCGCCTCGCTGTGCTGCTGCGCGACCGTCTCGGCCGCGGCGACGATCGCCTTTTCGTCGGCGTCTTCCTTCTGGCCGAGCGCCTTCGCGACGGCCGTCATCGTGTTCGGCATCGAATCCTCTTTGCGTTGGCTGCTGGCGGTGACCGCCTGGAGGTAGAGGGCGGGGTTGTTGGTCAGCCCGGCCCGGCGGATGCGGACGATCTCGTCTGTCTTCTTCGCGACGTCGTAGACCGGCGAGAGGTAGCGGTACTCCTTGGCTTTGACCGCGGCGGCGCCGCGCTCGGTCCATTCGACCCGGCCCCAGATGCCGTCGGCGCGCGCCTGCAGCTCCTTGATCCAGCCCGCCGCCGGCGCTTGGGTGCCGGGCGCGGCCAAGTCCATGGCATGGTCAAAATCGATGGGCCAGTCCATGGCGAGCGCCTGGCTCGCCGCGATCACCGCCTGCGCGTCGCCGAGCTGGTGGCGACGCCCGTCGCGCCCCTCGATCGCGCCGAGCGGCATGAGGTGCACCCACTCGGGCGGCTCGGCGGGCAGCGCGACCGAGGCGGTGAAGATTGACGTCCGGTCCATCGGCGCGCAGCATCGGCGCCGCCGGCGGGGCGGATAATCAGGAAGCCCTTCCGGTCGAATGTCCGATATATAAGAGTCTGCGGCGCGATCAGCCCGGCCGCGCCACCCGCCGACACCCCGAATCCTGGTAGCCGGATACCGAAATTTGAGCCGGCGTCGCCGGCCCGGAACGAACGGGGTACGCCCCGCCGACCCGATAGCGATTGCCGGGCCTAGGGCCGTTCGAATTGCTGTTCGAAAAATTCGCCGGTACCCGACATAGGGTCCGGGCCTTCCGGCGAAAATCGGGCCGGTTTTCGGGGAGAGTCCCCTCGCGGCAGTCGGCTATTGCCGCCGCGCACCGAAAATGAGGCCGCCCGCCTCGGGGTCCGAGGCGGGCGGATGATGTCCGGCAGGGCGTCTTGAGCCCGTGGGCGCAGCTTCGCTACAATGAGGCCGCCGAGGCGAGTGAGAGTGGGCGCCCGTGCGTGCCGGGCCTCGGCGGATCACGCGAGGAGGATGCTAGATCATGGCGCGACGCCGGGCAAGGCCGAAGCCGGACATGCGCGCGGGCCATCGCCGGCTCGCCCCCGTCACCTCGCGCGAGACGCACCAGCAGGCGATGTGGCGCTGGATGCGCCGCCGGCGCCGGCCGTGGACCACGCCCGATCTCGCCGAGGCCGCCTCGTCCTCGCCCCGCCTGGCGCGGCGCTACGTCCAGCGCCTGGCCGCCGCCGGCTACCTGGTCGAGCAGGCGCCGGACGAGGACGGGGCGCGCCAGCGGGAGAGCACGGGGCAATACCGCGCCCGATCGTGGCGCCTGGCGCGCGACACCGGCCCGCTCGCCCCGATCCTGGCCGGCGGCGCGCACGGCCGTGACGTCACCGACCCCAACGGCACCATGCCGGGCGCAGAGCTCGCCCGCGCGCGGCGCCGGCTCGGGCTGACGTTCAAGGCGGTCGCCCTCATCGTGCTCGGTGTCCGCGACCATCGCGCCGTGCAGCGATATGAGAGCCTCGCCCGGCTGCCGCCGCCGATCGAGCAGCGCCTCGTCCGCTATCTCGAGCGCCACCCGGCTTGACAGGCCGGCGGCCGGAGACCAGATTCTTCGGTGACGGACGCCGGTGGGGAGTAGCCCCTGAGCCCGGCGTCCAACGGTGCACCGGCTACCTCGGTGACTCCCCCAACTCCCGCCCCCACAAGAGCTTGCCGACGCGCTGATCCTGCGCGTATCCGGGCTTGCGCGTGGGGATGAACGTCCAGGCCTCGAGCCGCCCCTCGACGGCTTGCGCCGCCATCACCAGATAGCGGTCGGCCTCGAGCCTGACGCCCTTGATGACGCGCCGGCGCAGCTCGACGCGACCGGTGCCCTTATGGCGCTCGAAGCGCTGCCACACCTCGAACGGCTCCTCGAGCAGCGAGGGCAGCTGCGGGATGAAGCGCGACCGATCGAGCGGGATGTGCCGCGCCAGGGTGTGCGCGTTGACCGTCGCGCGATCGCCGGACGGCAGCGCGAAGATCTTCTCCTCGCCGCCGAGCACCTGGCGCAGCGCGCCCTCCATCTCCTCGACCGACGACAGCATCGGCCCCTGCGGCACCGCCGGCGGATCGACCGGGATGCGCGGCGGCCGACCCTCGTTCTGCCAGTCGCCGGGCGTCAGGCTCTCCCATGCCTCGCCACCCTGCGCGCGCCAGCCGTCCATCGCCTGCTCGGTGAGCGTCCGCCCCCACGCCGCATCGCCGACATTGTAGGCGAAGCCGGGGTCGATGCCCTTCGGCACCTCGAGATTGACCGGCCCGCTCGGGCCGTTGATCGTGCGCGTCTCCGTCTCGACCGGCGGCGCGCCGGGAGAGAGCCGGTAGCCGAAGCGCTCGAGGTCGGCCTCGGCGAGCTGCTGCACGGTGCAGCGGCAGTTCCACCCGTTCGGCGGATAGTGGGTCGACCACCACGGGTCGTCGGCCGGCAGCACGGTGCCGTGCCAGGCCGCGTGCTCGGGCCGCGTGCGGTCGTCCATGATCGCGGTGTAGCGGAGATAGGGCCGGCGCGCCTTGTTCTCCTGGATCTGCTGCCAGCGGCCGGCCTGGTAGGCGGTGCGCAGGTTGGTGTTGAGGATGACGCCGGTGCGCCAGTTCCGACCACCCTTGTACGACCAGCCATGTGCCGCGACGATGCGGTCGAAGTCCTTGCGGAAGTCGGCGAGCGTGGTGCCCTGGTCGATCGCCTTGAACACGGCCTGGTGCAGGTCCGCCACCAGCTCGTCCTTCATCGCGCCGGCGACGACGAACGCCCGCGCGTGCATGCCTTCCCACAGATCCGTCCACCGCTCGGTCGGCAGGTTGACCTTGTCCTTGAGGAAGCGGATCGCCTCGTCGAAGGGGAGCGTCGCGCCGGTGACGTCACCCGTCGACATCGGCCGCTACCGCCTGTCGATGATCGCCGCGCGGCCGGCGAGCTCGGCCATGACGAGCGCGCGGCGCAGCAGCTCGGCGAGCTGGTCGGCGCGCAGCTCGGGCGCGAGCGCGAGCAGCCGGTCGGCGATGTCGGCCATCGACGCGGCGCCCTCGATCGCCGAGCGCAGCGTGTCGATCCATTCGTCGGTCTCGGGCGCGGCCGCGTCCTCGAGGCGATCGGTGATGCCGTCCGCCGCGTCCCGCGGCCGCGGAGGCAATGCCGCCGCGGTTGAAGTCCTCGATCCGTCGCCGGCGCGCCTGACAGCGCTGGCGGCACGGCGGCCTGAACCGCCGGCGACGGCAAAGGAACTCGCGGGCTGATCGCTGATGTCGCCACGCCCGCCGTCCGTCTGCTCGCCGGGCGTCCCGCCGAAATCCAGCCCGCCGAACATCGGTGGCGCTGCCGGCGGTGCCAGCACCTCCTCGTCGTCGTCAGGCTCGGCCATGCCGAGCTTGTCTCTCACCTCGCTGGCGGAGACCTTGAGCCCGAGCGGCACGAGCTGGGTGAGTGCGCTCGACAGCGCCGTGATGTCGATCTCCTCCGGCCGACCGATCACGATGCGCGGATAGGCATGCTGCGGGCCGTGATTGAGCGCGACGAACGGCCTGACCACGTCGCGGTTGAGCGCGGCGGCGAGCTGGCGCGCGTCCGACCTCTCGATATCGACGCGCACCTCCTCGTGCACCTTGCCCACCGCATAGCCGCCCTGGATCGCGTCGGTGGTCGCGGTCTGGCCGAGCACCGCCTTCGAGACCTGCTGGTCCAGATAGCTGGACAGCTCGCGGTAGAGCTGCGAGCCGGTGCCCTGGCTCTTCGCCTCGATGAACTCGATCATCATGGATTCAGGCACGATGGCCGCGGCGTCCGAGCCGATCGAGGCGACGGCGCGCAGCAGGATGTCCTTCTCCGCCTCGGTCGCGCCGGGGTGATACTTGCCGACCCTGAGCGGCTGGCCGTAGATCTCGGCATAGGCCACCCAGTCCTTCAGCGTGTAGTTCTTGAACAGGTATGCCCACCCCGCCGCCCGCGCCAGGCCGCCGCGCACCGGCAGGCCCGACTTCGCCTTCGCCTGATGACAGATGAACTTCCACGCGCTGAGCGGCACCGGCCCGCCGGCGTCGCGCAGGAGCGGCGTGCGGCCGTCGTCGCGCGAGAACTCGAACCAGCGCGGGTCGCGCCATTCGAGGCGCGCCGGCCACCATTGCTTGGCCGAGGTCTCCCACATGATCTCGACCAGGGAGAAGCCCTTGCCGACCGCGTCGAGGATGTCGAACATCTCGTCGGCGAGCTCGTCGCGGCGCAGCCATTCGCGCACCTCGTCTGCGAGCGCGACGGCGGCCGCGTCGTCGCTTGCCGCCTCGACCGTCACCTCGAGCTGGGAGACCGCGCGCTTCCGCGTGCCGAGCACCGAGAGATAGTGGAGGTCCTTCTCCTCCATCTCCTCGGCGAGCTCGAGGTAGCGCTCGGGCGGCCCGTGCTCGGCCTGGCGCAGGATCGAGGCGAGCCGCTGCGGCGTCAGCCCCTGCGCCGGATGGCCCGACAGCACCTGGCGCACGCCGGTCACCGCCGGCGCCGCCTGCTCGCGCTTGAGCGCCCGCGTGTCGATCACGTTGCCGAGATGGTCGTAAAGGGGCATCGCCCTATCCCCGCGTGACGGCGCCAGCGTCATCGCCGGCGCCCGAACGGTGACGACGCACGGCGGACCGAACCGCCGGCGATGACCACCGCAAAGATCGCATTACCAGGCACCCCTCGATCCGAACGGCCCGCCGCGCATCGCAGGCGCGTCGTCGTCATCGCGCGGCCGGTCGAACGAGCCGCGGCCGGCGCCTTCGCCGAGCCGCGCGCGGCCGGCCGAGCTCGACGCAGGCCGGTAGTCGTAGGACGGCGTGCCGTCGCCGGCGGCATGCAGCGCGAGGAAGCACGACCAGGCGCGGTCGGCGTGGCCCTCGCTGTCGTCGTCGGCGACGAAGCGAGGGCTCCCGGTCTCGCTCGACACCTTCTTGAGCTTGTGCAAATCCGCACGGAGCGGCGCGTCGCCCTCGGGGATGCGGACCTTGCGGTCCTCGAACGCCTCCTTGCCGCCGGTCGCCAGCACCAGCTTGTTCGGCGCCGTCATCAGCACGCCCTCGACGCGCGAGCTCCCGTAGCGGCGCTGGGCGTCCTCGACCGGCTTCTCGCCCATGCCGGTCTGGTCCATGCACAGCCGCGCCACGTTGTAGCGCTCGACCATCTCGTCGAGCACGTCGTCGTGCTCGCGGAAGGTGGCGTTGCGCAGCGCGCGGATCTCGCGCGTCCAGTAGACGTCGCCGATCGGCTCGACCACCCAGGCGACCCAGAGGTTGTTGCGCCGCGCGATGTCGTTGCCGAGGAAGCAGGGCCGCCCCGTGTAGAGCTCCGGCCGGCCGGCGTCCGGGTGCTCGCACGACGAGATCAGCTCGTAGGGCAGCCAGGCGCTCGCCTCGTCGAGCCACTTCAGCTCAAACTCCTGCGCCCAGGCGTCCTCGTCCATCAGGTTGCGGCGCAGCTCGTCGACGTTGCGCGGCAGGCCGTCGGCGACGGCGCGATAGATGTCCACCACATGCTTCGACCAGTCGCCGCCCTCGCCGGTCATCAGCTCGTAGAACTTGTTGCCCTTGCCGTTCGGCGTCGAGGTCACCCGCATCTTCCAGCCGGCCGAGATCACCGGGAACAGCGCGGTCCAGATCGCCCGGCTGTGCTGGTGGATGGCGAACTCGTCGAGGAAGACGTTGGCCGAGAAGCCGCGCGCGGTGTCCGGGTTGGCCGGCAGCGCCGTGATCTTCGAACCGTTGTCGAAGCCCACTTCGAGCGCCTTGTAGGAGATGCCCGACGGCGCCAGAAACTCATACTCGATGGAATCGAGCGCCAGGCCATAGGCCTTGGCATGCGGCTTGACGCCGGTGTCCATAGCCTCCTTTGCCTGCCGTTCGCCGCGCGACAGGATCACCCAGCGCCGCCGCTCGCCCGTGACCATCCCCTCGAACACGTCGTCGACCAGCTCGAGCGTCGTGGTGAAGGTCTTGCCGGTCTGCCGCGCCCACATGCCGATCTTGAAGCGCGAGCGATCCGCGACCCACTGCCGCTGATAGGGGTAGAGAGGGATTGCCGGCATCATCGATCGGCCGTGCTCCATACAGCAGGCATGCACGGCGGCCTGGACCGCGGCCGATCGCAACAGCTCGTCATTTGACGAGGCCGTAGATCTCTTCGCGGATGCGGCGCAGCGTCTCGGGCGACATCTTCTGTCCGCCCGTCTGCGCCACCACCTTGGCCGCGCGTTCGACGGCCTGCACGGCGCGCTTCGCCATCTCCTTCTGCACGGCGAGCTCGCGCGCGGCCGAGAAGGCGGCGGCACGCTCGAGGTCGCGGATCGACATCGAGAGCTTGCCGATCAGGTCGGGCGAGGCGGCCTGGTTGCCCTCGATCGCCGTGGTCGCCGCATCGAACGCCATGGTGCGCAGCGTCTCGATCAGGAGGCGGCCGACCTCGCTCTCCGGCTCCTCGCCGAGCTTGCCGACCCAGACCTTGGCCACCTCGCGTGCCTGGCGGATGCGCCGGCCGGCCTCCTCCATGCGGGCGGCGTAGCGGTTGACCGAGGATTGTGAAACCGGCTCGACGCCGGGCGTGAGCGCGATCAACCCATTCAGGTGGGCGGTGATTTGCTGCTGGGTCCATCGGCCGTCGTGCACCAGCTTGTCGAGCGCCTCGCGCAGCTCGTTCGGCAGCTGGGTGATCTTCGACTTCCTGCCCATCCCACTCTCAAGCAGCACATCGTGCGACCGCGCACGTGGGCGCGCGCCGGCCGGTAGGGCGAATCAACGACTCAATCATCTGGGCCGGGCCGCCTGACGCCCGGCACCGTCGCGCGCGCGTGGGCGACGTCCTCGCCACGCTTGGTGATCCGCGCGACCTGCAGGTCCTGCACCGTCTCGATGGTGAGGAGCCGCTGCTCGGCGAGCCAGGCGAGCTCGGTGCGCAGCTCGTCGCGCGACGGCGAGAACGCGAACGCCTTGAGCAGGTCGCGCAGGATGCTTTCGTTGAGGGCGTAGTCGGATTGCTCGGCGAGCAGGCGAAGGATGGTGATCCGCAGATGCTGACTGAGTGCGTCGCGATAGCTCATGAACCGCTCCGAAGCAGATGCTCCTCCTGGCGCGCCACCGCGCGCTCGACGCGGGTCACCAGCTTCTCGACGCCGTCGACCTGGGCGTCGATGCGCTCGATCTGTCCCTGAACCTTGGCCACGGTGAGCGCCAGCTCGTGCACCGCGGTCGCGGTCGGCAAGGATTCGACGCGGCCCCTGAGCTCGGCCGTTGCCGCCTCGACCGCCTGCAGCTCCCGCTTCGTCGCGAAGCGGGCCGACATCGACCAGATGAACCAGCCGAGCGCGCCGTTGACGACGAACAGCCCGATCGGCCAGTAGTTGAGCCAGCCCATCAACGACTCGCCCTGGCGAACAACGGCACGTCGGCGAGCGCCATCGGCTGGAGCCGGAGCGCCGCCGCCTCCCTGACCCAGCCGAGCACGGTGAGCAGCCGCACGCGGTTCTCCGGCGCGATCATCTCACTCTCCGTGAACACCGATTTCAGCTCGGCCCGCACCACGTAGATCAGCGCGTTGACCAGCAGCGCGTCCTCGGGATCGAGGCTCGGCCAGTCGATCTCGGCGCGGATCGCGGCCTCGAGCGAGGCGAGCGTCACCTCGAGATCACCCTCCGCGATCGCGATGGCGCTGTCGACGACGCGGATGACGCGCTCCGCCCGCTCGCCGTCCTCCGCGATCTTCAGCGCCGCGACCTGGATGGCGGTCTTGGCGAGCGCCTGCGCGCCGGGCCGGCCCTCCAGGTTCGCGCAGCCCGCGACCAGGCTGAGGATCGCGACGGCTGCGATCAACGCCGCGAACACGCCGGAGAAGATTCGTGCGGCGCGCTTCATGGCTGGACCTCCGAGGGCGGAGGCGGCAGCGGCGGCAGCCGCGCGATGATCATCTGCGCGAGCTTGTCCGGCGTGATGCCGAAGCGCTTGAGCGCGTCCGGCACTTGTCGAGCGAGGAAGCCGGCGGCCTCGCCAACCATCTGCGTTCGCACCTCGATCTGGGCGACATCCTGGCCCTTGCTGCGCGCGACCTGCAGGGCGTAGTCGACGCCGCGATAGAGCGCGTCCTCGAGATAGGCGCGCACCTCGCTGTCGGCTTCGAGCTTCAGCTTCGCGGTGAGCAGCTTGATGCCGTAGCCGCCGAGCGCGAGCACGATGGTGCCGAAGATCGAGAGCGCATAGTCGAGCACGTCTGACAGGTCGATGACTGTCGATGCGGGGTCCATGCCTCAGTCCTTCACGGCTGGAGAGGGATGCCGTACCGTGCCGATCGACAGGGCCAGCGCCCAACCGGATGCCGTTCCTCTAGCCGAACAGGTCGCGCTGGCGTTCGTCCCTCTGCTGCTGGGCGTTCTTGATGCTGCGAACGTTGCGCACCGTCATCCGGAAGCGCCTGGCCACCGTCGACATCGGCACGCCATCGGCGAGTTGGCGGCGGATTTCCGCATTGCGCCTGGCGCGGCCGCGGAAGGCGGCCATTGGGACGTCGATCAGCTCCCCGCCGTAGAGCGCGGCCAGTGCCATCGCGACATCCAGCCCGAGAGTGCGTGCGAGCCGGCTGTCTGGCCGCGGCTGCTTGGCGACGTAGACCTGCGTGCCGCCGAAATGGTCGGCGAGCGCCCACGCCGCCTCGGGAGAAACCGCGGCCGCGACGTGCGCGAGCAACGCCGGCGCGCCGGCCAGTGTCGGCCTATCGGGAATGGCGAAGCCTCGCCCTGTAGCGCTTGACCGTGCGGACGTGAACGTTCGCCTCCCGCGCGATGTCGGCGGCGGGCGCTCCGTCCCTCAGCCTCGCCAGGATCAGCCTGCCTTGCCGGGCATGCGTCGTGAACGGACCGAGCGGGATGAGACGCCACCCTCCGCCGATCTCTCCGATGACAAGCTCTGCGGCGGGTCGCCCCAGCACGGCTTCGAGCTCGTGACCGGGCGGAAGCGTTGACGGAACATAGATCTCCGTGCCGCCATACGCGCGCGCCAGCGCCAGCGCAGCGCCCTGGCCGGCGATGGCGGCGACGCGATCGAGCAGCTTGGGGAGCGGCTCCGGCGAGACCGGCCGACGCACCTGCCTGGTCATTCGATGCCCCCACGCGCTTCCCTCGCGCGGCGGAGCCAGAGGCCGAGCCGCTCGGCCGCGTCGCGCGCCTGGTCGAGGCTGAGATACCAGGGCGCCGCCACGCCGTAGCCCCGGCCCATGAGCCAGCTGTCGAGCCGGGCATGGGCGCCGGTCTGCATGACGCCGGCGACGATCAGCTTCGTCCACAATGCTTCGATCAGACGGACATGAGCCGCGAGCGCATAGCCGCCCGGCTCCCTCTTGGCGTGCCGCCGCCAGCCGTCGATCTTCTCGACGTCCTTCGCGTCCGGCACCGCGTAGCCGTGCCGTGCCGCGATCGCCTTCAGCGCCTCGATCACCTTGTTGGCCTGCGCCGGCACCGCCCAGCGCAGCGCGTCGACCTTGGCGGTGCGCGCGCAAAATGCATCGAGAGCCCTGTTCGAACCGTCATCGACCGCGCCCAGCAGATAGAGCGCCCGCCAGATCTCCATCGCCTTGTAGTGCTGCGGCTCCATCCTCTTGGCCCCTCTCCCGCTCCGGGAGAGGGAGGGGCCCGTCGCACGCCCCGCGTGCGCATCGGCGCACGACGCTGAGCGTCGGGAGGGTGAGGGTGCGGCGCGCCGAAATCCGAGCGTCCTGAAATGCTCG
This sequence comes from Alphaproteobacteria bacterium, assembly GCA_050173345.1. GTDB lineage: Bacteria > Pseudomonadota > Alphaproteobacteria > UBA828 > UBA828 > SHWC01. Next base: position 12,680 of record JBFXKW010000021.1, on the reverse strand, counting down.
ATCACGTCGCGCCGCTGGTTGCTGTCGAGCTCGGCCGCCGAGCGATGGCCGGTCAGCTTCTCGAGGAGATCGCGATAGGTCGCGTCGTCGAGCGCGAGCGCCGCCTTGCCGGTATGGATCGCGGCGAGGTCGCGCTTGCGCTGCGGGTCGGCGGTCATCAGATCACCAGGGGTTCGTCGGGCGGCATCGACATCAGCACGTCGATCAGCCGGCCCGGCTTCGGGTTGCCGTCTGTATCGAAAGCGTCGGGGCGGGCCTTGCGCCATGCGGCGCGCTGCTTGGCCTTCGCCATCTGGTAGCGGCACTCAGTCACGTTCCTGACGTGCGCGCCCTCGGGGCATGACGTCGGCGGCTCGGGATCGACCCACAGCACGAACGGGCCGGGGTCGCCGCAGATCGGGCACTTGACGCGTGGCCTGGTCATCGTGCAGCAGACAGCCGGCGGCGCACGTCGATCAGCTGGAGCGTGAGCGCGCCGAGCTCGGTGCCGTATCCCCAGTCGCCGGGGGCGCCGAGGAACTGCAACAACAGGTCGAGCCGATCCAGGAGCTTGTGGTGCTCCGCCTCGGATAGAGAATGCTCTTCGACTTTCAGCATCATGAACCTCCAGGCACGTCGAACAGATCGCCCTGCGGCACGGCGACCGGGGGATGGCGCGGGCAGAAATCCTTGTCCCTGGTTCCGGCCGGCCGCACGGAGCAGCGCGGGCACAACGGCTGGTCGCAGGTGCCGCTCTTGTGCCCGCTGTCGGGATAGTCGCAGAGCAGCGAGGCTGGCCGGCCGCAGACCGAGCACGGCCGCGACCGGCGCGAGCCGCACACGAAGGCGCGGTCGCCGCCGGGCAGCGTGACGATCCGGCACCTCACCCGAACGCCTCCAGCCTTTGCCGGGCGCGGTTCATGCGGCTGCGCACCGTGCCGATCGGCACGCCGGTGCGCGCCGCGGCCTCGGCGTAGCCGAGCCCTTCGAACACGATCAGGCCGAGCGTCGAGCGGTGGCGGGCATCGAGCGCGAGGACGCCGCGCACCGCCTCGATCAGCTCGAGCCGGTGGTGCTGACGGGGGAGCGACGTCAGGCCGGCGGCGTGCGTGCCGTCCGGGTCCGCGACGCAGCGAGCGCGGCGCTGACCGTCGCGCCAGCGTGCGTTGCGCGCGATGGTGTAGAGCCACGCCTGCATGCAGGTGCCGGGCGTGAACTGGTGCCGGCCGCCGAGCGCCCGCGCCAAGGTCTCCTGCGCCAGGTCCTCGGCGTCGGCCCGATGCCCGCCGCACAGCTTCCGCGCATAGCGTGTCAGCGCCGGCATGGCATCGATCAGCGCGCGCTCGAAGGGGTCGACGCCCTCATGCAGCGAAGCGGTGGGGCGTGAAGTCCCGCCGCCCATCAATGGGCCTCTTCGCCGGTGATGATGCCTTCGTCGAGCGCCCAGTCGATGAAGCGCCGCGCCTCGTCGCGATCGCCGTCGAACTGATCAACGATGAGATCGACGAACTCCTCGTAGGTGTAGAGCCGGTCAAACTCGAGCTTCGTCATGACGATGACTCCGCCACTCCCAGAAGCCCTGGAAGCCGCGCCAGCACGACGATGTCCTGATCTACCTCTCTCATGTCGCCTCCCACACGGTCGCGCCGTGTCCGCTCCTGTTCTTCCGACGCCGGCCAGAGTCCTTGATAAGCCCGGCCTCCTTGAGCTCGGTGCAGCGCGGTCGGGTCGTGAACGGCGAGAGCTTCAGCCGCACCGCGCACTCGTCCGCCGTCAGCCCGGCCGCGCCCGCCTCCCTGATCGCGCCGAGCACGAGCCGGCGCAGCCGCGGCAGGTCGGGCGCGATGGCTTCCGCCGCGGCGCGCCTCGCGTCGGGCGCGGCCGGCGCGACGGAATCAAACAAGTCAGCTTGCCGGCCCTCCGCCATCCGCTCCGCCCTTGTACGAGCTCGCCCGCGCCATCTCGGCGCCGACCGAGAGCAGCGTGCTCGGCGCGATCGCCGTCTCGCCCGCCATCCCGACGACGCGGATCAGCGTCGCGTCGTCGCGTAAGGGGAAGGCGAGCACCACGGCGCCGGCGACGACGCCGAGCCGGTCCATCAGCTCGCCGAGCAGCGCCTTCGTTTCCTCGTCGACGCGCGCGTTGAACGCGGCCTCGTCGCGCGGCTCGTCCGGCCGATAGGCCTTCTGCACCGCTTCGGCCGCCTTCGCCGCGTCGCTCATGGCCCGGTCCTCGTCAGCCATCCGTCTCCTCCTCGCTCTGCTTGGGCGGCCTGCCGGCGAGCGCCGGATCCGTCAGCAGGTCGACCAGCCACCACTTGTCGACCTTCCGGAAATCGACCTGGCCCACGTTCTCGATCACGAACGTGCGCACCTGGCGCCGGCTGACCCACCACTGATCGCCGCCCTGCTGGGGTGTGCGCGCGGTGCCGCGGCGGCGCGCCTGGAGCCAGCCGCGCACGATCCAGCCGAGCACCGTCTTGTCGTCGACGCCGAAGGCGATCGAGAGCTGGCGCGCCGTGTAGTGGCCGGCATCTACCGTGCTGATCTTCAGCCTCTTGATGCGCGATGCGATCCCCGACGGGCTCCGGTTGTAGCCGCGCCGTCGGAAGGTGCCGGCGATCGACTCCGGCCGGCGGTGCGCGATCGTATCGAGCAGCGCATCCTCCTCGGCCGACCAGGGCAGTTCCTTGAACCTCGGCACGATGCAGCCGAGGCGACGCGCGCGCTGGGTCACCCACCAGCGCGGCTTGCCGAGCGAGGCGGCGAGGCGGTTGATGGATCCCTTCTGCGGCCGCGCCCAATAGGTGCGCCTGATCAGCGCGTCGATCGCCTCCGAGCTCTGGTGCCGGCGCCGCTGGCCCTGCGGCGCGATCGACGACGCGATCCCGAGCTTGCTCGCGCGCATGTAGATCGCCTGCGCGCTCCGGCCCGGCAGCGCCGCCATGGCGGCCTGGATGCCGCCCGTCGGATAGATCTCGCGCAGGGTCGCGATCTCGCGCGTCGTCCAGAAGTAGCGCGGCGGCCTGACCGGCGTCGCCGGCGGCGGCACCGATTGTGCCGAGCGCAGCAACGGCTCCGGCTCGGGAGCCGGCACCTCGACGGTCGGCACCAGGGCACGTGCCTCGCTCATGCCCCACCCTCGTGCAGCGAAGCGGTAGGGTGCGACACCATGCCCTCAGGCAGCGAAGCGATAGGGCGGCCCACCATGCCATCAAGCAGCTCGGGGAAGGCACGCTCGACCAGGCTGGCCGCGCTCGGCCAACGGTCGCCCCTCATATCCGCATGCGGAAATTCCACATGGAACAACGTGCGCCAGCGGCCCTCCTCGTCGCGGTAGAGCCAGAGCTCGGAGAGGCCGCGATAGCCGAGCACGCAGAACACCGGCCAGCCCGGCAGGTAGACGTCGACCTCGATCGTGACCTCGCGAGCACCGGGGCCGGTGATGACGCACTCGGCCGCGACCACCTGCCCGCCGAAGCTCTGCCAGGAGCGTAGGCGGGTCATCCGTGGTCCTCGCGCATGACGCGCTCGATGCGCTCGATCGCGCGCCATTCCTCGGTCGTGACCACGGCGTAGATGCCCTCGACCTCGAGCCGCTCCGAGAGGCGCCAGGCAAGGTCGACCTCGGCGCCGGAGAACATGGCGGGCCGCTCAAGCACGGCGAGCGCCGCCTCGTCGGCCCGCTCGAACGCCGCGCGGGTCATCACCGGCACCGGGGGGGCGAGACGGTCACGCGCTCGCCAGGTCGATGGTGATCGGCCGCCACGGCGCCTGCGGCGTATCCCGCCTGTAGAAGCGCACATAGGTCGACGTCCCGATGACCCGCATGGAGTCGGTCAGCGCGACCATGGCGGCGCGCCAGCGGTTGTCGTCAATGTCGAGGCGGCGCAGCTGGTAGAGCGCGCCGCGGTCGATCCGGCCTTCGCGATCGACCTGGAAGGCATGCTCGACGAGGGCACGGATTTCCGGCCGCACGCCATCCGCCCAGCCCGTGATGCACGCGTCGACCAGGGCCTTGGCCGACTGCAACTCGGGGCCGAAGCTGATGTGGTCCTGGATCTGCACCTGCACCTTGAGCGTGCCGTCGATCGAGGTGAGCGTGACGTTGCCCTTCCGCCCGCCTATCGCGGCGCCGTACTGCTCTGACAAGAGCGATTGCAGGGCGCCGATGTCGTCGAAGGTGTGCGCCCTGAAGCGGCTGACCACGGCGGAGAGCTCGACCGCGAAGCCGATGATCTTGCGTACGGTCTGGTCCGCCAGCCGGTCGGCCGGCTTGACCAGGCGCTCGGGCACCAGGGCGCCGCGCGCGTCGCGCAGGTAGCGCTCGCTGTTGATCTCGATGACGGGGTCAGCGGCGATGCTCGCCGGCGAGCTCTGCTCGACAGCCTGAGGCTCGGTCATGTCATGCCCTCTTCGTGGTGATGGCGCCGCCGAGCGCGAGCCGCTCGGCGTGCGGGATGCCGCCGCACTTCTCGGCGGTGCGCGCGACGAAGTACCGGCAGGCGGGCGTCCTCGCCTCGATCACCGGCCAGGTGCGCGGCGGCGATTTCATCTGGCGCAGCTCGCCCCACTTGCGGCAGCGCGGCGGCATCGCCGTATCGACGCCACCCCTGAGCTCGCTGTCGATCAGGTGCTCGCAGTCGCCGCAGCGCCGGCCGGCCGGACCGGTGCCGGGGAAATAGGCGTAGGCGCCGTGCTTCGCCGTGTGGCTGTAGCTGTGCAACGGCATATCCTCAGGCCGGCCCGTCACGGCTCACCCCCCCCCCCGCTGTCGCGGGACGGGAGGCCGGATCGAAGTGGATGTGCACGACGTTGTCGTGGCCCTCACCGTGCGGCGCGGGCTGGAGGCGCGCGCCGGCCGGCACCACCTGGCGCTCCATGGCGGCGGCCTGGTCGGCGCAGCCGCGCAGGTACGCGGCGAGCGCGAGCGCGCCGTCGCGTTCGATCAGGAGATCGCCCTCGCCCTGCAGCGCGCGCTCGACGGTGTCGACGAGCGCGTTGAGATCGTGGCTCAGCATGGATCGTTGCTCCTTTCCAACAGGGAGTGCGGGCAGCCGCCGCGGCAGGCGTGATAGAGCCGCCATTCGCTCTGGTTGACGCCGGCGGGCTTCTGGCGCTGGAACTTGAGGCACTGGTCGCGGCGGATTTCGCCGGATACCGGGCAGGTCACGGTCTCGCTCAGCAGCGCGCCGCGCACCCGCTGCTCGATCGCCGCGGTGGACGCGGCGTACTTGCCCGACAGCACCTCGCTGACCGTCGAGCGCGAGACGCCGATCTTCTGCGCCGCACGCGCGAGGCTGGTGGCCTTGACCTCGGCGCGCAGCGCCTCGAGCCAGTCGGCCGCGGCGCTCATCCGGCTCTCCGCGCGGGCAGATTGAGGTAGTTGGCGCGGGACAGCACGCTCGTCGGCTTGCGGTTGAGCTCGTGCGCGATCTTGTGAACGGGCACGTTGTCACGCCACATGACGCGCAGCCTCTCGGTGTCCTCGGCATCCCACAGCCTGCGGGTGCGCTTGCCGGACTCGGCGTCGATCGCATCGGCCGCCGGCTCTTCCTCCTCGCCCTCGGGCTCTTCCGTGCCCTCGTCCGCTTCCTCTGCCGGCTCGGCCGGGGGGGGCGCCGTCCTCGACTCGCTCTTCACGGGCGCGCGGCCATCGATCTCCGTGATCTCGACGCCGTCCGCGACGAAGCCCCAGGCGCGGATCGACCAGTCGAGCGCGGTCTCCGGGTCCATCCCGGCGTCGATCGCACGTTCGAGCAGCGCGCGGCGCTCGTTCTCGCCGCCGCTCATGACGCCACCAGCTGCGTCAGCATCGGCACGCCGATGAGCAGGCCGACGCCGACCAGCAGTTCGAGCCACCAGGGCAGAGGGATCATGCTGACCTCCGTTTCGTGTTCACCCGATCGGCCGCGTGCCGATCGCCAATGAGGAACCGCTCGTGGGTGTTGGGGTCGCGCAGCTCGCCGACCGTGACGTTGAGCACGGGCGCTTCGGGGCCGGTGTCCCTGAGCAGCAGCCAGCGCACGAAGCCGTTCGAGGTCGGCGCGATGCCGGCCTCGCGCTTCACGGCGCGGCCGACATAGTCGGCCGCCTGGAGCGCGTTGAGGTAGAGGCGGATTACCCTCGCCGGCTCCTTCGCCTCCGTCGTGATGACGGCGAGGATGTCCGGCACCGTCGCCGCGCGCTTCGCGCGCAGGCAGCGCCAAACCTGCGCCGCGATGCTGTCGGCGCCCACCTTGCGCGCGCCGGTGTGACGCCCCCGCGGGCCGGAGGTGATCGGCGTCATGGCGTCGCGCGCGCGGCGGCCCGCCTCGGTCAGGCGGTAGCAGCCCTCGTGGACCCGGATCACATAGCCGCGCTGCCGCAGCACGTCGATGCGCCGAACCACCATGCGGCGCGGCCATCCGGTCGCGCTCGCGACCTCGGCGGTGGTCACGCACGGCACGGCGGGATCGAGCAGCTGCAGCAGCCTCGCCGCGCTCGGGGCGCCCTTATCCGTAGGCCGCGCGACGGCGGCGGACGACGCGCTCACGCCGCCACCTTCAACTTCTGCCAGTCCATGAAGAGCGGCTGGCCGGCGAAATCGCCGAGCACGACATCGCCCTTCTTGCGCCGCGCCATCCGTTCGACGTTCGCGATGCCGTTGAGCGCCTGCTGGATGCGCCCTTCGGACTGGCGATGGATCTCCTCGACGATGGCCGGCGAGATCGGCACCTCGGCCAGCTCGTCCACGCACAGCTGAACGTCGTCGAGCGCCACCGGTGCGAACTCGACGACGGCCGAGAGCCGGCGCCAGATCTGCGGCTGCGCGCGCAGCTTCGCCTGGCAGGTCGGGCGGCCCGAGAGGATCAACGTGAAGCCGATCAGGTCGGTCAGGTCGCGCAGGCTCTCGATCGACTTCATGTCGCCGCCGACCGCGTGCTCTATCTCGTCGATGACCACGGGGCGCGGGTTCCGGCCGAGTTCGCCGTAGATCTGCTCGAACACCTGCTGGCAGCTCCGCTTGGGCTGGAGCCCGAGCGAGCGAGCGAGGTCCGACAGCATCCAATAGGGCACGCAGGCGGCCTTGCAGCGGATGAAGAGCGCATCGTTCTGGACGGCCCACCACTCCGCGGTCTGGCTCTTGCCGTGGCCGGGCTCGCCGATGGAGAGCATCAGCGAGGCCTCCGGCGCCACCCGTTCCTTGACCTTCTCAACGCCGGCGATGAAGCGCCTGACGTTGCCGACCCGGACGAACTTGCTCCTCATCAGAACACCCTCGCTCTCAGTTTCTCCGTGGACATCGCCGCGAGCTTGCGGTCGATCTCGGCCTCCTCCTCGGCCGTCAGCCGATTCACCGCCTTCGGCGCGGCCGCGAGCGCACCGAGCGCCGCATCGGCCGCCGCGATCTCGTCGGCGGTCAAGGGCGTCGGACCGCGCGGCGCATCGAGCGCCTGTGCCGCCTTCGCGGCTTCGGTCAACGCCGGCGTCTCGTGCGGCGTGATTGACGTCGGGAACGCGACCAGGTTGGCGTTGTGGCGCCGCCGCTCGTCGAGGATCTCGAAGGCGATGTCGCCGAGCCCTTGCGCCTTGGCGTTCGCCTTGAGCGCCTTGCGCTGCGCGGCGATGAAGGCCTTCTGCTTCGCGCGTGCCGCGAGCGCGACCGCGCGCCGGTCGATGCCGGTGACCTCGGACGCCTCGGCGATGCAGAGGAACCGCTCGTCGCGGCCGGCATAGACGATGATCCGGCCGAGGTCGGCCGGGTCGCGCAGCACGCGCACCCGCTCGCCGACCACGAGGCCGAGCTCGGCGGCAATGTAGGTCAGCCCGTCGAGCCGGATGCCCTTCTTGCCGGCGACGCGGTAGCCGTCGCCCGGCGCCTCGGCGAGCAGCGCGTCGAGCGCGCGCTCGTCCTCGATCCGTCGCACCGGCCCGCGCCATGACGCCGCGGCCTCGAACGGCGAGCGGCCGATGCCGCCGTGGCGCTCATGGGCATAGAGCTCGTCGCACCAGCGGTCGAGGAAGGCCTGCAGCGCCGCGCCGTCGAGCCTGATCTCGATCGCCTCGCCCTTCTGCATCAGGCGATCGGCGAAGCTGCGGCGCGCCCTGATGTCCTGTGCTTCGGCGACGTTGTGGCCGATGAAGCCGGGCAGCAGCTCGACTAGGCCGTGCGCGACGGTATGGAACGCGCGCTCGATGTGCGGCTTGCGCTCCGGTGAGAACGGCGCGCATACCCGGTGTGACACCTGCAAGTCGGCGAGCAGCCGCGTGACGTGCTTGCTGGTGTAGTCCGCGCCCTGGTCGGTGACGACGGTCTCGGGCACGCCCCAGTCGAGCAGCGCGCGGCGGAGGCAGAGCCCGATCGCCGTCGCCTTCGAGGTCTGGCTCACGAGCAGGCGCAGCCGGCGCGTGCCGACGTCGATGCAGCCGACCAGCGCGTGCCGCCCGTCGATCAGCATCAGGTCGGCCGGCGTCGAGTCCATCTCCCAGCGCTGGTTGAGCCGCTCGACGTCCTCGTCGGCCCGGCCGAGCGCGACCAGGCGCCGGCCCTTCCAACGATCCGGGTTCGTGACGGCTTCGAACGTGCTTTGATGCTCGGCCTTCCAGCTCGCCATGTAGCGCTGCACCGAGCGATAGGAGGGCAGCGCCTGGCCGTCGAACCTCGCCCGCAACGCCCGCATCACCTGCTTGGCGCTGGCGTGCGGGTGCGTCGCGAGCATGCCGGTGATCAGGGCGACAACCTCGGGCATGCCCCCGATCACCGGCCGGCGGCCGCCATAGCGGCCGGCCAGGCGCTTCGCGCCCTCGGCCGCGAGCTCGGCCAGCCAGCGCTCCAGGCTGCGCGCGCTGATCGTCGGCAGCGCCGCGCGCGTGGCGTCGTCGACCCCGGCGATCCGGCCGGCGTTGTAGAGCTCGACGAAGTGCGCGCGCCCGGCTTTGGCCGACAGCTCGCCGTCCTCGAGGAACCGCTCGCAGCGCCGCAGCACCGCGACGCGCGCATCGGCCCGTGAGCGCGCCCACGCCGGCGCCGCCACGAGCAGCGCGCCGAGCTCGCCCCTGATCCCCGATCCCTGATCCCTGACCACCGAGCCCGCCGCCAACGCCGCCCGCGCCGCCGGCGGCAGCGCCGAGACGTGATACTCCCGCCCGCCGCCCCGGCCGGCCCGATCGCGCCAGCGCCAGGAGTCGCGTGATGCAGCCAGGATGACACCCGCCTTGGTGCCGGGCACGCCCGGCAGCGCCCGCGCCGCCAGCTCGCGTGCGGTCCACCACTCACGCACGGCGGCCTCCCAGAGCACGGGTCAGCCGCCTGATCTCCTCGTTGGCCTGGTCGCGGCGCGCATAGGCATCCGCCAGCGAGATCACCTCCTGCTGGTGCATCGGCACCAGCAGGAAGCCGCTTCGCCGCGCGATCAGCTCGAGCACGGCCGGCCCGGCCTCGCGCGTCCAGGCCGGCAGGTAGAGCGCCGGCATCCGCCACTGTTGACGCGACGGCGCCGTCCAGGCGTCGAGCGTCGCGCGGCTCACCGTGTAGTCGGGGTCGGAGCCGAGCAGCCGCTCCATCTCGGCGGCGATCGCCTCCCGGCTCTTGCCGCTCGCACTGACCGAATCGGAGAGCGTCGCGCGCAGCGCGGCGTCGAACTGGAGCGAGCCGGTCGCGCCGCTTGTCTCGGGCTCGAACAGCGAGCCCTGGCGCGGGTCCTTGCGTGCGCCGCGCCGGCTCATGCCCCGGTGACCCCAGCCGGCGCGACGCCTACGATGCGGCCACGATCACCAGAGGAGGCAGCGATGGCGGAACGGAACCTCGCGCGTGAGGTCGATATACTCAAACAGCACGTCGGCGCTCTGACCGAGGCCTTCGCCGGCCTGGTTGTGACCACCGACATGCAGCTCAACGGCCACGCGCTCAGCATGGCGTCCTACCTCGCCGATCGTCTTGATCATCTGCTGCCGACAGAGCGCCTGTCTCATCGCGGCTGGCTTCTGGATCGGCTGCGCGAGCAGTGCCTTGGGGTTGCAGAAGGCAGCGCGAAAGGTCTGTTGGACTCGGTGCGAGACCTTGATGGACGAGACGAAGCTTGATCAGGTCGTCCCCTAGCTTCTGCCGCATCGCCGCGTAGGCGCGGCGCCTCATCTCCTCGCGTGTGGGGAGCCCGTTCATGCGCGACCCACGCCGCCGAACATCGCCCGCGGCCTGGCACGCGCCGGGCCGCAGTTGATGATCGCGTTTTGATGGACGAGAACGGGGTCGGCCTCGAAGCCCTCGATCGAGACCCGGTAGACCGGCGCCCCCCCAGTGGTCTCGCCGGCGAGCGAAAGGACGACGCCATAGCGCTCCGGCGGGATGACGAAGACGCGCGAGCCGTCGGGGAGCTGCTGGGCGGTCATGTCTGCGCCGCCCTGCCGGAACGTACATTGCGCCGGCGGCGGCGCGTGCTAGGCTTCGATCGCCGCCGCTGCAACGGCTCGCCGTTCCCGTCGTAGCGGGAGGGCCAGATGGTGGCGGGCGGCACCCCGATGGCGTCGGCGATGATCTGCTCGATCGCACGCCACGGGCCGCGATGGGCCTTGGTACAGGCGGATTTCTCGTAGCCGTGGGCGACCGAGAGCCGCGACAACGACCAGCCCTTCTTGTGCAGGGCGGCGACGATGTCCGCGGGGTGCCAGTCGCCGGTCGGTTGCTGCATCACTATCCCCGTCTCTGCCGGTCCGAGGCCGGCCTGAGGGCGTGAAGATGTCTGTATGGGGAATGAACAATGGCGGAAATTCGCCTGACGATCAAGCGGATTTTCGCTATATGAAGAATTGATATGGCGGAAATCCGCCAAAATGGTTTGCCCTCAAGGCTTAAGGCTGCGGCCGACATCGTCGGCGGCCCCGATGAACTGGCGCGCCGCACATCGATTCGACGGCGAACACTTGGGGACTACCTATCGGGGGCCAGTGAGCCGAAGGCTTCGGCACTAAAAGCTATTAGTGCTGTGACGAAGATCGCCATCGACTGGTTGGTGACCGGCAGAGGCCCGAAACACCCGCAGTACCTGGCCCTGACCGCGAGCGGCGAGTTGGAGCCGTTCGAGCCGATCGCCGAGGAGCCGGCCGTCTATCAGGTGCCCGCAGCGCTCGAGGGGAGGTATGTCTTCGTTCCGCGTCACGAGGTCCGCGCCGCCGCCGGCGCCGGGTCGGTCGTCACCAGCGAGCAGGTGGTGGACTATCTGGCCTTCAAGGCGGAGTGGATTCGTTCGCTCGGGCTGACCCCGCAGCGCCTCTCCCTGATCGAGGCCGCGGGCGATTCGATGGAGCCGACCATCCGCCCGAGCGACCTATTGCTGCTCGACATCGGCATCGAGACGGTCAAGCAGAACGCCATCTACGTCGTCAGCGTCGCCGGCGAGCTCGTGGTGAAGCGGCTTCAACGCCTGTTCGACGGCACCGTCATCATGAGCTCGGACAACCCGGCCTATCAGCCGGAGCAACTCACGGCCGACGAGGCTGCCACACTTCACATCGTCGGCCGCGTCATCTGGATCGGAAGGCAGATATGAGACTGTCGTTTGCCCTGGCCGCCGTCGCGCTCGGTCTCGCCGCGTGCGCCATCCCGCCGTCCGAGCTCCGATCCCGCCCGCCGCGAGCGGAGGCGGCGCTACCGATGAATCCTCAAGACGCCGCGGCTTGCATGACGGCCGCGGTCGGTGAGGTCTGGCATGGCTCGAACGCGGCGAGCAGCACGATCGCGAGCGATGGTCGAGCGGCGGAAGTGCAGATCACCAACATGGGTGGCATCTTCGGCCTGGTCTCCATCGAGCAGAGCGATGTGGGTAGCCGCGCCGCCGTCTGGGTCGTCAATGACTGGATCGGCGGCGTGCTCGACAACGACAAGGCCGCGCGCGACGTGCTGGCCTACTGCGGGGCCACGGCGACGTGAAGCTGGCACTGGCCGTTGCGCTACTCCTCGCGGCGTGGCCGGCGCCGGCTCATCCGGCTCAGTGGTGGGAGGCTCGACCGTGCAAGCGGGAGGTCAACAACCTCTTCGAGATTCGCCGGCTGATCGACTACAGCTTTGTAGAAACGGATGAGCCTTACTATTTCGTCCCGGTCGTCATCGTCGACGATCAGTGGTGGGGCGACCTGACTGGAGCCGAGCGCCGCGGCGCGGGCGTCCTCTTGATGTGTTACTCTCTTGATGGTGACCTGCCGATTGACGAGCGCTCCCTCATCGAGAAGTCCGGCCGGCCGCGGGCCATCTTGATCCGCCTGAACGCAGCGCAGGACATCGTGGCCGTGGTCGAGCTCACCCTCCGCGGCATCTCTTTTCGTGAACGGCCGCGCCACGACTGGATGCCCTGGCCGCTCAAGTAAGGTGTGCGCTACGGCGAAGCCCGGCTGGGCCGACTGATCGGCCGATTTCACTTTACAGTTCAGTCGGGGGGGGGGCGACAATTCCAACGATCGCAGCACTTTAGGCCGGCTGCGAACTGTAAAGTCGACTTGACTCTTCCGCGCCGCAACATACACGTGCCTGGCGCCCGGTATCCCGCCGCATCAATCACTTAGGCCGGCATCGCCCGCGCCAAACCAACTGGCGCGGTGCCGATTTTCGGGGGGGTCAATTGGCGCGCCGCGATTCGGTGGGAGAACCCACAAATAACCGGAAATACTCACTAAAACCCGGTTCCAACCCCCTCACCACCCGCGCCAAACCAACTGTCGTCTAACATT
>JBFXKW010000020.1:0-44831 GCA_050173345.1 Alphaproteobacteria bacterium | reverse complement strand
TTCAAAGCCAAGGGTCGTACGGTCCCGCCGGCCCCGGCCCTGGGCGAGCGGCCGCTCGCCCAGGGCCGGCGCAAATCTTCACCGATTCGCACCAATCTCAACATGCAAGGGTCCGTGCCGCCGCAAGCCCTCACCCCTACCCCTCTCCCGCTTGCGGGAGAGGGGGACGCACCTGGGCACGCTTACGTCATGCGTACCGCCTGTCGCAGGAGCGCTGCCCTGAACGTCGCGTTGCAGCCGGTTGCCGAGGCGAGCGTGCCGGCGCGGCTCGCTATTCGCCGCCTCGTGCTCAACGGCTTTCGCGGCTATGGGTCCTTGCGTCTCGCGCTCGGGCCGGAGCCGGTCGTGCTGTCGGGGCCGAACGGCGCGGGCAAGACCAACCTGCTCGAAGCGGTCTCCTATCTGAGCGCGGGCCGGGGCCTGCGCGCCGCGCCGCTCGCCAGCGTGCTGCGCGATGCCGGACGGCCGGATCAGGCGTCGGCGCGGCTCTGGTCGGTCGCCGCCACGATTGCGACGCCGCATGGCGAGGTCGAGGTCGCGACCGGCTTCGAGACCGGGACGGAAGACGGCGGCGCGGCCGCCGAGCGGCGCATCGTCAGGATCGACGGCCAGGGCGCGGGCGGCCAGGCCGCGCTCGCCCGCCATGTCGCGATGGTCTGGCTGACCCCTGCGATGGACCGGCTCTTCGTCGACGGGCCGTCGGCGCGGCGGCGCTTCCTCGACCGCCTGGTCTTCGCGCTCGACCCGGCGCATGCCGGCCGCGCGCAAGCGTTCGAGCGCAGCCGGCGCGCCCGCGCCCGGCTGCTCGCGGAGGGCCGCAACGACGATGCCTGGCTCGCCGCGGTCGAGCACGACATGGCGGAGCGCGCCATCGCCATCGCCGCGGCCCGGCTCGATCTGATCGGCCGGCTGCAGGCCGCGCTCGCCGAGGCGGTCGGGCCGTTCCCGAGGCCTGCGGTCGGGCTCTCCGGGCTGGTCGAGGGCTGGCTTCACGAGCGTCCCGCGCTAGATATAGAGGAGCGCTATCGGCGTCAACTCGCCGCGATGCGCCGGCGCGATGCCGAGACCGAGACCTGCGACGGCCCGCACCGCAGCGACCTCGACGTTTCGTTCGCCGCGACCGGGCGCGCCGCCGCGCTGTGCTCGACCGGCGAGCAGAAGGCGCTCCTGGTCGCGCTCGTGCTGGCACATGCCCGTCTCATCGCAAGCCTCAAGGGCGCCTCGCCGATCCTGCTGCTGGACGAAGTCGTTGCCCATCTCGACGAGGCGCGGCGCCGCGCGCTCTACGACCAACTGCTCGCGCTGCACTGCCAGGCCTGGCTCAGCGGCACCGAGCCCGAACCGTTCCATCCCCTTTCGGGCGCCGCGCGCTTCCTTGCCGTGCGCGACGCCGCCGTCACCGAGGAGTTCCACCGTGTCTGATCCCGCACAGTCCGTGCCCGAGCGGCGCGATGCGGCGCAGGCCGCCGAGGCCTATGGCGCCGAGGCCATCAAGGTCCTCAAGGGCCTCGATGCGGTGCGCAAGCGCCCCGGCATGTACATCGGCGACACCGATGACGGCTCCGGCCTGCACCACATGGTCTTCGAGGTGGTGGACAACGCGGTCGACGAGGCGCTCGCCGGCTATTGCGACCATGTCGAGGTGACCCTCAACCCGGACGGCTCGTGCACGGTGCGCGACAACGGCCGCGGCATACCGACCGCGATCCACGAGGAGGAGGGCGTCTCGGCCGCCGAGGTCATCATGACCCGGCTCCATGCCGGCGGTAAGTTCGACCAGAACATCTACAAGGTCTCGGGCGGCCTGCACGGCGTCGGCGTCTCGGTGGTGAACGCGCTCTCGGAGTGGCTCGATTTGCGCATCTGGCGCGAGGGCAAGGAGCACTTCATGCGCTTCCGTAACGGCGATGCGGAGGCGCCGCTCGCCGTGGTCGGCCCGGCGCCCGACGGGCGCACCGGCACCGAGGTGACCTTCCTGCCCTCGCCCGCGACCTTCACCAGGACCGAGTTCGACTTCGAGGTGCTGGAGCACCGCCTGCGCGAGCTTGCCTTCCTCAACGCCAACATCCGCATCGACATCGCGGACGCGCGCTCGGCCGAGCCGCGCGAGGTCAGCCTGCACTATGCCGGCGGCATCCGCGCCTTCGCGCAGTATCTCGATCGCGCCAAGCAGGCGCTGATCCCGCAGACCATCTATTTCCAGGGCCAGATCGACAAGGTCGCGGTCGAGTGCGCGCTGCAGTGGAACGACAGCTATCACGAGACCATGCTGTGCTTCACCAACAACATCCGCCAGGGTGACGGCGGCACGCACTTGGCCGGTTTCCGCGCCGCGCTGACCCGCACCATCAACGCCTATTCGAGCGCGAGCGGCGTCGCCAAGCGCGAGAAGGTGACGGTGACCGGCGATGATGCCCGCGAGGGCTTGACCGCGGTGCTCTCAGTCAAGGTGCCGGATCCCAAGTTCTCCTCGCAGACCAAGGACAAGCTGGTCTCCTCCGAGGTCAGGCCCGCGGTCGAGACCGTGGTGGCCGAGCGGCTCGGCGTCTGGTTCGAGGAGCATCCGGGCGATGCCAAGGCGATCCTCGCCAAGGTGATCGAGGCGGCGGCCGCGCGCGAGGCGGCGCGCAAGGCGCGCGACCTGACGCGCCGCAAGGGCGTGCTCGACATCGCGAACCTGCCGGGCAAGCTCGCCGATTGCCAGGAGCGCGACCCCAAGCTCTGCGAGCTGTTCCTCGTGGAGGGTGATTCGGCGGGCGGCTCGGCCAAGCAGGGGCGCGACCGGCGCTTCCAGGCGATCCTGCCCTTGCGCGGCAAGATCCTCAACGTCGAGCGCGCGCGGCTCGACAAGATGCTGTCCTCGGCCGAGATCGGCACCATCATCGCGGCGCTCGGCACCAGCATCGGCCAGGAGGAGTTCGACCTCTCGAAGCTGCGCTACGACAAGGTCATCATCATGACCGATGCGGACGTCGACGGCTCGCACATCCGCACGCTGCTGCTCACCTTCTTCTTCCGCAACATGCCGGAGCTGATCAAGGCCGGACACCTCTATATCGCGCAACCGCCGCTCTATCGCGTCAAGCGCGGCCAGAGCGAGGTTTACCTCAACACCGAGCGCGACATGGAGGAGCACCTGATCGTGACCGGCATCGACAACGCGGTGCTGGTGCTCTCCGACGGCACGCAGCGCGCCGGGCCGGACCTCCGCGTGCTGGTGGACGAGGCGCGCGAGGTGACCAACCTGGTCAAGGCGCTGACCCGGCGCGTCGAGCGCAACATCGTCGAGCAGGCCGCGATCGCCGGCGCGCTCAACCAGAGCGTGCTCGGCGACGCGGCGCGCGCGCAGGCCGCCGCCGAATACATCGCGCGCCGGCTCGACCGGCTGTCGCGCGAGACCGAGCGCGGCTGGCACGGCAGCGCGGTCGAGGGCGCCAAGGGCCGCTCGTTCCACTTCACCCGCACCGTGCGCGGCGTCAGCGAGATGCATGTGGTGGACGCGGTCTTGATCTCGACGCCGGAGGCGCGGCGGCTCGATGCGCTGGCCGGCGAGCTCCAGCTCGTCTATGGCGCGCTCTCACCGATGCCGGCGCTCAGGCGCAAGGACGACGAGGTCGAGATCGCGAGCCCGAGCGCGCTGATCGAGGCGGTGTTCGAGGCCGGGCGGCGCGGCCTCTCGGTGCAGCGCTACAAGGGCCTCGGCGAGATGAACCCCGACCAGCTCTGGGAGACCACGCTCGACCCCAACGCGCGCGTGATGAAGCAGGTCGAGATCAAGGACGCGCAAGAGGCCGACGAGATCTTCACCACCCTCATGGGCGACATCGTCGAGCCCCGGCGCGAGTTCATCCAGGAAAACGCGCTCCGGGTGGTGAACTTGGACGTGTGAGGGCGCGGGGCTCGCCGACGCTTCGAAGGCGCCGCTGGAACCGGGAATCGGTCGATGCACAGGTTGAGCGCCAAGGACGCCAAGGACTGCTTCGGGCAACTCCTCGATTCGGTTCGCTCCGAGCCGGCGATCATCGAAAAATACGGCCGCAAGGTGGCGGTCGTGTTGTCCTACGAGGAGTATCAGTGGCTCGAGGCACTCGAGGATGCGCTCTGGGTGGCGTGCGCCGAGGCCGGCGAAGCGAGCGGCTACCTGTCGTCCGAAGGGAGCGAGCGGCTTTTGAACGAGCTTGGCCGTGCTGCGCGTTGAAATCTACCGGCGCTTCCGGCGCAAATGAGCGTGGTCTATGTGGCGTTCACGTCGCCGCGTCGATCAGGTGGATGAACGAGCCGAGGATGCGGTTGCGGCGGCGGCCGATGGTGCCGCGCGGGGCGCCGGTCGCGTCCGTGGCGTCGAACAGCGCCTCGCCTTCTCCTTCGCGTATGACCGTCGCGTAGTGGAATTCGTGGCCGCGGAAGCGCGCGTCCTTGGGGCCGAGCGGGCCGTCGGCTGACAATTCGACCATGCGATAGCCGAGCTGGAGCCGGCGTGCGGCGAAGCTGGTTTCGAGCGGCAGCAGGCCGGCCATGGCGTGGCGCGCGCCGCTCGCGTCGATCAGCCCGTCGCCGAGCGCCATATAGCCGCCGCACTCGCCGTAGATGACGGCGCCGCGTGCGCCGGCCGCGCGCAGGCCTGCCATGAAGCGCGCGGCAGCGGCGAGCGTCCCGGCGTGCAGCTCGGGGTATCCGCCCGGCAGATAGACGGCGTCGCAATCCTCGGGCGGCGGCTCGTCGGCAAGCGGCGAGAAGAAGGCGAGCGTAGCACCGGCCTGCCGCCAGCCGTCGCGCAGATGCGGGTAGAGGAAGGCGAAGGCATCGTCGCGCGCGATCGCGATGCGCTGCCCGAGCGGCGGGATGGCGGTGAAGGCGAAGCCCGCTGTTTGAGACCCCCCACCCTTACCCTCCCCCACGTCGCGCTTTGCGAGCGCGCGGCGCTCGACGGGGGAGGGAATTTGGGGGGCGATTGAAGCGGCGCGTATCGCCGCGAGGTCGACATGGCGCGCGACCGTCTCGGCGGCGCGGGCGATGAAGGCGTCGAGGGCTGCGTGCTCGCGCGCCTGGACGAGGCCGAGATGCCGCTCGGGCAAGGCGAGCGATTCGTCGCGCGGCAGGGCGCCGAGCACAACAATGTCAGACGCTTCGAGCGCGCGGCGCAGCATCGCCTCGTGCGCGGCGGAGCCGACGCGGTTGAGCACAATGCCGGCGAGCGTCACGTCCGCGCGGTGGCCCGCGAAGCCGCGGGCGAGCGCGGCGATCGAGGCGCCCTGGCGGCTCGCATCGACGACGAGCAGCACCGGCAGCGCGAAGCGCGCCGCGAGGTCGGCGGTCGCGCCTGTGCCGTCGGCCGCGCCGTCATAGAGGCCCATGACGCCCTCGCCGATCACGAGGCCGGCCTCGGCGAACAGCGCCCGCGCCAGCGCATCGAGCGTCGCGCCGCGCATCGCCCAGGGGTCGAGGTTGAGGCAGGGCCGGCCGCTCGCCGCCTCGTGGAACGCCGGGTCGATATAGTCGGGGCCGACCTTGAACGAACGCACCGCCGCGCCGGCCTGCACGAGCGCCGCGATCAGGCCGAGGGTCAGCGTCGTCTTGCCCTGCCCCGAGGCCGGCGCCGCGACGATCAGACCGGGGGCGAGGGGGCTGAATGAATCAGACACGGGAGTGCTGTTCGCACAGGAGGCCCGGGCGCACGCTCTCGTCCGTCATTGCCGGGCTTGACCCGGCAATCCAGCTTCCGGAAGAAGCCTGGATGCCCCGGTCAAGCCGGGGCATGACGAAGGAAGAAGAGAGGCCGGCAATGACGAACGAAATCACCGTCGCCGCCGCCTACAGATACTTCTTGATCCCCTCGGCGATCACGTCGGGGCCTTGGCCGTGGGTGAAGTGGGCGAGGTAGCGGCCTTCGCGGTCCATCAGATAGACGTAGGAGGTGTGGTCGACCCGGTAGTCGTCGCCGAGCTCGCCGCCCTCTTTGTTCGGCGCATAGCGGTAGAACACGCGATAGGCCTTGGCCGCGGCGGAGACCTGCGCCTCGCTGCCGGTCAGCCCGACCAAGCGCGGATGGAAGGCCGCGACATACTCCTTCATACGCTCCGGCGGGTCGCGGCCGGGATCGACCGTGATGAAGACCGGCACCACCTGGTCCGCCTGCGCGCCGAGCGCATCGACCGCCTGGCCCATGACCAGGAGCTCGGTCGGGCAGATGTCCGGGCAGTAGGTGAAACCGAAATAGACCAGCATCAGCTTGCCGGCGAAATCGGCTTGGGTGACGGTCTTGCCGTTCTGGTCGATGAGCTCGAACGGGCCGCCGATGTCGACGCCGGCGACCGCGGCCGGCCCAGCGCCGTCATGCTCGCCGTCGTGCTTGCCGAACAGCCCGCCCTCCAGCACCGCGTAGACCAGGATCGCGCCGATCACGATCAGCCAGAGCACCGGGTTGCGGCGGAATTGATCCATCGAAGAAGCTCCTCTCGCGCCGCCCGCGAATCACGCGGCGGCGGATCCTGCCCTCAAGTAGGCGAAGCCGATAGGGTGAAAGAACATCTCAAGCAGGCGAAGCCGATAGGACGAAACACGAATCCAGAACATAGAGGGATGCAGGTTGCGGATACAGCCTTGCGACGCCTTGTCTCAGCCGGCCTCGCGGCGGGATCGGCTGAGCAGCGCCGCGGCGGCCTCGGCGCGCTGCTCGGGTGGGGCGTCGCCGTCGAGCGCGGCGCGGAAGCGCACCACCTCGCCGATCACGATCAGGCAGGGCGGCTCGATGCCGGCGCCTTCGGCATCTTCAGCGGCGCGGCCGAGCACGGTCTCGACCACGCGCTGGCCGGGCAGCGTCGCCTTCGAGACCAGCGCGGCCGGCGTGTCGGGCGCGAGCCCGGCCGCGACCAGCTTCGCCGCGATCCGGCCGAGGTGCGACAGGCCCATATAGAGCACCAGCACCGGCGCGCCGTGCGCCAATGCCTGCCAGTCGATCGAATCGGGCGGTTCGCCGCCCGCCTCGTGGCCGGTCAGGAAGGTGATCGCCGCGTTCACGTCGCGGTGCGTCATCGGGATGCCGGCGGCGGCGAGCCCGCCGATGCCGGCCGTGATGCCCGGCACGATGCGGAACGGGATACCGGCAACCCCGAGTGCCAACGCCTCCTCCGCGCCGCGGCCGAACAGGCAGGGGTCGCCACCCTTGAGGCGCAGCACCCGCTGCCCCTTGCGGGCGAGCGCGACGAGCCGCTCCGAGATGTCGCGCTGGGTCGGCGAGGGCTTGCCGCCGCGTTTTCCCGCATATTCGAGCGCGGCGCCGGCTTGCGCGAGCGCCAGCACCTCGGCGCCGACCAGCGCGTCATAGACCACGGCGTCCGCGCTTTGCAGGGCGTGGAGCGCGAGCAGCGAGAGCAGGCGCGGGTCGCCCGGCCCCGCGCCGACCAGCCAGACCTGGCCGGGCAGGAAAGCGGGCATGTCGGGAAGGCGGAGTCCGGGCAGGCAGGCTTCGCTCATGACCCCGATCATATCGGCCGCCGCGCAGGCCGACCAGTTCCTGAGCCATTCTCATGCTTCGACAGGCTCAGCATGAGGGGCTTTAATTCCCGGCCTCGTCCTGAGCCTGTCGAAGGACGAAGGATGAGGCGGAGCGCGGGCGGCGGCCCCTGCTAGAATTGACGCGATGGCACGCTCCCGAAAGCCCGACCGCAAGCTGCGCACCGGCTTCACCACCGGCGCGTGCGCGACCGCGGCGGCCGCAGCAGCCTATCAGGCGCTGCTCACCGGGAGCTTCCCCGACCCGGTGACGATCAGCCTGCCCAAGGGCGAGGCGGCGGCGTTCCCGCTCGCCGAGCATGAATTGACGGACGGCGTGGCGCGCGCCGCGGTGATCAAGGATGCCGGCGACGACCCGGACGTCACGCACGGCGCGCTGATCCGCGCCACGCTGCGCCGGCTGCCGGCCGGAGCAGGCGTCGTGTTCCGCGCCGGCGAGGGCATCGGCACCGTGACCCTGCCGGGCCTGCCGCTCGCGGTCGGCGAGCCGGCGATCAACCCGGTGCCGCGCCGCATGATGCAGGCGGCGATCATCGGGCTGGCGGAGGCCCACGGCGCGAGCCCCGATGCCGAGATCACCATTTCGGTCCCGAACGGCGAGCGCCTCGCCGCGCGCACCATGAACGGCCGGCTCGGCATCAAGGGCGGGCTCTCGATCCTCGGCACCACCGGCATCGTGATCCCCTATTCCTGCTCGGCCTGGGTCCATTCGATCGAGAGCGGCATCGACGTCGCGCGTGCGCTCGGCCTCGCGCATGTCGCGGGCGCGACCGGGCGCACCTCCGAGGCCGCGGTCAAGGCGCATCACGGGCTCGCCGACAACGCGCTGATCGACATGGGCGACTTCGTCGGCGCCATGCTCAAATACCTGCGCCGGCATCCGGTGCCGCGCGTCACCATCGCGGGCGGGCCGGCCAAGCTCGCCAAGCTCGCCGTAGGCCACCTCGACCTGCACTCGAAGCGGAGCCGCGCCGATGCCGGCTTCCTCGCCGTGCTCGCGCGCGACGCCGGGCTCGACGACGCGGCGGTGCGGCGCATCGCGGATGCTTCGAGCGTGGCGCAGGCGCTGCTGGCCGCGGGGGATGCGAGTGACCGGCTCGCAGACACCATCGCCGAGAAGGCGCGCGAGGTCGCGGCCGGGGTGCTGCAACCGTCCAAGGCCCCGATCGCGCTCGACGTTCTGGTGTTCGACCGCGAGGGCCGGCTGATCGGCCGCGCCGGGCCGTGACGCGGCTCCTGATCCTCGGCGGCACGGCGGAGGCCGCCGCGCTCGCGGCGCAGGCGAGCGCCCGCTTCGGCCCGAGGCTCGAGGTGATCAGCGCGCTCGCCGGCTGCACCGCGACGCCGCGCGCGATCGAGGGCAAGGTCAGGGTCGGCGGCTTCGGCGGCGCGGACGGCCTCGCCGATTACCTGCGCGCGGAACGCATCGGCCTCGTGATCGACGCGACGCATCCCTTCGCCGAGACCATCTCGCGGCATGCCGCTGCGGCCTGCGCGGCGGCTGGCGTGCCGCACCTCGCGCTGGTGCGGCCGGCCTGGCGGGCCGGCGCCGGCGACGATTGGCGCCGCGTCGCGGACGGCGCGGCGGCGGCCGAGGCGGTCGAGCAGGCCGGCGCGCGCCGCGTCTTCCTCAGCATCGGCAGCCGCGGCGTCGATGCCTTTACGCGGCTCGCCGAGGTGTTCTTCCTGGTGCGCGCGATCGAGCCGCCGGCCGCGCCGCTGCCGCTCGCGCGGCACCGGCTCATCCTCGCGCGCGGGCCGTTCTCGCTCGACGACGAGATCGCGCTGATCAAGCAGGAGCGGATCGAGCTCGTGGTGAGTCGTGCCAGCGGCGGCGCGGCCACGCAGGCGAAGCTGCTCGCGGCGCGGGCGCTCGGGATCCCGGTCGTGATGATCGAGCGGCCGAAGCCGCCGCCGGGCGAGACCGTCGACAGCGTCGAGGCGGCTCTAGGCTGGATCGCGGCGCGCTCTCAAGACATGTGAGTGCGACGGGTCGTAGAGCCGGCTGTCCGCAAACGACTCGTCGGCGAGTGCGCGGCCGACCAGCACCAGCGCGGTGCGCGTGAAGCCGTGCTGCTTCACCTTGGCGCGGATGTCGGCGAGCGTGCCGCGCACGATCGTCTCGTCGGGCCAGCTCACGCGATGGGCCACGATGGCGGGGCAATCTTCGCCATAGTAGGGCGTCAGTTCGCGAACCACGCTCGCGAGGTTGTTGATCGAGAGGTGGATCGCGAGCGTCGCGCCGGTCGCGGCAAAGGCTTCGAGCGTCTCGCGTTCCGGCATGGCGGAGGCGCGCACCGCGGTGCGGGTCAGCACCACGCTCTGGACGATTCCGGGGAGCGTGAGCTCGCGCCTGAGCGCGGCGGCGGCGGCGGCAAAGGCCGGCACGCCCGGCGTCACGTCATAGGGGATGCCGAGCACGTCGAGCCGGCGCATCTGCTCCGCGATCGCACCGTAGAGCGAGGGATCGCCGGAATGGACGCGCGCCACCTCCTTGCCGGCCGCATGCGCGGCCTGCATCGCGGCGATGATCTCGTCGAGCGTCAGCGGCGCGGTGTCGACGATCTCGGCATTTGCATCCGCCTCGTCGAGCAGCGCGCGCGGCACCAGCGAGCCGGCATAGAGGATCAGCGCGCAACGGCGGATCAGCGCGAGGCCGCGCACGGTGATCAGGTCAGGCGCGCCGGGGCCGGCGCCGATGAAGTGCACGGTCATGGCGCAGGCACGATCTCATAACCGCGCGGCGTCAGCACATAGTCGTTTCCGCCATGTTTGACGAGGCGCGATGCGCTGCTGCCGACGATCAGCAGCGTGGTCATGTCGACGGCGTCGGCGTCGAGCGCGGCGAGGCCGGTGACGGTGACGTGTTCATCCGGCCGGCCGAGCTCGCGCGCGACCACGACCGGGCAATCGCCGGGCCGTGCGGCGCGCAGGCGCACGAGCGCGCGCATCAGGGGCTCGCGCCGCGTCTTGCCGGCCGGGTTGAACAGGGCGATGACGAAGTCGCCGTCGATCGCGGCCTGCAAACGCCGCTCGATCACGGCGAGCGGGGTCAGCCGGTCGGACAGCGAGAGCACGCAGAAATCATGGCCGAGCGGCGCGCCGGCCCGCGCGGCGGCGGCGAGCAGCGCCGAGACGCCGGGCACGACGCGGAGCCGCGCCGCACGCCGTGTCGCATCATCGCTCGCCGCGATGGTTTCGAGCGCGAGCGAGGCCATGCCGTAGATGCCGGCATCGCCCGAGGAGACCAGCGCGACGCGCCGGCCCTTCGCCGCGAGGCCGAGCGCGGCCTTGGCGCGCGCCGCCTCCTCGCCGAGCGCATAGTCGTGGCGCGCCTTGCCCGCGATCAGGTGCCCGAGCAGGTCGAGATAGAGCGAATAGCCGATCACGTCGTCGGCGCCGGCGAGCACGGCGTCTGCTTCCGGCGTGCGCCAGGCGGCGGCGCCCGGGCCGATGCCGATCACGGCAAGCTCGCCGCGCCTGCGGCCGAGCCGCTTGGCGTCGATCGGGGCGGGGCTGCGCGCGACGGCGCAGGTCGCGGCGCGGCTGGCGCGCTTCGGCACGATCAGCGTGCCGTCGCGGCCCGCCGCGGCGAGCGCCGCCGCCTCGGCGACGCCCTTGAGCCCGATTGCCTGCTCGACCGCATCCGACGGCGAGGCGAGCCGGCCCGCCTCGGCCGCGAGCGCCGCCGTGTCGAAGACGCGGAAGGGCACGCCGAAATGCCGCGCCGCCGCGTGCATGGCCGGCTCGTCGAGCTTGAGGTCGAGCGAGAAGAGCCCCGCGATCGAGCGCCGCGCCAGCCCTTCACGCTCGAGCGTGGTCTCGATCAGCTCGATCAGGTCGCCGTCCGCCGCGCCGCGCACGCCGCCGACGCCGAGCGCCAAGGTGCGCGGATGGAGCACGACGGTGTCGTGCACCCCGACGATGGTGCGGTCGCTCAGGATGATGCGCTCTTTCGCGTTCGGGTCGTGGCGGATGCCGGCGGCCTTCAGCCAGCCGGCATCGCCCGCCTCGACGACGAGGTTGACCGGCCCGCCGGCGAGCAGCGCGGCCGAGACCGCCTTGACGTCGGAGCCTTCGGCAAGCGTGTAGCCCTTGGGCGGCTCGTCGAGCGCGGTGCCGAGGCTGAGCTCGCTCGCGGTGGTGAGCGCGGCCGCGACGCCGAGCACCTCGGCGATCTCGCGCGCCAGCCGGTTGGCCCCGCGGTGGCCGCCGAGCAGCGGCACGACCGCGCTGCCATCCTCCGCGACGGCGAGCACCGGCGGTTCCTTCGTCTTGTCCGAAAGCGCGGGCGCGAGGGCGCGGATCAGGATGCCCGCCGCGCAGACGCCGACGATCGGCACGCCTGAACCGAACAGGGCGCGCAAATGCGGCACCACGCGCTCGATCGTCACGTCGCGGTCCTGCAGGCCGTCGCTCGCGTGGATCGCCGCGCCGTCGAACTCCGCGGCGAGTCGCCTCGCCAAAGAGAGGCCGCGCGGTGTCAGCGCGACGATGGCGGGCGGCGGGTTCATCGGCGCGGCGCCCCGTCCGCCGCAACGAGGATGAGCGAGAAATAGGGCGCCTGCTCGGGCGCGTCGTTAAGCGACAGCACCTTCTGCCCGGCCATGGTGGCGTGCTCGACATAGTGCGCCCGTTGCAGCAGGCCGAGCCGGTCGAGCAGCGCGCGGATGCGGGCGAGGTGCCGGCCGAGCTTCATGATCACCGCGCCGTCGGTGCGTTGCAGGCGATCCGCGATGTCGTCGTCGGGCAATGGCGCCGGGATCACGGTCAGCACGTCGCTGCGCAGCGCGAGCGGCTGCGCCGCCGCCGCCGCCGCCGCGGTCAAAGAGGAGACGCCGGGCACCACTTCGACGCGGTGCGTATCCGCGAGCCGCGCGAAGAGATAGGCGAAGGAGCCGTAGAGGAACGGGTCGCCCTCGCAGAGCGCCGCCACGTCGTCGCCGGCTGCGAGGCGCGCGCCGATCTCGCTTGCCGCCTGGTCATAGACCTCGCGTGCCGGGAAGCGCGCGGCGTCGAGCGGCATGCGGATCGCGATCTCGGCCTGGCCGCCTGGCAGGTGCGTCGCCACGATGCGCCGCGCCAGGCTCTCGCCATGCTCGGGCGCCGGGTAGGCGATGACCGGCACGCGGCGGAGGATCGCGTGGGCCTTGAGCGTGATCAGCTCGGGATCGCCCGGCCCGATGCCGAGGCCGTAGAGCGTGCCGGTCACGGCCACTCCTTGATCAGCGCGTACTGGGTGACCGGCAGGAGCGGGCGCCAGGCGCTGAACGGCCCGAGCGCCTCGGCGCGCGCGATCGAGAGGCGCGTCAGCCTGCCGCCATAGCGTTCATGGGCGCGGATCAGCACGGCCTCGGCCTCGAGCGTCACCGCATTGGCGACCAGGCGGCCGCCCGGCTTGAGCCTTTCATAGCCGGCCTCGACCAGCTCGGGCGCACCGAGGCCCCCGCCGATGAAGACGGCATCGGGCTCGGGCAGGCCGTCGAGCACGGCGGGCGCCTCGCCCTGCTCGATCTCGAGCTCGGGCGCGCCGAGCGCCTCGGCATTGCGCGCGATCATGGCGACCCGGTCGGGGTCGCGCTCGATCGCGATAGCCTCGGCGCGCGGCTCCTGGAGCAGCCATTCGATCGCGACCGAGCCGCAGCCCGCCCCGATGTCCCACAGCAGCGCGCCGGCATGGGGGCCGAGCATGGCAAGCGTGATGGCGCGCACCTCGCGCTTGGTCAGCATGCCGTCGCTCTCGAACGCGTCGTCGGGCAGGCCGGGCGCGCCGCGATAGCGTTTCGCCTCGGGCCCCGCGACGCAGCGGACCGCGACGGTGTTGAGGTCGGCGATGTCGTTCGCGGACCAGGCGGCGGCGCTGCCGTCGATGCGGCGCTCGGCCGGCCCGCCCATATGCTCGAACACGCTCATCTCGCTCTCGCCATAGCCGGCCTCGACGAGCATGCGGGCGATCGCCTCCGGCGTGGCGCCGTCGCTCGACAGCGCGATCAGCCGCGCGCCGGGCGCGAGGTAGCGGCGGAACGCCTCGACGGGGCGGCCGTGCAGGCTGATGCGGTCGAAGTCCGCGCCGTCCCAGCCGAGCCGCGCGCCGGCCAGGCTGAAGGCGGAAGACGCCGGCACGATGCGCATCTCGGCGAGCGGCACGTGGCGCAGCAGCTTGTTGCCGACGCCGTAGCAGAGCGGATCGCCGCTCGCCAGCACGACGACGCGCCGGCCGCGCCAGCGCAGCAGCTCCGGGATGGTGTCAGCGAGCGGCTGGCGCCAGGCGAGGCGTTCGGCGTTACCATTCGGGATAAGGCCGAGATGGCGCGCGCCGCCCGCGAGCAACTCCGCGCCCTCGATCAGCGCGCGGCCCGCGGCGGAGAGACCGTCGAGGCCGTCCTCGCCGATGCCGATGATGCTGAGCCAAACGCTCACGCGCTATCCCCCGATCGCGGTCGGGGGCAAGCCTCGTCTCGGGCGAGCGCATTGATCGCGGCGGCGGCGAGCGCGCTGCCGCCGCGCCTGCCCTTGAGCGCGACATAGGGCACGCCGAGCCCGGCCTCGATCAGCGCGTCCTTCGATTCGGCCGCTCCGACGAAGCCGACCGGCGTGGCGACGATCAGCGCGGGCTTCGGCCAGCCCGCCTGAATGCCCTCGATCAGGCGGAACAGCGCGGTCGGCGCATTGCCGATCGCGACCACCGCGCCGCCGAGGCGGTCCCGCCAATGCTCGACCGCGACCATCGCGCGCGTCACGCCGCACGCCTTCGCCTCGCGCGCGACGCCGTCATCGCCGATCAGGCAGTCGACCGCGTTGCCGGCGGGCAGGCGGCCTCGCGTGATGCCGGCCGCCACCATGAAGGCGTCGCACAGGACCGGCGCGCCGGCGTCGAGCGCGCGCCGGCCCGCGCGCGGCGCATCTGGCGTGATCGCGAGGTCGCTCACGATATCGGTCATGCCGCAGGCATGGATCATGCGCAAGGCCAGCGGCAAAGCATCAGGAGGCAGCGCCGAGAGATCGGCCTCGCGCCGGATGATCTCGAACGAGCGCCGGGTGATCGCGGCGGGATCGCGCAGATAGGGCGGCGGAGCCGGGTTCACGCCCATCATCCATTCTTCCCGACGCCATGGTGTTCGCGTTTTTCATATGCCGCTTCAGCGCGGTTCCCTCTCCCGCTTGCGGGAGAGGGCCGGGGTGAGGGTCCGTGCCGCCGCAAGCCCTCACCCCTGGCCCCTCTCCCGCTTCGCGGGAGCGGGGAACGCACCGGGCATGACCCTATAGCTGCGTGAATCTTGCAGTCGCCTTTGAGATGGAAGAACAGCGATGAGGGTGACTCGCGTTGCACGGACATCGGCCGTCAGCCGTCCCGCCGCGGCGCCTTGCCGTTGGACGTGGAGGAAGCCTCGTGCTCGTGGTGATGATGGTGATGATCGTCGTGATGATGATGACCGTGATGGTGGTGATGCCCATCATGCCCGTGATGATGCGCGTGGTCGGCGTCGGTGCCGATGCCTTCGACATGGTGGTGATGGCCGGCCTGCGGCGCGCCGAGGTCGCGCTCGTAGCCGATGATCTGTTCCCGGTACTTGCACATCTGGCAGTTCATCAGGTTGCGGCCGACGGCGATCTCGTCGAGCCGTTCGTTGAACGCTTGGAGCACCAGCGGATGGTCGTTGAGATAGGGCGCCTTGACGATCTCGACCTTGCTCTGCGCGGCCGCCGCCTCGTCGGCCGCGGCGTAGATGCGCTTGACCAGCACGCCGGTGAACAGGAAGTAGGGGAACACCACGATGCGCCGGAAGCCGAGCCTGAGCAGGCGGCCGAGCGCGGCATCGGTGCGCGGATGCGCGACGCCGCTATAGCCTGCGGCGCCCCAGCCATAGCCCATGCCCTCGGCGAGCAGGCGGGCGACCTTGGCGACGTTCGAGTTGGCGTCGGGGTCGTTGGTGCCGCGGCCGATCACGAGCAGCACGCTGTCGGCGCGCTCGATGGCCGTTGATGTTGCCCGCTCCGCCGCCTCGATGCGCTCGCGCGCGGCGCGCAGCATCAGGGGGTCGATCGCGAGGTCGCGGCCATAGCGCACGGTCACGTCGGCATGGGCGGCCTGGAAATCGTTGAGCACGGAGGGGATGTCGTTCTTGGCGTGGCCCGCGGCGAACAGCATGCCGGGCAGCGCGTGGATCTCGCGCGCGCCCTCGTCGCGCAGGCGGTGCAGCACGGTGCCGAGGGTCGGCCGGGCGAATTCGAGGAAGCCGTGGTCGATGCGCCGGCCGGGCAGGCGGGTGCGCATGCCGGCGGCGAGCGCCTCGAACTCGCGGATCGCCTCGATGTCGCGGCTGCCATGGCCGCACAGGAGAATGGCCGGTTCGCTCATGCTAGACTCTTTCCATGCTCGCCGATGGCTTGAGAGGCGTTGCGGCGTCCGGCATCGACTGGGTGGTCGGGCCGGGCGCCGCGCTCCTGCTCCTGATGGGTCTCGCGCTCGACTGGCTGCTCGGCGATCCGCGCCGGCTGCCGCATCCGGTGCGCCTGATCGGCGCGGCCACGAACTGGCTCGACCGCAAGCTGAACCGGCCCGAGCGCGGCGAACCGGCGCTCCTGGCGCGCGGCGTCGTGGTCGCGCTCGCGCTCAGCTTGGCCGCCGCCGGAGTGGGGGTCGCGGTCTCGGTCATCGCCGGCGCCATCCCCTATGGCTGGGCGATCGAGCTCCTGCTGGTCGCGGTCATGCTGGCGCAGCGCGACCTGTTCGACCATGTGCGCCGCGTCTCGGCGGCGCTGCGCCGCGACGGGCTCGCTGGGGGGCGCAAGGCGGTCAGCCACATCGTCGGCCGCGATGTCGAGGTGCTCGACGAGCACGGCGTCGCGCGCGCCGCGGTCGAGACCTGCGTCGAGAGCTATGGCGACGGCGTGGTCGCGCCGGCCTTCTGGTACCTCGTGCTCGGCCTGCCGGGCCTGTTCGCCTACAAGGCGATCAACACCATGGACAGCATGATCGGCCACGAGACGCCGCGCTACCAGGCCTTCGGCATGGCCGCGGCCAGGCTCGACGACGCGGCCAACTTTCTGCCGGCGCGGCTCGCCGGCACGCTGCTTTCGCTCGCCGCGCTGTTCGTGCCGCGCGCCAGCGTGCGTCAGGGCTTCCGTATCATGCTGCGCGACCATGGCAAGCACCGCTCGCCGAACGCGGGCTGGCCGGAGGCGGCGGCGGCCGGCGCGCTCGGCCTCGCGCTGCTCGGCCCGCGCCGCTATGACGGCGAGGTCGCGGCAGCGCCCTGGCTCGGCGACGGCACCGCGCGCGCCACCGAGGCCGACATCCGACGCGTGCTCATGCTCTATGTCGCGGCCTGCCTGCTGCTCGCCGCGAGCGTCGCCGTGATCGCTGTGTTTGCGTACTGACGCGGGTTCGAACCGGACGCCGCCTCGCCATCTCCAACCGTCATTCCGGCCGCTAGGCGAGCCCGAGAACCGCAGGTTCTCGGCTGCGAGCCTTGCGAGCCGGAATCCATGGTTCCGTGGTTCGAGCCTGTGGCGCGATGGATTCCCGCTTTCGCGGGAATGACGGGAAAAGATGAGTCGTTGCTTATGCATCGGCTGCATCGGCGGCCTTCGCGATGGCGAGGATGCGGTCGAGGTTGAGGTGGCGGGCGAGATGAGCGGCGAGGCCGTCGAGCGCGTCCTCGATCGAGCGTTCATAGTCGATGCCGCTCGCCTCTCTCTGGCGCAGGGCATCGAGGAAGGCGTGGCGGAACGGGTCGCTGGCGAAGAGGCCGTGCAGATAGCTGCCCATGACGCGGCCGTCTTCCGAGCGCGCGCCTTCCGCCTTGCCGTCGAGCGCGAGGAAGGGGCGCGCGCAGTCCGCGCCGCCGCTGCGCCCCATGTGCATCTCGTAGCCCTGGACGCGGCAGGCGCTGAGCGTATCGAGGCCGGCGACCGGCACGAGTTGCTTCGGGCCTTCGAGCACGGTCTCGACGTCGAGCAAGCCGAGGCCTTCGGACGCGCCGGGCTCGCCCTCGATGCCGGCCGGGTCGTCGATGCGCCGGCCGAGCATCTGGTAGCCGCCGCACAGGCCGAGCACCCGGCCGCCGCGGCGGACATGGGCCTTGAGGTCGATGTCCCAGCCTTGCGCCCTGAACGCATCGAGGTCGGCGCGCGTCGCCTTGGAGCCGGGGATCAGCACCAGGTCTGCATCGCCCGGCAGCGGCGAACCGGCGCGCACCAGCGTGAGCCTGACATCGGGCTCGGCGCGCAAGGGATCGAGATCGTCGAAATTCGCGATGCGCGGCAGCACCGGCACCGCGATATGGATCGCCGCCGTGTCGCGCCGGGCGCCAAGGCTCGCATGCGAATCCATGGCGAGCGTGTCCTCCGCGGGCAGGCGGCGTGCCGCCTCGAAATGCGGCACCACGCCGAGGCACGGCACGCCCGTCCCCGCCTCGATGACGGGGAGCGCACCATCGAACAGCGAGACATCGCCGCGGAAGCGGTTGACCACGGTGCCTTTGAGCAGGTGCCGCTCGGGTTCTTCCAGCAGCGAGACGGTGCCGATCAGGCTCGCGATCACGCCGCCGCGCTCGATATCGCCGACCAGGATCACCGGGCAATCGGCCGCGACGGCGAAGCCCATGTTGGCGATGTCGCCGTCGCGCAGGTTGATCTCGGCCGGGCTGCCCGCGCCCTCCGCGATCACGAGGTCGGCGCTCTGGCCGAGCCGCGCGAAGCTTTCGAGCACGCGGGGCAGCAGGGCGCGCCGCAGCCGCTGATAGTCGCGCGCGGTGGCGCGGCCCTCGACGCTCCCCTGCACGATGAGCTGCGCGCCGGTCTCGCCCTCGGGCTTGAGCAGCACCGGGTTCATGTCGGCGCACGGCGGCACGAAGGCGGCGCGCGCCTGGAGCGCCTGGGCGCGGCCGATCTCGCCGCCCTCCGGCGTCACCGCCGCGTTGTTCGACATGTTCTGCGCCTTGAACGGGCGCACCGCGAGCCCCTGCCGCGCATAGGCACGGCACAGCCCCGCGACCAGCAGCGACTTGCCGACGTTCGAGCCGGTGCCCTGGATCATCACGCGCGGGGTGGACACCGGCTCGCCCGTTCCGTTCAGAAGTTGGCCAGCGCCTCGCGCAGGGCGTCGGCGCCGCGGTTGCCGACCACGTCGGTGGTGACCAGCTCCTTGGGCGTGAGGGCCCTGCCGTGATAGGCGGTGTTCTCGGCCTGGTGCTGGTTGAGCACCGCGCCTTCGATCGAGAGCCCGCCGAACAGGCCCTTCGAGCGCGCGAAGGTGACGACGTCGGCGCCGACCGCGGTGGTGGTCGAGGCCTCGCGTCCGGCGCCGATGGTGAGCACCGCGATGCCGGCGGAGGCGCCGATATTGACGCCGTCGTCGAGCAGCGCGTTCACGCCCTTCTCGGTCAGGCAGATCATGACGATCTCGGAGGCCTCGGCGCCGATCTGCAAGCCAATCGAGCCTTCGGAAAGGGTGACGAAGGCCGGGTAGCGCCACGCGCCGGTCTTGAGGTTGCGCCCGACCATGACGCCCGAGCCGTGCGCGCCGCCCAGGATGAAGCCCGCCTTGACGAACTCCGGGATGATGACGACGGCGCGCGCGCCCTGGATGTAGGGGCGGATCGCGCCGGCGTCGCTGAAGCTCTTGAGCGACAGCACGGTAAGCTTGGCGCGTTCGACCAGCTCCTCCTCGTCGGTCAGCGCGGTGGCGGTTCGCGTGCCGGCAAGGCCCGTCGCGACGAGCGCGAGGAACGCCACGATGATCAGCGCAAATCTCGTCCGCCTCATGATTCCGAACTCCCTGTTCGTTAGAACTCGATACCGCGTTGCGCGCGAACCCCGGCGCGGAAGGGATGCTTGAGCTCGACCATCTCGGTCACGAGGTCGGCATCCTCGATGAGCTCGGGCTTCGCGTTGCGCCCCGTGACGACCACATGCAGGCCGGGCCGCCGCGCCGCCAGCGCCGCTCGCACGTCGTCCAGCGGCAGGTAGTCGTAGCGTAGCACGATGTTGAGCTCGTCGAGCACCACCAAGTCGAGATCGGGATCGCGCAGCATCTCGCGCGCCGCCTCGAACGCGGCCTCGGCGGACGCGATGTCGCGCCTGCGGTCCTGCGTGTCCCAGGTGAAGCCCTCGCCCATGATTTTGAGTGTCACCTGGTCTGGAAAGCGCTCCAGCACGGCGCGTTCGCCGCTCTGCCACTTGCCCTTGACGAACTGCACGATGCCGACCTTTCCGCCGTGGCCGAGCGTGCGCATGACGAGCCCGAAGGCCGCCGTGGACTTGCCCTTGCCCTTGCCGGTATGAACGATCAGGAGGCCCTTTTCCTTCGTCTTGGTCGCGAGAATCTTGGCGCGCGCCGCCTTGCGCTTCGCCATCTTCTCGGCGTGCCGGCGGTTGAGCTCGTCCTCGTCCTCGGTCAAGTCGCTCATGCCGCGCCTCGCTGTGACAGGCGGGTGAGAAGGTCATAGGCGGCGTTCGAGCGCGGCCGCCACAGCCCGCGCCGCAGCGCCTCGAGGAAGCGCCGCGCGGTCTCGGCCAGCGCGTCCGGGTTGTGCGACGCCATGAAGCCGCGCACCGCCTCGTCCGCCATATAGGCATCGTAGAGCGCGTCGAACTGGTGGTCCTTCACCGCGTCGGTCGTGGCCGCAAAGGCGAACAGGTAATCGACCGTCGCCGCGATCTCGAAGGCGCCCTTGTAGCCGTGGCGCATGACGCCCGCGATCCATTTCGGGTTCGACGCCCGTGCGCGCACGGTGCGCGCGATCTCGGCTTCGAGCGTGCGCATGCGCGGCCGTTCGGGCAGCGAATGGTCGTTGTGGTAGACGACGGGCGCGCGGCCCGACAGCGCCTCGACCGCGGCGGCGAGGCCGCCTTCGAACTGGTAGTAGTCGTCGCTGTCCAGGAGGTCGTGCTCGTAATTGTCCTGGTTCTGCACGATGGCCTGGGTGAGGGCGAGCCGGGCTTCGAGCAGCGCGCGCGATGCCTCGCCGGCCGCGCCGCCGCCGTATGAGAAGCCGCCCCAGGCGAGATAGGCCTCGGCCAAGTCACGGCGCGACTGCCAGCCGCCCTCGTCGATCAGCGCCTGCAAGCCGGCGCCATAGGCGCCCGGCATGGAGCCGAAGACGCGGGCGGCGGCATGGCGTTCGGCCCGGCCTTGCGCGACCTCGGCGGCCACGGCGGCGGCGATCGGGTTGTAGGCGTCGTCCTCGCGGAGCGTGGCGACGGCGCGCACCGCCGAATCGAAGAGGTCGATCAGGCCCGGGAAGGCGTCGCGGAAGAAGCCCGAGATGCGCAGCGTGACATCGACCCGCGGCCGGCCGAGCAGCGAGACCGGCAGGATCTCGAAGCCGGAGACCCGGCCCGTGCTCGGCTCCCAGGTCGGCCGCGCGCCGATCAGCGCGAGCCCCTGCGCGATGTCGTCGCCGCCGGTGCGCATGTTCGAGGTGCCCCAGGCGGTCAGCGCCATGGTCCTCGGCCAGTCGCCGGTGCGCTGGGCGAAGTCCTCACACAGCGTCTGCGCTGATTTGAAGCCGAGGTGCCAGGCGGCCGGCGTCGGCACCGCGCGGCTGTCGACCGAGAAGAAATTGCGCCCGGTCGGCAGCACGTCGGGCCGCCCGCGTGACGGCGCGCCGGCCGGCCCCGGCGGCACGAAGCGGCCGTCGAGCGCGGCCAGCGTCCGCGCGGTCTCGAGGCGGCCCGAGGCGTCGAGCGCGGGCGCGATGCGGTTCAGGACTTCGTCGAGCGGCGCCCGCGTGGCCGCCCAGCCGGCCTCGGGCTCGATGCGGCCGTCGATCAAGGCAAGAGCCAACATATCGAGCCGCTCGACCGTATCGGCGATGCTGCGCCATGGCGCGTCGGTGATGGTGGTGAGTGCGTCCGGCCGTGGCCCCTCCCACCGCGTGGCGGGTTCCGTGTCGAGCGGGTCGAGGCCGAGGCCGAGATCGGCCGCGAGCGCGCGCAGGATCGAGGCCTGCGCCGCGCCGCTGCCGCGCGGCGCGCGGGCGAAGGCGAGCAGCGTCTCGGCGCGGGTGCGGCCTTCGGGTGAGCGGCCGAGGACATGGAGCCCGTCCCTGATCTGGCGCTCCTTCAATTCGCACAGATAGGAATCGAGCTTGAGCAGCGCCGCCTCGACCGGCTCGTCGCGGCCGATGCCGCACTCGTCGTCGAGCCGTTCGGCGCGGGCCTGCTCGATGATGGATTGGGCGAGCGGCTTCAGCCGGCGCGGGTCGAGGCTGGCCGCGTCGTAGTACTCGTCGATCAGCGCCTCGAGCCGCTGCATCCCGCCATGGCTGCCGGCGCGCGCGAGCGGCGGCATCAGATGATCGACCACCACGGCGGCGCTGCGCCGCTTGGCCTGCGCGCCCTCGCCGGGGTCGTTGACGATGAAGGGGTAGATCAGCGGGGTGGGCCCGAGCGCGGCCTCGGGGAAGCAGGCGGCGGAGAGCGCCAGCGCCTTGCCGGGCAGCCATTCGAGGTTGCCGTGCTTGCCGAGCTGGATGACGGCATGCGCCCCGAAGGCTTGGCGAAGCCAGGCATAGAAGGCGAGATAGCCGTGCGGCGGCGGCAGCGCGGGGTCGTGATAGCTCGCCTTGGGGTCGATGTTGTAGCCGCGCGCCGGCTGGATGCCGATCGCGAGATTGCCGAAGCGATGGACGGGCAGGGCGAAGCCGCCCTTGCCGGTGCGATAGAACGGGTCGCTCTCGGGATCGCCCCAGCGCGCTTCGACGGTGTTGCGTGTTGCTTCGGGCAGCGCATCGAAGAAGGCGCGATAGTCCGCGAGCGGCAGAAGCGGCGCGGCCTCGTGATCGGCGTTGCGGCGGTGATCGTTGGTCTGGCCGTGCACGAGCCGGCGCATCAGCGCGTCGCCGTCGATTGGCGCGCCGTCCACGTCGTAGCCGGCGTCGCGCATCGCCTCGATCAGCGTGATGGCGCTCGCCGGCGTGTCGAGCCCGACGCCGTTGCCGATCCGCCCGTCGCGGTTCGGGTAGTTGGCGAGCACGAGCGCGACGCGCCGTTCGCGCGCCGGCGTGTGTCTCAGTCGCACCCAGCGCGCCGCGAGATCGGCGACGAAGTCGATCCGGCCGGGCTCGGGCGCGTGGCGGACCACCGCAAGCTCGGTGCGCGGGTCGAGCGCGGCCGGCGCCTTGAACGAGACGGCGCGCGTGAGGATGCGGCCGTCCATCTCGGGCAGCGCGACGTGCATCGCGATGTCCTTGGCGGTGAGGCCGCGCGTGCCGCCGGCCCAGGCCGCGCGCGTCTCGCCCGAGAGCACGACCTGGAGCACCGGCGCGTCTGCCTCGTCCAGCACGCTGCGTCCGCCCTTCGAATCGCTGGCTACGGCGAAGGCGGTCGCGTTCAGCACGATGGCGGGCGCGTGCGCGCGGATCAGGCTCTCGACGAAGCCGCGCGACGCGCCATCGCGCAGGCTGGTGACGTAGGCCGCCAGCACGGCAAGGCCGCGGGCTCGAAGCGCGTCCGCCAGCGCCTCGATCGGCGCGAGGTCGCTTGCCTGCACCAGCGCGCGGTAGAAGACGAGCAGCGCGACCGGCCGGAACTCGCTCTCCTCCATCCAGCCGTCGAGCGTGCCGGCGCGGGGCAGCGGCGTCGGCTCGGGCGCGCCCTCGCCGCGGCCGATCAGGCTCGCGGCATAGCGCAGCAGCGCTTCGGCGTTGGCCGCGCCGCCCTCGCCGAAATAGCGGTGAAGGCGATTTAAAACCTCCCGATTGAGCGTCGAGAGGTCGGCGAGCTCGTCGTCGAAGCGCTCGTCGCCCGAGAGCAGCGCGAGCCTGATACCGTTCTTCCGGCAGGCGGCGACGACGCGCTCGACGCCATAGGGCCAGTAGCTCCGGCCGCCGAGCAGGCGCACGACGACGAGCTTGGCCTTGGCGACCACCTCGCCGACATGATGATCGACCGCGAGGTTGTGCGCGAGGTCGAGCAGGCTGGCGAGCCGAAGCGTCGGCGCGTCCGCCGGCAGCCTGCCCAGCGCCACAGCGAGGCAGGCAAGCTCGCTCGCCGCGGCCGAGAGCACCACGATGTCGCCCGGCGTCTGCGCAAGCAGCACCGGCCCGCTCGCGTCGGTCACCTGCAACGGCGAGGCGGCAAGCAGGTGCATGGCTCAGCCCCGCCTGCGTTGGCCGAGGATAGGCGGGTTGATGAGAAGAGAGTTTTCGTGAGTCACCCCCACCCCTCCCTCCCCCATCAAGGGGGAGGGGGTAAGAGATGCGAGCGTGACAGCGTTTTTCCTCCTGTTCCCTCCCCCGTCGAGCGCCGCGCGCTCGCAAAGCGCGACGAGGGGGAGGGATAGGGTGGGGGGTGGGGGCGGCACGGTCATGGTCATGCGACGCCGAGCGCGGTTTCGAGGGCGGTGCGGTCGAGGGGCTTGAGGCCGATCACGACGAGGTGGCCGGCGCGGGGCTCGCCGGCTGCCCAGGCGCGGTCGTAATAGCCCTCGATGCGCGGGCCGACGCCCTGTACGACGCGGCGGCGCGGCTTGCCCGGCACGTCGAGGAAGCCCTTGGCGCGCAATATCGACGACATGCCGGAGAGCACGCTCGCGAGGCGGCGCTCGAACGCCTCGGGGTCGTCGATCGCAGGCAATGCCAGGGCCACGCTCTCGAAATCGTCATGATCGTGCGCGGCGTCGAGGTCGTGCAGCGTCGGGCGGTTGGCGAGGTCGGCCTCGGCCGCGGCGCCGAGCCCGATCACGGCGTCAGACGGCAGGTTCGCGCCGTGGGCACGCAGCACGCGCACGCCTGGCCGCGCGCGCTGGAGCAGTTTCGTCTCCAGCGCAGCGCGTTCCGCCTCGCTCAGGAGGTCGCACTTGTTGAGCACGATCAGGTCGGCGCAGGCGAGCTGGTCGATGAAGACCTCCTCGACGGGCTCGTCATGGTCGAGCGAGGGATCGTCGATCGCCTGTTGGGCGAGCCGCGCCGGGTCGCCGACCACGCGGCCCTCGCGCAGCGCCTCGCCGTCCACCACCACGACAACGCCGTCCACGGTGAGCCGGGTCCTGATCTCGGGCCAGTTGAAGGCGTCGACCAGCGGCTTCGGCAGCGCGAGGCCGGAGGTCTCGATCACGATGTGATCGGGCGCCGGGTCGCGCGCGAGCAGCTTCTCCATGGCGGGCGCGAAATCGTCGGCGACCGTGCAGCACAGGCAGCCATTGGTCAGCTCGACGATGTCGCTCTCGGCGCAATTCTCGTCGCCGCAGCCGCGCACCAGCGCTTCGTCGATGCCGACATCGCCGAACTCGTTGATCAGGAGGGCGAGCCGCCGCCCGTTCGCGGTCTCGATCAGGTGGCGGATCAGGCTGGTCTTGCCGGCGCCGAGGAAGCCCGAGATCACGGTGGTCGGCACGCGCGCGGCAGGGCGCGGGGAGGTCATGCGGATGCTCCTTTGAGGACGAGGGGAAGCCCGGCCGCGACGAAGACGACGCGGTCCGCGGCTTCGGCGATGCGCTGGTTGAGCCGCCCGGCGGCGTCGCGGAAGCGGCGGGCGAGCGCGTTGTCGGGCACGATGCCGAGGCCGACCTCGTTCGAGACGAAGACGATGCGGCCATCGAGCGCGGGCAGCACGGCGGCTAGCCGGCCGGCCTCGGCCTCGGGGTCGCGGCCGGCCTCGGTCAGGTTGGAGAGCCAGAGCGTCAGGCAGTCGACGAGGACGATGCTGTCCCGCGTCACAAGCCGATCAAGCGCCTCGGTCAGCGCGAGCGGCGCCTCGACGGTGCGCCAGCGCGCGCCGCGCCGGCGCTGGTGCTCGCCGATGCGGGCCGCCATCTCGGCGTCGCGCGGCTCCCCGGTCGCGAGGTAGACCGGCGCGAGGCCCGACTCGGCGCAGAGCCGTTCGGCATAGGCGCTCTTGCCCGAACGCGCACCGCCGAGCACGAGCGTGAGCTTCGCCGGGGGTGCCGTGGGGAGCGCGGCCGGAGCTGCGCCCGTGTCAGATGCCGCCTGCATCCTCCCTCCGAGGATTCGCGTTGCCGTGACGACAAGGAGGTCTCCTGGCTCGGGGTCATCGGCCTGTCCCACCTTCCCGGCGCTCGCTGCGCCAGTGGCCCGCGCGGGGGATCCGCGCGGCAGGATCAGGCCTCGCCGCTCACAGTTGCGGGGGCAGCGCCGGCCTGGCGCCCTTAGGCCATGATGGCGGTCGGGCGCGTCACCGGCTTCCCTGTCTTGCCGTTGGGGGAGAGGCTACCCCAGCCGGGCGCGGCTGGCTACGGTCTCAAGGCGCGGGCGGCAGGTTGACGCCGACGACGCGCCAGAAGCCGCCTTCGCCCGGGCCGTCGACATGCTCGATGCGGGTGATCGAGAGGTTGTCGATGGCGAAGCCGAGCGCGCGGTCGGGGTGGATGTCGAGCGCGACCTGGAGCGCGGCGCGGATGGTGCCGCCATGCGCGACCGAGACGATGTCGCGGCCCGCATGGGCGCGGGTGAAGCGCTCGATGGCGCGGCCCGCCCGCGCGATCACCTCGACGAAGGATTCGCCTTCGGGCGGCGTGTATTCGGCCGGCGCGAGCCAGAACTTGTGCGCCGCGCCGCCGAGGTCGCGGTCGATCTGGTCATAGGGCTGGCCCTGCCAGCGGCCGAAATGCTGCTCGGCGAAGTCGCGCTCGATCAGCCGGTCGGGCACCGGGTGGCCGGCGGCGAGGATGGCGTCCGCGGTCTGGTGGGTGCGCTGGAGATGCGTCGTCACCCAGAGCGCGGGCGCGGGCAAGGTGCGGGCGAGGCCGCGGAACGCGGCTTCGTCGGAGACATCCGCCACCACGTCGCTCTGGCCGTAGCAGCGGCCGCCATGGCTGCGTACGGGCGCGTGGCGCACCCACCACCAGCGGGTGACGGTGCGCCCGCCGGGCCCGCTCATCGGATCGCTGCGATGGTGAGGAGGAAGAGCAGGTCGGCGACCTGCTGCGTGGCGCCGAGGATGTCGCCGGTATGGCCGCCGACTTGCCGTTTCGCGAGCTGGGCCATGCCGAAGGCGCCGATGCCCGCGATGATGAAGGCGATGATGCCGGACCAGCTCAGGAGGATGATCGAGAGCAGGAAGGCGACGCCGAGCCCGACATAGATCGCGCTCGCGGGCGGCTGGCCGGCGGCGGCGCCGAGCCCGTCGGGCCGCGCCGGCAGGAGCCAGTGCATCAGCGCCGGCAGCATGGCGCGCGACGAGGCGCCGGCCGAGACCAGGGCGGCGATCACGATGCCGATATGCTCGAGGTCGATCAGCGCGCCGAGCTTGGCGCCGAGCACCAGCACCAGCGCGAGCACGCCATAGGCGCCGATCCGGCTGTCGTGCATCAGTTCGAGCTTGCGCTCGCGGGTGTCGCCGCCGCCGAAGCCGTCCGCCGTGTCGGCAAGGCCGTCCTCGTGCAGCGCGCCGGTGACCAGCGCACCGATGGCGAGCGCGACGATGGCGGCGACCGCGGTGGGCAGGCCGATCGCGTCGATGATCGCGAAGGCGAGCCCGGCGGCGAGGCCGATCAGCGCGCCGACCAGCGGGAAGGCGCGGGCGGCGCGGCCGATCGGGACGAGCCCGGCGGCGGCGTCCGGGTTCTCGACCCGGTGGCGAAGCAGCGGGGGGACGCGGGTCAGCAGCCGGCCGGCGGACGCGAGGTCGGCCAGCCAGGCGCGGGTCTCGCGCTCGATCATACGCGCGAAGCGCGCGGCGCCGTCGTCATGGGGGTCGTTGTCGTTGGACACAACCGGCACTCCAGGGCTTTGCTTGGCCGCTGCCGACCGGGCGGGTTATAGGATAGCTTGCTTGACCCGCCAAGGCCGCCCCGGATGAACGATGCCGTAGCCCCGCCCGAGATCGGCTCGCTGGATGACGTCCGCCGGCTGTGCGGCCGGCTGCCCGGCTGCTCGGACGCGGCGGTGGAGGCCGCCGGCCGGCGCCAGGCCGAGCTGACCAAGCCGGCCGGCTCGCTCGGCCGGCTGGAGGAGCTCGCGCTCTGGCTCGCCGGCTGGCAGGGAAGCGCGATCCCGCGAGCGATGCGGATCAGGATCGTCGTGTTCGCCGGCAATCACGGCATCGCGGCGCGCGGCGTCTCGGCCTATCCGGCCGCGGTCACCGCCGAGATGGTGAAGAACTATGCGCGCGGCGG
Organism: Alphaproteobacteria bacterium; assembly: GCA_050173345.1. GTDB lineage: Bacteria > Pseudomonadota > Alphaproteobacteria > UBA828 > UBA828 > SHWC01. The sequence goes on along the minus strand of JBFXKW010000020.1, from coordinate 17,236 downwards.
TGCGGCGATCAACCAGCTCGCGGCGCTGCTCGGCGCTGAGCTGCGCGTCGTGCCGCTCGCGCTCGATGAGCCGACCGCGGACTTCACCGAGGCGCCAGCGATGAGCGAGGCGGCGTGCCTCGCGGCGATCCGGGAGGGCATGGCGGCGGCCGAGGGCGGGGCGGACCTGCTCTGCCTCGGCGAGATGGGCATCGCCAACACGACGAGCGCGGCGGCGCTCTGCGCGGCGCTGCTCGGCGGTGGCGGTGCGGATTGGGCCGGACGCGGCACCGGAATCGACGATGCCGGGCTCGCCCGCAAGCGCGCCGCGATCGACGCCGGGCTCGCGCGGCACAAGGGCGCGCTGGGCGATCCGCTGGAGGCGATGCGCCGGCTCGGCGGGCGCGAGCTCGCGGCGATCATGGGCGCGGTGCTGGCGGCCAGGCTCCGTCGCGTGCCCGTGCTGCTCGACGGTTTCGCCTGCACCGCTGCGGCCCTGCCGCTCGCGAGGCTCGAAGCCGGTGCGCTCGAGCATTGCCGGATCGGCCACTGCTCGGCCGAGGCCGGCCACCGCAGGCTGATCGAGGCGCTCGACATGGCGCCGCTCGTCGACCTCGGCATGCGGCTCGGCGAAGCCTCCGGCGCCGCCCTTGCCGCCCTCATCGTCCGCGCCGCCGCCGCCTGCCACGCCGGCATGGCGACGTTTGCCGAGGCCGGGGTGAGCGGGAAGGAAGCGCAGGACTCTTAATTGCAGGGTTCGCGGCGCTGAGCCTTAAGCGGCTTCGACGCTCCTGACCTTGATCTCGGCCGCGAGCCCGAGCGCCGCGAGCGCTCCGTCCAGCGCCTCGTGGCTGGTGCGGAAGCGCAGGTTCAACAGGCGGTCGATGTCGGACGGCGGTGCCTTCATGGCGCGCGCGAGATCGGCCTTGCGCCAGCCGCGGGCACGCATGGCGCGATAGACCGCGAGCTTGGCCGCGACCCGGCTGCCGAGCTCGACGAAGCGTTCGCCCTTCCTCGGCCGGCGGAACGCGGGAACCTCCATGCGATCCAGGATACGGCCCTGGAGCGCCAAGAGTACGGCCTCGCCGGCATGTTCGAGGGCTTCCGCCTCGGTCTCGCCGAAGGTGTGAACCTCGGGCAGATCGGGGCAGGACACACGGACCGTGTCGTTGTCGTCGGGGGTGAGAGAAACGGCAATCAACATCGAATGATCCTCCTTGGGCATCGTCCCGCCTTCATTTGGGCGGTGGGAGGCCCAGGTCCTTGCAAATGCTGCGAACCAGCCCGGTGCCCAGCTCCTTCGCCCTGCCATGCACCGGGATGATGGTGACGCGCTCGCCGAGCCTGTAGCGCTGATGGGAGCCCTTGCCGCCACCGGCTTGCACCGCACCATGCTTCTTGAGATAGCGGATCAACTCGGCGCTGTTCATCGCCTGGGTTTATAAGCGCTAATGCTTATATGGTCAAGCGGAGGAATATGCATCCATGCTTATTTCTTGGCACCAAACAAAGAGCAAAGCATGCGCTGTCGCAAGCAGCAGAGCGACCACTCCGCTCCGATGCAGTGCCCCGCGCATGTGAGCGATATGGTCTTGGTGTCGGTCATCGCTCCAACAGGACTCTCAGATGAAACTCAAGACGTACCACCAAGCCGGCAGCGTGAGGAATGAGAGCGGGATGCCGACGCCGACCATCATGGTCAGCAGCGGCGGGTCGAGGTCGTGATCCATGGCGACGATGCTGGCGCCGATCATCGGCGCCATCGCGGCTTCGAACACGGTCACGCGCATCACCTCGCCCTCCGCCCCGAGCAGCCCGGCGAACAGCAGCAGGATCAGCGCGGGGCCGAGCGCGAGCTTGAAGGCGAGGCCGGTGGCGAGCGCGGTCGCCTTGCCGCGCACCTGGCTCAGGCGGATCTGGTAGCCGACCGAGACGAGCGCCAGCGGGATGAGCGTCGCGCCGATGCGCTTCAGGAGATCGTCGAGCCAGACCGGGTATTCGACCGGCGTCAGGAGAAGCGCCAGCACGAACGCCTGGAAGGGCGTGAAAAGGGCGATCTTGCGGACCACGGCCTTGGCATCGACGGCGCCCGCGGAGGAATAGATCGAGGCGATGAGGATGCCGAGCGTCGAGAGCACGAAGTAGGAGCCGACCTGATCGATCAGGATGCCGAGGCCGAGATACTGCGCGCCATAGAACGTCTCGATCATCGGCAGGCCGATGAAGGAGGTGTTGGCGAGCCCGCCGGTCAGCATCAGCCCGCCGATCGTGGCGCGGGAAAGGCCGAGCAATCGCCCGGCCAGCCAGAAGAAGCCGCAGCCGATCCCGAACATCACCCAGGCCATCAGCGCGGGCAGGATCAGGCTCGCGTCGAGATGCAGGCCGTGCACATAGGTCAGGGTGAGCGCCGGAAGGGAAATATGCACCACGAAGCCGTTCAGCGCCGTGGCGGCGTTGTCCGGCAGTCGGCCCGAGCGGCGCAGGGCGATGCCAAGAAGAAAGCAGGCTCCCAGCAGCAGATAGTTATCCATCTGGTCGCCCTTGTTTGCGCGCCCGGACGCACAACGGCGGCGAGTATATGGGCGGGGCCGAGAGCGCGGAACCGGAATTGCTGCGCCGCGCCGGCTTGCAGTAGGCTGTGCCGATGGGCGCGCCGGCCGACACGATGCCTTCAACGGACCTCGACACCGCCGTTGCGAGCTTTTGCGCGGGCGTCTCCTCCGCGACGTCCGGCGACGGGTTCCTGCCGCGGCACTGGCAGGATGACGACTGGAGGCGGCTCTTTCGGTTCACCAGCACCCGCAGGGTAAAGGCCGGCGAGGCGCTGATCCGGCGCGGCGAGCCGGACCGCACGCTCTATTTCGTGCTCCGCGGCAAGCTCGAAGTCGTCGTCCATTCGGGCGACGGGCTCAGCATGGGGCCGCTGACCCGGGTCGGGGCGGGATCGGTGCTGGGGGAGCAGTCGTTTTTCGACGGCGCCCCCCGCTCGGCCAGCGTCTGGGCCGTCAACGATTGCGAGGTCGCGGCGATCACGCCGGAGCAGTACCGCGCGTTCGAGGCGAGCCATCCCGAGCTCGCCCGCGACTTCCTCTTCGCGCTCGGCCGGATCCTCGCGATCCGGTTGCGCAGGACGACCGCGAAGGTCCTCGGATAGCTCTCGGCAGGAGGCGCCGCTATTCCCCGACCTGATGCAGCAGCCCTCGCACCCGTGCGATGCGGACCGCGAGGAGGAACACGGCGATGCCGATGGCGAGGTAGATGGCATCCAGAATGAGGATGTTGAGCAGAAGGTCGTAGCGCACCACGCCGTCGATCAGGACGGCGCGCATGCCCTCGAAGACGTGGGCGGAGGGCAGCACGAAGGCGAGGGGCTCCAGCCATTCGGGCAGCACGCTGACCGGGTAGTAGACCGCGCTCACCGGCGCCAGCGCGAACACCAGGAACCAGGCGAGGCTCTCGGCGCCGAGGCCGAAGCGCAGGATCAGCGCGCTGGTCACCATGCCGAGCGCCCAGCTCATCACGATCAGCCCGAAGAAGAAGGCGATGAGCGGGAGGCCCAGGTCGAAGATCGAGTAGTGGTAGAGGATGATCGCGATGATCGAGGCGCCGCCGACGCCGATCAGCGTGCGGATCAGGCTCATCAGCATGAAGGCCGTCACCATCTCGATCGGGCGCAAGGGGCTCGCGAACAGGTGGCCGAGATTGCGCGACCACATCTCCTCCAGGAACACCAGCGAGAAGCCGAGCTGGCCGCGGAACAGCACGTCCCACAGGAGCACGCCCGCGATCAGCGCGCCGCCCGCCTGCTGAACCCAGACGCTCTCGGTGACCAGGAACTGGGTGATCAGCCCCCACAGCACCATCTGCACGGTCGGCCAGTAGATGAGCTCGAGGAGACGCGGCCAGGAGCCGCGCAGGAGATAGAGATGGCGCAGCACCAGCGCGCCGATCCGCGAGAGCGGGCCGATGCGCCTGAGCTCGACGGCCTGCGGGTCGGTCATTGGGCGGCGCGCGCCCGGTCGCGCGCGATGTCGAGGAAGACCTCTTCGAGCGTGCTTCGGCCGTAGCGCTCGATCAGGCGGTGCGGCGAATCGCGGTCCACCAGGCGGCCCGCCTTGAGCATGATCACCTCGTCGCACAGCCGTTCGACCTCGGCCATGTTGTGCGAGGCGAGCACGATGGTGGCGTGCGCCTCCGCCCGGTAGTGCTCAAGATAGCTGCGCACCCAGTCCGCGGTGTCGGGGTCGAGCGAGGCGGTCGGCTCGTCGAGCAGGAGCAGCGCCGGGCGGTTGATCAGCGACTTGGCGAGCGCGACGCGGGTGCGCTGGCCGGCTGACAGCTTGCCGACCGGGCGGCGCAGGAAGGCCTCGATCTCGAGGTCGCGCGCGAGGGTCGCGATCCGCTCGTCGGGGCGCTTCAGCCCGTAGAGCCGGGCATAGACGCGCAGGTTCTCGCGTACCGTGAGGCGGTGCGGCAGGTCGACATAGGGCGAGGAGAAGTTCATGCGCGGCGACAGCGCGTAGCGGTGCCGCTCCAGGTCGAGCCCGAAGATCTCGATGCGCCCGGTCGTCGGCTTGAGCAGGCCGAGCAGCATCGCCATGGTCGTGGTCTTGCCGGCGCCGTTGCCGCCGAGCAGGCCGACCACGCGGTCCGCTCCGATCTCCAGGCTGAGCGGCTGGAGCGCGACGACGTCGCCGAAGCGTTTGCTGATGTTGTCCGCGACGATGACGGGGGAGGCCATGCCCCGCCATTATCGCCCGCCCGCCCCGATCGTGCCAGGGCGCGGAAAGCCTAGCGGTCGAGGAACGCCAGGACGATGCGGTTGAACTCGTCCGGCACGGTGCGCGAGCAGGCATGGCCGCCATAGGCGATGGACGCGAGTTCGGCGCCGGGGATGCCTGCCGCCAGCGCCTCCGAGAAATAGAACGGCGTCTGCCGGTCGTCCTCGGCGCAGATCACCAGCGTCGGGGTCACGATGCGCGCCAGCTCGGCGCGCCGGTCGAAGGCCTGGATCGCCTCGATGCGGCTGGTCATCACCGGGACGGGCGCGAGCATCGCGATTTGGGCCTTCTGCTGCGCCTCCAGGCGCTCGGCGTTCCGGTTGATCCAGTCGGGCGGGTAGAGCATCAGGCTGGTCATGTCGCCGTAGAGCTCCGGCCCCAGCCGTTCGAGGATCGCGCGGCGCACGCGCCAGACCTTGGCGCGGTAGGCGTCGCCATGCGTGGTACTGGCGTAGATGACCAGCCGGCGCAGGCGCTCCGGGTTCTCGATCGCGACGACCTGGCCGATGTTGCCGCCGGTCGAATGGCCGAGATAGTCGACCCGGTCGAAACCCAGCGCATCGAGCAGGGCAAGCAGATCGTCGCGCAACTGTTCGATGCTGCCGACCGGCTCGTGCGCGCTGCGCCCGGTGCCGCGCTGGTCGTAGGTGATCACCGTCCGGCTGCGGGCGAAGGGCTCGACCTGCTCCGCCCAGTAGTTCGCCGTGCCGCCCATGCCGGCGACCAGGACGAGCGGCGGGCCGTCGCCCCGGATGTCGTAGTGCTGGCGAATCCCGTTGGCTTCGACGACCGGCATTCAGACCCGTCACGGCGCCGGCGGGTCGAACGGCATGATGTCGTCGAAGGCGTCGGCGACCTTCTTGCCGAACTCTTTCTCGACCTGCTCCCGCACGACGTGCGGGATGGTCACGTCGTCGCGCTCGACCGGCCCGGTGAGGATCGTGAGCTGCACCGCGTCGCCATCGCCGACATTGCGGAACTCGCGGTAGACGCCAGGCGGGCAGGAGAACACGTCCCATTTCCTGAGCACCCGCTTGTGCTGGACCGGGTTGCCCACGCGGTACTCGATCTCGCCCTGCAGCACCATGAAGGTCTCGTAGGTGTTGTTGTGGTCGTGCAGGCACGGCCCCTGGCCGGGCGGCAGGTGCGAGATGAACATGGTGAGGCCGTTCGCCCCTTTGATGGGTGCCCGGCTGCCGAACGGGCTGTCGGTATCCTCGAGGACCACCGCCTTGATCTGGCGGGCGAAGAAGACGTCCCAGGCCTCCTGGGGCACCCATGCCAGATCGTCGGTGGTCGACATCGGGGTCAGCTTGTCGTAGCGGCCGATCCGGGCATCCATGTCGTCCGCGCTGAGACTACGTTGAACCTTGGCCATTCCAGTTACTCCTATCTCTGAACTTCCCCTCTCGCCCGGCTTTCGAAAGGCTAATGCGCCCGAAGGCAGCGATCAATCCGCGCGCCGAGGCTTGGTGTATAAGGCGGCATGGCGGCGGAACGCATGAACGAGGCGAGCGCCTTCCACCGGCCGGCGGGGCCGGTGCGGCTGCGCACGCTGGTCTTCATCCGGTGGATCGCGATCGCTGGGCAGCTCGTCACGCTGCTCACCGTCAACTTCACGCTCGGCTTCGACCTGCCGCTGCTGCCGACCCTCGGGGCAATCGCGCTCTCGGCGCTGATCAATGTGCTGAGCACCGCGCTGTGGCCGGCGCAGACCCGGCTCAGCGATACCGACGCGGCACTCTACCTCGCCTATGACGTGATCCAGCTCTCGGTGCTGCTCGCGCTCACCGGGGGCTTGCAGAACCCGTTCGCGCTGCTCTTCGTGGTGCCGGTCACGGTGGCGGCGACCATCCTGAGCCTGCGCTCCACCGTGGCGCTCGGCGCGCTGGCGCTGGTCTGCATCTCGCTCGTCGCGGTGTTCCACTGGCCGCTGCCCTGGGGCGACGTGCCGCTCCTGCTGCCGCCGCTCTACCTGACCGGGCTGTGGGCGGCGCTCGTGCTCGGCACGATCTTCATCGCGGCCTACACCTTCCGCGTCGCCGCCGAGGCGCGCCGCATGACGGCGGCCTACAACGCGCTGCAGGCGGCGCTGGCGCGCGAGCAGCGGCTCTCCGAGCTCGGCGCGCTGGCCGCGGCCGCGGCGCACGAGCTCGGCACGCCGCTCTCGACCATCGCGGTCGTCACCAAGGAGATCGCGCGTGACCTGCCGGCCGACAGCCCGTACCGCGAGGACGTGGCGCTCCTGACCCAGCAGATCGGGCGCTGCCGGGAGATCCTCGGCCGGATCGCCGGGCTCGGCCAGGGCGCGCTCGATTCGCCTTATGGAAGGCTGCCGGTCAGCGGCCTCGCCGAGGCCGCGGCCGCGCCGCACCGGCCGCGCGACCGGGCGGTGACCGTGGTGCCCCAGCCGCTCGACGGCGCGGCGGCCGCGGAGCCGGAGGTTGCGCGGCGCGCCGAAATCATGCATGGGCTTGGCAACCTGGTCGAAAATGCGGTGGAGTTCTGCCGGGATGAGGTCGAGGTGAGGGTCGGCTGGGACGATCAGCGGGTCGTCATCGAGGTGCTCGACGACGGGCCGGGCTTCCCGCCCGGGCTGCTCGCCGAGCTGGGCGAGCCCTATGTCTCGACGCGGCGCGGGGCGGGCCGGCTCGGTCTCGGGCTTTTCATCGCGAAGACGCTGCTTGAGCGCACCGGCGGCGCGGTCGTCTTCCGCAACCAGGCGGGCGGCGGTGCGAGGGTGACGGTCGAATGGCCGCGCGCGGTGCTGGAGGCGATCCCGGCCGAGGGCAGCCTGCCCGCGACGCCGGCCTGAGAGGGGGCCATGGACGATCAAAGAGCGGCGCCCGATGCGGCGCAGCCCGGCAAGGAAGGCGAAGGCCGCACGCTCCTCATCGTCGATGACGACGACGTGCTGCGCCAGCGGCTCGCCACCGCCATGCAGCGGCGCGGCTACACGGTATCGAGCGCGGGCGACGTCGAGAGTGCCATTATGCTCGCCCGCGAGATCAGGCCGGCCTATGCGGTGGTCGACCTCAAGATACCGGGCGGCAGCGGGCTCGAGGTGGTGCGCGAGCTGCACGAGGTCAGGCCCGACATGCGCATCGTGATGCTGACCGGCTACGGCAACATTGCGACCGCGGTGGCGGCGGTCAAGGTCGGCGCCATCGACTATCTGGCGAAGCCGGCCGATGCCGACGACATCGACCGCGCGCTCAACGTCTCGGGCACCGAGCTGCCGCCGCCGCCCGATAACCCGATGTCGGCGGACCGCGTGCGCTGGGAGCACATCCAGCGGGTCTTCGAGCAGTGCGACCGCAACGTCTCCGAGACCGCGCGGCGCCTCAACATGCACCGGCGCACCTTGCAGCGCATCCTGAGCAAGCGCTCGCCCCACGAATAGTAAGCCCTCAATCGCCGGGCGGTTTTTTCGAGCCCTCAATCGCCGGGCGCGTGCTCCGCACGCTTGGCTTTCGCCGCATAGGCGGCGCGGCGCAGTCGCGCCGTTCGGTTTTTTGAGCCCTCAGTCGCCGGGCGCGCGCATCCGCGCGCTTGGCTTTCGCCGCATAAGCGGCGCGGCGCGGTCGCGCCGGTCAAGCCTCGATGAGGGGGCCTCATCGAGGCTTGGGTTTATCGCATGAAGAGGCGCGAGGCGGCGGCGCGTGGGGGCGGGGCGGCGGCGCGCTCGTCTTCGCGCTGGTGCAGGAGATCGACGTAGCGGCCCTGGAACAGGGTGATGCCGAGGGCGCGGCCCCAGTCGAGCGCGGCGGGGGAATCGCAGCGGGCGAGGACGACGCGGTCGGTGCCGCTGCGCTCGACCGCCTGGCGCAGGCGGAGCATGGGCGCCGCGATGCCCTCGCGCTCCAAGAGCGGGTTCCAGCGGACTTTGAGGAAATCGACGCGCAGCCGTTCGCGGTCGATCAGCGGCAGGATGCCGTGGTCGATGCCGTCGAGGCAGAGGCGGAAGCCCATGTCGCGCAGGCGCGTGCACTTCGCGATGAAGCCGGTCATGTCGACATAGGCTTCGAGGCAGGGCGTCTCGACGATCAGCCTGGAATCGACGAGGCGCTCCTGCAGGCGGGCGAGCGTCGCGAGCAGCCCGTCGTCGAGCCCGGAAAGGCACAAGTTCAGGCTCATCGGGCGAGGCAGCTTGAAGCTCTTGGCGGCGTCGAGATGGCCGACGACGCGGCGGTCGAGCAGCCGGGAGAGCGCGAGGAAGAGCCAGGAGTCGGCCTTGAGGTCGGCGGAAGGCGCCAGCGCGCGCTGCAGCTCGCGGACCGAGACGAGGATTTCGGTGAACACGGTTTCGAGCGCGCCGTCGCGCGAGACCGCCGAGACCGGCTGCTGGCGCAGGAACGGCCCGATCGGCCGCTCGGCGAGCGCGGCATCGAGCATGGCGAGGCCGTGCATGTCGAGCGGGCGTTCGCCCCTGAACGGGAAGCTCGGCCTGTGCGACGGCGCGCCGCGGGTGCGCGCCTCGGCGTCGCCGAGGATCGCCTCGCAGCGGACGAGGAAGCCGGCGGGGTCGGCCGAGATGTCGAAGACGGTCATGAAGCCTTCGCCGTTCGCGCCGCTATAGACCAGCGGGTCGTCGGCGAACATGCCGCGCAGCTTGGCGAGCACGGCATCGGTCTCGAGCAGCGGCGTGTCCTTGGTGACCAGCACGAGGTCGTCATTGCCGAGCTTGAACAGCCGGCACTCGTAGCGGAGCAGCAGCGAATCGAACACCGCGGTGGCGAGGCGCAGATGGTGCTCCTGCCGGCGGCTCGGCTGCAGCCGCGACAGATGGAAGTGGAACGCGCTGCGCCGGTGCACGTTTTCGAGGCGCGACAGCCTGACCGCGCAGTCGAGGAGATCGGTCTCCGCGCGCACCGCCGGATTGTAGGGGGACCAGCGCGACGGCATGGTCAGGCGCTCCGCCGCTCCGGGCGGGGCGGCAGGGCACGACGAAACGCGCCGGATCCAGGGGTCGGCATGGCGCCAGTAAGCCCGAGCACCGTTTAGCAAAGGCTTAACCAGAGGCGGCCCGGCGTTGCGCTACGCTTGCCGTCGATTGTGGTCGCGGTGTTTCCGGAACGTCCCGTGAATGAAGGCGCCGTTGGGCGCTTGGTCAGGACACCGCCTGGCGCAGCCGGGCGGCCAGAAGGTCGAGCGGCTCGAGCAGCACGGCGTCGAACCCGGCGTCGAGCAGCGCCCGCGCCGCCTCTGCATCGCGCGGGCCGTAGCCGGTCGGCGCGAGCCAGCCGCGCCGGAGCCCGGCGCGCTTGCCGGCCTGAAGGTCGATCAGCGAGTCGCCGACGATCCAGCTCGCCTGGAGGTCGAGCGGCAGGAGCCTCGCGGCATCGAGCAGCATGCCGGGGTTGGGCTTGCGGCAGGGCGCGCCTGAATCGGGCAAAGCCGGGCAGGCCATGACGGCATCGACCGAGCATCCCTCCTCGGCGAGGAGCGCGAGCAGGCGCGCCTGCACCGCGGCGAAGGCGTCCCAGCCATAGTAGCCGCGGCCGATGCCGGACTGGTTGGTGATGACGACGACCAGCAGGTCGAGCGCGTTGGCGGCGCGCACCAGCGCGAGCGCGGGCACGATGAGGCGCACCTGCTCGGGCCGGCTCAGATAGTCGACCAGTTCGATCAGCGTGCCGTCGCGGTCGAGGAAGATGGCGGGGCGCGCGCCGCCCTCGCGCGGCCGCAGCAGCTCGCACCAGACGCCATGCTCGTCGAGGGGATAGGCGGCGCTCATCCTGCGAGGGCCTCGTGCTTCGACAAGCTCAGCATGAGGCCCGCATCGCGAGGGAGGCGCTACGCACGCACGTGGCCTTGGGCGAGGGCAGCGCGGTACCAGTCGTAGGTGGCGGCGAGGCCGTCCTTGAGGCTGGTACGCGCCTGCCAGCCGAGCGCGGCGAGGCGCTTGCCGTCGGTCAGCTTGCGCGGCGTGCCGTCGGGCCGGCTCGCATCGAAACGGAAATCGCCTTCATAGCCGACCACGCTCGCGATCAGCCGGGCGAGCTCGCGGATCGAGACCTCCTCGCCGGTGCCGACATTGACCGGCGACTCGCCCGAATAGCGCGTCATCAGGAAGACCAGCGCGTCCGCCGCATCATCGCAATGCAGGAACTCGCGCCTGGGCCGGCCGGTGCCCCAGATCTCGACCGAGGGCGCGCGGCTTTCCTTCGCCGCATGGATGCGGCCGATCAAGGCCGGGATGACGTGGCTCGCCTCGGCCGCGAAGAAATCGCCGGGGCCGTAGAGGTTGGTCGGCATGGCCGAGATCAGGTCGAGGCCGTATTGCCTGCGATAGGCCTGGGCCAGCTTGACGCCCGCGATCTTGGCGAGCGCGTACCATTCGTTGGTCGGCTCCAGGAGGCCGGTCAGGAGGTCGTCCTCGGCGATCGGCTGCGGCGCGAACTTCGGGTAGATGCAGGTCGAGCCGAGCAGCATCAGCTTCTCGACGCCGGCGCGGCGCGCGGCCTCGACCAGGTTGGCCTGGATCATCAGGTTGTCGTAGAGGAACTCGGCCGGCCGCGACTCGTTGGCCGCGATGCCGCCGACCGTCGCGGCGGCGACGATGACCGCGTGCGGCCGCGCGCTGCCGAGCCACGCCTCGACCTCGGCCTGGCGGCGCAGGTCGAGCGTCGCGCGATCGGCGGTGACGAGCGTGCAGGGCTCGCGTTCGAGCCGGCGCACCAGCGCCGCGCCGACGAGCCCCTTGTGGCCGGCGACCCAGACGCGCTTGCCTCGAAGCGGATAGATCGTCGGTGCTTCACTCACGATTGGGCCGGCGCTCCGCCTTCATCGCCTCGAGGTCGGCCGCGACCATCTCGCGCACCAGGTCGCGGAAACTGGTGCGGTGCGTCCAGCCGAGCCTGGCGCGCGCCTTGCTCGCATCGCCCTGCAGCACGTCGACCTCAGTCGGGCGGAAATAGCGGCCGTCGATCTCGACCAGCACCTGGCCGGTCTTGGCGTCGAGGCCCTTCTCGTCGCGCCCCGTGCCGCGCCATTCGATGCTGCGGCCGGCCTCGGCAAAGGCGAGCTCGACGAACTCGCGCACGCTGTGGCTCTCGCCGCTCGCGAGCACATAGTCGTCGGGCGCGTCCTGCTGGAGCATGCGCCACATGCCCTCCACATAGTCGCGCGCATGGCCCCAGTCGCGCATGGCGTCGAGATTGCCGAGCCAGAGCCTGTCCTGCAAACCGAGCTCGATGGCGGCGACCGCGCGCGTCACCTTGCGGGTGACGAAGGTCTCGCCGCGGATCGGGCTCTCATGGTTGAACAGGATGCCGTTCGAGGCGTGGAAGCCATAGGCCTCGCGGTAGTTCACCGTGATCCAGTAGGCGTAGAGCTTGGCCGCGGCATAGGGGCTGCGCGGGCGGAACGGCGTGGTCTCGCGCTGCGGCCGCTCGGGCGCGTTGCCATAGAGCTCCGAGGTCGAGGCCTGGTAGAAGCGCGCCCGCTCCTTGAGGCCGAGGATGCGCATCGCCTCGAGCAGCCGGAGCGTGCCGAGCGCATCGGCGTTCGCGGTGTATTCCGGCGTCTCGAAGCTGACCTGGACGTGGCTCTGCGCCGCGAGATTGTAGATCTCGTCCGGCTGCGTCTCCTGCAGGAGGCGGATCAGGTTGGTGGCGTCCGTCATGTCGCCATAGTGCAGGCGGAAGGCGATATCGCCCTGGTGCGGGTCGCGGTAGAGGTGATCGACGCGCGCGGTGTTGAAGGAGGAGGAGCGCCGCTTGATGCCGTGCACCATGTAGCCCTTGGCGAGCAGGAGGGCGGCGAGATAGGCGCCGTCCTGCCCGGTGACGCCCGAGATCAGCGCGACCTTGCGGCTCATGCGCTGACGGTCGCCGTCTGTATGGGGCGCATCTGGAACCTCACGACTCGTCTCACCGGCCGGCCCCTCTATACCACCGCTCGTCACCGATCACAGCCGCCTGCGCGAGCCGTTCCGAGCCGAGCAAAGCATCGCATTGCGGATGACGGTCTCATCTGACGGCGTCTTGCCCGTTGACGTCTAGACGTCATTCTGCTCTTATGTTCACTGTTTGTTTCTATGGGGACAACCGATGTCGCAGGCGCCAGGCGTAATTCGTGATTCGATCATTGATTACCTGGCTGCGATCGGCCGTGACGCTACGGCGTCGGAGATCACCGATGCGGTGGCGCTGCGGGTTGGCGGCGTTTCGCCGTCGTCGGTTCGCTCATACCTCAACCTCAACATTCCGGAGACCTTCGAGCGAATCGGCCGCGGCCGTTATCGGCTCAAGGCGAACGTCGATTCGATGGATCGCCCGACGACCTACGAGTCCGTGGTCGTCGACGGCAAGGCGACGCTCTACCAGGCCGACTGCTTCGAGTGGCTCGCGGCCAGGGAACCTTCGTCCATCCATGCCGTGGTGACGGACCCGCCTTATGGGCTCGTCGAGTATTCGGAGAAGGAACAAGCGAAACTGCGAAACGGCAGGGGCGGGGTGTGGCGCATACCGCCTTCCTTTGATGGCCATCGCCGTTCGCCGTTGCCGCGCTTTACTGTCCTGAAGGAACCGGAACTGGCGGCGCTTCACGCCTTTTTCCGGCGCCTTGGAGTGCTCTTGGCGAGGGCGACCGTACCCGGCGCCAACATCATCGTCGCCAGCAACCCTCTCCTCGCGCATCTGGTGGTCAGCGCCATGAGCGAGGCCGGCTTGGAGCCCCGAGGCTCGATCACGCGCCTTGTTATGACTATGCGCGGCGGTGACCGTCCGAAGAACGCTCACGAGGAGTTCAGGGACGTGAGCGTCATGCCGCGCTCGATGTACGAGCCCTGGGTCGTGCTTCGCAATCCACTCGAGGGACGGGTTCAGGACAACCTGCGACGATGGAAGACGGGCGGCTTCCGGCGCCCGTCGGATAACCAGCCGTTCGGAGACGTGATCAGGTCGCACCCCACCATGCCGGCGGAGCGAAAGATCGCGCCGCATCCTTCGCTGAAGCCGCAGGAATTCCTGCGTAAGCTCGTGCGCGCGTCCCTGCCGCTCGGCGAGGGCGTGATCTACGATCCTTTCGCAGGGTCGGGCTCCACGCTCGCGGCTGCAAACGCCGTCGGTTACGAGAGCCTCGGTACGGAGCTGGACGAGCATTACGTCAAGATCGCCCGGCAGGCGATCGCTCAGCTCTCGTCATTTCGGGTTCAGAAGATAGACCCAGTTTGATCGGAGCTTCCTGACGCCTCTGCGGTCGAGCGTTGCCGTGCGGGTGCCCAGGTCGCCGCGCGGATTCCGTCGAAAATCGCTTTCCTCGACCTTAGCGAGGTAGACCTCCACGAAGCGCATCGGGCTGCGCGAATGGGCTGGTTCTGTCTCGTGGTCGGTCTCGTACACAAAGACACACATCCACTGGTTCCTTGCGCCGTGGGTGTCGACCGCGCCGCCCCTTTTTCGCGTGCTCTTGATCTCTATTCCCTGATCGCCCGATGCGACGGCATTGTTCGGGTAGACGCCATGCAGGATCAAATCCGGGTGGCCGTTGAAGTGCGCGTTTTCGACCAGTGCACGCGCGTGCTTCGCCATGCTCGCGGTCAGCATGTCGGAGATCATCCCTGACATGGCCGCCGGTCTCAGCATGTCATCCAGGCGGCGGAGCCCCTTGTTCTGCAGGAGGCCGTTCACGTCATGAAAGAAGTCGTACACATCCTGCATCGCCAGCTCGAAGTCCTTGAGGCGAAGCTCATAGGGGAGAACAGCGGCTTGGTTGAATTTGCCGGGGTCAACGGTTTCTTTTCCTGGCATCCGGTTCTTCGACCTTTCGGTGCGCTGCGGCTCACGCCGCGCCCCATTCGCGGCGCACGCGGTTGCGGTTGAGGGCGAGCCATTGCATGGCGATCAGGAGGCTCGCGACCGCGATCGGCCGGCGGGTCATCTCGGCGAACGCCTCGTCGAAGCCGAGCACGAAGGAGCGGATGTCCTCAGCCTCGTCGGCGAGGCCGAAGAGGCCGCCGGCCTTCCCCGCATCGACGCGGCCGAGATAGAGCGTGACCCGCTCGCTGGTGCCGCCCGGGCTCGACAGGTAGTCGCACATCTTGATGAGCGCGCCGAGCTCGAGCCCGGCCTCCTCATGCGCCTCGCGGCGCGCGACCTGCTCCAGCGTCTCGCCTTCGTCGATGATGCCGGCGACCGGCTCGAGGCACCAGGGGCGGCCGGGCGCTTCGAGCGCACCGACGCGGAACTGCTCGAGCAGCACCACCGCATCTCGCACCGGATCGTAGGGCAGCACGGCGACCGCGTGGCCGCGCTCGAACAGCTCGCGCGTGATCGCCCGGCTCATGCCGCCGCCGTGCAGGCGGAAGCGGAGCCGGTAGCGGTCGACGCGGAAATGGCCTTGGAACGCAGTCTCGCGCTGGATGATCTCGTAGTCCGGCTCGGCCATAGGCCGAGTGTAGCGGCGAGCCGGTCGCGATCAAAGCCCCGGCGGGCGGGCGCCGCTCAGGGTTCGATGCCTTCGCTCTTGAGGCCGAGCTTGCCTTCCGCCTCGATGATGGCGTTGACCTGCTCGTCGTTGCGGAACCACTGCTTCGCCCGCTTGTCCTTGGCGTCGAGCCCGCGCGCGGCCGCCCATTCCTTGACGAAGGCGTTGGCGCCGCGCCATTCGCCGTCGATGGGCTTGACGAACTGGAGCGCGAAGGTCTTGACCCCGTAATTGATGGTGAAGAGGCCGTCGGCGGTCACGGCCTGGTGGCAGAACGGCAGCAGGTCGCGCGCCGTGCCGGTGAATGGGCCGGCGTTCTTGACCGCGAGCACGAGCTCGCCCGTATCGCGCAGGAGGCCCATCACGCGCTTGCCGCCGCCGCAGTCTTTCGGGCAGTCGCCGGTCAAGACGCACATCACGTCGACCACCTCGGCATCGAAGCGCGTGGCTTCCTCGCCCGGCAGGTTCCAGCCGCTGGCGGCGCGCGCCGCCTGCCCGCCGATCAGCGCGGCGCCGAGCCCGACCAGGACGGCGAAGGCGAGCGTTCCGAATGTCCGCATGGCTCAGTTCCCGAAGGGCTGGATGTCGTGCTTGTCGTGGGTGCGGTTGACGATGCCCTGGTTGTCCACCACCCGGTCGATCGCGAGATACTTCACGCTGTCGCGCTCGTAGAGGTCGCCCTCGACCGTCACCTTGTCGGTCTGGACCTGCATGATGCGCGGGTTCTCGAGGACGCCCGGGTCGTCCTCCAGCTTGAGCACGATGTAGACCTGCTGGTCCTCGCCGAGGATGCCGACCGGCACGCCGCCGGCCGCGCACCACACCGCGCACTGATGGTGAGCCGAGCCGAGCGCCCACATGATCTCGCTCAGGTAACACCAGGAATCGATCACCTCGCCGGTCACCGTGACGCGCTTCGGTGCGGCCGCATCGGCCGCGGCGCCGGACGCCGCCGACATGGCGGCGGCGAGCCCGAGCGGCAGCAACGCAGCAGCGATCAGGCGGTGTGTTCTCATGGATCGACCTCCCGCCGCACGGCCGTACCCTCGGCCGGCCGGCATGCCCGGAGACTAGCGCCGCCGGCGGGCGGGCTCCAATCAAGCTTGCGCACGTTCCGGTGACGCGCGGCGCTCGCGGGTGTGGCGGCGGCGGGCCGGCTCCGGCATAGTGCCGGCCTCAAGACCAAGGAGAAGAAGCGCGATGCGTGACCTGCATTTCCCCGGCCGTTCGCCGGTCCACGGGCTGAACGGCGTGGCGGCGACCTCGCACCCCGAGGCGACGCGGACCGCGATCGAGACGCTGCGCGCCGGCGGCAACGCGGTGGACGCGGCGATCGCGGCAGCCGCCGTGCTCGCCGTGGTCGAGCCGCAGTCGACCGGCATCGGCGGCGACGTGTTCGCGCTCTATGCGCCCAAGGGGAAGGTCGCGCCGATCGCGCTCAACGGCTCGGGCCGCGCGGCCAAGGCGGCGAGCATCGACCATTTCATCGAGCGCGGCATCAAGAGCATCGGCTTCCAGAGCCCGCACGCGGTCACCGTGCCGGGCGCGGTCGCGGCCTGGGCCAAGCTCAACAAGGACCATGGCAAAAAGAGCCTGGCCGAGCTGCTCGCGCCCGCGATCAAGCTCGCCGAGGGCGGCTATGTCGTCCACTCGCGCGTCGCCGCCGACTGGTCGCGCAACGCCGAGAAACTGATGCCCTGCCCGAACGCGCGGCGCATCTTCCTGCCCGGCGGCAAGACACCGAAGGCCGGCACGGTGCACCGCCAGCCCGAGCTCGCGGGCACGCTCAGGAAGATCGCGAAGAATGGCCGCGACGCCTTCTACACGGGCGCGGTCGCGGAGGACATCGTCGGCTATCTGAAGAGCCTGGGCGGCCTGCTCACGCTCGACGACCTTGCGGGCTTCGACGCCGACTACGTGACGCCGATCAAGACCCGCTAGCGCGGCTTCGAGGTCTTTGAGTGCCCGCCGACCGGCCAGGGCATCGTCGCGCGGAACATGCTCAACATCCTCTCGGGCTACGACCGCGGGGCGCGCTACCCGCG
>JBFXKW010000019.1:0-44918 GCA_050173345.1 Alphaproteobacteria bacterium | reverse complement strand
AGTTCTCACCTGAGAGACCCTGTCCCTCTGGTCGGGACAATCAAGCCGGACAGCCGGACGGGGCCCAACACAACTCCACCCTGTACCCCGCCAGCTCGCCCGCCGCCCTTTCCGAAAAGATCCCCCCGAGGGCGGAGAGGGCAGGGTGAGGTGGGGGGCCGGCCGCCGGGTCGATCAGCTCACGTCGGTGAAGACGACGTTGGTGTCGTCGAGCGTGCCGGTGAACTTGGCGAGCGTGATGGTGTTGACGTTGGCCGGGCCGCCGAGCGCGGCGCCGAGGTCGATCACCGTGTTGCCGCCGAGCACCGTCGTGTTGTCGAGCACGTCGTCGATGGTGAGGTCGGCGTAGCCGTTGGCGGCGGTGTAGCCGTTGAGCTGGATCGTGTCGCCTTCGCCGGGCCGGAAGTCGTTGACCACGTCCCGGCCGAAGAAGCCGGCGAACAGGAATTCGTCGGCGCCGCCGGCGCTCGCGCCGGCCGGGTCGCCCCAGAGCTGGTCGTTGCCGCCGCGCGCGTCCGGGGTCATCACCAGCGCGTCGCCGACCACCAGGTCGTCGCCGGCGCCGCCGATCAGCCGGTCGCTGCCGCCGACCGCGCTGTCGCGCATCTCGAAGGCGTCGCCGTAGAGCTTGTTGGACTGGCCGGCCGTGCTGACCACCGTCAGCACGTCGTTGCCGCCGCGGGCGTCGTCGATCATGATACGGCCGTCGCCGTGGAGCGTGTTGCCGTTCCCGGTGGCGCTCAGCGTGTCGTTGCCGCCGACCGCGTTGCCGAACATCGGGCCTGAAAAATCGAGTTCGTCAGGCGAGTCCGGAAACACTTCATCAAAAAACGCCACGGTGCCGAGGACATCCTCGTCGTCGGAGACCACCACATATGCCAACCCGGCATCGCCGAACAGGGCGTTGCCGTTGCCCGAGACGCTCAGAACGTCATTGCCGCCGCGGGCAGCGTCACCCCCCATGAAACCGCCGTCGCCGATCAGGACGTTGCCGTGGCCCGACACGCTCAGCGCGTCATTGCCGCCGCGGGCGGCGTCGGCCAGGGAAATGCCTTCGCCGGTCAGCCAGTTGCCGTTGCCCGTGGCCTCCAGCTTGTCGTTGCCGCCCCGGGCGCTGTCGAACAAAGCATTGCCGAAGATGCTAAAGCCCAGAGTGTCGAATCCGCCTTCTTCGTCAAGGAACGCGACCGCGAACGCCACTCCGGCATCGCCCGAGAGGGCGTTGAGATCGCCCTCGGCGCGCAGCACATCGTTGCCGCCGCGAGTGTTGTCAGACATACTGGCGACGGCATCGCCGACGAGTAAGTTGCCGGTGCCCGAGGCGTTCAGCACGTCGTTGCCGCCGCGGCCGGTGCCGCTGATCTCGAAGGCGTCGCCGTGAAGAAAGTTGACGTCGCCCGTGGCGCTCAGCACGTCATTGCCGCCGCGGGCGGTGTCGGACATGTTGCCGCCGGCGTCGCCGAACAGGGTGTTGCCGCCGCCGGTGGCGCTCAGCACGTCGTTGCCGCCTCGGGTGGTGCCGGACATGCTGGTGCCGGCGTCGCCGGCAAGGATGTTGCCGTCGCCGCTCGCGCTCAGCTTATCGTTGCCGCCCTGGGCGGTGAGGTTCATGTTTTCGCTGGCATCGCCGTAGAGCCGGTTGCCGGTGCCCGAGGCGCTCAGCACGTCGTTGCCGCCGCGGGCGGAGCCTTCCACGCCCTCGGCTTCGCCGATGAGCAGGTTGTTGCCGCCTGACACGCTCAGCGTGTCGTTGCCGCCGCGGCTGTCCCCCGACATCTTGCCGGCATCGCCGTAGAGCCGGTTGTCGTCACCCGTGGCGCTCAGCACGTCGTTGCCGCCGCGGGCGCTGCCGAGCATGGCGCCGGAGGTGTCGCCGTGGAGACGGTTGTCGCCGCCGGTGGCGCTCAGCGTGTCGTTGCCGCCGCGGCCGGTGCCGTTCATGGAGTCGGCGTCGCCGATGAGTCGGTTGATGTTGCCGGTGGCGGTCAGGATGTCGTTGCCGCCGTGGCCCGCGGTCAGCGGGCCGAGGCCGCCCGGACCCGTGAACCACGGGTCGCCGTAAAGAGTGTCGCCGCCGGTGCCCGGAACGATGGTGTCGTTGCCCGTGGTGCCCGGAGTCGGAACGGTTGCCATGTCGAATCTCCCCGAATGTCGTTTGTTCGTGCTGCTCGCCAATGCTGGTCGAAGCACGGTGGTTCATGCCCGGCGCTCCGATCGGCGCGCGGTTCGGCCTGTATTCTCTCGATGCCCGACCGCCGCGAGTCAAATGAAAAGGCCGGCTTTCGCCGCGGACCGGGGGTGGAGCCCGTTCGAATCGGCATGTCGCGGCGCATGCCGGCGGCGAAACAGGGTTAACGCGCCGGCGATTCTTTCATTCGTCATGCCCCGCGCAGGCGGGGCGTCCAGGGGCGGCGGCACCGCGATTGCCCGGGACTCCTGGGTCCCCCGGTCCGCCTTCGGCTCGCCGGAGGACGACGAGGGGAGAGAGGCGGCGGCTTACGCACTCACGCGTCGCCCGGCCTGCGGTCGAGGCCGAACAGCTCCATGGGCTGGGCGAGGCCGCGCAGAGGGTGGGCGCCGCGCGAGGCCATGCGGCCGGGCGCGAGCCGCGCCACCTCGGCGGTCGCGAGCACCGGCTCGTCGAGCGGGCCGCACAGCGCCTGGACGCGCGCCACCGTGTTGACCGCCGGGCCGATCACGGTGAAGTCGAGCCGGTTGGCCGCGCCGACATTGCCGTACATCATCTCGCCGAGGTGCAGCGCGATCTTGGTGGCGAGCGGCTGCTTGCCGGCGTCCCGCCGCGCCTGGTTCAGCGCGTCGAGCTTGGCGAGGCCTGCCGCGGTCGCCTCCAACGCGCGGCCGACCGCGCCGGCCTCGTCGTCCGGGTCGATGCGGAAGATCGCGAGGATGCCGTCGCCGATGAACTTGAGCACCTCGCCGCCATTCTCCTCGACCGGGCGGGCCATCGCCTCGAAATAGCTGTCGAGCAGCGCGATCAGCTCGGCCGGCGGGGTGACGTCGGAGAGCGCGGTGAAGCCCTTGAGGTCGCAATGCCAGAGCACGGCGCGGATGAGCTGCCCGGTGCCGCGGCGGATTTCGCCGTCGACCACGCGGCGCGCCGCGTCGCGGCCGAGATAGACGGCGAGCAGGTCGTCGGTCATGCGCCGCGCCGCGAACAGCTCGATCGAGAGCGCCAGCACCGGCACGATGCGCTCGACCAGCGCGAGGTCGCTATCGCTGAAGCCGCCCGGATGGTCGGTGGTGCACGACAGGTAGCCGGCGTGCTCGCCGCCCGGCCCGAGCGGCGTGATGAAATAATCGGTCGCGCCCTCGTCGCGCAGCTCGCCCAGCACCGGAAAGTCGAGCCGCGCCTCGGGGCCGGTCAGGCGGCGCCTGAGCGGCATGCCCGCCGCGCGGACGCGGTGGACCGGGCTGTCCAGGTAGACCGGCAGGCTCTCGATGCCGAACGCGCGCTCGACCGTGGTGACGCAGTCGCAGCCGCGCTGCCAGATGGTCTGCCGGCCATAGAGCTGCGGATGCATGGCGCGCATGCCGATGGTGACGCGGTGCAGCGGCACGCCCTGCTCGGCCAGCCGGCGGCAGAGCGCGTGGACCAGGCGGTCGGTCGCGCCGCGCTCGCCGGGCTCGCGGCACGCCTTGAGCGCCTCGGCGACCAGCCAGGCGCTGAGCGCGGCGCCGTCCTCGCGCCTCGGCGCATCGCCCGGCCGCTCCGGCGCGCCTTCGCCCGCCGCCTCTGGAACCGCCACGTCAGCCTCGGCCATTGGGGAGTCGACGCAAATATTGTCATGTCGGGCGGCGCCCGATTCAAGGCCGCCGCCTCGCCCGCGCATTAACCATAACGGCCGGCTTAACCATCCGCGGCTTGCCGGCAGTGATCGCCGGTCCATATTTGAATCAAATGCTTAGGACATAGAGGTTGAAACCCGGCCGGCGCCTTACCAGAGTTTACGCCGGCCCTGCGAGAAGGGCCGGGCGCCACACGAGAACGATGGAATGTTTATCCAGACAGAACGCACGCCCAACCCATCGACCCTGAAGTTCCTGCCGGGACGCACGGTGATGGAAGAGGGCACGGCAGATTTCCGCAACGCCGCGGAAGCGCAGCGTTCGCCGCTCGCCGACCGCCTGTTCCGGATCGAGGAGGTCAGGGGCGTCTTCTTCGGCGCCGACTTCGTCACGGTGACCAAGGCCGAGGACGCCGATTGGCAGCTCATCAAGCCGATCATCCTCGGGGTCATCATGGAGCACTTCGTTTCGAACCAGCCCATCATGCTCGGTTCGGACGGCGCGGAGGGCGGGGCGCTGGCCCCCGAGGTGGCGGCGGAAGACGCCGAGATCGTCAGTCAGATAAAGGAACTGCTGGAGACGCGCGTTCGTCCCGCCGTGGCGCAGGATGGCGGCGATATCATCTTTCGCGGATTTCAGAAGGGCGTGGTGATGCTGCATATGCAGGGTTCGTGCGCGGGCTGCCCTAGCTCGACCGCGACCCTGAAGATGGGCATCGAGAACATGCTGAAACACTACATCCCGGAAGTCGTCGAGGTCCGCGCCGTCTAATCCAAAGGCGCGGTCCCGGGGATGGACCGGGAGGGAGATCGGGGTATTGATCGGCGGCTGGGCGGCCGTCATGCCGCGCGCGGGTCAGGCGCGCAGCGTGCAGTCCGCGTTGCGACCTAAATCGGGGTTCCCGCGCTCCCGGCCTGCCGGTGTGGCGCGACGCGCCCTCGAGCCCGGCAGGGCGGCACGCCTCGGACACGTGTCCGTGCTGGTGGCGCTCGGGCTCCTGAGCATCGGCGTCTACGGCGCCGTGCTGAACGATCCGGGCGCCGCGCTCAGGCTCGACAGTCTGGTCGCCGGCCCGGCTGCCGCCAGCCCTGCCGCCGGCGAGCCCGCGCCGGGGACGGAACGCCAGGCCTGGTATCGCTCCGGCCTCGGCACCGTCGTCAACCCGCTGCTCCAGATCACCTATCCCGCC
Organism: Alphaproteobacteria bacterium; assembly: GCA_050173345.1. GTDB lineage: Bacteria > Pseudomonadota > Alphaproteobacteria > UBA828 > UBA828 > SHWC01. The sequence continues at coordinate 39,922 of JBFXKW010000019.1, read as the reverse complement.
TCGGTCGCCTGGCTCGCGCCGCCCGAGCGCGGCAGCGAGCCGGCCAAGCCGAGGCTGATGCCCTATGCGATGCTCTCGGCGCCCGCGCCGTCGAGCGGTGGCGCGCCTTGGGCGAATTCGATGGCGGCCTGGCTGACCGGCGCGCCGGCCGGCGCCGCGCTGAACGAGATCGCGCCCGGCAGCGGCAATGACCGGCCGATCTTCGAGCCCGGCCCAGACGGCGCGCTGCATGCGCGCATCGGCTCAGCCGAGGCGCTCGCGCTCTATTTCGAGGAGGCCAATTACGACCTCGCGATGGTGCGCGACGGCCTCGAGCTCGTGCCGCGCCGCTATGTCGCGGCGCTGCCGCCCGATCTCGAAGCCGTCGAATCCGTGGACGAGCGCAAGCAGCTCTTCATCAAGGCGGTGCTGCCGGTGATCCTGCGCGTCAACGAGGAGCTCGAGGCGGACCGTGCGCGGCTCGCCGGCCTCGCCGACGCGGTGAAGCGCGGCGAGGCGCTCGGCTTCTCCGACTGGCTCTGGCTCGACGCGCAGTACCAGCGCTACGAGGTCGAGGACGGCGAGATCGGCGAGCTGCTCCGCCGCATCGACATCATCCCGCCCTCGCTCGCGCTCGCCCAGGCCGCGGAGGAATCCGGCTGGGGCACGTCGCGCTTCGCGCGCGAGGGCAACGCGCTGTTCGGCCAGTATACCGACCCGGACGGGCCCGGCATCGAGCCGCAGTCCGAGGCGGCGGCCGGCAAGTACCGGATCCGCAGCTACGACTCGCTCTATGAGACCGTGCGCTCCTACGCGCTCAACCTCAACCACCACCGGGCGTATAAGAAGTTCCGCGAGGTGCGCGCGGAGCTGAGGACGGCGCAGGCGCCGATCGACGGCCACAAGCTCGCCGGCACGCTGACCCGCTATTCCGAGCGCGGCAAGGACTACATCAAGACCATCCGCGTGATCATGAAAGAGAACGACCTGCGCCATTTCGACGATGTGCGGCTGCACGACCAGACGCTCGCGCAAGGCCCTGCCGAGCCGCGCAACGGCTCGTCCTGAACCATCGCGTCCCCTTTCCCTTCTCCCTCACGGCAGCACGTAGCGAAGGCCGAGCCAGCGAAAGCGGCCGGCCTCCGCAGGTAGCGTGCAGTTGACCCGGTTGTCGTGCCCGGACTCGAAAGGTGCTGCGAGCGTCACGCGCACGCGGCGCGCCGCATCGGCCTCGATCGCCGCGCGGCCCTGGCGCGATACGTAGCAGGCGAGCCCGTCGAGCGGGCCCGCCTCGTCCGCCACCGTGAAGGCGATCGCGCGCCGCGGCGTCCGGAGGATCGCCTCGTCCGGTTCGAGGCGCTCGATCGGCAACGGTAGAACGTCGATGACCATGGCGAAGCGCGTTGCGTCGGCGTAGGGCTCGCTCAGCTCGAAGCGCGGCAGGTCGTAACGGTCCTCCGCGGAATGAGCCGGGCCGGAGCGCAGGCCGAACGCGGCCGAGAAGCCGAGCGCCTTCACCATATCGCGCAGCGCCTCATCGTGCTCGCCCGAGGGGTAGGCAAAGAGCGTTGGCGCGCGGCCGAGCTCGGCCTCGATGCGGCTGCGCCCGCGCTCGATGTCGGCGCGCTGCGATGCTTGGTCGAGGCGCCAGAGCAGGCGGTTGCTCGCGCCCCGGCTCTCGATCGCGACGCCGGCGGCGGCCAGCTCGCGCAGCTCGTCCCAGCCCATCACCGCCGGATCGCCGGCATCGACCGCATCGCTCGCGACGAACAGCGTGAACGGCAGGCCCGCCGCTTTCAGGCGCGGCCAGGCCTCGCGATAGGCGGAGCGGAAGGCGTTGTCGATGGTGATGGCGACGGTGCGCTCGGGCAGCGCTTCGTGCGCGGCAAGCCGCGCCGCCACCTCGCCGAGCGGCAGCACGATGAAGTCGCCCGCCTTGAGCTGTTCGAGATGCGCCTCGAACTGTTCGAGCGTGACGCTTTCGTGCGGATGGCGCGCTTCCTCGCCGAAACGCTGATAGACGAGGACCACCGCCGAATCCGCCGCGTGTGCTACGGGCATCGTCGCGCACAGCAATGCGCCTACTGCGAGAAGAAGATGAAGGAGCCGGCGTATGGCGCAGCGACCTAACTCAACACCGGCATGAGGTGCGTTCCCGCGGCGGAATCGCTGAGCAGGGGGTAGCGCCGCGGGTTGAACAGCTGATAGTGCCACCATTCATTGCCGTAGAAGTCGAAGCCGGCGGCCGACATCAGGCCGAGCAGCAGGAAGCGGTTGCGCTGCGCCTCGGTCGAGACCTCGAGGCTGCCATGGTGCGAGCGCGGCGAGAGCGTATCGAAGCCGGTGCCCATGTCGAGCGCGGCGCCGTCCGCGGCGCGCACCAGCGTCAGATCGACCGCGACGCCGCGCGAATGCGGCGAGCCGCGCTCGGGCGGGGCGAAGTAGTTGGGGTCGGGGCGGAAGCGCCAGAACACCCATTGCGCCTCGGTCGGCCGGTAGCCGTCGAAGATCCTGAGCCTGAGGCCGAGCGCGGCGGCGAGCCCGATGGCGCGCTCCAGCGCGGCGGCGGCATCCGGGTGAAGATAGCAGGCGGCACGGGCGTAGATCGGGCGTCCGGTAACGTTGTGCTCGCTCGCATAGGCAAGCGCGAGCTCGACATCGAATCTCGGCGGGGCGATCTCGACGAGCAGCATGGCGCGGCGCGCGACCCTCCGTTGCAGCCATCGCAGGCGTGGCGGGACTGTGCCCGCCGCCGCCCGACCAAGTAAAGACATTCGGTGTCAGCAGATATGCCGCGACAGCAGCTTGTCGGGCTCCGTTCGGCGGTGGTACAGGGTGGCAAATACCCCCGGTTCAGCCAGCCATGATGTTGCTCGCCCTCGATACGGCAACCGAGAGTTGCTCCGCCGCGGTCTTGCGCGACGGCGAGGTGGTCGCGCGCCGCTTCGAGCGGCTGCAGCGCGGCCAGGCCGAGCGCCTGGTGCCCATGGTCGAGGAGGTCATGGCGGAAGCGCGTGCCGACTACCGCGCGCTCGACGCCATCGCGGCGACCGTCGGCCCCGGCTCCTTCACCGGCGTCCGCGTCGGGCTCGCGGCCGCGCGCGGCCTCGCGCTTGCCGCCGGCGTGCCGCTCATCGGCGTCTCCACCCTCGAGGCGGTCGCCGCCGCGGTGCCGGCAACCGAGCGCGACGGGCGGGCCGTGCTGGCGGTGCTCGATGCGTTGCGCGGCCGGGTCTATGCGCAGTGGTTCGCGCCGGAGGGTGCGCCGTCGTCGCCGCCTTCGGCCGAGCTTGCCGCCGGCCTCGCGGCGCGGCGCGAGGATTGGGCGCGCGTCGTCCTGGTCGGCAGCGGCGCCGCGGCGATCGAGCACGCCCTCGGCGCCGGCGCGCCGAGGCCGGTGCGGTCGAGCGCGCCCGACTGGCCCGATGCCGCGACCGTGGCGCGCCTGGTCTCGGCACGGGCGATGGAGGCGGGCGGCCTCGCCGCGCTGGCGCAGGAGGACGCCCGGCCGCTTTATTTGCGGGAGCCGGGCGTGATCATGCCGCCATCTTCCGGCAAAATGGTGCGGGCATGAGTACCGCGGAGCGAGATTTGGCCGAGACCGTGGCGTTGCTGCGCGCAACGCCGGCAGACGCCCCGCGACTTGCCGCTCTTCATGCCCGCTGCTTCGACGATCCCTGGCAGGCCGAGCTGATCGCCCGGGTGCTCGGCTCGCCCGGCGGCTTCGGCTTCATGGCCTGCCGGACGGAAGGGATTATTGGTTTTGTACTATGCCGGTCCGCGGCGGGCGAAGGCGAAATCCTGACCCTGTGCGTGGATATTGACGCGCGCCGGCATGGCCTCGGGCGGGCATTGTTGAACCGGGCGGTGACCGAGGCGTCGCACCGGGCGCTTGCCAGCCTGTTCCTTGAAGTTGCAGAGAATAACGCCGCGGCGCGGCGGCTCTATGCTTCGTTCGGCTTCACGCCGGTTGGCCGCCGCTCGGCCTATTACCGGCTTTCCGATGGCGGCGCGGTCGATGCTCTTACGCTGAGATTAAACCTTGGCTCGGCCTTGGAATAACGAATTCTCGGACCAATGTTAATGCCTGAAAGAGTAAAACGGTGATTCCTCAAATCTCACTTGCGCCCTAGATAGCTTTCGTTATAAGAGCGCCCAAACCTTCCCGCCCTCTATGGCCTTGCTTGCGCCAACTCTCTCCAGGAGCCGTTCCAAAATGACCGAGAAGTCCAGCCCAGTCGACCTCTTGAACCTGACAGCCGAGATCGTGGCGTCGCATGTATCGCACAATGCGGTGGCCATGGATGATTTGCCGCAGCTCATCCGCCATGTCTATGCCTCCCTGGCCGGCGTCTCGTCGGACGGGGCGGCCGCGAAGACCGGCGAGCGGCCCGAGCCGGCGGTTCCGATCAAGAAGTCGATCACGCCCGACTACATCGTCTGCCTCGAAGACGGCAAGAAATTGAAGATGCTGAAGCGTCATTTGATGACCGCCTATCAGATGACGCCGGATCAGTACCGCATGCGCTGGGGCCTGCCGCCCGACTATCCGATGGTGGCGCCGAACTATGCCTCGCAGCGCAGCGCGCTCGCGAAGAAGATCGGTCTCGGCACCAAGCGCCGCCGCCGCCGCTAGCCTGCACGCCGGGGTCGGCGCGCACTTCCCCGCGACATGGAATTTTCTCCGCCACGCGCTATTCTTCTACAGGCATAGAACGCAGGGGCGGATTCAGTCACGGGGAGCCTGCGACGCGCCGTTCGGCGCGGCCGCGGGCGGGATGAGAGGATGATGCCGACCGATCTCGAACAACGCTGCGTCGACCTCGGCCTCAAGATGACCGATCAGCGGCGCATCATTGCCCGCGTGCTGTCGGAAGCCGAAGACCACCCCGACGTCGAGGAGCTGCACCATCGCGCTTCCGCCGTCGATCCGCGCATCAGCCTTGCCACCGTCTACCGGACGCTGCGCCTGTTCGAGGAGGTCAACCTCCTCGAACGGCACGACTTCCGCGGCGGGCGGGCGCGCTACGAGCAGCTTCCCGACGAGCACCACGACCATCTGATCGACCTCGAAAGCGGCAATGTGATCGAGTTCCGGAACGCCGAGATCGAGGCGCTGCAGAGAAGCATCGCCGAGAAGCTGGGCTACCGGCTGGTCGACCACCGGCTCGAGCTGTACGCCGTGCCGACCGGCTCGAAGCGGCCGCGAAAGGATTCGAAGGCCGACGGCGGCTGACGCCGCCCGGCATTGGGCGGCGCGGCACCGGCGGCCCGACACAAGGCATGCGCTCAGAGAACTTCATGGCCGACATCCGGGTGAGGAACCTGGAGGTGCGCCTCGTGCGTTCGCAGGCCGAGATCGAGGCGGCCCAGGCGCTGCGCTACAAGGTGTTCTACGAAGAGATGCACGCCGCGCCTTCGCCGGAGATGGCGGCGACGCGGCGCGACTTCGACCGCTTCGACGAGATCTGCGACCACCTGGTCGTGGTCGATCATGACCGCGGCGACGGCCCGGCGGGCATCGTCGGCACCTACCGCCTGTTGCGCCGCTCGGTCGCGGACCAGTGCGGCGGCTTCTACTCGGCGCGCGAGTACGACATCTCCCGCTTGGTCGCGCAGGAGGGCGAGATCCTCGAGTTCGGCCGAAGCTGCGTCGATGCCGACTATCGCAGCGGCTCGACGATGCAGCTCCTGTGGCGCGGCAACGCCGCCTATGTGCTCCATTTCGATGTGACGGTCATGTTCGGCTGCGCGAGCTTTCCGGGCGCCGACCCGAAGCTGCATGCGCTGCCGCTCTCCTATCTCTACCACTACCATCTGGCACCGGCGCCGCTGCGCATGCGCGCGCGCGAGGACCAGTATGTCAGCATGGACCTGATGCCCAAGGAGGCGATCGACGTGAAGGCCGCGATGCGCGAGGTGCCGCCCTTGATCAAGGGCTATCTCCGGCTCGGCGGCTATGTCGGCGACGGCGCGGTGATCGACCCGCAATGGGACAGCGTCGATGTCGGCATCGTGGTCAAGACCGACCACATCACCCAGCGCTATCGCGACCGGCTCACCGCCGAACTCGCAACTTCGGAGGCGGCCGCCTAGCCATGATCGCGGTCATCCGCCTGATTCGGCTGCTCGGCTGGATCGCCGCCTGCGCGCCCTTACAGAGCGTGATGCTGCCGCTCGGCATACCGCTCTCCAGGCGCCTGCCGCATATCTTCCACCGCGGCTGCTGCCGCATCCTCGGCCTCGACGTTCAGCTCTGGGGCGAGCGCTCGCGCGAGCGGCCGACGCTCTTCGTCTGCAACCACACCTCCTATCTCGACATCATTGCGCTCGGCGGCGTGCTGCCGGGCAGCTTCGTTGCCAAGCAGGAGGTGCGCGGCTGGCCGCTCTTCGGCTACCTATCGAGGCTGCAGCGCACCGTGTTCGTCGAGCGCCGGCGCGACGCGACCGCCAGGCACCGCGACGAGATGGTCGAGCGGCTCGAAGCGGGCGACAACCTGATCCTGTTCCCCGAGGGCACCAGCAATGACGGCAACCGCGTGCTGCCGTTCAAGACTTCGTTCTTCGGCATCGCGGAGAAGCCGGTGCGCGGCAAGCCGCTCACCGTCCAGCCGGTCTCGATCGCCTACACCAAGCTGAACGGCATCCCGATGGGCCGGCGCTACCGGCCTTACTACGCCTGGTATGGCGACATGGACCTGGCCAGCCACCTGTTCGAGATGGCGGGCCTCGGCCGGGCCACCGTGGTGGTCGAGTGTCATCCGCCGGTCACGATCGAACAGTTCAAGAACCGCAAGGAGCTGGCGGCCTATTGCGAGCGGATCATCGCCGAGGGTGTCTCGCGCGCCATCAGCGGCCGGCTCGAAGGCCGCGTCATCCGCGGCCGCGGCATGCGCCGGCTCGCCGCCGCGGCGCGCGCCCGCGCGCGGGCCTCGGCCGGCGGCTTGCTTGACAGGATGGCGAGCGGAAAGGCTAATCTGCCCCCACGCGGGCCGAACGACGAAAGCCGCACCACGCAGGCGCCGCCGCCCGCGCCGCCGGGACAGGACGGGTCCGGCAGAGGATAGACGTGGCGAAACGCCTCTACGTCAAGACCTATGGCTGTCAGATGAACGTCTACGACTCCGCGCGCATGGCGGAGGCGCTAGCGCCGATCGGCTTCGCGCCGACGCCGGAGCCCGACGACGCCGACATGGTCATCCTCAACACCTGCCATATCCGCGAGAAGGCGGCCGAGAAGGTCTATTCCGAGCTCGGCCGGCTCGCCCGGCTGAAGCGGGAGCGCGCGGCGGAGGGCCGGCGCATGATGATCGCGGTCGCGGGCTGCGTCGCCCAGGCCGAGGGCGAGGAGGTGCTGAGGCGCGCGCCCGCGGTCGACATGGTGCTCGGCCCGCAGACCTATCACCGCCTGCCCGAGATGGTGGCGCGCGTGGTGCGCTCGTCGGGCGGCGTGATCGAGACCGCGTTTCCGGTCGAATCCAAGTTCGACCATCTGCCGGAGGAGACGCTTGCCGATGTCGACGGCCGCGGCATCGCCTCGTTCCTGACCATCCAGGAGGGCTGCGACCGCTTCTGCACCTTCTGCGTGGTGCCCTATACGCGCGGCGCGGAAAGCTCGCGCCCGGTCGGCGCGGTGATCGCCGAGGCGCGCCGGCTGGTCGCGCTCGGCGCGCGCGAGATCACGCTCTTGGGCCAGAACGTCAACGCCTATCACGGCGCGGACGAGGCGGGCGAAGCCTGCTCGCTCGGCGCGCTCGCGGAGCGGCTCTCTGCGGTCGAGGGGCTGCGCCGGCTGCGCTACACGACCTCGCACCCGCTCGACATGACGGATGATCTGATCGCGGCGCACCGCGACGTCGCCATCCTCATGCCGTTCCTGCATCTGCCGGTGCAGTCGGGCTCGGACCGCATGCTCGCCGCGATGAACCGGCGGCACACCGCGGACCAGTATCGCCGCATCGTCGAACGCCTGCGCGCGGCACGCCCCGACATCGCGCTGTCGAGCGATTTCATCGTCGGCTATCCGGGCGAGACGGAGGCCGATTTCGAGGCGACGCTGGCGCTGGTCGAGGATATCGGCTTCGCGCAGGCCTATTCCTTCAAATACAGCGCGCGGCCGGGCACGCCCGCGGCCGCCGCGCCGCGCCAGGTCGAGGAGGACGTCAAGGCCGAGCGGCTGGCGCGCCTCAACGCGGTGCTGAACGCGCAGACGCTCGCCTTCAACCGCGCCCTGGCGGGCCGGCGCATGACCGTGCTGTTCGAGCGGGTGGGGCGCCAGCCGAGCCAGCTCGTCGGCCGCGTGCCCTATGGCCCCTGGGTCCATGTCGAGGCGCCGCGCAGCATGATCGGCGGCATCGCCGAGGTCGTGATCGAGGCTGCGGCGCTGAACAGCCTGCATGGCCGCCTCGCCGTCGCCGTGCCGGCAGCCGAGCCGGAATTCGCATGAAACGTTCGGAACTCAGCGACGCGCAGACCGAGACCGCGCATCTGCGGTTCCGCGACAACAGCCTCTTGCCTCTCCTGTTCGGCGCGCATGACCGCAATCTGGCGCGCATCGAGCAGGTGCTCGGCGTCATGGTGGGCTCGCGCGGCAACGAGGTGGCGATCGACGGCCCGGCCGAGAACGTCGAGATCGCCCGGCGCGTGCTCAATTCGCTGTATGACCGCCTGACGCGCGGCGAGGCCATCGGCACCGCCGAGGTCGATGCCTCTCTGCGCATGGCGGGCGCGCCGCTGCATGCCGAGCCGCGCCGCCGCCGTGCGGCCGCTTCCACGCCGCCTGATGCGAAGACCGGCGACGTCGTGGTGATCGAAACCCGCAAGCGCTCGATCACCACGCGCTCGCTGGCCCAGGCGCGCTATGTCGAGGCGATGCGCGATCATGAGCTGGTCTTCGGCCTCGGTCCGGCCGGCACCGGCAAGACCTATCTCGCGGTCGCGGTCGCGGTCTCGATGTACCTGTCGGGGCAGGTCGATCGCATCGTGCTGTCGCGCCCGGCGGTCGAGGCCGGCGAGCGGCTCGGCTTCCTGCCCGGCGACATCCGCGAGAAGGTCGATCCTTACTTGCGGCCGCTCTACGACGCGCTCTACGACATGATGCCGGCGGATGCGGTCGCGAAACGGCTCGAATCGCGCGACATCGAGGTCGCGCCGCTCGCCTTCATGCGCGGCCGCACGCTCGCCAACGCCTTCATCATCCTCGACGAGGCGCAGAACACGACGCCCGTGCAGATGAAGATGTTCCTGACCCGCATGGGCGAGAACGCGCGCATGGTGGTGACCGGCGATCTCTCGCAGGTCGATCTGCCGGCGGGCACCGTGTCGGGCCTCAAGGATGCGCTCGTCACTCTCGAAGGCATGCCCGGCGCCGCCTTCATCGAGTTCACCGACATCGACGTGGTGCGCAACCCGATGGTGACACGCATCGTGCGTGCCTATCAGGCGCGCGAGCGCGCCAGGGAAGCCGACGGCGCGCCGCCGCGCGGGCGTGGCCGGCGATGACCGACGCGGCAGGACCGCCAGGCGCATCGAGCCCGGTCGCGAGACTCAGGGAGGAGCGCCGGCTGCTCTCGGCGGGCGCCATAAGGGCGCTGGCCGAGGACCATTGGCAGCGCGCGCGGCCCTGGCTCGATTGGCCGCTGCTGCTCCTCTTCATCCTCGCGATGACGGTGCTGTTCGCGCCGCTCGCCCAATCGCGGCTCTCGGTGCCGCCGCCCGACAGCATCGCGACGCAGACCGTGCGGGCCTCGCGCGCCGTGCTCGCGGAAGACGTGGATGCGACGCAGCTCAAGCGCGAGCAGGCGCTGGCCCAGGTCCGCCCGCAGTTCGACTACGATCCCGAATTGATGTTCCAGCGCCGCGACCAGGTGATGACCGCGTTCGACAGGCTCGAGGAACGCCGCGCCGGTGCCGGCCACTCGTTCGAGGAGCGCCGCGCGCTCTTCGAGGCGGATCTCGGTCAGCCGGTGAACGTGGTGGTGTTCACGCGGCTCGAGGCGCTCGCCGAGCCTGGCGATGCGGCGGCCGCGATCGTCTTCTTCCTTAATACGGTGCTCGACCGCCGCATCGTCGCCGACCGCGCGCTGCTGCCCGAGCGCGGCGCGATCGAACTGCGCCGCGACGCCTCGGGGCCATCCGCGCCCCTCTTCGACACCGGCGCGATCCTCGACCAGGCACAGGCCTGGCGGCTGATGCGCGCCCGCGCCGGCGAGGCGCCCTATGGCGCGGCGCGCGGCGTGCGCAACTGGATCGTCGAGACCGCGCTGGCCCTCGCGTCGCCCAATCTGAGGCCGGACGACGCCGCGACCAGGGCGGCGCGCGCGGCGGCGCTCGATGCGGTGCAGCCGGTCATGATGCGCATCGGGCGCGGCGAGGTGATCGTGCGCGACGGCGATCGCGTCACCCCGCTGGTGCGCGCCCGCATCGCCGCGCTCAACGAGGCGGGCGGAGACTATCTCGGCTGGGTCGACAGCCTCGTCTTCGCCGCCTCCTTCGCGTGCCTGATCGGCCTCGGCGCCTTCTATTTCTATCGCGCGCGCGTGCCGATGCGCTTCACGCGCAAGAGCGCCTACATCACGCTGAGCGCGACCTTGCTCGCGAGCGGAGTGATCGTCGCGGTGTGGTTCGCCGGCCGTGCCTTCGTCGATGCCTTCGGCATCGAGCCCGGCATGGCGGCGCTGCTGCCGCCGGTCGCGTTCGGCAGCGTGCTGGTCGCCATGCTGGTCAACGCGCGCGCCAGCCTGATGGTCGGCGTCGCGCTCGCCCTGCTCGCCGCCTATCGGGCCGATGGCGACATCTGGATCGCGCTCTACCATCTGATCGGCGTGCTGGTCGCAGGCATCGTGGCGCAGCGCTGCCGCCAGCGCTTCGACCTCCTGAAGCTCGGCCTCGTGGTCGCGCTGGCCCAGGCCGCGGCGGTGCCCGCGGTGCTGACCTTGGGCGGTGCCGCACCGGGCGTGGACTACCTCGTCGGTGTCGCGTTCGGCTTGGCCTCGGGCGTCATGGTCGCCGCCTTCGCCACCGCGGCGATCCCGCTCTTCGAGCAGCTGTTCAACGAGGTCACGCCGTTCCGCCTGATGGAGCTCGCCTCGATCGGCCATCCGACGCTCAAGAAGCTCGCGCTCCACTCGCCCGGCACCTACCACCATTCGGTGATGATCGCCAACCTCGCCGAGGCGGCGGCCGACGCGATCGGCGCCAACGCGCTGCAATGCCGCGTCATGGCGCTCTATCACGACATCGGCAAGGGCGAGCGACCGGTCTACTTCATCGAGAACCAGCGCGACGGCAACATTCACGACGGGCTCGCGCCCGAGGTCTCGGCGCGCATCATCTTCTCGCACATCACCGACGGCATCATGCTGGCACGCAAGCACCGGCTCGGCCGGCCGGTGATCGACGCGATCACGCAGCACCAGGGCACCACCTTGCTGCGCCTCTTCTATCAACGCGCGGTCGAGCGCGCGGCGGCACGCGGCGAAACGGTCTCCGAGGACGACTACCGCTATCCGGGGCCGAAGCCGTCGAGCCGCGAATCCGGCATCATCATGCTCGCGGATTCGACCGAGGCCGCGACGCGCGCGCTCAAATCGCCGACGCCGCCCGAGGTCAGGGCGCGGGTCGCCCAGGTGATCAACGGCAAGCTCGCCGACGGCCAGCTTGCGGACTGCGCGCTGACCATCGCCGACCTCGCCAAGATCGAGGAGGCGTTCGCGCGCATCCTCGTGCTCGGCGTCTATCACAGCCGCATCGAGTATCCGCCGCTGCGCGCGGCCGGGCCGGCGCCACGGGATGCTGCAAGGGATGAACCGCGTCACGATCGAGATAAGGCTGGCGCACCCGGCCTGGCGGAGCGCGCTCCCTGAGCTCGGGCGGCGCGCCCGGCGCGCGGCGCGGGCCGCGCTTGCCTTGGCGCGCCCGCTGCCGGCCGGGCGGCGCGCCGAGCTTGCGCTGATGTTCGTCGACGAGGTGGCCATGACCGCGCTCAACCGCGAATGGCGCGGCAAGGACAGGCCGACCAACGTGCTGGCGTTCGCCGCCCAGGAGGCGGCGGGCGCGCGGGCGCCCGCGCCGCCCGAGGCCGGTCCGCTCCTGCTCGGCGACGTGGTGCTCTCCTACGAGACGATCGCGCGCGAGGCCGAGGCCGCCTCGAAGCCCCTGGCCGACCATCTGAGTCATCTGATCATCCACGGCGTGCTCCATCTGCTCGGCTATGATCATCAGCGCCCGCGCGAAGCGCGGGCCATGGAGACGCTCGAGGTCCAGGCATTGAAGACGCTTGGCATTGACAACCCTTATGAGGCGCCGCCGACGACGAGCCGCATGGTGCGGGCCGGGCGCGCGATGGAGCGATGAGCGACAACAACGGCAACGACCGATCGTCGAGCAACGACGATCGCGACGAATCCCCATTATCGAGGACGATCGGCAATCTGTTCCGCGTGGTCGGCATCGGCCGCGAGGAAGCCACCAACTGGCGCGACGCCCTCAAGGAGGTGATCACCGAGGAGGAGGACATCGCCGAGAACATCAGTCCGGAGGAACGCCGCCTGCTGTTCCGGCTGATCCGCTTCTCGAGCCGCACGGTGAACGACGCCATGGTGCCGCGGCCCGACATCGTCGGGCTCGACGAGGGCTCGACGCTCGACGAGGTGGTCGCCGCGGTGCGCGAGCACGGCCACACCCGCATGCCGGTCTATCGCGGCTCGCTCGACGAGATCGTCGGCATGGTGCATTTGCGCGATGTCATCGCCTATTGGGGCAGCGACCGGCCGTTCTCGCTCAAGGACGTGCTGCGCGAGATCCTGTTCGTGCCGTCCTCCATGCCGAACATCCAGCTCTTGAGCCAGATGCGCACCACCCGCACCCACATGGCGGTGGTGGTCGACGAATATGGCGGCACCGACGGGCTCGTCACCATCGGCGACCTGGTCGAGGAGATCGTCGGCCAGATCGAGGACGAGCATGACGAGGCTGAGACGCCCGAGATCGTCGCGCTGCCGGACGGCAGCATCGAGGCCGATGCGCGCACCAGCCTGGAGGCGCTCGCCGAGCGGCTCGAGGTCGAGCTGCTCGACGAGGAGGAATCCGAGGACATCGAGACCATCGGCGGCCTGGTGACCGACCTCGCCGGCCATGTGCCGCGCCGCGGCGAGCGCATCGCGCATCCGAGCGGGCTGGTGTTCGAGGTGCTCGACGCCGATCCGCGCCGCATCAAACGGCTACGCATCCGGCGCGGCGATGCCGGCGGCCAGGGCGGCGCGTGAGGCTGCCGGCCGCGCTCGACCGCCTCGCCCCCGATCTCGAGCCCTTCGCGCGGCGCATCGGCGCGCTGCGCGGGGTGCGGCGGATCGGACTCGCGCTGCTGCTCGGCATCGCGCTCGCGGCGACCCTGCCGCCGGTCCATGCCCTGCCGCTTTTCCCGGTCGCGTTCGTTGGATTCATCTGGCTGATCGGCGGCGCGCGCTCGGGCGCCGCCGCGTTCGCCACCGGCTTCTGGTTCGGCCTCGGCTTCTTCCTCGCCGGCCTCTACTGGATCGGCTTCGCGCTGATGACCGATCCCGAGCGCTATGGCTGGCTGGTCGCGCCCGCCGTCATCGGCATCGCGGGCGGGCTCGCGCTCTTCATCGCTTTCGCCGCGCTGCTGCTCCGTCTCCTGCGGCTCGACGGGCTGTGGCGCGTCCTTGCCTTCGCGCTGATCTGGACCGGGGCCGAATGGCTGCGCGGCCATGTCCTCTCGGGCTTCCCGTGGAACCTCGCGGGCTCCGCCTTCTCGCTATCGGATGCGATGATGCAGCTCGCCGCGCTGCTCGGCGCCTATGGGGTGAGCCTCGTCGTCGTGTTCGCCGGCGCCCTGCCGGCGCTGCTCGGCGAATCCACGGTGCAGCGCCGGCGTCTCGCCTTGCCCGGCATGCTGCTCATCCTCGTCGCGGTCTGGCTCGGCGGCACCATACGCCTTGCCGACGCGCCTGAGCCCGGCAGCGAGGCCGCGGCGGACGCGCCCATGCTGCGCATCGTGCAGCCCAACATCGCGCAAAACCTGAAATGGCTCACTGACGAGCGCGCCAAGGTGGTCGCCAAGCATCTCGAACTCACCATGCTGCCCGCCGACGACCCGCCCGACCTGGTGATCTGGCCCGAGGCCGCGATGCCGTTCGTGATCGACGAGGATCCCGCCGTGCTCGCCTACCTGACCGGCAGCCTGCCGCAGGGCGCCGTGCTCATCACGGGCGCGCCGCGCCGCCGCGCCGAAGGCCCCGAGGGCCCACGCGTCTGGAACAGCCTCTATGTCGCCTCAACCGAGGGCGTCCTCGCGCGCTACGACAAGCATCATCTGGTGCCGTTCGGCGAATACGTGCCGCTGCGCGGCCTGCTCGGCCTCGACAAGATCACGGCCGGCACGCTCGATTTCAGCGAGGGCCCGGGTCCGCAGACGCTCGCCGTGCCGGGTCTGCCGCCGTTCTCGCCGAGCATCTGCTACGAGGCGATCTTCCCGGCCGGTGTCGTCGCGCATGGCGAGCTGCGCCCCGCCTGGCTGCTCAACCTGACCAACGACGGCTGGTTCGGCGTCACCTCCGGCCCCTACCAGCACCTTGCCAGCGCGCGGCTGCGCGCCGTCGAGGAGGGGCTGCCGCTGGTGCGCGCCGCCAACACCGGCATATCGGCGGTCGTCGATCCCTATGGCCGCCTGCTCGCCCGCCTGCCGCTCGGCGCCGAGGGCGTCATCGACGCAGCCCTGCCGGCGCGGGCGGCATCGCCGACGCCCTATTCCCGAGTCGGCGACTGGCCCTTGTTTGGAATGCTTATAATGGGCAGCGGCCTCGTCCTGCTCCACATAGCCGGTTACCGCGTGTTAACTGCCCGGAAAATTACCCCCTGATTCCATCAAACTAAATTTATACATATGTTTGACTTTCCGGCCCTACGCCGATGCCGATTGCGCTAACCTGCTAACACTGTTAAGCGAAACTCGCTTCGGACTCCTTCGCTAATGCTGTTTGGGTGCGGTTCGGGCACATGCGTGAGGCGGTTCGCATAGCGCCAACTCAGTGTGGGGGCCATGGCGCAGGTACCTAACCCGGTCGATGTTCACGTCGGGAAGCGACTGAGGCAGCGCCGTACGCTGCTCGGGATGAGCCAGGAAAAGCTGGGCGAACTGCTCGGCCTCACCTTCCAGCAGGTCCAGAAATACGAGCGGGGCACCAATCGCATCGGCTCGAGCCGGCTGTTCCGCCTGGCGTGCATCCTGGAGGTGCCGGTCTCCTATTTTTTCGAGGGGCTTCAGGAAGACGGTACCGTGGCCGGCGGGCCGACCGTGATGGCCGCCGCGGCATCGACCGAGCCGAACCACATGGAGCGCCGGGAAACGCTCGAACTGGTGCGCGCCTATTACCGCATCGACGATCAGGCAGTGCGGCGCCGCATCTTCGACCTGGTGAAGTCGCTCGGCGGCCTCCGCCGCGATGCCGCGGCCGAGGGGAACGGCGAGACCGCCTGATCGCGTTCGCCGTCTGCTTCCCCCGATAGAAAAAGTTGCCGGCCGTCGCCCTTGACCCCGCCGCGGCGGGCAGTCAATAGTGCCGCCTTTCCTGTCCGACCGCGTTTGCGCCGCGCATGGCGCGCCTCGGCGCATGGCCGCCTCATACCGCGAGGGAGAGCTTGGAGTGGCACTGAAAAACTATCTCTTCACCAGCGAATCGGTGTCCGAAGGGCATCCCGACAAGGTCTGCGACCGCATCTCCGACGCCGTGGTCGATACCTATCTGAGCGCCGATCCCCATGCGCGGGTCGCCTGCGAGACGCTGGTGACCACCAACCGCATCGTGCTGGCCGGCGAGACGCGCGGGCCCGAGAGCATCACCAAGGACCGGCTGGTCGACGTCGCGCGCGAATGCGTGCGCCAGATCGGCTATGAGCAGTCCGGCTTCCACTGGGCACGCGCCCATGTCGATGTCTACATCCACTCCCAGTCCGCCGACATCGCGGTCGGCGTCGATGCCGCGGGCAACAAGGACGAGGGCGCCGGCGACCAGGGCATCATGTTCGGCTATGCCTGCCGCGAGACCGAGGCGCTGATGCCCGCGCCGCTCCATTACGCCCACTCGATCCTGCGCTCGCTCGCCGAGGCGCGTCACTCCGGCGCGGAGCCGGGCCTCGGGCCCGACGCCAAGAGCCAAGTCACGCTCGAATACCGCGACGGCAAGCCGGTGCGCGCCACCTCGATCGTGGTCTCCACCCAGCATGCCGCGCACCTCTCGCAGGAAGAGGTGCGCGAGATCGTCCGTCCCCACGTGGTCAACGTGCTGCCCGATGGCTGGATGTGCGAGGAGAAGGAGTTTTACGTCAACCCGACCGGCCGCTTCGTGATCGGCGGGCCGGACGGCGATTCCGGGCTGACCGGGCGCAAGATCATCGTCGATACCTATGGCGGCGCCGCGCCGCATGGCGGCGGCGCGTTCTCGGGCAAGGACCCGACCAAGGTGGACCGCTCGGCCGCCTATGCGGCGCGCTACCTCGCGAAAAACGTGGTCGCCGCGGGCTATGCGGACCGCTGCACCATCCAGCTCGCCTATGCGATCGGCGTCTCCAAGCCGCTCTCCGTCTATGTCGATACCGGCGGCACCGGCAAGGCCGACGAGGAGAAGATCTCGAAGGCGCTGCAGGCCGTGATGAACCTCTCGCCGCGCGGCATTCGCGAGCATCTCGGCCTGAACCGGCCGATCTACGCGCGCACCGCGTCCTACGGGCATTTCGGCCGCGCGCCGGAGCCCGATGGCGGCTTCTCGTGGGAGCGCGTCGACCTGGCGGACAAGCTGCGCGCCGAGCTCGGCTGAGGCGCCGCATGACCGGGGTCGCGGCGCCGCGTTGAGCGAGGCACGACGCTTCGTCTACGGCCGGCGCAAGACCCACAAGCTGCGCGCCGGCCGCAAGGCCCAGCTCGAAGCCTGGCTGCCGCGCAACCAGGTCGCGCTGCCGGACGATCCTTCGGCGAGGCTCGATCCGCGCGGCCTGTTCCCGGCCGGGATCGCCGCGGTCTGGCTCGAGATCGGCTTCGGCGGCGGCGAGCACCTGGCCGCGCAGGCGGCGGCGCATCCCGGGATCGGCTTCATCGGCTGCGAGCCGTTCGTCAACGGCGTGGCGAGCCTGGCGCGCCATGCCGAGGAGGCCGGGCTCGGCAATCTCCGCGTCTTCGTTGACGACGCGCGGCTCCTGCTGCCCCGCCTCGAAGCGGCCTCGATCGGGCGCGCCTTCGTGCTCTACCCCGATCCCTGGCCGAAGCTGCGCCATCACAAGCGCCGCATCGTCAACCCGGAGACCGTCGGCCAGCTCGCCGCGCTGCTCGAGGACGGTGCCGAGCTCCGCCTCGCCACCGATCATCCTGGCTATGCGCGCTGGATGCTCTATCACCTGACCCGCCATCCCGCCTTCGCCTGGCTTGCCAGGGGGCCGTCGGACTGGCGCGAGCGGCCGGCGGACTGGCCAGCGACGCGCTATGAGGAAAAGGCGATCCGCGCCGGCAGGCGGCCCTATTATTTCCGCTTCGAGCGGCTGCAAAGGCAACGCAACCGCGCCGATGCGCGGCTAGATTCGCCTTGAAAGCGCGGGGTCCGGCGCGTATTTTCTTCATTGCTTAGTGGAGTTTGGGTGGTCGGTCTCGGGGGTGGGCGGTTGCCCACTTTTTTGTTTCCGGGCCCCGGCCACCGAAAAGGATCGATGCAACCGACGCAGAGGATCGAGGAATTGATCAGCCCGAGCCTCGCCGCGATGGGCTACGAGATTGTTCGGGCCCAGCTTTCGGGGCGCGAGCGGCCCGTGTTGCAGGTCATGATCGAACGTGCCGACCGCGCGCCGCTCACCGTCGATGCGTGCGCCGAGGTAAGCCGGACGATCTCGGCGATCCTCGATGTCGAGGATCCGATCCGGGGCTCGTACCGGCTGGAGGTGAGCTCGCCGGGCATCGACCGGCCGCTGGTGCGCCTTGCGGACTATGACCGCTTCGCGGGCCATGTGGCGAAGCTCGAGCTTGCCGCGCCGCTCGACGGGCGCCGCCGCTTCCGCGGCCGCCTGCTCGGCACCGACGACGGCCATGTCCGCCTCGTCGAGGACGAGGGGAAGGCGCCGGTCGAGCTGCCGTTCGAGGCCATCCGGTCCGCCAAGCTCGTGCTCACCGACGAGCTGATCGCGGCGAGCCTCGCGGAAGGGAGAGTATAGAGAGGGCAGATGGAGACCGTTGGACTCGCCCGTTTCGAGCTGTTGCAGGTCGCCGATGCGGTGGCTCGCGAGAAGGGCATCGATCGCGACCTCGTGCTGGAGGCCATGGAGCAGGCGATCACCCACGCCGGCAAGCGCAAATACGGGCAGGAGCACGACATCCGCACCGAGATCGACCGCAAGTCCGGCGAAATCCGCCTGATGCGCTTCCTCGAAGTGGCCGACCCGGTCGAGAACGAGGCGACGCAGATCGAGCTCGGCGCTGCGCGCGAGCGCAACCCGGCGGCCGAGATCGGCGATTTCATCGCGGACCCGCTGCCGCCGATCGATTTCGGCCGCATCGCCGCGCAGACCGCGAAGCAGGTCATCGTACAGAAGGTGCGCGAGGCCGAGCGGGCGCGCCAGTACGAGGAATACAAGGACCGCGTCGGCGAGATCGCGAGCGGCTTGGTCAAGCGCAGCGAATATGGCGGGCTCACCGTCGATCTCGGCCGTGCCGAGGCGGTGATCCGCCGCGAGGACCTCTTGCCGCACGAGAAGTACCGCAACGGCGACCGCGTGCGTGGCCACATCTACGACGTGCGCCGCGAGCCGCGCGGTCCGCAGATCTTCATGTCGCGCACGCATCCGCAGTTCATGGCCAAGCTGTTCGCGCAGGAGGTGCCGGAAATCTATGACGGCATCATCGAGATCAAGGCGGTCGCGCGCGACCCCGGCAGCCGCGCCAAGATCGCGGTGATCTCGCGCGATTCCGGCATCGACCCGGTCGGCGCCTGCGTCGGCATGCGCGGCTCGCGCGTCCAGGCGGTGGTCAGCGAGCTGCAGGGCGAGCGCATCGACATCATCCAGTGGTCGCAGAACCCGGCGACCTTCATCGTCAACGCGCTGGCGCCCGCCGAGGTCACCAAGGTGGTGCTCGACGAGGACGCGCATCGCGTCGAGGTGGTGGTGCCGGACGATCAGCTCAGCCTCGCCATCGGTCGGCGCGGCCAGAACGTGCGGCTCGCCTCGCAGCTCACCGGCTGGAGCATCGACATCCTGACCGAGGCCGAGGAATCGGATCGCCGGCAGGAAGAGTTCCGCAGCCGCTCCAAATTGTTCATCGAGGCGCTGGATGTCGACGAGGTGATCGCCCATCTCTTGGTTACCGAGGGCTTCACCACGGTCGAGGACGTGGCCTTCGTGCCGGTTGCCGATCTCGCCGAGGTCGAGAGCTTCGACGAGGAGATCGCGGCCCAGCTTCAGGAACGCGCCCGCCACTTCCTCGCGGAGCGCGAGGAGAGCTTGACTGCGAAGCGCCGCGAGCTCGGCGTCGAGGATGCGGTCGCCGAGCTGCCCGGCCTGGACGCGGCGCGGCTCGTCGCGCTCGGCGAGAACGGCGTCAAGACGCTCGACGACGTGGCCGATCTCGCCGCGGACGAGCTGATGGAGATGCTCGGTTCGCTTGCGCCGTCGTCTGAGGAAGCGAATGCGATCATCATGGCGGCGCGCAAGCACTGGTTCCCCGACGAAGAGGGTGGTGCCGAGAGCAGCGAAGACGCGGAGGCGGCGAAGGCCGAATGATGGGCCGAACAATGGGCCAGGCAATGGAAGTGAGCGACACGCGCGAGGCGGCGCCCCGGCGCCCTGCCGCCGGATCGGCCGAGGCGGGCGAGCGGACCTGCATCGTGACGCGGCGCGCCTTGCCGAAGCGTGCGCTGATCCGTTTCGTCGTCGGTCCCGAGGGACGGGTGGTGCCCGACATGGCCGAGCGGCTGCCGGGCCGCGGGCTCTGGGTGAGCGCGACCCGCGAGGCGGTCGAGACGGCGTGCCGGCGCAACCTGTTCGCCAAGGCGGCGCGCGCCAACGTCACGGTCGAGCCCGGCCTCGGCGACGAGGTCGAGCGCCAGCTCGCGGCCCGCGCGCTCGGCCTGCTCGGCTTCGCGCGGCGCGCCGGCAGTATCGCGATCGGGCACGACCAGGTGCGGGCGCTGCTCGCTTCGGGCCGCGCCGCGGTGCTAATCGAGGCGCGCGACGCGGCGGAAGATGCAGCGGCGCGCATGACCGCGCGTGCCGGCGCGCTTCCGCTCGTCGATTGCTTCGGCCGCGCCGAGCTTGGCTTCGCCCTCGGGCGCGACGAGGCGGTCCATGTGGCGCTCGAGGCGGGCTCGCTGGCGGCGAGCTTCCTCCTGGCGGTCGAGCGGCTTCGGGGGTTCCGCCAGCCCGAGGCGGCGGCAGTGACGGTTGATTGATCGAGACGGGAACGTATGACGGACGAAAACAAGGCGACCGATGGCGAGCCGAAGACGCTGACGCTGAAGCGCTCGACCGGCCGGCTGGAGCTCAAGAAGACGGTCGAGACCGGTCAGGTCAGGCAGAGCTTCTCGCACGGCCGCAGCCGTGCGGTCGCGGTCGAGGTGCGCAAGAAGCGCTCGTTCTCCCGCGGCGAGGCGGGGGCCGACGGCGAAGCCGCCGCCGCGCCGGCGAGCGCGCCGCGCCGCGCCGGGGATGCCGGGGCGGCAGGCGAGAGGCATGGGCAGGCCGCTTCCAAGGCGGGCAGCGGCGTCGTCCTGCGCACGCTGACCGAGGAGGAGAAGGCGGCCCGTGCCCGCGCGGTCGACGATGCGGTCCGCGCCGAGCGCGTCGCGCGCGAGCGGGCGGAGGAGGAAGCCGCCCGCCGCGCCGCCGAAGAGCGCCGGCTTGCCAGCGAGCATGAGGAGGCCGAGCGGCGCGCCCGCGAGGAGACACGCCGCCGCCTGGACGAAGCCGAGGCGCGCCGCCGTTCCGAGGAGGAGGCCGCGCGACGCCTGCAGGCGAGCGACGAGACCGAAGTGGCGGCGCCGGCATCGTTGCCCGCGGCGACGACCGAGGCGGGCGCGGCGACCAAGCGCGCGGCGGCGGCGACGCCGGCCGCGCCGCTGCCGCCGATGCAGCCCGAGGACGACGAGGCCGGCCGGGCGCGGCGCAAGGGCGAGGCGCGGCCGAAGGCGCCGGTTGTTCGGCGCGACCGCGACGCCGCGCGGCGCGGCGGCGCGCGCATCACCGTGGTGCAGGCGCTTCACGCCGAGGACGGCAGCGAGCGCGCCCGCAGCGTTGCGGCGTTCCGCCGCCAGCGCGAGCGCGAGCGGCGCCATAGCCTCGGCTTGGCTGCCGACGAGAAGCAGGCCATCGTCCGCGAGGTCGTGGTGCCCGAGACCATCACGGTGCAGGAGCTCGCGAGCCGCATGGCGGTGCGCGCCGCCGACGTGGTCAAGACGCTGTTCAACATGGGCTCGCCGGTCACGGTGACGCAGACGATCGATGCCGACACCGCCGAGCTGGTGGTCGCGGAATTCGGACACAAGGTGAAGCGAGTGGCGGAATCGGACGTCGAAATCGGCCTGAAAGGCGAGGCGGACGTGGACAGCACGCTGGAGGCGCGTCCGCCGGTCGTCACCATCATGGGCCATGTCGACCACGGCAAGACCTCGCTGCTCGATGCCTTGCGCGAGACTGACGTCGCCGCCGGCGAGGCCGGCGGCATCACGCAGCATATCGGCGCCTACCAGGTCGAGACGCCGTCCGGCCGGCACATCACCTTCATCGACACGCCGGGCCACGCCGCGTTCACCCAGATGCGCGCGCGCGGCGCCAAGGTGACCGACATCGTGGTCCTGGTGGTGGCCGCGGATGACGGCGTCATGCCGCAGACCATCGAGGCGATCAACCACGCCAAGGCGGCGGGGGTGCCGATCATCGTCGCGATCAACAAGATCGACAAGCCGGACGCCCGGCCCGAGCGGGTGCGCAACGAGCTGCTGAGCCACAGCATCGTGACCGAGGAGAACGGCGGCGACGTGCTCTCGGTCGAGGTCTCGGCGACCCAGAAGATCAACCTCGACAAGCTTGAGGAAGCGATCCTGCTGCAGGCGGAAATCCTCGAGCTCAAGGCGAACCCGAACCGCGCGGCGGAAGGCGTCGTGCTCGAGGCCAAGGTCGACCGCGGCCGCGGCGTGGTCACGACGCTGCTCGTGCAGCGCGGCACGCTGCGCATCGGCGACATCGTGGTAGCCGGCGCGCAATGGGGCCGCGCCCGCGCGCTGATCGACGACAAGGGCAAGCCGATCACCGAGGCGGTCCCCGCGCTGCCGGTCGAGATCCTCGGCCTGCAGGACGTGCCGGAGGCGGGCGATGAGTTCGTCGTGGTCGAGAACGAGCGCCGCGCCCGCGAGGTCACCGCCTTCCGCACCAGCCGGGCGCGCGCCCAGCGCGCCGCCGGTACGGGGCGCGCGACGCTCGAGCAGATGTTCTCGACGATGGGAAGCGAGACCGCCCTGCAGCAGCTCCCGATCCTGGTCAAGGCCGACGTGCACGGCTCGGCCGAGGCGATCGTCTCGGCGCTCGAGAAGCTCTCGACCGACGAGGTCGCGGTCCGCGTGCTGCATTCGGGCGTCGGCGGCATCACCGAATCCGACGTGACGCTGGCGCAGGCATCGAACGCGCTGATCGCCGGCTTCAACGTGCGCGCCAACCAGCAGGCGCGCGAGCTGGCGCGGCGCGACGGCGTCGATATCCGCTACTACGCGGTGATCTACGACATCGTCGATGACGTCCGCTCGGCGCTCGAGGGCCTGCTCAAGCCTGCCGTGCGCGAGCGCATGCTCGGCAACGCCCAAGTGCTGCAGGTGTTCGAGATCTCGAAGGTCGGCAAGGTCGCCGGCTGCCGCGTGACCGACGGCGTGGTCAGGCGCGGCGCGCGGGTCCGCCTGATCCGCGACAACGTGGTGATCCACGACGGCGCGCTCAAGACGCTGAAGCGCTTCAAGGAAGAGGTCCGCGAGGTCAAGGAAGGCTTCGAGTGCGGCATGGCCTTCGAGAACTATAACGACCTGCGCGAAGGCGACGTGCTCGAGTTCTACGAGCTCGAAGAGGTCGCCCGCACGCTCGGCGCCTGAGCGCCGGCCGGGCCGGGAGCGCCGCGGCGGCCGCCCGCCGCAGCGAAGCGGATTGCCATGACGAGACGCACGCGCGCGGCCCGCTCGGGCCCGAGCCAGCGCCAGCTCAAGGTCGGCGAGCTGATCCGGGAGGCGTTGTCGGACGCGCTGATGCGCGGCCATCTGCGCGACCCCGTGCTGCAGGGCGTCACCATCACGGTGACCGAGGTGCGCCCCTCGCCCGACCTGAAACACGCCAAGGTCTACGTCATGCCGCTCGGCGGCGCGCATGGGGCCGAGATAGTCGCCGCGCTCAACCGTGCCGCGGGCTATCTACGCCACGAGGTCGACCGGCGGGTCGAACTCCGCGTCTCGCCCGAGCTGCGCTTCGAGCCCGACGAAAGCTTCGACGAGGC
Source organism: Alphaproteobacteria bacterium (assembly GCA_050173345.1). Classification (GTDB taxonomy): domain Bacteria; phylum Pseudomonadota; class Alphaproteobacteria; order UBA828; family UBA828; genus SHWC01. Next base: position 16,425 of record JBFXKW010000019.1, on the reverse strand, counting down.
GGCGCGCATCGAGGCGCTGCTGCGCGCTTCCGGGCCGGCGGCGGACGATCCTTCGCGCGATGACGGCTGAGCCCGCGCGGCTCGACGGCTGGCTCGTCATCGACAAGCCGGCCGGCATGAGCTCGGCCAGGGTGGTCGCCATCGTCAAGCGCGCGACCGGGGCCGCGCGGGCCGGCCATGGCGGCACGCTCGACCCGCTGGCGACCGGTGTGCTGCCGGTCGCGCTCGGCGAGGCGACCAAGACGGTGCGCTTCGCCATGACCGGCACCAAGACCTACCATTTTACCGTGCGCTTCGGCGAGGCGCGCTCGACCGACGACGCCGAAGGCGAGGTGACCGAAACCTCCCCGCTGCGGCCGGGCGGGGCCGCGATCGAGGCCGCGCTGCCCGCCTTCGTCGGCGATATCCTCCAGGTGCCGCCCGCCTTCTCGGCCCTGAAGGTGAAGGGCGAGCGCGCCTACAAGGCGGCGCGGGAGGGCCGCCCGCCGGCGCTCGCGCCCCGTCCCGCCCGGATCGACCGCTTGACACTTGTCATAGCAAGTGACGACGAGGTCACGCTCGAGGTGGTGTGCGGCAAGGGGGTCTATGTCCGGGCGCTGGCGCGCGATTTGGCCCGGGCGCTCGGCACCGTGGGCTATGTCTCCCGGCTGCGCCGCACCGCGGTCGGGCCGTTCGGCGAGGCCCAGGCGATTTCGCTGGAAAGCCTGGAGGCCCTGGTGCATAGTGCGGCGCTCGTTCGCCACTTGTTTCCTGTCGAGACCGTGCTGGCCGACATCCCGGCTCTGGTCCTGACGGCGGACGAGGCGGATCGCCTCAAGCATGGACAAGCGATCGAAGCGGCGTCCCCCGCCGCGGAAGCGCGATTGGTCCGTGCCCGCAGCGACGACCGGCTGATCGCGTTGGCCGAGCTCGCCGCCGGGCACTTGAAGCCGGTCCGCGTTTTCAACCTCTAGGATACGGAGAACCAGATGTCGATTTCGCTGGAGCGTAAGTCCGGTCTGATCTCGGAGTACGCGCGCAAACAGGGCGACACCGGCTCGCCCGAGGTCCAGGTGGCGATCCTGACGGAACGCATCAACAACCTGACCGAGCACTTCAAGACGCATCAGAAAGACCTGCACTCGCGGCGCGGCCTCCTGATGATGGTCAGCCGCCGCCGCCGCCTGCTCGACTATCTGAGGCGCAACGACGCCTCGCGCTATGGCGAGCTGATCCAGCGGCTGGGGCTCAGGAAATAGCCATCTCGACGGCACCGCATCGGGTCCTCCGCGAGTCGATGTGGTTCGCACGGCAAAGCGCGCCGCCGGCGGTCGCCGCGCGCCGCTTTGGCGCGCCGTCTCGATTGTTCGCAAGCATGAAAAGGGAAAGGGCGCCGGCATAGGGCCGCCGCCTCCGTAGGTGGAAGGAAGACGTGATGTTCCAAGTCACACGCAAGGAGATTCAATGGGGCGGGCGTCGGCTCGTCCTCGAGAGCGGGCGCATCGCCCGCCAGGCGGATGCCGCCGTGCTCGTCACCTATGGCGAGACCACCGTGCTGTGCACCGCGGTCGCGCAACGTTCGGTCAAGCCGGGCACGGATTTCCTGCCGCTGACCGTCAACTACCAGGAAAAGGCGTTCGCCGCCGGCAAGATCCCGGGCGGCTTCTTCAAGCGCGAGGGGCGCCCCAACGAGAAGGAGACGCTGACCTCGCGTCTGATCGACCGGCCGATCCGGCCGCTCTTCGTCTCGGGCTTCCACAACGAGACGCAGGTGATCTGTACCGTGCTCTCGCACGACCTGGAGAACGACCCCGACATCGTCTCGCTGGTCGGCGCCTCCGCCGCGCTGACCATCTCGGGCCTGCCGTTCCTCGGGCCGGTCGCCGGCTGCCGCGTCGGCTATGTCGACGGCCAGTACGTGCTCAACCCGACGCTCGCGCAGCTATCGGAATCGAAGCTCGACCTGGTGGTCGCCGGCACCGCCGACGGCGTGCTGATGGTCGAATCCGAGGCGCGCGAGCTGAGCGAGGAGATCATGCTCGGCGCGGTCGCCTTCGGTCACCGGGAATCCCAGGCGGTGATCGACGCGATCATCGGGCTCGCGGAAGCCTGCGCCAAGGAGCCCTGGCCGGTGCCCGAGAAGGACGACGCCTACAAGGCGCTCGAAGCGCGCGTGCGCGCGGCGGCCGAGGCGGGCCTGCGCGACGCCTACGCCACCATCGGCAAGCAGGACCGCACCAACAAGCTCGATGCGGTCAAGGGCGAGGTGATGGCGAGCATCGGCGCCGAGGAGGGCGTCAATCCGGTCGCCGTCGCCGGCATGCTGAAATCCCTCGAGAAGGACATCGTGCGCGGCCAGATCCTCTCTGAAGGCCGCCGCATCGACGGCCGCACCACGAAGGACATCCGCAATATCGACTGCCAGGTCGGCGTGCTGCCGCGCGCCCACGGCTCGGCGCTGTTCACCCGCGGCGAGACCCAGGCGCTGGTGGTGGCGACGCTCGGCACCGGGCAGGACGAGCAGATCATGGACATGCTCGAAGGCGAGTACCGCGAGCACTTCATGCTGCACTACAACTTCCCGCCCTACGCGACCGGCGAGGCCAGCTTCCTGCGCTCGCCCGGCCGGCGCGAGATCGGCCACGGCAAGCTCGCCTGGCGGGCGGTGCGTCCGCTCCTGCCGGGCAAGGAGGACTTCCCCTACACCATCCGCGTCGTCTCCGAGATCACCGAGTCGAACGGCTCGTCCTCGATGGCGAGCGTGTGCGGCGCCTCGATGGCGCTGATGGACGCCGGCGTGCCGCTCGGCAACCCGGTCGCCGGCATCGCCATGGGCCTGATCAAGGAGACGGACGGCTTCGCCGTGCTCTCCGACATCCTGGGCGACGAGGACCATCTCGGCGACATGGACTTCAAGGTCGCCGGCACCGAGACGGGCATCACCTCGCTCCAGATGGACATCAAGATCACCTCGATCACCGAGGAGATCATGAAGGTGGCGCTCGACCAGGCACGCGCCGGCCGCCTGCACATCCTCGGCGAGATGGGTCGCGCGATCGGCCGGGCGCGCGATTCGGTGAGCGAGAACGCGCCGCGCATCACCACCATCCACATCCCGAAGGACCGTATCCGCGAGGTGATCGGCACCGGCGGCAAGGTGATCCGCGAAATCTGCGAGACCACCGGCACCAAGATCGACATCGAGGACGACGGCACCATCAAGATCGCGGCGATCGAGGCCGCCGCCGCCGAGGCCGCGGTCAAGCGCATCCGCGACATCATCGCCGAGCCCGAGGTCGGCGTGGTCTACACCGGCAAGGTGGTGAAGGTGGTCGATTTCGGCGCCTTCGTGAACTTCATCGGCAACCGCGACGGGCTCGTCCACATCTCGGAGCTGGCCCAGAGCCGGGTCAAGGCGGTGAGCGACGTGGTCAAGGAGGGTGACGAGGTCAAGGTCAAGGTGCTCGGCATCGACGACCGCGGCAAGGTCAAGCTCAGCATGAAGGTGGTCGACCAGAAGACCGGCGCCGATCTCAGCGAACAGCCGGCGCAAGACGTTCAGCAAGCGGCCAATTGAGGGCGGAATAGGGCTGGACGAGGCGGCTCTTAACCTTTGAGAGCCGCTTCGTCTTGCTTCAATTCCGCTCCCTCCGCTCCAAGCGGATTTGCAATCCTTCCCCGAGGGAATAAGTTAGATGGGTAGCAGGAAGGCGGAGGGTTGAGTGAAGGCGCTTAATCCCGTGCTCATCTCGGGCCGGGAGGTGTTGCCGTTGGTCGAGGGCGGCAAGGGCATCGGCGTCTCGAACGGCGCAAGCTCCGGCGCCTGGGCGGCGACGGGAGGCGTCGGTACGTTCTCGGGCGTGAATGCCGATTCCTATGACGCCGAGGGCAGGCCGATCCCGCAGATCTACCGCGGTCGCACCCGGCTGGAGCGGCACGAGGAGCTGATCAGGTACGCCATCGATGGCGGCGTGACGCAGGCCCAGATCGCGCACGACATGTCGGGCGGCGCCGGCCGGCTCCACATGAACGTGCTGTGGGAGATGGGCGCCTGCGAGCGCGTCCTGCAGGGCATCCTGGATCGCACCCGCGGCCTCGTGCACGGCGTCACCTGCGGCGCCGGCATGCCCTACCGGCTCGGCGAGATCGCCGCCAAGTACGGCATCTATTACTACCCGATCGTCTCCTCCTCGCGCGCCTTCCGGGCGCTCTGGAAGCGCGCCTATCACCGCTTCTCCGACCTGCTCGGCGGCGTGGTCTACGAGGATCCGTGGCGCGCCGGCGGCCATAACGGCCTTTCCAACAGCGAGGATCCGGAGGAGCCCGAGACGCCCTATCCGCGCGTGCTCGAGCTGCGCCGGCAGATGCAGGAATACGGCCTCGGCCACGTGCCGATCTTCATGGCCGGCGGGGTCTGGTACCTGCGCGACTGGGAGGACTGGATCGACAATCCCGAGCTCGGGCCGATCGCCTTCCAGTTCGGCACGCGGCCGCTGGTCACGCGCGAAAGCCCGATCTCGGAAGCCTGGAAGCGCATCCTGACCTCGCTGAAAGAGGGCGACGTCAAGCTCAACCGCTTCAGCCCGACCGGCTTCTATTCGTCGGCGGTGCGCAACGGCTTCATCCGCGAGCTCGAGGAGCGCGAGCAGCGCCAGGTCGCCTTCACCGAGGAGCCGATCGGCGATCATTCGGTGACGTTCAGCGCGGGGCCGCGCGGGCGTGTCTTCTACCTCACCCCAGGCGATGCGAAGCGCGCGGCCGAATGGGTGGTGCAGGGCTTCGACATGCCCATGAAGACGCCGGATTCGACGCTGATCTTCGTCACCACGGAGAAGGCGCGCGAAATCCGCGACGACCAGGCCGCCTGCATGGGCTGCCTCAGCCAGTGCCGGTTCAGCAACTGGTCGACCGGGCCGGGCAACTCGACCGGCAAGAAGGCCGACCCGCGTAGCTACTGCATCCAGAAGACGTTGCAGACCATCATCCACTCGGACGATATCGACCACCAGCTCATGTTCTCGGGCCACGGCGCGTATCGCTTCGCCTCGGACCCGTTCTACGGCAACGGCTTCATCCCGAGCGTGAAGCAGCTCGTCGAGCGGCTCGTCACCGGCGATTGAGCCGCCGCCATCTGTTCTTGAGAATCGTTCGCAAATCCGCTATGTGAACGCCGGCACTGGACGATTCCCGTAACTCCCCTATCTTGAGCGTCATGGCGATGACACTGCCCCTCGATCAACCGTCCCAGGATGCCGTGGCGCGGCTGCGCGCGGCCGGCCTGCGGCCGACGCGACAGCGCGTGGCGCTGGCGCGCACGCTGTTCGCCAAGGGCGACCGGCACGTCACCGCCGAGCAGCTTCATGCCGAGGCGCAGTCCCTCAAGGTCAGGGTCTCGCTTGCGACCGTCTACAACACGCTGCACCAGTTCACCCGCGCCGGGCTGCTGCGCGAGCTTGCGATCGCGACCGGCCGCTCCTACTTCGATACCAACACGGATCACCACCACCATTTCTTCTACGAGGGCTCCGGCCAGCTCGTGGACGTGCCGGGCGACATGGTGCATGTCGCGGCGGTGCCGACGCCGCCCAAGGGCACCCAGGTCGCCGGCGTCGACGTGATCATCCGCATCACCGAGACGCCGCGTTGAACACCTGGCGCCCCGCCGGGGGCGCCTCGGCCAGATTAGAAATCTTCTAAACTATTGACAGCGCTCCCCGACCCTTACATATAAGGGTGGTCGGCGCGTGGCCCGCCATCCGGCCTGCCCGACGCGCTTAGGACCACCCCCAAGTGATCAGGGAGAACTGCCCATGCCGTCCCTCAAAGGAAGCAAGACCGAGCAGAATCTGAAAGACGCCTTCTCCGGCGAATCGCAGGCGAACCGGCGCTACCTCTATTTCGCCCGCAAGGCCGATGTCGAGGGCTACAACGACGTCTCCGCCATCTTCCGCTCGACCGCGGAAGGCGAGACCGGGCACGCCCATGGCCATCTCGACTTCCTCCTGGAGAGCGGCGACCCCGCGACCGGCAAGCCGATCGGCGCGACCCGCGACAACCTCAAGGCCGCGATCGCCGGCGAAACCCACGAATACACCGACATGTATCCGGGCATGGCGCGCACCGCGCGCGACGAGGGCTTCGACGAGATCGCCGACTGGTTCGAGACGCTCGCCAAGGCCGAGAAGTCTCACGCCGGGCGCTTCCAGAAGTCGCTCGACACGCTCGAATAGGCCGCGACCTTCCAGGCATGGGGCGGGCGGGCGCGTCCCGCGCGGCGTCCGCTCCGCCTGCTTTTGTCTGCCAAGAACGACCGCTATCGGCCCCGAACGGAGAGGACCGAATGAGCGACAAGAGTTCGGCGCGCCATGTCATCGACTGGCGGAACCCCGACTATTACGACCGCGAGAAGCTCGACCACGAGATGCGCCGCGTCTTCGAGGTCTGCCATGGCTGCCGCGCCTGCAACCGGCTGTGCGATTCGTTCCCCCGCCTGTTCGACCTGATCGACTCCTCGCCCGACGAGACGCTCGAGACCGTGGCGTCGGGCGACTTCAAGAAGGTCGCCGACGTCTGCACGCTGTGCGACATGTGCTACATGTCGACCTGTCCCTACACGCCGCCGCATGAATGGGCGATCGACTTTCCGCACCTGATCCTCCGCTTCCGCGCGGTCGAGCACAAAGCCGGCGGCGCGCCGAGCCGGGCGAGCGAGCGGCTGACCGAGACCGACGCCAACGGCAAGGTCGCGCAGCTCCTCGCGCCGGTGATGAACTGGGCGTCCGACCGGCGCAACGGGCTGACCAGGCCGCTCCTCGAGAAGCTCGGCGGCGTCCACCGCGACGCGCCCCTGCCCCGTTACGAGACGCCGACGCTCGTCAAGCGCGCGAAGAAGCTGAAGCCCGAGATCAACCATGAGGCGCCGGCCAAGGGCCGCAAGGCGGTGATCTTCGCCACCTGCTTCGCCAACTACAACAAGCCCGAGATCGGCGAGGCGGCGCTCGGCGTGCTCGCCAGGAACGGCATCGCGGCCGAGGTGGTCTACCCGCAATGCTGCGGCATGCCGCATCTCGAGCAGGGCGATGTCGCGCGCGTCGCCGAGGCGGCGCGCAATGTCAGCCGCGCGCTCGCGCCCTTCATCGAGCAGGGCTATGACGTGGTGACCTTGGTGCCGTCCTGCGCGCTCATGCTGAAGAGCGAGTGGCCGCTCCTCCTGCCCGACGACGAGGCGGTCAAGTCGCTCGCCGCGCACACCTTCGACATGCCGGAATACGTCATCGACATCGCGAGGAAGGAGCGCCTGGCCGACGGCCTCAAGCCGCTCGAAGGCGGCGTCACCCTGCATCTCGCCTGCCACGCGCGGGCGCAGAACATCGGGCGCAAGGCCGCCGACATGCTGAACCTCATTCCCGGCATCAAGCTCGACGTGATCGAGCGCTGCTCCGGCCATGGCGGCTCGCTCGGCGTCGCGGTCGACTTCCACGAGATCGCGCTCAAGGTCGGCCGTCCCGTGGCGCGCAGCGCGCTCGAGAAGGCCAACCGCTACGTCGCCTCCGAGTGCCCGCTCGCCGCGACCCACATCGTCAACGGCATGGAGAAGCTCGCGGCCGGCGATGCCAAGCAAGGCGGCGCGCTGCCGGCGGACCGCCGCGCCTTCCATCCGATCGAGCTGTTCGCCAAGGCCTATGGACTGGATGCCTGAACGACCATGACCCAAGCCGCCAAGACCGTGCGCAAGCGCGAGATCACCCGGGCCGACATCATGCCGATGGAGGCCTATGCCGAGGCACGCAAGGAACGCCGCGCCGCCATCACCGCGCTCAAGCGCAACCGGCGCGTCCAGGTCGGCCCCTATGCCACCTTCTATTTCGAGAACTACGACACGATGTGGCAGCAGGTCCACGAGATGCTGTTCATCGAGCGCGGCGGCGAGGCGCAGGTCGCGGACGAGCTCGACGCCTACAACCCGCTCATCCCGCAAGGGCGCGAGCTGGTCGCGACGCTGATGTTCGAGATCGCGGATGCGCGGGTGCGCCAGCGCACGCTGTCGAGCCTCGGCCATGTCGAGGACACCATCGAGCTCGATGTCGGCGGCACAATCGTCAAGGCCGCCTCGGCCGAGCACGACACCGAGCGCACCAACGAGGAAGGCAAGACCTCTTCGGTCCACTTCCTCAAATTCCCGCTGAGCGACGAGGCGATCAGGAAGTTCAAGACGCCCGGAACCCGCATCACCCTCGGCTTCGGTCACCGCAATTACGGCCACCTGGCCGTGGTGCCCGAGCCGGTGCGCGCCGCCCTCGCCGAAGATTTGGATTAGGCTCCTCGATCGTGATCACAGTGATGAGAGAAGCCAGGACCGCCTGGTCTTCACCCGGCAACAATCGCCGAGTGGATCCTTGTCATTGCAATATCACGATACTCTGCTTTTGTTCTGCCATTTCAAGGTAGCCGAGGGTCGATCCAGCGGCTACGCTTACCGGGCTGCCGCGGGGGCAGCGCTTATGCGAAGAACGCACCCGGACCTAATTTTCTTAAGCCCGTGAGCCGCAAGGCACGGTGTTCTTTTAAACGGTTCTCTTGGGGATCGTTGGTTTGGTGCCGGATGAAACCATCCGGCCAGCAATAGAGACTCGCACGGCGGACCGGCCCGCAAAGACAGGGATATCGAGTCCGTCCGAAGCTTCCGAAAAGTCGGCGCGGTTGCGTCGTTGAGTAAGCGAAAGCGGTTCCCTGCGAGGGGTGTTCGGTTCTGGCTCGATTGAGTCGGACGGTTCGTTCGCATTTTTTTGCCAGTGTCGCATTGCATCAGGGGAGTAATGAAAAATGACCGATTGGCGAGACGCGAATCACACCATCACGTCCCATGACGTCTTCACACCCAATCGCGGCCCGGAGAACGGGCATTACGACTATGTCTGGCGCGCCGAGTGGCCGGCGACCGACAACAGCTACACCTGGACCTATTTTCTCAAGTACGACAACGACGGGATCGTCGGCTTCCTCATGAACGACGTCTTGCGAGGCAATACCCCCGAGGGGTCCTCGACCGACGATCCGCGCTACTACGTCACCAACGGCTGGCCGAGCAACATTCCCTTCAGCGGCCTCAGCAAGCCGCTGCCCGAGATGGGGACCGTCCTGACTCACGATCATGTTATCGGCGGCAAGCATGACGACTGGATCTTCCTCGGCCCGGGGAACGACCGGATCGACGGGTCCGGCGGCGAGGACGCGCTCTATGGCGGCTCGCACGACGACCTGATCTACGGCGGCGCCGGGCACGACAAGATCTACGGCGACTATGCCGACGCGCCGGTCGTGCTGCATCAGAACTTCGGGAACCAGGTCTTTACGTGGCAGCTCCCGACCAATGCCGACCCCAACGTCATCGACGGCAACGACATCCTCCACGGCGGTGATGGCAGCGAAACCATCTTCGGCGGCGGCGGCAACGACCAGCTCGACGGCGGGCCGCGCGGCAAGGGTTGGACCGACTACCTCGAGGGCGGCCCGGGCGCGGACAGCTTCTTCCTCAACTACCAAACGGACGCCAACGAGGCCGGGTCGGAGGAGGAAGACTTCTGGTCGGCGGTCGCCGAGGACTGGGTGCTGGACGGCGCCAAGAAATCCACCGCCAAGATCGTCGATTCGCTGGCCGAGGCGGCTGCCGAGGACTTTTTCAGCAGCCTGTCGGGCGGCCTCCTGCTCGGCGGCTTCGCCTCGGGCGTGGAATCCCTGGCGGTGAACGGGCTGAAGTCGCTCTTCTTCAAGACCCCGCCGGCGCCGCCACCGCCGACGTCGGAGGACGTCATGGTCATCGGCGACTTCGATCCGCGCGAGGATACGCTGGTCCTGCCGATCGAGCTCGGCAAGACGGTGACGGCCACGCCCACCTACTACGCGACCTCGGCCTATCACGGCATCACCAACAGCTGGGGCATCGCGTTCCAGCACGTCGACCCGTCGACCAACGCGGTCACCAACTTCGCCGAGGTGTTCCTGTCGAAAGATTTTCTGGAGGCCGCATTCAAGGACGAAGAAGGCACCACCCAGGACATGCCGGACGTGACCGATCAGCACGACGCCGACATTCCCGCGTTCTTCACCCAGATCATGAGCCAGTCGATCCGCATCGGATCGGACGGCATCGAGAATCCCCAGGTTTCCTATCCGTTTCCCACCGATCCGGACGCCTATGAGGACGGCGAGGTGCCCGACGAGGCGAGCAACCAGCTCGAATTGCAATCCGCCGAAGGCGCGACGCTGCAAATCTACGGGGCTTTCGGGCCGCTCTCGATCGTCGATCCCGCGATCGGCTCGACGTTTCCGACCGTGGTCGGCTCCAACATGGGCGACATCATCAACGTGAACGGAACGTTCTTCGCTCCATCGGAGGCGACGACGAGCCATCTCACGAGCATCGGCGTCGTGATCAAAGGCTTCGATGGCGACGACATCATCTTCGCCGGCAACGGCCAGGATTTCGTCTATGGCGGCGATGGCAACGATACGATCTACGGCATCGGCCAGAGCGGCGTGGAGACCCGCGAGATATTCCGGGGCGGCAGCGGCGACGATCGCATCCTGCTCGGCTGGACGTCGACATGGGCGCTCGTGGATGGTGGCGACGGCATCGATACGCTGGATTTCACCTATCTCGATCCCATCAACTTCAGCGGCCTGACGTTGGATCTCTCGACGACGACGGCAAGCGGATCATCGACCAACCTACACACCAATTTCATCAGCCGCTATGACGTCGAGAACTTCGAGAACGTCGTCGGATCGCCTGGCGTCGACGTGATAGCCGGGAATGACGGCGACAACTCGATCTCCGGCGGAGATGGGGACGACACGCTGGCCGGCGGTGCAGGCAACGATGTGCTGAAAGGTGATACAGGCGATGATGTGCTGGAAGGCGGGCCCGGCGCCGACAGTCTTGCAGGCAACGAAGGCGCCGACTGGTATGTCGGTCCGCAGTCGGACTGGGTGGACGACAGCCTGCGCATCAGTGCGATAGACATCCTGAGGATCGTAGGGCGGACCCAGACGGTGACGTTGGACTCCGTCTCAGGCGATTGGAGCTATGTCGGGTTCGGCGATGGGACCACTTTCCGGTTTGAGCCCGCGGACGACACCACCACCTTCGATACGCTCACCCAGATCATCGCCGACGGCGATCTGCTGCTGCTGGGCTCCAACGTGACCTATGATCCGGACGACCTCGGTATCCACATGGTGACGATCATCGGCTCGACGGGCCATGACGTGCTCCTGCCCGGCGATGGCGACGACGATCTCTATGGCGATCCGTTCCATCTGGGCGCGCTCTCCTCGGGCAAGGGCGGCAACGACGTCTTGAGTGCCGTGGAGCATGGCAACGATATGTTCGGCGACGCGGTCGTGCTCAGGGGAAACGGCGCCGGTGGCAACGATATACTGGATGTGATCGGCGGCATGATCGGTACGCCGAACCACCTGTTCGGCGACGCCGGGGAGATGAGCGGCAACGCGCGCGGCGGCGATGACGTGCTGAGTGCGGCGGGCGATGCCAATCTGCTGTACGGCGACGCTGGTGGCGGCATGTCGAACAACGCCCGTGGCGGCGATGACGTGCTGAGCGCGGCGGGTGATGCCAATCTGCTGTACGGCGACGCCGGCGGCAACATGTCGAACAATTCCCGCGGCGGCAACGACGTGCTGAGCGCCACGGGCAGCGGCAATGAGCTCTATGGCGACGCCGGCGGCGACATGTCGAGCAATGCCCGCGGCGGCAACGACACGCTGGAGGTCGTGGGCGATGGCAATCTCCTCATCGGCGATGCCAGCCATATGCTCGGCAATGCGCGGGGCGGCGACGACAGCCTGAGCGCCACGGGCAACGACAACGTGCTCCATGGCGATGCGCTCTCGATGTCCGGCAACGCGCGCGGCGGCAACGACCTTTTGGTCGGCGGCATAGGCGGCGACCTGCTCGTCGGCGACGCGCTTCTCATGTCGGGCGGCAACGCGAAGGGCGGCAACGACCAGCTCTGGGGCGACCCGCAGGGCGCCGCCTCGGGCGGCGCGGACAGCTTCGCCTTCGCCGGCGCCTTCGGCAAGGACGTGGTCAACGACTTCCGCCAGAGCGACGGCGACCAGATCCAGCTCAGCGGCTACGGCGCGGCCCTCACCATCGACGACGTGCTCGACAACGTCTCGGTGCTCGGCAGCAACACGGTGATCGACATCGGCGCCGCGCTCGGCGGCCCGGCCAGGGCGAACATCATCACGCTGCGCGGCTTCACCGACGAGTTGAACGAGAGCGATTTCCTCATCACCACGTGATTCGATCCTGCTCTTTTCAACAAAGCAGAGCGCGATCCGATCAGGCTGAACCAACCTGATCGGATCGTGCTCCAGGCACGCAGGCGGGTTTCCCTCTCCGCTACCGAAGGCGGAGAGGGCGCCGCGGCGCCGGCCCTTCTGATTCGTCCAGGCCCGGCGGCCTCAGTTGATGGTCTCGTCCGGGTAGATGCCCCATAGCTCGGCGCGCTGCAGGAAGCCTTCATAGCCGCGCGCGGCGACCGCGCACCAATCGCCGTCGCAGGACTTGAGCTCGACCACGACGCCGGGCTCGGCGAGCACGACGCCCGCTGCCGAGCCGCTCGGCTTCTGCCGGATGGTGCGCACCCCGCCGGTGACGAGCGCGGTGCGCTTGGGCGAGAGCAGCGACTGGTGGACCCAGCCGATGGTGCCGTCGGCGTCGCGGATCTGGCGCCAGATGTCGAACTGGGCGACGATCTCGACCGGATAGCCGGCCCGCTGATAGACCCAGTCGATCGGGTAGCGCGTGCCCGGCCCGGTGCGCAGGTTGACCTCGCCCGATTTGAGCGAGACGAAGCGCGGCACCGGGCGGCCCTCCTCCTCCTGCCCGGCGTTCAAGGCCCCCGGCACCCGCATCACGCTCGGCTTCACCCACCGCAACTATGGTCATCTGGCGGTGATGCCCGAGGCGGTGCGCGCCGCCCTCGCGGACGACCTCGACTGAGCCTCGCGTCCGGGAGCAGGCGGCATTTCGCTTGCCCGGAGGGGCCACGCCGCCATAGCCTCAGCGGCAAAGCCCCCTCACCCTAACCCTCTCCCCGATGGGGAGACGGAAACGAGGGCTAGGGCCGAGCGATAGCGAGCCTAGCCGCAGTCGGGTGAGGGGAGTTGAGGCCGCGCCAAGTGAAAGGGCCGGCCAGATCGCTGCGAAGGGGGGATGCGCGATGGCGACGATCATTGGCACGACGGGCAACGACACGCTGGTGCCGGGCGACGGCGATGACGTTCTCTATGGCGACCCGTTCAACCTGGTCGCGCTCGCTTCGGGCAAGGGCGGCGATGATCTCCTGAGTGCTACGGGGGATCGTAACGATCTCTATGGCGACGCAGCAACCATCAAGGGAAGCGGCCGCGGCGGCAACGACATCCTGAACGCCACGGGCGATTTCAACGGCCTGGTCGGCGACGCCACCAGCATGTCCGGCAACGCCCGCGGCGGCGACGACAGCCTGAGCGCCACGGGCGATTTCAACGACCTGGTCGGCGACGCCGGCAGCATGTCCGGCAACGCCCGCGGCGGAAACGACATTCTCCTCGCGGCGGGCGATTCCAACGTGTTTTACGGCGATGCCCCCGGCATGCAGGGCAATGCGCGCGGCGGCGACGACATCCTGACGGTCACGGGCCTATTCAATTTTCTCCATGGCGACGCCTCATTCCTCGACGGCAACACGCGCGGCGGCAACGACCGGCTGGAGGCGACCGGCAGCTTTAACCTGCTACTCGGCGACGCCACCGACATGTTCGGCCAGGCCCGCGGCGGCGATGATCGGCTGCACGTCGCGGGCGACCAGAACCGCCTGTTCGGCGATGCCTCGATCGATCTGGCCGGCAACGCCCGCGGCGGCAACGATGAGTTGAGCGCGGTCGGCGATAGCAATGCGCTGCGCGGCGATGCCTTCTTCATGTCGAACGGCGCCCGCGGCGGTGACGATACGCTGGCGGCCGTGGGGAACGGCAACTTGCTTGGCGGCGACGCCGCCACGCTGTTCGACGACGCCCGTGGCGGCAACGACGTTTTGAGCGCAACGGGCGATGCCAACCAGCTATATGGCGACGCCGGCGGCGACATGTTGAACAACGCGCGCGGCGGCAATGACGTGCTGAGCGCCACGGGCGGCGGCAACGAGCTCTATGGCGACGCCGGCGGCGGCATGTCGAGCAACGCCCGCGGCGGCAACGACACGCTGGTCGCGATCGGCGGCGACAACACGCTCATCGGCGATGCCTTCCACATGTCGGAGCGCGCCATCGGCGGCAATGACGTCCTGATCGGCGGCATCGGCGACGACCTGCTCGTCGGCGACGCGCTTCTCATGTCGGGCAGCAACGCGAAGGGCGGCAACGACCAGCTCTGGGGCGACTCGCAGGGTGCCGCCTCGGGCGGCGCGGACACGTTCGCCTTCGCCGGCGCCTTCGGCAAGGACGTGGTCAACGATTTCCGCCAGAGCGACGGCGACCAGATCCAGCTCAGCGGCTACGGCGCGGCCCTCACCATCGACGACGTGCTCGACCATGTCTCGGTGCTCGGCAGCAACACGGTGGTCGATATCGGCGCCGCGCTCGGCGGCCCGGCCAGGACGGACACCATCACGCTGCGCGGCTTCAACGACGAGTTGAACGAGAGCGATTTCCTCATCACCACGTGATTCGATCCTGCTCTTTTCAACAAAGCAGAGCGCGGTCCGATCAGGCTGAACCAACCTGATCGGATCGTGCTCTGGGTTCTCTCGTCGCCCGGCCCGTGCCTGCGCTTTTCCCTGCGCCTGGAATGGGGAAAGGGCAAGGGAAGCGGCCCGATCTGGTCCCATCTCGCCTTGACACTTCGGCGGCGGCGCCGAAGCCGGCGGCGGGGGAATGTCGGGCCGCCACGCTCTCACACCGATATATCTTGAATCGCGAATCATTTTTCAGCTTGATCGGCTGAGGAGCCGCCGTCGCCTGGAGCCGGGCCTGTGCGGTCTACCGAAGGCGGCGGATTCATCAGGGGCGGAGAAGCGAGGATCATGTTGCACGCTTGGCATCGACTGATCGGCATGGGCGCCGCGGCGCTGGTTCTGGGCGCGGCGGGCGGCAGCGCGTTCGCTGCCGACGAGAAGAGCGAGATCGTGGTCGGCTTCGCCGATTCGAAGTCGGGCTTCATGGCGGCGTTCAGCGGACCATCCGGTCAGGCGGCCCGCATGGCGATCGACGATCTCAACGCCAAGGGCGGCCTGCTCGGCAAGCCGATCCGCATCGTCGAGGCCGACGCCAAATCCGACCGGACGGAGAGCGCCAAGGCCGGCGCCGAGGTGATCTCGGCCGGTGCCGACATGGTGGTGGTCGATTGCGATTTCGACTGGGGCAGCCCTGCCGCGCTGCAGGCGGAGAACGCCGGCCTGATCTCGTTCTTCCTGTGCGCCGAGGACGCCAAGGCCGGCCCCGAGGGCATCGGGCCGTTCGCCTTCACCTCGGGCAACGCGGCGCATAGTCAGGGCTCGGCACTCGCCGAGTGGGCGCACGAGAAGAAGGGTGCGCGCAACGCCTATCTGCTGCTCGACGAGGTGCTTGAATACGATCGTTCGGTCTGCGCCGGCTTCCGCTGGGCCTGGGGCAATCTCGACGGCACCGCGATCGTGGGCGAGGACGTGTTCAAGAACGACGATGCCTCGATCGCGGCCCAGATCACCCGGCTGAAGGCGGCCGAGCCGGCGCCCGATGTGATCATGCTGTGCAGTTTCGTGCCGGGCGGCGCGAGCGCGCTGCGCCAGATCCGCGCCGCCGGCATCGAGACGCCCGTCTACGGCCCGGGCGCAATGGACGGCACGTTCTGGGTGGATGCCGTGCCCGGGCTCAGCGATTTCTACGTGACCGCGATCGGCTCGGTCTATGGCGACGACCCCGATCCCGCGGTGGAGCAGTTCATGCAGCGTTTCGCCGACAAATACGGCGAGCGCCCGGTCACCGGCTATGCGCTGCCGGGCTATGCCTTGATCGAGATGTGGTCACGCGCGGTCGAGCGAGCCGGCACGGTCGAATCGCGGGCGGTGGTGGCCGAGCTCGAGAAGATGACCGACGAGCCGACGGTCGCCGGGCCGCGCAGCTTCAGCAGCGAGCTGCACATCCAGAACAAGGTCCGCTATCTCATCGTCAGCTTCACCGATGGCAAGCCCAAGGCCGAAGGCTATTGGACGACCGGACCCGTGCCGAAGGACGTGCTGCTGACCAATCGCTGAAACAACCAGCCGCGCTCTAGTTGATGGTCTCGTCCGGGTAGATGCCCCATAGCTCGGCGCGCTGCAGGAAGCCTTCATAGCCGCGCGCGGCGACCGCGCACCAATCGCCGTCGCAGGACTTGAGCTCGACCACGACGCCGGGCTC
>JBFXKW010000018.1:0-48460 GCA_050173345.1 Alphaproteobacteria bacterium | reverse complement strand
GGCAAAAAGCCCAAGCTCGCTCTCACCGCGCTCATGCGAAAGCTCGTCGTCCTCGCCAATACCCTGCTCAAAGAAGATCGCCTCTGGGCACCACGTCATGCTTGACTGACAACACAGATGCTCACCCAAGGCGAGGGCGCCGCTGGCATAGGAGTGTCGGAGGTCGTGAAGGCGCACGTCATTGAGCTTGGCTTTCGCTCGGATGCGCCGCCACGGGTGCTGGAGGTCGGTAAGGCGGCTACCCTCTTTCTTGCCAGTGATGACATAGGGGTTTTCTTCCAGCTTCTTGATGCCTTTCAGCACGCCAGCGGCGGTCTTTCCGAAATGCACGATCTTCGCCCCAGTCTTGGAGTCGGGCAGGCGCAGCTCGCGGGCCTTGAGGTCCACATAGTCCCATTTGAGCGTCATGATCTCACCAAGCCGGCAGCCAGTCAGCATGAGTAGCCGGACGGCATCGACCGCCGATTGGGTTTCGGAGCCGTCCTGTTCGACCTCGCGCAGCGCTTTACCAAGTGCGGCGAACTCCTCGGGGCTCAAGAAACGCGCACGCTTCTGCTCGACATATTTCTTCACATGCAGACACGGATTGCTGCCATCCGGGCGGATACCCCAGGCCTCGGCGAGGCTAAACATCTTCGACAGCACCCCAAGGGTCCGATTGGCTTGGTAGGGGATGTGGCTGAGACCGTGATGCAGTTCGGTGATGTCCTGCCGCTCGATGTCCGTCACTTTACGCGTGCCGATCTTGGGGTTGATGAACAACTCGACTGAGCGCTTGTACTCTGCCTGGGTGCTCGGCTTGCACCGCACGGCGACGTGCTCCTTGAGGAACCGCTCACCGAGCCCTTTCATGGTCGGCGCCTTGCGCGCCTGATCGAGCTCTTTCGCGGGGTCACGGCCACCTTTCGCCTCGGACAGAATTTCGAAGGCGCGGACGCGTGCCTGCTCCGCTGTGACGGGGCCGTGCGGACCGATCGTTATGAACCTCTGGCGCCCCGTGATCCGGCACTTGACGATGTAGACCTTGCGGCCACTTGGCCAGACGCGAAGACCGAAGCCCTTGAGCTCGTCATCCCACAGACTGGCCGCCTTGGAATTCGCCGAGGCCTGGTCCACCACGCGTTTGGTGAGCTTCGCCATGACCGTCCTCCATCACACGATCCAACCTGACGGTCGCCAAAGCTACCAAATAGCTACCACTCGACGGCAAATCAGGTCGCATGTGAGGATAGCAGGCTGTCGGTCTGTGTCAATGAAATGCTATATAAAACCGTATGTTATGCGGTAACGGGCAATGTGAGCGGATTTGGGAGGAGGTCGTCGCAGGCCATTTATTCAAACTCATAACCTGAAGGTCAGAGGTTCAAATCCTCTCCCCGCAACCACCATGAGCGCATGACTTGGCCGGGCCTCGCGCCCGGCCAAGTCATGTTTGCGCGAATGGCGTCCCCGCGCAGGCGGGGACCCAACTGGCGGGCGGCACGCTGTCATGGAGGTTGCCTTCGACGGCCTGCTAGCCCGTTTTGCCGTTCTTTAGCAGACCGACGAGCGGGTTCGGCATCGGCGGCGCGACTCGCCTCAGGGTGTTGGTGTCGCGGTGGTCGAACGGCGGCGTGCTGCCTCGGACCGCCAGATCAGTGCGCGTCACATAGGTCCAAGTGCCGTCAGGATTGAAGGTGATGTCGATGCGGTAATAGTCCGTGCGGAAGGCTTCCTCCAGGAAGGTGGTCGAGCAAATGCCGAAGCGCGTATCGCCGCGCCGCGCCTCCACCCAGATATGATCGTCGTCCGGCTTCGCCATTCCACCCGCCAACACCACCTGTCCGCGAGGAATGGCGATGGTTTGCATGATCAGCCCCGTGGCCGGCTCCCAGAGCCAATAGCCGACCTGATCGTGGAAGGTGATGGCTTCCTCCGGCGTGTTGATATGGGTGTGGTAGCGCAGCCCGTAGAGGAGCTGGGGGCCATTGGTCTGCGGGTCGATCGGCTCCAGCCGCATACGCTCCCGGAACACGCGCCGCTCGGGGCCGTCCGCCTTGGGATTGATGTCTACCCCCTGATCCGATTCCCATGCGCCGGCCAAGCGCCGGAGCGGGCCCAGATTGGCCAGCGTATCCGGTGAGGCATCGGGTTCGGTAAAGATGTCGTCTGGAATGTTCGGCATGGCCCCCCGCGGACACGCGTGCTGGATCGTGCAACGAGCTGTCGCACTATTTCATCGGTCAATGGCCGACAAGTCAGCCTAATTCCCTCATAGCGGTTCCCGGGCCATAGGCTTGGTCCGCCCTTCGGCACCTTGTCTTTTTCCGTCATGCCCCTCCCCCGGCTTGACCGGGGGATCGACCGGGGCATCCATGA
The DNA here is from genome assembly GCA_050173345.1 of Alphaproteobacteria bacterium. GTDB lineage: Bacteria > Pseudomonadota > Alphaproteobacteria > UBA828 > UBA828 > SHWC01. The sequence continues at coordinate 46,102 of JBFXKW010000018.1, read as the reverse complement.
TTGCAGCGAGTCCGTTGCCCGATGGATTGCCGGGTCAAGCCCGGCAATGACGAAGAAAAAAGAGTGCGGGGCGGCCGGTGCGGCGACCTTCGTGCCCTCAGGAACGCAGCACGCCGCCGGGGGTAGCGCCGGTGACGGCGCCGTCGGACCAGACGACCTCGCCGTTGACGATGGTGTGCTCGACGCCGCGCGAGCGCATCACCATGCGCTTCGCGCCGGTCGGCAGGTCGAATTGCCGCTCCAGCCGGTCGGCCGAGCCGATCGTCGCGGGGTCGAAGATCACGATGTCGGCGGCGAGGCCGGGCTGGAGCCGGCCGCGGTCCTTGATGCCGAAGAGGTCGGCGGGCTGCGCGGTCAGCCGCTGCACCGCGTGCTCGAGCGGCATGGCCTCGCGCTCGCGCACCCAGGTGCCGAGCACATAGGTCGGGTAGCCGGCGTCGCACAGCATGTCGACATGGGCGCCGCCGTCGCCGAGCGCGAGCAGGATGTGCGGGTCGGCCACCAGGCCACGCGTGTCCGACAAGGACGTGTTGAACTGGGCGAGGGTGAACTCGATCGCGAGATCGTCCTCGAGCGTGAGGTCGAGCAGGGTGTCGACGCCGTCCTTGCCGCGTTCGCGGGCGATGTCGGCGACGCTGCGGCCTTCGAGCGGCTTCATGGCCGGGTTGTGGACCTCGAGCACCGTGACGCGGCGCCAGTCGCCGCCGAAGACCTGCGCGCCCTTGAGCTCGGCACGGAAGGCGTTGCGGAACTCGGGGTCGCGATAGACCGCTTCCTGCGCCGGCTTCGACTGGTCCGCGAAGACCCGGCGCCAGCACGGGAAGGCCGCGAAGGAGAACGGGTTCCTCATGTTCATCTCGCGGGTCAGCGGCAGCGGCGAGGTCTGCGGCACGGCGCCGCGCTCGATCAGCCCGCCCACCTTGCGCAGCGCGTCCTGCCAGGCGTTCGGCACGTCGTCGCGCTGGAAGAGGGCGAGGAAGGTGACCGGCCGCGCGCTCTCGTCGATCAGGAGTTCGAGCAGGTCGCGCTCCTCGTCGGTCATCACCGAGACCTTCTTGGTCAGCGCGATTTCGATCGCGCCCTTGCCCGTTTCCTTCAAGACGTTGGCGTAGGCCTTGAGCTCGTCGAGGCTCGCATTGCGGCAGGCGAGCGGGCGGCCCTTGAAGCCCATATGCTGATTGAAGGTCGTGGTCGAGAAGCCGAACGCGCCGGCGTCGATGGCTTCCCTAAGCAGGCACTTGATCTGCGCCGTCTCGTCGGGCGTGGCGGCGCGCTCCATCGACGCCTCGCCCATCACATAGTGGCGGAACGGCGTGAGCGGCGCGAGGAAGGCGAGGTTGAGCGCCGAATCGCGATTCGCGGCGAAATCGATGTATTCGGGAAAGCTCTCCCATTCCCAGGTGATGCCGGCATCGAGCACGTCGAACGGGATGCCCTCGACCGCGACGAGGTCGCGCATCGCGATCTCGCGCGCCGGCGGCCGGCAGGGCGCGATGCCGACGCCGCAATTGCCGAGCACGACCGAGGTGACGCCGTGCCAGGAGGAAGGCGTCAGCGCCGGATCCCAGCAGATCTGGGCGTCATAATGGGTGTGGGGGTCGATGAAGCCGGGGGCGACGACGCAGTCCGCCGCGTCGATGACCTGGCGCGCGCCGCCGCCGAGCTTGCCGATCTCGACGATCCTCCCCGCCGCGACGGCGATGTCGGCGCGCCGTGCGGGCGCGCCCGTACCGTCGATGACGAGCCCGTTCTTGATCATCAGGTCATAAGGCATGGCAGGTCCTGTTCCTCGATCCGGCGTTGCCGCATGATAGACTATCGCTAGACGGCGCCAATCGGGAACGATCCTACTCCGGCTGACGCCCAACATAGTAATCCGCGACGAACCAGGACGAGGGACCATGCGCATCGGGGCCATCTTTCCGCAGATCGAGCTGGGCCATGACGCGGGCGCCGCGAAGGCCTACGCCCAGGGCGCCGAGGCGCTCGGCTTCGACCACATCCTGGTCTTCGACCACGTGGTCGGCGGCAACCCCGAGACGCACAAGCTCAGGGGCCCCTATACCTGCCATGACGCGTTCCTCGAGCCGTTCGCGCTCTATTCCTACATGGCGGCGCTGACCAGCCGGATCGAGTTCGTCACCGCCATCGTCATCCTGCCGCAGCGCCAGACCGCGCTGGTCGCCAAGCAGGCGGCGACGCTCGACCTGCTCTCGGGCGGGCGCTTCAGGTTCGGTGTCGGCATCGGCTGGAACCATGTCGAGTACCAGGCGCTCGGCCAGGACTTCGCGACCCGCGGCGCGCGCTGCGAGGAACAGATTGCGCTGCTGCGCGAGCTGTGGACCAAGCCGCTCGTGACCTTCAAGGGCCGCTTCGACGAGATCGTCGATGCCGGCCTCAACCCGCTGCCGGTGCAGCGGCCGATCCCGATCTGGTTCGGCGGTCATGCCGATGCCGTGGTGCGCCGCGCTGCGCGCCTCGCCGATGGCTGGCTGCCGCTCTACGCACCTGACGAGAAGGGCGCGGCGGCGGTCGAGGCGTTCCGCTCCTATGTGCGCGAGGCGGGCCGCGACCCTGCCAAGCTCGGCATCGAGAGCTGGATCAATGTCGGCGCCTATGATGACGGCTATGGCTCGCGCTACGACACCGAGCAGTCCTGGCACGACTGGGCGGCGGGCTGGAAGCGGCTGGGTGCGACGCATCTCAGCATCAACACCATGAAGGCGGGCCTGCGCACGGTCGACTCCCATCTCGGCATGCTCGCCCGGGTCCGCGAGGCGATCGCCGCGGCCTGACGCTGAGCACGGCGCAAGAGCGGCCCGACGAGGCGGTCCCGTCCGGCCCCTGCCGCGGCCGCTGAGCGATGAACCAGGACCTCTTCATCGTCGTCGGCCTGCTCTGCGCCGCCGTCGTCATGTTCGTGTGCAACCGGCCGCGCATGGACGCGGTGGCGCTGATCATGATGACGGCGCTGCCGATCTCGGGCGTGATCGGCATCGAGGAGGCGCTCGCCGGCTTCAGCGACCCGAATATCGTGCTGATCGCCGCGCTCTTCGTGATCGGCGAGAGCCTGGTGCGCACCGGCGTTGCCCAGCGGCTCGGCGACTGGCTGGTGAAGCGGGCCGGGCGCAGCGAGGCGCGCCTGATCGCCCTCCTGATGGCGATCGTCGCCAGCATCGGCTCGGTGATGAGCTCGACCGCCGTGGTCGCCATCTTCATCCCCGTGGTGCTGCGCATCGTGCGGAACACCGGCATCCCGGCGAGCCGGCTGATGATGCCGCTCAGCGTGGCCGCGCTGATCAGCGGCATGATGACGCTGGTCGGTACGCCACCAAACCTCGTGGTCAACAGCGAGCTGGTGCGCCGCGGCTTCGACGGCTTCCAGTTCTTCAGCTTCACGCCGTTCGGCCTGCCCATGCTCGCGCTCGGCATCCTCTACATGCTCGTCGCGCGGCGCTGGCTGGCGCGGCCCGGCCCGGCGGCGGGGCATGACGGCCGGCCCCGGCTCTCGCAGTGGATCGAGGAATACGGGCTCGCCGCGCGCGAACACCGGCTGCGCGTCGCGCCCGACTCGCCGCTCATCGGCAAGACCCTCGAAGAGCTTGACCTGCGCGGCTCCGCCGGCGTCAACATCATCGCGGTCGAGCGCGCCGGCCGCTTCGCGAGCCGCATCATCCGGCCCGTCGCCACCACCGAGCTCCGTGCCGGCGACATCCTGTTCATCGACCTGTTCGCGCCCGCGATCGACATCGAGGAGGTGAGCCGGCGCTTCCGGCTCGAACGGCTGCCGCTGTCCGGCGCCTACTTCCTGGACCGCTCGCAGGAGATCGGCATGGCCGAGGCCATGGTGCCCGCGACCTCGGCGCTGATCGACAAGACGGTGGTCGAGGCGCGCTTCCGCTCCGAATTCGACCTGACCGTGATCGGCCTCAGGCGCGGCAATGCGCCGCACGGTGAGAGCGTGGTGGGCGAGAAGCTGAGATTGGGCGACACGCTCTTGCTGATCGGCCCGTGGCGGGCGATCAGGCGGCTGCAATCGGACTGGAAGGACCTGGTCGCCCTGAACCTGCCGGCCGAGCTCGACGACGTGGCGCCGGCGGCCTCGCGCGCGCCGCAGGCCTTGGCTTCGCTCGCCATCGTCATCGGCCTGATGGTGAGCGGCGTGGTGCCGAACGTGGTGGCCGCGCTGCTCGGCTGCCTGCTGCTCGGCCTGCTCGGCTGCGTCGACCTCAACAGCGCCTATCGCTCGATCCATTGGCGCACGCTGGTGCTGATCGTCGGCATGATGCCGTTCGCCGTGGCGCTCCAGAAGACCGGCGGCATCGAGACGGTCGCCGAGGCGCTGACCGGCGCGCTCGGCGGCGCCAGCGTCCATGCCGTGCTCGCCGGCCTCTTCGTCATCACCGCCGCGCTCGGCCTCTTCATCTCCAACACCGCGACCGCCGTGCTGATGGCGCCGGTCGCGCTCGCCGTCGCGGAGGCGCTTCAAGCCTCGCCCTATCCCTTCGCGATGGTGGTGGCGCTGGCGGCCTCCGCGGCGTTCATGACCCCGGTGTCGTCGCCGGTGAACACGCTGGTGGTCGGCCCTGGCAATTACAGGTTCGTCGATTTCGTGCGCGTCGGCGTGCCCTTCGCGCTGGTCGCCCTGGTCGCGAGCGTCGCGCTGGTGCCGTGGCTGCTGCCGCCCTGAGCCGTGCGGCGTCGGGCGCGTTGAAGACGGTGCACGATAATGCTACTGCCGCTCGGCGGGTCTGATGCAAGCGGGGGAGCGAGAACGGTGCGACGGCGGCGCGTGACGGCCCCCCAGCCAGGCCCCGAGGCCGCGCGGCCGCCGGAGCGGGCCTGGCACGCCGCGAGCGTCGATGAGCTGCTCACCACGCTCGCGACGAGCCGCGCTGGGCTCGCCGCCGAGGAGGCCGCGGCGCGGCTTTCCACCTATGGCCCGAACAGCCTGCCCGAGGCGGCGCGCCGGCACCCGGTGCTGCGTTTCCTCGCGCAGTTCAACAACACGCTGATCTACTTCCTGCTGGCGGCGGCGGTCGCGGCCTGGATCCTCGGCCACCATATCGACGCGGCGGTGATCGTCGCGGTGGTCACGATCAACGCGATCGTCGGCTACATCCAGGAGGACAAGGCCGAGAAGGCGCTCAGCGCGATCCGGAAGATGATCTCGCCGCGCGCCAGCGTCTGGCGCGACGGGCGGCGCACCAGCGTGCCCGTCGCCGAGATCGTGCCCGGCGACCTCGTGATCGTGGAGGCCGGCGACCGCGTGCCCGCCGACCTGCGCCTGATCCGCGCACGCGGCCTCCTGATCGACGAGGCGATGCTGACCGGCGAATCGGTCGCGGCCGAGAAGCAGGAGGATTCGGTCGCGAAGGACGCGCCGCTCGGCGACCGCCTGTGCATGGCGTTCTCGGGCACGCTGGTGGCTGCGGGGCAGGGCACCGGCGTGGTGGTGGCGACCGGCATGCGCACCGAGATCGGCCGCATCAGCGCGCTGATCGAGGGCGTCGAACAGCTCACCACGCCGCTGCTGCGCCAGATCAACCGCTTCGGCCAGCGCTTCACCTGGGTCGCGATCTCGGCCGCCGTCCTGCTCTTCGTCTTCGCGACGCTGGTGCGCGGCTATGAGTGGCCGGAGGCGCTGATCGCGGTGGTCGCGCTGGCCGTCGGCGTGGTGCCGGAGGGGCTGCCGGCGGTGATCACTATTACGTTGGCAATTGGTGTGCAGCGCATGGCGGCACGCAACGCGATCATCCGACGCCTGCCCGCGGTCGAGACGCTCGGCGCCACCTCGGTGATCTGCTCCGACAAGACCGGGACGCTCACCCGCAACGAGATGACGGCGCGGCGCATCGTCACCGCCGAGCACACGATCATGGTCAGCGGCTCGGGCTACCTGCCGGAAGGCGATCTCGAAGCGGGCGGCGGCGATGACGACGTTGCCGCGCTCGAAGCCGCCGCGCCGCTGATCCGAGCCGCGCTGCTCTGCAACGACGCGCATCTGCGCCAGGTGGAAGATCATTGGGTGGTCGACGGCGACCCGATGGAAGGCGCGCTGGTCGCGCTCGCCATGAAGGCCGGGCTCAATCCCGACCATGTGCGCTCGGAATGGCCGCGTTCAGACGAAATCCCCTTCGATGCCCAGCACCGCTTCATGGCGACCCGCCATGAAGCGGCCGCCGGCGGGCCTGCGATCTTCATGAAGGGCGCGCCCGAGCGGATCCTCGCCATGTGCGAGAGCCAGGCGAGCGCCGCCGGCCCGCGGCCGGTGGATCATGCCTATTGGGCGGAGCGGATCGCCCATGCGGCATCCGAAGGCGAGCGGGTGCTCGGCTTCGCGGCGAAGTCGCCGCCGCCGTCCGACGCGCGGCTCTCATTCGCGGATCTGGAGCAGGGGCTCACCCTGCTCGGCATCGTCGGCTTCATCGACCCGCCGCGTGACGAGGCGATCCAGGCGATCGCCGAATGCCACTCTGCCGGCATCGCGGTCAAGATGATCACCGGCGACCATGCCGCGACCGCGGGCGCCATAGCGGGCCAGCTCGGGCTGGCGGGCGGCGCGGAGGTGGTCAGCGGCGCCGAGCTGGACAGGACGCCGGACGATGCGCTTGCCGGCCTCGCCGCGCGCGCCGAGGTGTTCGCGCGGACCAACCCGGAGCACAAGCTCCGCATCGTGCGCGCGCTGCAATCGACCGGCGCGGTGGTGGCGATGACCGGCGACGGCGTCAACGACGCGCCGGCGCTCAAGCAGGCGGATGTCGGCATCGCCATGGGCCGCAAGGGCACCGAGGCGGCCAAGGAAGCCTCCGAGATGGTGCTGCTCGACGAGAACTTCGCCTCGATCGTGGCGGCGGTGCACGAGGGGCGCACCGTCTACGACAACATCCGCAAGGTGATCGCCTGGACCGTGCCGACCAATGGCGGCGAGGCGATCACGGTGATTGCCGCGATCCTGTTCGGCTTCACCATGCCGATGACGCCGGCGCAGATCCTCTGGATCAACCTGATCCTGACGGTCACGCTCGGGCTGGTGCTCGCCTTCGAGCCGTCCGAGCCCGGCGTGATGCGCCGGCCGCCGCGCGCGGCAAAAGCGCCGCTGCTCTCGCCCTTCCTGGTCTGGCGGATCTGCTTCGTCTCCGGCCTCTTCACGGTCGGCGCGCTCGCGATCTTCTTCTACGCGCTGGATCGCGGGCTCGGCGTGGAGACAGCGCGGACCATGGTGGTCAACGTCCTCGTGGTGTTCGAAATCTTCTATCTCTTCAACGTGCGCTATCTGCACATGACCTCGTTCACCTTCCGGGGCGCGCTGGGCACGCTGCCGGTGCTGGCCGCGCTGCTCATCGTGATCGCGGCGCAGCTCGCCTTCACCTATGCGCCGGTCATGCACGAGCTGTTCGAGTCCCGTCCCATCGGGGTGGTCGAAGGTGCCATCATCATCGCCGCCGGCGTTCTGCTCATGCTCATCCTGGAGGTCGAGAAGGTGCTCTTGCGCCGCTTCCGCATCCTCGGCGAAATCTAGAAGCGAGCCGGAAAATAGGGGAGGATGCAGGCATGACGGAACCGGAGCGGCCCGAGCGACCGCCGAAGAAGGTCCTGCTCGCGACCGACCTGAGCGCGCGTTGCGACCGCGCCCTGGATCGCGCGGCGGCGCTCGCCGCGGGCTGGCAGGCCGAGCTGATCGCCGTCCACGCGCTCGAGCGGGCGGACGATCTCGACGCGGCCGAACTCGAGCGTCGCCTGCCCTCCTGGCGGCGGCAACCGGACATCGGGCCCGCCGTCGCGGATCAACTCCGCCGCGACATGATGGCGGCGGCGCCGAACGTCACGGCGATCGTGGAGAAGGCCGAGCCTACGGCGCTCATCCTCCGCGTCGCCGAGGCTCAGGGCTGCGGCCTGATCGTGACCGGCCTCGCGCGCGACGAAACGCTCGGCCGCTTCGGGCTCGGCACCACGGTCGACCGCCTGCTCAGGCGCTCGCGCGTGCCGCTGCTGATCGTCAAGCAGCGCGCCCGTGCGCCCTATGGCCGCATCCTCGTGGCGACGGACTTCTCCGAATGTTCGCGCTGCGCGCTGCAGGTCGCGGCGGCATTCTTTCCGGACCAGAGGCTCGGCGTCTTCCACGCCTTTGACTCATCAATGGCGGGCATGGTGGGCGACTTGGCGCGCCTCGAAGACGACTATCGGGAGGCAGCGGCGCGGGACTATGCGAGCTTCCTGGCGGCGGCCGGCATCCCCGAGGCGCGCCGGCGTGATTTCCAGCTGCTCGTCGAGCGCGGCCGCCCGAGCACGCTGCTGCACCGCCATGTCCGCGAGCGGGGCACCGACCTCGTCGTGCTCGGCACCCACGGCCGCAGCGCGCTGTTCGACATCTTCATCGGCAGCACCGCCAAGGACATCCTGGCCTCGCTGCCCTGCGATGTCCTGGTGGTGCGCGAACCGCGCGCCGCGGTCGAAGCCGGCCCGTGATAGGGGGGAGGCCGGCGCGACCGCGGCGTCAGAGCAGGGTCGTTCGGGATGGATCGCGAAGCGATGCCGTCTCGAACGTGAGGCCTGCTCTACTTCAATAAACCGGAGCGCAATTCGTCGATCAGGTTGGTTCAACCGATCGGATCGTACTTTAGGCACTCAGCCCCATATCGGTGCGGAACTTGGCCGCCTCGGCTATGGCAGAAGCGGCGCGCTCCGCCCCGTCCGGCCCGAGCCCGGCGCAGAACGCCTCGATCGCCTTGTCGCCGAGCGGCCGCCACTTGGCGAGCCAGCCTTCGAGCACGGCCCGGTTGTCGTTCTCGGCGTTCTTCAACGCGAACTCGACGAGCGCCCTGGTCCAGCGGCGGGAGCGTGCGCTGTCGGTCATCTGGGCGTCGAGCAGCAGGCTGGTCAGGGTATCGCCGTTGTTCCGGCTGAGGCTCGCGAACTGCCGGAGCAGGGCCTCGTCGATGGCGGGCTTCGCCACCAGGTTGAGCGCCGCGAACTGCTCAGCCCAATCCCAGGTGACCAGCGTCTTCTCCATCAGTTCGCGGAAGCCCTGCCAGGCGGCATCGTCCTCCCAATGGCGTCGCTCGTCGCGGTTGAAGCCCGCCTCCGGGTGCGCGGCTGTGAGCTCCGCGGTGCGGTAGGCGATGCGCGAGACCCAGCGGAACTGGTCCGCCGACTGGAAGATGAAGCAGTTCTCGATCGTGCTCGCCGGCGCCATGGTGACGAGATAGGCCGAGGCCATCTGGACCGTGTGGATGAGGAAGCGTGCCGGCGTGTAGAAGCGTTCGAGCAGCTCGACGGACTGCGGCGACAGCCCGAGATCGTGCTCGTTCCGGCTGTGATCGTCGAGCAGGGCGTCGACGAAGGATTCCTGGCCGTCCTGGATCATGTTGTAGGTGCGGTAGACGAGCTGGTCGGGGTCGCGGAAGGCGTCCCAGTCCGGGTGCTTGAGCGGGCTGCCGTTGCGGTACTTGACGTACCACTGGCTCATCGGGATCTCGGGCCCCATGGCCCACGGCGCCTTCTGGTCGCCGGTGCTCCACAGCATGTTGGTCGAGACGATTTCGTACTCGGTCGGCCGCCGCCGGTTGCGGACCAAGTGGCTCCACGTCTTCAGCGGCTTCGAAAGATCGTCAACGCTCATCGCGATCGCTCCTGACCGGGCCGGGCCCGCGTCGCTACAGGTCCAGCTTGAGGTACCACCGCATATAGTCCTCGTCGGTCTCGATCTGGCCGGAGAAGCCGGTCAGGTTGACCTCGAGCTCCTGCATGCGGAACGGCCGCCCGAGGATTTCTTCCATGGTCTTGCGGCGGATGATCAGCCCGCCTTCCGCCTCGACGCGCACATAGGTGCGGTGATCCTCGATGAGGATCTGCTTGTCGGGATTGTCTTCCTGGATCGCCTCGCAGGCCGCGATGGCGATCTCGCCGCCGCGCAGCAGCGGGCCGGCGAGGTTCCTGGACTTCGCTTCCGGCTTTGCCATGTTCACCGTCGAATCCTTCCGCCAGGCTATTCGACGTAAACGTCGATGCACTCGAAATGCGTGAAGCCGGCCTGCGCGACCGTCATGTCGCGCGGCAAGGCCGGCGCGCTGTCGTCATCGGTGGTGCGCCGCACGCGCAGCGGCTTGCTCGGGTCGGGATGCGTGGTCTGGTAGCCGACCGCGGGCGCGGCGCAGGCTTCCGCGACCTGATCCATGGTGAAGCCGCTCTCCACGTCGATCACCCGGGTATGGGCATCGAACTGGAGCCGCGACAGCACGACGACCGGTGCCATCGCCTTACTCCGCCGCCTGGCCGGGCGCGCCCCGGTCGTAGCCTCTGACCCAGGCATAGCCGTGGGCGTCGTGGCCGCCTTCGCTCACCACGCCGGAGCCCATGTAGCGCAGGATGTTCTCGGCGGTCGGCGGGCTGATCTCGCCGTTGTACATGCGGTCGACGATCGTATCCCAGTCCTTGTAGCGCACCGGGTCGGTGTCGAACACCCAGCGGCACACCGGCGTGCAGAAATTGTAACGCCGGCCCTCGTATTCCCGCTGATAGATGCGCGCCTTCCACTCGACGCCGCCCTTGTTGGAGATCGGGATCTGGCACATGTTGCAGAGCGCCGGCATGCCGACGGCCTGCGTCTTCTCCGGGCGGCCGTTGCGCAGATTGTCGATGATGACGTCCCAGTATTTGCCGAACGTGCTGTTCCAGCCCGGGTACTTCTCCTCGAGCCAGTCGCGCTCGGCCGGGCCGAGCCCGCCGGTCGGGTTCCACCACACCGTGTTACGCCACGACCAGATGCCGGCCTGCTGGCAGTGATGGTGCGTCTCGATGTCTTCCAGGAAGTGATCCCAGTACCACGGGCGCTGGAGCCCGACGTCGAGGAGCTGGCGCTCGAACTGGGTGATGACGAACTCGTGCATGTATTCCTTGAACGAGCGGTCGCGCTTCTCGAGCGGGAACCAGTAGTCCATCGGAATGCCGGTGAGCAGCGCGAACACCCGCCAGATGCGCCAGAACGCGACGTCGATGGCCTGCTGCGCCTCGGCCTTCTTGCCGTTGCGGATCATGATCTCGATCACCGGCGTGCCGATCTGAGCGTGCCGCGCCTCGTCGGACTGGATGCTGGTGATCAGGTTCGAGAAGGTGTAGTCGCCCATGTTCGCGGCATCGGCCGAGAGCCCGATCATCTGGACGTTGGTGAGCCCGGTCTCGAACGCGAAGTTGAGCATCAGCGAGGTGGTCGCGGCGTCGCGCGTCATCATCACGTCGTCGAGCGCGTGGCGGCCGGCGAGCGTCGCCCAGTTCCGGGTGTGGTGCGCCTCGTGCGCCCAGTCGAACTGGCGGTCGAGCGGCACGAGCTGGTGCGGAAAGTAGAGCTGGATCTGGCCGTGGCGCAGCTCGTCGAGCATGCCGAAGGTCGCCATGTTGCGCATCGAGGGCGCCTTCGAGAAGCGCGTCATGCGGGCGTCGGACTGGCACGCCGCGTATTCCGACAGCGCGATCGCGCCATAGTGCATCTTGAGGAGGCTCAGATAGGCGGGGTCGGCCTGCTCGTAATAGTTCGAGCGCATGAGCGCCGCCTTCACCGAATAGGCGCCGGCATCCTTCTCGCGCTGCACGCTGACATATTCGCGGTAGGAGACCTTGTACGGCTCGTCGAAGGTTTCCCACTCGGAGGTCGGGATGCCGTAGGGGTCGCTTTGGTCCGGGGGAAAGAGCTCGCTCTCCGAGACGTATTTCGGCGTCCAGTTCGTCGAACGAGCAATGTCGTACCACGCCGACCGATCAAGCAACGCCATCGCGGCCTCCCCTCAAATGCCTCGCGTGAAGCGAGCGTATCCTGTCATGGCGGCGCGACGGGCATCAAGGCGCCCGGCGCCGGCCCCGGTCACTATGTCATAAAAGCCGCGGTGGCCGCGTAGCCGGCGGTCTCACTATGTCATAAAACCGCGCCAGCCCGGCGGGGCGTCTCGGGGCTCTCGATGCGTGCCATCCGCTCGCGCAACAGGAAGGCGTAGACCGCGACGCACAATGCCGCGTGATGATGGAAGCCGCGCCAGCCCCGGCCCTCGTAGTGGCCGAGGCCGATCTCGTCCTTGAGGGCGCGATAGCCGGCCTCGCCCTCCCAGGCGCGCATCGCGAGCTCGACCAGCTCGTCGATGCCGGTATCCTCGGGCAGGGTGGACAGCCAGTAGCGCTGCGGCGCGGCCTCGCCCTCCGGCCATTCGATCAGCAGCCATTCGGGCTCCGCCTTCTGCTGCTGCCCGGCGCGCGTCGCGGGCAGGACGCGGAGCGCGGCGAAGCGGGAGACCATCGGCTCTCCCATCTTGCGCCAATGCAGCGGGCGGAACGCGCGCATCGAGAGCGCGGCGCCGAGCGCCTTCGCGCTCATCGGCCGTTCGGGCCTCGCGGTGGAAGGCAGCGGCCCTGCCCGCAGGCTGGAGAGAACCGGCGGCGCGGCGGAAAAGAGCTCGGTCGTCTCCTTGACGCCGACGATATAGGGCAGGCCAAGGCCCGACAGGGTGCGCCGGAAGCGCGCATCGTCGCCGTACAGCGGGCCGGCCGAGACGACGCCGGGCGACACGCCATCGGCGATCGCCTGCCTGATCTGCTGGATCGCGATGTCGGCGCGAGTCTGGAACCTGATGCTGTCCGGTATGCCCGCGCCGCGCCGCCGCGGCCAGTCCGAGGTCCAGGTCTCGGGCAGATAGAGGCGCAGTGCGATCGGCAGCGCCGCCTGTTCGGCGCACACGAACAGCATGACCGCCGACTGGCAGTTGGTGCGCCGGCCGACGCGCGCACAATATTTGCGGAAGACGCCCGCCGTGTGGGTGCCCTTCTTCACCATGCCGCTGTCGCACATCACCCAGGCGAGCCGCTCCCGGCGCTGCGCGAGGGCGGGCAGCGCATGGTCGCGCGCGACACCGAGCACCGCGCGGTCGCTCCAGTTCGAGGCGGAGACGAAGTGATGGAGCGACTGATGGGCCGCCCGCGCGGCCTGCGGCGCGAGATGGGCGGCGATCGATTCCACGCTCTTGCGGATTTCGGGCGTGGCGAGGCCGGTGCAATAGGCCCGCAGCGGCGCGATCCGGTCGGCATGGCCGATGACCGCGGCGAGCCGGTCGAGATAGTCGGCGAAGCGCGCTCGTCCCCCGCCGAGCACATTCGGCAGCGTCGTTTCGAACATCGTAGCCTCCGCTGGCTGACGCAGGCTTGTGGCGCCTGTTTTGGCGGCAATTCTAGAGCAGGATCGTTCGCCCCGCTTCAACAAATTGGAACATGAATCACCGCTCAGGTTGAGCCGGTTCGCGTTTCCGTGCCGCACCATCGCAGGGAAGGCTTGGTAAGCTGCGCGTCCTCGCCTTAGAGCACGGTCCGATCAGGTTGTCCCAACCTGATCGGTTAATCGTGCTCTAACTTGTTGAGTAGAGCAGGATTCACGCTTGAGATGGAATCGCGGAGCGATTCCATCTCAAACGATCCTGCTCTAGGATCGCGCCCGGCCGCTCGCCGGAATCGGCGGGCAGGATGATGCTTCATTGGGAGAACATGACATGACCGGCCGCTACGTCAGCCTCGACATACCGTGGTACGAGACCCGCATCCTGAACTGCACGTTCTGCGGCAAGATGATCGCCGGCCGGTATTGGGAGGATGACGCCCACCCTGCGGACAAGTTCTGCGAAGCCTCGTGCGCCGAGGTGAAGCGCCGCCTCTCGCGTGCGCCGCGCCGGCGCCAGGCCGCGCCGCAGCGCCGCAAGCAGGCATAGGGGGCGGGTCATGCTGCGTATCGGAATCGACACCGGCGGCACCTTCACCGACCTGGTCGCGCTCGATGCGGCGAGCGGCCGGGTCTCGATCGCCAAGGTGCCCTCGACGCCGAGCCAGCCGTCGGATGCGCCGCTCGCCGCGCTTCGCGACGTGGCGGTTGCGCCGGGCAAGGTCGAGCGCGTCGTGATCGGCACCACGATCGCGACCAATGCGCGCCTGCAGAAGCACGGCGCGACGGTGCTCTATATCGGCACCAAGGGCCATGAGGACGTGCCGCTCATCGCGCGCATCGACCGCAAGGAAGCCTACAACCCCGCCTGGCCCAAGCCGGATGCCGGCGTCAAGCGCCGCCATGTCTACGGCGTCGCCGAGCGGTTCGACCACAAGGGCAATGAGCTGGTCCCGCTCAAGCCAAGCGAGCTGAAGCGGCTCGGCGACTGGATCGCGCGCTGGCTGAAGGCCGAGCCCGAGACCGACTGGGCGGTCGCGGTCAACCTGCTCTATTCCTACGTCAACCCGGCGCACGAGCAGGCGGTCGGCGCCTATCTCGCCAAGCGCTTCCCGGCGCTCCCGGTCTCGCTCTCGCACGTGGTCGCGCCGATCTGGCGCGAATATGACCGCGCCGCGACCGTGATCACCGACGCCTTCATCAAGCGCGTCATCGCGGCGTTCGGCGGGCGGCTCGCGGGCGAGGTCAAGTCGCTCGGCATCAAGGCGCCGCTCTCGCTGATGAAGTCGAACGGCGGCCACGCCGCCGCCGAAACCGCGGCCGAGGCACCGGTGCAGTTGCTGCTCTCGGGCCTTGCCGGCGGCGTGATCGCGGGCCGGCGCTTCGCCCGCGACCATGCGAACGGCAACGGCGTGACGCTCGACATGGGCGGCACGAGCGCCGATGTCGGCCTGATCGCGAACGGCGAGTTCGGCTCGACCACGCAGTACGAGGTCGAATGGGGCGTGCCGGTGAGCGCGCTCTTCATCGACTATACGACGATCGGCGCGGGCGGCGGCTCGATCGCCTATATCGACAGCGGCGGCCTCCTGCGCGTCGGGCCGAAGAGCGCGGGCGCCGATCCCGGGCCCGCCTGCTACGGCCGCGGCGGCACCGAGCCGACCGTGACCGACGCCAACGTCGTGCTCGGCCGGCTCGACCCCAGCTTCTTCCTCGGCGGCGGCATGCGGCTCGACGCCGAGCTGGCGCGCCGCGCGATCGCCGGGCTGGCGGCGAAGCTCAAGCTTTCGGTCGAGGAAACCGCGCTCGCCATCCTGAACACCGCCGCCGCCAACATGGCGGACGCGACGCGGCTCCTGACCGTCGACCGCGGCCTCGATGCGCGCGATTTCGCGCTCATCGCGTTCGGCGGCGCAGGGCCGCTGCACGCGGTCGACGTGGCGCAGAAGCTCGGCATGACGCAGGTGGTGGTGCCGCCGCATCCGGGCCTCTGCTCGGCGCTCGGCACGCTGCTCACCAACCTGCGGGCGGATCGCGCGCGCACCGTGATCCACCGCTCCGACCGGATCGACCTCAAGCGCCTCGACGCCGAGCTCAAGGGCGTGGCACGCGAGGCGCTGGTCGAGCTCAAGCGCGACGGGCTGAAGGGCGAGGCCGTGCTCGAGGGCTATCTCAGCATGCGCTATCTCGGCCAGAATTTCGGCGAGCTGATCAAGCTGAGCGCGCCCCGGATCGACCGCGCCGTGTTCGACCGCGCGATCGAGGACATGCACCAGCGGCACCAGGAGCTCTACGGCTACGCGATGCGCGACCGCGTCGTCGAGGTGACCGAGGTGCGCGCCATCGCCCTCGGCGAGGAGAACGTCTCGGCCCAGCTCTCGGCGCCGAAGGGCGGACGGGCGGAGCGGCACGCGCTGCGCCCGATCTATTTCGCCGGCGCCGGCCGGGTCGATACGCCGATCTACCGGCGCGACGCCCTGCCGGAGGGCACGCGGCTCGACGGCCCGGCCATCGTCGAGGAGATGGATTCGACGACGCTGCTCCATCCGGGCGACCGTGCCGAGGTGCGCGCCGACGGCAGCCTGCTCGTCACCCTCGGCTCGGCTGCTGAAACGGGCACGGCGCAGGGTGCGCGCGGCGGCAAGCGGCTCGCGCCCGAGCGCGACCCGGTGACGCTCACCGTGGTCGACAATGCGCTCCGCAACATCTGCGACGAGATGGGCAGCGCGATGGTGCGCACTGCCTATTCGCCGATCTTCAGCGAATCGCGCGACTTCTCATGCCTCTTGTTCGACCGGCAGGTGCGCATGATCGGCCAGGCCGAGATGAACCCGGCGATCATGTGCGCCGGGCTCCATACGGTACCGCAATGCGTCTCCGAGATCGGCCCGGAGAACTTCCACCCCGGCGACGTGGTCGTGCACAACGACCCCTATCGCGGCCAGTGCCACATGCCCGAGCACCTGCTGCTCAAGCCGGTGTTCCTCGACGGCAAGCTGGTCGGCTATGCCGGCAACATCGCGCATATCGGCGAGATCGGCGGCATGGCGGTCGGCTCGTTCGCCTCGACCGCGACCGAGGTGTTCCAGGAGGGCCTGCGGCTGCCGCCGGTCAAGCTGATGTCGCGCGGTGAATACTGCAAGGACATCTGGCGCGTCATGCTCGCCAACCACCGCACGCCGGACGCGAGCTGGGGCGATTTCCACGCCATCATGGGCTCGCTCACCACCGCCGAGCGGCGCTTCCAGGCGCTCGTCGCGCGTTACGGCGCGGACGATTTCGAGCGCATCTGCGAGGCCCTGATCGACCATGCCGAGGCCTGGATGCGCAGCGAGATCAGGAAGATCCCGAACGGCCTCTACTCGTCCAAGGACTATTTCGAGGACGACGGCGTGGTGCGCAAGCACTACTACTTCCGCTCCGAGGTGCATGTGCGCGACGAGGAGATCGTGGTCGACCTGTCGAGCTCCGACAAGCAGGCGCTCGGGCCGATCAACGTGACCTATGTCGCCACCGCGGCGGCGAGCTGCACCGCCATCCTGCAGAGCATCGGCACCCATGGCGTGCCGCTCAACAGCGGCATCTTCCGCCCGGTCAAGGTGCTTGCGCCGCCCGGCACCCTGGTCAATCCGAGCTTCCCGGCGCCGAGCGTCGCCGGCAACACGGAAGGCCAGCCGCGCGTGATCGCCTGCATCCAGGGCGCCATGGCGAAGGCGATGCCGGGGCGCGTCGGCGCGGCCGAGGGCGGCACCGCGTGCAACCTCCTGATGGGCGGCACGCATCCCGATACCGGCGAGTTCTGGACCCACTACCAGCTCGACGGCGGCGGCTGGGGCGGCCGGCCCGACCGCGACGGCAACAACGCGCAGTGCATGGCGCACGGCTCGACCGTGCGCACCACGCCGACCGAAGTGTTCGAGACCCGCTTCCCGTTGCGCGTGCTCGAATATTCGCTCAGGCCCGATTCGGGCGGCGCGGGCCTGTACCGGGGCGGGCTCGGCGTGCGCCGGCTGTTCGAGGTGACGGCGCCTTCGGTGACGCTCAGCGCGCTGCTCGACCGGATGAACGAGGGTCCCTGGGGCCTGAAGGGCGGCCTGTCGGGCGATCCTGCCGGCGTCTTCGTCAAGCGGCGCGGCGACAAGCGCTTCCTTACCTTCGTCGAAGCCTATGGCACGGTGAGCCCGACCAAGTTCATCAACATCCGGCTGGAGCGCGGCGACCAGCTCCTGCTGCACGCGCCGGGCGGTGGCGGCTACGGCAACCCGAAGAAGCGCAGCGACGCGGCGTTGCGCAACGACCTGCTCGACCGCTTCGTGACCCCGGCCGGCTTGAAGGCCTATGGCCGCTCGGCCGCCGCGGCAAGGAAGCTGCTGGCCGGCTGAGCTTCGGCAAGGACAGGGGTCATCGGTAGCGGCCTACCCGGGCGGATCGTCGGGGAACAGGCGGCGTCTCGGCTCGTTTCTATGGAGCGGTCGGCGCCTGTTCCAACTTATGCCGATACCGCAAGGAGAGCCCATGCGGGAACGCCGCTCCACGGCCCTGGTCCGCGACGCGATGACGCCGAATGTCGAGTGCGCCCACCTGTACGAGCCGCTGCAAACAGCCGCCGAACGTATGCGGGCGCGGGATATAAGGGCGTTGCCCGTGCTGGACGGCGACAGGATCGTCGGCATGATCACGACCAATGACATCGTCCAGCGCGCGGTATCCCTGGGGCATGATCCTCGCCGGACCCTGGTCCATGAGATTCTCACGAACAGGGTCGTCACATGCCGGGACGATCACACGCTGAACGAGGCGGCGGTGATCATGGAAGGGGCGCATGTACGCCACCTTCCCGTTCTCGACCAGGAGGGGAGGCTGGTCGGGATGCTGAGCCTGGAAGATCTCACCAGGTCCAGCCTCGAGCCGGAGATTTTGGAACGCGTGATCGAGAACACGGTACCGGACCGGCAGGAGGATGAGCAGGTGCATGCGCCAAAGGCGTATTTGACCAAACCGAAGCTGAGCGGCTAGAGCACGGTCCGATCAGGTTGTCCCAACCTGATCGGTGAATCGTGCTCTAACTTGTTGAGTAGAGCAGGATTCACGCTCGAGATGGAATCGCTGAGCGTTTCCATCTCAAACGATCCTGCTCTAGGCTCGCAAGCGCGCTTCAGGCTCGATCACGCACCCCGAGCGTTCCCTGTCGGGACGCGCAATGGGCGCAACAGAAAATCTCGTCGTCGGCCTCCACCCCGTGGCCCACAACGGGCACCCCGCAGCTCACGCAACGCGGCGCCAGCGAGAAGATGGCGCACTCGAAGCAGTCGAACGTGTGGCTTTCTCCCCGCATGTCGATCTTGAACGCCTTGTCGTAGCTGTTGCCGCATACCTCGCAGATCGCCATTTGACGCCTCCTCCTTCCGACGGGCACCCTGAGCCGGCCGGGCACCATGGGGCTCGGCTTGGGAACGTTCGCCTGCCAGGTTCGTTCCATTTCGATGGGGCGGTTGAGCGAGAGCGCCGCGCAGACGATGCCGGACCGGGAACTCACCATAGACGGGCACAGGATCGAGCTGTCCAACGCGGACAAGGTGCTCTTTCCGAAGTCCGGGCTCACCAAGGGCGATCTCGTCGAGTACTACCGGCGCATCGGCGCAACCGCGCTGCCGTATTATCGGGATCGGCCTCTCAGCATGCACCGCTTCCCCGACGGGATAGATGCGGAAGGCTTCTTCCAGAAGGAGACGCCGGAGTATTTTCCACCTTGGATCGAACGTTCGACGCTGGAGAAGAAGGGCGGCGTGGTTCACTACGTCGTTGCCAACAACGCCGCGACGCTCGTTTTCCTCGCCGATCAGGGCTGCGTCACGCCGCACCTGGCGTTGGCGCGAGTCGACAAGCCGGACCAGCCGGACCGCTTGATATTCGATCTCGATCCGTCGGTCGATGATTTCGGAAAGGTCCGCCGTGCGGCGCGGGCCCTCAAGATTTTGCTCGACGAGCTGAAGCTGGCCTCGTTCGTTCAGACCACGGGGTCGCGCGGGCTCCACGTCGTGGTGCCGATCGATCGGGCCGACCATTTCGACGACGTGCGCCGCTTCGCGCGCGATGTCTGCCAGTGTCTGGTGGAGCAGAATCCCAAGGAGCTGACGATCGAGCAAAGGAAGAGCGAGCGCGGCGATCGGGTGTTCCTGGACTATCTGCGCAATGCCTACGGCCAGACGGCGGTCGCTCCCTACGCGGTGCGTCCGATCGAGAAGGCCCCGGTGGCGACGCCGCTGCATTGGGAAGAGGTCGATGACGACGGCCTCCGCCCGCAGAAGTTCCACATCAAGAACCTGTTTCGGCGGCTGGGCCGAATCGATGATCCGTGGCGGGAGATGGAGGCGAGCGCGCAGGGGCTCGGCGCGGCGCGCGACCGGCTCGGCCGGATGACGAGAAAGGGCGTAAGCGCCGGCTAGACCAGAGCAGGTTCCACCGATCGGGTTGAGCCAACCCGATTGGATCGCGCTCTACCGCGGCCGGATCGAACACAGCACGCGCAACGCTTCTCGACGGCGCCGATCGCTCACCCCGTTGGCGATCCGAAGCGAGACCGTGCATGCGCCCTGGGGTGTGTGCACGGTACGGCCTACCTCGCTCATCGGCGCGAGGGCGGGCAGAGGCATCGGCTCGCCCCGGCCGATATGCAGCTCGATCGCCGAGCCATACCAAACCGCGTCGCCCTCGACCCTGTGATGCCGCGGCCGGTTGTGCACGACGATGGTGCCGTCGCCAAGTGGCTCTGCATCGCCCCAATCCGGCGGCACCCGCAAGCAAACGCCGTCCGCATCGAGCCTGCGCCAGCCGCGGGTCGGGGCGAGGCGGCGTGCCGCTCGCGTCCAGGCCAAATGAATGATGCGCGAAGCGTAGCCGCAGGCGAGGGCGGCGACGCCGATCGTCCGGGCCGCCGCCGTCGCCAACCTCATAGCCGCACGAAGGGTCGGCCGCCCCGCTTGGACACCGCATCGACATAGACCGCCAGCATCAGGACCAGGCCGCTCGTGATGTTCTGGTACGCGGTCTCCACGTTGAGGAGCGACAGCCCGTTCGACAGGCTCTGCATCAGCAGCGCGCCGAGCAGCACGCCGACCACCGTGCCGCTGCCGCCATAAAGGCTGGCGCCGCCGATGACGACCGCGGCGATCGCCTCGAGCTCGAGAAACAGGCCGGCCTCGGGCGGTGCCGAGCCGAGCCGGCCGACGAAGAGGAGCGCGCCGAGCGCCGTCAGCACGCCAATCAGCACGAAGCCCGAGACCACCTGAAATCCGATCGGGATGCCGGCGACCCGGCTGGCCAGCCGATTGCCGCCGATCGCATAGACGTGCCGCCCCCAGACCGTATTCCTCAAGGCCCAGGCAAGCACCACGGCGACGCCGAGCGCGATCGCCACGGGCAAGGGCAGGCCCCGATAGGACAGCGTCGCCCAGGACAGCGCGGCCATCACGATGAGGCCGGCGCCGGAGGCGATCAGCGCGCCGCGGCGTGTGACGGGATCGGTGCCGCGCATCCGCCGAAGGGGGAGAAGCGCGAGCGCGAAGCCCGCGGCGAGAAACGCCCACAGGATCGGTCCGGTCAGGAACGCCTCGCCCATGAAGCGGATTTCCTCGCGAACGCCGGCAATCGTCCGCCCGCCCGAGAGCGCCCGCGAGATGCCGCGAAAGGCGAGCAAGCCGCCGAGCGTCGCGACGAAGGCGGGGATGCCGAGGCGTGCCACCCAGAGCCCGTTCCAGGTTCCCGCCGTCATGCCGAGCGCGAGCGCCACCAGGATCGTCACCCAGAACGGCACGGCACCCGAGCTTTCGAGCAGCGCGATCACGGTGCAGATGACGCCGAGCATGGAGCCGACCGAGAGGTCGATCTCGCCTTGTGCGATCACCACCATCATGCCCATCGCGATGATGGCGGTGACCGAGGTCTGGCGCATCAGGTTCACGAGGTTGCGGTCGCTGATGAAGATGCCGTCGGTGGCGATCACGAAGATCAGCCAGATGATCGCGATGGCGATGATCAGGCCCGGCGCCGAGCGCGCGTTCGCCAGCAGCCGATGCGAGAGCGGCAGCCGCTGCACCGAAGAGCCGGAGGTCTTGCCCGCTTCTGTCGGTTCGTTCATCGGCGGAACGGTGCGATGTCAGCCGAGCTCGCCGCCCGCGGCGAGCGTCAGCAGGTCGTGCTGGGTGGTCGTGGCGGCGTCGAGCAGCGCAAGCTGGCGGCCGTCGCGGACGACCAGGATGCGGTGGGCGAGGCCGAGCAGCTCGTCTTCCTCCATGGAGCTGCAGATGATCGCCGCTCCCTCCGCCGCGATGCGCTTGATCAGGCGATAGACGTCGCGTTTCGCGCCGACGTCGATGCCGCGCGTCGGCTCGTCGAGCAGCAGCACCCGGGGCGCGTTCAGCAGCGCCCGCGCGAGCAGCACCTTCTGTTGGTTCCCCCCGCTCAGCGCGGACACCGGCTGCTCAGGGCCGAGGGTCTGGATGCTGAGCTCCTTGATCAGCGCACGGCAACGTTCCCGGCCGGCGTCACGATCGAGCACGCCGCGCCGCGCGAGGCCGCTGCGGTGATAGCCGAGCAGCATGTTGTCCTGCACCGAGAGCTGCGGGATCAGCCCCTCCTTCTGGCGGTCGGCGGTCACGAAGGCGAGGCCCCGGCGAATCGCCTCGGCCGGGCCGCGTGCGCCGCGGCGCACGCGGCCGTCGAGCCGGAGTTCGCCCGACGCGGCAGCGCCGTAGAGACCGAACAGGGAGGAAAGAAGCTCCGTCTTGCCGGCGCCGAGCGGGCCGAACACGCCGAGGATCTCGCCCGGATGCACCTGCGCGTCGATCGGGCCGAGCGCAACGCGGCAGAGATCGGAGCGCGGCACTCGCCAGTCGGCCAGCTCGAGCGCCGGCGCCTCTGCCGGCGCGCGAGCGGCCCCGCTCGCCGCGGCGCCCCGCTGGCTGGGCTCGTCAAGGGGCCCGATGCCGAGCATGGCGCGCACGATCGAATCGTAGCTCTGGCCCTCGCGTGCCTTGTCGAGCACGATGCGGCCGTCGCGCAACACCACGATGCGGTCGCACACCGAGAGAACCTCGTCGATGCGATGCGAGATGAAGACGATGCCGGCGCCGCGCGCCGCGAGTTCGCGCATGCGCGACAGCAGCGTGCGAATCTCCTCGGCACCGAGCGCCGCGGTCGATTCGTCGAACACGAAGAGCCGGCTGCCGCGCACGATCGAGCGGGCGATCTCGACCATCTCCTCGAGTGCGATGCCGCCGCTGTCCGCCAGCCTCGCGCGCGTGTCGATGTGCACGCCGAGCTGGGCGAGCGCGCGCGAGGCGTTGCCGTGCAGCGCCGGCCAGTCGATGCGCCCGTTGCGTGTCGGCTCCAGCGTCAGCATCACGTTCTCGCCGATGCTGAGCTGGCCGATCGCGGCGCCCTCCTGATGGATGAGCGTCACGCCGGCATGATGCGCCGCGCGTGCGTCGCGAAACTGCACGGTCTCACCGTTGACCCTGAGCGTGCCCTGGTAGGCGCCGCGCGGCAATTCGCCGACGAAGACGCGCCCCAGCGTGCTCTTGCCCGCGCCGTTCGGGCCGACCAGGCCGACGATCTCGCCCGGCCAGATCGAGAGCGTGACGCCGTCGACTGCCCGGTTGAGGCCGAAATCGACGGTCAGATCCTCGCAGGCGAGGATTGGCGCCGGGCCGCCCGGCCCAACGCCCTCTCTCCCCTCGATCTCCGCGCGGCCGGTCGAGCTCACTTCGCCACGGGTGGCCAATCAGCTCGCGTGCCGGGCACGGCGTCGCCGCGATCCGGCTACAGGCCCACGTCTTCCGGCTTGAGCCAATCGGTCAATTCGAGGAACTCGCGAAGGTTTGCCTTGGTCACGCCGCGTGATTCGATGCGCATGCCCGGCACCGAGGTACCCTGGATGTCGACCGCGTCGTTGGAGGGCGGCGGCTCGCCCTTGGCGAGTGCGAGCGCCGCATCGGCCGCCGAATGACCCATCTGGATCAGGTCGGTCCAGGCGCTCAGGTTGATGCGGCCGTTGACGATCTCGCGCGCGACCTCGGGGAAGACGTCTTCGCCGCACAGCCAGACCTTGCCGTCGAGCCCCTGCTCCGAGAGTGCCTGCAGCGAGCCGAGCGCTAGGCCGTCCTCGTTGGCGATGACGCATTTGAGTTCGTTGTTGGTCTTGGTCAGCGCGTTCTCGATCTGCTTGAGCGCGCCTTCCGAGCGCCACGCGTCGTGCCATTCGTGCGACACGATCTCGATCTCGCCGCTGTCGATATGGGGCTGCAACACGCGCAACGCACCTTCGGTCTTCTGGCGCGCGACGTCGACGCCGTTCGGCCCGCTGACGATCGCCCACATGCCCTTCTCGGCATCTTCGAGGGCCTGCTTCGCCTGGATCTCGCCGACCAGGTAGTTGTTGCGCGCGCACCAATAGTCGAGCTTCGGCGTCGGCACCACGTAGTTGTACGAGATCACCGGGATGTTGGCTTCGCTCTTGACGCGCTCGACCAGCGCGACGGCGGCGTCTACGTTGACCGGCAGCAGCACCAGCGCCTTGATGCCTTGCGCGATCATCGCCTCGACCTGGGTCTCCTGCTTCGCGACGTCCTCCTCCGCGCCCTGGATGACGTACTGGAAGCCGAGCTCCTTGGCCCGGTCCTCGAAATAGCGGCGGTCGTGCTGCCAGCGGAAATGCTCGAAGCTGGTGAAGCTGAAGCCGATCAGAATGTCCGCATTCTCGGCCGCGCGTGTCGTGCGCGGCAACGCGCCGGCGGCACCCAGAACGGCAGCGGCCGAACCGAGCTGTGCGGCGCGACGCAGGAACTCGCGCCGTCCGATGCGCCCCGCCATCACGTCCGTGACCAATTTGTCCAGTTGTTTGCTCATCGCCATCCCCCCTCAGGTCGCGTGATGCGGCCGACCGCGCACCGGCGCTACCCTGGCCGTTGGCATGCCGTGATCACCCGGTGCGCATCCAATCCATCAAAGGATAAAAATGATAGCCTACCGGGCAAAGCGTGCCAAGTTCGCCTCCAGGCGGGCAGCGGGTCGGTTTGCCGTCATGCTTCGACAGGCTCGGCATGAGGCCGTCAAACCGGCCTGCTACGCCGAAGCGTGTTCCGAATCCCGTCAGGTCGGAGCGGCGGCGCTGTGCCGCGGGTCGGCATCGAGGCGTGCCACGATCCCTTCGAGCCCCGCGGCGGCGGCGGGATAGCGCTCCAGCACCAGCGGGTCGTGGCCGGGGATGACGTGGTCGGGCGACGAGGCGAGCGTGCGCAGGGTGCGGAAGCCCTCGAGCATCTCGGCGACGTTGGCGACCACCGGGAACGGCCTCTCCTGCTCGAAATTGGCGTAATAGTGGGTCGCGTCCGAGGCGACGACGACCCAGCCGCGCCGGGTGCGCACGCGCAACACCTGCAGGCCGAGCGTATGGCCGCCGACATGGTGCAGGCTGAGGCCCGGCGCCAGCTCGTGCGCGCCGTCATGGAAATCCACGCGGCCCTCGAAGATGCGCCGCACCATGGCGGCGACGTCCTCCGCCTCGAACGGCCAGCGCAGGTACGCGTGACACATGTCGCGCCCGGTGCATTGCTGCATCTCCTTGTCCTGGACGTGATAGCGCGCGTTCGGGAACATCTCGTGGTTGCCGGCATGGTCGTAATGCATGTGGGAGATGACGACGTGCTTCACCGCCGCGGCGTCGATGCCGATCATCTCCAGTGCCTCGGCCGGCGAGCGGAGGACGGCGCGGTTCCGCTTCCGGCCCATCTCGGCGGAAAAGCCGGTATCGACGACATAGGTGCCGCTGGCGCCGCGGATCGCCCAGATGAAATAGTCGAGCGGCATGGGCGCATCGTGCGCGTCGCCGCCGATGAAGTTCTCCGCGGCGCGGCGCTCGTGGCGGGCGTATTTCAGCGCGTAGACCTCGTAGGTGTCGGTCTCCGGCATGGCGTGCGTCCCCCTGGAATGGCCGGTTCGGCCTGTTGAAAGCCGGCCGGGATGGCTGTCTCGGCCGGGCTCGTTCTCGTTCGCCGTCGTGCTATCGTTCGGGCGGAAACCGGATGGCCTGGTTCGAGCCGGCCGGCAAAGCGGAGCATGACCATGAGCATCACACAAGCTGACATCGAGGCCTATGAGCGCGACGGCGTGGTCTGCCTGCGCGGGGTGATCGAACCCGAATGGATCGAGCGGCTGCGCGATGGCGTCGAGCAGGACCTTGCGGCGCCGGGGCCGGACGTCGAGGTTTATACCAAGGGAGACGATCCGGGGCTCTTCTTCAACGATTTCGACCTCTGGCGGCACATTCCCGTGCTGAAGGCGTTCGCCTTCGAGGGGCCGTGCGCCCGAATCGCGCAACGGCTCCTGTCATCGAAGACGATCACGCTCATGTACGATCATCTGTTCGTCAAGGAGCCGGGTACGCAGGGCCTGACGCACTGGCATCAGGACCAGCCCTACATGGCGGTCGATGGCTGGCAGTTCTGCTCCAACTGGATTCCGCTCGATCCGATCAGCGCCGAAACCACGCTCGAATTCATACGCGGCTCCCATCGCTGGAACCGCTGGTTCGCGCCCTTCGACAGCATGAAGGACGGCACGCGCCATGCAAGCAGGGTGTTCGAGCGCATGCCTGACATCGAGGCGTCGCGCGACGGCTACGACATACGATGGTGGGAGCTCGAGCCCGGCGACTGCCTGTTCTTCCACGGCCTGATGGTGCATCAGGGGCGCAGCAACCCGACCAAGGACAGGCGCCGGCGCACCCTGTCGCACCGTTGGCTCGGCGACGATGTCCGTTTCATCCTGCGCGACCCGCCGGCCGAGTTCCCGAAAACCGCGACGCTCCTGAAGGACGGCGAGCCCTATCGAAGCGACCCTCAGTTCCCGGTCATCATCGACGCCTGACCCTGCGAGCCGCCTGCGGCCCCCGCAACGCCACCTCATATCCAGTTGCGAAAGCTCCGGCATGCTTCGAGAGACTTACGATGTCGTCGTGGTTGGCGCGGGCAATGCGGCGCTCTGTGCCGCGCTCGCCGCGCGCGAGGCGGGCGCGCGCGTGCTCGTGCTGGAGGCCGCGCCCGAGGACCAGCGCGGCGGCAACTCGGCCTATACCGCCGGCGCCATGCGCACCGTGTTCAACGGCGTCGAGGATTTGAAGGCGCTGATCCCTGACCTCTCGGAAAAGCAGATCGCCGAGACCGATTTCGGCCACTACTCGGCCGACGACTATTACGACGACATGGGCCGGATCACCCAGTTCCGGAGCCATCCCGATCTCGTCGAGCTGCTGGTGACCAAGAGCCTCGATACGCTCGTCTGGATGCGCGGGAAGGGCGTGCGCTTCCAGCCGAGCTACGGGCGGCAGGCCTTCAAGGTCGATGGCCGGTTCAAGTTCTGGGGCGGCCTCGCGGTCGAGACCTGGGGCGGCGGCCCCGGCCTGATCGACAACCTGCACAAGGCGGCGGCGCGCGACGGCATCGCCGTGCTCTACGATGCGCGCGCCGTCTCGCTGCTCGCGAACGATGCCGGCGTCACCGGCGTGCGCGCCCGCGTCGCTGGGCGCACCATCGACATCGCGGCGAAGGCGGTGGTGCTCGCCTCGGGCGGCTTCGAGGCCAATGCCGAATGGCGTACCCGCTATCTCGGCCCCGGCTGGGACCTCGCCAAGGTGCGCGGCAGCCGCTTCAACCAGGGCGACGGCATCCGCATGGCGCTCGATGTCGGCGCGCTGCCCTACGGCAACTGGTCGGGCTGCCACGCTGTGGGATGGGACCGCAACGCGCCCGATTTCGGCGACCTCGCGGTCGGCGACGGCTTCCAGAAGCACAGCTATCCGTTCTCGATCATGGTCAATGCGCGCGGCGAGCGCTTCCTCGACGAGGGCGCGGACTTCCGCAACTACACCTATGCGAAATACGGCCACGAAATCCTCGCGCAGCCCGGTCAGTTCGCCTGGCAGGTGTTCGACGCCAAGGTGGTGCACCTGCTGCGCGACGAGTACCGCATCCGCGAGGTGACCAAGGTCAAGGCCGACAGCCTCGAGGCGCTCGCCGCCAAGATGGCGGACGTGGACGGGCCGCGCTTCCTGCGCACCGTCGCGGACTACAACGCCGCCGTGATGCAGGACGTGCCGTTCAACCCCAACATCAAGGACGGCCGCGGCACGCGCGGGCTCGCGCCGCCCAAGTCGAACTGGGCCAACGCGCTGGATACGCCACCCTTCGAGGCCTATGAGGTGACCTGCGGCATCACCTTCACCTTCGGCGGGCTGAAGATCGACACCGGCGCCCGCGTGCTCGACGCGGGCGAGCGGCCGATCCCGGGCCTCCATGCCGCGGGCGAGCTGGTCGGCGGCCTCTTTTATTTCAACTATCCGGGCGGCACCGGCTTGGTCTCGGGCGCGGTCTTCGGCAAGATCGCAGGCCACGAGGCCGGGCGGCTCGCCAAGGGCTGAGCCTCGGCGCCACGAAGGATATTGGCATGATCAAGCGCGTGCTCGACTTCCTGACCGGCCAGGAAGAACCGGCGGCGGAGGCCGGGCCCGGCGAGCTGGAGCTCGCAGTCGCCGCCCTGCTGGTCGAGGCGGCGCGCATGGACCAGAGCTTCGATGCCGCCGAGCGGGCGACGATCGAGCGCTTGCTCGCCCAGAAGTTCCACCTCGCGCCGCAGGAGGTCGCGCGGCTCATCGAGGCGGCGGAACGCTCGGTCGAGCGCTCGGCGCAGCTCTTCCCGTTCACGCGGGAGATCTGCCGGCGCATGAGTCCGGAAGGCCAGGTGCGCTTCGTCGAGATGCTGTGGAAGGTCGCCTATGCGGACGGCGAGCTCGACCCGCATGAGGACATGCTGGTGCGCCGCGTCGCCGGGCTGATCAACGTCAGCGACCGCGAGCGCCAGCTCGCCCGCCGCCGCGCGCTCGAAAAGCTTGCCGCCAGAGGGGACGCGCCGGGCTGAGCCGCCATGTTCGGAGACATGGCCGACGCTTTCTGACCGGCGGCTTGACGAAATCCCATATATGAGAAAAATTCTCTTATATGGAAATATCTCAAGTTGACGAGGCTGGCATTGACCGGCGGATCGCCCAGCGTCTCCGCGCGCTGCGCGCCGAACGCAACTGGTCGCTGGACGAGCTGGCGCGGCGCAGCCAGGTGAGCCGCGCCACCCTGTCCCGGCTCGAGAACGCCGAGGTGAGCGCGACCGCGAGCGTGCTCGGCAAGCTGGCGGCGGCCTACGACCTCACCGTGTCGCGGCTGATGCACATGGTCGAGGACGATTTCGCGCCGCTGGTCCGCCGTGGCGCGCAAGCCGTGTGGACCGATCCGGCCATCGGGTTCCGGCGGCGCTCGGTGTCGCCGCCGGCCCAGGCGCTCGCCGCCGAGGCCATCGAGGGCGAGCTGGAGCCGGGCGTGCGCATCGAATACGACCGCCCGCCGCGGCAGGGCCTGGAGCACCATCTGTTGCTGATCGAGGGCCGACTGGAGGTCACGGTCAACGGGCAGACCTACGAGCTGCGGCCGGGCGACTGCCTGCGCTACCAGCTCTTCGGCCCGAGCGTGTTCGCGACCCATGAGCCCGAAGCGGCCCGCTACGTCCTCTTCATGGTGTGAGGCGGCATGGGCGCAGACGCAGATATCACCATCTCGCGCTTCTCGGAGGACGACATCGAGAGTCATCTCCACGAACTCGGCGCGCTCCTGCACGCTTGCGTTGTTGATGGGGCCAATATCGGCTTCGTGCTGCCGCATACGCAAGCAGACGCCGAAGCGTTCTGGAGCGGCAAGGTGCTGCCGGCGGTGCGCGCCGGCGGGCTCGCGGTCCTCATCGCGCACGAAGGCGGCAGGATCGCGGGAACGGTCCAGCTTGACTACGACACGATGCCCAATCAGCGTCATCGTGCGGACGTCCGCAAGCTGCTGGTGCATCCCGAGCTGCGCCGCCAGGGCATCGCGCGGGCGCTGATGGCCGAGGTCGAGCGGCTCGCCGGCCGATTGGGGCGGCGTTTACTAACGCTCGACACGCGCAGCGGCGACCCGGCCGAGCGGCTCTACGCCTCGCTCGGCTTCAAGACGGCGGGCATCATCCCGGGTTATTGCCGCGACCCGTTCGAGGACCGGCTCGATCCGACCACCATCATGTATAAGGCGCTTTGAGGCCGCCTCTCTGATTCGTTCGGTCGCCGCGCCTACGGAAAGCCGTAGAGCCGGGCCGGGTTGTCGACCAGGATGCGGCGTTGCAGCGCCGCATCCGTGGTCCACTCGGCGAGCAGGTCGAGCAGCGCGGCGTCCTCGGGCATCGGCTTGGTCAGCGCGGGATGCGGCCAGTCCGTCGCCCAGACGAGCTGGCCAGGCGCCGCCTCGATCAGGGCGCGGGCGAGCGCGATGGTGTCGCCATAGGGCGGATGAGGCTCGGCCGAGAAGCGATAGGGGCCCGAGAGCTTCACCCAGGCGCGGCCCTCGCGGAGCAGCGAGACCATGTCTCGGAAGCCGGGGCTCGCGAGGTCCGCGCCGTTCGACATGTGCCCCATATGGTCGATCACCACGGGCACGTCCAAGGCCGCGAGCCGCGCGCCGAGACGCTCGAAGCGCGCGACGTCGATCAGGAGCTGGAAGTGCCAGCCGAGCGCCTTGACCCGATCGTTGAGCGCCTGCGCCTCGGAGAAGCCGACACCGCCGCCATAGAGCAGGTTGATCCGCAGGCCGCGCACGCCGGCCGCGTTCAGCGCCTCGAGCTCGGCGTCCGTCACGCTCGAATCGACCACCGCGATGCCGCGGAAGGTCTCGGGGTTCTCGCACAGCACGTCGAGCAGCATGTTGTTGTCGGTGCCGTGGACGCTGGCCTGGACCAGCACGGCGCGCGCGATGCCGAGCGCGGCCATGACGCGGCGATAGTGTTCGAGCGGCGCCGGCGGCGGCGAGTAGGAGCGTGCCGGCGTCAACGGATAGCGGTCGCTGGTCGGGAACAGGTGCATGTGCGTATCGCAGGTGCCGGGCGGCGCGACGAGCCGTGGACGGCCCGGCTCGGGGTTCGGTGCGGCGCAGACGGGTGGGGAGTCGGGGGAAACGGTCACGCGCTCTTCTCCGTTGTCGGGCGGCGGTTGAATCGTTCGAACGATATCACGCATGATGAGCATGATCGCACCGTCGCGGCAATTCGCGACGCAGCACGCTAGTCAATCCGAGAGGCGGGCAGATGGCTGGATTCGCCGAATACGAATCATATGACGCGCTCGGCCTCGCCGAGCTGGTCAGGCGGAAGCAGGTCACGCCCGAGGAGCTGCTCGAAGCGGCGATCGAGCGGGTCGAAGCGCGCAACCCGGCGGTCAATGCCGTGGTGATGACGCTCTACGACGAGGCAAGGCAAGCAATTGCCGCCGGCCTGCCCGACGGGCCGCTCAAGGGCGTGCCCTTCCTGCTCAAGGATCTCGGCTCGGCGCTCGCGGGCGCGCGGACGGCGCGGGGCAGCCGCTTCTTCGCCGGTCTGCCGCCGCTCGCCGCGGACAGCCTACATGTCGGCCGGATGAAGCAGGCCGGCCTCGTGATCTACGGCAAGACCAGCACCTGCGAGCTCGGCCTGAGCCTGACCTGCGAGCCGCAGCTCTACGGCCCGTCGCGCAACCCGTGGGATTTGACGCGCACGCCGGCCGGCTCGAGCGGCGGCGCATCCGCCGCGGTCGCCGCCCGCCTGCTGCCGATCGCCCATGCGTCGGACGGCTTCGGCTCGATCCGCGCGCCGGCCGCCTCCTGCGGCCTGGTCGGCCTGAAGCCGAGCCGCGCGCGCAACACCATGGCGCCCTATCTCGGCGAGGCACTCGGCGGGCTCGCGGTCGAGCATGCGGTCTCGCTCACGGTGCGCGACAGCGCGGCGCTGCTCGATGCGACCGCGGGGCCAGGGCCGGGCGATCCCTATGTCGCGCCGGCGCCGAAGCGGCCGTTCCTCGAGGAGGTCGGCGCCGATCCGGGGCGGCTGCGTGTCGCCTTCACCGAGAAGGCGCCGAACGGCGCGCCGGTCGAGCCTGACTACCTGCGCGTGCTGCGCGAGACGGCATCGCTCTGCGCCGAGCTCGGCCACGCGGTCGAGCAGGCCGATCCTGCGATCGAGGGCGAGGCGGTGGTGCCGACCTTCCGCACGATCAGCGCCGTCAACACGCTCGTGACGTTGCGCAGCCACCCGTCCGGCCGCGACCCCGCGCCCGGCGAGGTCGAGACCGTGGTCTATAACACGGCCGAGCTTGCCAAGGGCATCGGCGGCGGCGCCTTCATGCAGACGATCCAGACCGCGCACCGCATCGGCCGCCAGATGGCGGTGTTCCACGAGCGCCATGACGTGCTGCTCACGCCCGCGCTCGGCACGCTGCCGCCCAAGCTCGGCTGGCTCGACATGATGATGGACGACCTCGACGAGTATTGGCGGCGCGTCTTCGGCTTCAGCCCGTTCACCGTGTGGTTCAATCTCACCGGCCAGCCCGCGATGATGCTTCCGCTGGGAGTGAGCGCGAGCGGCTTCCCGATCGCCGTGCAGGCGGTCGCGCGCCATGGCGACGAGGCGACGCTGTTCCGCCTCGCCGCCCAGCTCGAAGCCGCGCGCCCCTGGTTCGACCGCAAGCCGCCGCTATTGATGGCTTGAGGCCGGGCTCAGTTGCCCATGGCCGCCGGGTTCTCCGGGATGATCTGGCCGCCGTCGAGCACGAGCGCCTGGCCAGTGACGTAGCGCGCCTGGTCGGAGGCGAAGTAGAGCAGCGCATAGGCGATGTCCTCCGGCTCGCCGATATAGCCGGCCGGGATGACCCTGGTGATCTCGTCGAGCGCATCGCCGCCGAGCTCGCGCAGGCCCTCGGTCATGATCGTGCCCGGGCTCACCGCGTTGACCGTGATGTTGTATCGGGCAAGCTCGAGCGCCGCGCCCCTGACGAAGGCGTTCACGCCGCCCTTGGACGCCATGTAGTGGCTGAGCCCGGCCCAGCCGACGTTTGGGCCGGTGATCGAGGAGACCACCACGATGCGACCGCCGCCCTGGCGCTTCATCTGGGGGATGCACGCCTTGGTGCCGAAGAAGACGCCCTTGAGGTTGGTGTCGATCACATCGTCCCACACCGCCTCGTCGAGGTTCTCGATGAGCGAGGTCGGGAAGATGCCGGCGTTGAGGCAGAGCACGTCGATGCCGCCATAGCGCTCGACGCAGGTCTGGGCCATGCCGAGCATGTCCGCCCAGCACTTGACGTTGCCCTCGAACAGCGAGGCGGTGCCACCCTCGGCCTCGATCTCCTCGACGACCTGGCGGCCTGCCTCGGCGCTGCGGTTGACCACGAGCACGCGCGCGCCCTCGCGCGCGAACACCTTCGCAATGCCCTTGCCGATGCCGCGGCCGCCGCCGGTGACGATCGCCGATTTTCCTTCAAGCGTGATGGCCATGCCGTTCCCCCGATATTCGCTCTTGCTTGCGGGCTTCGCCCGATGCCCCGACGCTAGCACGCGCATCGCTCGTTTCGCAGTGCGCCATGCATCGACAGGGGCCGGCCGGATCGGCCATGATGACCGGCTCGAAACGGGGGGAGGGGCGCATGGCCCTCGAAGGCGCGGCGCTGAAGCTGATCGATCATCATTGCCACGGCGTGGTGCCGGACAACATCCCGGCCGAGCGCTTCGAGCGGCTGATGAGCGAGGCGTTCGCGCCGGCGCCGGCCGGCACCACGCATTGGGACAAGCCGACCGCGCTCGCCATCCGGCGCTGGTGCGCGCCGCTCCTGGATCTCCCTAAATTCTGCCCGCCCGAGGATTATCTGGCACGGCGCTCGGAGTTGGGGCCAGAAGAAGTCAACCGGCGCATGCTGCGCGCCGCGGGCTTCGAGATGCTGCTCGTCGATTCCGGCAACCGCCCGGCGGAGCTTTGCAGCGTCGCCGCGCTCGGCGCGCTCGCCGGCGTGCCGTCGCGCGAGGTGGTGCGCATGGAATCGGTGGCCGAGAAGGTCGCGAGGGCCGGCGTCGAGGCCGCGAACTATGCGGCCGCCTTCGAGGCGGCGCTCATCGAGGCGGCGCACGACCAGGTGGTCGGGCTCAAATCGGTGGTCGCCTATCGCGCGACGCTCGCGATCGACTATGCGCCGCCCTCTTCCGCCGAGGTGACGGCAGCGGCGGGACGCTGGCTCAAGCAGGTCGGGCAGAGCGGCCGGGCGCGCATCACCGACGCCGTGCTCGAACGCCATCTGCTCTGGGTCGGCGCGGACCTCGCCCGCCAGCGTGGCTACCCGGTCCAGTTCCACATCGGCATCGGCGACCCCGACATCGAGCTCAACAAGGTCGATCCCAGCCTGCTCACGCCCTTCATCAAGCAGGCCGAGCCCTGGGGCTTCCCGATCACGCTCTTGCACTGCTACCCGTTCCACCGCGAGGCCGGGCTGATGGCGGAGAACTTCCCCGCGGTCTATTTCGACGTCGGCTTCGTGCTCAACTGGTCGGGCCCGAGCTACCAGCGCATCATGGACGAGGCGCTCGAGCTCGCGCCCTTCACCAAGCAGCTCTACAGCTCGGACGCCTTCGGTTTGTCCGAGCTTTATTATCTCGGCGCGACGCGCTTCCGTGCGAGCCTCGGCCGCGCGCTCGACCGCTGGGTGAGCGAGGACGAGTGCCCGGCGGACGAGGCGGCGCGCATCATGCAGCTGGTCGGGCGCGACAATGCCCGGCGCATCTATCCGTTGGCCGGGGTGGCATGACGCACGGCTTTCCGCGCCAGGAGGGCACGATGATGGGATGGCGGCTCGGACTCGGTGCTGTCATGGCGCTCGGCGCTGCGGCGGTCATTGAGAATGGCGCGTCGGCAGCCGGCTTCGAGAGCTGCCTCGCCGGCTTGAAGAGTGCGGCGCGCGACGCCGGGGTCAGCGATGCGGTGATCGCGGAGGCGCTCGACGATACGACGCCCGACGAGCGGGTGCTCGCGCTCTCCCAGGTGCAGCCCGAGTTCAAGATGCCGATCTGGGACTATTTCGGCTTCCTGGTCGACGAGCAGCGGGTCAGTGACGGCCGCGCCATGATGGCGACATATGATCGCGAGCTGCGCGCGGCGGAGCAGCGCTTCGGCGTCGACCGCTACGTCATCGCGGCGATCTGGGGCGTCGAGACCGACTATGGGCGCGAGACCGGCAGCAGCTACATCCCGCACGCGCTCGCGACGCTGACCTGCCTCGGCGAGCGCCGCCGCGATTTCTGGCGTGGCGAGCTGATCGCCGCGCTCCGCCTGGTCGATCGCGGCGACCTGACGCTCGACGAGCTCTACGGCTCCTGGGCCGGCGCGTTCGGCCAGACGCAGTTCATCCCGTCCACCTATGAGCGGCTCGCGGTCGATTTCGACGGCGACGGGCGGCGCGACCTAGTCAAGTCGGTCGCCGATGCGCTCGGCTCGACCGCGAACTATCTGAACCGTTCGGGGTGGCGCACCGGCGCGCCGTGGATGATCGAGGTCAAGGCGCCGGCCGGCTACAATGGCCCGACCGGGCGCAAGGAGCGCGCGGCGCTCTCGGACTGGGCCAAGCGCGGCGTGGTGCGCGCCGATGGCGCGGCGCTCGCGGGCGAGGGCGAGGCCGGCCTCCTGCTGCCGGCCGGGCCGCAGGGGCCGGGCTTCCTGGTCTTCCGCAACTTCGATGCGGTCTACTCGTACAACTTGGCCGAGTCCTACGCGCTCGCGATCTCCCATCTCGCGGACCGCCTCGCCGGGTATCCGGGCCTGCGAACGCCCTGGCCGACCGACGACCCGGCGCTGTCGCGCGCCGAGCGGCTGGAGCTGCAGAAGCGCCTGATCGCCAAGGGCTACGACATCGGCGAGGCGGACGGCAAGATCGGCCCGGCCACCCGCGCCGCTATCGCCGAAGCCGAAGCCGCGCTCGGCCTGCCGCCGACCGGCCGCGCCGGCCAAAAAATCTATCGCGCGCTCGGCGGGAACTAGCGGCAAGCGGGAGCAGGCCTTGGCATCGGGACGACGGCAGCGCGTGATGGTGACCGCCGCGGGGCGCGGCATCGGGCGGGCGATCGCGGCACGCTTTCACGCCGGGGGCGCGGCCGTGCATATCTGCTGCGTGACCTCGGAAAGCCTGAGCCAGGTGCTCGGCACGCATCCCGGCATGACCGGCAGCCTCGCTGACGTGGCCGAGCCGGATCAGGTCGCGCGCTGGTTCGGCGAGGGGCTCGCGGCCCTCGGCGGCCTCGACGTGCTGGTCAACAACGCCGGCATCAGCGGCCCGCGTGCGCCGATCGAGGCGGTCGAGGACGCCGATTGGCAACGCACCATGGCCGTCAATCTCAACGGCATGTTCTATTGCACCAAGCGCGCCGTGCCCGCGATGAAGGCGCAAGGCGCCGGCTCGATCATCAACATCTCGACCGCCTCGACCCGCGTCGGCATGCCGCTGCGCGCCGCCTACATCACCTCGAAATGCGCGATGGACGGCTTCACACGCAACCTCGCGCGCGAGCTCGGGCCGTTCGGCATACGCTGCAACGCGATCCTGCCCGGCATTATCGACAACCCGCGCGGGCGCAGCCTGGCGGCGCGGCTCGCCGCCGAGCGCGGCCAGACCGTGGCGGAGGCCGAGGCGCGCTATCTCGGCTTCATCTCGATGCGCTGCTACATCGCGCCGGAGGAGGTCGCCGATGCGGCATTCTTCCTCGCCTCGGACGCGGCCCGCCACATCTCGGGCCAATTGCTCGGCGTCTGCGGCAATCTCGAATGGGAGGAGTGACGGCTTGGCGCTTGTCTCGCCGCCCCGGCCGCCGCAAAGTACGCTCAAGGAGCATTCAACAGGAGGAGATCGGCCATGTTCCGGTTCGCCATGATCGCCGCTGTCGGTGTCCTGTTCGCTGCCTCCGCTGCCTCCGCGGATACGCTGGAGCGCATCCGCGAGAGCGGAACCCTGAAGCTCGGCTATCGGGAGGATGCGCCGCCCTATTCCTACAAGAGCACGATCGGCGAGCCGTCGGGCTATACGGTCGAGCTCTGCCGCGCGGTCGCCGCCCGGCTCATAGCCGACGGCCTCCGCGATGTTTCGGTCGAATATGTGCCGGTCACCGCCGAGGACCGCTTCGACGCGGTGAAGACCGGCCGGATAGACCTCCTGTGCAGCGCGGACACCGCCACCCTGTCGCGCCGCGAGATCGTCGACTTCTCGATCCCCACCTTCGTCGATGGCGCCGGCGTGCTGCTGCGTGCGGACGGGCCGGCCAGCTTCGCCGAGCT
The DNA here is from genome assembly GCA_050173345.1 of Alphaproteobacteria bacterium. Taxonomy (GTDB): domain Bacteria; phylum Pseudomonadota; class Alphaproteobacteria; order UBA828; family UBA828; genus SHWC01. The sequence goes on along the minus strand of JBFXKW010000018.1, from coordinate 9,678 downwards.
GAGCGGCAAGAAGGTCGGCGTGACCGGCGGCACCACCACCGAGGAGGCGTTGCGCAATACGGTCGAGAAGCACAGCATCGCGGTCGAGACGGTGGTGGTGGCGGACCATGGCGACGGCATCGCGAGGCTGATCAGCGGCGAGCTCTCGGCCTATTTCGCGGATCGCGGCATCCTTCTCTATCTCTGGGCCCGCAGCAGCGCGCCCGACCAGCTCAGGCTCGCGGATCAGCAGTTCAGCTATGAGCCCTACGCGCTCGCGCTGCCGCATGGCGACAGCGCGTTCCGGCTCGCGGTGGACCGCGCGCTCAGCCGCATCTACCGCTCGGGCGAGATAGGCAGGGTTTTCAGCACCGCCTTCGGCCCCAAGATCAAGCCGACGCCGGAGCTGTTCGCGCTCTACAGGGTGAGCGCGCTGCCCGAATAGCGGGAGCCGGGAAACATCAGCAAGGGAGGTTGGGTTTGACGTCGCTTTTCGCGAAGGATGCGTTTGCAGACCGTGTCGTCCTCGTCACCGGGGCGACCTCGGGCATCGGCCTTGGCACGGCGCAGGCGTTCGCCGCGCACGGCGCGGCCGTCGTCATCAATGGCCGCGACGCCGCGCGCGGCGCCAAGGTGCGCGACGGCATAAGCGAGGCCGGCGGGCGCGTTCATCTGAGCCTCGGCAATGTGGCGGATTCGGCCTATTGCGACGCGCTGGTCGCCGAGACGGCCAAGACCTTCGGCCGGCTCGACGTGCTCTTCAACAATGCCGGCGTCGTGATGAACGCGACGATCGACGAGATGGACGACAAGACGTGGCGCTGGCTCGTCGACACTAACATCTGCGGCAGCTTCTACATGGCGCGCGCCGCGGTGCGCCAGATGAAGGCGCAAGGAGGCGGCGGCAGCATCATCAACATGGGCTCGGAATGCGCGCTGATCGCCTATGAGAAACTGCCGGCCTACAGCGCGACCAAGGGCGCCATCGCGATGCTCACCAAGTGTATGGCGATCGACCATGCGCGCGACGGTATTCGCGTCAACGCGGTGTGCCCAGGCGACATCGACACGCCGATGACCGACATCGCCTGGCAGCAGTTCAACCTGACGCCCGAGGAGGTGCGCGAGCGGCTCAAGTCGCACATCCCGATCGGCCGCGTCGGCAAGCCGCTCGACATCGCGAACGCCGTCATGTTCCTGGCTTCCGACGTGGCGAGCTTCGTCACCGGCATATTGATGCCGGTGGACGGCGGCACCACGGCGCGCTAGAGCAGGATCGTTTGAGATGGAATCGCGGAGCGATCCCATCTCAAACGTGAATCCTGCTCTACTCAACAAATTAGAGCACGATTCACCGATCAGGTTGGGGCAACCTGATCGGACCGTGCTCTAGGAGACGGCTGGGCCTGTGCCCGATCCTGCACCACAGCCGATGGGACGAGACATGACGATCTACGCGCTGAACGAGCACCGCGTCAGCCTGCCGGAGGCCGGGCGCTTCTGGGTCGCGCCGGGCGCCCATGTGATGGGCAAGGTGATGCTCGGCCTCGATGTCGGCATCTGGTTCGGCGCGGTGCTGCGCGGCGACAACGAGCCGATCGCGATCGGCGCGGGCAGCAACATCCAGGAAGGTGCGATGCTGCACACCGACCCCGGCTATCCCTTGACCATCGGCGCGGACTGCACGGTCGGCCACCACGCGGTGCTCCATGGCTGCACGATCGGCGACAATTCGCTCATCGGCATGTGCGCGACGGTGCTCAACGGCGCGAAGATCGGCGCCAATTCGCTGATCGGCGCCAAGGCGCTGGTCACCGAGGGCAAGGTGTTCCCCGACAATTCGCTGATCGTCGGCGCGCCGGCCAAGGTGGTGCGCGAGCTGAGGTCCGAGGAAGTCGCGGGGATCCGGAAGGCCGCGCAGCACTATGTCGAGAACTGGCAGCGCTTCGCGAATGGGCTGAAGCCGCAGGGTTGAGCGGGGACACCAGCGGACCAGGCGAAGCCATGCACGCGGAGAAGCCGCTCGCCGGGCTGCGCGTGCTGGACGTGGCGACCTTCATCGCGGCGCCGTTCGCGGCGAGCCTGCTCGGCGAGTTCGGTGCCGAGGTCATCAAGATCGAGCAGCCCGAGGGCGGCGACCCGCTGCGCAGCTTCGGCACTCGCGTCGCCGCGGACGCGACCCTGGTCTGGAAGAGCGAGGCGCGCAACAAGAAGTCGCTCTGCCTGGATCTGCGCCGCCCGGCCGGCGCCGCGCTGTTCAGGCGGCTGGCCGCGAAGAGCGACGTGGTGTGCGAGAACTTCCGCCCCGGCACGCTCGAGCGGTGGGGCCTCGGCTATGACGCGCTTTCGGCGGTCAATCCGGGGCTCGTGCTGCTGCGCGTCTCGGGCTACGGCCAGAGCGGCCCCTATGCGACGCGGCCCGGCTTCGCCCGCATCGCGCACGCCTTCGGCGGTCTTACGCATCTCGCCGGCATGCCGGGGGGCCCGCCTGTCACGCCGGGCTCGACCTCGCTCGCCGACTATATGTCCGGCGTGTTCGGCGCCTTCGGGGTTTTGACCGCGCTGCGCCATCGCGAGCGCAGCGGGCGCGGCCAAGTCGTCGACATCGCACTCTATGAGAGCATCTTCCGCGTGCTCGACGAGCTGGCGCCTGCCTATGCGCTGAACGGCACGGTGCGCGGTCGAGAAGGGCTCTACACGATCTCGGCCTGCCCGCATGGGCACTACCCGACGAAGGACGGCAAATGGGTCGCGATCGCCTGCACCAGCGACCGCATGTTCGAGCGCTTCGCAGGCCTGGCCAAGGCGCATGGAGCGCCGCCGCCCGAGCGCTGGCATGCCGGTCGCGAGCGCGTGCCCGAGCGCGACATGGTCAATGCCTGGGCAGCGCGCTTCACCGAGACCATGAACCGCGATGAGCTGATCGAGGCGTGCGTCGCGCGCGAAATCCCGTGCGCGGCGGTTTCCGACATCGGCGACATCTTCGACGACCCGCACTATGCGGCGCGCGAGGCGCTGCGCCGGGTGATTGACGCGCATGACGGCCGGGAATACGTGGTGCCGAACGTGGTGCCCCGCCTGTCCGAAACCCCCGGCTCGATCGAGACGCTCGGGCCCTCGCTCAACGAGCATGCGGACTACGTGCTGCGAGAGCTCCTCGGCCTGAGCGATGACGAGATCGCGGAAGCCGAGCGCGCCGGCGCGCTGCGAAGTGCGAGGTTGGCGGAATAATGCATCGGCGTCGCATCCACGCCGTCGTCATGCGCGGGCTTGATCCGCGCATCCAGGCTTCTTCAAGAAAGCTGGATTGCCGGGTCAAGCCCGGCAATGACGAAGAAACTGAAAGCTAATTCCAGCGTCAATGGTTGTGGCGCGGGATCGACTTCGCGACGTTGGCGAAGGCGGTCGCGAAGTCGAGGCAGGCGCCGGTCGAGAGCGGGCCGACATGTTCGCGGTATATGTGCTGCCAGGGCGTCTGGTCGGCGGGCATGGCGGGCTTGGCTTCGGCGCGGCGCGCCGCGATCTCGGCCTCGGGCAGCAGCAGGTCGACGCGGCGCTTCGGGATGTCGACGCGGATCGTGTCGCCGGTCCTGAGGAGCGCGAGCCCGGCGCCGAGCGCGGCCTCCGGCGTGACGTGCAGGATCGACGGGCTGCCCGAGGTGCCGCTCTGCCGGCCGTCGCCGATCGTCGGCAGCGAACGGATGCCGCGCTTCAGGAGCACATCGGGCGGCTGCATGTTGACGACCTCGGCCGAGCCCGGCCAGCCGACCGGCCCGGCCTGGCGCATGACCAGGATCGAACGCTCGTCGATGCCGAGCGCGGGGTCGTTGAGCCGGGCGTGATAGTCCTCCGAGCCGTCGAACACGATCGCGCGCGCCTCGAACATGCCGGGATGCTCGGGGTGGCTCAGGAAGCGGCTGCGGAACTCCTCGTCGATCGCCGAGGTCTTCATGATCGCCGAATCGAAGATGTTGCTGTGCATCACGAGGAAGCCGGCCTTCTCCATCATCGGCTTCCCGTAGGGGAAGACGACGCGGCGGTCCCTGGTCTCCTCGGCGCGCGCGCCGATGGTGCCGCCGTCGCAGGTCAGGCAGTCCTCGTTGAGCAGCCCGGCCTGCTTCAATTCCCATAGCACCGCGGGCACGCCGCCGGCGCGGTGGAACGCCTCGCCGAGATACTCGCCGGCCGGCTGCAAATTGACCAGCAGCGGCACGTCGTAGCCGAGCCGCTCCCAGTCCGCGATGTCGATGTCGATGCCGGCATGGCGCGCGATTGCTGCGATGTGGATCTGCGCGTTGGTCGAGCCGCCGAGCGCCGTCGTCATGCGGATCGCATTCTCGAACGCCGCGCGGGTCAATATCTGGCTCGGCCGGCGGTCGCTCAGCACCATCTCGACCGCGGCCTTGCCGGTGCGGTAGGCCATGGCCGCGCGCTCGCGATAGGGCGCGGGGATCACGGCGCAGCCCTTGAGCGAGAGGCCGAGCGTTTCGGCCAGCGAATTCATCGTGGTCGCCGTGCCCATGGTGTTGCAGTGGCCGGTGCTCGGCACCTGGGCGACCGCCATGTCGATATAGCCCTGATCGTCGAGATCGCCGGTGGCGTAGAGCTTGCGCGCCTCCCAGTGGATGGTGCCGGAGCCGGCGAGCCTGCCGCGCCAGTACGCGTCCAGCATCGGCCCGCCGGAGAGCACGATGGCCGGCAGGTCGAGCGTGGCCGCGGCCATGATGGTCGCGGGCGTGGTCTTGTCGCAGCCGGTGGTGAGCACCACGCCGTCGAACGGGTAGCCGTGCAGGATTTCGACCAGGCCGAGATAGGCGAGGTTGCGGTCGAGCGCGGCGGTCGGGCGGCGCGCCTGCTCGTGGATGGGGTGAACCGGAAACACGAGCGGGATGCCGCCGGCATCGCGGATGCCATCGCGCACGCGCCCGACGATCTGGGTATGGATGTAGTTGCAGGGCGCGAGCTCCGAGCCGGTCTGCGCGATGCCGATGATCGGGCGGCCGGCCTTCAGCTCCTCGGGTGTCAAACCGAAATTGAAATAGCGCTCCAGATAGAGCGCGGTCATACCGACATCGGCGGCGTTGTCGAACCATTCCTGGCTGCGGAAGCGCAAACGCCCGGTCGGGCTGGCGGCCATGTCGCGTTCCTCCTACTCTATCCGGCGGCCACTATACTGCGACAGATAGGAACCAAGGGAGGGGCAGATGAAAACGATCAAGGGGCCGGCGATCTTCCTGGCGCAGTTCGCGGGCGACGCGCCGCCGTTCAACAGCCTCGACAGCATCGGCAAGTGGGCGGCGGACCTGGGTTTCGTCGGGGTGCAGATCCCGAGCTGGGACGGCCGGCTGTTCGACCTCGAGAAGGCCGCCGAGAGCAAGACCTATTGCGACGAGGTCAAGGGCACGCTCGCCAGGCACGGCCTCGAGGTCACCGAGCTGTCGACCCACCTGCAGGGCCAGCTCGTCGCTGTGCATCCCGCCTATGACGAGATGTTCGACGGCTTCGCGCCGCCGCAGGTGCGCGGCAACCCGAAGGCGCGCCAGGACTGGGCGGTCGAGCAGGTCAGGAAGGCGGCCAAGGCGTCCCGCAATCTCGGGCTTACGAACCATGCGAGCTTCCCGGGCGCGCTCGCCTGGCCTTACATCTATCCCTGGCCGCAACGGCCGGCCGGGTTGGTCGAGACCGCGTTCGACGAGCTCGCCAGGCGCTGGAAGCCGATCCTCGATGCGTTCGACGAAGCCGGGGTCAATATCTGCTTCGAGATCCATCCGGGCGAGGACGTGCATGACGGCATCACCTTCGAGATGTTCCTGGAGCGCGTGAACGGGCACCCGCGCTGCAACATCCTCTACGACCCGAGCCACTTCATGCTGCAGCAGCTCGACTATCTCGGCTTCATCGACGTCTATGCCGAACGCATCAAGATGTTCCACGTCAAGGACGCCGAGTTCAACCCGAGCCCGAAGCAGGGCGTCTATTCCGGCTATCAGTCCTGGGTCAACCGCGCCGGGCGCTTCCGCTCGCTCGGCGACGGGCAGATCGATTTCGGCGCCATCTTCTCGAAGCTCGCGGCCTATGACTTCGAGGGCTGGGCCGTGCTCGAATGGGAATGCTGCCTCAAGCACCCGGAGGACGGCGCGGCGGAAGGCGCGCCCTTCATCCGCGACCACATCATCCGGGTGACCGAGAAGGCGTTCGACGATTTCGCCGGCGCCGGCACCGACGAGGCGGCCAACCGCCGCATCCTCGGCATCACGGGCTGAGGGGCGGCCCGCCATGGCGATCGAAGGAAGAACGGAGCAGGGCGCGCCCCGGCGCCTGCGGCTCGGCATGGTCGGCGGCGGCGAGGGCGCCTTCATCGGCGGCGTGCACCGCATCGCGGCGCGTATCGACGACCGCTACGAGCTGGTGGCCGGCGCCTTCGCCTCCGACCCGGCGCGCAGCAAGGCATCGGCGCCGGCGCTGCACGTCGCGCCGGAGCGTGCCTATGGCAGCTTCGCGGAGATGGCGAAGGTGGAGGCGGCACGAAAGGACGGCATCGACGTCGTCGCCATCGTGACGCCGAACCATGTGCATTACCCGGCGGCCAAGGCGTTCCTCGATGCCGGCATCCACGTCATCTGCGACAAGCCGCTGACCACCAACCTGAAGGACGCCGAGGCGCTCGCCGGGCTGGTCGAGACGAGCGGTCTCGAGTTCGGCCTGACGCACAACTACACGGGCTACCCGCTGGTGCGCCAGGCGCGCGAGATGGTGCTGGGCGGCGTGCTTGGGCCGCTCCGCGTGGTGCAGGCCGAGTACCCGCAGGACTGGCTCTCCACCAGGCTCGAAGCCACCGGCATGAAGCAGGCGCTCTGGCGCACCGACCCGGCGCAGGCCGGGCCGGCCGGCAGCCTCGGCGATCTCGGCACGCACGCCTTCAACCTGGTGCGCTTCATTACCGGCCTCGAGGTCGAGGCGCTCACCGCCGACCTGCACAGCTTCGTCGAGGGCCGCAAGGTGGAGGACAACGCGCAGGTCCTGCTGCGCTTCAAGAGCGGCGCGCGCGGCATGATCTGGTCGAGCCAGGTCGCGGCCGGCAACGAGAACGCCTTGAAGGTGCGCTTCTACGGCGAGAAGGGCGGCCTCGAATGGCGGCAGGAGAACCCGAACCTCCTGATCCACACGCCGCTCGGCGAGCCGCCGCGCACCCTGACGCGCGGCGGGCCCGGCCTCGGCGCGGCGGCATCGGCCGCGACGCGCATCCCGCCCGGTCATCCCGAGGGCTATCTCGAAGGCTTTGCCCAGCTCTACCGCGACTACGCCGAGCGCATCGCGGCGCGGCTCGAAAAGCGCAAGCCCGACCCCCTCTCGCTGCTCGCGCCTTGCGTTCAGGACGGCGTCGAGGGCGTGCGCTTCATCGCGCGTGCGGTCGAGTCGAGCGGCAAGGGTGGCGCGTGGGTGGCGTTCTAGACGCACGGAGAGGAGCCGAGCATGGCTGATGAGCGCTACGCCTCTTATCCGAGCCTGCGCGACCGGGTGGTGTTTGTCACCGGCGGCGGTTCCGGCATCGGGGCGTCGATCGTCGAGCATTTCTGCGCGCAAGGGTCACGCGTCTCCTTCGTGGATATCGACGCGGCGCCCGCGACGAAGCTCGTCGATAGCATCGCGGCGCGCGGCGATCCGCGCCCGCGCTTCATCGCCTGCGATCTCAAGGACATCGAGGCGCTGCGCCGCGCGATCGGCCAAGTGATCGAGGCGGATGGGCCAATCCGCGTGCTCGTCAACAACGCGGCGAACGACGACCGGCACAAGCTCGACGAGATCACGCCCGCCTATTTCGACGATCGCGTCGCGGTCAACATCCGACACCAGCTCTTCGCGGCGCAGGCGGTGCGCAAGCCCATGGCGCAGGCGGGCGGCGGCTCGATCGTCAACCTCGGCTCGATCAGCTACATGATCGGCCAGGGCGGCATGGCGTGCTACTCGCTCTCCAAGGCGGCGGTCTGGGGCTTGACGCGCTCGCTCGCCACCGACCTCGGGCCGGAGAACATCCGGGTCAACATGGTGGTGCCGGGCTGGGTGATGACCGAGCGGCAGAAGAAGCTGTGGCTGACGCCCGAGGCCGAGGCCGAGATGATGCAGGCGCAATGCCTGAAGCGCCACCTGATGCCGGAAGACTTGGCACGCATGGTGCTCTTCTTCGGTGCCGACGACAGCGCGATGTGCACGGCGCAAGCCTATATCGTCGATGGAGGCTGGCTATGAGCGCGCCCGCGATCTCCCGCTCCGCGCGGGCCGTGCTGCCCGAGGATGCCGACAAGGCGTTCCTGATCGGCCGCGCCTGGATGCCGGGCGCGCCGGGCGGCCCGTCGCCGGTGCTGGTGCGCGACGGCAAGCTGCTCGATCTCTCCGCTCTTGCGCCGACGGTCGCGCACCTTTTGAACGATGCCGAGAAGCGCGCGCTCGCGCGCAGCGGCGACTGGCCGGTGCTGGGTCCGCTCGATGCCGCGCTTGCCGCAACGCCGGGCGACGAACGCGCGCTTCATCTGCTGGCGCCGGTCGACCTCCAGGCGATCAAGGCGTGCGGCGTGACCTTCGCGCGCAGCCTGCTGGAGCGGGTCATCGAGGAGGCGACGCGCGGCGACGCCTCGGCGGCGGAAGCGCTGCGCGGCAAGCTCACCGAGCAGATCGGCGCCGACCTCTCGAAGATCGTGCCGGGCTCGGAGACGGCGCGGCGGCTCAAGGCCGAGCTGCAGAAGCAGGGCCGCTGGTCGCAATACATGGAGGTCGGGCTCGGCCCTGACGCCGAAGTGTTCACCAAGGCGCCGGTGCTCTCGGCGGTCGGCCATGGCGATGAGGTTGGGCTGCATCCGATGTCGTCCTGGAACAACCCGGAGCCCGAGGTGGTGATGATCGTCAGCGGCGCCGGCGAGATCCTGGGCGCGACGCTCGGCAACGACGTGAACCTGCGCGACGTCGAGGGCCGCAGCGCGCTGCTGCTCGGCAAGGCGAAGGACAACAACGCCTCCTGCGCCATCGGCCCGTTCATCCGCCTGTTCGACGACGGCTTCACGCTCGACGACGTGCGCCGCGCCCGGCTCACGCTCGATGTCGAGGGCGAGGACGGTTTTCATCTCAAGGGCGCGAGCAGCATGAGCGAGATCAGCCGCGACCCGGCCGATCTGGTCGCGCAGACCCACAACCGCAACCATCAATACCCGGACGGCGTCGCGCTGTTCACCGGCACCATGTTCGCGCCGATCGAGGATCGCCGCGCGCCCGGCATGGGCTTCACCCACAAGCTCGGCGACGTGGTGCGCATCGCCTCGCCCCGCCTCGGGCGTTTGGAGAACCGCGTCACCACCAGCGACCGCGCGCGGCCCTGGACGCTCGGCGTCACCCAATTGATGGACAACCTCGCCCGGCGCGGCCTGTTGGGGCAGGCGGGCAATCGCTGAGCGTGCCGCGGCGTTCACGAACTTTCGCTCGGTGTGTCAGCGCGGTTCCCTCTCCCACGAAGTAGGAGAGGGTCAGGGTGAGCATCTGTGTTGTCAGTCAAGCATGACGTGGTGCCCAGAGGCGATCTTCTTTGAGCATCTGTGTTGTCAGTCAAGCATGACGTGGTGCCCAGAGGCGATCTTCTTTGAGCAGGGTATTGGCGAGGACGACGAGCTTTCGCATGAGCGCGGTGAGAGCGAGCTTGGGCTTTTTGCCGGC
>JBFXKW010000017.1:0-61246 GCA_050173345.1 Alphaproteobacteria bacterium | reverse complement strand
CTAGTTCGACTTCTCCACCTGATCGTAGATGAAGCCGGCACCGGCGCCGACGGCACCGCCGATCGCGGCACCGCACCACACGCAGCCGCCGGTGAGCGCGGTGCCCGCGGCGCCCACCGTCGCGCCGATCGCGCCGCCGCTTAAGGTGCGCTGCGCGGTATCGTTCATGCCGGAGCAGCCGGCTGCCGTCAACCCGGCCGCCAACACAGCGGCCAGCGCGACCGGTCTGATCGCAGCCCTCAATGAAGAAACCCCGTTCATCATCGTCTCTCTTTGTTGTCGCAGTTGGCGGGCTTCGTTAGCCGCGGCATAACGTATGTTGGGCCGCGCCGGTTCCGTGCGTTATTACCGCGACGCCATTGTGAGTTTGCTGTGGTACCGGCGCCGTGGGCCGGCTTTGGGGCCAAAAGGTTGTGCAGGCACAGCCTGTGTTCGCCGATGACGGTCTGCCGGGCCGGCTACAGCACGTCGTTCAGCACGTCGACGATGATGGCGGTGGCGGCGACCACCAAGAGGATGTCGCGGCCGACGGCGAGCCACTCATAGCCGGGTCGCGGCGGGAGCTGCGCCAGCAAATCCTGCGGCAGGTAGCGCTTGGCAATGCCGGGCGGCAGACCCTCCGGCGGGCCGAAGGGCTCGACGCCGTATCGCCTGATGAAATCGTAGATAATCGTGACCTCAGCCCCCGTGATGGTGGCCTGGAGCAACACGTCGGGCGCGCTCTGTCGGCCGCTCGGCCGGCCCGACTGGCCCTGATGGCCCTTGCCCTTGTCCGGCTGCTTGGCCTCGGCGAGCAGCGGTTGGGCGAGCGCCAGGCCGAACGCGGCAACGGCGATCAGTGAGACGAGACGAGTCATGGTCATGGCGATGGCGTCCGTTGAACCGCAGCGCACAATGGTAGTGCACAGGGCACGTGGCATCCAAAGGCTGGAGGTCAACCGCGCTCTAAACCCTTTGAAGTAGGCCAGGATCGTTTGAGACGGATCCGAGGCGATTCCGTCTCAAACGATCCTGCTCTAGGCTAGCATTCTGGCTGTGACCGTTCGCAGCGGACCATGAAGCAGGCCTCACGCCATGACGATCGAGCTCTATCACAACGACAAATCCACCTGCAGCCAGAAGGTGCGCCTGTGCTTGGCGGAGAAGTCGCTCGACTGGGTCAACCGGCACGTCAACATCGCCGCCGAGGAGAATCTCACGCCACAGTACCTCAAGCTGAACCCGAACGGCGTGGTGCCGACGCTCGTGCATGACGGCGCGCCGATCGCCGAATCGACGGTGATCTGCGAGTATCTCGAGGAAACCCATCCCGAGGCGCCGCATCTTTCGCCACGCGATCCCCTAAGGCGCGCGCAGATGCGCGTGTGGCTGCGTTACAACGACGAAGTACCGTCGATGGCGATCCGCGTGCCGACCTTCCAGCACGTCATCCTGCCACGCTACCAGAAGATGAGCGAGGCGGAGTTCGAGGCGTTCGTCGAGCGCAATCCGCTGCGCAAGCCGTTCCTGAAGCGCTTGGGCCGCACCGGCTTCAGCCGCGGCGACTACGACATGGCGATCGAGCAGCTTCACCAATCGCTCGAGCGCATGGAGACCGTGCTGGGCGAAAGCCAATGGCTGGTCGACGGCGAATATTCGATCGCCGATATCTGCATCGCGCCGATCCTGCAGCGGCTCGAGGATCTCGGCATGGCCAGTATGTGGACGCAGAGCCGGCCAGGCGTCGCCGGCTGGTACGAGCGCATTCGCGCGCGCCCGGCCTATCGGGTCGCGTTCTACAAGGGCTCGCTGCTGGCCGATTGAGCGGGCCGCGTTCAGCGCGCGGCGGTGCCGCGGCCGCGATAGCGCGCGCCGATGGAGGCCAGGATCAGCACGGCGCCGGCGAACAGCTGCTGCGTGTAGGCCGGTGCGCCGAAGATCAGGAGGCCGACCGTGCCGGTCTCGATCAGGTAGACGCCGATCATCGTGCCGAGAATGTGAAAGGTGCGGCGGGTCAGCGTGACCGAGCCGAGAAACGCCGCGGCGAAGGTCGGCAGCAGGAAGGGCGCGCCGAACTCGGGCGTGAGCGAACCCTGGCGCGCGGTGTAGACGAAGCCGGCGAGCGCACCAAGCACGCCCGAGATGATGAAGGCCAGCATGATCTGGCGCCGCACCCGGATGCCCGACATGCGGCTGGCCGCGCGGTTGCCCCCGGTCGCATACATGTGCCGGCCGGTCGCGGTGTAGCGGAGCGCGACGCCGAGCACGAGCGCGATCACCGCGAGATAGAAGACCGGCGCCTGGATGCCGCCAAGCGTCCAGCCGCCGGAGAGCAGGAAGGAATCGGAGAAGCCGGTGAAGATCACCGAGTTGTCGGTGATCCACAGCGTCAGGCCGACGAGCAGGCTCGCGGTACCGATGGTGGCGATCAGCGCCGGGATATCGAACCGCGTCACCAGGATGCCGTTCAGCACGCCGATGACGATGCCGGTGGCAAGCACGGCGAGGATGACGGGCAGGAGCGGCCAATGCCCTTGGGTGACGAGCACCGCGGCGAGCGCGCCGCCGAACGAGGCGGCGGCGGCGATCGACAGGTCGAATTCGCCGACCACGAGCACGACGGTCAAGCCGCAGGCGAGGATCGCAAGCACCGCGCCGTCGTTGAGGATGGTCGTCAGATTCGCGACGGTCAGGAAGATGTCGGGCTCGGCCGCGCCGAAGCCCGCGATCAGGCAGACGAAGAAGATGATCGGCGCTAGCGCGCCGATGTCGAGGCGCCCGCGTATCGCGCCGAAGCGGCCGCCCAGCGCGCCGGCGCCCTCCGCCTCGACCGGGCTCTCGCGCGCCTCGGACGGGCTCATGCCGGCGCGCTGTCCCGGCGGGCGCCGGCCAACAGGGTATGGAGGATCGTGTCCTTCCTGATCTCTTCGCCGTGCAGCTCGCCGATCATCTCTCCCTCGTGCAGCAGGATGACGCGGTGGCACAGCGCCTCGACCTCCTCGAGTTCAGAGGAGACCACCATGATCGCGACGCCATCCGAGGCGAGGCCGCGGATGATGTCGTAGATCTGGCCCTTCGAGCGGATGTCGACGCCGTGCGTCGGCTCGTCGAGAAGGAGGATGTGGATCGGCCCGGTGATCCAGCGGGCGAAGATCGCCTTCTGCTGATTGCCGCCCGAGAGCTGGGTCATCAGCGCGCTGATCGAGGGCATGCGCACGCCGAGGCGCACGGTGGTCTCGGCGGCTGCCTTGCGCTCCTCATCCAGGCGCAGCAGGCCGAAGCGGGTGAAGCGGCGGGCCCAAGGCAGGGTCACGTTCTGCCAGACCTGGAGCGTCTGGACGTAGCCGTCCTCCTGCCGGTCCTCGGTGACCAGCGCGACGCCGGCGGCCAGCGCATCCGAGGCGTCGCGGAACTTCCGCCGCCTGCCGTCGATCAGAATCTCGCCCTCGGTGAACGGGCGCGCGCCGAACAGCACGTGCAGGAGGCGGGTGCGCCCCGAGCCGCCGAGCCCGGAGACGCCGAGGACCTCGCCCGGGTGCAGCTCGAACGAGATGTTGCGCAGCCGCCCGTCGCCGAGGCCGCGAACCTCGAGCTTCGCCTCGGTGCTGCGGACCGAGGCATCGGTCGTCTTGCGCTCGAAGAGCTGGCCGATGTCGGTGCCGACGATGAGCCGCGCCACGTCGCGATGGGTCAGCCCCTCCATCGGAAGGGTTGCCACCAGCTTGCCGTCGCGCAGCACCGTGACGCGATCGGCCAGGCGGAAGATCTCCTCGAGGCGGTGGCTGATGTAGACGATGGTGACGCCGCGGTCGCGCAGGCTCCGGATGACGTCGTGCAGGATGCGCACCTCGGGCTCGGAGAGCGAGGCGGTGACCTCGTCGAGCACGAGGACGCGAAGGCCGCGCTTGAGCGCGCGCGCCAGCGCGACGAGCTGCCGCTCGTGCGCGCGCAGGGATTCGAGCGGCACCCGCGGATTGACCTCGAGGCCGACCGCGGCGAGATCCTTGACGGCGGCGCGATGCTCGGCGCGCCAGTCGATCAGGCCGGCACGGCGCCGCCGATAGGGCGCGCCGAGCAGCAGGTTCTCGGTCACCGACAGGTTGGGAACGAACATCGGAATCTGGTGCACGAAGCCGACGCCGTGCTCGATCGCCTCCTTGGGATGGGTGAAGCGCACCGGCCGGCCATCGAGCACGATCTCGCCGGAATCCGGGATGTGATCGCCGGCAAGCACGCGGATCAAGGTCGACTTGCCCGCCCCGTTCTCGCCGACGAGCGCGTGAATCTCGCCCGGCAAGAGATCGAGGCTCACTTTGTTGACGGCCACGGTGGAGCCGAACGACTTGGTCACGTCGCGGAACGAGAGCACCGGCTGGGTGCCGCTCGCGCCGGGCGTGGCAAGGGGCTCAGGCGTAGCCACCGTGGCTCGTCCGTTCGTCAGGGGGCGAGGCGCGCTACTGCTTGCGCGCGGCGTCCCACATCGCCTTGTACCTGGCCTTGAAGTCGAAGCCCGGATCGTACTTCTCGCCGGGCGGCGGCACGTTTGTGGCATCGGTGAGCTGGATCGGGAAATCCTTGTTGACGCCAACCTCGGCCTTGTTCAGGGCGCGGTTGCACTCGTCGATGCCGGCCCAGGAGACCCATTCGAGGCCCCAGCTGATGGTGGCCGCCTGATAGCCGTCGTTGCGCAGCGAATCGTAGGCCACATCCTCCCCGTCGAAGCTGATGCCCTTGATCTCCTTGCGGTTGCGCTGCTTGACCACCTCGAGCGCGGTGTTGAGCACCTCGTCATAGGGCGCGATCACCCATTTGATGCTGCCTTCGGGGAAGCGGGTCAGGATCGCCTGCATCTTGGTGATCAGGCCCTGCGCGCCCTGGACCAGCGTGAAGTCCTCCGAATGGACGATCTCGGCCTTTCCGCCGCCATGCTTCGTGATGTAGTCCTTGAAGCCGTTGATGCGCACCGTGAGCTGCGGCAGCTGCGGCGCATCGAGCGCGAGCACGCCGCCGCCGCCATTGGCGATCACATAAGCGCCGAGCAACGCACCGGCGGCCGCATAGTCGAGGCCATAGCCGATGTCGCCGCCGAAATCGCGCGGATCGTCCGAGAACCCGGTCACGAAGGCGACGCCCTGTTCCTTGCCGCGCTGGATTTGCGCCTTGATGTCGCGCGCCGGCGTGGCCAGCGTCAGCACGCACTTGACGCCGCGATTGATCGCTACGTCGACGCCCTTCTGCGCGACCGCGGGATCACCCTTGTTGTCAATCGAAAAGGCTTCCCAGCCGATCGCCTCGGCGGCGTCCTTGGCCTTCTCGAACAGATACTGACACACCACGTACTGCAGCGGGCACGGCATGACTGCGACTGTCGCCTTTTCGATCGGCGGCGGCGAGGTCTCGGCGCCGGTCCAGTAGACGCCGCCCTCGCCGAGCGGTGCCCGCGACATGGTGCTCGATCTGCCCGCTTCGACCACCTTCTTGGCGAACTCGGCCGGATCCTCGTCCGCCGCCTTCGCCACACCGCTCGTGCCCGCCAGCGCGACGCCCAGCGCGCACGCAGCAGCAGCCGTGGCGGCGAGCCGGATCGTGCCCCTCGGCCATGTGCCCCGTGATTCCATCTTAGTGCCCTCCCTCGTTCTGGTTAGAGACGCGACGCAACGCTTCCATGTGTACCCGCTGGCGGGTGCGGTGATCGACCAGCCGGCGCCGATAGTCCGGCGTCATCCGATCGGGCGTCCACAGCTCGGTGTGGTCGATGCCGACCGTCACACGCGCGACGCCGGGCACGCCTTGCACCTTCTTCTCCGCATTTGCCTGAAAGACCGCACCCATCATACAGCCTGGCTCGGTGAGGAACAGCGTCACCTTGACATGCGCACCGTCCGCCTCCCGCTCGATGCGGAGGGAGCCGACCAGCCCCATCGAGACCAGCCCGGCGGGTGCACCCGCCGCGGCGCTGCACGGGTCGACCACGCCCTCGAGCTCGGCGAGCACTGCCTGCCGCAGCGCGGCGTCGTCGCGTTCAGGCGGCATCGCGCTTCAGCGCCGAATAGGGCTCGGCCAGCCGGCGCGGCTTGGCGAAGCCGTCCTTGGCGGTGTCCTTCCCGAGTTTCTCGACGTCGATGCCGAGCAGGCGCGCCGCGTTGAGCCCGAGGATCTTGCGCTTCACCGCCTCGGTGAGCGGCGGAAAGCCGTAACCGTCCATCAGGTCCCGCGGCATCTCGAGCTTCCAGAACGCCTCCTCATACCAGCGCGAATGAACGACCAATCCGCCGATTGCCCATAGGATTCGGTCGGTCGCGCCATTGGCCATCAGCGTGCCGATGATTTCGAGAAACCGGCGCGGCGCCCTGGCCAGGAGCGCGGTGGTGCCCTCGGTGCTCACCGTGATGTTGGGATGCCAGGCGAGCAGCGCGACGGTCTCCTCGAGGAAAGCCCAGCCGCCGTGCACGATCTCGAAGTTGAGCTCGGGAAAGGCGCGCGCCGCCGCGCCGACCTCGAACGGCATATAGGGCTCGATCGGCACCGGCCCCATCACGATCGCCTTGTGCAGCGCCACCGTGCGCAGGCCGTGCCTGCGCGCGCGCTCGAAGATCGGGAACACCAGCTTCTCGTCGTCGATCCGGATGCTGCGCAGCTCGCCGTTCACCAGGTCGTGCGGATAGAGCTTGATGCCCGAGACCTTGTGCCTCTCCACGAGCTCGTCGACCCGGTCGAGCGCGCCCGGCTGGTGCGGCGATATTCCGCCGTAGAGGAGGACGCGACCGGGCCAGCGCGCGCGCATCTCTTCGCCGATGCGGAGCGGCGAGCCGCCGTCCTTGAAGTAGCCGTAGAGCGGCAGCTCGTGAAAGATGGTCGCATCCGCGTGGCTTTCGCCGAAGATCACCTGGCCGGTCACCTCGGCATCGCAGATGCGGGTGTCGAAGCTGTGGCGGTCGAGCACGAGGTCGGGGCGGTCATGGGGTGCGAACGCCTGGTGTATGGTGTAGACGCCGGTCGCGATGCCGTCGGCGTAGGGCTGGCCGATGCGGTTGGCGGGGCTGAAGCTGTAGGCGTGCGCCACCGCGTCGAGCACGAAAACGTCGTCCAGCATGCGTTGTGTCTCCCCCTTGTGCCGCGCCAAGAGGAGCGTTCGGATCCGGCGCCCCTTCGACCGGCGGTCAGCTCTCGCGTTTCATCACCCCTCCGGAGGTAGACCATGCCCTACGCACCGATCCGAGACGGCCAGCTCTATTACGAAGAGCATGGCGCGGGGCCGCCCCTCCTGCTGGTCGCCGGGCTCGGCGGCGTGGGCGCCTATTGGCGCCCCCAGCTCGCTACCTTCAGCCGGCGCTTTCGGGTGATCGTACACGATCACCGCGGCTGCGGGCAAAGCACGCGATCGGAGATCGACTACAGCATCGACCAGATGTCGGAGGACGTGCTCGCGCTGATGGACCATCTCGGCCTCGAGCGCGCTCACCTGCTCGGCCACTCGACGGGCGGCGCGATCGGCCAGACCATCGCGATCACCCGGCCGGACCGGCTGGCGAGCCTGATCCTCTATGCGACCTGGACGCGGGCCGACGCCTTCATGGGCCGCATCATGAAGGCGCGCAAGACCCTTCTCGAGAGCGCCGGCGCCGATGCCTATATCGAGCTGACGCCCTGCCTGCTGTTTCCGGACTGGTGGCTCAATCAGAACCCGGAGAAGCTGGCGGTGCTCGACCGCATGACGCGCGAGGGCTTTCCGAGCGTCTCGATCGCGGCGAGCCGCTGTCAGGCGGTGATCGACTTCGATCGCACGAGCGAGCTCGACGGGATCGCCGCGCCGACGCTCGTGCTCGGCGTGCGCGATGATTTCCTGACGCCGTTCTACTTTTCGATGGAGCTGGCCCGGCGCATCAAGGGCGCCGAACTGGCGGCGATCGCGCGGGGCGGCCACTGCGCGAGCCAAGTGAACCCGCAGACGTTCGAGCAGCCGGTGCTCGATTTTCTCGAACGCCAGACGGATATGTAAGGAAGGCCGCTAAGCAGGATTCGCCGCTCAGGTTGAACCAGCCTGAGCGGATCTCACCCCAGCACCGAAGGCAAGACCAGTGAGCGAGGAGGCGATACCTGCCTCCCCGCCCACCGGCCTCACCCGAATGCGGGGAATGCGATGCCTCGGCCTTTGACGGCCGGGGCGGCGCATTCGATCCCGGCGAACGGAGAAGCGGCTCAGCCGCCCTTCTGCGCCTCGCACGCCGCCCGCTCGTCCGGATCGGCGATCTGCGCACAGTCCGTTGTGCTTTCCTGGGCGAAGGCGTAGGGCGCAGCGGCGCCGATACCCAACACCACGGCCAGCGCGCCAAGATACTTCAGGATGTTCAGCATTGCAGATTCCTTTCGATAGCGACCTGTTTTTCTAGGCCCGCGGCCAGACTGCCCCAGACCCACTCCATAGACAGCCGTCGGCATCAAAATATTCCATGCCGCTGAACGCGCGTCCGAACCTGCATCGCGCAGCGCTTTCACGATCGGCGAAGTGGCGCGCGAAGGTAGTGAGATAACGCCCTGTGACGCTGACGATACACCCGCGCGCCGAAGCGGCGCCGCGAGAGGAATAAAGCCGAATCGAGCGGGTCTATCGCTATGCGTGCGCTTCAAGGACACGGCCTGATCGGGAGCGTGGAGTATCGCGGCAGCAGCCAAGCACCACGCACCGATGCGTGATCGAGCGGAAGCGCGCGGCCTCGCCTAACGAGCGTTCGCATCGGCCTCGGAGCAACGTCGATGGATATGCACGAGGCGGTCGGCGCGGTGCGATGAGAAGCATCGCTGCCGATGAGGCGATCGCGAGGCAACGCCTTTCGAGGCACGACGTTCTCGCTTCGAACCAAGCGCGATGAGGGCATGCACGCCCCTGATGATTTCGCAATGACGATATGGAGAGAAGTATGTTGCGCAAGTCGAAACGATCGATGCTGATGGCCACTGTCGCTGCCATGGCACTGGCAACCGGTCTGGTTGCCGCGCCGTTGAGCCACGACCTGGCCCACGCTCAGGAAGGCGGTGCCTCCGCGAGCGCGGGCGCGAGTGCCAGCGCCTCCGCGGGCACGGGCCAAGGCGGCACCGGCCCGTCTGCCGGTGCCGAGGGCGGCGCGTCCGCCAGCGCCAGCGGTGATGGCGCGTCTGCAGGCGCCAATGCCGGCGCGTCCGCCAGCGCGAACGGCGGCGATGGCGCTTCTGCGGGCGCCGATGCCGGTGCCTCGGCCGGTGCGGACGGCGGTGACGGCGGCGCCTCAGCCGGTGCCAGCGCCTCCGCCGATGCCGGCGCGGGCGCGTCGGGCGACGGCGGCACCTCGGGTGCCAATGCTTCGGCCGATGCGGGTGCCAGCGCTTCGGGCGACGGCGCATCGGCTGGCGCAAGCGCCTCGGCCGATGCCGGCGCCAGTGCTTCGGGCGATGGCGGCACCTCCGGTGCCAATGCCTCGGCCGATGCCAGCGCGAGCGCCGATGGCACCAGCGGCCCGGCGAGCGCCAATGCCTCGGCCGATGCCGGCGCCAGTGCTTCGGGTGACGGCGGCACGTCGGGCGCCGACGCCTCGGCCGATGCCGGCGCCAGCGCCGAGGGCGATGGCGGGTCGGCGAGCGCCAACGCGTCCGCCGATGCCGGTGCGAGCGCCGAAGGCGACGGCGGTACCTCGAGTGCCAACGCCTCGGCCGATGCCAGCGCGAGCGCCGATGGCAGCAGCGGCCCGGCGAGCGCCGATGCCTCTGCCAATGCGAGCTCCACGGCGAGCGACGGCAGCGTGAGCACCTCGGCCGACGCCAGCGCGAACGCTACCGGCGAAGGCGCGACCGCCACCGGCAATGCGACGAGCAACGCTTCGAGCAGCGTGGCCGACGCGTCCGGCAGCAGCGCATCGACCAGCGCGTCGAGCAGCGCCGCGGCGGCGGCGGGCGACGGCGGGGCCAGCGCGGCCTCCGGCTCGGGCAGCAGCGCCGCGGCGAGCAACGCCGACGGCAACACCTCGACCAGCGGTGCGCAGAGCGGTGCGGTCAGCGTTGCCAGCGTCGAGGGCAACGGCAGCACCAGCGCGTCCGCCGAGGCGTCTGCCAACGCGGCGGCGAATGCGGCCGACGGCAGCGCGAGCGCGGACGCAAGCTCGGGCTCGCAAGCCAGCGCAACCGGAGACAGCGCAAACGCTTCGTCCGAAGCAAGCTCGAATGCCGCGGCGGATGCCAGTGACGGCAGCGCGAGCGCCTCGTCCGAGTCGAGCGCCAGCGCGGACGCCAGCGCAACCGGCGATGACGGTGGTACCGCGAACGCCTCGTCCGAGGCGAACTCGAGCGCCGAGGCGAACGCCAGCGATGGCAGCGCGAGCGCCTCGTCCGAGGCGAGCTCGAGCGCCGAGGCGAACGCCAGCGATGGCAGCGCAAGCGCCTCGTCCGAATCGAGCGCCAGCGCGGACGCCAGCGTGACCGGCGATGACGGCGGTACCGCAAGCGCCTCGTCCGAGGCGAACGCCAGCGCGGAAGCCAACGCCACGGGCGAGAACGGCGACGGCGTCGCCGCGACCGCACAGGCCGATGCGCTGTCGAGTGCTCTTGCGTCGCTTCTCGGCGAGTGACGCGGCGCTCGGAAGCCTAACGAAGCCGGGCCCCGGCACGCCGCTCTCCCATGCGAGAGGCGTGCCGGGGCTCGCACGTTCCGCCATGTAGGCCAGCCTGCGTGGAACCGGCCGGCGAACATGCGCGTTCGACCGGCAAGATACGATCAGGATTGGAGATGAACGTGAGACCTCTGCACATCCCTCTACCGTCTATCCCCCTTGCCCTGGCGATCGCCGCACTGGGCTTCGTTGCGCCGGGCTTCGGGCCGGACGACTCCGGCTATCTCGGTCAGGCCGCCCGCGCCGGAAGCGCCGCTCCTCACGAGGATGCCGCGTCATCGGCCGAGCGGCCGCACCAATCGGGCGCGGGCGCGAGTGCAAGCGCCAGCGCCAGCGCCAAGGCCAGCGCCAACGCCGAAACCAAATCGGGAGATGGAAAGATGTCGAAGAACAACTGCCGGTCCTCGGCATCGAGCCATGCCAGGACTACCGCATCCGACGGCGAGGAGACCATCACCCGCGAAGACTACGACTATGACGAGGGCGATGGCTGTAGCGCGCAGTCCAGCGCCAAGGCGACGTCACGATCGGGCGGCGCCAACGCTGAGCAGCAGCAGCATTGACCCGCTCCCGATGAAAGCCGGGCGCCGATCCGCGGCGCCCGGCTGCGGCTTTGATGAAGGCAGGTTTCAGTTGTTTCGATCTAGACGAGGCCGAAGATGAGCGCATTGAAAGGACTCTACGTCGTTCTCGCCGCGGGGGCCGCCCTCGGCGCCGCCGCCTGTAGCGGGCCTAGCGTGCCGGAACAGCCGGCAAGCTACGGTCTCTATGCCCGCAACGATGATCATCTGGTACGGCTCGACGGCGGCCCGGCCTGGGAACAGGAAACCTGGCCGAAGCGCTCCGACCTTTCGCCGCACAGCGCGCTGATCGCCTATGACCGCTCGCTCGCCAACGCCGTGCCGGACAATGCCGTCGTGCTGCAGAACGTGGCCTGGGTGCGCTATCAGGTCACGGTCGGCGATCAGAGCGACGTGAAGCGCGTCGGCGAGTGGGCGGTGAGCGACCTGCCCGAATTCCGCGTGGAGCTCAACTATTTCCCGGTCCCGGACAATCCCGAAATGATCGAGATGCACCCGCGCCAGGAGCTGGCGCCCGGCCTCTATTCGCTGAAGCTCCAGCGTGCCGACTCCGTCCTGGCGTCGCGCTTCGGCGTCGAATGGAACGACATCGACCGCGATCAGTACAATCTGGCCCATTGCGTCGACCGCTACGTCGCCGATGGCAGCACCACCTTCAGGCCGTGCAGCGGTACGACCACCACGAGCGGCCTCCAGATCGACGATGTCGAGGCCGAGCGCATCGGTGGCAGCAGCAAGCCGAGCCTGGTCGTCACCGGCCAGCTCCGCAACGCGGCGGCCACCCCGCTCCCCGTGCCGAAACTCGACGCGACGCTCAAGGACGCCAATGGCCAAGCGCTCAACCGGCAGACCTTCTCGCTGGATCGCGAGTTCCTGGCGCCCGGCGCGACCGCGGACTTCCGCGTCGTGATCGACCGTCCGCCCCGCGGCGTCTCGCTCGTCTCGATCGGCGTCGCGCCCGAGACGACTTCCATCCACGCAGCAAACCAGTAGCAGCTTTCTCGGAACCTGGACCGCCCCACGCCCCGCCAAGCCGGCGGCGTGGGGTGGTGATGTCACGAGTGTTTCCGGTCTTCGGTATCAGGAGCAGGGATGCCTGCACCGGCCGCACCCGGCGCCGTCCTGCGCCTTCTTATCGGATTGTCACCCGCGCAGCGCGCTTGCCCGAGGCGCATCCCTCCTTTGTCACATTCGAAGGGCGGAACGCGCCTGCCGTCATCCGGTTTATGGAAGGGCACGATCCGGCCGCGCCAGCCGAACGTGCGGCGCGGCACTCAATTCATCGACTTCATCGACGGAAGAGCCTTTTGAACGGTCGAGCCGCGAACATGGACTCGTCGCCAAACGTCAAGACCATCGTCTTGGAGCACCTGCCGAGCCTGCGGCGCTATGCCCGCGCGCTGGTCGGCTCGAAGCAGGGTGCCGACGAGCTGGTGCAGGAGTGCATCGTGCGCATCCTGGCGCGCCGGCGCTGCCTCGACGACGTGCGCAATCACCGCGCCTACCTGTTCTCGATCCTGCACAACGTCTATGTCGACGCGACGAAGCAGGCCAAGGCGATGAACGGCAAGGGCTATGACGACCACCATCTCCTCGCCACCTCCTGCGCCCCGCCCCAGCCGAGCCGGCTCGAGCTGCAGGACCTGGAGCGCGCCCTGCGCCGCCTGCCGGACGAGCAGCGCCAGGTGATCCTGCTCGTCGGCCTCGAAGGCATGCCCTACCGCGAGGTCGCCGAGGTGCTCGACATTCCGATCGGGACGGTGATGTCGCGGCTGTCGCGCGGCCGCGAGGCGCTGCGCCAGATGATGGACGGCCGCCTGCCCAGGATAGCCGATGATGCGGCGAAGGAGACGCGCGCGAAGGCGCGCCGGCCGCTCAGTGCAGGCTGGCGAGATCCTCCGCGGTCTCCTCGTCGATCCGCTTGCCGAGGATGATCATGCCGAGCACCTGGTCCTTGGTGACGTCCTCCGTGCGCACGGTATCGACGACGCGGCCGCCGTTCAGCACGGTGATGCGGTCGGCGAGGTCGAAGACGTCGTGGATGTCGTGGCTGATCAGGAAGATCCCGATTCCTTCCGCCTTGAGCCGCTTGATCAGGCTGCCGACCATGCGCGTCTCCTGGGGGCCGAGCGCCGCGGTCGGCTCGTCCATGATCAATATCTTCGCGTTGAAGTAGATCGCGCGGCCGATCGCGACCGCCTGGCGCTGGCCGCCCGAGAGGTTGACCACCGGCTCCTTGATCGACTCGATCTTGATCCTGAGCCGCTCGAGCACGCCGGAGGTCTCGCTCGCCATCGCCTCCTCATTGAGCGTGCCGACCCTGGTCAGCAGCTCGCGGCCGAGGAAGATGTTGGCCGAGGCGTCGAGATTGTCGGCGAGCGCGAGCGTCTGATAGATCGTCTCGATGCCGAGCGCGCGGGCGTCGCGCGGGTTCTGGATGTCGACCGGGGCGCCGTTGACCCTGATCTCGCCGTCGTCCCGGCGCAGCGCGCCCGAGAGGATCTTGATCAGGGTCGACTTGCCGGCGCCGTTGTGCCCGACGATGCCCACCACCTCGCCGCGGTGGAGATCGACGGTCACATCGTCGAGCGCGCGAAGCCCGCCGAACGCCTTGTGTATCCCGCGCATCTCGACGAGCGGAGCGGCATCCTTGCTCATCGCACCAGCAGCCTCCGTTTCTGATAAACCACGTCGAACCAGACCGCGAGGATCAGCACGCCGGCGCTCACCATCTGCTGGATCGCGCTGGTGATGCCGATGAGCAGCATGCCGTTCTGCAGGCTCTGCATGATCAGCGCGCCGAGGATCGCGCCGGCCACCGTGCCGACGCCGCCGGAGAGCGAGGCGCCGCCGATCACCGCAGCGGCGATGACGTTGAGCTCGGAGAGCTGGCCGAGCGAGGTCGGCGCGGCGTTGAGCCGGGCGACCGCGATGGCGCCCGCGATCGCGCACAGCACGCCCGAGAGGACGAAGATGTAGAAGGTCATCCGCTTGACATCGATGCCGGCGAGCTCGGCAGCGTCCGGGTTGCCGCCCATCGCGTAGACGTAGCGGCCGAACTTGGTGATGCGCGCGACCAGGCTCATCGCGATCACGATCACGATGAGGATCAGGACGGGAATCGGGATGCCCTGCGGCACCTTGCGGACCGGGTGGAGATAGGCGTTCATGGTCATCACGAAGCCGACGACGACCGCGATCGAGAGGCCGATCAACGCCGCCTCGACCGCGAGCGGCCGCACCCGGAAGCCGTAGCGCCGCTTGCGCAGCTGGTTCTGCACGAAGAAGAAGACGATGCCGATGATGGCGAGCCCGCCGACCACCCAGCTCCAGGTCTCGCCGATCGTCCCTTCGAGGCCGCCGCCGAGCTTCTGGAAGGTCTCGTCCATCGGCGAGATGGTGACGCCGCCGCTGACCAGCCACGAGGCGCCGCGCCAGGCGAGCAGGCCGGCAAGCGTGACGATGAAGGACGGCAGCATCCGGTAGGCGATCCAGTAGCCCTGGAACGCGCCGAGCACCGCGCCGAACAGGATGCAGAGGACGAGCGTTACGATCCAGTTGTAGCCGGCGCCGACCGGAAACACCCAGACCTGCAGCACCGCCGCGAGCATGCCGGCAAAGCCCATCAGCGAGCCGACCGAGAGGTCGATGTGGCGCGACACGATGATCAGCACCATGCCGGTCGCCATGATGGCGACGACGCTGGTCTGCAGCGACAGGTTGAACAGGTTGCGCACGGTGAGGAAGAAGCCGCCGGTCGCCAGCTCGAAGCCGACCGCGATCGCCACCAGCACCGCGATCATGACGAGCAGCCGGGTGTCGATCTCGAGATAGTTGGTCAGGCGCTGGAGCGAGCTCGCGCCTGTCCTGGCACCTGGCAGTTCCTTGGCGACGGTCACTGTGCCACTCGGCTCCTGCAAGGCTGCCGGCGCGCCGCCGCCGATCCCGCGCGATGCGGGACCGGCGGCGTCACGGTTTCAACAACGGCAAGCCCGGCTGCTCATCCGGCTATTGGCAGGCGGGCGGCGGGTTCTTGCCGTGCACCGTCTCAGGCACGGCATCGACGCCGGCGCACAGCGCCTCCTTGGAGATCCAGCCGGCATCGAGCACGACGTTCAGGTTGTCGCGCGTGATCGCCACCGGCGCGAGTTCGATCGCGTCCTGGCACACCTTGTTCGGGCCGTTGCAGAACTTGGACGCGCCCTCGATCTTGTCGGGCGCCGTGCCGCCGGCGAGCGCGACCGCAACATCGACCGCGGCACGGCCGAGATCGCAGGCGTTCTTCCAGGCGCTCACCGTCTGATAGCTCTTGGCGATGCGGTTGAGCGCCGCGATGTCGCCGTCCTGGCCCGAGACCGGGATGCGCCCGGCAAGCCCTTGAGAGGCGAGCGCCGCCACCACGCCGCCGGCCATGCCGTCGTTCGAGGCGACCACCGCGTCGACCTTGTTCTCGTTCGCGGTCAGGCACTGCTCCATGTTGGTCTGCGCGTTCTCGGGCAGCCAGCCCTCGGTATAGAGATCGCAGACGATCTTGACGTCGCCCTTCTCGATGAGGGGCGTCAGCACCTCGACCTGGCCGCCCCACACGAAGTTGCTGATCTCCATGGTCGGGCTGCCCTTGATGTAGGCGAAATTGCCCTTGTTCACGACGCCGAGCACGCCGCGCGCCTGGATGCGGCCGACCTCGGCATTGTCGAAGCTCAGGTAGAAGACGCCCGGCACCTCGACCTGGATGTCGTAGCCGATGGTCGGGATGCCGTTGGCGAGCGCCATCTCGGCGGCCGGCTTCACCGCGTCCGTCGAATAGGGAACGATCAGGAGGGCGTTGACGCCGCGGCCGACCAGCGTCTCGATATCGGCGTTCTGCTTCTCGGCGGAGGCGCCTGCGTCCGTCGCGATGTACTCCCAATCGGGGTACTTCTTGAGCTGGTCGAGCATGCAGGCTTCGTCGTATTTCTTCCAGCGCTCCTCGCGGAAGTGCATCCAGCTCGCACCGAGCAGCTTGTCCGCCGCGAGCGCTGGGCCCGCCGTCGCCACGAGCGTCGCACTCACGCCGAGCGCGAAGGCGCCGGCCATCAATCTGGATGCTTTCATGTCAAAGGCCTCCTCTTGTGCTTGACAGAAAGCCGCCGCGATTCCTCGCAAGCGGATACTTGGATGCTCCTGGACCCTGCCACACCCCTCGTTGCGCTATTCAAACCTAAATTCGAGCGAATACTTATAGAGACACCGAGAAATCACGCGATTTCTACAGTGCCGGCGGTGCGCGTTCAGACCGCGATCTCGCTCACCTTGACCCAGCGCTGCTCGGCATCCGACAGGATGCAGGCGTCGATCACCCGCTGGACCTCGGCCGCCCAGCGGAAATCCGGATAGGCCGGCTTGCCGGCGGCGACCGCCTCGATGAGGTCCTGGACCTCCATGACCTTGTAGTCGTTGTAGCCGGCGCCGAGGCCCGGCACCGGGAAGAACGCGGCGAAGCGCGGGTCGGTCGGGCCCATCTCGATGCTCTTGAAGCCCTTGGTCTCCTGCGCGCCGCTCTCGGTATAGAGCTGGAGCTGGTTGATCCGGTCGTACTGATAGCGGAGCGCGCCCTTCGTGCCGGTCAGGTCGTAGCCGATCTCGAAGCGCTTGCCGAGCGAGACCCGGCTCATCTCCATGTGCCCGGTCACGCCGCCCGCGGCGCGGAACAGCACGGTCGCGAGGTCGTCGGTCTCGACCTTCCGCTTCTTGCCGCCGCCGCTCGCATCCTGGCTGAAGCCGCCGAGCGCCTGGGGCTCCGGCCGCTCCGGGATGATGATGCGCAGGTCGCACAGCACGGCTTCGACGGGCTGGCGCACCAGGTGGCTGAAATAGGCGAAGCAGTGGGCGCCGATGTCGCCGATCACGCCGGAGCCGGCCTTGGCCTTCTCGTTGCGCCAGGAGAACGGGATGTCGGGCCGGCCGAGGAAATCCGAGTTGAAGACGCCGCGATAGTAGCTGGCCGCGCCGACCTCGCCGTCCGCGATCAGCTTGCGCGCCAGCGTCTGCACCGGGTTCTTGATGTAGTTGAAGCCGACCATGGTGATGACGCCGGCCTCCTCCGCGGCCTTGGCCATCTTGAACGCGGTCGCGGCGTCGTTGGCGAGCGGCTTCTCGCAATAGACGTGCTTGCCTGCGGCGATCGCCGCCATCGCGATGTCGAAATGGATGTCGTTCGGCGTGTTGATGTCGACGATGTCGACCTTCGGGTCCTCGATCACCGTGCGCCAGTCGCGGGCGTGGCGCTTGAAGCCGAACTCCTTGGCCGAGCGCGCCGCGATCTCCTCGTTGACGTCGGCGAGCACTTCGAGGACGGGGACCGCCGGCTTGCCGCCGAAGGCGAGGGGCGCGGCGCGGTAGCACATGGCGTGGGTCTTGCCCATCCAGCCGGCGCCGATCAGGCCGATCCTGAGCTCCGTCATGCTTCCTCCCCTGTTCGGCGTCCGCCGGGGGCCTGGCGGCGCCAAGGAAAGCGTATCGGAGGCCCCCGCCCGTTGCCACCCCGCTTTTGCGGGGCGGGGCGCGGCCCGGAAGCGGGCGGAACCGGCGCTACTCGATGTTCTGCACCTGCTCGCGGAACTGGTCGATCACAGCCTTGAGCTCGAGGCCGATCGCGGTCAGCCCCGGATCGCCCGCCTTGGAGCAGAGCGTGTTGGCCTCACGGTTGAACTCCTGCGACAGGAAGTCGAGCCGGCGGCCGACCGCGCCGCCCTCCGCGATCAGCTTGCGCGCCGCCTCGACATGGAGCCTCAAGCGGTCGATCTCCTCGCGCACGTCGGCCTTCACGGCGAGCAGCGCGAGCTCCTGGGCGAGCCGCTCCTCGGGCAGCGGCGCGCCGGCCTCCAGGAGGGCCTGGACCTGGTGGCGCAGCCGCTCGCGCACCGCGTCGGCGCGCAGCGACGCGCTGGTCTCGGCGCGGCCGATCAGCGCCTCGATCGCATCGAGCGCCGCGCGCAGCACCGCCGCGGTTGCCTCGCCCTCGGCGCGGCGTGTCTCGACGAGCGCGGCGAGCGCCGCCTCGAAGGACCGGGAGATGGCATCGAGACGCGCCTCGCGCGCGGCCTCGTCCTCCTCCGCTTCGACGCTCTCGATCACGCCCTTGAGCGCGAGCAGCCCGTCGAGCCGCGCGGGCGCGACGCCCTCGACCGGGCCGATCTCGCGGATCAGCGCGAGCAGCGAAGCGAGCGCCTCGCGGTTGAGCCGGAGCGGCGCCGCGCCGCCCGCCGGCGCGACCTGCAGCGCGACGCTCAGATTGCCGCGATGCAAGGCCTTGGCGGCGGCGGCGCGCAGCCGCGGCTCCAGCGCATCGAAGCCGGTGGGCAGGCGGCAGCGCATGTCGAGCGCGCGGCCGTTGACGCATTTGAGCTCGAACGTCCAGGCGAGCCGTTCGTCCTGCCCGCTCGCGCGGGCGAAGCCGGTCATGCTGGCGATGGCCATGCGTCGGTCCGATCCAGGAAGGTCATGCTTTCATCGAACGGGCCGGACTATATACGCGCCCCGCCCCGCCACCAATCGCCGCGCCGCTCGACACGGCCGCGCTCAATTGTTGTTGAGCTCGCGCCAGCGGCGGACGTTCCGGTTGTGCTCGTCGAGCGTGCGCGCAAAGGCGTGGCCGCCCGAGCCATCGGCCACGAAATAGAGCGCGTCGGTATCGGCCGGGTTGAGCGTCGCTTCGAGCGAGGCGCGGCCGGGATTGGCGATCGGCGCGGGCGGCAGGCCCTTGTAGCGGTAGGTGTTGAACGGGCTGTCGACCTCGAGGTCGGTGCGCGCCAGCGGGCGGCCGAGCGGTGCCTTGCCCATGGTCAAGGCGTAGATCACCGTCGGGTCCGATTGCAGCGGCATGTCGCGCCGCAGCCGGTTGACGAAGACGCCGGCCACCATCGGCCGCTCCGAGGCGACGCCGGTCTCCTTCTCGACGATGGAGGCGAGCGTGACCGCCTCTTCCGGCGAGTTCAACGGCAGCTCGGCCTGGCGCTTCGGCCAGAGCGCCTCGATCGCCTGCGCCATGCCGGCCTTCATGCGCGCGATGATGTCGCGCCGCGCATCGCCATAGGAGAAGTGATAGGTCTCGGGCAGGAGCGTGCCGTCGGGCGGCACCTCGCCGATCTCGCCGCTCAGGCCCTCGGCGCCGTCGACGAGCGCGACGATCTCGGCCGAGGTCAGGCCCTCGGCGATGGTGAGCCTGCGGATGACGGTATCGCCCGCGACCAGCTTTGCGGCGACCCCGGCCGGGCTGACCCCGGGCTCGAAGGCATATTCGCCGGCCTTGAGCGCGCCCTGCTCGCCCTTCAGCCAGAGGCCGAGCAGGAACACCTGGGCGTCTTCGAGCACGCCCTCTTCCGCCAGCCGGTCGGCGATGGCGCGCGCGCCGGCGCCGCGTTCGAGCACGACGGTATGCGCCGCCTGCAGCGGGCCTGGGCTCTCATAACGATCGGTGATGTAGAAATAGCCGGCCGCCGCCGCGGCCACGGCCAGGACGACGATCGAGATCAGGCCGTAGACGAAGGCGCGCACGGTGGCAGTAGTTCGCGGTTCTAGGGAAGCCGGCCGATCGGGCGGTGCGTTACGCCTTGTTCGTCATGCCCCGACTTGATCGGGGCATCCAGGGGCAACGGCACGATAGTTGTCAAAGATTCCTGGATCGCCCGGTCAAGCCGGGCGATGACGAATTGAGCGTGAGGGCGCACCGCTGCGACTTAGCCGAGCAGCGACGGGTCAAGCCCGGCAATGACGATGTGTGGACGATGTACGGCATCGGCGTCGGGGCGCACCCTCGAGTCTAGTTGACCGGGCCGACGATCACCGTGGCGTTGGTGCCGCCGAAGCCGAACGAGTTCGACAGCGCGTAGCGCACCGGCCGCTCCTTCGCCTGGTGCGGCACCAGGTCGAGGTCGTCGCAGCCCTCGGACGGCGCATCGAGATTGCGCGTGGGCGGCACGACGCCGTGGTTCATGGCGAGGATCGAGAAGATGATCTCGACGCTGCCGGCCGCGCCGAGCAGATGCCCGATCGAGGATTTGGTCGAGGACATCGAGATGTTGTAGGCGGCGTTGCCGAACAGTCGCTTGACGGCGCCGAGCTCGATCTCGTCGCCGAGCGGCGTCGAGGTGCCGTGCGCGTTGACGTAGTCGATGTCGGACGGGCTCAGGTTCGCGCTCTTCAGCGCGGCGCGCATCGAGCGGTAACCGCCATCGCCGTCCGGCGACGGCGCGGTCACGTGATAGGCGTCGCCCGAGAGGCCGTAGCCCAGGATCTCGGCATAGATCCTGGCGCCGCGCTTCTTGGCGTGCTCCAGCTCCTCGAGCACCACGATGCCGGCGCCCTCACCCATCACGAAGCCGTCGCGATCCTTGTCCCACGGCCGCGAGGCGCGCGGCGGATCGTCGTTGAAGCCGGTCGACAGCGCGCGCGCCGCGGCGAAGCCCGCGACGCCGAGACGGCAGATGCCGGCTTCGGCGCCGCCCGCGACCATCACGTCGGCATCGCCGAGCTTGATCAGCCGGGTCGCGTCGCCGATCGCGTGCGCGCCGGTCGAGCAGGCGGTGACCACCGCGTGGTTCGGCCCCTTGAAGCCGTATTTGATCGAGACGTGGCCGGAGGCGAGGTTGATCAGGCAGGCCGGGATGAAGAAGGGCGAAAGCCGGCGCGGCCCCTTCTCGTGCACCAGGATCGCGTTCTCCTCCATGGTGCGCAGGCCCCCGATGCCGGAGCCGATCATCACGCCGGTGCGCTCGCGGTTCTCGTCGTCCTCGGGCTTCCAGCCGGAATCCTCGACCGCTTGCGTCGCGGCGGCGAGCGCGAAGATGATGAAATCGTCCATCCGGCGCTGATCCTTGGGCGGCACCCATTCGTCAGGCCGGAAGTCGTGCGGCCCGTCGCCGCGCGGCACCTGCGCCGCGATCTTCGCGGGCAGGTCCTCGACGTTGAAGGACTCGATGCGCCTGATGCCCGATTCGGCGTTGATCAGGCGCTCCCAGGTCGGCGCCACGCCGCAGCCGAGCGGCGTCACCAAGCCGAGCCCCGTGACGACCACGCGCCTCATCTCAGGTTCCGCCGATGCAATGGAACAACCCTCTCGGCGTCCAGGGACGAACCGTTCGACAGCGACCCGGCGCGCTCAGGTGATCTGCTCGATGTAGTTGATGGCGTCCTTCACGGTCAGAATCTTCTCGGCGGCATCATCCGGAATCTCGCAGCCGAACTCCTCCTCGAACGCCATCACGAGTTCCACCGTGTCGAGGCTGTCGGCGCCGAGATCGTCGATGAAGCTGGCGTTCTCGGTCACCTTCGCCTCGTCCACGCCCAGGTGCTGGACGACAATTTTTTTCACGCGCGCGGCAATATCATTCTCAGCCATCGATCCACCTTCTGGACATCACGATTTCGAAGCTTCGACCTGACGAGCCGCCGCGTCCTCTCGCATTGGCCCCGCCGCGTTTGCCGCGGCTTCAATTCCTTGCTCCGTCGACGCCGCGGCTCGGCCGCTCGCGGCACCACTTTGTAGCACGAAGCCCGACGCAGACAAGCCGGCTATCGGCCCGGCTTATTTGTCAGAACATCGCCATCCCGCCATTGACGTGCAGCGTCTGGCCGGTGACGTAGCCGGCTTCCGCACTTGCGAGATAGACGCACGCCGCCGCTACGTCGGCACCGATACCGAAGCGACCCGACGGGATCGCTTGCAGCAGCCTTTGCCGCTGCTCATCGGACAACGCATCCGTCATCGGCGTTTTGATGAAACCGGGGGCGACGCAGTTCACGGTGATATGGCGCGAGGCGACCTCGGCGGCAAGCGCCTTGGCGAGCCCGGTGAGGCCCGCCTTGGCCGCCGCATAGTTGGCCTGGCCGGGATTGCCGGTCGCGCCCACGATCGAGGTGATGAAGATGATGCGGCCGTAGCGGCGCTTCATCATGTCGCGCAGCGCGGCGCGCGCGAGGCGGAAGCCGGCGCCCATGTTTACATCGATAACACGCTGCCAGTCCTCGTCCTTCATGCGCAGCGCGAGGCCGTCCCGCGTCAGCCCGGCGCAATGCACCAGCACGTCGAGAGTGCCGAGCGCCTCGGCGGCGCGGCCGGGCAGCGCATCGACCTGCCCGGCCTCGGCGAGGTCGCAAGGGAAGCTGCTCGCGCGCTCCTTGAGCTCGGCCTTCAGCGCATCGAGCGCCTCGGCACGGGTGCCGGAGAGCGCGACCGCGGCGCCTTGCGCGTGCAGCGCGCGGGCGATGTCGCCGCCGATGCCGCCCGAGGCCCCGGTGATCAGCGCGCCTCTTCCGCTCAGGTCGAACATGGGGGTTCCTACAGCGTCTTCAGGAAGCTCTCGACCTCGGCGGGCGCGAGCACAGAGAGGCTCGCCAGCTCGCGGTCGATCCGCTTGATCAGGCCGGAGAGTACCTTGCCGGCGCCGATCTCGACCATGGTATCGACGCCCGCCTCCTTCATGGCGAGCACGCTCTCGCGCCAGCGCACCATGGCGGTGACCTGCTCGACGAGCAGCTCGCGCGCCCGGCTCGGCTCGTAAACCGGCGCCGCGGTCACGTTGGCGACGTGCGGCACGGCGGGCGGCGCGAAGTTGACCTTGGCGAGCGCCTCCGCCATCGCGTCCGCCGCCGGCTGCATCAGCGGGCAGTGGAAGGGCGCCGAGACCGGCAGCATGACCGCCTTGCGGATGCCGCGCTGCGCGGCCAGCTCGACCGCGCGCTCGACCGCCGCCTTGTGCCCGCTGACCACGACCTGGCCGGGCGCGTTGTCGTTGGCGACGGCGCACACCTCGTTCTCGGCCGCCGCCGCCGCGATCTCGCGCGCCTGCTCCAGCTCGGCGCCGAGCAGCGCGGCCATCGCGCCTTCGCCGACCGGCACCGCCGCCTGCATGGCCTGGCCACGCAGGCGCAGCAGCCGCGCCGTATCCGCGACCGCGAGGCAGCCCGAGGCGGCGAGCGCCGAATATTCGCCGAGCGAATGCCCGGCGACGAAGCCGGCATGCTGGCCGAGCTTGAGCCCGCCCTCCGCCTCCAGCACCCGGAGCACGGCGAGCGACACCGCCATCAGGGCGGGCTGGGCGTTCTCGGTGAGCGTGAGGTCGGCCTCCGGCCCCTCGAAGATCAGGCGGCTGAGGCGCTGCGCGAGCGCGTCGTCGACCTCCTCGAAGAGCTCGCGCGCCGCCGGGAACGCCACCGCCAGCTCGCGCCCCATGCCGACGGCCTGGGAACCTTGGCCGGGAAATACGAAGGCCCGCATGGCTGTGGTTCGAGCGTCTCCCAGAATCGCCCGCTCTGTGGCGGGCCGGGGCGCACCATCGGCAAGCGGCCCTGCCCTGTCAAGCGCCGGTAACGGGTCGGTTTGCCCCCATGCTTCCCCGGGTCAAGCCCGGGGATCAGGCTCAGCATGAGGGCTTTAACCTTCGCCCTCGTCCTGAGCTTGTCGAAGGACGAAGCATGAGGGTTAACCGGCCCGCCGCCGCCCGAGCGCCCTTGCGCCGGGCCCTTGATGATGTATAGTGCGCCGCCTCGGAGCCGCCGGGAACAATGGCCGCGCGGCAATGGTGGTGTTTCACCGCCGGGCAATGACCTGAACGGAGTTCCGTGCCGATGCCGCTCTATGAGAGCACGTTCATCGCGCGCCCCGACATCACGGCGCAGCAGGTGGAGACGCTCACCCAGCAGTTCACCGACCTGGTCAAGGCGCAGGGCGGCGAGGTTCCGAAGACCGAGTATTGGGGCCTGAAGAGCCTGAGCTACCGGTTGAAGAAGAACCGCAAGGGCCACTATTCGTACATGCACATCGACGCGCCGCCGGCGGCCATCGCCGAGCTCGAGCGCACCATGCGCATCAACGAGGACGTGATCCGCTACCTGACGATCAAGGTCGATGCCCTGGAGGCCGGCCCCTCGGCCATGATGCAGGCGCGCAGCTCGCGCGACGACCGCGGCGACAGAGGCGATAGAGGCGACCGCGGAGACAGGGGCGACCGGGGTGATCGAGGCGGGCGGGGTCGCGACCGCGGCTTCAGCGATGACCGGCCGCCCCGCCGTTCGGACGACAGGTACGAAGGCGGCGCACAGGACGCGCAGGATTGAGGCGCCGCGCGCCGCCTAGGGAGAGAGATTCATGAGCGACGAGAATCAGGGCCAGGGATCGGGCGACTACGCCCCCCGCGGCGAGGGCAGATCCTTCGGCGGGCCGCGCTTCGGCGGCGGTGGCGGCCGGCCGCGCGGCGGCGAAGGCGGCGTGCCGGCGGGCGCGTTTCCGCGCCGGCCCTTCTTCCGCCGCCGCAAGTCGTGCCCGTTCAGCGGCACCGGCGCGCCGGTCATCGACTACAAGGACGTCCGCCTGCTGCAGCGCTTCCTCTCCGAGCGCGGCAAGATCGTGCCGAGCCGGATCACCGCCGTCTCCGCGAAGAAGCAGCGCGAACTTGCCCGCGCCATCAAGCGGGCTCGCCATCTCGCGCTGCTGCCCTATGTGACGCGCTAGACACCTCAAGCAACCCTCGGGGTTCCCCATGCCCCGCACCGTACCCATCGCCGTCGGCGCGGGCGTGCTCTCCGCACTCGTCTTCGCGCTGTTCCTGACCGGCTCGCCGCTCGCGCTCCTGGTCAGCCCGTTCACCATGCTGCCGCTCTTGCTGGTCGGGCTGAGCAGCAGCCTCGCGGTGAGCGGCGTGGCGGCGGGCGTGGGCATCCTGGTGATCGGGCTGATCGGTGGCAGCATCGGCTGGGCCGCGCTCTATGCCGCGGCCGAGGCGGTGCCGGCGCTCGGCCTGTCGCGCCTCGCGCTCAGGAAGCGGCCCGATGCGAGCGGCACGCCGCGCCATCTCGGCGCCGGCGCGCTGTTCACCGCGGCGGTCGCCTATATGGCGGCGCTGTTCGTCGGGCTCTACCTCACGCTGCTCGGCCGCGAGGGCGGCATGCTCGGCGCGATCCAGGAAAAGATCGGGCTCAGCCTCGCCGCCATGACCCAGGCCGGCAGCAACCCGGAGGACGTCGCGGCGTTCGCCGCCTCGGCGGCCTATGTGGTGCCCGGCTTCGGTGCGGCCTGGTGGCTGATCATCCTGCTCGCCAACCTCGCCATCGCGCAGGCGCTCCTGACCCGCTGGGGCCGCAACCAGCGCCCGCCCCTCGGGCTCGCCCGGATGGAGCTGCCGCGCTGGCTGCTGGCGCTGTTCGCGCTCTGCCTCGCGGTCGGCCTCGTGGCGGACGGCGACCTCGAATTCCTGGGCTGGACGTTGAGCATGATCTTCGTCGTGCCCTTCTTCTTCGTCGGCATGGTGTGCATCCACCTCTTGTGCCGCAACTGGATGCCCGGGCCGTTCGTGCTGGTCGGCATCTATCTGGTGCTGATCCTGCGCGGCTGGCCGGTGCTGCTCGCCGCGGTGCTTGGCATTGCCGACCAGTGGATTAAACTGCGCGACCGCATCGGCGGGGCGCGCCCCGTCTAGGAGGATTGGTCATGGAAGTCATTCTGCTCGAGCGCGTCGAGAAGCTCGGCCATATGGGCGACATCGTGAAGGTCAAGGATGGCTTCGCCCGCAACTATCTGCTCCCGCAGAGGAAGGCGTTGCGCGCCACCGTCGACAACAAGGCCCGCTTCGAGCGCGAACGCGAGACCCTGGTCAAGCTCAACGACGAGCGCAAGGCGCAGGCCAAGGGCAGCGCCTCAGGCCTCGACGGCTCGTCCTATGTCCTGCTGCGCCAGGCGAGCGA
Source organism: Alphaproteobacteria bacterium (assembly GCA_050173345.1). GTDB lineage: Bacteria > Pseudomonadota > Alphaproteobacteria > UBA828 > UBA828 > SHWC01. The sequence goes on along the minus strand of JBFXKW010000017.1, from coordinate 35,331 downwards.
CACGCTGCAGCTCTACGGCTCGGTCAGCGCGCGCGACATCGCGGACGCGATGAACCAGGCCGGCGCCTCGATCAACCGCCAGCAGGTCTGGCTCGACCGGCCGATCAAGACGCTCGGCGTGCATGACGTGCGCGTGGCGCTGCATCCCGAGGTGGTCGTCACGGTCAAGGTCAACGTCGCGCGCTCGCCGGAAGAGGCCGAGATCCAGGCGAAGGGCGGCACCATCCTCGCGGCCGGCGAGGAGCCCGCCGAGGAGGAGACGCTGCCGCCCGAGGCCGTGTTCGAGGAAGGCGCCGGAGATGAGGGCGAGGCCGAAGAAGAGGCCGAATCCCAGCCGGGCGGCGAAGCCTAGCGCCGCGCAGCCGCCCCTCGCGCCGGAGCGCGGACGCCATGCTGGTCGGCCTGCTGCTCAAGCAGCTCATGCGCTGGGGCACGCTGCGCGTGATCGACGCCAGCGGCAAGACGCATATCTATGCCGGCGAGCCCGGCCCGAGCGCGACCATCCGCCTGCACGACAAGGCGCTGCATTCGCGCCTCTTCTGGAACCCGCGCCTCTATGCCGGCGAAGCCTATATGGACGGCACGCTGACGCTCGAGGACGGCACCACGATCTTCGACTTCCTCGATCTCGTCGGCGCTAATCTCAACAAGCTCGACGAGACCCGCATCGTCCGCATCCGCAACGCGCTCGGCCGCATCGTGCGGCCGATCCAGCAATACAACCCGATCGGCAAGGCGCAGAAGAACGTCGCGCACCATTACGACCTGTCGGACACGCTGTTCGACCTCTTCCTCGATCCCGACCGGCAGTATTCCTGCGCCTATTTCGATTCGCCCAACAGCACGCTCGAACAGGCGCAGCACGCTAAGAAGCGCCACCTCGCCTCTAAGCTCCTGCTCGACCGGCCGGGACTCAAGATGCTCGACATCGGCTCGGGCTGGGGCGGGCTCGCGCTCTACCTGAACCGGGCGAGCGGCGCCGACGTGACCGGCGTGACGCTATCGACCGAGCAGCAGGCCTACGCGCAGGAGCGCGCCAGGAAGCTCGGCGTCGACGGCCAGGTGCGCTTCCACCTGCGCGACTATCGCGAGGATACCGGCGTCTACGACCGCATCGTCTCGGTCGGCATGTTCGAGCATGTCGGGGTGAAGCACTATCTCGAATTCTTCCGCAAGGTGAAGGCGCTGCTCGCCGAGGACGGCGTCGCCGTGATCCACACCATCGCGCGCTTCGACGGGCCGAGCGTCACCAACCCGTGGCTGCGCAAGTACATCTTCCCCGGCGGCTACTGCCCTTCGCTGTCCGAGGTCTATGCCGCGCTCGAACGGAGCGGCCTCAAGACCCTCGACATGGAGGTGCTGCGCCTCCACTACGCCGAGACGCTCAAGCACTGGTCGCGCAACTTCACGGCCAACCGCGACAAGGTGAAGGCGATCTACGACGAGCGCTTCTGCCGCATGTGGGAGTTCTACCTCGCCGGCGCCGAGGTGGCGTTCCGCCGCCAGGACCACATGATCGCCCAGTTCCAGCTCGCGCGCCGCCAGGACGCGGCACCGCTCACCCGCGAATACATGGTCGACTGGGAGCGCGCCCACGCCGGCTGAGGGCGGCGCCGCACCGTCACGCCGCGTGCGCCTCGACCTCGAGCCGGCGGCCGAGCAGCGAAAGGGCGCGCTCGATCTCGCCGATATGCGAGCGTTGCGAGACGTCGAGCAGCCGGCGCACCGCCCGCTCGTCGACGCCCATCCGCTTCGCCAGCGCCACGTTCGAGACACGCTGCTCGCGCATCGCCTCCGCCAGCGCGAACTTGGCGCAGCTCAGCGCATCCGGCGCCGCCACCTTCTGCCCGCGCTTCGGCTTCGACGGCCTGGGGAAGGGCTCGCGCGCGCTGGCGTAGAAGTAGAGCCCGCTGGCAAGAGCATCGGCGATATGGCTGTGCCGCTCGGCCTCGCTCACGTCGGCCGCAACCCAGGAGTTGATCTCGGGCACATCGGGAAACTGGATGAGATAGCCCCCTTCGTCTCGGATGAGCGTGTAGGGATAGGCGAAGCGCATGGTCAGAGGTCTCCTACAGGTCCCGCTCGTTGATGTCGAGCTGCTTCATGATCGCCCGGAACGTGCCGGGCTTGATGTCGCCGGGATGAATCGCGATCACGGTGCGGCGACCGCCGAGCGTGACGCTCATGTGCGATCCCCTGCCCGGCTCGATCATCAGGTCGAGCTCATTCTTGCGCGCCAGACGACGAAGGCGGCGGATCAGTTCATTTGGCGTCATGGCGATAGATCGGACAAAAATGTCCGAAAATCAAGAGTGCTATCGGACAAAAACGTCCGACCCGCCGCCGGGAGCCCATCGGGCAGGCTCATTGCCATAGTTCATATTCCTGGCGGCGCTGGCCTCTGCCAGCAAAATCAGATGTCGCGACTCGGGCCTCGGACGTGCGATTCTCGGCTTTCACAGGCTGTGGAAAAATATCATCCCCCCGATGCACCAGGCTGTCAGCCTCGTGACAGATGATCTTCGCAGGCCAAGGCGAGTATAGATCACACATGGCAACACGCCCCTCCCTGGAAGCCGTCGCGACGCCTGAGGGCGGGCTCGCGCCCTATCGTGAGCCGCCCCACAATGTGGAGGCGGAGCAGGCGCTGCTCGGCGCGCTCCTGCTCAACAACGAGGCGTACAACCGGGTCTCCGACTTCCTGCTGGCCGAGCATTTCTACCTGCCGGTGCATGGCCGCATCTACGGCGCGATCGGCCGCCTGATCGACCGCGGCCAGATCGCCAACCCGATCACCCTCAAGCACATGTTCGAGGCCGACGAGGGCTTGAGCGAGGCAGGCGGCGCGCAATATCTGGCGCGGCTCGCGGGCGCGGCGGTCACCATCATCAACGCGCAGCACTATGCGCGCACCATCCACGACCTTGCGCTCCGGCGCGCGCTGATCCGCATCGGCGAGGAGACCGTGCTCGATGCCTACGAGGCCGCGCAGGACAGCGACGCCATCGAGCAGATCGAGACGGTCGAGCAAAAGTTGTTCAGACTCGCCGAGCAGGGCCTCGCCGAGGCCGGCTTCAAGTCGTTCACCCAATCGGCGGCCGATGCAATCAGCCATATCGAGGCGGCCTACAAGCACGATCACCGCCTGGTCGGCGTGACCAGCGGCCTGGTCGACCTCGACGAGCTGCTCGGCGGCCTGCACCCTTCCGACCTGCTGATCCTCGCCGGCCGCCCCGGCATGGGCAAGAGCGCGCTCGCCACCACCATCGCCTACAACGCGGCGCGCGCCTACCGTGCCGAGAAGGACGAACTCGGCCGCAACAAGCGGGTCGACGGCGCCGTGGTCGGCTTCTTCTCGCTCGAAATGTCGGCCGACCAGATCGCGACGCGCATCCTCGCGCAGGAGGCGCGCATCCCCTCGATCCACTTGAGGCGCGGCAAGATCACCACCGAAGATTTCCACCGCGTGGTGCGCGCCAGCCAGGAGATCGAGCGCCTGCCGCTCTTCATCGACGACACGCCGCAGCTCACCATCCCGGGCCTGCGCGCCCGCGCGCGGCGGCTCAAGCGCCAGCACGACCTGTCGCTGATCATCATCGACTATCTCCAGCTCATGCGCCCGACCGAGAGCGCGCGGCTCAACAACCGCGTGCAGGAGATTTCCGAGATCACGCAGGGGCTGAAGGCGCTGGCGAAGGAGCTCAATTTGCCGGTCATCGCGCTCTCGCAGCTCTCGCGCGCGGTCGAGGCGCGCGACGACAAGCGGCCGCAGCTCGCGGATTTGCGCGAGTCGGGCTCGATCGAACAGGACGCCGACGTCGTCATGTTCATCTATCGCGAGGCCTATTATCAGCAGCGGCGCGAGCCCGACCCCGAGGACGCCGCCAAGCACGCCGAGTGGCGCGAGCGCATGGACCGCATCCACCGGCGCGCCGACCTGATCGTCGCCAAGCAGCGCCACGGCCCGACCGACACGATCGAGCTCGACTTCGACTACAACCACATGATGTTCGGCAACCGGGCGCGCGAGGAGGACATCGTGCCGTCGCCCGGGCCGCCGCCCTTCTGAGCGAGCCGGCGCGTGCCATGACGGCCGGCTGGTCCGGCGCGACGCTGAGCATCGACCTCGACGCGATTGCCGCCAACTGGCAGAGCCTGCGCTGCCGCCTCGCGCCCGGGGCGTCGTGCGCCGCGGCGGTCAAGGCCGACGCCTATGGCCTCGGCGCCGCGCAGGTGGCATCCCGCCTCCATGCCGAGGGCTGCCGCGACTTCTTCGTCGCGCGGCTGGATGAGGGCGTGCGGCTGCGCCAAACGCTGCCTGATAGCACGATCTATGTGCTCGACGGCGTTGATCGCGACAGCGCCGGCGAGCTGATCGCCCACGATCTTGTCCCGGCGCTCAACCATCTCGGCCAGGTCGAGGCGTGGCGCGAGGCGGCGCGGCGCGGCGGTGCGACGCTGCCGGCCGCCCTGCACATCGACACCGGCATGAACCGGCTCGGCCTCGAAGCGCACGAAGCGGCGAGGCTCGCCGACGACGCCTCGCTGCTCGCCGGCCTCGATGTGCGCCATGCGATGAGCCATCTGGTCAATGCGGAGGTCGCGGGCGACCCGCTCAACGCGATCCAGCGCGAGCGGTTCCGCGCCGCAGCCGAGCGCCTGCGCCGCGCGACCGGCACGCCGCAGCTCAGCCTCGCCAACTCGTCGGGCATCTTTCTCGGGCCCGACTATCACTTCTCGATGGTGCGTCCGGGGGTCGCGCTCTACGGTGCCAACCCGACCCCGAACGCCCCCAATCCGATGGCGGAAGTGGTTAGATTGACAGCGAAAATCCTGCAGGTGCGTCGCGTTGACACGACTCAGACCGTTGGCTATGGTGCGACGCACCGGCCGGCGCGGGCGAGTCGGATCGCGACGGTCGCGGCGGGTTATGCAGACGGCTATTTGCGCAGCGCAAGCAATCGCGCCCAGGCCCGACTCGGCGGCCTGCGCGTGCCCGTCGTAGGGCGTGTCTCCATGGACCTCATCACCCTCGACGTCACCGACCTGCCGGAATCGCTCGCCGTGCCCGGCGCCGAGGTCGAGCTGATCGGCGGCGACCACGGCGTGGACCGCCTCGCCGAGGAAGCCGGCACCATCGGCTACGAGATCCTCACCGCGCTCGGCCGCCGCTACCGGCGGCACTATCTCGGGGCGGCGTCGTGAGGCTCGACTGGCGCCTCAACCCGTTCGCGCTGATCGGCCGCGCGTTCCTCGCCTTCCTCTCGACCGCCGGCCGCCTCGCGCTCTTCACGCTCGAAGCGGTCTCGCACTGCGCGCGCCCGCCGTTCTTCCCGCGGCTCGTGCTGCGCCAGATGATCGACATCGGCTACTACTCGCTGCCGGTGGTCGGCCTGACCGGCATCTTCACCGGCATGGTGCTGGCGCTGCAGAGCTATACCGGCTTCTCGCGCTTCGCCGCCGAGAGCGCGATCCCGAACGTGGTCGCGGTCTCGATGACGCGCGAGCTCGGCCCGGTGCTCGCCGGCCTGATGGTGGCGGGGCGCGTCGGCGCCGCGATCGCCGCCGAGATCGGCACCATGCGGGTGACCGAGCAGATCGACGCGCTCAAGACGCTCTCGACCAACCCCTTCAAGTACCTGATCGTGCCGCGCCTGCTCGCCGGCCTGATCATGCTGCCTATCCTGGTGATCATCGTCGACATCATCGGCATCATGGGCGGCTACCTGGTGAGCGTCTACAAGCTCGAGTTCAACGCCCATACCTACCTCAACAACACCTGGGATTTCCTGGAGACGATGGACGTCGTCTCGGGCCTCGTCAAAGCCGCGGTGTTCGGCTTCATCATCACCCTGATGGGCTGCTTCCACGGCTTCAACTCGAGGGGCGGCGCGCAGGGCGTCGGCGCGGCCACCACCAACGCGGTGGTCAGCGGCGCCATCCTCGTCCTCATCTTCGACTACATCATCGCCGAGGCGTTCTTCTCCCGATGAGCAGCGACGCCACCCCGGACCGCCCGCACCGCGTCAAGATCGCCTGCCGCGGCGTCACCAAGGCGTTCGGCGACAAGCAGGTGCTGCGCGGCGTCGACCTCGACGTCAACGAAAGCGAATCGATGGTGATCATCGGCGGCTCGGGCACCGGCAAGTCGGTCACCATCAAGTGCATTCTCGGCCTGATCCGGCACGATGCCGGCAGCATCGAGATCGACGGCGCGGAGGTCAGCAAGCTCTCGGCGCGCGAGCGCGAGGCGGTCAACCGCAAGTTCGGCATGCTGTTCCAGGGCGGCGCGCTGTTCGACAGCCTGCCGGTCTGGGAGAACGTCGCCTTCGGCCTGATCCACGCGCGCCGGATGCCGCGCCGCAAGGCGCGCGACCTCGCGGTCGAGAAGCTCGGCATGGTCGGCCTCGACGCCGAGGTCGGCCGCCTGTTCCCGGCCGAGCTGTCGGGCGGCATGCAGAAGCGCGTCGCGCTCGCCCGCGCGATCGCGACCGAGCCCGAGATCATCTTCTTCGACGAGCCGACCACCGGCCTCGACCCGATCATGGCGGACGTGATCAACGACCTGATCGTCGAGATCACGCGCAAGCTCGGCGCGACCGCGGTTTCGATCACGCACGACATGGCGAGCGTGCGCAAGATCGCCGACAAGGTGGCCATGATCTACGAAGGCCGGATCATCTGGAGCGGCTCGATCCAGGAGATCGACCGTTCGGGCAACGAGTATGTCGAGCAGTTCATCCACGGCCGCGCCCACGGACCGATCCAGATGCAGGTGCGCCGGCTGTGACGGCGGGGGTCCGGGCATGAGGGCTTCATCCTGAGCGTCTCGCCGGATGGAGCCGCGCCTTGGGCTTGAGCTAGGGAGTCCGGCGTGGCGCGCGCGGAGCGGCATTTCGTCTGCCAGTCGTGCGGCGCGGTGCATACGCGCTGGGCGGGCCGCTGCGATGCCTGCGGCGAATGGAACACCATCGTCGAGGAGGCGCCGCAGCGCGAGGCTGCGCCCAAGGGGCTCGGCCGCAAGCCGGGCCGCAAGCTCGACTTCGTCCCGCTCGACGGGCCGGGCGAGCCGCTGGCCCGGCTGCCGAGCGGCATCGCCGAGCTCGACCGCGTCTTCGGCGGCGGGCTGATCCCAGGCTCGGCCGCGCTGGTCGCGGGCGACCCTGGCATCGGCAAGTCGACCCTGCTGCTCCAGGCCGCCGCCGGGCTCGCGCTGCAAGGGCTCGCCTGCGCTTACATCTCGGGCGAGGAGGGCGTCGAGCAGATCAGGCTGCGCGCCGGCCGGCTCGGCCTCGCCCAGGCCCCCGTCACGCTCGCCGCGGCGACCAACCTGCGCGACATCCTGACCGGGCTCGATGCGATGGCGCCCCGCCCGGTCGCGGTCATCGTCGATTCGATCCAGACGCTCTACCTGGATACGCTCGATTCGGCGCCGGGCACGGTCGCGCAAGTGCGCGCCGCGGCGCACGAGCTGATCCGCTATGCCAAGCGCTCGGGCGCGGCGCTCCTGATCGTCGGCCACGTCACCAAGGAGGGCATGATCGCCGGGCCCAAGGTGCTCGAGCACATGGTCGACACCGTGATCTATTTCGAGGGCGAGCGCGGCCACCAGTTCCGCATCGTGCGCGCGATCAAGAACCGCTTCGGCCCGACCGACGAGATCGGCGTGTTCGAGATGACCGGGAGTGGCCTCAAGGAGGTCTCGAACCCCTCGAGCCTGTTCCTGCCGGAGGACCGCCCGCCGGTGAGCGGCACCGCGATCTTCGCCGGCATCGAGGGCACCCGGCCGCTGCTCGTCGAGATCCAGGCGCTGGTCGTGCCGGCACCGCCGGGCAGCCCGCGGCGCACCGTGGTCGGCTGGGATTCGGGCCGGCTCGCCATGGTGCTCGCCGTGCTCGAAGCGCGCGCTGGCCTCGCCTTCGGCGGCTACGACGTGTTCCTCAACGTGGCGGGCGGCCTGCGCATCGAGGAGCCGGCCGCCGACCTCGCGGTCGCCGCCGCGCTCGCCTCGGCGAGGCTCGACCTGCCGCTCGACGCCAAGGCGGTGATCTTCGGCGAGATCGGCCTCTCCGGCGAGGTCAGGCCCGTGGCGCAGGCCGCTTCCCGCCTGAAGGAGGCGGAGAAGCTCGGCTTCGAGCGCGCGATCGCGCCGCGCGAGGCGGCCTCGGCCGGCGCCGGCCTCGCGGTCGAGACGGTCTCCCGCATCGACGAGCTGGTCGAGCGGCTCGGCCCGGCGCCGGCCGGCCGGCGCGCACACGCCCCCGCCCGCAACGGTCGCCATGGATAGCTTCCCGGTCAACCCGATCGACATCCTGGTCGCGATCATCCTCCTGCTCTCGGCGATCCTCGCCTTCAGCCGGGGCGCGGTGCGCGAGGTGCTCGGCGTCGGCGCCTGGATCGGCGCGGCGCTCGCCACCGTGTTCGGCTTCCGCCACCTGCAGCCCTTCGCCCGCGAGCTGATCGAGAGCCCGCTGATCGCCGACGCCGCGACCGCCATCGCCATCTTCCTGGTGACGCTGATCCTCCTGGTCGTGCTGAGCCAGGTCGTCGCCGGCCGGGTCCAGGGCAGCCGGCTCGGCGCCCTCGACCGCACGATCGGCTTCATTTTCGGGCTGCTGCGCGGTGCAATCCTGATCTGCCTCGCCTATATGCTGTTCGTCTGGGCCATGGCCGAGGAGGACAGGCCGGCCTGGATCGCCAAGGCGAAGACGATGCCCTATATTGTCAGGGGCACGGATGCGATTCGTTCCGTGATCCCTGACGAGATCGAGGAAAAGGCGGCCAGCACGGTGCGCGAGCAATCCGAATCCTCCTCGGACGCGGTCGGGGCGCTGCGTCGCTACGAAGAGCTGCGCCAGCCGCCCCCGCCGGAACCCGCGCCCCCGCCCGAGGCGCCTCCCCAGCCAGCGCCGGACGAGCGATGAAACGGTCTGAGCCAGCCCTGCCCCGCCACCCCTTCGACGACGACAAGCTGCACGAGGAGTGCGGCGTGTTCGGCATCTTCCGCCATCCCGAGGCGGCGGCGCATACCGCGCTCGGCCTGCACGCGCTCCAGCACCGCGGCCAGGAGGCCGCCGGCATCGTCAGCACCGACGGCCGCCAGTTCCACAGCCACCGGGCGCTCGGCCAGATCGGCGACAACTTCAACTCGGTCAAGGTGATGAGCGCCCTCAAGGGCGACGCCGCGATCGGCCATGTGCGCTATTCGACCCAGGGCGAATCGATCCTGCGCAACGTGCAGCCGATCTTCGCCGACTTCTCGTTCGGCGGCTTCGCGCTCGCCCACAACGGCAACCTGACCAACGCGGTCTCGCTGCGCCGCGAGCTGGTCGCCGAGGGCAGCCTGTTCCAGTCCACCATGGACACCGAGGTGATCAACCACTTGGTCGCGCGCAGCCTCGGCAAGGCGGTGATCGACCGCATGATCGAGGCGCTGCGCCGCTGCGAGGGCGCCTATTCGCTGGTCGCGCTCACCAAGGATTCGCTGATCGGCGTGCGCGACCCGTTCGGCGTGCGCCCGCTCATCATCGGCAAGCTCGACGGCGCCTATATCCTGACCTCGGAGTCGGTCGCGCTCGACATCCTGAACGCCGAGCTGGTGCGCGATGTCGGCCCGGGCGAGCTCGTCGTGATCGACGCCGACGGGCTCAGGAGCTTCCACCCCTTCCCGCCGGCACGGCGGCGCTTCTGCGTCTTCGAGTACGTCTATTTCGCGCGGCCGGATTCGACGGTCGAGGGCGTCAGCGTCTACGAGGCACGCAAGCGGATCGGCGTCGAGCTCGCGCGCGAGACCGGCGTGCCGGCCGACATCGTGGTGCCGGTGCCGGATTCGGGCGTGCCCGCCGCGATCGGCTACGCGGCCGAGGCGGGACTGCCCTTCGAGCTCGGCATCATCCGCAACCACTATGTCGGGCGCACCTTCATCGAGCCGACCGACCAGATCCGCCATTTCGGCGTCAAGCTGAAGCACAACGCCAATCGCAGCACGCTCTCCGGCAAGCGCGTGATCCTGGTCGACGACAGCATCGTGCGCGGCACCACCTCGACCAAGATCGTCGATCTGGTGCGCCATGCCGGCGCGCGCGAGGTGCATATGCGGATCGCGAGCCCGCCGACCACGCATTCCTGCTTCTACGGCGTCGACACGCCGAGCCGCGACAAGCTGCTCGCGGCGCGGCTCGACGTCGAGGCGATGGCGAAGTTCATCGGGGTGGACAGCCTGGCCTTCGTCTCGCTCGACGGGCTCTACCGCGCCATGGGCGACCCCAGGCGCGACCCCGAGGCGCCGCGCTTCTGCGACGCCTGCTTCTCGGGCGACTACCCGATCGCGCTGACCGACTATTCGGACGGCGCGACGCCGACGCAGCTCTCGCTGCTCGCCGAAACAGCCTGACCTGATCCCGTGACCAGGGCGAAGCGACTGGAGGGCCGCATCGCCCTGGTCACGGGCGCCTCGCGCGGCATCGGCGCGGCGGTCGCGCGGCGCTTCGCGGCCGAGGGCGCCGAACTCGTGCTCGTCGCGCGCACGGTCGGCGGGCTCGAGGAGGTCGACGACCAAGTGCAGAAACTCGGCGGCCATGCCGTGCTCGTGCCGCTCGACCTCAAGGAGGGCGAGGGCATCGACCGGCTCGGCCCGGCGCTCGCCGAGCGCTATGGCCGGCTCGACGTCTTCGTCGGCAATGCCGGCATGCTCGGGGGCTTGCGCCCGGTCGGCCACTACACGCCCGCGATGTGGGAGGAGACCTTCCGGGTCAACCTGCACGCCAATTGGCGGCTCCTGCGCACGCTCGACCCGCTGCTGCGCCGCTCCGAGGCGGCGCGGGTGATCTTCGTCACCTCGCGCATCACCACGAGCTTCCGGCCCTACTGGGCGCCCTATGCCGCGAGCAAGGCGGCGCTCGAAGCGCTCGCCAAGGTCTACGCCAACGAGATGAAGCAGAGCCGCGTGAAGATCAACCTGATCGACCCGCCGGCGACCGCGACCCGCATGCGCGCCGAGGCCTATCCGGGCGAGGCGCCCGAGACCCTGCCCAAGCCCGACGCGATCACCGAGACCTTCGTGCGCCTCGCCGAAGCCGCCTGCCTCTCCACCGGCGAACGCTTCGAGGCCGAGCCGGGGTGAAGGCACGGCCTTTTCCTTACTTCTACTTCGTCATTGCCGGGCTTGACCCGGCAATCCAGTCTTCAGTCCGTTTTTTCTTTGGAAGCCTGGATGCCCGGGTCAAGCCCGGGCATGACGAAGGAAGCGAGGGCACGCGCTCGGCTCACCTCCTCTTCCGCTTCGGCGCGTAGGGGTTGTCGCCCTTGCGGAAGGCGAGGCGGATCGGCACGCCGTCTAACCCAAAGGCGTCGCGCAGGCCGTTCACCAGATAGCGCTGGTAGGCGTCGGGCAGGCCCTCGGGCCGGCTCACGAAGGCGACGAAGGAAGGCGGCCGGGCCGAGACCTGCGTCATGTAGCGCAGCTTCACGCGGCGGCCCTTGACCAGCGGCGGCGGGTGGCGCTCCAGCGCGGCCTCGAGCCAACGGTTGAGCTCAGCGGTGGCGACCCGCGCGTTCCACGCCCTGTCGCATTCGAGCACCGCCGGCATCAGCCGCGAGACGCCCTCGCCGGTGAGCGCCGAGCAGGGCACCAGGCGCACGCCCTTGGCCTGGCTCAGCGCCTGCTCGACCGCATAGCGGAACTCGGCCAGCGTCTCCTTCCGCTTCTCGACCGCGTCCCACTTGTTGAGCGCGATCACCGGCGCGCGGCCTTCCTCGACGGCGAGTGCGGCGACGCCGAAATCCTGCCGCGACGGCGGCTCGGTCGCGTCGAACACGATGATCACCACCTCGACGGCGCGGATGGTGCGCAGCGTATCGGCAGCCGAGAGCTTCTCGAGCGGCGCGGTGACGCGCGCACGGCGGCGCAGCCCCGCGGTGTCGACCAGGCGCACCGCGCGGCCCCGATAGCGCCACTCGACCGTGATGGCATCGCGGGTCAGGCCCGGCTCGGGGCCGGTGATGACGCGCTCCTCGCCGATCAGCCGGTTGAGCAGCGAGGACTTGCCGACGTTCGGCCGCCCGACGATGGCGAGGCGCAAGGGGCGCTCCGCCTCGTCCTCGGTTTCGGCCTCGGCCTTGCCCTCGTCGGCGGTTTCTGCGAACGGCGCGAGCGCGTCATAGAGCTCGGCGAGGCCCTCGCCATGCTCGGCCGAGAGCGCGACCGGCTCGCCGAGGCCGAGCGCGAAGGCGTCGATCAGGCCAGCCTCGCCCGCGCCGCCCTCGCACTTGTTGGCGACCAGCACGACCTTGGCGCCGGCGCGCCGCAGCATGTCGGCGAAGTGCCGGTCGGCCGCGGTGATCCCGGCGCGCGCGTCGATCACGAAGAGCGCGACGTCGGCCGCTCCGACCGCGCGCTCGGTCTGGCGCATCATGCGCGCGGCAAGGCTGTCGGGCGCGCCCTCGTCGAGGCCGGCGGTATCGACGACGCGGAAGCTGAGCGGCCCGAGGCGCGCCTCGCCCTCGCGCCGGTCGCGCGTCACGCCGGGCTCGTCATGGATCAGCGCGGCGCGGCGCCCGACCAGGCGGTTGAACAGCGTGGACTTGCCGACATTCGGCCGGCCCACGATCGCGACGGTCAGCTTCATGGCGGCGCGAGGTTAGCGCAGCGCGACGACGTCCGCGTCCTCGGTCAGCACGTAGACGGTGCCGTTGGCGACGATCGGCCCGACGCGCGCGCCCTCGGGCAGGGCGACCTGGCCGAGCACATGGCCGTCATAGGGCGAGAGCGCGACGGCCTGGCCGGTCGAGGACACCACCACCAGCCGGTCGCTGACCAGGATCGGGCCGCTCCAGGTGATCGGGTCCTCGCGGTCCTCGGGATCCTCGAAGCCGGGCAGCGCCTGCACCCAGCGGATGCGCCCGCGGTCGCGCGACAGGCAGACCACCTCGCCATCGGCGGTGACCACGAAAAGGAACTCGCCGGCGACCCACGGCGTGTTGGTGCCCGAGAGGCCCTGCTCCCACACCCGGTTGCCGGTGAGAATGTCGAACGCCGCGAGCCGCCCGCCATGGCTGATCGCAAACACTAGGCCGCGGTCGATCACCGGGCTGCCGTTGATGGTGTTGAGCTCTGCCAAGCCAGTGCCGCCGATCGCGCTCGTGCTCAGCGATTCGGACCAGATCACGCGGCCATTGTCGGCGCGCAGCGCGTAGATCTCGCCGGACGAATAGGGCACGATCACGGTGTCGCGCTCGACCGCGGGGCTGGCGGCGCCGAGCAGCCGCGCGGTCTCGCCGAGGCCGGCATGGGTCCACAGCACGGCGCCGTCGCGCCCGTCGAGCGCCCAGGTCTGGTTGTCGTAGCTGACCACGAAGACGCGGCCGCCGCTCACCACCGGCGCGGCGCGGATCGGCACCAGCAGGGGCTGCTTCCACGCCACCTCGCCGGTCGCCGGGTCGAGGCCGTAGACGTCGCCATAGCCGTTCGCCGCGAACAGCCGGTTGCCGCTATAGGCGAGCCCGCCGCCGAAGCCGCCGTCATCGTCGTCGGGGCGCGGATCGAACTGCCAGAGCTGCGCGCCGCTGCCGGCGTCGAGCGCGGTGACGCTGCCGCCGGCATCGACCGCGAAGACCCTGCCCTCGGCGACGATCGGCGGCGAGACGATGCGGATATCGTCGTCCGAGGCGTCGCCGACATTGGCGGCCCACGCCACGCCCAGCACCTCGGGCGCTTCGAGATGGTGCATGGCGCGGTCCGGCGCGCCGCCCGGCTGCGGCCAATCGGGGTTGAGATAGGGCTGCGGCAGCACCACCGAGACATCCTGGATCTCGGGATCGGCCGCGATCTGCGGTTCGAGCGCGAGGATCGACAGGCGCTCGCCCGGCAGCGGCGGCGCGTCGTCCTCCTCGAACCAGCCGCCGATCGTGTCGCAGCCCGCGATGCCGACCAGCATCAGGCCGATAGCGGCCGCGCTCACGACGCCCCGCGCCAGCCTCATGGCTCGACCGCCTCGCCGCCTTCGGCTTCGGCCGGTGCTTCGCCGGCGCCTTCGCCGGCCGCCTCCGGCGTCTTCTCCTCCTCGAGCGGCCCGCCGAGGCCGTCGAGCAGCTCGCGCGCGCGGAAGCGCACACCCGCCGTCGCCCCCGGATCCTGGAACAGTGCCGTAAACGTCGCCCGCGCCGCCTCGTTGCGGCCGGCGCGCAGTTCGGCCATGCCCTTGAGCTCGAGCGCGAGCGGACGCCACGGGCTGCCGGCCACCAGCAAGGTGGCGAGCCGGCTGTCGATCTCCTCGGGCGCGGCGCTGTCAACCAGGCGCTCGGCGGCGAGCAGCGTCGCGAGCTCGCGGTATTGCGGCGCAACCTTGGCGTCCGTCGCGAGCGCATCGAGCGCGGCGACCGCGCCCGCCACGTCGCCGGCCTCGGCCTTGGCGTCGGCTTCGCGGAGGCGGGCCAGCGCGTGGTAGCCGCTGTCCGTCTCGGCGGCGAGCCCGGCAAACGCTGCGGCGGCCTCGCTCGGCTTGTCGGCGGCGAGCAGCGCCTGCGCGGCGGCGAAGCGTTCGCCCTCCGCCTCGCGCGCCGCGCGGCCGCTATCCCTGAGGACGACCACCACGATCACCGCGATGACGATGGCGACCGCGGCGCCGAGCAGCGGATAGCGGAAGCGGCGCCACAGGTTCAGGTATCGATCGCGCTGGAGGTCCTCCTGGACCTCGCGGAAGAAATCGGTCACGGCTCCTCCGGCAGCGGGCCTGTTGCGAAGCGCCGTTTTATAACAGCGACGCGCTGGAATCGCGCGGTGAATCTACTAATCTTTCTGTCATGGAGAGCGGAGGCTTCACGTCCTACCGTGAGTTCTGGCCGTTCTATCTGCGCGAGCACAGCCGGCCCGGCACGCGCGCCATGCACTTCGTCGGCACCTCGCTCGCCGTCATCCTGGTCGCGCTCGCCGTCGTCTTCGGCGATGCCTGGCTGCTGCTCGGCGCGCTGATCGCGGGCTACGGCTTCGCCTGGATCGCGCACATGACGATCGAGCGGAACCAGCCGGCGACCTTCAAGCACCCGGTCTACAGCCTGATCGGCGACTTCCACATGTGCGCGCTGATCTGGCTCGGCCGGCTCGACGAGGAGCTCGTCAAAGCGAACGGCGGCCCGCTGGACCGCCGTTCGTAACCACCCCTGGTGCGGAGGCGGCGCTGAGGCGGCGTCCCGGCCCGCCCTCGTCCTGAGGGAGGCCGGGAGGCCGCGGGGTTCAGGCCGCGTTGGACTTCGGCTTGGCCTGGATGTAGGCGCGCCCGTAATGCTCGGCGCAGTAGGGCTTGCCCTCGACGGCGGGCTGCCCGCAGAAGTGGAACTCGGTATCGCCCGGATGGCCGATCGGCCACTTGCAGGTCGCTCCGCTGGTGCTGATCACGAGCTGCACCGGCGGCGGGCCCGCTCGCTCGACCGGCCTCGGCTCGGGCCGCGGCTGGCGCGGCACGTGACTGCGCGCCTCGCGCTTGATCGGCGACGGACGGGGCGGCAGGCCGAGGCGGTGCGCCTTGCCGACGATCGCGTTCTTCGACACGCCGACCAGCCGGCCGATCTCGGCGGTGGTCAGACCCTGGTTCCAGAGCCGCGTCACTTCGGCGATCCGATCGGGGGTCCAGGTCATGCGTAAAGCTCCTTCACAACCATGACCACCTGCCACTCTACACATAGTGCAGGAGGCCTTCCTTTACGCAAAATACAGTGCGCTCTACCATACGCAAGGGAAACTTTGCTGTTCTCCACGAGATATTGGCAGATGTTGTGGATAGTCGATAGCACATCTTAGAACAAAATACGAACATTCGTGCCGGAACAGCGCCATGCCCGGCTGCCGGGCTGCCGTCTTCGGGGTGTCTCGATCCGGGGGCGCCGCGCTACAGGGCGGCGAGCACGTCCTTCGTGGAGACCACCTCGCTCAGCATGGCGAGCGCATAGCCGACCGAGGCGCGCTGCCATTCGTCGTTGATGGTGCAGGTGGCGTCCTCGACCAGCGCGACCTCGTAGCCGAGGTCGATGCCGTCGCGGCTGGTGCCCTCGACGGCGAAATTGGTCCACGCGCCGGTCACGAGCAGGCGGGTGACGCCGAGGCCCTTCAGCTTGTTCTCGAGGTCGGTGCCCTGGAAGCCGCTGACCCTCTGCTTGTAGACGATGAAATCGCCCTGCTTCGGCTTGAGTCCGGCATAGGGCTCGGCGCCCCAGCTTCCCGCCGCGTTGTTGCCGGACTTCACGAGGTTGCGGAACAGCGGCGAGTTGGTGCGGGCGTCGCGGCCGCCCGGGGTCATGGCATGAAGGATGTGGATGACCGGCAGGCGGCGGCGCCGCGCTCGCTCCAGGATCGCCTTGATGTGCGCCACCGTGTTCTGCTTCTTGGCGTGGATCGGCGAGCCGGCCGCTGCCCAGCCGCCCTTCGGGTGCACGACGTCGTTCTGCATGTCGATGATGAGCAGCGCGGTCGTCTTCGGATCGATCTTCTTCATGATGCCTCCTGATGGTGGCGGGCGTAGCAGCCCCGCTGCCGGCGCGTCGACCGGCGGCACCATCCTAGCAGGCGGCGCGAGCGATGCACCGGCCGGCCCGCTTCCGCACTCTAGGCACGGCGCAGCGACTCGGCCAGACTGGCGCGCATTCCGCCATGTCGCGCACGATGTCCACACGCTCCCTCGCGCTCCCGGACGGCCGCTCGCTCGAGCTGCAGCTCCGGCGCAGCCCGCGCGCGCGCAACATGCTGATCCGCATCCTCGAGGTCGAAGGCCAGGCCGAGCTCGTGCTGCCGCGCCGCGTCTCGCTCGCCGAGGGCTGGAGCTTCGTCGAGGAGCGCGCGGGCTGGATCGACGAGCGGCTCGCCGAGCTGCCGCCGCGCGTGCCCTTCGAGGACGGCGCGGTCACGCTCTATCGCGGCGCGCCGCTCGGGCTCAGGCGAAGCGCCGGTAAGCGCGGCGGCAGGGCCATGCTGCGCGATGGCCATCTCGAGGTGCCGGGCCCGGCGGAGCGCTTCGCGCGCGCGGTCAGGAACTGGTACGTCGCCGAGGCGCGCCGCGAGCTGGGCGCGCAGGCCCATGCGGTCGCGGCGAGCTTGGAGCGCACCATCAAGCGCATCACCATCCGCGACCCCGACACGCGCTGGGGAAGCTGCTCCTCGACCGGCCACCTGTCCTTCTCATGGCGGCTGATGATGGCGCCGCCCGAGGTGACCGCCTATGTGGTGACGCACGAGGTCGCGCACCTGAAGGCGATGCATCATGGCCGCTCGTTCTGGGCGCTGGTCGAGCGCCTCTATGGCGACCCCGCCCCGGCGCGGCGCTGGCTGAACGACAACGGCCTCGCGCTCCGCCGTCACGGCTGAACGGCAAACGGCCCGGAGCAAGCCCCGGGCCGTTCTTCGGTTGGAGAGGCCGCGCGCTATTCCGCGGCGGAAGCGACCTCCACGAGGTCGCCGTTCTTGAGCATGAACCCGTGCTTCTTGGCGAGCTCGACGGTCTCCTTCGGCCAATGGACCCGGCCGGGGTCGGTGCCGCCGACGATCGCGAGCATCAGGCCCTCGCCCTTGCCGAGATAGCGGAAGCCGCGCGACAGCCCGACCGGCACGGACACGGTGTCGTACGGATCGAGCACGATCTCGTACTTCTTGCCGTCCTTGTTCTGCCAGAAGATGCCCCACTTGCCCGTGATCGGGATGAACACCTCGTTGGTCTCGTGGATGTGGAGCGTCGCGCCGTGATTCTTCTTGGCGCGGATGAAGCCGACATTGAAGTCCTTGTTGTCCTGGATCGGCGCGACCAGCGAGGCGTCCTCGACCACGCCCCGGCCGATCACGTTCAGGATCTCGCGCTCGCCCCGCGGCAGCTTGGTGTCGATGAACGCCTTGGCCGAGGAGCGCAGCTTCTTGAAGCGCGCCACCCGGTTATTCTCCATGAAGCTCGGCGTGACATCGATGCGCTTGATGGCGCGCCGCTTGGGGGCGGCGGGCTTGCTCCGCGCCGTGCTCTTGCGCGCACCAGCCGCCGCAGCGCCGCCGCGCCCGGTCCGTTTCGTAACAGCCATCGTTTCTACCTCTCGACTTGTAGATAGCCTCCACTCGGATGACGCGAGCTATAGCACAACAGAAAATCGCTTGCGACACCGCGCAAACGAAAGCGCCGCGCGGGGTGTGCCGCGCGGCGCCTTGAGGGAGCGGTAAAGTTTGTACGCCTAGGCGGCCTTGGCGCTCCGCCCGAGGAACGCATCGATCTCGGCACGCAGCGTCTCGGCTTCCTTCGAGAGCTGCCCCGCCGCCGACAGCACCTGGCCCGCGGCCGCACCGGTCTGCCCGGCGCCATCGGTCACGCTCGTGATGTTGGTGTTGACCTCGTGCGTGCCTTGCGCCGCCTGCTGCACGTTCCGCGAGATCTCCTGCGTCGCCGCGCTCTGCTCCTCCACCGCCGCCGCGATCGTCGTCGAGATCTCGCTGATCTGACCGATCGTCTCCGCGATCGCCTTGATCGCCTCGACCGACCCGCCCGTCGCAGACTGCATCTCGCCGATCTTCGCCGAGATCTCCTCCGTCGCCTTCGCCGTCTGATTGGCCAGCGACTTGACCTCCGCCGCCACCACCGCGAAGCCCTTACCGGCTTCGCCGGCCCGTGCCGCTTCAATGGTCGCGTTCAAGGCCAAGAGGTTGGTCTGCTCCGCGATGTCGCTGATCAGCCGCACCACCTCGCCGATCTGCTGCGCCGCCGTCGCCAGGCTCTCGACCTGATCGTTGGTGCGCCGGGCCTCCTCCACGGCGCGTGCCGCGGTCTTGGTCGACTGCTCGACCTGGCGGCCGATCTCGCCGATCGAGGAGGACAGCTCCTCGCCCGCGCTCGCCACCGTCTGCACGTTGGTCGAGGCCTGCTCGGAGGCCGCCGCCACGGCGCTTGCCTGCCGCGACGTCTCCTCGGCGGTCGCCGCCATGGACTCGGCGGTGGTGCGCAGCTCGGTCGAGGCGCCGGCTACCGCGTCCACCACGCTCGCCACCCGCTCCGCCAGCCTGACCTGCTCGGTCACCACAGACCAGGTCAGCATCGGACCGATATAGCTGCCGTCCTTGCCCTTGATCGCCGAGACCGAGAGGTCGAGCGATTCCGGGCCGAGCTTGATGCGGGCGCGGTGCGGCAGATTGTTCGGGTCGGCGAGGATCCGGCGCTGATGCGTCGGAACCTTGTGGAAGATGTCGACCGACTGGCCGGGAATCTGGTCCGCCCTGACCGGCAGGAACTGCTCGATGCTGCGCAGGGTGGTCAGGCTCGTCTTGTTCATGTAGGTGATGCGGAAATCGTCGTTCGGATCGGCGATCATCACGTTGATCGGCATGTCCTCGACCATCTGCTTGAGGCGGAACGCCTCGCCCACGGTGGCCTTCAGCTCGACCGCCGCGCGCGTCAGCCCGCCGATCTCGTCGCGCCCCTGGCTCGCCACGATCTCGACCTTGTCGTCGCCCGCCGCCAGCCGGCCCATCGCATCCGTCACCCGCGCGATCGGCCGGGCGATGGCGCGCACCAGGCCAAAGGCAAGCGCGCAGGAGATCAGGAGCGCCAGCACGACGATGCCGATGGTGAGATAGAGCCCGCCGGAGAACGCGCTCTCGGCGTCCGCCTTTGCGTCTGCAGCGCCGTTCAGATTGAACGCCACGAGCGAGGCGAGCGAAGCGCTGACCGCGTCGAAGAGTTCGCGCGACTTGGTGTTGAAGAGCGCCGCAGCCTCGATGGTGCGGGCCCCGCGCGTCAGCCCGATCAGCTCGTCATGCACCGTCGCATAGGCGGACCAGTCCTTGCCGAACTGCTCGTAGAGCGCGCGCTCCTCGGCCGAATCGACCAGCGCCTCGTAGCTCGCCCGGTCCTTCTCGATCGCTTCGGCGATCCGGGCGGTCTCGGCCTCCGCCTTCCTCGTATCGTCGTCGGTGCTCGACAGGATGTGGGCGCTCTCCTGGATACGGAAGTTGGACACGCCGGCGTTGAGCGCGTTGGTCAGGTTTGCGCCCGGCAGCCAGTGCTCCCCCATCTCCGTGGCGTCATGGTTGACGCGCGACAGCTCGAAGATCGACACCGCGCCGAGCGCGATCATGGCGAGCAGGACCATCGCCATGCTGAGCCAGATCTTCGAGCCGAGATTCAGGTTGGTGAACAAGCCGGCCTTCCGGCCCGCGGTATTGATACGGTTTACATCGACGCGGGCCGGGCCGATCGCATCGGCACGTCCCTGTACGGCAACATTCGATATGGCCATCCTCAGTCTCCAGCCTCCAGGCGTTGAGTGGCCGAAACGGCGGTCTTGGTGCGCGCCTGATCGGCCGATGTGCAACTGCGCGACGGCGTCGTGGCTGCTTGCTTCCTTCGCTGAAACAACGCTCGGGCTCCCCCAGCCATGTACCGCTCTTGCGGGGGCTGATTAACCTAGAGAGGTGTAAACATACCGCTAAGAACGAAGTAGTCCGATGTAAGTATGTCTGTAGGCAAACGAAAACGCCGCGCGGGTGTGCCGCGCGGCGCTCCGGGTATCCGGTAAGTTGTGTGCTTAGGCGGCCTTAGTGCCGTGACCGAGGAAGGCATCGATCTCGGCGCGCAGGGTCTCGGCTTCCTTCGAGAGCTGCTCGGCCGCCGACAGCACCTGGCCCGCGGCCGCACCGGTCTGACCGGCGCCATCCGTCACGCTCGTGATGTTCGCGTTGACCTCGTGCGTGCCCTGCGCCGCGCGCTGCACGTTCCGCGAGATCTCCTGCGTCGCCGCGCTCTGCTCCTCCACCGCCGCCGCGATCGTCGTCGAGATCTCGCTGATCTGACCGATCGTCTCCGCAATTGCCTTGATCGCCTCGACCGAACCGCCGGTCGCAGACTGCATCTCGCCGATCTTCGCCGAGATCTCCTCCGTCGCCTTCGCCGTCTGGTTCGCCAGCGACTTCACCTCCGCCGCAACCACCGCGAAGCCCTTACCGGCTTCGCCGGCCCGTGCCGCTTCAATGGTCGCGTTCAAGGCCAAGAGGTTGGTCTGCTCCGCGATGTCGCTGATCAGCCGCACCACCTCGCCGATCTGCTGCGCCGCCGTCGCCAGGCTCTCGACCTGGTCGTTGGTCCGCCTTGCCTCCTCCACGGCACGTGCCGCGGTCTTGGTCGACTGCTCGACTTGGCGGCCGATCTCGCCGATCGAGGAGGACAGCTCCTCGCCCGCGCTCGCCACCGTCTGCACGTTGGTCGAGGCCTCCTCAGAGGCCGACGCCACCGCGTTCGCCTGCCGCGCCGTCTCTTCCGCCGTCGCGGCCATGGACTCGGCGGTGGTGCGCAGCTCGGTCGAGGCGCCGGCCACCGCGTCCACCACGTTCGCCACCCGCTCCGCCAGCCTGACCTGCTCGGTCACCACAGACCAGGTCAGCATCGGCCCGATATAGCCGCCCTCCTTGTCCAGGATCGCCGACACCGACAGGTCCACCGTCTCGGGGCCGAGCGCGAGCCTTGCGTTGTAGGGCAGCTTGTCCGCCTCGGCGAAGTTCTGCCGCTGGGCCGCCAGCTCCTTGTGGAAGGCCTCGACCGGCTGGCCGGCCAGGGCATCGGCCTTGACCCCGAGATGGGCCTCCACCGTGCGCAAGGTCGCCAGGCAGGTCTTGTTGAGGTAGGCGATCCTGAGGTCGGTCGGGTCTGCGAGCATGACGTTGGTCGGCATCTCCTCGACCATCTGCTTGAGGCGGAACGCCTCGGAGACGGTGAGCTTGAGGTCGCGGGCGGCGCGCGTCAGCTCGCCGATCTCGTCGCGGCCCCGGCTCGCCTCGACCTCAACCTTGTCGTCGCCAGACGCCAGCCGACCCATCGCCTCCGTCACCCGCGAGATCGGGCGCGCGATCGCGCCGCCGATCACCCAGGCGAAGACCAGCCCGAGCACGAGGCCGCCGAGCGAAAGGCCGAGCACCAGGATCTCGGTGGTCTCGATGGTCCCAAGCGCGCCTGCCTCGGCCTTGCCCGCCTCGGCATGGGCCAAGGCCACGGCCTCGGCCGCGCTCTCCGCCACGCCATTGCCGAGCGTGACCATCTCCTGGTTGAAGCCTTCGACCTGCGCGGTGAGCTCGCGGACCTTAGCGAAGGCGGCCTTGTATTGGTCGAGCGCCGGCCCGATGGTCTCGAAGGTGGCGCGCCCGGTGCCCGTGCGCGTCGCCGTGTTGAGCGCGATCATCATGGCGCCCAGATCGGCGAACCCGCCGTCCAGCGCCTTTGCGTATTCCTCATTGCCGGTGGCGAGCAGGCGGGCGGCGGCGAGGCGGACCTGCATCAGATTGAGCAGCCCGACCTGCGCCAGGTCGCGAACGTTGTCGGCCCGCGTCTGGCGGGTCTCGGTGACCAGCGCCTCGAACGCCTCACGCAGACGATCACCGGACGGCTCCACCTCATCGGCGACGAGCCTGGCCTGCTCCTTCTTGGCCTCGACCACCTTCTCCACGGTCGCCAGATAGGTGTCGAGCTGCCAGCCGATCATGTCCAGCTTCTCGCCAGCGCCGGCGTCATAGTTCGCCTTGCCGTCTTCGACGAGCTGCTTGACGCGCCCGCCGATCTCGATCGCGGCGGCGACCTTGGTCTCGTCGCCGCTCAGGACGAAGTCGCGGGCATTGCCCCGCATGGCGAGCACTTCGCGGTCGATCGTCTGGAAGCCGTCGGCGACCTTGCCGTTGCCGACCAGCGCCTCGACCTCGTCCGAGATGCCGAACAGCGAGGTCGTGGCGGTGGCGCCCACTGCGGCGAGAATGGCGAGCACGGCGATGAAGCCGAGCAGGATCTTGGTGCGCAGCTTGACGTTGCCGAGGAAGCCGGCGCGGCCGGTCTCGGTCTCGGCTGGGGCGTTGGATCCGTCGGGTTCGGCGACAGGGGCGGCAGTGGCGGCGATGGCAGTCATCACGGATGGCTCCGGGTGCGGTGTTCGGTCGTAGGCGATGATGGCGGCGGCGCAGGCAGCACGCCCTCGGGCGGACCGCCGGTGCACACGGATAGGTTGTCCGGTAAATTCGCTAACGAGCGCCTAAAACGGCATGGTTAACGGGTTAGCGCCGCGAGAAGGAAATATGACAGCCCCGGCTCCCGGCGCTCTCAAGCAACGCGCCCTCAAGGAGCGAAGCGGTAGGGCAAGCAAACACACGCCCTCAAGCAGCGAAGCGGTAGGGCAAGCAAACACACGCCCTCAAGCAGCGGAGCGGTAGGGCAAACAAGAATCGCTAGGGCAAATCAAAAACGCTCAGAAGCTCGGCGGCGTGCAGGCGCTGACCACCTCGCAGGGCTCGTCGCCGACATTGCGGAAGCGGTGCGGCAGGCGCGAGTCGAAGTAGTACGCCTCACCGGGCTCGAGCACGCGGCGCTGGTCGCCGACCGTCACCTCGAGCCGGCCGCGCATGACCACGCCGCCCTCCTCGGCGTCGTGGCGCAGCATCGCCTTGCCGGTATCGGCGCCCGGCGCATAGCGCTCGTGCAGGATTTGCAGCGCGCGGCCGGCGACGTCGCGCCCGACCTGGCGGTACGAGATCTTGCCGCCGCCGATCTCGAGCAGCTCGTCGCGCGCGAAGAAGATCTTGAGGCGCGGCGCCGCCTCGAGCGCGAAGAAATCGGCGAGCGACATCGGGATGCCGTCGAGCACCTTCTTGAGCGAGGAGATCGACGGGCTCACCCGGTTCTGCTCGATCAGCGAGATGGTGCCGTTGGTGACGCCTGCGCGCTTGGCGAGCTCGCGCTGCGACAGGCCCTGCATCTCGCGCACGGCGCGCAGTCTCGAACCGAGGTCGAAGTCCATGATTCCGCTCCGCCGGGCTTCCCGCGGGCGCCGCGGCCCTGTTTACTACGTTTATAATATTAAACGAACATGATGCTTACGGCAAGGAATTGGCCAAGTTTGTCACAAATCGGGATTCGGTTGTCTAATTTCTTGCAAGCTGATAGCGTGTGATCACATCCACGCCGAACCGGGAGGCCGTCATGTCCGAGCGTTCCGCCGATGCCCGCTATACCAGCATGCCGAACGACCTCGAGCCCTATTGGATGGGCTTCACGGCGAACCGGCAATTCAAGAAGAAGCCGCGCCTGCTCGTCTCGGCCGAGGGCATGCACTACACCTCGGTGGACGGCCGCAAGATCATCGACGGCACCGCCGGTCTCTGGTGCGTGAACGCCGGCCACGCGCGCAAGGAGATCACCGAGGCGGTCTCGGCCCAGATCGGCCGCATGGAATATTCGCCGGCCTTCCAGATGGGCCACCCGGCCGCGTTCGAGCTGGCGGCGCGCCTAGTGCAGATGCTGCCCGGCGACCTCGATCATGTCTTCTACACCAATTCGGGCTCCGAATCGGTCGACACCGCCCTCAAGATCGCGATCGCCTATCACCGCATGAGGGGCGAGGGCACGCGCACCCGGCTGATCGGGCGCGAGCGCGGCTATCACGGCGTCGGCTTCGGCGGCATCTCGGTCGGCGGCATGGTCGCCAACCGCAAGTTCTTCGGCTCGCTCTTGCCCGGCGTCGACCACCTGCCGCACACCTATGACCGCACGAAGCAGGCGCACGCGCACGGCCAGCCCGAATGGGGCGCCCACCTCGCCGACGACCTCGAGCGCATCGTCGCGCTGCACGACGCCTCGACCATCGCGGCCGTCATCGTCGAGCCGGTGGCGTGCTCGACCGGCGTGCTGGTGCCGCCCAAGGGCTATCTCGAGAAGCTGCGCGCGATCTGCGACAAGCACGGCATCCTGCTCATCTTCGACGAGGTGATCACCGGCTTCGGCCGGCTCGGCAAGAGCTTCGCGGCCGAGTATTTCGGCATCCTGCCCGACCTGATCACCACCGCGAAGGGCCTGACCAACGGCGCGGTGCCGATGGGCGCGGTGTTCGCGCGCAAGAAGATCTACGACGCCTTCATGCAGGGGCCGGAGAACGCGGTCGAGCTGTTCCACGGCTACACCTATTCGGGCCATCCGGTGGCCTGCGCCGCGAGCCATGCCGTGCTCGACATCTACCAGAAGGAGAGCCTGTTCGAGCGCGCGGCCGAGCTCTCGCCCTATTGGGAGAAGGCGGTGCATTCGCTGAAAGGGGCGCGCAACGTCATCGACACGCGCAATCTCGGCCTGATCGGCGCGATCGAGCTCGAGCCGATCAAGGACAAGCCGACCGCGCGCGCCTTCGACGTGTTCGTGCGCGCCTACGAGAAGGGCGTGCTGATCCGCACCACCGGCGACATCATCGCGCTGTCGCCGCCGCTGATCGTCGAGAAGAGCCATATCGACCAGATCGTCGAGACCCTCGACGGGGTGCTGAAAGAAGCCGCCTGACGCGGCTCGGCGCTGCGCCCGAAACGACGCGAGGCCGGCCTTGATCCAAGGCCGGCCTCGGCGCTTCAATCGTCCAAACCCTTTCTGATTTTCGTTGCCGCCGCGAGCGGACGAGTCCGAGGAGCGAGTAATGCTTGTAGGTGTTCCGAAGGAAATCAAAGTCCACGAATACAGGGTCGGATTGCCGCCCGCCGGCGTGCGCGAGCTGGTGCATCACGGCCATCAGGTGCTGGTGCAGAAGGACGCGGCGAGCGCGATCGGCTTTGACGATGCGGAATACCGCGCCGCGGGCGCGACCATCGCCGACAGCGCGGCCGAGATCTTCGCCAAGGCCGACATGATCGTGAAGGTCAAGGAGCCGCAGCCCAACGAGTGGAAGATGCTGCGCGAGAACCAGGTGCTGTTCACCTACCTGCACCTGGCGCCCGACCCGGCGCAGACCAAGGGGCTGATCGAATCCGGCGCCGTCGCCATCGCCTATGAGACGGTGACCGACGCGCATGGCGGCCTGCCCTTGCTCGCGCCGATGAGCGAGGTGGCCGGGCGCATGTCGATCCATGCCGGTGCCAACTGCCTGGAGCGCGCCAAGGGCGGCCGCGGCGTGCTGCTCGGCGGCGTGCCGGGCGTCGCGCCGGCCGACGTCCTGATCATCGGCGGCGGCGTGGTCGGCACCCAGGCGGCGCGCATGGCGGCCGGCATGGGCGCCAACGTCATCGTCGTCGAGCGCTCGATCCCGCGCATGCGCTATCTCGACGACGTGTTCGGCGGCCGGCTCAAGACCGTCTATTCGACGACGCACGCGATCGAGGAGCTGGTGGTGAGCGCCGACCTCGTGGTCGGCGCCGTGCTGATCGCGGGCGCGGCCGCGCCCAAGCTGGTCCGCCGCGACATGCTGAAGAACATGCGGCGCGGCGCCGTGGTGGTCGACGTCGCGATCGACCAGGGCGGCTGCTTCGAGACCTCGAAGCCGACCACCCATGCCGAGCCGACCTACGAGGTGGACGGCGTGGTGCACTACTGCGTCGCCAACATGCCGGGCGCGGTGGCGCGCACCTCGACGCTCGCGCTCTCCAACGCAACGCTGCCCTTCGCGCTCGCGCTCGCCGACAAGGGCTACAAGAAGGCGCTGCTCGACGACCCGCACCTGATGAACGGGCTCAACGTGCACCGCGGCAAGGTCACCTTCGAGGCGGTCGCGCGCGACCTCGGCCACGAATACACCGCGCCCCTGAAGGCGCTCGCGGCGTAGATGAAGAGAGTCGTCCGGTAGACCCCCTAACCCTCCCCCACGTCGCGCTTTGCGAGCGCACGGCGCTCGACGGGGGAGGGAATAAGAGGTGCAGCGGTGCGGCTCTCCCTTTCTTACCCCCTCCCCCTTGATGGGGGAGGGTTGGGGAGGGGGTGACTCATGAGACCGACTTCGTCGATACTGAAGAGCGCAGCGCCAGCATAGCGGCGAACGGAGAACTGCCATGTCCAGCACCATCGGCCACTTCATCAACGGCAAGCGCGTCTCGGGCGCCAACGGGCGGAGCGGCGACGTGTTCAACCCGGCGACCGGCGAGAAATCGGGCACGGTGGCGCTGGCGAGCGCGGCCGAGGTCGATGCCGCCGTGCAGGCCGCGCTCGCCGCCTGGCCGGGCTGGGCCGCGACGCCGCCGATCCGCCGCGCGCGCGTGATCTGGAAGTTCAAGGAGCTGGTCGAGGCGCGCAAGGACGAGGTCGCGAAGCTGATCGTCGCCGAGCACGGCAAGGTGCTGTCGGACGCGCTGGGTTCGGTGCAGCGCGGGCTCGAGGTGGTCGAGTTCGCCTGCGGCATCCCGCATCTCTTGCGCGGCGACTATACCGAGCAGGTCGGCTCCTCGGTCGATTCCTATTCGATCCGCCAGCCGCTCGGCGTGTGCGCCGGCATCACGCCGTTCAACTTCCCAGCCATGGTGCCGATGTGGATGTTCCCGCTCGCCATCGCCTGCGGCAACACCTTCATCCTCAAGCCCTCGGAGCGCGACCCCTCGGCCGGCATCCTGCTCGCCGAGATCATGCGGGAGGCCGGGGCGCCCGACGGCGTGCTTAACGTGGTGAACGGCGACAAGGCGGCGGTCGACGCCATCCTCGAGCATCCCGGCATCGCGGCGGTGAGCTTCGTCGGCTCGACGCCGATCGCGGAATACGTCTATTCGACCGGTTGCGCGCGCGGCAAGCGCGTGCAGGCGCTCGGCGGCGCCAAGAACCACATGGTGGTGATGCCGGACGCCGACCTCGACATGGCGACCGACGCCTTGATCGGCGCGGCCTATGGCTCGGCCGGCGAGCGCTGCATGGCGGTCTCGGTCGCGGTCGCCGTGGGCGACAAGGCGGCGGACGCGCTGATCGGCGCGATGAAGCCGAAGATCGAGCGCATCAAGGTCGGCCCCGGCACGGACCCGCAGGCCGAGATGGGCCCGCTCGTCACCAGGCAGCACTATGAGAAGGTCAAGGGCTACATCGACACCGGCGTCAAGGAAGGCGCCGCGCTCGTGGTCGACGGCCGCGGCCTGAGACTCCAGGGCTACGAGAACGGCTACTTCATGGGGCCGAGCCTGTTCGACCGCGTGACGCCCGAGATGTGCATCTACAAGGAGGAGATCTTCGGGCCTGTGCTCTCGGTGCTGCGCGCCAAGGATTACGAGCACGCGGTCAAGCTGGTGAACGACCACGAATACGGCAACGGTACCGCGATTTTCACCCGCGACGGCGACGCCGCGCGCGACTTCGCGAGCCGCATCAACATCGGCATGGTCGGCGTCAACGTGCCGATCCCGGTGCCGGTGGCGTATCACTCGTTCGGCGGCTGGAAGCGCTCCCTCTTCGGCGACCACGGCACCCACGGCATGGAAGGCGTGCGCTTCTACACGCGCCTCAAGACCGTGACGAGCCGCTGGCCGACCGGCATCAGGAGCGGCGTGGATTTGTCGTTCCCGATGATGGGTTGAGGCTAACCGCGACTTGACGAGCCAACCGAATTTGATTCCGATCATCGTACGCCGAATCGATGAGTCGTACTAGGAAGCAGGGGATTGATCATGTCAAAATCAGTTGATTTGGAGCGTCTTTTGGAGCGAGCCCGTAGGGTCACGCTCACGGATGCCGAACGGGAGGAGCAGCGACGAAGCTTCGCCTACGGAAATACGAGAATCGAGAACGACCGGATTACTCGGAAGCTCATCGACGAAGAAGCCGAGAAACTGTCGAGAGAGAATGAAGGATCCAACTGATCCTCCTCGTGAGAGCCGTCCGCACCGCGATGAAATCCCCTCCGATCCAGACACTCTGGCTCGGAGGGAAGCGAGGAACGGTCTGCGGCAATTCGATGCCGCATATGCGTTCATAGCCGATAAGGTTCGCGCGTCTGAGCCATTCCGCCTGCGCCCATCGCATGCGCTGATGCTAAACAGATTCGCCATCGATGGGATTAACCCATATGCCGGCGTGTATCGTCCGCACGCCATCAAAATCACCAATTCAGAACACAATCCTCCGCCGCCGGAAGAAGTACCCGGTCTTATTGAGAAAATGTGTCATTATATAAATCAAAATTGGAATAAATCTGCAGTTCATCTTGGGGCATACATATTATGGAGAATGAACTGGATACATTCTTTTGATGACGGAAATGGTCGAACTTCTAGAATGTTGTCTTATGTTGTACTTTGCATCAGACTTGGTTACAATCTCCCAATTATAAATACGATTCCCGATCAGGTATCAAAGAACAAATCGCCCTACTTTCGCGGCCTTGAGGCGGCGGATCGTGCTTGGAAAACGGAACACATCGATGTTGGAGCACTAGAAGAATTGCTAAGCAACCTACTGGCCGCACAGCTCGCGAAGGTGGTCGACGACGCCGAGCGTTCGAGGGACTGAGACAGCGACCGCACGAAGGCTTAGTGCGGTGTCCGTCAGACAATCGTAGCCAATTCTCTCCACCACCGCTCGTCCCAGAACGCGCCTGCCCTTCCCGACGGCGAGGTGAGCACGAAGAGGCGCGTCTCGCCGATCGTCGTGTCCTGCAAGCCATAGGGCGGCGGCGCGTTGTCGGCGCCGAGCGCGCGCAGCACGACGGCGGCCGGGCGCTTCGCCGTGAAGGCGAGGAGGCGCGGCTGATAGCGCCGAATCTTCTTCAAGAGCGCCGGCACGTCGTCATGCGCGGGGTCGAGATCGACGTCGTTGCCGAAGCCGGTCTTGCACAGATCGGTCAGCCCGATGCCGTGTTGCAGCACCTCGCGATACTCGGCCGGCGCGATGAGGCGCGGCGTCAGCCCGACGCGATGGAGCGTCGGCCAGAACTTGTTGCCCGGCCCCGCATAGTAGGCGCCGAGCCGCGCCGACTTATGTCCCGCAGCCGAGCCGCAGAACACGACGCCGAGCCCCGGCGCGAGGACATCGGGAAGGATGGGGGTGGTCACGCTTTCCCTCTTCGTCATTGCCGGGCTTGACCCGGCAATCCAGGCTCCCTTCGATAGGTGCCCATGAGCGCCTATGTCTATATCCTCGCGAACCAGCGCAATGGCACACTCTACATCGGCGTGACAAGCGACCTGGTTCGTCGGGTCCACGAGCATCACGAAGGGCTGACCGACGGCTTCTCGAAGCGATACGGCATCAAGCGTCTCGTCTACTTCGAGACATACGATGACATTGGGCACGCGATCCAGCGGGAGAAAAACATGAAGCACTGGAGCCGCGCCTGGAAGCTGGAGCTGATCGAACGCCGCAATCCTGATTGGGACGATCTGTACGATACGATCGTCGGGTGAAGACTGGATTGCCGGGTCAAGCCCGGCAATGACGGTCAGAGGGTGATCACCCTCACCCTTCAAGCCCCAGGCCGCGCAGGACCAGCGCGGTGATGGACTGCGTGGCGCGGTCGTAGTCGTCGGCGTCGAGCGCCTTCTTGCCGAGCACGGCGGCGACCTGGCAGTCGAAATCGGCGTAGGTCTGGGTCGCGGCCCACAGGATGAAGAAGAGATGGTGCGGCTCGACCGGCGCGATGCGCCCCTCGTCGATCCAGCCCTGGATCACGGCCGCCTTCTCGTCCACCAGCTTTTTCATCTTGCCGCCGAGGAAGCCCCTGATCTCGGGCGCGCCGTGCAGGAGCTCGTTGGCGAACACCTTGGAGGCGAACGGCCGCGTGCGCGAATAGGCGAGCTTGGCCTCGACATAACGGCGGAGCGCCTGCGCCGGCTCGGCCTCTGGCACGATCGAGGCGGCGGCGTCCAGCCAGAGCGACAGGATGTCGTCGAGCACGGCGCGGTAGAGCGCCTGCTTGGTGCGGAAATAATAGTGCAGGTTCGGCTTCGGAAGGCCGGCGCGCGCCGCGATCTCGGCCGTGGTCGCGCCGGAGAAGCCCCTGGTCGCGAACACCGCCTCCGCCGCGGCGAGGATCTTCGCGACGTTCTCCGCGCGGATCGCGTGCTTCGCGTTGTTCGCCATCGGCGGCGGCCCGGGCCGCCGTGCCGCACCGGCGTTCGGCGCGCCGCCGACGGAAGCCGCCCTCGTGCTTGGACGCCGCTTGATCTTGACCATTTGGTCAACTTAACATTAGGCTTCGATTTTGGCGAGCCCGGGCGGAGGGCGGCGGATGAGCGAGCGCGGCGACGAAGCGCCGGACGTGAAGGCAGGGCGGCTGCCCCAGGGCGACTATGCGCATGTCGAGGACGACATCAACCCGCCGCTCTCGCCGCGCGAGGCGCTGATCGAGGCGGCGCGCTGCCACTATTGCCACGACGCACCCTGCGTCGAAGCCTGCCCGACCGGCATCGACATCCCCTCCTTCATCGGCAAGATCCGCACCGGCAACCTCAAGGGCTCCGCGCTCGACATCCTCACCGCCAACATCTTCGGCGGCACCTGCGCGCGGGTCTGCCCGGTCGAGGAGCTGTGCGAGGAAGCCTGCGTGCGCACCGCGGGCGAGAACAAGCCGGTCAAGATCGGCCTCCTGCAACGCCACGCGGTGGACGCGCTGATGCAGGCCGGGCCGCAGCCCTTCGCGCGCGGGCCGGACAGCGGCAAGACGGTCGCGGTGGTCGGCGCCGGGCCGGCCGGCCTCGCCTGCGCGCACCGGCTCGCCATGCTGGGCCACCGCGTCGATGTCTACGAGGCGCGCGACAAGCCCGGCGGCCTCAACGAGCACGGCATCGCCGCCTACAAGGTGCCGGGCGGCTTCGCGCAGGCCGAGGTCGCCTGGCTGCTCGGCATCGGCGGCATCGTCGTGCACTACGGCACGGTGCTCGGCCGCGACGTCTCGCTGGAGGAGCTGCGCCGGTGCTACCCGGCGGTCTTCCTCGGGCTCGGCCTGCAGGCGACGCACAAGCTCGGCCTCGCGGACGAGGCGCTCGACGGCGTCGAGGACGCGGTCGCCTATATCGAGCGGCTGCGCCAGGCCAAGGATTTGGGCACGCTGCCGGTCGGCAGGCGGGTCGTCGTGATCGGCGGCGGCAACACCGCGATCGACATCGCGGTGCAGTCGAAGCGGCTCGGTGCCGAGGACGTGACGCTGGTCTATCGCCGCGGGCCCGAGCAGATGGGCGCGACCGGGCACGAGCAGGCGCTCGCGCAGACCGAGGGCGTGCGCATCAAGCACTGGCTCGCGCCGGTCCGGCTGATCGGCTGGCGCGGCCGCGTCAAGGAGGTCGAGTGCGCCTATACCCGGCTCGACGAGGCCGGCAGGCTGGTCTTGACCGAGGCGCGCACCACGCTGCTCGCCGACATGGTGTTCAAGGCGATCGGCCAGGTGCTGGTGAAGGACCCGCTGAGCGGCGCGGCGCGCGAGCCGCTCGCGATCGAGAACGGCAAGATCGCGGTCAACGCGGAGCGCGAGACCTCGCTGCCCGGCGTCTATGCCGGCGGCGACTGCACCGCAACCGGCGCAGACCTCACCGTGCGCGCGGTCGAGGACGGCAAGCGCGCAGCACACGCAATCGACCGGAAACTGCGCGCCGGCTAGGCAACCCGGTCCTCATCCTTCGACGGGCTCAGGATGAGGACGAGCGGGAGACTCCATAGCCCTCATGCTGAGCCCGTCGAAGCATGAGGGCGCGTGCCGAGCGGACGAAGGGGGCGTCAATGGCTGACCTCAGATGCGAGATCGCGGGCGTCAAATCGCCCAACCCGTTCTGGCTCGCCTCGGCGCCGCCGACCGACAAGGAATACAACGTAGTGCGCGCCTTCAAGGCGGGCTGGGGCGGTGCGGTGTGGAAGACGCTCGGCGAGGACCCGCCGATCGTCAACACCTGCTCGCGCTACGGCGCCATGTCGCTCAACGGCACGCGCATGGTCGGCTTCAACAACATCGAGCTGATCACCGACAGGCCGCTCGACGTCAACCTCCAGGAGATCAAGCGGGTCAAGCGCGACTGGCCGGACCGCGCCCTGGTGGTCTCGCTCATGGTGCCGTGCGAGGAGAAGAACTGGGCGGCGATCCTCGCGCGCGTCGAGGAGACCGAGGCCGACGGCGTCGAGCTCAATTTCGGCTGCCCGCACGGCATGTCGGAGCGCGGCATGGGCGCCGCGGTCGGCCAGGTGCCGGAATACATCGAGATGGTGACGCGCTGGTGCAAGGCGCACACGCGCATGCCGGTGTTCGTCAAGCTCACGCCGAACGTGACCGACATCATGCACCCGGCGCGCGCCGCCAAGCAGGGCGGCGCGGACGCCGTGTCGCTGATCAACACCATCAACTCGATCATGGCCGTCAACCTCGACACCATGTCGCCCGAGCCCGAGGTGGACGGCAAGGGCAGCCATGGCGGCTATTGCGGCCCGGCCGTCAAGCCGGTGGCGCTGCACATGGTCGCCGAGATCGCGCGCCATGCGGATACCAGCGGCCTGCCGATCTCCGCCATCGGCGGCATCTCGACCTGGCGCGACGCCGCCGAGTTCATCGCGCTCGGTTCGGGTTCGGTGCAGGTCTGCACCGCCGCCATGCATCACGGCTTCCGGATCGTCGAGGACATGATCGACGGCCTCTCCAACTGGATGGACGAGAAGGGTTATGCCACGCTCGCCGACTTCCAGGGCCGCGCGGCCAGGAACGTGAGCGACTGGCAGTACCTCAACCTGAACTTCAAGACCGTCGCCGCGATCGACCAGGCGCTCTGCATCAAATGCGGCCTCTGCTACATCGCCTGCGAGGACACCTCGCACCAGGCGATCGGCAAATCGCGCGACAACGGCGAGCGTCGCTACCAAGTGATCGAGGAAGAGTGCGTCGGCTGCAATCTCTGCATGCACGTCTGCCCGGTCGACGGCTGCATCACCATGAAGCGCGTCGATCGGAACCTCCCCCACATCGGCTGGGTGGACGACCCGAGAAATCCGCTGCGCCGGCAGGCGGCAGGCTAGCGCCGGCGCCCGCAAATAGGCTGGGCCGCTCCAATCGCGTCCCGCCGGAGGGCCGACAGGGTGTAGCCAAGGCGGCCCGTCGCCGCCTAGATTCCGAGCCTGAACCCTGCCCCTCTCCCCGCGCGCGGAGAGGGCGATCATCGATGGAGCCCGTGGTGAAGAAGAACCTCGCAGTCAATGCCGACCGTCTCTGGGAATCGCTGATGGAGATGGCGAAGATCGGCGGCACCGAGAAGGGCGGCGTGTGCCGCCTCGCGCTCTCCGACGAGGACAAGGCGGCACGCGACCTCTTTGTGCGCTGGTGCAAGGAGGCGGGCTGCACCGTCACCATCGACCAGATGGGCAACATCTTCGGCCGCCGGCCCGGGCGCAATGATTCGCTGCCGCCGATCATGGCGGGCAGCCACATCGACAGCCAGCCGACCGGCGGCCGCTTCGACGGCATCTACGGCGTGATGGCCGGGCTCGAGGTGATCCGCGCGCTCAACGACGCCGGTTTCGAGACCGAGGCGCCGATCGAGGTCGCGGCCTGGACCAACGAGGAAGGCTCGCGCTTCGCGCCCGCGATGATCGCGTCCGGCGTGTTCGGCGGCGAGTTCACGCTCGACTACGGCCTGTCGCGTGCCGACAAGGACGGCAAGACGATCGGCGAGGAGCTGAAGCGCATCGGCTATGCCGGCGATGCCAAATGCGGCGGGCGCAAGGTCGGCGGCTTCTTCGAGGCGCATATCGAGCAGGGCCCGATCCTCGAGGCCGACAAAAAGACCATCGGCATCGTGCAGGGCGTGCAGGGCATGCGCTGGTACGAGCTCACCGTGACCGGCATGGAATCGCATGCCGGCACCACGCCGATGCCGTGCCGGCGCGACGCGCTGGTCGGCGCGTCGCGCATGGTGAGCGAGGCGCACCGCATCGGTATGGCGCAGCTGCCGAACGGCCGCTCGACGGTCGGCATGATGCAGGTGACGCCGAACTCGCGGAACACCATCCCCGGCAAGGTCTTCTTCACCGTCGACCTGCGCCACCCCGACGCCGACACGCTCAAGGCCATGGGCGAGGAATTTCAGGATGCGTGCGAGGCGGTCGCGCACGAGCTCAGGCTCGAGCTCGACTTCAAGGAGATCTGGTACTCGCCGCCGGTCAAGTTCGACGCGCAATGCGTCGCCGCTGTCGAGAACGCGGCGCAGGACCTGGGCTTTGCCCACGAGCCGATCATCTCGGGCGCCGGCCACGACGCGGTCTATCTCTCGCGCGTCGCGCCGACCGCCATGGTCTTCATCCCGTGCGAGGACGGCATCTCGCACAACGAGGTCGAGGCCGCCACCAAGCAGGACTGCGCCGCCGGCGCACAGGTGCTGCTGCTCGCCATGGTCGAACGCGCCAACGCGACCTGAGCACCCTCACACTCCCCTCACCCAACTACGGCTAGGCTCGCTCATCGCTCGCCAAGCCTCCGTATCCCTCTCCCGCCACGCGGGAGAGGGGAACGCACCGGGGCATGAGACGGCATCAACGCGGTTCCCTCTCCCGCTTGCGGGAGAAGGCCAGGGTGAGCATCTGTGTTGTCAGTCAAGCATGACGTGGTGCCCAGAGGCGATCTTCTTTGAGCAGGGTATTGGCGAGGACGACGAGCTTTCGCATG
>JBFXKW010000016.1:0-65270 GCA_050173345.1 Alphaproteobacteria bacterium | reverse complement strand
GGGCCGATGCATGCGACGCGGATTTTCTCTTCGTCGCCCAGCTCGCGTTTGATCAATCTTGCGGTTTCGCGGGCATCCTTGCCCCACACGTTGGCGGCATCGCGGATTTCGGCCTTGTCGTCGTCGACCCACAGATAGACCGGCCTGTCGGCCCTGCCGGTGACGATGATGCCGTCATAGCCCGCGCGCCCCAGAGAGGCGGCCCAGTAACCGCGGGAATGTCCTGTCGCAACTGCATAGGGCGTATCGTAGTTGAGACAGACAATCGCCAGGTTTGCGGAACTCGGTGCTGACGTGCCGATGAGCGACCCGGTCAAGAATATGATCGGCGCTTCGGGATCGGTTACCTTGACCGTTGGTGTCGTCTCATCCATCAGCAGCCGTATCTCGAGGCTTATGCCGCCGACGTGCTTGCGTAGCACAGCATCGTCAGACAACGGCGCCCTGACGATGCGGTCGGCCGTCAGTCGATCCGCAGTAGCTTCCCCATATACCCGCCAGTCATGTCCGCCCCTCCGGTTTTCAAGTTCTCATAACGAATCAAGCTAAGGCCGTCGGCCATGCGATGTGGACGTGGTCGCTTGATTCGATAGCCGCCAGTCGCCGGATGGGCGTGCTTGACGGGCTCATGGTCTCAGCGGTCGGGTTGCCCGTCGCAGCTTCTCCTCGGCCGATAACAAACGCGTAAAATCATTATCGTCCAGCGTTCGACGGGCGATTTGATCCAGATCAAAGAACTTCGGTGGGTCACACATGAGTGAAGATGCCGAGCCTCTAGAACTCGGGGATACCTCGGGCGGTCATTGGCCTTTGTCGTGGCCGCCGCCAATACGCATGACCAGGTATGCGCCGCCGGGCTCCTGCGCCGCGCCGCAATCCCCCATCGACTGATCGCCGATCGATCCTACGACACCAGGAAACTGCGCGACCGGCTGGCACAGCGCGGTTGTGAGCCGGTCATTCCGACCAATCCAGGCCAGCTTGCCTTGCCCAGGGCTTTAGAATGGTTCGCAAGGTTCGTTCGGTGACTCGACGCGAGGGCCGGATTCTCCCTGCTTCGTCCTCGTCAGCGCAGCTCACTTCCTGAGGCTGCTCGCGCCCAACATTGGCGAGTCTCGCCACCAAGCTTACGCTACTGGACGAGTGGGCTGCTCGCGCCTCCAATCTCGGCGCCCTCGATCTCCGCCCGGCCGGCGAGAATCGAGATGTACTGTGCCACTGCGCGCCGCCAGCTCGCCTCCTCGAGGTAGCGGGCGATGCGCGCTCGAACGGCCTCGAACGGCAGCGTGCGGCCCTCGACCTTGCGTTCGAGGCGGAGCACGTGCACGCCGTAACGGGTCTTGACTGGCACCGGGCAGAGCTGGCCTTCCTCGAGTGCGAGCAGGAAGGTCTGGAACTCGGCCGTCGTCTGCCCAGCCGTGACTTGGCCGAGACGGCCGCCCTCGCTCGCAGACGGACAGTCCGAACGCTCGCGCGCGATGGTGGAGAAGAGTTCGGGCCGCTCTTCGAGCCGTGCGATGATTGCTTTCGCCTCCTCGACTGCGCTGCCATACGCCTCACCAGTATCGGGATCGGCCGAGAGCAGGATGTGCACGGGTTCGAAGAGATCCGGGCTCTTGAATTTCGCCGGATTGTTCTCGTAGTAGCGCCGGCACGCGTCCTCGTCTGCGCGCGGGGAGCGGACCTGATCCTCGAGCAGCTGCCGGATGCGTGATTCCTCTTCAGTCTCTCGCCGGCCTCGCTCATCGACCATAGGGTCCGGCGCTATCCCAAGCCGGTCCGCCTCCTGGAGGAGGAGTTCGCGCACGACCAGCGCCCGGATCGCCTCGCGCGTGGCCGCCTCCGCGCTCGACGCGGGGTGGTTCTGGACCTCGGCCGCGATCAGGTCTGCACCGATCGCATGCCCATTCACGACGACCGGCCGCATCGCACCCTACTCCGCAGCACGACCCGGCAGTCGCGGCGGCACGGCACCACGCCGCAAGGGGTTGACCCGCCCCGGCGAGCGCACGCGCACGATCTGATAGCCCGTTCGCCAGAGGTAGCGGATCGGAAAACTCAGCATATGCACGAGCCGGGTGAACGGAAACACGAGAAAGATCGTGAGCCCGAGGACGATGTGCATCTTGAAGATCCAGTGCGCGTCTGCGACCAGATCGGCGGCCCCCGGCCGGAAGCTGAAGATGCCCTGCGCCCAGGCCATGAACCGAAGCATCTCGCCGCCCTCGAGATGGCGTGTCGAGATCAGGATCGTGACCAGCCCGAGGACGAGCTGGACCAGCAGGAGGATCAGGATTGCGATGTCGCCGAAGGACGAGGTCCTGCGGATGCGCGGATCGGCGAGCCGGCGATGAAGCAGCATGGCACCGCCGACGAGACACGCTACACCGGCAACCCCGCCGACCACGACTGCCAACAGCTGCTTGGCACCATGCCCGATGCCGATCACGTCGAACACCCAGATCGGGGTTAGAAGACCGACGAGGTGGCCCAAGAAGACGATCAGGACACCGACGTGGAACAGGTTCGAGCCCCAGATCAGCTGGCGCCGGCGGAGCAGCTGGCTCGAGCCCGAGCGCCATGTGTATGGCTCGCGGTCGTAGCGTATGATGCAGCCGATCACCATCACGCTGAGCGCGATGTAGGGGTAGATGCCGAACAGGAATGTGTTGAGATAGCTCGCCACCTTTCCCTCCTTAGCGCGCTCCGCGACCTGTGGCCGTTGTTGGGCTCTGCGGCGGCCGGGGGCGGTCGAGCTTCGCGCCAAGGCGCCGCAGCATACCCGCCACCTGGTTGCAGCTGTCGCCGCCGGAACTTGGCCCGAAGGTCACCGGCTCATCCTCCCAGGCCTTGTCGAGGGCGACCAGGTCCTCGGGGTTATCGTCAGGCGCGCTCCGCACCTCACGCAGGCCGTCCGCATCGGACTCGGCATCCGCCAGCGTCTCGACCGCCCGGAGCACCCATCGGTAGATGCTGTCACGCCGCTCAAGCCGTTCGCGCAGGGCTGTGACGATGTGCAGCGGCTGACTGAGGAGCGGGTGCGCCTCGGCAGACGGCAGGGTTGAGAGAAACTCCAGGAACAACGGCAGATAGTCTGGCAGCTCGTTGGCGCTGATCTCGAGGCCGTTGCGCCGGTAGAGCGCCGCGAGGTCGACCATCGCCTGGCCGCGATCACGGCTCTCGCCGTGGACGTGCTCGAAGAGATGAAGCGAGAGCGAGCGCGTGCGGTCGAACAGGAAGACATAGCGCTCCTGAAGGTCGTAGAGATCGCGCGTCTCGAGCTGGTCGATCAACTCGAATAGGCCGGCCTCGATACGCGACGACAGCAGCTCTTCGCTTCGGATCACGTCGCGGAGCGCCGGTGCCGCTGCGACGAGCTCGCGGTCCGGGTAGGTGAGCAGCAGCGAAAGCGCCTTGAAGACTCTGGTCATCACATCACCTCGGTCGGCGTGCGGACCGCCTTCTTCTTCGGGCTGCCGAACAGGTTGGCCTCGCTCGTCCCACCAGAGCAGCCGCTGCCGAAGGTGAAGCCGCAGGAGCCGCGGATGTCGTAGGCGTCCTCCGCCACCTCGCGGTGCGCCGTCGGTACGACGAAGCGGTCCTCGTAGTTGGCGATCGCCATGATCTGGTACATCTCCTCGATCTGCCCCGGCAGCAGGCCGACCCGGGCTGCGATGCTTTCGTCGATCACCCCATCGATGGTCTTGGCGCGCATGTAGCCGCGCATCGCCAGCATGCGCTCGAGCGCGCGAGCGACCGGCTCTTCCTTGCCGGCGGTGAGCAGATTGGCGAGGTAGCGAAGCGGAATGCGCAGCGAGCGTACGTCCGGCATGTCGTTGTCGAGCCCCATCTTGCCTGCCTCGGCCGCAGACTGGATCGGCGATAGCGGCGGCACGTACCAGACCATGGGCAGGGTGCGGTATTCGGGGTGGAGCGGGAACGCGACCTTCCACTCGACGGCCATCTTGTAGACCGGCGAGCGCCGGGCCGCCTCGAGCCAGCTCTCGGGTACTCCGTCGATGCCTGCTTGGCGGCGGACCTTGGGGTCGCTCGGGTCAAGGAAGATGCCGAGCTGGGCCTCGTACAGGTTCCGTTCGTCCGGCACCGCGGCCGCCTCCGCGATCCGATCGGCGTCGTAGAGGAGCACGCCCAGATAGCGGATCCGCCCGACGCAGGTCTCCGAACAGACGGTAGGCAGGCCGTCCTCGATGCGTGGATAGCAGAACGTGCACTTCTCGGACTTGCCGCTCGCCCAGTTGTAGTAGATCTTCTTGTACGGGCAGCCTGAGATACACATCCGCCAGCCCCGACACTTCTCCTGGTCGATCAGGACGATGCCGTCCTCTTCGCGTTTGTAGATCGCCCCCGACGGGCAGGCCGCGACGCAGCTCGGGTTGAGGCAGTGCTCGCACAGCCGCGGCAGATACATCATGAAGGTGTTTTCGAACGCGCCGTAGATCTCCTTCTCGACACCCTCGAAATTGTAGTCCTTCGAGCGCTTGCTGAACTCGCCGCCCAGGATTTCCTCCCAGTTCGGCCCCCATTCGATCTTGTCCATCCGCTCGCCGGTAATCAGCGAGCGAGGTCGCGCGGTTGGCGCCGCCTCAAGCTCGGGCGCGGTCTGCAGATGTTCGTAGTCAAAGGTGAACGGCTCGTAGTAGTCGTCGATCTCGGGCAGGTCGGGGTTGGCGAAGATCTTGGCCAGCAGCCGCCACTTCGCCCCCATCTTGGGTTCGAGCCGGCCCCTTGCGGTGCGCGTCCAGCCACCGTTCCAGCGTTTCTGGTTCTCCCAGTCCTTCGGATAGCCGATGCCCGGCTTGGTCTCGACGTTGTTGAACCAGGCATATTCCATGCCCTCGCGGCTGGTCCACACGTTCTTGCAGGTGACCGAGCAGGTGTGACAGCCGATGCACTTGTCGAGGTTGAGCACTTTGCCGATCTGCGCTCTGATCTTCATGGCGCGTCTCCGTGTCCATAAGCGACCGTCGAGGCCTCGGGGTTCTCAAGCCATTCGACTTTCTTCATCTTGCGGACGATGATGAACTCGTCGCGGTTGGAGCCGACGGTGCCGTAGTAATTGAAGCCGTACGACTGGTGTGCATAGCCGCCGATCATGTGCGTGGGCTTGACCGTGGTACGGGTGACCGAGTTGTGGATGCCGCCGCGCTGCCCGGTGATCTCGGAGCCGGGGACGTTCACAATCTTCTCCTGGGCATGGTACATGAGCACCATGCCCTGCTTTACCCGCTGCGAGACAACGGCGCGGGCGGTGAGTGCGCCGTTGCTGTTGTAGGCCTCGATCCAGTCGTTGTCCTCGATGTCGGCCTTCTTGGCATCCGCTTCCGAGATCCAGATGATCGGCCCACCCCGCGAGAGCGTGAGCATGAGGAGATTGTCGGTATAGGTCGAGTGGATGCCCCACTTCTGATGCGGGGTGATGAAGTTAAGCACAACCTGCGGCCGATCGTCGGCGTATGCCTCGATC
Source organism: Alphaproteobacteria bacterium (assembly GCA_050173345.1). GTDB lineage: Bacteria > Pseudomonadota > Alphaproteobacteria > UBA828 > UBA828 > SHWC01. Next base: position 59,785 of record JBFXKW010000016.1, on the reverse strand, counting down.
ATCGGCTTGATCGTCTGCGTGTCGATCGGCGGCCGGTATACGCAGAACGCCTCGCCGAACGCGCGCATCCAGGGATGGTCCTGATAGAGCTGCTGGCGTCCGCTGAGCGTACGCCAGGGGATCAGCTCGTGGACGTTGGTGTAACCCGCGTTGTAGCAGACCTCTTCCGACTCGATCCCGGACCAGATGGGTGACGAGATGATTTTGCGCGGCTGGGCCACTACGTCACGAAAACGGATCTTCTCTTCCTCCTTGGGCCGCGCGAGATGGGTGTGCTGTCGTCCGGTCGTCCGACCCAGCGCCTCCCAGGCCCGAACCGCAACCTGGCCGTTGCTCTCGGGGGCCAGCATCAGGATCACCTCGGTCGCGTGGATGTCGGTCTCGATCCGCGGCAGACCCTTGGTTGGCCCTTCCTCGGTCACGATACCGTTCAGCGCCCGCAGCGCCTCGACCTCGTGCTCGGTCTTCCAGTTGATGCCCTTGCCGCCGTTGCCGAGCTCGCTCATGAGCGGGCCGAGCGCGGTGAAGCGCTTGTAGACGTTTGAATAATCGCGCTCGACTACCGCGATCTGGGGCATGGTCTTGCCCGGCACGGGTTCGACCTCGCCCCGCTTCCAGTCCCTGACCTGGGTCGCCTGGGCGAGCTCAGCTGGGGTGTCGTGCAGGATCGGTACCAGGACAACGTCCTTCTCGACGCCAAGCACCTCGGGTGCCACCTCCGAGAACTTGCGCGCGATCGCTTTGTAGATCTCCCAGTCGCTCCGACTCTCCCACACCGGATCCACCGCCGCGCCGAGCGGATGGATGAAGGGGTGCATATCCGAGGTGTTGAGGTCGTTCTTCTCATACCAGGTGGCAGTCGGCAGCACGATGTCGGAGTAGACGCAGGTGGTCGACATGCGGAAGTCGAGCGTCACCAGGAGATCGAGCTTGCCCTCGGGGGCCTTGTCGCGCCAGGCAACCTCGCCTGGTACCTGACGACCGGTCTCGCCGAGATCCTTGCCTTGGACGCCGTGGGTGGCGCCCAGCAGGTGCTTCAGGAAGTATTCATGTCCCTTCCCGGACGAGCCCAGCAGGTTCGAGCGCCAGACGAACAGGTTGCGCGGCCAATTCTCGGGATCGTCCGGATCCTCGCAGGACATCCGGAGCGAGCCCGACTTCAGCTCTTCGACCACGAAATCCTTGGGCGCTTTGCCGGCCTTTTCCGCCTGCTTCGCGATCTCGAGCGGATTGGTCCTGAGCTGCGGCGCCGATGGCAGCCATCCCATGCGCTCGGCACGCACGTTGTAGTCGATCAGCGCCCCGTCCCAGGGCCCGGCAGGCGCGGTCGGCGAGAGGATGTCCGCGACTTCTAGCGCCTCGTAGCGCCATTGGTCGGTGTGCGCGTACCAGAACGAGGTCGAGTTCATCTGGCGCGGCGGCCGGGTCCAGTCGAGGGCGAAGGCGAGGGGCAGCCAGCCGGTCTGCGGGCGCAGCTTCTCCTGCCCGACATAGTGCGCCCAGCCGCCGCCCGGCTGGCCGACACAGCCGCACATCACCAGGAGATTGATGATCCCGCGATAGCTCATGTCCATGTGGTACCAGTGGTTGAGCCCAGCGCCGAGGATCACCATCGATTTGCCTTCGGTTTTGGCGGCATTGCGGGCAAACTCGCGGGCGACGGTGATGATGTGGCCGCGCGGCACGCCGGTGATCCGCTCCGCCCAGGCCGGCGTGTACGGCGCCTCGTCGTCGTAGGAGGCCGCTATGTGCTCGCCTCCGAGCCCGCGGTCGAGGCCGTAGTTGGCGACGAGCAGGTCGTACGCGGTCGCGACCAGGGCATCGCCGTCCTTGAGGCGAAGGCGCTTCGTCGGGACGTTGCGCACCAGCACGTCGGGGTGGTCGGTGCCCTCAAAGTAGTCATGGTGCCGGTTGCCGAAGTAAGGAAAGCCGACGCCGACCACCTGATCGTGCGTGCCAGCCTCAAGCAGCGAAAGCCGGAGGTCGACCTCGCGGCCGGCAGCGTCCTTCGCCTCGAGGTTCCACTTACCCTGCTCGCCCCAGCGGAAGCCGATCGAGCCGCGCGGCACCACGGCCTCGCCCGAGTGGCTGTCGATCGCCACCGTCTTCCATTCCGGGTTGTTGGTCTGCCCCAGCGCGTTCTCGAAGTCGGAAGCACGCAGGAGCTGCTCGGGGACGTAGCGTCCCCCTTGCTCGACCAGGCGGACCAGCATCGGCAGATCGGTGTAGTGTTTCAAGTAGTCCGCGAAATACGCGGTCTGGTTCTCGACATGAAACTCGCGCAGAACGACATGGCCGAGCGCCAGGGCGAGCGCAGCGTCTGTGCCCTGCTTGGGATGGAGCCAGAGGTCGGCGAACTTGGCCGCCTCGCTGTAATCCGGCGAGATGACGACGCTCTTGGTCCCTTTGTAGCGGGCCTCGGTGTAGAAGTGGGCGTCCGGGGTCCGGGTCTGGGGCACGTTCGAGCCCCAGAGGATGAGGAATCCGGCGTTGTACCAGTCGGCCGATTCCGGCACGTCGGTCTGCTCGCCCCAGGTTTGCGGCGACGACGGCGGCAGATCGCAGTACCAGTCGTAGAACGACATGCACGCCCCGCCGATGAGCGACAGGTAGCGCGTGCCAGCGGCGTACGACACCATCGACATCGCCGGGATCGGCGAGAAGCCGATCACCCGGTCAGGGCCGTAGCGCTTGATCGTATAGGCGTTGGCGGCGGCGATGATCTCGGTGACCTCGTCCCAATCGGCGCGTACGAAGCCGCCCCGCCCGCGCATCCGGACATAGTCATTGCGCGTCGCGGGGTTCTCGACGATCGCCTGCCAGGCTGCAACCGGGCTCAGACTCTTCCGCGCCTCGCGCCACGCGCGCACCAGGCGCGAGCGTACGAGCGGGTATTTGATCCGGTTGCCGGAATAGAGATACCAGCTGTAGCTCGCTCCGCGCGAGCAGCCGCGCGGCTCGTGGTTGGGCAGGTCGGGGCGGGTACGTGGATAGTCGGTCTGCTGGGTTTCCCAGGTGACGATGCCGCCCTTGACATAGATCTTCCAGGAGCATGCGCCGGTGCAGTTCGCACCATGCGTCGAGCGGACGATCTTGTCGTGCTGCCAGCGGTGGCGATAGGCATCCTCCCAGCGCCGATCCTGGCGCACGGTTACGCCGTGGCCGCCCGCGAACCGGTCGACCTCGGTCTTGGCAAAGAAGTTCAGGCGATCCAAGAGGTGACTCATGCCAAGCTCCTTCGAGTAGCGGGTTCGCCAACCGCGCCGGGCCAGCCGGCAAGCTTCATTGCCCTGCCTTTACCTCGCGGCGCGCAGCGCGCAGGCGGCTGTCCAGCAGGCCGACGAAGGTTGTCGCCCACGCGACCACCGCCACGATCATGAAAGCCGTCGATAGCGGGCGGAGGAAAGGGGCGTCCATGATATCGGTCAAACGGAGCGTGCACACCGAATACATCCCGAGCGGGAAGACGCCGCCCCAGTACAGCGGATCGTAGGCAAACGGCACGCCGCGAATCAGATAACGCCAGACGCCAAGCACCAGAAGCATGGGGATCCACCAGCTGCCGATCGCCCAGTAGAGCAGCGTCAGCCCTTCGACGAACGGTGCGAGCTCGGCGACGATCGGCGACAGCGCGGCCTCCCCGAGGAGCGTGGTGCCGGCCAGCGTCGAGATGGCCACCGCGCCCATGCTGATCCAGTAGGGCGGCGTGAGGTCGGCCGGCGACATCGGAAGAAAGGTGTATCGGAAGAAGATCAGGCCCATCAGCCAGAGGTACAGGGCGCCACCACCGAGCCAGAGGACCAGCGCCGCGAACATGAGCGGCTCGCGAAGTCCGGCGGTGAACCCGGAGGAAAGCATCAGGACGGTGATGATCGCAACAGACTGCGTGGCGACGACGATGACCAGCCAGCCGCCGTTGAGACCGGCGGCGAGGCTCGGCTTGTCGGGAACCACGGTGAGCACGGCGAGGATCCCATAGGTGGTCACCACCCAGAGCACGGCGGTGACAAGCCAGAAGAAGACTGCGACGGTGGGCGCCTCCATCTGAATGACCAGCTGGCTGCCGAATACGCCGGCCGCCACGACCGTCGTGAAGAAGCCGACGCCGCGGCTGTGGTTCCGGATGTCGGCGACAAACGCGTGAGGGTGGCGCAGGATGCGCGCGACCGTTGCCGCTACCAGAACGACGATGAACAAAGCGTTGAGCCAGAACAGAGCGGCCGGCACCACGGGCAGGCTGTGGAGATGCGTGGCAATACCGACGATGCCGGTGGCCATGACCAGCGCGAAATAGGCGGGGTGCAGCGTCTCCAGATCGTCGCGCCGTCCTCGTTCGAAACGGAGCCTCACGATGCGACTTCCCTGGCTGAGCGTTGTCCAGTTCGTTGGTCAAGCACTGCGCGCTGGAAGCAAGCTGAACCGCACGGCTACGTCCGCCACACAGACGGCGCGCGCCGCCGCGCCTCGTTCCCATCGCTGCGGCAATCCTTCGTCCGGCATGTATGTTTATACCACAGACAGACGCCCCTCGCGACATCCGGTCACGATGGGAGCTCATCCATAGTCCCGTCCAATCATTGGTCCAGCAGTCCACGGTCCGGCCTGTGCGGTAAGCTTCCACCAGTAACTGAAAGAATCTTCGAGAGAAGCATCATGCCCAGCCTCGCAAGCGCCTTCGCAGCGGGATCATCCGACGCTCTCTTTGCCTGAGCTTTTCATCGGTCCGGTCCAAGGTTGCCTCCACCGACATGGCCTGCCACAGCCCGAACGTCATCTCGCCGCTTTGCGTAGCCGCTTGAGCTCCTCGAACCGCTCCACCACGTCGCGCAGGATGGCCGCCATGCTCTCGACCATCCCCTGGCCGTCGCGGACCGGCGCCACTGTGAACTCGATCGAAATCGCCTTCCCTGATCTGGTCAGAGCGGGTACGGCGCGCAGGCCGTCTGGTGGATGGTGGGGCTCCTCGGTTTCCATCATCTCGTCGAAGCCAACCCAATGACGCCCTCGCAGGCGTTCGGGAATGATGATGTCGAGCGAGCGGCCGACCGCATCGTCAGCCGCATAGCCGAAGATCCGCGTCGAGCCGGCGTTCCAGAACCGGATCGTCTCGGACCGATCGGCATAGATGAACGCGTCCGGAATGTCCTTGATCGCGGATAGGCCGACACGCCGCAACTCGTCATCGGAAAGTACACGTGCAGCTTCTACTCCGATCGTCATCATGAGGCTTCCTGAGGCCACGCAAGACGCTTCGGCCAGCCTTCGGGCACTTGGTACCCGTGATCGGCCTGGATCGGATCGTAAACACGGCTGGTCCGGATGGCAGGCCTCGACCTTCATGGTTTCGAAGGCCTGGCAAGGCGACAGCTCCAGTCGAGCTACCAAAAGATGCGTGCGACCACCTGGCAACGTGGCAGTGCCTTGCATCCGTGGGCACTGTCGCTGCTCCGGACGATCTCAAGGATCCACTGCCCAGGACCGATATGACCTCAGTCCCACGGTTCGAACTGTGGAAAGAGCACGTCGTTCTCGAGCCGCAAATGCTCTTCGAAATCCGCTATGAAGGTTCCGAGCCCGCGGTAGAGCATGGTCCAGGTGCCGCAGGCGCCCTCGGGAAGGGACAGGCCTCCGGTGATCCGGCGGATCTCGTCGAGTTCGGCAGTGTGGTCGTCGTGGTCGGCGCGCATCACCGCGATCGGTTGTTCGATGCCAGGCATGCCGCCCTTTCGGATGGCCGGGAAGAGGATCAATTCCTCTTTCTTCATGTGCACTTCCATCTCGCCAATCATGCGGTGCAGGAGGTCCGACAGCCCCGCGGGCACACTGTCCTGCCCAGAATGGACGGCCTCGACCTTTGCGGCCAACTCCGCCAGCTCGGGCAACTCCTTCCGATGGCGGGCATGGTAGCGCGTCTCGATATAGCGGGTCAGTTCGGCGGGATCGTGGATCGGTACGGCGTTGGTCATGGTCTCTGTCCTTTGTCAACGCAGCTTGGGAGCGGCATTTGGGGTGTCGCGCGATGCGTCCTGCACGGCTATGCGGAGCGCCGTGATTGCGTCCGGTGATTCAGAGCCACCGAGACCAGATGGTGACCAATCGCTCGACATGCTGCCGTCGATCTGCGCTCCGGGAAGCAAAGATCGGCCCGAGCACGGCATCGGCTTGCACCTCGCCGCGAAAGCGATGGACCAGACCGGTTGGCACTTCCCGTGCAGTCCCTTCGCGCCATCAGCGCGGCCGTCATCTCGCGACGCACGGGAATGGCATGCGGGCGATTTGCGACGGGTGCAGGCATCGGGCCACTCCGGAGGTTCGTCCTTGCAATCTCATCTATCGCTGCTAATAGGTATTATAAATACCAATTTAGCTGGAGCCATATGCGACAATGCGCCTCACATCATTCACCGACTACGGCCTGCGCATGTCGATGCGCATGGCCAGCACGCCCGACCACGCTTTTTCCACCGCCGAGCTTGCCGAGGAGTTCCGGCTTTCCCGTAACCACCTGACGAAGATAATGCAGCGCCTCGCACGAGGCGGAATGGTCGCTACCCGACGTGGCAGCCGCTGGTCGAGTGCTTCGCACCGGACAGAAGCGAGGGCACCATCAACGGCCGCTGCCGTCTCAAGGCACGCCTTCGCTCAGCCAAGGACACGTTCCTGACCGAACTCGATCGATCATCCCTTGCCGACATTGCCTTGCCGGCGCGGGCGGCGGCCTGAGAGCTCTCCACGACACCACCCCCATTTGCGCGCGGTACCAACGGACGACCCACCACAAGAGGAAGATAAACACGATGTCCGATTGGCTCTCCGCGCTTCGGATCAGTGTCCCTGAAGAAGGCCGTGAGGTGGCCGTGAAGCTCGCCCGCATCGAGATCAAGCTGATCCAGCGCGATTCCCTGGTTCGCGACAGACAGCGCCCGGGCCCCGCCGGGGATGCGGATGCCCTGAGCGCCGTGAGTCAGACGGTAGCGACGCAGTTCGCAACCGTAGCCGCGGCAAGCAACGACTGGCGAGGCGGGTCATGAGCGCGATCGACCGGGGCGACGACGGCTTTATCGTAGATGCCGCTCTCCTAGCCGAGGCTTTCAGCCTGTCGCCGGTCGATGTGCTCGCACTGTTGAAGGAGGGCGCGATCAGCGTGCGCTGCGAAACCGGCGAGGGCACGGATACCGGGCGGTACCGGCTGACGTTCTTCCACGACCGGCGCGCGGTCCGGCTGGTCGTAGACGAAAACGGCACGATCCTCTCCCGGAAGCGCTTCGGCACTTCTGGGTGCAGTCTCGCTTGGACACGATAACGCCGAATCGTTCGGGTGGGGGCGAGGATATCGACAGGAATCATCCGAGTTGGTTGCGCAAGCAATCCATCCATATGATCACCACGCGCGCGTTCGTCGCTCAGCGAGCCCAGAACAAGAGAGCCCAACCAGCCGCAGCGAGCGTGCCGGCTACGGCCATGGATACAAGCGCCACGGCAAGGCGCCGGCGGGAGGCCGACTCGCGGCGGAGAATTCCGCGAGCCAGGTACAATGACCAGCCCCAGGCGCCCAACAACAATGCGGCGCGTGCGTCATCGACCCAAGATAGTGATACGCCCTCGGCCCGCAGCATCGAGACGGTGAGGGTGGAAAGGCCGAGAAAGACACCGCATCCGGCCAGCGGTACCAATGCCTGCGCCAAATGATGGAAGCGCGGCCAGGACCAGGGTCCGATCGAGCGGGCCGCGAGCGCGATCAAGACCGAAAGTGCCGTGCCCATCAGCGCCGCCACGGCCACGATGTAGCCGAGCACCAGGGCGCCATCGAGCAGGTTGAGCACATCGTTTTGTGCGGGATAGTTGGTGATCAGCCACCAGGGCGCCGCGTTCTCGAGTGGCCACACCATGTGGTGCTGCACCAGCCAGCCGGCGAGCGCCTGTTTGATCTGAGCCAGCATGTGGCTCGCTGGCCAATGGAAGGCGCCGACGGCCACGCCCATCAGGCCATAGAGAATCAGAGCCGTCTCCCACGGCTTGGTGGCACGGCCGGCCACGTGGATGATTTCGTGGTTCGGCGAACGCGAGGAGAGGGCAACGGCGCCTCGAAATCCACTGCACCGGCCGCACATGTGGCACCGGCTGCTTCCCTTCATGACGGGGACCGGCACCAGCGGCGCGCAATTGAAGCGGTGAAAGCTGCCGCTGTCCCGTGTCGCCGCTCGCCAGGCCGCTTCGTCGACCCGGTAGTGAAGCGGTGCCAGCTTGGCAAGCAGTGCGAACACGCCGTTGACTGGGCAGAGGTAGCGGCACCAGACGCGCTTCTCTCTGCCGTACAAGTAGCCGACCGTCATGGCGGCCACGGTCGAGCCGCCGAGAATGAGCAGGGCCGGTGCCGGGTACTGGTAGACACTGATCAATTGCCCATAGATCGTGGTGCCACAGAAGGCGACGAACGGCCAGCCGCCCCAGGTGATCCAGCGCGGCATTGCTCGCCCGAGGCCGTGGCGGCTGACGAACTCGGACAGGGCGCCTTCCGGGCAGAGCAGCCCGCACCAGGCGCGTCCTAGCACGACCACGCTGAGGAGGACGAAGGGCCACCACAGTCCCCAGAACACGAACTGGGCGAACCGCGTGACGTTCGACCACAGATGAGCGGCATTGTCGGGCAGCGGCAGCGCGGCAGGGATGACCAGTAGGAACAGATAGAGCGCAACCACGATCCACTGCGCCCACCGAATCGCACGCTGATGCGTGCGTAGCCATTCGCCCAATCGGTACCAAGCGCCAGCGGTCGCGGTGGTCATCCTGCACTCGGGGGTGAATTACCTGCAGGGCCAACGACCACCACAGCCCAATAGAGTCCGTAGACGGGGAGGCCGATCAGGACGGGGCGGACACGATAACCCGTGGTAGAACATCGGACACCGGCTCTCAGTAGCTGCCCTTCTTGCCGGTGCCCGCAAAGGTGAATGGGAACTCGGCCGTGAAAGGCTCGAACCACGGCGCCACGCCGGTTTCCTTGTCGGTGTGGCGGCCGAAATGGCCATGCCTGTTGGCGGTCGGCGGTGCGACGGTCAGCACCAGCCGGTAGTTGCCCACTCCCATGAGCTTGACGTTGTCGCCGTAGTGCGGCCCATCGCTCGCAACCATCGGCATTAGCTCACCGTGCTGCCGTTGGCCGCTATCGAGCTCCGTGAGCTCGTAGCGGACGACGAGATAGGGCATCCAGTCGCCTTCCGCAAAGCCGTTCCGATTGCCCGCTACGGCATGGATGTCTGCTTCAAGATGGATGTCCGATTCCGCCGGGTCTCGCATCATGCCCGGCGGATCCATCTCAATCGGCTGCAGGAAGACGGCCGCCACCTCCATCTCACCGGTGATAACCGGTTGCCCGATCGGGTATTCGGTTGCTTGGGCCGCCATCGGGCCTATGGCGCACAATGCCAGAATCGAGAAGGCCGCGGCTCTTAATCTATCCATGTTCTCCTCCGCGTTGACTGCGGCACATTCGATTCGGGTCATTCACGAGAATGCGACGCATTATCATTCACTACCCGATAAAAAGGGGAGCGTCTTTGAGCTAGATCAATGACGCGGCCGTGGGCCGCGGCTGCTGGCGCACGCCGGCGCCACATGCGCCGATAGCGGCTCCCCCATGTCCGTGCTTGCATGATGAACGGAAGGCACTCGAGGGACTCAGCCGTGCGGAGCAGGCCGCCGATAGCGAGGCTTCGGGGAGGACGAGGTCAGCGGGTCCGGATCTGACCTGCTCCCCGTCGGTCCCTCTCGGGTATCGATCACAACAACGCCGTCGCGCTCGAGGATTACGTCGAGCGCATCGAGACAAGGATGGCGCGATGAAAACCTGGGAAGACATTCGCGCTTGACGCTGAGCGACGCGGGCCGAGCTGCTGGCGCGGCGGCCCCGCGTGCCGCGAGCCAAGAAGGAACGCGTCCGGGCGGCGGTGCGCCATTTAATCTGGGAGCAATTCCCGGAACTCCGGCACGCCTGCATCGATTTCTATTGACCAATCAAGGGCGAGATCGATCCCCGCCATCTGGTGCGAGACTTCCTGGCAGTCGGTGCCGAAGCCTCGCTACCCGTCGTCGTCGAAAAGCGGCAGCCGCTGGAATTCTGGGCGTGGCGGCCGCGCATGAAAATGGAGCGCGGCATCTGGAACATCCTGGTTCCCACGGTGCGGAAAGCGGTTCAGCCCACGACCTTGCTCGTGCCGCTGCTAGGGTTCGACGCGGCGGGCTACCGCCTGAGCTATGGTGGTGGATATTACGACCGCACGCTGGCGACCATGAATCCCGCGCCGCTGACCATCGGTGTGGGCGGGCGTCTCGACACCATTTGTCCGCAGCCGCACGACATTCCCTTAGACGCGATCGTGACCGAGACGGGATGCGCGCACTTCTGACACCGCGGCAAGCCCCTCGATCGCAGCACGCACGGCGCGTCAACGGATAAAAAGCTGGATGAAGCCTTCAAAGGACCATTCCCGGCAAGCGATCCCTTCGATGTGAGCGAAGAGGACCAAGCGACATATGCCTCGCCGCCGTGCTTCATGCATGAACTCGACCCGAGTTTCACGAATGACGGTGCGAATAGCGGTGACAGCCCCTTCGACCGATCTCTGCCAATCTGGCTGCCGTTGACTTGGCGTTTCTCCGTGCCCACATATACGTTCATGGATCGTGCTTGCTTATCTCTGACCACCGACCGAGTGCTGCGCCGCTGCGGCGTACCGCGCGGCGACCGCCTGCAAGCACGCCTGTAGGCCTCGGGCGCGCGCGGCCGCTGCGGCCGCAAATGCGCACGGGGCTTCCTCCCAGATCAGCAGAACCGTTCTTGACCGGCCATGCACGTCTCCTTTCCGGAGGCGGCGGAGGTGTTCATGTCCATTGCTGTCGCCCGGACAAATCATCGCCCGACTATTACCATCAGCAGTGTCGACGCCGACCGGCTCGATGCGCTCGCGTCGGTTGGGGGATTCTTCGACAATCCCATCGTCGAGTTTTTGGCGGCGGAGCTCGTTCGCGCGATTGTTTGTCCTGCAGACGAGATTGGCCCCGATATCGTGCGGATGAACTCCCGTGTCGCCTTCCGAATCGGCACCCGGCGCGACATCGAAGTTCGGACGCTGGTCTATCCGGAGGAGTATGCGGAGCGCGGCGGCAGCGGTGACTGTGTGTCGGTCATGACGCCCTTGGGCGCTGCGTTAATCGGGCTTCGAGTCGGCGCCAGCATGGGTTACGAGACCGCTGCCAGTTCTACGACGCAGTATGTGACAGTGCTGGCGGTGCTGCATCAGGCTGATGCGGTGGAGGGTCTGAACGCGACGGGTAACGGCCGCGGCAGAACAGCGGCGCCGGTGCGTGAGAGCCGCGATCATTGGAACGACGATGATCCGGGTCCTACGGCGGCGTAACCCAACTGCGTGGCCAAAGGAGTACGCCTGGCGTGACACGGAAGGAGCGCCACCACCACCTGCGATCCACGTAGACTTCGCAGAAGTTTAGTTGCCTGACATGACCGCAAGTCACCCATGAAGTGAGGGCGAGGGAAGTTACTGGATGGACCTGCTCACATTCTCCATCGGACCGGTCGCGCCCTTCAGGCTCGACGTCACGGTCTGGGTGCTTCGACGGCGCGCCGAAAACGCGCTCGACCGCTGGGATGGCCGCACTTACCGCCGGGCTCTTCTCCTCGACGGCGCTCCGGTCGAGTTAGCCGCAACGGGAGAAGGCTCCGCCGATCGTCCGCAGCTTAGCGTCGTCGTCTCGGGACATCACCTCCCGGCGGAGGCGCAGCAGCTGGCCGCGGCCGCTCTCGATCGGATGCTCGGCCTGTCCTGCACTCTCAACGAATTCTACCGAGCGACACGTGGCGACGCGGAGCTCGGACCCATGGTGCAACGGTTCCGCGGCCTCAAGCCGACGGTCTATCCCACTGTCTTCGAGACGCTGGTGAATGCGATCGCCTGCCAGCAAATGACGCTCACCTTCGGCATACGCCTGCTGAACCGCTTGAGCGAGGCCTGCGGGCGGCCGGTCAGCCCCCGCGAAGGCGCGCCGCGCACCTTTCCGGAGCCGGAAGACGTGCTCGCACTGGGAGTAGAGCACCTGCGGGCCCTGCAGTTTAGCCAGGCCAAAGCTCACGCCTTGATGGAATTGAGCGCGGCCATCGTCGAAAGGCGGATCGTCCTCGATACGCTCTCGTTGCTCGACAATGCCGCGGCGGTGGCTCAGTTGACCGCGCTGCGCGGCGTCGGGCGGTGGACGGCCGAATATGTTCTGCTGCGAGGACTGGGACGCCTGCAGGTGTTTCCCTGCGACGACATCGGCGCGCGCAACAATCTGGGCCGTCTACTCAAGTCAACGGAAAGGCTGACTTACGGGGCTGCGCGGAGCATCGTCGCGCGCTGGGATCCCTTCGCGGGTCTCGTTTACTTCCATCTGCTGGTCGATCGCCTGGCCAGCCGCGATCCCGAGCTGATGCCGACCCCTGGCGCGCACGGGGCCACGAACCTGGGTACGAAGGGCTCAGCCGTCTCTTGCAACGAATAGGAGAACCCCCATGTCCATCCATATCGAAAGGGTCTTGCGACGCTCCCACCCGATCCGACGGCACGGGATGTTGGTGGACAGCGTTTGGCTGCACGGCGTTTCGCGAGGCGTTGCAACTGGATCCCTGGGCCACGGACGCGGCGCCGAGCACCGGTCTGCGTAAGTGGTTCGATCATGACCGGGCGAACTTGCACGGGTTCAAGGCGCGTTACTTTCGTGAACTTCGGAAGAATATCGAGCGGTGTACGACGAAATAGCTAGGAGGGAAACCAAAGCCGTCACCCGCAACAGAAGGAATCCGACATGCTGTCTCAGCGAAGGAGCGACGATGATCCGCAGATCGAGGATTCTGCCGTGCGTGCTTTCCGTCGCGAGCTGGCACGGGAGAGGATCGACCGAAAGCTGGATCAAGCGCTGGAGTGCACCTTCCCCGCCAGCGATCCCTTTCAACTGTCGAGTGTCGATCCAGACTCGCGCGGACTTGGCGATGGTACGACTCCGAAGGAGGAGCGTACGTCACCGAAGGCCGAGGTGAGGCGACAGGAAAGGATGAATCGCGATGTCTGACCAGCCCGAACCCGTAGGGCCCGACCTGACGGTCGGCTTTGCGCAACACGAACTCGCGGATGGGGAAAAGCTCCTCGGTCATGTCGGGAAGGAGGCCGTGGTGGTGGTCCGACGCGGCGCCGAGTTCTTCGCTGTTGGCGCGCATTGTACCCATTACCACGGTCCGCTTGCCGAAGGGCTCGTGGTCGGCGAGACGATCCGGTGCCCGTGGCATCACGCCTGCTTCGACCTGCGAACGGGCGAGGCGCTGCAGGCGCCCGCGTTTGACGCCTTGCTGTGCTGGGAGGTCGAGCATCGCGGAGGTAGGATATCCGTGCGCGAGAAGCGCGATCGCCCCCGGCCGTCGCCAAAACGCACGACCGCCAGCGGAGCGCCGAACAGGATCGTGATTGTCGGCGGGGGCGCCGCTGGTTTCGCCGCCGCAGAGATGCTACGTCGCGAGGGGTACGAAGATAGCCTCGTCATGCTGAGCCAGGACGACGCGCCGCCAGTCGACCGGCCCAACCTCTCGAAGGACTACCTCGCGGGCAGCGCACCCGAGGAGTGGGTGCCGCTACGTCCGGACAGCTACTATTCCGACAATGCGATCGACCTCCGCCTCCATACGGATGTCGCTGGCATCGACACGCGTTCGCGGGAGGTTGCGCTCGCCAACGGGACCCGCATCCCTTATGACCGGCTGCTGCTGGCCACGGGCGCTGAACCGGTCCGTCTGTCGATCCCTGGCGCCGACCGACCGCATGTCCACGTGTTGCGCTCGCTTGCCGACTGCCGCGCCATCATCGCGCACGCCGGCTCGGCGCGCCGGGTTGCGGTCGTCGGTGCGAGCTTCATCGGACTAGAGGTCGCGGCTGCGCTGCGCGCTCGAGATTTGGAAGTCCACGTCGTCGCGCCGGAACAGCGGCCGATGGAGCGCATCCTGGGGCCACAGATGGGCGATTTCGTGCGCGCGCTCCATGAGGAGCACGGTGTCGTTTTTCATCTTGGGGAGACCGCGACCGCCATCGACGGCGAGCGGTTGTTGCTGTCCGGAGGCGGCACGCTGGAGGCGGATCTCGTGGTCGTCGGCATAGGCGTTCGCCCGCGGATTGCGCTTGCCGAGCAGGCGGGACTCGTCGTCGATCGCGGCGTCGTCGTGAACGCTCGGCTCCAAACGAGCGTACCGGACATCTTCGCGGCCGGCGACATCGCGCGCTGGCCCGATCCGCACAGCGAAGAAGAGATCCGCGTCGAGCATTGGGTGGTCGCCGAACGCCAGGCGCAAGCGGCCGCCCACAACATGCTGGGGCGGGGCGAGACCTTTGCGGCCGTCCCGTTCTTCTGGAGCCAGCATTATGACGTGCCGATCAACTATGTCGGCCATGCCGAAAAGTGGGACGATCTCGCGATCGAAGGCGATATCGCCGGCAAGGACTGCCTCCTGCGCTTCCGGCGCCAGGGGCGCACCCTCGCCGTCGCCTCCATCTTCCGAGACATCGAAAGCCTCCAGGCCGAGCTGGCTATGGAGCGGTCGAAACCTAGGTCTCTGTCTATTTGAACATCTTATCATGAGCTAGTCTGATGTGCTCGCCGATGCGGCGCGGCGCTGCTAGCGCTTGCAGCGGTGAGCGCGGCCGGACCCTTCCCCATGATCGAGCACTCAACCCGCGCCATTGACGAGTTCCTGGACCTGGTTGTCAGTGAAGAAAACGGGTTTAGGGCTTTTCAAGCGTAATACATCCCATACATGAAGTTGCTGCTCTCCGGCGGATAGGCGATTAGGTCGTCCTCCGGCGCCGGCAGAAGCAAGTCCTTGCGCGGCTCCGCCAGCCACTCCGAGGTTGGCCGAATGTCGGAGTGCGGCCGATGATGGTGATTGATCGGGGCATCCGGGAAGGGTACGACGGCAGGCGTCATGGGGAAAGGACTCGCCCTGTCAGCCCTGGCCGCTGTTCCCGCGCCAGCGTGATCGATGGCGACACCATCGAAATCCATGGGCAGCGCATCCGTCTGTTCGGCATCGACGCACCCGAGGGTGGGCAGACCTGCGACGACGCGAGCGGCAAGCCCTATCGCTGCGGCCAAGTCGCGGCGCTCGCCCTGGCCGACAAGATCGGCTCCGGCACGGTGGCGTGCGAGCAGTGCGACATCGACCGCTATGGCCGCATCGTCGCGGCCTGCCGGCTTGGCACGCTCGACCTCAACGCCTGGCTTGTCAGCGAGGGCATGGACGGCGTTCCTCGGCGATGGGATGATTATCTGTACAGCTCGGTTGTCGCGGCGGACGGAAGATGGCAATGCCGCCATTCAAAATAGAAGCTCGGTCGCTGAGCGTCGCATAGGTGGGGAAGTCTTGCTCATGGTCGGTTTCGGCTTGTTTTGTCTGATGGGGTATCGAGATCGAGGCGAGCCGGTCTCCGATGTGCTTCGCAACACCGTGGAGCTAGTCCGTGTTGCCGAGGAGGCTGGTTTCGACGCTGCTTGGTTCGCCGAGCACCATTTCTCGAACTACTGCGTTTGCCCGTCGCCGCTACTGATGGTCAACCATTGTGCGGCGGCAACGTCCCGCATCAAGCTTGGGCCAGCTGTGCTCGTAGTACCCCTCTATCATCCCGTCAGGCTTCTTGCCGAGATTGGCATGACGGCGGCGTTGTGTGGCGATCGGTTGTTGCTCGGGATTGGCAGCGGCTATCAGCCGTTCGAATTCGAGCGCTACAACGTGGATCTCGGCCAATCAAAGGAACGGCTCGAAGAATTCCTTGCCATCATGGATCGTGCGTATGCTGGCGAAACCTTCGCGTTCGAGGGGGCGTTCACATCCATACCGCAATCCTGCATAAGCACTCGACCCAACGTGCTTCCACAGATTTGGATCGCTGGCGATTCCGAGGCGACACACCGCCTCGCGGCGCGGCGCGACTTCGTGCCAATCATCACTGGACGGTCTCACGGCGCAGACTACCTGGCGGAACAACGCGCCCGTATCGATGCATCCTATGCCAGGGAGGGGCTGGGCGCGGTGCCGCATCCACTCGGCGTCTTACGCTTTTGCTGCGTCACGGAGAGCGCTGCGGAAACGCGAGACTATCTGGTCAACGCCCGCCGGCAGCTGCGCTTCGCCACCGCGCTTCGTCGTCGTCAAGAAATGACAGAGGGTGGCATGCTTATCGAACGGCCTGCCGAGAATGAAGCGTCGCTTGAAGAAATGGCGGAGAACCTGGCGGTCGGTGATATGGAGACGGTCACGGAACGCCTTATCGCAGACATCCGCGCATCCAGTGCCTCTCACATAATGCTCAATATCCAGACTTTGGGCTCCACCATGGAGCAGGCCAGACGTTCCATTGAAATGTTCGGGCGCGAGATCCGACCCCGGGTGGAGCGTGCGATCGCGGCCACTGGTCCGACGCTACGCCAAGTCCGATGAGGGCCATTGACGCTTAGCAAGAGCCCACCTACCTCGCCATCCGACGAGACACGCAGCGGTCTCTGACGCGCCGATGCCTATCGTAGAGATCGCCTCCACCCTGCCTCCCTCTGGCCGCCTCGATAGCTGAGTTTAGGGTGATCCGTGCAATGGATGACGTACAACGTGATGGCACGACGGGCTTCCTGTCGAACGACCCGAAGCCTTTCGGACGATGCAAAGCCTCTATTCCGCGGCGTGCGACTTAGAGTCTGCCTTCCGTTCCGGCAGCGTCCAATCCGACCGGATGTAGTGGCAGGTGTAACCGTTGGGGATCCGTTCGAGATAGTCCTGGTGCTCGGGCTCGGCCTCCCAGAAGGGACCCGCTGGCGCGACCTCCGTCACGACCTTTCCCGGCCACAGGCCCGAGGCGTCGACGTCGGCGATCGTATCCTCGGCGACGCGCTTCTGTTCCTCGCTCGTGTAGAAGATCGCCGAGCGATAGCTCATGCCCCGATCGTTGCCTTGGCGGTTCAATGTCGTCGGGTCATGGATCTGAAAGAAGAATTCCAGCAGCCGGCGATAGGTGAGCCGCGCCGGATCGAAGATGATCTCGATCGCCTCCGCGTGGATGCCGTGGTTGCGATAGGTGGCGTTGGGCACGTCGCCGCCGGTATAGCCGACGCGGGTGGAGATCACCCCGTCATAGCGGCGAATCAGATCCTGCATGCCCCAGAAGCAGCCTCCGGCGAGAACCGCGCGTTCCTGCGTCATCGGATATCCTCCACTTGGTTATGCCCGCGCCGCCGCAGGGTTACGAGCAGCCGACGCGGCCTGGCGAAGCGGTGGCGCTGAGCCGGACTGCCGACCGCAAGACGGGCGCCGCGGCCGGCGAGAAGCCTTGAGCAGGTACGCCGACGCCCGGTGGGCGGTTGGTCGCTCCACCGCGGAAGGTTTGACCGAAGGTCAGGTGCCTCCCCCGGCATTGGAAGGCGACGCCGGCACGAGGGTGATGATGGCGGTGATCGGCGGGCAAGGCAATGGTGCGTCCGCTGGCCAGCTCCTGCAATAGCCGGGCGTCTGCGCCGCCTAGTGCCCGCGCCACGGCTCACACGCGAGACCGTCTCCATCGGCGTCATGGGCTCGGCCAATAACCCGGCTCGCCCTTCGTCGCGGGTGCAAGCCCGACCAGGCGGGCCGCCGAGCAGTTCGGAGGAGTGTCAGCGCATTCGCGACAGTGACGCGCGGCCCGCGGTCGAAGCCCCAAGCCTTGGTTCGAGGACCAGCTCGAGCGGCTGCCGCCGCACGGCGGCCTCGCAGAGGCAATTTGTTGCGCACACGCGATGAGGGCTGCCACGTTTGCCTCATCATCCAGCAAGTCGGCAAAGAAACGAAGGAGCTGCTCCGCCTTCCCTTCGTCCTCGGCCTCCAGGTAGGGCGACAAACTGTATGCCAGCTAGTCGAGTTGCGTGTAGCGGCGTCACCGTTCAATCGGTGTAATCGAGCCGATCAGTCAGCTCTGAGTAATTTCCATGTTGCCGTAGCGTGCGCGACCAGCTCGCCGTTGCTCCTGAAATCCGATGTTGCTCCAGGTATTCACCGCGGTGGTCGTCGGCGGCACGATGCTCGGAGGCGGGCGGGGCGGCTGTCTTGGCACCGTGTTCGGCGCCTACAGCCTGATGATCATCGTGAACATCCTGTTGGTGCTCAACGTCTCCGCCTACTACGGAACGGTGGCGGAGGGCGTCATCCTGATCCTCGCGGTGCTCGGCGCGTCGCTCACTCGAAGCGCGGCGATCGCAAGCTATCCGCGGTTGTTAATGCAACGCGTATATGCATGGCGCAATCGCGATGGCGCTCGAACCGACCAACCCGGAGGAACCTTTCAGGGCGGCCTGGTCATACCGCCTCTTCAAGCCATGCCGGCGCTGCCCGGTTGGCTCGTCCGCAACCGGGAAATCCTTCGATACTGCTTGCCGGCCTACATTGCGTTGATTCTCGTGCTGATCATCACAGCCTTCATCTATGGCGGGCTGGATCTGCGCTACGCCAACTCGCTGCTGGTGCTGAGCTGCTTCCTTTGCGTGCTGTCGCTTGGTCAGGGTGCGGTCATTCTCACCGGCGGGCTCGATCTGTCGGTGCCCTGGACGATTGCGCTTTGCGGCATCCTGGTCGCCGGCATAACGAACGGCGCCGACTTGCCTGCCATCTGGGCCATCCCGCTGGTCCTCGTGATCGGTGCAACTATAGGCTTGTTCAACGGTCTCGGCGTCGTCGCGTTTGGCTTGCCCCCCATTGTCATCACGCTGGCGAGCAATGGAATCCTGCAGGGCGCTGCATTGGTCTACAGCAATGGAACGCCCGCAGGCTTTGCTCCACCTGCACTGCGCTGGTTGATGACCGGAAGCCTCGGCCCGACGCCGGTCGTCTGGCTGCTCGTGCTGTTCGTGATCGGTGCGACAATCCTGCTTAGCAAGACCGCGTTCGGGCGACGGATATATTCTGTCGGTAACAGCGTGCGTGTGGCCTATCTTTCCGGCGTCAACGTTGGTGGCACCTTGGTCGGCGCCTACATGTTGAGCGGTCTTTGTTCCGCGATCGTCGGTATACTGCTCGCCGGCTTCAATGGGCAGGCCAGCCTCGGCATGGGAGACGAGTATCTCTTGCCTTCCATAGCCGTGGTGGTGGTCGGCGGCAGCTTGATCACCGGCGGCAGGGGCCACTACCTCGGCATGGTCGGCGGCGTGTTGCTGCTGACGGCGTTGCAGACGCTGCTCGCCGGGACGACGCTGCCGCATGCCATGCGCGACATCATCTTCGGTCTGGTGGTGCTGAGCGCGGTTCTCGCGCTGCGCGAGCGCCAGACGAGATAGCTTTCCATAGGGGATGGAACGCCATGGCTGCAAGCGCAATGCAGATCAAGTCTGGCCTTCGCGTTTTGGTTACGGCGGGCGCCGGTGGAATCGGCCGCGCCATCGCCGAGACGCTGCGCGCAGCGGGCGCCGGGGTGCATATTTGCGACGTTTCCGAAGACGCACTATCTCAATGCCGTGCGGCTTTGCCCGGTGTGACCGGTTCCCTGGTGGATGTCGCCGAAGAGGAGCAGGTCGATCGCCTGTTCGGCGACGTCAGGCGTGAGCTCGGCGGCCTGGACGTGCTGATCAACAATGCCGGCATCGCGGGGCCAACCGCAGGCATCGAGAAAATAGCTCCGGCCGACTGGCGGCGCACCGTCGACGTCAATCTCAACAGTCAGTTCTATTGCGCGCGCCTTGCCGTGCCGATGCTGCGCGAGGCGGGCGACGGCGCGATCATCAACATCTCATCGGTCGCGGGCCGGCTTGGCTATGCCTATCGCACGCCCTACGCCGCGACCAAGTGGGCGATCATCGGCTTGACCCAGAGCCTTGCGAAAGAGCTCGGGCCAGACGGCATCCGGGTCAATGCGATCCTGCCGGGCGTTGTGGAGGGACCGCGCATCGAACGCGTCATCAAGGCCCGTGCCGAGGCGGTCGGCGTCGATTATGCGACGATGGAGGCCGAGTATCTCGGCAAGGTGTCGCTCCGCCGCATGGTGACGGCCGGCGATATCGCGAACGTGGCCCTGTTTCTGTGTTCTCCGGCAGGCCGCAACATCTCCGGTCAGTCGCTCAGCGTGTGCGGAAATGTCGAAACGTTGTGATGGCGGGCCGAACAGGCGTGCAGGCCGGCAGGCCTCGGCAAGGGAGACGTGAGGATGGCGCAAAAGATCGCCTTGATCGGCAGTGGATTCATCGGTCGTTCCTGGGCCATCGCATTCTCGCGCGCCGGGTACGATATCGCGCTCTACGATCCGGCAAACGGCGCGGTCGATGCAGCGCTTCGCTTCATTGACGAGGTGCTCGACGATCTCGACAAGAATGACCTGCTCAATGGCGAATCGCCGTCCAAGATTCGCGGTCGGATCAAGCAGGCAAACGATATCCGCTCCGCTCTCGATGGCGCGATTCACGTTCAGGAAAACGCGCCGGAGAATCTGGAGATGAAGCGAAAGGTGTTCGCCGAGCTCGATGCGAGCGCCGGACCTGACACGGTCCTTTCAAGCTCCGCGTCGGCGATCCTTCCGTCCCTCTTCACGGAGAAGCTCGCCGGCCGGCACCGCTGCATCGTCGCGCATCCGGTCAATCCGCCCTATCTCATTCCGGTGGTGGAGCTGATCCCTGCACCCTGGACTTCGCCCGAGACGGTCGACCGTGTGGAAAAGCTGATGATCGAGGCCGGCCAGGCGCCGATCAAGATGAAGCGGGAGATCGAGGGCTTCATCGTCAACCGGCTGCAATGCGCGCTGCTGGAGGAGGCCTTCCGGCTGGTCGGCGAGGGCTATGCCAGCACGAAAGCGGTCGACTATGCGGTCTGCCATGGGCTCGGGCTGCGCTGGTCGTTCATGGGGCCGTTCGAGACGATCGATCTCAATTCGCCGGGCGGCGTGGGCGAGTATATCGAACGCTACGAAGGACTGTTTCGATCGCTTTGGGAGAGCCAGCAACACATCGTTCCGTGGTCCGGCAAGCTTGCCGAGCAGGTTCTGGCCGAGCGTGACAGTGAATTGCCGCGCACCAGATTGCTGGAGCGTCAAATGTGGCGCGACCGGCGCCTGATGGCGCTTGCCGCCCACAAACGGGCGGCCGGCAAGCAGATTGGAGATTGAGGAGGGAAACGTGGCCGAGCGGGGCAAAGTCATCATCACCTGCGCCGTGACGGGCGCGATCCACACGCCGTCGATGTCGCCATATCTGCCGGTGACCCCGGAAGAGATCACCGACGCGGCGGTCGGCGCCGCCGAGGCGGGCGCTGCGATCATCCACCTTCACGCCCGCGATCCCGCGACCGGAAAACCGGATCAGACGCCGGAGGCGTTCGGCCGGTTTCTGCCGCAGATCAAGCAGCGGACCAATGCGGTCGTCAATCTGACCACAGGCGGCTCGCCCTACATGCGGGTCGAGGAGCGCGTTCAGCCGGCGTTGAAGTTCAAGCCGGAGGTTGCCTCGCTCAATATGGGCTCGATGAACATCGGGCTTTACCACATGTTGGATCGCTACAAGACGTTCAAGCACGATTGGGAGCGCGAGGCGCTGGAGAACAGCCGGGATTTGGTGTTTCGCAACACCTTCAAGGATATCGAGTTCGTGCTTCGGTCCTGTGCCGACAACGGCACGCGCTTCGAGTTCGAATGCTACGATATCGGGCACCTCTACAATCTGGCGCACTTCCTCGACCGCGGCCTCGTGAAGCCGCCTTTGTTCGTCCAATCCGTGTTTGGATTGCTCGGCGGAATCGGCCCGCATCCTGAGGATGTCGGCCATATGAAGCGGACCGCGGATCGGCTGTTCGGCTCGGCGTACAAATGGTCGGTGCTCGGCGCCGGCCGCAATCAGATGGTCGTCGCCTCGATCGCTGCCGCCATGGGGGGTAATGTGCGCGTCGGCCTTGAGGACAGTCTTTGGAATGGGCCAGGCAAGCTCGCGGAATCGAACGCCGCTCAGGTGAATCGCGTGCGCGGCATCATCGACGGGCTTGGCCTGTCGGTCGCAACGCCGGCCGAAGCGCGCGATATTCTGAGCCTCAAGGGCGGCGACCAGGTGGCCTTCTGACACGTATCCCGGATCAACCTGCTACATGCATCGTACCGGACTGCGGGCTCGTAGCCACAGCGCACAGATCGCATGCGGGATGCGGGAGCCAGCTCGGCTGGCAAGGCTGCAATGCCGCCGTTGTCATTGATACCTCGCGGCACATGAACAGGATCCTCGAGATCGATGGTCGCGCGGCGCTTCGATATGACCCTGAGGAACGTCCGCATAATCGGGAATGCGGCGCGCCGCGAGCTTCCATCACAGCGCCATTGAGAGGACTTCGACGCCCCCTTGAAGTTGGTGCGATGCGGTCAGGCGTCGGCTGGGCCGCTCCCCCATGATCGGCTACCAGTGGCGACGGCGCGAGCGGTCGACCGGGATGGTTTGGTGTCCAAAAGTGGCTGCCGGAGACGCGACGCCGAAATTCACGTGAGCCGTCAGAATGGGACGTCTCTGTTTTCATCAATATCCGAAGAACCTCTGGAAACCGGCCAGTTCCGGCCTCTATGGTCGGATATCTCCCTTGCGCCCCGGCGCGTGGTGGGCCCGGCAGGGCTCGAACCTGCAACCCGACCGTTATGAGCGGCCTGCTCTGACCAGTTGAGCTACGGGCCCGTGTCACGCCGCAAGCGTACCGCGAACGGACGCACGGGAGAGACGCCGAGGCCGCACACTAGCGCGCGGCCCCGGCCGCTCAAAGCGGCGCGTGGAGGCGTGCTCAGGCGGCCGGGCGGATCGGCCGGGTGGCGCGGTCCAGATAGGCGAGCGCCACGGGTGCGCCCTTCAGGAGCGGGCGCAGCTCGTCGCGCACCCTCTTGTGATAGCCGTTGAGCCAGGCGATCTCGTCCGCGCTCATCAGCGCGGGATCGACCAGCCGGCGGTCGATCGGTGCCAGGGTGAGAGTCTCGAAGCCGAGCAGCGGGCGCTCGGCGCCGGCCATGCCTGCCGCCGGCGTCACCACGACGAGGTTCTCGATGCGGATGCCGTAGGCGCCCGCCTTGTAGTAGCCGGGCTCGTCGGAAACGATCATGCCCGGCTCGAGCGCCGTGGTGCTCGGGAGCTTGGAGATGCGCTGCGGCCCCTCATGCACGCTCAGATAGCTGCCGACGCCGTGGCCGGTGCCGTGATCGTAGTCGAGCCCGGCCTGCCAGAGATATTGGCGCGCCAGCGCATCGAGCTGCGAGCCCGAGGTGCCGGCCGGGAAGCGCGCCGCGGCGAGCGCGATATGGCCCTTCAGCACGCGCGTGAAGCGGTCGCGGTGCTCGGCGCTCGGCCGCCCGATCGCGATGGTGCGCGTCACGTCGGTGGTGCCGTCGAGGTACTGGCCGCCCGAGTCCACGAGATAGAGCGTGCCGGGCTCGAGCCTGCGGTCGGTCTCGGGCGTCACCCGATAGTGCACCACCGCGCCGTTCGGGCCTGCGCCCGAGATCGTCTCGAAGCTCGGCCCCATGAAGCGCTCGTTCTTGCGCCGCTCGGCGAGCAGCCGTGTCGCCGCCTCGCTCTCGGTCAGCCTGCCGGAGGCCGCTGCTTTGTCGAGCCAGGCGAGGAAGCGGACCAGCGCCGCGCCGTCGCGCCGGTGCGCGTTGCGCGTGCCCTCGATCTCGACCGGGTTCTTGCACGCCTTGGGCCTAGCGCACGGGTCGGCGCCGCGCACCAGCGCCGCACCCGCCGCCTCGAGCCGGTCGGCGATCCAGACCGGTGCACCGAGCGGATCGACCAGCACGGCGCGGTGCCGCCTGCCGAGCGCATCGAGCGCCGGGCCGAGCGCCTCCGGCGGCTGCACCGCGACCCGGTTGCCGAGATGCGCATCGAGGCCGGGCGCGAGCTTGCGCGGATCGACGAAGAGCGCGACCGAGGCATCGCTCTCGATGATCGCGAAAGCGTGGGGGAGTGGCGTGCAGGGCACGTCGCCGCCCCGAACGTTGAGCAGCCAGGCGATCGATTCGGGCGCGCTCAGCACGGCGGCGTCGGCCTTCGCCTTCTTGATGAGCGCGGCGATCTCCGCGCGCTTCTCCTCTGCGCTGCGGCCCGCGAATTCGATCGGGTGCGGCACCACGGGCCCGAGCGGCGCCGGCGGCTGGTCGGGCCAGACCGCATCGAGCGGGTTGGTCTCGCACGGCACCAGCGCCGCGCCCTCGTCCTCGCACGCCTTGGCATAGCGCTTGCGGCCGTCCTCGGTGTGGAGCCACGGGTCGTAGCCGATGCGCAGGCCCGGCTTCAGGTGCGCGGCGAGCCAGCGGTCGGGCGGATCCTCGGTCAGGTGCCGGCGCTCGTAGAGCGCGCCGTCGACCTGCGCCTCGGCCTGCAGCGTGTAGCGGCCGTCGACGAAGACCGCGGCATGGTCGGCCAGCACCACCGCGATGCCGGCCGAGCCCGTGAAGCCGGTGAGCCAGGCGAGCCGGCGCGAGCGCTTCGCCACGTACTCGCCCTGATGCTCGTCGGCGAGCGGCACCAGAAAGCCGTCGAGCCCGCGCCGGCCGAGCTCGGCGCGCAGCCAGGCGAGCCGCGCCGCCGCCGTGCCCGCCTTGGCGGTGCCGTCCGTCTCGCGCGCCAGCCGTTCCTTCAGGGCGAGCAGGGTGCGGTCGAGCGCGGCCGGCCGTTCCGGCGCGATCAACGAGAGCCAGGCATCGCCGCGCGCGCCGTCCGCTGCCGCGACGCCCTTGACCAGCGCGAGCGCCGCCTTGCCGCTCATGCGGATGCCGGCGCGCTTGAGCCCTGCCGCGAGCTCGGCCTCCATGCCGCGTGTCGTCGGTGCCGATGCCATGGTTTCGATCCTCGCCTAGGCGAAACTAGAGCGGCCGCCGCTCACGGCCAGCCCGCCCGGCGCGGGCCGCGGCCGAGCGCGAGCGTCGTCCACTCACCCTCGACGACGCGCCGCTTGAGCGCAAGGCCCTGCACGCGATAGGCCGCGAGCACGGCACTCTCCTGGCGCGTCAGGATGCCGGAGAGGATGAGCAGCCCGCCGCCCGCGAGCACGCGGCAGAGCCCCGGCGCGAGCGAGACCAGCGGCCCCGCCAGGATGTTGGCGCAGATCAGGTCGTAGGGCGCGCTGTCCCGTACCGTGCGCGCTTCGAGGCAACGGCCGAGCGCCGGACGGATCCAGCGGGCGACGTGATTGGCCTTCGCCGCGGCGGCGCTCATCAGCACCGCGTGCGGGTCGATGTCGGAGGCGATCACCGGGCGCCGCCACAGCGTCGCGATCGCGACCGCGAGGATGCCGGAACCGGTGCCGAGGTCGAGCGCGCGGCGCACGCGGAAGCCCCGCCGGGCAGTGCGTTCGATCAGGCGCAGGCAGCCTTGCGTGGTCGGATGCCGGCCGGAGCCGAACGCGATGCCCGCCTCGATGCGCAAGGCCACATGGCCGAGCGGATCGACCGCATGGTGCGAGGCGTGAACGAGAAAACGCCCGAGCCTGACCGGCGGCTGGTCGTGCTCGACATGGGCGGCCCAGTCGATATCGGGCAGGGGCGAGGCATCGACCTGATCGGTCGGCAGGCCGTTGAGCGCGAGCAGCCGCCGCGCCTTCTTGGCGATGCGGGCGGCCGACGCCCTGTCCGGCGCGATGGCGCGCAGCCGCCAGGTATCGTCGGGGCGATGTTCCAGCGGATGCGCCTCGCGCACCGCCTCGGTGAGCACCGCGTCCGCCAGCGGCTCCAAGGCGGCCTCGATCTGCGGCAGGCTGTCGAAGCGCAGCAGGATCGAGACCTGCCACGGCGCGCGCGTCGCCTCGGCCGGCTCAGGCGGCGACGACAAAGCTGTCGATCACCTTCTTGGTGCCGGCCTTGTCGAAGGCGATTTCGAGCTTGTTGCCGTCGACCGTCTTGACGCGGCCATAGCCGAACTTCTGATGGAAGACGCGCGTGCCGACGGCGAAGGCGCTCTCTTTCGGTTTTACCTGCATGCGCTTCGGCGCGGCATCGAACGCGGGCGCGCGTGCCCTGGCGAAGCGCTCGGCGGCCTCGGCCCGCATGCCGCGGTCGCCCTGCCAGCCGAACGGGATGTCGTCCGCCTCCGTCGTGCTCCGCGCCGCGCCGCCATTGGTCATCTCGCTGTCCGCCTCGACATGGTCGGGCGGCAGCTCGTCGATGAAGCGGGACGGGATCGCGCTGACCCACTGGTTGTAGACCCGCCGGTTGGCGGCGAACAGGATATGGGCGCGCTTGCGCGCGCGTGTCAGCCCGACATAGGCGAGCCGGCGCTCCTCCTCGAGGCCGGCCGCGCCCTTCTCGTCGAGCGAGAGCTGGTGCGGGAACAGGCCCTCCTCCCAGCCGGGCAGGAACACGCTGTCGAACTCGAGGCCCTTGGCGGCGTGCAAGGTCATGACGTTGACCATGTCGCCGGCCTCGCCTTCGTCGCGGTCCATCACCAGGCTGACATGCTCGAGGAAGGCGCCGAGCGATTCGAACTCCTCGAGCGCGGCGACCAGCTCCTTCAGGTTCTCGAGCCGTCCCGGCGCCTGCGGCGACTTGTCGGTCTGCCACATCTCGGTATAGCCGGATTCGTCGAGCATGCGCTCGACCACCTCGACATGCGGCGTTTCGGCGAGCGCCGCACGCCAGCGCGCGAACGCGGCGATCAGGTCGGCGAGCGCCTGGCGCGGCTTGGGCTTCAGCTCGTCCGTTTCGACTAATGCCTCGGCGGCGCGGTAGAGCGAGCTGCCGCGCGCGCGGGCGAGGCCGTGCGCCGCCTGCATCGCGACCTCGCCGAGGCCGCGCTTCGGCAGGTTGACGATGCGCTCGAAGGCGAGGTCGTCGTCGGGCTGCATCAGCACGCGGATATAGGCGATCGCGTCCCTGATCTCCTGCCGCTCGTAGAAGCGCATGCCGCCGATCACGCGGTAGGGCAGGCCGATGGTAAGGAAGCGCTCCTCGAAGGCGCGGGTCTGGAAGCCGGCGCGCACCAGGACCGCCATCTGGCTGCGCCGCTCGCCGGCGCGCATCAGCCGCTCGACCTCCTCGCCGACGCGGCGCGCCTCGGCATCGCCGTCCCAGGTGCCTGTGATGCGCACCGGCTCGCCGGCGGCGCCCTCGGTCCACAGCGTCTTGCCGAGCCGCCCGGCGTTCTGCGCGATCAGGCCCGATGCCGCGCCCAGGATGTGCCCGGTCGAGCGGTAGTTGCGTTCGAGCCGGATCACCTTGGCGCCCGGGAAATCCTCCTCGAAGCGCAGGATGTTGCCGACCTCGGCGCCGCGCCAGCCATAGATCGACTGGTCGTCGTCGCCGACGCAGCAGATGTTGCTGCGGCCCTGCGCGAGCAGGCGCAGCCAGAGATACTGCGCGACGTTGGTGTCCTGGTACTCGTCGACCAGGATGTAGCGGAAGCGGCGCTGATAGTCGGCGAGCACGTCGGGCTGGCCCTGGAACAGCGTCAGGTTGTGCAGCAGCAGGTCGCCGAAATCGGCCGCGTTGACGGTCTTCAGGCGTTCCTGGTAGGCGGCATAGAGTTTGCCGCCGCGGCCATTGGCGAACTCGACGCCGTCGGTGTTCTCGACGCGGCCCGGCGTCAGCCCGCGGTCCTTCCAGCGCTGGATCACGATCGAGAGCGAGCGCGCCGGCCAGCGTTTCTCGTCGATGTCGGCGCCCTGCAGGAGCTGCTTCAGGAGGCGGATCTGGTCGTCGGCATCGAGGATGGTGAAGTCCGGCCGAAGGCCGACCGCCTCGGCGTGGCGGCGCAGGATGCGCGCGGCCATGGCATGGAAGGTGCCGAGCCACATGCCCTCGACCGGGCGGCCGAGCAGCCGCGCGACGCGCTCGATCATCTCGCGCGCCGCCTTGTTGGTGAAGGTGACGGCGAGGATCTGGCTCGGATAGGCGAGGCGCTGGTCGATGATGTGGGCGAGCCGCGTGGTCAGCACGCGGGTCTTGCCGGTGCCGGCGCCCGCCAGCACGAGCACCGGCCCCTCGGTCGCCTCGACCGCTTCGCGCTGCTCGGGATTGAGCGCGTCCATGTAGCGGGGTGCGGGAGGGGGCGCGGCATAGCTGCCGGCCGGCGCCTCGGCGAGGCCGCTGAGCTCTGAAAGGTCGAACGGGTCTGACATCGATCCGGGCTGTACGATTCGCTGCCTTTATAACATGGGGCGGCGTTGCCCGCCTTGCTAATGCGCCTGCCCCGATTGCGGCGTGAGCCGGAGTTCCTCGATGTCGAGCTCGTGCTGGATGCGCCGCAGCACCTCGTCGCCGATCTGGCGTTCGCGATGCAGCTTGACGAGGCGCTTGCGTTCCGCGCTCACGGCGGCCATGCGCAGCAGGCGGGTTTCCTCGTCGAAGCCGCCGGCGGCCAGGCCGACCAAGCGCTCCTGCTTCAGGCGGGCGGAATATTCCTTGCGCACCGGTTCGACGAACTCGGCCGGCAGCTCATGCTCCGCGGCATAGCGCTTGATCTCCTCGATCGCCGCGAAGGCGACCTTGAGGCGGGCGAGATGCTCCTGCTCCGTCTCGTCGCTCATCACGCCCGCCCGTAGCCAGCGGATCAGCGGCGCCAGCGTCAGGCCCTGGAAGACGAGCGAGACCACGATGACGACGAAGGTGAGGAAGATGATCAGGTCGCGGTGCGGGAAGTAGATGTAGGTCTCGGTGACGAAGGGCAGGGCGAGCGCCGCCGCGAGCGAGACGATGCCGCGCATGCCGCACCAGCTCATGATCGCGGTGTTGCGCCAGCTGATCGGCTCCTCCCACTCGCGCAGGCGCTTCAGGAAAACTCTCGTCAGGTACGAGCCCGCGAACACCCATGCGATGCGTGCCGCGATGGCCACCGCGGCGACCGCGAGCGAATAGAGGATCAGCTCGCTCCAGCTGAACCCGACCAGGCCGTCGAACACCCGCCTGAGTTCGAGCCCGATCAGCACGAAGACGAAGCCGTTGAGCAGGAAGATCAGCGTGTCCCACACCGCGGCTGCCTGCATGCGGGTGCGCGCAGAGAACACCTCCGGTCCGTGCCAGCCGCGCATCAGCCCTGCCGTCACCACCGCGAGCACGCCCGAGGTGTGGGCATATTCCGCGAGCAGGTAGATGGCATAGGCGAACAGGATCGAGAGGGTGATCTCGATCATGCTGTCGCCGATGCGGCGGTTGACCATGATGAAGCCGTAGCCGAGCACCGCGCCGATCGCGATGCCGCCGGCGGCGACGCCGAGGAACTCGAGCGTGGCATCGCCGATCGAGAAGGCACCGGTCATCACGGCCGCGACCGCGAACTTGTAGACGACGAGGCCGGTCGCGTCGTTGACCAGGCTCTCGCCTTCGAGCAGCACGACGATGCGCCGGTTGATGCGCAGCCGGCTGAAGATGGCGGCCGCGGCGACCGCGTCCGGCGGCGAGACGATGGCGCCGAGCACGAAGGCGGCGCCCCAGCCGAGATCCGGGATCAGGTAGTAGGCGGCGACCGCGACCGCGCCGGTGGTGGCCACGACCAAGCCGACGGCGAGCATCGAGATCGGCCGCAGGTTCGCGCGGAACTCGCGCCAGGGCATGAAGATCGCCGCCTGGAACAGGATCGGCGGCAGCACCAGCAGGAGGATCAGGTGCGGGTCGATGTCGATGGTCGGCAGGCCCGGCACGAAGGCGAGGGCGAGCCCGCCGAGCACCAGCACGATCGGGATCGGCACCTGGATGCGCCGCGCGCCCCATGCCAGCAGCACGGCGATGCCGAGAAGAAGCAGGAGAAGCGGCCATGTGTTCATGGCGGCGCTACCCGAAAGCCGCCATGACGGCTAGCTGCATTGGCCGATGGATCCTTCGGCGCAGACCTTGGTGCCGTCGACCCAGATCGCGCCGCTCAGGTCGGCGTTCAGAAACGAGGCGCGTTCGATCTTCGCGCCGGTCAGGTCGGCGCGGCGCAGGTCGGAGCGGAAGAAGCGCGCCCCGCGCAAATCCGCGCCGCGCAGGTTCGCGTCGGTCAGCGTCGCCTTGGTGAGGTCGGTCTCGAACAGGCGCGCATCCTGGAAGTCCGCGCCGCTCAGATTGGCGGTGACGAACCTGGCGCGCCGCGCGTCCGCACCGTTGAGGATCGCGTTCGAGAGGTTGGCGCGCGAGAACGAGCCCTCGCGCAGGTTTGCGCCCGTCAGGTCGCGGCCCTGCAGGTCGGTCCCGTCGAACAGGCAGCGCTGCCATTCGACGCCGGGTGCGGGCGCATCGAAGCAGCCGGCCGCGGCGGCCGCCGGCGCGAGCGCAAGGCCGAGCAGCGCCGCGAGCCCGAGATGCATGGCGCGGCAAGGCCGCCGTTTCATCGCTTCAAACCCGGCCCAGCCCGAACGGGCGTGCGAGCGCGGCGGGCCGCGGGATGTCCTTGTGCGCGGCCAGGATCGTAGCGAGCTTCTCGGCCGCCGCCTGCGGCATCGGCGCGGTCCGGCGGATCGTCATGTCGATATGCGCGCCGACCCACTCTGAATATGCGGCGGCCCAGCCTTCCGTCGCGTGGGTGACGTAGTGCCCGACCTGGATTCGCTTGGCGTCGTAATCGAAAAGCTGCGAGAGGCAGCGCACCGGGGTATCGACGAGCAGCTCGCGGCGATAGCTGATGCGAACGTCCAGCGCGAACGCCGACTTGTTCTCGGCCTTGAGATAGCTCTGGCCAAGGCCGATGTAGTCGAGGAAGCCGTCCATCGCGCGATCCATGAGTACGACGTAGTGGGCCACGTTCATATGGCCGTTATAGTCGATCCAGGCCGGGATCACGCGATCGGTGTGCGTGCAGAGCAGGCGGGGAGACGGCGCTTCGTCCATCGGCGGCAACGAAGGCGCTCAGCGGCTCAGGCGCGGTCCGGATCGTCGTCCGGGTTTTCGGCATCCGCCTCGCGTTCGAGCTTGCTGCCGTCGAGCACGGCATCGCGCCGTTCGGCCTCGCCGCGCGACACCCGCCGCTCGGACTTGCTGCGGCCGGCGCGCGCGCGGTTGACGGCGGCCCGCTGTTCCTTCTCGGCCCGTTGCACTTTCTTGCGGTACTGATTCAGGTTGACGACATCGCCCATGACGAAACGCCTTCCACGTAGGATTGCGACCCGCTTGACTGTTCAATCGGGCGCTCGAACCGCTAGAATAGGCTAGCCGAAACACCGAGCCGTGTTAACCCGGTTGTCCGTTTGGGGTGGCCGCCGCGCGCCTCCCGATCTTCCATTCGAGGGTAAGCGCCGATGAAGATCGTCTATGGCGTCGCGGCCTTCATCGCCCTCGTCCTGCTTGCCTTGTTCGTGGTCCCCCTCCTGATCGGCTGGGACGGGCTGAAGCCGACCATCGCCGAGCGCGCCGAGGAGCGCTTCGGCCGCCGGCTCGCGATCGACGGCCCGATCGACGTGCGCCTCCTGCCGGTGCCGAAGATCGTCGCGCGCGACGTCAGGCTCGCCAATTTGCCCGGTGCCAGCTCCGCCGACATGGCGCGCGCCAAGCAGGTCGATCTCGAGCTCGCGCTCGGCCCCCTGATCGGCGGCGAGCTCGAGGTGGTGAGGGTCGATCTGATCGACCCCGTGATCGAGCTCGAGAGGCTCGTGGACGGCACCGCCAACTGGCATCTCGGGCCGAAGGCCGCGCCGCCACAGGAGGAGGCCGGCGGCGAGGCGGCGCCGGGCCAGCAGCCCGAGTCCGCACCCGCGCCCGAGGCGCAGGGCGAATCCGGCGTCGGGATGGCCGCCATCCAGTCAGTCTCGCTCAGCAACGGCGCGGTCACCTATCGCGATGCCCGCACCGGCGAGGTCGAGCACCTGCATGGCATCGAAGCGACCGCGACCGCCCGCGAGCCGGGCGGGCCCTATCAGGCGCGCGGCAGCATGACGCTGCGCGAGGCACCGCTCGGCTTCGAGGCCACGCTCGGGCGCGGCGGCGGCGGCGCGCCGACGCCGGTCTCCATCACCCTCCGGCTCGACGACGATACCGCCCGCCTCGGCTTCGTCGGCCAGGTCGAGCCTGATGCCGGCCGTGCGGCCGGCACGCTCACGCTGGAGGGCGGGAACTTCCAGGCGGCCGTGCAGCGGCTCGGCATGGCCGTGCCGGAGCGCGCGCCTGACCTCGTCCAGCCCTTCGCGCTGGAGGGCGCGGTCTCGGGCGAGGCCGACCGCTTCGATGCCAAGGAGCTCAAGCTCCGCATCGGCGAGACCTCGGCCACGGGCGCGGCCTCCTACGTATCGGGCGAGCCGAGCCAGCTCGACCTGGTGCTGGTGCTGAACAGCCTCGATCTTGACGCGCTGACGGCGCAAGGCGAGGCGGCGCCGGCGCAGCCTGCCGATCGTGCCGCGCCGGGTGAAGCCGGGCCGGCGGCAGCCGGCGATGCAGCGCCGGGCGGCTTCTTGCTTCCCGGCGATCTCACGGCGTCGGTCAACCTGACCGTCGAGGCGGTCAAGTATCGCGGCCGCGTGATCCGCGCCCTGCAGTCGATCATCGCGCTCGACCGGGGCGTCGTCGCCATCCACCAGGCGACCGCCGAGCTGCCGGGCGGCGCCGGCGCCTCGCTGACCGGCCGGCTCAGCGCCCCGCGCGACCGGCCGCTGTTCGAGGGCACCGCCGAGCTGCGCGCCGACAATCTCCGCGCGCTTGCCGGCTGGCTCGGCATCGACCTTGCCAGGGTGCCGGCCGACCGGCTGCGCCGGCTCGCGGCGACGGCGGACATCCAGGCCGATGACGAGAACGTCCTGATCTCCCGGCTCGACGCCAAGCTCGACAATTCGACGATCGCCGGCTCGCTGTCGATCGCGGCGGGCGGCAGCGCGGCGGCGCATTCCCAGATCACCGCGAACCTGACCCTCGACCGGCTTGCCCTTGACGGCTACCTGCCGCAGGACGAGGCCGCGGCATCGGGCCCGCCGCCCCCGAGCGGCGACGAAGCGGCCGGCGCCGGCGAGGCGCCATCGAGCGGCGGCGCAAACGCCGGCGCGCCACCGGATGACACCCTGTCCCGCTACGACATCGCGGGCACGCTGAGCATCCAGTCGCTCAGCTATCGCGACCTGAGCCTTGCCGGGATCGAGGTGAACCCGCTATGGCGGGACGGCGTGCTGACCATCGGCGAGCTCAAGGTGGCGGACATGGCGGGCGTCGCGCTCGCCGCCAGCGGCGAGGGGCGCGGCCTGGACGGCGACGCGCCGCAGCTCAAGGCGCGCATCGACGCCCGCGCCGCCTCGCTCGCGCCGCTCGGCCGCGCGCTCGGCCTCGATCCGTCGTTCAGGCTCGACACGCTCGGCCGCTCCACGCTCGGTCTCGATATGGCGGGCACGTTTCAGACGCTCACGTTGAACGGCGGGCTGCAGAGCGAGGCCGGCCGGCTCTCGGTCGCCGGCGACGTTCAGACGCCGCGCGAGACGCCGCGCTTCGCCCTCGATATCGAGCTTGCGGATGCGACCGAGGACTCGCTGCGCTCGCTGGTCGGCGCGAGGCCGCCGCGCCGGGCTGCCGCGCCGACGCCCGTCTCGCTGCGCGGGCGCTTGAGCGGCGAGCCGGACGCGGTCGATTTCGCCGCCGAATCGATCACCTATGGCGAGACCGAGCTCGCCGGGACGATCGGCGTCCGCTTCGGCGGCGTCCGCCCCTATGTCACCGCCGACCTCAAGAGCCCACGGCTGGCGGCGCCGGCCAAAAGCGCGTCGGCGCCATCAGGCGCTGCCGCCAGCGGCGCTTCGGGAGGTGGTGCGACCGCCGCAACCGGCGGCCCCGGCACCGCCGGCAGGGATGCCGCCGCCTTGCCGAGCGGGCCTTCCCGCTGGTCGCGCGAGCCGTTCAACCTCGATCTGCTCCAGCAGGTCGATGGCGAGTTCAAGATCGCGGCCGACCGTCTTGCGCTCGGCGACTGGCTCACGGAGAACTTCGCCGTGGCCTCGGCGCTCAAGGATGGCGTGCTCACCATCGAGACGATGAGCGGGCGCCTGTTCGACGGTGCGCTCTCCGGCAGCGGCCGCGTCACCGGCGGCGCGCAGCCCGACTATGCCATCCGCTTCGGCCTCGCCGAGGCGGATATCGACGCGGTGCTGCGGGCGGTCGGCAAGGCCGATGCGGCCACGGGGCGGGTCTCGCTCGACGGCGCGTTCGATGCCGACGGCAACAGCGAATACGCCGTGGTCAGCTCGCTCGACGGCGAGATCACGGTGCGCGGCCGTGACGGCACCATCGAAGGCATCGACCTCGGCGCGGTGCTGGAGCCGCTCGCCGGCCTGCGCAACCTGAGCGACCTTGGCGATGCCGGCGGGCTGGTGCGCGCCGGCCTCTCCAAGGGACGCACCGAGATCCGCTCGCTCGACGGCACGATCCGCTTCACCAACGGCGTCGGACGCACCGACGATATGAGGCTGGTGGCCGATGCCGGCGTCGGCGAGATCACCGGCGAGGCCGACCTGCCGCGCTGGCAGCTCGACATGACGGCGATGTTCACCGTCAACCAGCCCCAAGGCACGCCGCCCTTCGGGGTGCGCTTCCTCGGCCCGATCGACAAGCCGTCGCGGGAGTTCAGGCTCGATCCCTTGCTCGCCAGCATCGGCGAGCGCCTGAAGCAGCGCCTGCTCGAGGACGAGAATATCCAGCTCAAGCTGCGCAAGGGCGCGAAGGCGGAACCCGGCACGCCCGCCGATGCGATCCTGCGCGGGGTGTTCGGCGATCCCGACCGTTCTCAGGGCCCGTCCGGCCCGGAGCTCGAGGGCGCGCCGCCGCCCGAAGGGCCGCCGCCCGCCGAAGCCGCGCCCGAGCCGCAGAGGCAGCCCGGGCTGCTCGACCTGCTTAAGCGTGTAGTTCCCGAGGCGCCGCCTCGTTAGAGGAAACGTTCCTCGCGCGCGCTTCGAGCGCGGAGAGGACGTAGAGACGGAGCGCGCTCGACAGGTTGCCGTCGCGGCTGCGGTCCACCTCCGAGATCAGCGCGTTCAGCGAGCGGCCCTCGCTGTCGGCGATCTCGCTGAGCGCACGCCAGAAAGCGGGTTCGAGGGAGACGGACGTCTTGTGCCCGTCGAGAACGACCGAGTGCTTTTTGATACCAGCCATGGTTTTCACCAAATTCCTCACCTAAAGCCTTCGTTCCGCATCTCCTCTCCACCGCCTCCGTGGTTCGGCGACCATCTACTTCTATCGGCATAAGTAGGCCGCCAGCCGGCCAAGAAAATGGCATTTTTCCGGGCGGTCGGTTCCCCGTTACCCCTTTAACGCATGAACGTGGCCATCAGTTCGATATGGGGAGACCATAAAAATTGATCAAGCGGGATCAAACGCTTAAGTCGATAGCCGCCATCGATCAGGAGGCGGGCGTCGCGCGCGAAGCTGGCCGGGTTGCAGGATGCGGCGGCCACGGTCGGCACGCGGGAGGCCGCGATCTCGGCGGCCTGCCTGGCCGCGCCGGCCCGCGGCGGATCGAACGCCACGAGGTCGTGGCCTGACAGGGCGGCCGCCTCGAGCGGCGTCCAGGCGAGGTCGCGGCGTGCCGCGTTGAGCCGGTCGGCGAGCCCCGCGCGCCGCGCCGCCGCGTCCAAGGCGGCGACCGCTTCGCCGGCCGAATCATAGGCGTCGACCCGGAGGCCCACGCTTACCAGCGGCAGGCTGAACGTGCCGAGCCCGCAATAGAGATCGGCGGCGCGCTTCGCGCCCGAGGCGGCGTCGAGCAGCGCCGCCGTCATGGCGGCCTCGCCCGCCGCGGTCGGCTGGATGAAGCAGTCAGGCGGCAGGTCGACCGGGATTTCGGCGAAGCGGACGATGGGCTGGGCCTGGACCATGACGGGCTCGGCCGGCCGGCGTGCGTCGGTACGTACCGAGAGCCGCGCCAAGCCGAGCGCGCGGGCCAGGTCGGCGAGCCGCGCCTGCCGTTCCGCGCTGCCGGCATCGAGGCCGAACAGGAGAACGTCGAGACCGTTTGCGGCTTCGGTGATTCCGATCTCGACCTCCGCGCGATCGTCGAGCACGTCGATCAGGCCGGCGCGCAGCGCGGGCAGTGTTGCTTCGATGGCGGGCCGCATGATCGGGCAGGCGTTCAGGTCGACGATCACCCGGCCGCGCGCGGCGCGGAAGCCGAGCGCAACGGT
Organism: Alphaproteobacteria bacterium; assembly: GCA_050173345.1. GTDB lineage: Bacteria > Pseudomonadota > Alphaproteobacteria > UBA828 > UBA828 > SHWC01. The sequence goes on along the minus strand of JBFXKW010000016.1, from coordinate 23,694 downwards.
GCGCCCCTGCCGGCCGGCGGCGAGCCTGACGCGCCGCCGCGAGCCCGGCGCCACCCGGACCAGCGGTTCGAGCGGCGCGTCGTCGATGCCGCGCTGCCGCAGCGCATCCGTGATCCGCGCCGTCTTGAACGCGGCATAGGACGCATCGTCGAGGTGCTGGAGCGTGCAGCCGCCGCACGCGCCGAAATGCGGGCATGGCGGCTCTATGCGTGCCGGTGATGCCTCGATGATGTCGAGGAGGCGCGCGCGGCTGCCCTCGGCCGTCTCCGCCTCGATGGTGGCGCGCACAAGCTCGCCGGGCAGCGCGAGCGGCACGAAGACGCGCCGTTCGCCGTGCCGGGCGATGCCGTCGCCGTGCGCGCCGAGCCGCTCGATCCGCAGCTCGACCGCGTTTGCGGCGGCCGGTGGCCGTGGCCGCTTCGGCGGGCGTCGCGCTCTCATCCGCCGATCGGCACGACGTGCTCGACAAACAGCAGCACCGCGAAGCCGATGAAGACGAGGCCCGTGACGATCGCAATGGCGCGCTGCACGGCGCGCCGCCACAGCCAGCGCCTGAGCTGGTCGGCGCCGAGCACGAGCCCGACCTGCCAGACGATGTTGATCGCGAGCAGGGTCGCGCCGAGCAGCGCCAGTTGCAGCGGCACGGCGGCGCGCGCCGGCGCCACGAAGTTCGGCATCAGGGCGACGAACAGCATGATGATCTTCGGGTTGAGCAGGTTGGTGATGACCGCGTCGCGGATGGCGCGCAGCCGCCCGACCGCGAGCGCATGGCCGGCGGTTTCCGTCTCGATGCCGAGCGTGCCGGCGCGCAGGCTCTGCACGCCGATGAAGGCGAGGTAGAGCGTGCCGGCAACGGCGATCGCCTTGAACACGATCGGCACCGAGAGGATCAGCACCGAGAGGCCGAGCACCGCCGCCGCGATGTGGCAGAGGATGCCGAGCTGCACGCCGGAGACGGTGGCGAAGCCGACGCGGCGGCCGCCGAGCAGCGTGTAGCGCAGCACGAGGAGGGTGTCCGGCCCGGGCGAGATGACGATGAGGACGGCGGCGACGATGAAGCCGATGAAGAGCGTCGGGTCGAGCGGCATCAGCGGCGCCTGCGCCCGGCCTTGGCCGCGCCCACGCGCCGCGCCGCCGCTTGGGACTCGGCGGCCCAGGCGAGCAGGGCCTCGCCGTCGGCCAGCACGGCGGCCGGCACCTCGTAGTAGGAGCGCAGCACCATGTGATCGTCGAACGGCCGGAACGCCGCCATGCCGGCGCCCTCATAGCGCGCGCGGGTCTGCCCATCGACCTTGAAGAAGATGCGCTCGCCGGCCGCGATCGCGAAGAAGACGCCGTCGAGATAGAAGCCATGCCCGCCGAACATGGCGCGCGCCTTGACGTCGCCGAGCGGCGTCAGGCGCGCGATCAGCCGATCGACGACGGGCGGGTTGCCGCGCCGCGGCGTTCGACCCGCAGGGCCGCCCGCCTTCGGGCTCACTTCTTCCGGAAGGTGTCGAGCCGGACGATGTTCTCGGCGGCTTCGTCGCGCGGCGGTTCCGGCTCGGCCGGTGCCTTGGCTTCGGCTGCGGCCGGCGCCGGCTGCACCGCCGGCAGCCCGCTGCGCCCGACATTCTGGGCCGGGCCCTCGCCGGCCGGCGTGAACTGCAGGCCGAACTTGACGCCGGGGTCGGCGAAGCGGGTGATCGCCGCGTAGGGAATCTTCAGGTTCTGCGGCGCCTTATTGAAGGAGAGCGTGACCGAGAAGGCGTCGTCGCCGGCTTCGAGCGCCCAGAACTGGTGCTGCAGCACGATCGTCATCTCGTCGGGATAACGCTCGCGCAGGAAATCGGGCATCACGACGCCCGGAAAGCCGGTGCGGAACGAAACGTAGAAATGATGGCTGCCGCGCAGCCCGTGCTCGGCCGCAGACGCCAACGCCCGGCGGACCACGCTGCGCAGCGCCGAATCCACCAAGCCGTCATACCCGATCAGGTCCTTGCTCACCGCCAGCCGTCCCCCGCCGCTATATGCGGCGCGTCCTTGAGAAGTGGGGGGCTTCTGTTGCCCGGTGCCCCCCGGACCGCGCTTACCTATGACTAGGCAGCGAGCGCCATCTCGTTATCGTTGGCACTTGTGAATCGGTCCGATAACGGCGGTACCATACCGGGCAAAAACCACACCTTTATTGCGCACGTCGAGCCTGTATCGCCCCCTCAGCCGGCGCAGCGCGCCGCCCTTCGCGGGAGTGGTGGAGGCGCCGGGCACTGCCCCCGGGTCCGTCACGCCTATTCCGTGAGGCGTTTATCGCCATAGTCGGCGGTCGCCCGCCGACGCCCCTAATATAGGCAGCGTTTCGGCCGGTTGAAAGTGTTTCGGGCAGGGTACGGCGCGGCGTAAAGTCCGCCGGTTCGGTGCAGGGGAGGGCGATGACGGGCGAGCCGGAAAAGCTGAAAACGACGGCGGCGGAGGCCGAGATCGAGGCGTTGCGGGCGACCGAGCACGCCACGCGGCGCGCCACCGTGCCCGCGCTCGAAGACATCCTCTACGTCGTCCAGCCGGTGCTCGACCGCGGCTTCGTCCGGCTCGTCGACTATATGGGCGATGACGGCGCCGTGGTGCAGGCGGCGCGCGTCTCCTATGGCAAGGGAACCTCCAAGGTCTCCTCCGATCGTGGCCTGATCCGCTACCTGATGCGCCACCGGCACACCACGCCGTTCGAGATGTGCGAGCTCAAGCTGCACGTGAAGCTGCCGATCTTCGTGGCGCGACAGTGGATCCGGCACCGCACCGCGAACGTGAACGAGTATTCCGCGCGCTACTCGATCCTGAGCCGCGAGTTCTACGTGCCCGACGAGGGCGCCATCGACACCCGGCTCGCCCGGCTGCGCGAGGAGGGCGGCCAGATCGACCTGCTCGGCGACGAATGGCGCCAGCGCGAGGCACGCCATCTCGCCGCCCAGTCGCGCTCCAACAAGCAGGGCCGCGCCGAGCGGCTCACGCCCGAGGAGGCGGCCGAGGCGGTGCGCCTGATCCGGGCCGAGAGCCGGCGCGCCTACACCAATTACGAGAAGCTGCTCAACGAGCATGCCGGCGCGCCGATCGACCCGGATGCCAAGGGCCTCGCGCGCGAGCTGGCCCGCATGGTGCTGCCGACCAACTTTTATACCGAGTGGTATTGGAAGTGCGACCTGCACAACCTGCTGCATTTCCTGAGCCTGCGCGCCGACGCCCACGCGCAGTATGAGATTCGCGTCTATGCCGAGGCGATCGCCGACATCGTCAGGCGCTGGGTGCCGCTCAGCTACGAGGCGTTCGAGGACTATGTGATGGGCGGCGTGCGGCTCTCGGCCGGCGACCTCGGCGTGGTCAGGCGTCTCATGGCGGGCGAGACGCTGAGCCAGGAGGAAAGCGGCCTCTCCCCCCGCGAATGGCGCGAACTGATGGCCCATCTCGGCAGGGAGCCGTGAGCGGATCGAGGGTTGGGGAAGGGGCGCACTGACGGTTGCCTCCACTCAGGTCGTCATTGCCGTCCCCCGGCTTGACCGGGGGATCAACCCGGCAATCCATCTCGCAGCGAGCACGTTGCCGACATGGATGCCCCGGTCAAGCCGGGGCATGACGAAAAAGAGAACGCCGTGCGCAACCGGCAGCACCGGCCTTCGCCACCCGGGCACGTTCTTTTTCCGTCATTGCCCGACTTGATCGGGCAATCCAGTCTTTCGCGGCAGCCGCAGTGCCGCTGCCCCTGGATTGCCGGGTCAAGCCCGGCAATGACGAATTGGGTTCGTTTCGCTACGGCGTGCCCTCCGCCCAGATCCTGATGCCGGCGTGCTTGAAGGGGGTCGCCTTCGAGATGTTGAGGCGGATCAGGAGGGCGGTGATCGCCTCGATGCAGCGTGCGCTTTCCGCCGGCCCGCCATTGTAGGCCTTGACGCCGATGCGCTCGATCAGCGCCATCACCTTCTGCTTCCCTTCGAGGTCGTCGCCGCAGACCAGGATGTCGCAGTTGATCGGCTGGTCGAGCGCGCTCAGCACATAGGCCGAGACGTTGTGGAGCGCGCCGACCACCTTGACGCCGGGGCCCAGCCTCTTCTGCGCCGCTTCGGTGGCCGAGCCTTCGGGCGGCATGGCGATGCGCTTGGGGTCGCCCTCGGCGAGCGGCACCGCGACATCGACCAGGATCTTGCCGCCGAGCCCGTCCGCGATATCGTCGAGCGTGTCGTCATGGGCGCTATAGGGCACGCAGAGCAGCACGATCTCCTCGGCCGCCGCGACCGCGCCGCGATTGTCGAGCCCGGAGATGCGCCCCGCCGCACCCGGCAGTTGCCCGGCGAGCGCCGCGGCGGTTTCCGCGGCGCGGGCGGCGTCGCGTGAGCCGAGCGCGACATCGACGCCGGCCTTGGCAAAGCGGAGCGCGAGGCCGCGACCCTGCGGCCCGGTGCCCCCGACGATGGCGATGGTCATAGGAACAAATCCTCTTCCTTGGGTCTGATCAGGTCGCGCGCCGCGCTTTCGCAAGGCTGCCATGACAGGCCGCGGCACACGACCGCCGGCCGCTTGCCGTCCTTCGGCATGAGCAGGCCGGCGGCGGCGGCAAGCTCGTCCGCGGTCGCCGGCTGGGTGACGTGCAGGATGCGGCCATAGGCGTCGGGCCGGCCGGCGAGCGCGAGCGAGGCCGGCACGCCGGCGAGCCCGACCGCGACATTGACCTGGCCGAGCCGCCAGGGCCGCCCGAAGGTGTCGCTGATCACGACGCCGATGGTGCGCCCCGCGGCGGCTTCGAGGGTCTTGCGGATGGCGCGCGCGCTGGCGTCCGGGTCCTCGGGCAGGAGCAGCGCTGTATCGGCCTCGCCGACGTTCGATTCGTCGATCGCCGCGTTGGCGCTGACGAAGCCGAGCCGGTGCTCGGCGATCAGGATGCCCTCGGGCAGGCCGGGCCGGTCCGCCGCGCGCAGGATGCTGCGGCTCTCGCGCAGGATCAGCTCGACCTTGCGCGGGTCCTTGCGGATCGAGCGGCCGAGCTCGATCGCCTTCTCGGAGGGCACCACGTCGGCATAGCGCACGATGCGGCCCTCGGCCTTGGAGACGATCTTGTGCGCGATGACGACGATGTCCCGCTCCTCGAGCGCAAGCCCGGCGCGGGCGAGCGCATCGAGCAGCAGCGCGCCCACGTCGTCCCCCGGCCGCACGTCGGGCAGGCCGGGGATCGCCTGCATCAGGAGCTTGTCGCGGTCGCCCATCGGCGCAGCGTGTCGAGCACCGGCCCGGGCGGGCCGAAATCGAGGAAGCGCTTCACGTCCTCCGGCGTATCGAGGTCGAGCGCGAGGTTGGGCAGCCGGAGCACATCTGCCGGGATGTCGCGCGCCGCCGCCTCGCGCCGGAACCGTTCGAACGAGCCCACGCCATACCAGATCGGCACGGCGTCCGGCGGCGTGGTCAGAAGCGCGTTGGTGCCGCCTTCGTCCGCCGACGGGCAGAGCACGACCGAAGGCGCCTCGCGCGGCCGCTCGATCAGGCGCGCCACCTCGTCGCGGCGGAGCGCGCCGATGTCCGACGGGATGACGAGCTGGGAACGGAAGCCGTGCGCGGTGGTCCAGGCGGTGGCGAGCGCGACTGCGGCGGTCAGGCCGCTGCCCCGGTCGCGCAGCACGGTCGCGCCGGCCTCGGCCGCCTCGCCGGCGAAGGCGGCGCCGTCGGTCACCACCACGAGCGGCGTTGCCGCGAACGCGGTGCGGAAGAAGCGCAGCGTCTCGCGGAACAGCACGGTCGCAAGTTCGCGCCGCGCCTCGTCCGAAAGGATCGGCGCGAGGCGGCTCTTGGCCGCCGCCGGATCCTTGACCGGAACGACGATGGCGAGATCGCCGCTCATGCGGCGCCGCGATCCCGGAGCGCGAGCTCGGCGCGGCGCATGATGCGTTCGGCGAGGCGCTGCTTGTCGGCGCGGCTCTGCATCACGGTCTGTTCGAGCCAGACGGCGAGCCCGTCCTGCATGAGCGGCAGCGCCGCGTCGCGGTCGCGCTCGTCGACCACGAAGGCGTCCATCAGCCCCCGATAGAGCGTGGCGACGCCCGCGATGCTCGGGTCGTGGCCCATGGTGTGCATCATGTCGGCGGCCGGCCCCTTGATGGTGCGCCCGCCGACGATCGGCGAGATTGCGACGCGCAGCGCCTTGCTGCGCTCGATCGCGCGCCTGATGCCGGGCACGGCGAGGATCGGGCCGATCGAGACGATCGGGTTGCTCGGCGCGATCACGATCAGCTCGGCGGCGTTGAGCGCGGCGAGCGCCTCGGGCGTCGCGCTCGCGCTCTCGATGCCGTCGAAGCGCACGTCGTAGACCGGCGGGCTGCAGCGCTCGCGCACGAAATATTCCTGGAAGGCGAGCCAGCCGTCCGGCGTCTGCACCTTGGTGTGGATCGGATCGTCGGTCGGCAGCAGGATCGGCACCTCGACGCCGAGCTTCCTCGCGATGTCGCGCGCGATCAGGCTCGGCCGCTCGCCGGCCCGGCGCCGTTCAGTCCGGTAGATGTGCAGCCCGAGATCCTGGTCGCCGAGCTGCATCCAGGTCTCCTTGCCGAGCCGCTTCAGCACGTCGAGCGCGCGGAAGCTCTCCTCGCGCACGCCCCAGCCCTTGGCCTCGTCGATCAGCCCGGCGAGGGTATAGGTCACGGTGTCGATGTCGGGCGACACCCAGAGGCCGTGAAACTCCCAATCGTCGGCGACGTTGCCGATCACGGCGAGGCGCTCCGGCGCGCAGAGCTCCGCGAAGCCCTGCACCATCTTGGCGCCGCCGACGCCGCCGGCGAGGATGACGATGTTGTCGAGCACGGCGGGGCCTGCGTTCAGGAGAGCAGGAAATCGCGCGCCAGCTCGCCCGCCGCGCTCGGCTTGGCGCGCGCCACCAGCGGCGCGATCTCGCTGGGGTCCGCCGCGTCATAGACCGCGACGGTCCCATAGAGCGTCGAACGCTGCACCGGCAGCCGGCCCGCGCCGCGGATGATGCCGACCATCTCGCGCGGCGTGACCTCCTGGCCCCATTCGGCGCCGGCGGCGCGCGAGATGCTCTCGTTCATCAGCGTGCCGCCGAGGTCGTTGGCGCCGCATTTCAGCATGAACTGCGCGAGCGCCGGGCCGAGCTTCACCCAGGAGGCCTGGATGTTGTCGATCCGGCCCTTGAGCATGAGCCGCGCGACCGCGTGCATCTTTAGGTGCTCGTCGCGCGTCGGGCCCGGCCGCACGCCCGGCACGTCGCGATAGAGCGGCGAATCATAGTGGATGAAGCCGAGCGGCACGAACTCGGTGAAGCCGCCGGTCTCCTTCTGGATCGAGCGGATCAGGCCGATATGCGCGGCCCAGTGGCGCGGCGCGTCGACATGGCCGTACATGATGGTGGCGGTCGAGGGCAGGCCGACGCCGTGCACCGCGCGGACGATCTCGACCCACTGGTCGGTGCTCAGCTTGTCCTGGGTGAGCACCTTGCGCACCTCGACGTCGAGGATCTCGGCCGCGGTGCCGGGCACCGAGCCGAGCCCGGCGTCGCGCAGCCCGGCGAGGAATTCCGCATAGGGCAGGCGGGACTTCTGCGCGCCGTACCAGATCTCGAAGGGCGAGAAGGCGTGGATGTGCATCTCGGGCACCGCCGCCTTGATGGCGTGCACGATGCCGGCATAGTGATCGCCCGCGATCTTCGGGTGCAGGCCGCCCTGGATGCACACCTCGGTGCCGCCGCGCTGCCACGCCTCGGCCGCGCGCGCCGCGACCTCCTCGTGCGGCAAGAGCTCGGCGTCCGGGCTCTCGCGCCGCTTCGCGAAGTTGCAGAAGCGGCAGCCCATGTAGCAGACATTGGTGAAGTTGATGTTGCGGTTGACCACGAAGGTCACGCGCTCGCCAACGGCCTGGCGGCGCGCTTCGTTGGCCGCCGCGAGCACGGCGATGAGGTCGGCGCCCTCGGTCTCGAACAGCGTCACCGCGTCGGCCTCACTGAGCTCGGCGCCGGCGAGCGTCGCATCGAGGATTGCGCGCACCGGCTTGGCGGCGGCGCGGAGCGCGCCTTCGAGGTCGCTGGTGTCGATCGAAGCGAGCGTCGGGTCGGTGATCATGATTCCACCTGTTGCAGCGCCAAGCCGTCATCCCGTGCGAGCGCGCCGATGCGACGCGCCACAGCCCCATCGAGATAGCGCTCGCCATCGGCGATATAGCGGGAATAGACGGTGAGGCGCTCCTGCAATCGATAGTCCTTGCGCGCGCAGGCCTTCGCCAGGTCGCCGATATGCGGCCAGGCGCGCTCCGGGTTGATGTGATCGACGGTCAGCGGCGAGATGCCGCCCCAGTCGTTGAGCCCGCAATCCAGATAGTCGAGATAGTCAGGCGCCAGGTTGGGCGGCGCCTGAAGGCTGATCTCCGGCGCCAGGATCAGGCGCGCGGCCGCGAGCGTGCGGCGCATGTCGTCATGGTCGGGCTCGGGATGGTCAGCCATCGGGATGCCGGGCTTGGCGCGGAAGTTCTGGACGATGACCTCCTGGATGTGGCCGTAGCGGGCGTGGATCTCGTCGATCGCCTGCAAGGTCTCGATCCGCTCGGCCCAGCTCTCGCCGATGCCGATCAGGATGCCGGTGGTGAATGGCACGCCCTGGCGGCCCGCGCGCTCCAGGGTACGCAAGCGCTGCACCGGCACCTTGTCGGGGCAGCCATGATGCGGCCCCCCCGGCGCACAGAGGCGCTTGCTGACGCTCTCGAGCATCATGCCCATGCTGCCGCTCACCGGCTTCAACATGGCGATCTCGTCGTCGTCGAGCGTGCCGGCGTTGACGTGAGGCAGGAGGCCGATCTCGTCCAGCACGCGCTCGCACATCGCCCGCACATAGTCGGTCATGCGGGCATGGCCGAGCCGGGCGAGGGCGTCGCGCGCCATCTGGTAGCGCCGCTCCGGCTTCTCGCCCAGGCTGAACAGCACCTCCTTGCAGCCGAGCGCGGCGCCGGCTTCGACCACCGCCATCACCTCGTCAGGCGTCATGACGCGCGCGCCGGGCTCGCCCGGGCGCTTGACGAAGGCGCAATAGCCGCAATCGTCGCGGCACAGCGTGGTCAAGGGCACAAAGACCTTGCGGGAATAGGTCACGACACGGCCCCAGTGCGCATCGCGCACATCCGACGCGGCGCGGCACAACGCATCCAGCGCGCTGCCGGAGATGCCGCCCAGCGCCAGGAAATCCACCTGTTTCAGCCCGTCCGTCATGACCCGATCCGTGATCGCCGTCGCCGCGAGGCGTCCGGCCAAGTCCCGCATCCTACACCAGCCGGGCGGTGGCGGCGCAATCGCATGGCGCGGTCGCTTGCGGCAGGCGGAAAATCCCGCTAGCAGGGAGGCCGATACGGCACATCGCACCCAGGCGGAGGAGAGCCATGGAATTCGGCTTCAACATCCCGAACGGCGGCCCGCTCGCGCACAATGACGACATCGTGGCGATCGCGCGCAAGGGCGAGGCGTGCGGCTATTCCCTCCTGGCGATCCCCGACCACATCATCATCCCGCGCACCATCGCGGCCAACTATCCCTATTCGCCCGACGGCACGCTCACCTTCGCGACGCTCGGCGCCGGCGAGTGCCTGGAGCCGCTCGCCCTGATGGCGAGCGTGGCGGCCCAGACCACGAAGGCCAGGCTGCTCACCTCGGTGATGGTGGTGCCCTATCGCGAGCCGATGCTGACGGCGAAGCTGGTCTCGACCATCGACCACCTGTCGGGCGGGCGCACCATCCTCGGCTGCGGCGCCGGCTGGATGCCTGAGGAGTTCGTCGCGGTCGGCGCGCCGCCCTATGAGGAGCGCGGCCGGGTGACGGACGAGTATATCGACATCTACCGCGAGCTCTGGACCAAGGAGGCGCCCGCGTTCAAGGGCAGCTACCGCAGCTTCGCCGACCTCTACTTCGCGCCGAAGCCGAAGCAGCAGCCGCACCCGCCGATCTGGGTCGGCGGCGAGAGCAGGCCGGCCATGCGGCGCGCGGTCAAGCGCGGCGATGCCTGGTACCCGATCGGCTGCAACCCGAAGGCGCCGCTCGATTCGCTCAAGCGCTACCGCGCCGCGCTCGGTGAGCTCAAGCGCCTGGCCGAGGAGGAGAAGCGCGATCCCGCGACGCTCGACCTCGCCTATTGGTCGGTCTGGACCGCGGGCACCGGCGCGCCGGCCAAGGCGGGCGACGGCGAGCGCATGCTGCTGACCGGCGGCGCGGACGACATCGCGGGCGACCTCGCCGCGCTGAAAGAGCTCGGCGTCAACCATGTGCTCTTCAACTTCCTGAGCGCGACGCGCCAGGAGACGCTCGACCGCATCGAGGCGTTCGCGGCGGAGGTGCTGAGCAGGCTCAAATAGCCGTTCGATAGCCGGATGTTAGCGCCAAGGTTAACGGAAGGTTAAAGCGGTTTATTACTGAATGGTTAACGAGTTTTTGCTTGGTTTATAAAGGGTCGTTTAACTATACGCTGGTATCACTCTCGCCAGTTCCATTGATCTGGCGAGGACCAAGCGATGCGGTACGTGATCGGTGCGGCGGCGGCGTTGCTGCTCGGCGGCTCGTTGATGGGGCAGGCCAAGGCGGCCGACCTCCTGAGCGGCAATGAAGGCACGACGGTTCAGCTCACCGTCGCCAATCTGGACAATGTGATCGCCTCGAGCCCGATCTCGATCGGCGGCATGCCGCTCGACGGCGGCTCGGCCGGCTTCACGACCGGCGACATCAGCGGGTTGAGCCAGGAGAACAGCGGCGGCGTCAACGTGATGATGGTGAACACCGGCACGCTGTCCAGCCAGCAGAGCGTGGTCTCGACCAACGTGACCATCGGCGACATGCCCGAGATCCAGAGCCTGATCGCCGGCGCGACCGGCGCGAACTGACCACCCACCCTGACCCTCTCCCGGAGGGGAGAGGGATACGGAGGCCTGGCGAGCAGTCAGCGAGCCTAGCCGTAGTCGGGTGAGGGGCGATTCGGCCCTAACTCGCCGTCCTAAGAAATCCTGATCAGGTCCGCACCGGTGCGCGGCGGGTTGCGCTCGGCCGGTGCGCCGCCGTGCCGTGGCCGGAAGCGCGGGCTTGCCGCGCCTTGCCGACCGTGCCGTGCGCGGCACTCTTCTTCCGGCGTCCCTGCCGGGCCGGCAATCGCTCGTCGCTCGCCCGCGATTCGAGCCAGTGAAGGTGCTTGCCCATCGCGGCCTCGATCCGCTTCGGATCGCGCGAGCGCAGGCTTGCCAGGGTCTCCTCGTGCAGCTCGGCGATCGAGAGGGTCTGCGCCTCGTCCTCGATCAGCTCGCGGAAGCGGTAGTGAAGCTGCTCGAGCACCTGGTGCTGATAGTAGGCGAGCAGCTCGCTGCGCGCCGCGCGCGCCATCGCGTAGTGGAACAGATGGTCGTAGTGCAGGCGGCGCATCGTGTCGGCGTGGGGATCGGCCTTGAGCTGGTCGATCGCGTAGCGCATGGCGGTGAAGTCGCTCTCGGTCGCCCGCTCGCCCGCGAGCAGTGCGAGCCGCATCTCGATCGCGCGGCGCGCCTCGATCAGCTCGCGGGTCGAGGCCTCGCGCCAGCCCGAGGGCTGGCGCATGATCATCGAATCCGGGATGTCGTCGCTCACCACGGTGACGCCGCCGGCGGCGCCGCGCTGCGAGACCAGCACGCCCGCCTTGCTCAGCACGCGGATCGCCTCGCCGATGGTCGGCCGGCTCACGCCCATCGATTCGGAGAGCTCCTCGACCAGCGGCAGGCGCATACCGGGACGGAAGGCGCCTGAGCGGATCGCGAAGGTGATCTGGTCGACCACCTCCTCATAGGCTCTCGGGCCCGAGATCGGGTAGAAGCGCCAAACCGGGGTGTCCACGCGGCCGATTCCTCCTGCTCTCCAGGGCAGGTGGAGCCCGCCCTCGCCGGCAGAGATTAGTCGGCTTTGCCACCCGCCGCCAGAAGCGGGAAGGCGGCGCGGCTACGCCACGATCTCGATGTCGCGCAGCGGCGGGTCGCGCTCGACCGCGATCTCGTTTTCGATCTCGGTGCCGCAGCCCGGGCAGAAGAAGCGGCGGAACGCCACGTCGTCGTCCACGAACAGGTGCGGGTCGCCGACCAGCGGGTTGGAGGCAGAGACCGGGCTGTCCTCGCGCAGGCAGCCGTCCTTGTAATTGGCGGAAAGTGGGCCGAGATCGGTGGCGCAGTGCCCGCAGGCCCAGTGCGGCTTGGCGCCGTCGCGCCGCACGTCGAGATTGTCGGTCGCGTTGAGCAGGAGCGCGCCGTCGAGCTTGCGCGGCTTGCCCTTGCCGTTCAGGCGGGCGAGGCGGTCGGCGCGCACGCGCTCGCGGTGCGTCTTGCTCGCCGCCACGTTGACCTGTCCCGCCGCGTCGAGCACGGCGCCATAGATGGTAAGCGCCGCCTCGGCCGTGATGTTGTAATGGTCGAGGTCGTGCTGGACGAGCGCGAGGTCGCGCCGCATCGGGTCGCCGAAGCCGCCGCCGCCCGACCAGCGCACCGCATAGACGTCCGCCGGCCGTTGCACGAAGTTCTCCTGGCGCAGCTCGAGATGCTCGGGCCGGCCCTTGACCTCTGCGATGTCCTCGATCATGCGGCCTTCCTTGAGGCGCGCCGCGATGTCGCTGTCGCGCACGAAGGCATAGGCGTTGGTGGTGGAAGGATAGCCCGCCATCATGCCGGTCGAGGTCGGCGTCGCGTTGCCGGAAGAGAGCGTGTCCTGGATGATCTCGCTCGTGTTGTGCGGGATGAAGCAGGTCTCGGCCGAGAGGCCGCCGCGGAAGCGGCCCGCGCCGCCCGAATCCGGCAGCTCCTTGCGATAGAGCACGAGCAGCGGGAAGTTCTGCTCGTTGTGCTCGACATTGGGAAGTTGGCCAATCGGCGTGCGCGACTGGCCGCCGGTGTTGATGCCGTCGCCTTTCGCAAAGGCGCCGATGGCGCCGCCGATCGGGTCGATCAGGAGATAGCCGTAGCGCTCGCCCCACTGGTCGATGCCGCGGAAGATGGTGGTGGGCCACTGGCTGGTGCCGCCGATGCCCATGATGTCGGCCCGAAGCTCCGGTACCGTGTAGAGCATCTTCGAGATGATGTTGTAGGCGGGGTAGAGCGAGATCTCCATCGCCTGGGTCGGCGCGGTCGAGACCGAGGCCGGGAAGTTGGCGCAGTTGAGCGTGCCGGGCGTCGGGTCGAACTCGATATGGCGGAGCGCGCCGCCGACCGCGAAATACTGGTCCCATGCCAAGAGCTCGTTGATCGCCACCATCACCGAGCCGCGCCAGCCCGAATAGGTGGCGTTCATCGCGCCGTCCTGCGGCGCGGTGCCGTCATTGGTGAAGATCAGCTTGTTGCCGCGCTTCTCGAGCGAGATCATCACCCGGTGCGTGCGCCGGTCGCCCGGCCGGCACGCCTCGACATAGGTGCGGTCGGCCCAGCGCCCGTCCGGAATCTGTTCGAGCTTCTGGAGGAAGGCGGTCTCGGCGTTGTCGATGATGCGGCGCATCACGCCCTTCACCGTGCTCGCACCGTAGCGCTCGATCAGGCCGTGGATGCGCGCCTTGGCGGTCATGTTGCCGGCGAGCTGGGCATGGAAGTCGAGCTGCACGAGGGAGGGCTTGCGCGACGAGCGCAGATAGAGCTCCTCGATATCCCGGCGCACCGTGTCGTTCTCGACGATCTTGACCGGCGGGATCAGGATCCCTTCCTCGAAGGCGTTCTCGGCCGCGGGGCAGAAGCTGCCGGGCGTGATGCCGCCGATGTCGTACTGGTGCAGGCAGTTGGTGATCCAGCAGAACAGCTCGTCGCCGTGGAACACCGGGCAGATCAGCATGACGTCCATCTGGTGCGCCGCACCGACCCAGGGATCGTTGGCGAGGAACATGTCGCCCGGTTTGATGCCGGGATTGTCGCTGCGGTTTTCGAGGATCCATTTCACCTGGGTGTCGGTGACACCGGACATGTACTGCATGTACGGGCCGAAATAGACGAACTCGGCGTCCTCGGTGAGGATCGAAGGGTTGAGGTCGAGCGCGTACATCGCGACCGGCGAGCCCGAGATGCGCTGGATGGTCGCGCCGTGCTCCTCGTTCACGTTCCAGAGATTGTGGCGCACCACCTCGTAGGTCACGGGGTCGATGTTGGCCTCGGCGTGGCGGTGCAGCTTGAGCTGCGGCGCGATCTTGAGCTGCTTCGGCGGCACGTAGGGATTGACCACGCCGTCGAAGCGGGTATCGGTCATTTCACTGATGCGCGGCATGGGCGTGGTCCTCGCTCTCGTCAGGCGGTGCCGAGAATGATCTCGAAATTACCGAAGCGGTCCACCATCAGCGTCTCGCCGGGGTGGACGACGACCGAGGTGTCGCGCGTCTCGGCGACGCATGGGCCCTCGATCCGGTTGCCGGGCAGGAGGGCGTGGCCGTCATAGATCGGCGTCTCGGCGGCGTGGCCCAGTTCCGCCCAGTAGATCGGCCGGGCCTTGCGGCGCGCCTCGGGCGGGATCGCCTCGGTCAGCGTCTCGGCCGGGAGCAGCTTGGGTTTCGCCACGTCGACCCGCGCGCGGCAGCGGAAGGTGACGATCTCGAGCGGCGCGCCGGGCAGCGACGAGCCGCGGCCGTAGAGCGCCTCGTAGCGCTTGAAGAACTCGGCGCTGAGGCGATCGAGATCGCCCGCGCCCATGGCCTCGCCGGCGAGCTCGACCTCGACCTCGTTGATCTGGCCCTTGTGGCGCATGTCGATCGAGAAGCGGTAGAGCCTGCGCTCGGGCGCGGCGCCGTCCTCGTCGAGGTCTTCATCGGCGCGCGCCTTCAGCTCCTTCAACAGCCGCTCGATGCGCGCCGCGTCGAACGGCGAGCGCATGATCTCGACGCGTTCATAAAGGTGCAGCACGTCGGCCGCCGCGGCGCCGAACGCGCACCAAACCGAGGCGGTCTCCTTCTGCGGCACGATCACCTTGGCGACGCCGAGCTCGCGCGCGAACACGCCGGCATGCACCGGCCCCGCGCCGCCGAACGCGAACAGCACGAAGTCGCGCGGGTCGAGACCCTTGCGCACGGTCACCTTGCGGATCAGGTCGGCCATCTGGAACTCGACGATCTTCGCGATGCCGCTCGCGCATTCGTTGAGGCCGAGGCCGATCTTCGCGCCGACCGCCTTGATCGCGGCTTCGGCGCCCGGCTTGTCGAGCCGCATGGCGCCGCCCGCGAAATTGTCCGGGTCGAGATAGCCGAGCACGACGTCGGCGTCCGTCACGGTCGGCACCGTGCCCCCGCGGCCATAGCAGACCGGGCCGGGCTCGGCGCCGGCGCTTTCTGGGCCGACCTTCATCGCGCCGCTCACCGGGTCGACGGTCACCAGGCTGCCGCCGCCGGCGCCGATCGTCTGCACGTCGACCTTGGCCAGATAATATTCGTACTGGTGCACCAGGCTCTTGTAGGAGAAGCCGGGCAGGCCGTTGTGGATCACGCCGACGTCGAACGAGGTGCCGCCCATGTCGGTCGTGATCACGTTCGGGTAGCCCATCAGCTCGCCGAGGTATTGCGAGCCCATGACGCCGGCGACCGGCCCGGAATCGAGCGTGAGCAGCGGTGCGCCCATGGCGCGCGAGACCGAGATGGTGCCGCCGCCGCACTGCGTGATCTGCAGCGGGTGGCGATAGCCGAGGCCCTTCACGTCGCCATCGACCCCGGCGAGATAGCCGGTCACCAGCGGCCCGATATAGGCGTTGAGCGCGACCGCGGCGGTGCGCTCGTACTCGCCCCATTTCGGCACCAGGTCGACGCTCGTGGTGACGAAGAGGCCGGGCGCGATGCGCTCGACCATCTCCTTGACGCGCCGCTCATGGCTCGGCTCCAGGAACGACCAGAGGAAGCAGATCGCGATCGCGTTGACGCCCTTGGCGACCAGCGTCCTGATCGCCGCCTCGGCCTCGGCTTCGTTGAGCGGCACCACGACCTTGCCGAAGCAGTCCACCCGCTCGGAGACGCCCTCGATCAGCGCCTTCGGCACGATCGGGTCGGGCTTGCGGCTCTCCGGGATGTGCACCACCTGGCGGATCTCCTGGCCGGTCAGGCCGCGCGAGCCGCGCATGATGTGGATCACGTCGTTGTGGCCTTTGGTGGTGATCAGGCCGACCTTGACGCCCTTCTTCTGGATGATCGCGTTGGTGCCGACGGTCGTGCCGTGCGAGAGCCGGCCGATGCTGGCGCAGAGCGCGGGCAGGTCGAGCCGCACCTTGGCGGCGGCCGCATCGAGCGCCGCCATCATGCCCTTCGCGAAATTGCCGGGCGTCGACGGCGCCTTCGCCGTGGTGACGCGCCCGGCCTCGTCGATCACCACGCAATCGGTGAAGGTGCCGCCGATGTCGATGCCGCAGAGATACTCAGCCATGTCCGCTCCCCTGAGACGCCTGCCGCCCCGTTTGCGCCATGTCGCGCGCGTTTCTTGGGTTGGGGCGATCATAGGCCCGGCGGTTTCGGAGGGTCAACATCGTAATGAGCATCTGCTCATTAACGTGCGGCCTTGGCGGGGAGGGAGGGGGCCGGCGTCGCGAGCGCGGCCTTGATCTGCGCCCTGGCGCCGGCGAGGAAGAGGTCGATCTGGGCGTCGATCGCGGGCTCCGCCGTGAGCGGCATCCTGGCGCCGTAGACGTGCTTCGCGATCAGCGCGTAGATCGCGAAGGCGTGGAAGTTCCAGACGAGCTGGAGTTCCAACGCGGTGAGCGGCACCGCGTCCGGCGGCGGCAGCCGGTAGTGCGCGCGCAGCTCGGTCGCGATGCGGCGGATCAGCCGCTGGCGCACCAGGGAGAGGTAGCGCTCCATGATGTTGACCCGGCGCATGGCCGAGGAAAGCGCGATGCGGATCCATTCATAGTCGTCGACCGCGCCGTAATAGGCCTTGTAGAAGCGGCGCAGCCGTCGTCTCAGCGGCACGCGGCGGTCGTCGAGCCATTCCTCCCATTCGGGGTTCCAGCGGCGCAGGAAGACCTCTTCGTAGACCCGGTCGATCAGCGCCTGCTTGGTCGGGAAGTAGCGGAAGATGAGCGCGTGGCTGACGCCGATCTGGCGGGCGAGCGCCCGCGTCTCGCCCTCGAAGCCGTGCTCGGCGAAATAGCGCACCGCCTCCTCGACGATCATCTGCTCGCGCTCGCGCGGGCCGAGCCGCTTGCGCGGGCGCGCCGGGGCGGCAGGTTCGGACGGGGCGGGGCGTTGCGCCATCGGCGCCGTGGCAAGCGCGCTCAGGCGCGCCCGTACTTGGTCTTGGGCCGGCGCTCCCAGAGCTCCCGGGCGGCCCGTTCGGCGGCGGAGGCATGCGGTGCGCGTCCGGTCAGCCGGAGCGCGATCGCCGCGGTGCCGATCACCGCGGCCTCGGGCGCGGCCGCGCGCCATTCGCCGCGCCAAAGCGCCGCGACGCGTGCCGGCTCGAGCGGCTCGTTGCGCCAGGGATAGGGCGTGCCTTCGTGGCTCGCTGGCCAGTGCTCCTCGGCTGCCGCGCCGCCGCTCACGAACGCGATGCGGCACTCCTTCTGCGGGTCGCGCTGGGCCTCGCCGGCGCCGCCCTTGAAGATCGCGGCGGTGGGCTGGCCGAGCAGCAGCGCCGCCGCCTGCAGCTTGGCGATATGGGTCGAGCGGAACACGCCCTGGATCTGGCAGGGCGCGTTGAACGGGTTGAAGCTGCGCGCAACCGTGTTCGCGCTGGTGCGGAAGCCGAGCATGTTGCGCAGGCCGAACAGGCGGCGCAGCGGCGGGCAGGCCGCGCCGAGCGGCAGATAGGCTAGCCGGTCGCGGTCGAGCGCGCGTGTCGCGGAGTCCGCCGTCGCGCTCAGGCTGATGCCGAGCGCGCCGAGCGTCGCCGCCGTGGTCGCCGGGCCGTTGCCCTCGATGCCGTGGATCAGCACCCGCGTGCCGGCCTCGGCGAGCAGCAGCGCGGCGAGCAGGAAGTAGGGCAGCTGGCCGTGCGTCTCCGTATAGGACGGCCAGTCGAGATCGGCGTGCGCCGCGGCGGGCACCTGGCGCAGGCCGCGCGCCGCCTCGACGAAGCCGGCGATCTCCGCCGGCGTCTCGCGCCGATAGCGCATCACGGCGAGGAAGGCGCCGATCTGCAAGGGCTCAGCCTCGCCGTGCAGCACCATGCGCATGGCCGCCGCCGCCTCGTCGCGTTCGAGCGGGCGGGACAGCGAGCCGCCGCGCGCGATCAGCCGCAGGAAGCGCGTGAACGCCTCGGGGCCGCCCGTCTCCGGCGCGGCGCGGCCGGCGCCTGCGGATTGCCTCTGCTCGACCACCTGGCCCTCTCCTTGGCTGGGAAGCTGCAGCCTAGCAGGGTGGTGCGGCGGCTACGAGATGGAGATCGCTTGACCTTTGGCCTCCGGCAAGACAGCTATCGGCGAAGCCGGAGGACCGACCCGATGACCGAACGGACGAACCGCGCCTGGCACCTCGCCAAACGCCCCCACGGCATGCTCGCGCCGGGCGACTTCACCCTGCGCGAGGCGCCAATCCCGCCGCTCGCCGAGGGGCAGGCGCTCGCCCGCACCATCTATCTCTCGCTCGATCCGACCAACCGGATCTGGGCGAGCGACATCGACCAGTACATGCCGCCGGTCGAGGTCGGCGACGTGATGCGGGGCGTCGCGCTCGGCGAGATCGTCGAATCGAAGCGCGACGATCTCGCGCCGGGCGATCTCGTCTACGGCCTGCTCGGCTGGCAGGACCATACGGTGCTCGGCAAGCGCACGCCCTTCCTCAAGGTCGAGCGCCGCCCCGGCCTGCCGCTCACCGCCTATCTCGGGCTGCTCGGCTTCATCGGCATCACCGCCTATGTCGGCATCGTGGACATCTGCCGGCCCAAGCCGGGCGAGACGCTGGTGGTCACCACGGCGGCCGGCGCGGTCGGCTCGATCGCGGCGCAGATCGGCAAGCTCAAGGGCTGCCGCGTCGTCGGCGTCACCGGCACGGACGCGAAGTGCCGCTGGCTGACTGGCGAGCTCGGCCTCGACGCCGCGATCAACTACAAGACCGAGGATGTCGAGACCGCGCTGCGCCGCAACTGCCCGGACGGCGTCGATTGCGTGTTCGAGAATGTCGGCGGCGCGCAGCTCGACGCCAGCCTGGCGCTGGTCAACGACAACGCCCGCATCGCGCTGTGCGGGCTGATCGCGCAATACAACACCGACGCCCCGGTGCCCGGCCCCTACAGGTTCGGCCAGATCCTGATGCACCGGGTGATGGTCAAGGGCTTCATCGGCGGCGACCACCCCGACCGCTTCCCCGAGGCGCTCGAAAACCTCGGCAACTGGCTGGCCGAGGGCCGCCTGAAATACCGCGTGCATGTCGTGGACGGGCTGAAAAACGCGCCCGAGGCGGTCAATCTCCTGTTCACCGGCCAGCACGAGGGCAAGCTGATGGTCAGGGTCGGGCCCGAGCCGGCCTGATTGTGGCGCCGGCCCTCGGCTTTTTGCTTGGCGCGGGAACGTGCCCGGCGGCATGATGCGCCAAACCGGCTTCGCACGAGGGGAATCCGCCATGGCCAAGACCTTCGACATCAACATCGATTGCGGCGAGAGCTTCGGCAATTGGAAGATGGGCGCCGACGACGACCTGATGCCGCTCGTCACCACCGCAAACGTCGCCTGCGGCTTCCACGCCGGCGACCCCATGACCCTGATGAAGACTGTCGAGCTCGCCCACAGCACGGGCGCGGCGGTCGGCTCGCATCCCGGCCTGCCCGACCTGATGGGCTTCGGCCGGCGCGTCATGGCGATCTCGCCGGAGGAACTCTACGCCTACACCGTCTACCAGACCGGCGCGCTCAAGGGTGCGCTCGAGGCCAAGGGCATGACGCTGCATCACGTCAAGCCGCACGGCGCGCTCTACCGCATGCTCAACACCGACGAGCCGCTCGCCAAGGCGTTCGTCCAGGCGATCATCGACATCTGCCCGGCGCCGATGATGTACTACCCGGCGCCGGCCGAACGCCATGTCGTGACGCGCGTCGCCGCCGAGGCCGGCATCGACGTGGTGCCCGAGCTCTATTTCGACCTGCCCTATGGCGATGACGGCACGCTGGTGCTCAAGCGCTCGAACGAGGGCGCCGATCTTGCCGACACCAAGCGCCGGCTCGAGCATTTCCTCAAGACCAGCGAGGCGATCAGCATGAACGGCAAGCCGGTCAAGATCGAGGCGCGCAGCATCTGCCTGCACGGCGACGGGCCGAACGCGGTCGACCTCGCCAAGACCATCGGCGAGACGCTGAAGGCGCAGGGCTACGCGCTCAAGCCGCTGGCGCCCGCGCCGAAGCTCGCCACGCGCGCGGCCGAATAACGCACGCACCGGCAGCGCACTCCCATGATGCTTCGGAACAAGGTGGCGATCGTCACCGGCGCAAGCTCGGGCATCGGGCGCGCTACCGCGCTCCTGATGGCGCGCGAGGGCGCCGCCGTGGTGCTCGCCGATGTCGACACGAAAGCTGGCGAGGCGGCCGCGCAGGAAATCCGCGGCAGCGGCGGCAAGGCGGCCTTCCAGGCGACCGACGTGACCGACGAGGGCGCGGTCGCCGCCCTGGTCAAGCGCGCCGAGGACGAGTTCGGCGGCCTCGACATCGCCTACAACAATGCCGGCGTCGAGGGGCCGCAGGCGCTCTTCGAGACGCAGGACTTCGCGAAGGTACGCCGCGCCTTCGACGTGCTGATCGACGGCGTCTATCTCTGCATGCAGCACGAGATCCGCGCCATGCTGAAGCGCGGCGGCGGCTCGATCGTGAACGCGAGCTCGATCTGGGGCCTCAACGCCTGGCCCGAATGGTCGCCCTACATCGCGAGCAAGCACGCGGTCTCAGGGATGACCAAGACGGCCGCGCTCGAACTGGCGAAGCGCAACATCCGGGTCAACGCGGTGGCGCCCGGCCCGGTGCTGACGCCGCTCCTGCTGCGCGGCTGGAAGAACGACGCCGAGAAGGCGGCGGGCCGCGTGCCGATGGGCCGCATCGGCCGGCCCGAGGAGATCGCGGAGGCCGTGGTGTGGCTCGCCTCCGAGCGGGCGAGCTTCGTCAACGGCCATATCCTGCCGGTCGATGGCGGCATGATGGGCGCGGTCGGTTGAGCAGGGGCGAACAGTGGAGAGCGATCGAGCGATGAGCATGACGGTGACCGCCCGCCCCGGCGCGGGCCACACGGTGAAGGCGGGCGTGCGGCGCAAGCCCGCGCGCAAGGGCCCGCCCAAGGGCTTCGCCGTCAGCCACGCCAAGGGCGCCGGCTTCAAGAAGGGGCTGCGCAGCTATTTCTCCTATCGCGATCTCGGCATCGCCGCGGCGACCGAGGGCAGGGTGGTCGCGCACGTCGTCAAGGCGGAGACTGAGCTGCACGAATCGGTGCCGCATTTCCACGAGACCAGGTTCCAGCTCGTCTACGTGCTCAAGGGCTGGATCGAGTTCCACTATGAGGGCGTCGGCAAGGTGCGCCTGACGGCGGGCTCCTGCGTGCATCAGCCGCCCGGCATCCGCCATGCCGAGCTCGGCCATTCGAAGGATCTCGAGCTGCTCGAAGTGGTGATGCCGGCCGATTTCAAGACGGTCGAGGTGGAGACCGTCGAGCCGCCCGCGTCCCGGCGGCGCACCGCCAAGACGGACGACGATCCGCCCCGCCGCTCGCCGCGCTTGGTGCGGGACGCCTAGCGGCGCTAGACTGTTGTTAGACGGTGCGGCGGATCCGCCGCCTGCCACCCCGACGGAGGCAACCATGGCACTTCCCGTCCTCGATCTCGCCGGCGACCCGGGCAAGCGCGGGCGCGATCACGGCGCCGCCCTGAAGGACGAC
The DNA here is from genome assembly GCA_050173345.1 of Alphaproteobacteria bacterium. Lineage (GTDB taxonomy): Bacteria > Pseudomonadota > Alphaproteobacteria > UBA828 > UBA828 > SHWC01. The sequence continues at coordinate 1,913 of JBFXKW010000016.1, read as the reverse complement.
ATCGCGCACAACATCGACATCTACCTCGAGCGCTTCGCCAAGCTCGGCCATGATTCGAAGACCGTGCTCGGCGAGTCCGAGAAGTGGCTCCCGGTGCTCGACCGGCTCGACCCGGAGTTCACCGCCGAGTTGCGCGGCGTGGCCGCCGGCTCGGGCTTCGGCCTGCCCGAGATCGCCATGCTCAACGTGCGCTACGAGCTGATCATCAACATGTTCAAGAAGGCGGGCGGCAGCGCGGCGGTCGCCTCGGCGGATGGCTGCACCTCCTTCGCCATCCTGCCCGAGCGCACCAAGTCGGGCGAGACGCTGATCGGCCAGAACTGGGACTGGATCCCGGACGTGAAGACCCATGTCGCGCGGGTCAGGCGCGACGGCCAGACCGATTTCGTCTGCCATGGCGAGACCGGCACGATCGGCGGCATGCAGGGCGTCAACGAGGCTGGCGTCGGCGTCGTCATCAACGCGCTGATGTCGAGGCAGGACGGCACGCACGCCTATGAGAAGCCGTTCCGCATGCGCGTGCGCGACGTGCTGAACGCGCCCAACATGCATGCGGCGATCCAGGGCGTGTGCGGCACCAACCGCGTCGTCTCGATGAACTTCATCGTCGGCCACGCCGACGGCGAGGCGATGGACATCGAGACCGGGCCCGAGACGCAGGCCTTCATCTATCCGAAGGACGGCATCCTCACCCACTCGAACCATTTCTGCGAGCTCGACATCGAGTCCGAGGTAGTGCGGGTCTGGCCCAACACCATGTACCGCAATGTGCGGCTCGACCGCGTGCTGCGCCAGCGCCAGGAGCTGGATGAGGACTCCGTGCTCAACGCGATGGCCGATCATTTCTCGCACCCGCACTCGATCTGCGCGCATGTGGACGAGGACGAGCCGGAGACGATGCAGCTCGAAACCCGCAACTCGCTGCTCATCGCGCTCAAGGCGCGCCGCCTCATGGTCACCGAAGGGCAGCCCTGCCGGAACCGGTACCAGGAAATCCCGCTCGCCGCCTGATGCGGGAGATCTACGTCGCGGCGAGCAAGACGATCGCGGAATGGGGTGGCGAGGTCGGGCTCACCAAGCAGCTCTACTGGCTCGGCATCGGTGAGGAGGGTGCGGCCGCCGCCGTCGCCGCGCTGAACGAGGCGCGCACCGCCGGCGCCGACGACTGGAAGCTGGTCAAGAAGGCGGCCGAGCCGGCGCTCGACGAAGCGGAGGCGCTCGACCGGCTGAGCCGCAAGGAGAAGCCGGTCGACCCCGACTACTACCCGCGGCTCAAGGGCGCGCGCGGCCTCTACAAGGCCAAGCTCGAGAACGTCGAGCGCCACTACCTGGTCAAGCAGGTGCTGGCCGACGAGCCGAGCCGGGCGGTGAAGCTCAAGCCCGCCGAGATCGCCCTCTACCTGATCGAAGTCGCGACCAGGGCACTGCCGGAAGCCCCGCCCGCCGAGGAAGACGACTGAGGGCAGGCCCTACCTACGGAACCCTCTCCGCCGGCGGGGCGGAGAGAGCCTGCCCCCGACTTGATCGGGGGGGCGCGCGTCAGCGCGCCGGGTGAGGTGGGGTGCGGCGGCACGGTGCGAGACGTTGAAGTAGGGAAGCGGTCGGAGTCCTGCGAAGCCGCCTGGCTTGCCTCGGCTCCCCCCCCACCTCACCCTGACCCTCTCCGCCCCAGGGGAAGCTTTTCAGAAGTTGATGGCTGTGATTCTCTCTGGCGATCGGGAGGAAGGGATCATGGCACGTCGGCGGGAGAGGCAGATGGGGCTTGCGGAAGCGCTGATGCATCCGAGGCTTGGCAGCAACGCGCGGCTGGAGGCGATTACGGCGCTGTTGGATTGGGGTACGGTGGAGCAGGCGATGGCGGGGCTGCGCGCGGGCGAGCGGGGAGCGCCGCCCTATCCGCCGCTGTTGATGCT
>JBFXKW010000015.1:0-67276 GCA_050173345.1 Alphaproteobacteria bacterium | reverse complement strand
TTGACTGGGGATCAACCGGGGCATCCAGGTTGCAGCGAGTCCGTTGCCCGATGGATTGCCCGGTCAAGCCGGGCCATGACGAAAAAGGGAGAGGGAGCGTCGCGCTCCCTCACGCCGTCGCTCGTCGCCGCCTCGTCGCGGTCTCCAGGTTGGGCAGGAAGACGGCGAAGAGGCCGATCGCCGGCAAATATGAGCTGACCTGGTAGACGAACTGGATGCTGGTGGCATCGGCAAGCTCGCCGAGCACGCCGGCGCCGATGCCGCCCATGCCGAAGGCGAGCCCGAAGAAGAGCCCGGCGACCGTGCCGACCCGGCCCGGCAGCAGCTCCTGGCCGTAGACCACGATCGCCGCAAAAGCAGAGGAGATGATCAGCCCGATCAGCACGCTGAGCACGACGGTCCACGCGAGCGACGCATAGGGCAGCGCGATGGTGAACGGCAGCACGCCGAGGATCGAGCCCCAGATCACGTATTTGCGGCCGAAGCGGTCGCCGAGCGGGCCGCCGATGAAGGTGCCGGCCGCCGACGCGCCGAGGAACACGAAGAGATAGATCTGCGCGCTCTGCATCGAGACGTGAAAGGTCTCGATCAGGTAGAAGGTGTAGTAGCTCGTGATGCTCGCCGTGTAGAAGAACTTGGAGAAGATCAGCGCGAGCAGCACGGCGAGCGCGCCCCAGACGCGGCGCGGCGGCAGGCTCGGCGGGCTCAAGAGCGGCATCGCGCGCAGGCCGCCCTTGGGCAGATGGTTGCGGCGATACCAGTTGCCGACCGTGACGAGCAAGAGGATCCCGCCGAAGGCGACGATCGAGAACCAGGAGAGGCTCGCCTGGCCGCGGCTCAGCACGATGAAGGCGGCGAGCAGCGGCCCGGCCGCCTGGCCGAAGCTGCCGCCGACCTGGAACAGCGACTGCGCGAAGCCGTGCCGCCCGCCCGAGGCGAGCCGCGCGACGCGCGACGCCTCGGGGTGGAACACCGAGGAGCCGATGCCGATCAGCGCGGCCGCGAGCAGGATGAGCGAGAAGCTGTCGGCAACCGAGAGCAGCAGCAGGCCGACCAGCGTGGAGCCCATGCCGACCGCGAGCGAATAGGGCGTCGGCCGCCGGTCGGTGACGAAGCCGATCAGCGGCTGCAGCACCGAGGCGATCAGCTGGTAGATCAGCGTGATCAGCCCGATCTGGCCGAAATCGAGCGCGAGGTCGCGCTTCAGCATCGGGTAGATCGCCGGCAGCAGCGACTGCAGCATGTCGTTGACGAAATGGCACACGCTGACCGCCATCAGGACCTTCAGGACGGTGCCGTCGAGCGCCTGTTTTTGTGCTGTTGTCGCGGCGTCGGTCACGTCCCCGGTCTCCGGCCAGCGAGGCAAGTCGTGCAAGCGCGAAGCGGTAGCACGCGGTCGGCTGCGCAACAAGCCGGCGGCCCATGCACGTTGCGCTCACCGGCCATGCGGCGGCGCGGGGCCGTTTGGTCGAGACCGAGGCGCCCGGCGCGACACGCGGGGCGCTAGTCATATCCTTTCTTCGTCGTGCCCCGCGCAGGCGGGGCATCCAGGGCGGCGGCACCCACCATCTTCGTCATTGCCGGGCTTGACCCGGCAATCCATCGGGCAACGGACTCGTTGCGACTATGGATGCCCCGGTCGAGCCGGGGCATGACGAAGGAGAGGAATGCCGCCGCACCTGGATTGCCTGGTTGATCCCCCGGTCAAGCCGGGGGACGGCAATGACGATTGGGGAGTAGGGCGTCCGTCGTCGCGACATTAACCGAACCGGCCCGCATGCCGCCCGCCCGGCGCGCGATTGACAGCCCCGGCAAGGGCGCGATAGGAAGGCCGGGCCGCGACGAGGCGAGGACGGGTGGCCGAGAGGCTGAAGGCGGCGGTTTGCTAAACCGTTATACGGGCTATAAACCCGTATCGAGGGTTCGAATCCCTCCCCGTCCGCCACTTACCGCCGATTGCACACTATAGGGTGATACTCGCTGAGATAGCGATCCAGTCTAGCCGATTGTCCCACACGTGCCTGCGAGCTTGGCGAATGCTGATACATCTCCGGCTTCGCGCCAATGGTAGACAGCTAATGCAGAGATGTGCTCGTCGCGTTTCGGCCAAAAGGCGCCATTCACCGTGAGTGATAAACTACTATAATATAGAGCAAGAAGCAGCCATTTGCGTCGGTCTAAGAGGGTAAGGCCAAGCTGTCCCGCTTAGCTGCCTGGAAGTTCGATAGAGACCGTGGGATCGCTCGAGAATGAGTTGCCGCCTACCACCATCTGCTCATAATGTTCTTCAACAATTCGAAGCCTAAGTGCGCCTGAAATCTATATGAGACAGACCAGATACACTAAATTCAGGGATGCTTGCGAATGTATGTAGCGCGAGCGCAGATCGAGAATGTCAGGATCATCTCAAGTTTTGACCTCGATTTAACCAAAGACGAGCCGGCAGGCTGGCACGTTATCCTTGGCGACAACGGCTCGGGGAAATCCACCTTCATCCGCGCTCTCGCCATCGCCCTGATCGGCCCCGACAACGCCGCCAGTCTGCGGCAAAATTGGATGTCGTGGCTGGGCGAGGGCGCAGCATCAAGCAGCATCTTGCTCTCGGTGCGAGCGGACTCGAACCTAGATCGGTGGGTTGAGACCGGCCGCCAGGCAACCAAGCCGATCCGGCCGCGGGTTTCTTTCTCGCGCAAGGAGAACTTGGATGCGGTGTTTGCAGAATTCAGCGGTGACTATACGAAGCGCACCGTTTGGGGCGGAGGCACAGGCTGGTTCTCTGCGGCATTCGGCCCGTTTCGTCGCTTCCGCGGTGGTGACCGGGAGTACGACAAGCTCTATTACAGCCATCCGCGGCTGGCGGCACATCTCTCGGCCTTCGGCGAGGATGTCGCGCTCTCCGAGGCTTTGGAATGGATCAAGAACACCCACTTCCGTGCGCTCGAGAACAACAAGGCCGCTCGTGACCTCACCAAAGGCATAGTGAGCTTCATCAACGGATCCGAGCTTCTCCCCCATGGCGCGAAGATCGCAGAAATCACTTCCTCGGGGGTTATGGTCGACAACGGTGCCGGCGCCCGCGTGCCGATCGAGGAGATGTCCGACGGTTACCGCTCTGTCCTGTCCATGACATTCGAACTCCTTCGCGCGATGGATGCCGCGTTCGGTACCGAAACCCTCCTTAAAGCGCTTGACCCAAACGTTGGCAAGGTTGATCTCCCCGGCGTAATCCTAATCGACGAAATCGACGCTCACCTCCACCCCGCTTGGCAGAAGCGTATCGGCATTTGGTTCACTGACCGTTTCCCGCGGGCGCAGTTCTTCGTCACTACCCACAGCCCGATCATATGCCAAGCCGCCGAGAGGGGCTCTATCTGGCAGCTGGCGAGCCCTGGGTCGCAGGATCACTCGGGCCGGGTGACCGGGCAAGAGCTAGAACGTCTAATATACGGCAACGTTCTTGAAGCCTACTCCACGGAATACTTCGGCGCCGATGTTACCCGTTCCCGCACATCAAAGGGAATGCTGCGTCAGCTTGCGGAACTCAACCGAAAGAGCCTCAAAGGTGGTCTCACCACCGAAGAGGAAGAGACACGCTCTACCCTCCAGCGCCGTCTGCCGAGTAGGGCCAGCGACTTGACGGGTTGATCGCGGGATGCTGCGCCTCCCCGATCCGGGCCTCCCAGTCAATGCACAGGTCAAGCTCGCCGAATATCAAGCCGAGATTGACGGTATTGGTGGCTACGCCGCCCGGGTCGTAGAGGGTAAGCGGAAGTTCACCTCCCGAAACACCCGCCGTAACACGACCTTTCGCGTAGTCCGTGATACTCTGTCAAACATGTGTGGCGGAGCTCAGCGTTGTGCTTATTGCGAGGATTCCGTGGGCGACGAAGTCGAACACATCAAGCCAAAGGACCTCTATCCCGAGGATGTCTTTCGCTGGCCCAACTATGTCTATGCCTGCGGTCCTTGCAATCGCGGAAAGAACAACAAGTTTGCCGTGATGACCAAAGGAGGGCGGATAGAGGTTACCCGACAACGTGGCGCCCCTATCACACCACCGGTATCCGGCGCGCCCGCCTTCATTAACCCCCGCTGCGAAGACCCGCTCGCCCTTCTCACGATGGACCTCCTCGGCACCTTCGTAATGCTTCCGCGCTACGGACTCTCGCCTGACGCGGCGGACCGCGCCGACTTCACCATCGAAACACTTAATCTGAACCGAGACCTTCTCCTTGAGGCTCGGCTGAACGCTTTCGGTGGTTACCGCGCGCGGCTGTCCGAATACCGCATTCGCCGCGATTCAGGAGCACTTGCCGCGGAGCTGGAGGTCTTACGTAACGACCTGCTGGCCACCCCGCACCCGACAGTCTGGGAAGAGATGAAGCGCCAAGCACCCGACATCCCCGAGATCAAGACCCTTTTCTCTGCCGCTCCAGAAGCACTGACCTGGAGCCGTTGCACCTGACCTATAGGCGTGCAATGTCGGATGCACGAAGACTCTTATAGGGTCTGTGCACCCAGCTGCAGCACCGACGGCAATCCGTTCGCAGTGGACGATGCGAGACCTAAGGCAAGCTACTTGTCTCATCTGGCATGTGGCCATAACCCGAACACGCCTCGCCATTTGCCACCGATCGCCATCCATTGCCTGATATCATGCGCCGGTCGCGCGTGTGCAGCCGGTCGCTTCACTGCGGGCCGCGCCGCCGGTCATTCGGCCGCGTGACCGCTCGAGGATCGTTCGATCGGCGCGGCGTGTTCTGGTAGCGCGCCGTCGGAAGCGGCACGGATGCGACCGGCATGAAGGGAAACGGACAGCCATGCTCACGGGCTCCTGCCATTGCGGCGCGGTGCACTGGACCCTCGAGGGCGACCCAGGCTCGGTCACCGCGTGCAACCGCATGCTGTGCCGCCGCTACGGCGCGCTTTGGGCGTATGACTACGAGAACGAGCGCATTCGCATAGCTGGTTCGAGCGCCGCTTATACCCGTGCGGGCAAGACTGATCCGTCGCTCGAAATCCGCTTTTGCCCGACATGCGGCTGTATGCTTTGCTGGCGCGGCTTGCGCCTCGAGCCGGACGGGCGCCGCCGCATCGCGGTCAATATCCGGCTCGCGCCGCCCGATGAGGTCGCCGACCTCCCGATCGACCACTTAGATGGCCTCGACAGGTTCGACGATCTGCCGCGCGACGGCCGTTGCGTGCGCGATCTCTGGTTCTAGAGTAGGGTCGCCATCCCCGGCCTGGCGTAGCGGAAGAAATTTGCGGCCGCCCCGTCCATCAGCTGCGCTCCACGGTTTGCGCGGCCGCGTCGAGCGCGGCGGCGATCCTTTCGGCCGCGGCCTGGTCGAGCGGTTCCCGCCTGAGGCGCAGGCGCAGGGCGAGCTTGAGATTCTCCATGGCGCGCACCAGCGGCGCCGGCACATGGCGCGCGCCGCGGGCACCATCGTCGCCGGCGCGCGACAGCAGCTCGTCCGCCGCCGTGCGGTTGGCGACCAGGAAGGCTTCGCCCTCGGCCGTGACGCGATAGAGCTTCCGGCCGGTCGGCTCGGGCTCGATCGCCGCGTAGCCCATGTCGTCGAGCCAGGCGAGCGTCGGGTAGATCACGCCGGGGCTCGGGCTGTAGCTGCCGCCGAAGCGCTCCTCGATCGCCTTGATGAGCTCGTAGCCGTGGCGCGGCCGCTCGGCGATCATCGCGAGCAGCAGGAGGCGCAGCTCGCCATAGTCGAACAGCCTGCCGCCGCGGCCGTGCCTGTGATGCCTGTGAGGGTGGGAGCGCTGCTCCGGACGATCGTCCGGCTCGGCGCCATGGCGGCCTGGGCCGCACCAATGTCTGTGTCTCATGCCGCCGATATGGATCGAGATATATCGGAAATCAAGATATATCGTGAATTTTCTTCGAGGCGACGCAGGCCGGGCGGCTGAGAGGCTAAAGGTGGCAGTTTGCTGAAACGGTATGCATTCCTTGCACTGCGTCACCGGCGGACTGATTACCGGCCGGGTTACGCTGCCGGACTTCTAGACCGATACACCGATACAATGTGGGCCGGCTTAAGGACGGGCGCACGGCAAGGTAACAGGGCGTGAGTGTATCAGTATCCAAGAACAACTTAGTCCACGAGCTCTTCGTCCGCACTGCTGATGAGAATTACATCACAGCGCGATGGTGTGCGATCAATCAGCTCAACACCGACTTTCTCTGGCTCGCCGTCCATGCGCTGGAGAAGTACCTCAAGGCTGCCCTTCTAGTGAATGGGCGCTCGTCTGTACGCAGCGTACCTGGCCAGAAGCCCTACAACCACGATATCGTGCGGCTCTATGCGGAGGTGAAGACGCTAGCGGGGCCGTTACTACCCGATAACCTAACTAAGCCCGCAAACCTCGACACCTATCACTGGTTAGACCGCACGGCCGAGCAGTTCATGGAGCACCTACTCCGCAATGGGAACGCCCATAATCGCTACTTGATCTACGGCTACGTTACCCGCAGTCAGGACCTCCATATGTTAGATGCGATGGTATTCGCTATTCGGCGGCTCATCTGCCCCTTGGATGAGGTCTGGCTGCCAGGCCGCGATCCACAAAAGCCAACCTTCACACATCGGGAGCTACTCACACGTCACCCTGAGTACTATGGACGCATGGCCATGCCGCTGGACAACCTGATCAGTGCTCAGGAGGAATCGCCTACACGTGCCGCAGTGCTTAATCTCAATATGGCGTTCGCGCCTGAGGACTATCAGCACAAGCCAATCCGCTCTGGCAGTTCGGCCCGCAATCCGGTCATCATCCGCCGCATCCTCGATCCTCTAGAGAGCGATGATCCTCGATTTGCGGCAGAGGGGGTGGAGATTGCGCGCTGGTTCCTTGCCAATGTGCAAGTGCCGAAGGGCAAGCCTAACGATCCTAGCGTCACGGAGCAGATCGAAGCCGCGATTGAAGCAGCCCGAGCGAAGCACAACATCCCGTGATGGAATGGTGCTCTAACCTTAGTTTGGACACCAGACGTCGAGTAGTGGCTCTGCCATTGTGTATGGTACAATCGCGTAGTCTCCGCGTACGTGGTCCCCATTGGGTGTCAAACGGTTGCTGCATCCTAGAAAGATCACGCTGATGTCGTACTCGTTTCCATCCGGGCAATCCTCCATCCTGCTTCGCGCTGGTAGGCATCATAGGAATGGCGGAGTCCCTTTGTGCGAAGCTGTGCCCCCTCCGAAGCTTCGGCGAAGGGAGGCATCCGCCAGCATACTACGTCTATTTTTTTGAGTAGCGCGGGCACCCGGCGGTCTATCGGAGCCGTATCCCCTACCACGTCGCCCTTGCGTCGATCGGCCAGATGTCGACCAGGGTGTCGCCGCGGACGCAGTGGTAGATGGAATAGAGGTTGAGCGTCGCGTAGCAGTGCGGCGTCAGGCACTCGATGGCGTCGCCGACCTTGAGGCGGTCGCCCGGCTGCGCGAAGTCGAGCCGGCCCATGTCGTCGCCGACGATCCGGTAGCTTGCGCCCGCGGGCGCGCCGCGCGCCGGGCGGGGCGATGCCAGGCCGTCGCGCGCGAACTCCTTGACGCCCGCATCGGTCACCACGAAGCCAGGCTGCGCCGCGCTGATCACGGTGGTGCGCACGAAGAGCGAGGGGCGGAAGGGGCGCGGCTCGTCGGCGCGCATGTCGGTGTCGGCATAGTTCACGTCGAGGAAGACGTAGGAGCCGGCCTGGACCTCGGTGAACACGCCCTGCGCTACGTCGATCGCGTGGCTGCCGGTGCCGCCGCCGGTCACGATCTCGGGCGGCAGGCCGGCGCGCTTCAGCCGCTCGACGGCGCGGCTCACGAGCTCGGCGCGCTTCGCCTGCAGCGCGCTGCGCTCGGCGAAGCTCGGCTTCGATTGCAGGCTGCCGTCATAGCCCTGCAGGCCGGCATAGGCGAGGCTGCCGTGGCGCGCGATCTTTTCGGCGAGCGCGACCGCGGCATCGAGGTCGACGAGGCCGGTGCGCCCGCCGCCGATCTCGATGTCGACCAGCAGGCGCACCGTCGCGCCCGCGGCGCGCGCGGCGTCGCCGATCGCCTCGGCATTGCCGGCATCGTCGACCGCGAGCAGGAAGTCCGGATGCGCGGCGGCGAGACGGACGAGGCGCGCGATCTTGCCGGGCGTCGCGACCGAAGAGAACAGGAAGACGCCTTGGATGCCGGCCGCCGCCATGATCTCGGCCTCGGCGAGCGTCGCGCAGCATTGCCCGATCGCGCCCGCCGCCATCTGCCGGCGCGCGATCTCGACCGATTTGTGGACCTTGGCGACCGGGCGGAGCTTGTAGCCGTGGCTCGCGGCGTGGCTCGCGAGGCCGGCGATGTTGTGCTCGAGCGCATCGAGGTCGAGCACCAGCGCCGGGGTCTCGAGCCGCTCGCGCGAGCCGGGCACGCCGATGAGGCCGGCATTCGGCCCGAGCTTCGGATCGATCGTCATCCAGCATCTCCCCTTATGACGTTGCCGCCGAAGGTTATCCCCGGCGGCGCCGGCGAGCATAGCCGTAGCATCGGCCGGCTTTAACCCTCTCCGGTAAGGCCCGATTCAGCTTGTCCTGCGTTCAGTGGGATCGCCCAAGGAGTCTGCCCGGGTGATCCGATGGTCGCGCGACCCAAGGACTGGCGCGTCTATAGCGGCGGGGCCGCGCAGCGTCGGCGCGCCGGCGCCCGCCGGCTGCGGCCCTCGACGCTCATTCTCACCGGCACGCTGTGTGCGCTCTGGGCGCTGATCGCCTTCGGGCCGTGGCCGCCCTTCCAGAGGCAGCTCACCGCCTCCGTCCCGCCTCCGGCTGAGGCACTGGCGCTGGCCGGCACCGCCTCGGTGATCGACGGCGACACGATCGAGGTTCACGGCCAAAGGATCAGGCTGTTCGGGATCGACGCGCCCGAGGACGGCCAGACCTGTCGCAACGCGGCGGGCAAGGCCTATCGTTGCGGCCAGGTCGCGGCCCTTGCGCTCGCCGACCGCATCGGCCGCGCCACGGTGGCATGCGAGGAGCGCGACGTCGACCGCTATGGCCGCATCGTCGCGGTCTGCCGGCTCGGCACGCTCGACCTCAATGCCTGGCTGGTCGCCGAGGGGCTGGCGATCGACTACCCGCAATACAGCAACGGCATGTATGCCGGCGAGCAGGCGGAAGCCCAGGCGGCCCGCCGGGGTCTCTGGGCCGGCGAGTTCGTCGCGCCGTGGGAGTGGCGCGCCGCCGCGCGCGCCAAGCCGGGCGAGCGCGCCAAGCCCGTCGTAACCGCCTCGGTCGATTGCGACATCAAGGGCAATGTCAGCAAGCGGGGCGAGCGCATCTATCACGTGCCGGGCGGCGCGTATTACGACCGCACGGTGATCAGCGCGTCGAAGGGCGAACGCTGGTTCTGCTCCGAGCGGGAGGCGCGGGACGCCGGCTGGCGTCCGTCCATGAGATAGGCAGGTTCGGGCTTCGTGCCCGCGGCCTAGGCGGCCGCCAGCTTGCCGATGGCTTCGAGCGCCAGCGGGTCGAGCCCCTTGCCGCCGGTGCTCTCGATATAGGCCGCGATCTGCTTGCGCATGCGCGGCTCCCAGAACTTCTTGAGGTGGTCCGCGATGCTCTCGACCGCCTGATCGTGCGGATAGGCGGCGAAGAAGCGTGCGATCTGGTTCGCCATGTGGACCAGGCGTTCGGCGGTCATGAGGCGAGCCTCTCGGGGTCGCGGTCACGGTCGAGGCGCCAGGGATGGGTGACGATCAGGAGGCTGTCCCGCCGCGCCAGCGCGACCAACGTGAGCCGGCATTCGTCGGCGAGCCGGCGCGCCAGCGCGGTCGGCGCCGAGATCGCAACGAGGAGCGGGATGCCGGCGGCGGCCGCCTTCTGCACCATCTCGACGCTGCAGCGGCTGGTGATCACGGCGAAGCCCGGCACGCCGAGCATGCCGCGCCAGGCGAGCGCGCCGATCAGCTTGTCGAACGCGTTGTGCCGGCCGACGTCTTCCCGCACCAGCACGATCGCGCCCGAAGGCGAGGTCCAGGCCGCGGCGTGGACCGAGCCGGTCGCGCGGTTCACGGTCTGGCGCTTGGGCAGCTCGGCGAGCGCCGCGTTGATCGCCTCGATGCGGAAGCGCAGCTCGGAGTCGATCGGCGCGTAGTGGCGCACCGCCTCCTTGAGGCTCTCGACGCCGCACAGGCCGCAGCCGGTGCGCCCGGCAATGCTGCGGCGGCGCTCCTTGAGCGTGGCGAAGCGGTCGAGCGCGATCGACATGCGCACCTCGATGCCGTTCTCCACCACGGCGACCGCGATGTCGTAGAGCTCGTCGGCGCGTTCGATGATGCCTTCGCTCAGCGAGAAGCCGAGGCCGAAATCGACCAGGTCGGCCGGGGTCGCCATCATCACGACATGGCTGATGCCGTTATAGACGAGCGCGACCGGCACCTCCTCGGCGACCACCTCGGAGACCGCGGCCGAGCTGCCGTCCGGCAGCACACGCTCGACCGGGGCGAGGCTGGTCGGCGCGAGCGTGGGCTGGGGGACGGCCATGGCGGCGGCGCCTACTCCGCGGCCTCGCCGACGTTGGCGATGCGGCGCGTCTTGCGGCGGAGCTCCCGATAGCCCTCCTGCCAGTTCGAGAGGTGGCTGACGCGATGCACCTGCACGGCGGTCACCTTGTATTCGGGGCAGTTGGTCGCCCAGTCGGAGTATTCGGTGGTGACCACGTTGGCACCGGTCTCGGCGAAATGGAAGGTGGTGTAGACGACGCCCGGCTGCACCCGGTCGGTGATCACGGCGTGCAGCGCGGTCTCGCCGACGCGGCTTTCGAGCGCGACGAGGTCGCCGTCCTTGATGCCGCGCGCCTCGGCGTCGAAGGGATGGATCTCGAGCACGTCCTCCTCATACCAGAGGACGTTGTCGGTGCGCCGGGTCTGCGCGCCGACATTGTATTGCGAGAGGATGCGCCCGGTGGTGAGGATGAGCGGGAAGCGCGCGCCGGTGCGCTCGTCGGTCGGCACGAACTCGGTGATCATGAAGCGGCCCTTGCCGCGCACGAAGCCGCCGACATGCATGATCGGCGTGCCCTCCGGCGCCTTCTCGTTGCACGGCCACTGGATGCTGCCGAGTTCGTCGAGCCGTTCATAGCTCACCCCGGCGAAGCTCGGCGTGAGGCGCGCGATCTCGTCCATGATCTCGGACGGGTGGGCATAGCGCATCGGATAGCCGAGCGTGTTCGCGAGCTCGACCGTGACCTCCCAGTCGGCCTTGCCGGCGAGCGGCGCCATCGCCTTGCGCACCCGGCTGATGCGCCGCTCGGCGTTGGTGAAGGTGCCGTCCTTCTCGAGGAACGAGGCGCCGGGCAGGAAGACATGGGCGTAGTTCGCGGTCTCGTTCAGGAAGAGGTCCTGCACCACGACGCACTCCATCGCCTCGAGGCCGGCGGTGACGTGCTGGGTGTCGGGGTCGGACTGCGCGATGTCCTCGCCCTGCACATAGAGGCCCTTGAAGCTGCCGTCGACCGCGGCGTCCAGCATGTTCGGGATGCGCAGGCCCGGCTCGGCGTCGAGCCCGATGCCCCAGGCGCGCTCGAACAGCTCGCGCACCGGGTCTTCCGAGACGTGACGGTAGCCCGAGAACTCGTGCGGGAACGAGCCCATGTCGCACGAGCCCTGCACGTTGTTCTGGCCGCGCAGCGGGTTCACGCCGACGCCGCGCCGGCCGATGTTGCCGGTCGCCATGGCGAGGTTCGCCATGCCCATCACCATGGTCGAGCCCTGGCTGTGCTCGGTGACGCCGAGGCCGTAATAGATCGCGGCGTTGCCGCCGGTCGCATAGAGCCGGGCCGCGGCGCGCACCTCCTCGGCCGGCACGCCGGTGAGCGCCTCGGTGGCTTCCGGCGAGTTGCGCGGCTCGGCGACGAAGGCGCGCCAGGTCTCGAAGTCGGCCGGCTCGCAACGCTCGCGCACATAGGCCTCGTCGACCAGCCCCTCGGTGACCACGACATGCGCCATGGCATTGATCACCGCGACGTTGGTGCCGGGCATGAGCTGGAGATGATGGTCGGCGGCGATATGGGGCGAACGGACCAGCTCGGTGCGGCGCGGGTCGACGACGATGAGGCGTGCGCCCTGGCGCAACCGCTTCTTCATACGCGAGGCGAACACCGGATGCGCGTCGGTCGGGTTGGCGCCGATCACCATGACGACATCGGCGTCATCGACCGAATCGAAGTCCTGCGTGCCCGCGGAGGTGCCGAACGTGGTCTTCAGACCGTAGCCGGTCGGCGAATGGCAGACCCGCGCGCAGGTATCGACGTTGTTATTGCCGAACACCGCGCGCACCAGCTTCTGGACCAGGAAGGTCTCCTCGTTGGTGCAGCGCGAGGAGGTGATGCCGCCGATCGCGCCGGCGCCGTATTTCGCCTGGATGCGGCGGAATTCGGAGGCCGCGTGCTGGATCGCCTCCTCCCAGCTCACCTCGCGCCAGGGATCGGTGATCTTGGCGCGGACCATCGGCTTCACGATGCGGTCCTTGTGGGTGGCGTAGCCCCAGGCGAAGCGGCCCTTGACGCAGGAATGGCCGTGGTTCGCCTTGCCGTCCTTGAACGGCACCATGCGCACCACCTCCGCACCCTTCATCTCGGCCTTGAACGAGCAGCCGACGCCGCAATAGGCACAGGTGGTGATCACGCTGTGCTCGGGCGTGCCGGCCTCGATGACGGTGTTCTCCATCAAGGTCGCAGTCGGGCAGGCCTGCACGCAGGCGCCGCAGCTCACGCATTCGGAATCGAAGAAGCCCTCGTCCTGGCCCGCCGCCACCTTGGAGGCGAAGCCGCGCCCGTCGATGGTGAGCGCGAAGGTGCCCTGCGTCTCCTCGCAGGCGCGCACGCAGCGCGAGCAGACGATGCACTTCGAGGCATCGAAGGTGAAATAGGGGTTGGACTCGTCCTTGCCCGCCTTCAGGTGGTTGGCGCCGTCATAGCCGTAGCGCACCTCGCGCAGGCCGACCGCGCCCGCCATGTCCTGCAGCTCGCAATCGCCGTTGGCCGAGCAGGTCAGGCAGTCGAGCGGATGGTCGGAGATATAGAGCTCCATGACGCCGCGGCGCAGCTTGGCGAGGCGCGGCGTCTGGGTGCGCACCTTCATGCCGGGCTCAACCGGCGTGGTGCAGGAGGCAGGCGTGCCCTTGCGGCCCTCGATCTCGACCAGGCAGAGCCGGCAGGAGCCGAACGCCTCCAGGCTGTCGGTCGCGCACAGCTTCGGGATCTTGACGTCGCGCGTCATGGCGGCGTGCATGATCGAGGTGCCGGCGGGCACGGTGACCGCGTCGCCGTCGATCTCGAGCGTGACCGACTGCTCGGCCGTCGATACCGGCGTGCCGTAGTCGGTTTCCTTGAGCAGAGGCATGACGCGTTCTCCTTCAGGCCGCGCTGCGCGAGCCGGCGCGCGGCGAGGTGCGGTCGAAATCCTCGGGGAAATGCTTGAGCGCGCTCTGCACCGGGTAGGGCGTGAGCCCGCCGAGCGCGCAGAGCGAGCCGTCCAGCATGGTCTCGCACAGATCGTCGAGCAGCACGAGGTTGCGGTCGCGCTCGACGTTCGCGACGATGCGGTCGATCACCTCGACGCCGCGGGTCGAGCCGATGCGGCAGGGCGTGCACTTGCCGCAGGATTCGATCGCGCAGAACTCCATGGCGAAGCGCGCCTGCTGGGCGAGGTCGACCGTATCGTCGAACACCACGACGCCGCCGTGACCGACCATGCCGCGCTGGCCGGCGAACGACTCGTAATCGAGCGGCAGGTCGAGCAGCGCCTCGGGGAAGTAGGCGCCGAGCGGGCCGCCGACCTGCACCGCGCGGAACGGCCGGCCGCTCGCCGTGCCGCCGCCATAGTCGTAGATCAGCTCGCGCAGGGTGATGCCGAACGCCTTCTCGATCAGCCCGCCGCGCTTGACGTTGCCGGCGAGCTGGATCGGCAGGGTGCCGCGCGAGCGGCCCATGCCGAAATCCTTGTAGAAGTCCGCGCCGCGCGCCAACACGATCGGCACGCTGGCCAGCGAGATCACGTTGTTGATCACGGTCGGCTTGCCGAACAGGCCCTTGATCGCAGGCAGCGGCGGCTTGAAGCGGATCTGGCCGCGCTTGCCTTCGAGGCTTTCGAGGAGAGAAGTCTCCTCGCCGCAGATATAGGCGCCGGCGCCGAGCCTCAAATGAAGCTCGAACGCCCTGCCGCTGCCGAGCACGTCGGGACCGAGCAGGCCGGCCTTCCGCGCGATCTCGACCGCGCGGCCCATCTGGCGGAAGGCGTGCGGGTATTCGGAACGGATATAGACGTAGCCTTCGGTCGCGCCGACCGCGAGCCCGGCGATCGCCATGCCCTCGATGAGCACGAAGGGATCGCCCTCCATGATCATGCGGTCGGAATAGGTGCCGCTGTCGCCCTCATCGGCGTTGCACACGATGTATTTCTGCGCGGCCGGCGTGTTCAGCACGGTCTGCCATTTGATGCCGGTCGGGAAACCCGCGCCGCCGCGTCCGCGCAGGCCGGAATCGGTCACGGTCTGCACGATCTCGGCGGGCTTCAGCGCGACCGCCTTCTCGAGCCCCACGAGGCCGCCATGCGCGCGGTAGTCGTCGAGCGAGAGCGGGTCGGTGATGCCGCAGCGCGCGAAGGTCAGCCGCTCCTGGTTCTTGAGATAGGCGATCTCCTCGGTCGGGCCGTGGCGCAGCGCGTGCGCGCCGCCCGACAGGAAGCCCGCGTCGAAGAGGCCGTTCACGTCGTCGGCCGATACCGGGCCGTAGGCGATGCGCTTTCCGCCTGCCTCGACCTCGACCATCGGCTCCAGCCAGTAGAGGCCGCGCGAGCCGTTGCGCACGATCTCGATGTCGAGGCTGCGCTGGCCTGCGCCGGCCTGCAGCGCATCGGCGACATCCTCGGCGCCGACCGAGAGCGCCGCCGAATCGCCGGGCACGAACACGCGCACGCTCATCGCCGCCGCTCCGCCCGTTCCAGCAGGGCATCGAAGCGCGCCGGGTCGACGCGGCCGTGCACCTTGCCGTCGATGGTGAGCGCCGGCGCGCACGAGCAGTCGCCGAGGCAGAATACCGGCTCGAGCGTGTAGCGCCCGTCCGCGCTGGTCTGGTGGAAATCGATGCCGAGCCGTTGCTTCACATGGTCGATCAGCCGCGCACTGCCCATCGACTGGCAGGCCTCGGCCCGGCACAGCTTGACGACGTGCCGGCCCGGCGGCGCGTCGCGGAAATCGTGATAGAAGCTGATCACGCCGTGCACCTCGGCACGGCTCAGATTGAGCGCGCTCGCGATCAGCGGCACAGCGGCGGCATCGACATAGCCGAACGCGTCCTGCAGGGCGTGCAGGATCGGCAGCAGGGCGCCGGGCGCATGCTTATGCTCGTCGATCAGGCGCGCCGCCTGATCGCTATCCCACTGGGTTCGGCCCGGCATTTCGCACTCGCTTGGTCGCACGCTCAGTTTTTAAAGGTGTACATGCCGCGTTGGCGATCAATCGAATTGTTCCGATGTTGACATAGATAAGACCTATCAAGCCACCCCGATTTGATTAACCGAGCGCGGTCGCCGCCGCCGTACGGGGCCGGCGCTGTCGGCATCGGGCATACTCGCCCGTCCTCAGGATAGAGCCGAAGGAGGGCCCGCATGCTCTACGCCATTCTCTGCTACGACGACGAAGGCGCGGTCTGCGCCCTGACCAAGGAGGAGGACGATGCGCTGATGGCCGAGCTCAAGGGCGTGCGGAAGCGGGTGGCCGCGCACGGCCGGCTCGGCCCGGTCGCCCGCCTGATGCCGACCACCGCGGCGACCACGCTCAGGGAGGGCCGCGACATCGTGGTCATCGACGGGCCGTTCGCCGAGACCAAGGAGCAACTTCTCGGCTTCTACGTGATCGACTGCCCGACGCTCGAGGACGCCATCGAGGCCGCCCGCCTGCTGGCCGGCCCGCGGGTCTCGGCCGGGCTTGCTGGCGCGCTCGAAATCCGCCCGATCGCGGTGTTCCAGCCGTTGGGCGAGGCGGCGTGAGCGACCTCGCCTGGATCGACGCGGCGCTGACCGCCGCGCGGCCCCGGGCGCTCGGCGCGCTGCTGCGCTATTTTCGCGACCTCGACCAGGCCGAGGAGGCGTTCCAGGAAGCCTGCCTGCGTGCGCTCAAGCACTGGCCGGTGAACGGCCCGCCGCGCGACGCGGTCGGCTGGCTCACCCTGGTCGGCCGCAACGCCGCGCTCGACGATGTGCGCCGCCAACGCCGGACCGAGGCGCTGCCCGACGACGAACTGATCTCGGACCTCGGCGACGCCGAGGCCGACGTCGCGGAGCGGCTCGACAGCTCGCACTATCGCGACGACGTGCTCAGGCTGCTCTTCATCTGCTGCCATCCCGAACTGCCGGCGACGCAGCAGATCGCGCTCGCGCTCCGCATCGTCTCCGGCCTCTCGGTCAAGGAGATCGCGCGCGCCTTCCTGGTCTCCGAGAGCGCCATGGAACAGCGCATCACGCGGGCGAAGCGGCGCATCGCGGCGGCCGACATCCCGTTCGAGACGCCGGGTGCGGTGGAACGTGCCGAGCGGCTCGCCGCCGTCGCCGCGATGATCTACCTCCTCTTCAACGAGGGCTACTCGGCGAGCGGCGGCGAGGCGCATATCCGCCAGACGCTGTGCGAGGAGGCGATCCGGCTCGCGCGGCTGCTGCTCCGGCTGTTCCCGGGCGAGCCCGAGATCATGGGCCTGGCTGCGCTGCTCCTGCTCCAGCACGCGCGCGCGCCGGCGCGGCTCGATGCGGAGGGCGCCATCATCCTGCTCGACGACCAGGACCGCGGCCTGTGGGACCGCGAGCTGATCGCGGAGGGGCTCGCCCTGGTCGAGAAGGCGGCGCGCCACCGGCGCCCCGGCCCCTATCAGATTCAGGCCGCGATCGCCGCGCTGCACGCGCAAGCCCCGCGGCCGGCGGATACCGACTGGGCCGGGATCGAGCGGCTCTACGCCGCGCTCGAACCGCTGCAACCTTCTCCGGTGGTGACGCTCAACCGCGCGGTCGCGGTCGCCAAGCTGCGCGGCGCCGAGGCGGCGCTCGCCTTGATCGAGCCGCTCGCCGCGCCGCTCTCCGGCTATTTCCATTTCTTCGGCGTGAAAGGCGCGCTGCTGATGCAGCTCGGCCGCTGCGAGGATGCCCGCATCGCCTTCGACCGGGCGATCGCGCTGGCGCATACGCCGGCCGAGGCCGCCCATATCCGGCTGCATCTCGACCGCCTCATGAAGGACAGCACATTGCCAAGCGGTAGGCCGGGCACTAGCTGATTCCTTCGCCGGTCACAGGCAAATCGTTGGAGCTTCCGTCTCCGGTCAATAAAATCCGCCGCCCCGTCGGCTTGGCCCTGTCCCGTTCGTCCCTTGGATGATCGGTGCGCCCCCAATTGGGCCAAGGCGTAGGACGCGCGTCAGAGAGGAGCCCCATGACGGCTGTCCAGCAAGAGGAGAGCGTGCACGCATCCGCCGCGGCCGAGCCCAAGGCCGGCCGGCGGGAGTGGGTCGGGCTCGCCGTGCTCGCGCTGCCCTGCATGCTCTATTCGATGGACCTGACGGTGCTGAACCTTGCGGTGCCGCACCTGAGCGCCGACCTCAAGCCGACCAGCTCCGAGCTGCTCTGGATCGTCGATATCTACGGCTTCCTGATCGCCGGCCTCCTGATCACGATGGGCACGCTCGGCGACCGCATCGGGCGCCGCAAGCTGCTGCTGATCGGTGCCGCCGCATTCGGCCTCGCCTCGGTGCTCGCCGCGTTCTCCCATAGCGCCGAGATGCTGATCGCGGCGCGCGCATTGCTCGGTATCGCCGGCGCGACGCTCGCGCCCTCGACCCTTTCACTGATCCGCAACATGTTCCTGGATGCGGGGCAGCGCACGGTCGCCATCGCGGTATGGGTCACCAGCTATTCGGTCGGCGGCGCGATCGGCCCGCTCATCGGCGGCGTGCTGCTCGAGCATTTCTGGTGGGGCTCGGTGTTCCTCGTCGGCGTGCCGGTGATGCTGCTGCTGCTCGCAGTCGGCCCGGTGCTGCTGCCGGAATACCGCGACCCCAAGGCGGGCCGGCTCGACCTGATCAGCGCGACGCTATCGCTGCTCGCCGTGCTCGCGGTGATCCTCGGCTTCAAGCTGATCGCGCAGGACGGGTTCGGCTGGCTGCCGATCCTCTCGATCGCGGTCGGGCTCGTTCTCGGCCTTGCCTTCGTGCGCCGGCAGAAGGGGCTGGCCGACCCGCTGATCGACCTTCGCCTGTTCCGCGCGCCGGCGTTCAGCGCCTCGCTCGTCACCAACGTGCTCTGCCTGCTGGTCGCGTTTGGCTCGTTCCTCTTCATCGCGCAGTATTTGCAGCTCGTGCTCGGCCTGTCGCCGCTGCAGGCGGGTCTGTGGACCGTGCCGTCCATGGCGGCGTTCGTGGTGGGCTCCACGCTCGCCCCGATACTGGCGCGCCGGGCCCGCCCGGCGCGCGTGCTGGTGGTCGGCATCGGCGTCGCGGCCGTCGGCTTCATCGTGCTTACCCAGGTCGGCGGCGATGCGGCGCTCATGCTCCTCGTGGCCGGCTCGGTGGTCTTCGCGCTCGGCTTGGCACCCGTGGTCACCCTGACGACCGATTTGATCGTCGGCAGCGCGCCGCCCGAGCGCGCCGGCGCGGCCTCGGCGATCTCCGAGACCGGTGCCGAGTTCGGCGGCGCGCTCGGCATCGCCTTGCTCGGCACCATCGGCACCTTCATCTACCGCGGCCTGATGGCCGACGCGATCCCGGACGGCGTGCCCGTCGCGGCGGCGGAGGCGGCGCGCGATACGCTCGGCGGAGCCATGGCCACAGCAGGGCAACTGCCCGCGCGGCTCGGCACGCCCCTGCTCGGCAGCGCGCGCGAGGCGTTCGGTGCGGCGTTCGAACTGGTCGCGATCATCAGCGCCGGCGTGCTGCTCACCGCGGCACTCATCGCCGGGCTCATGCTGCGGCGGGCGCGGCGTGCCCTGGAGCCCGCGCCGGAGCCGGCGCCCATCGGCGAGCTTTGACGGCACCGTGGCCGTGACCGCGGCCGGCGCGAATCTCACAAAAAAACCGTCTTCACTGTCGGGAGGGGACTGCCCAGTTCGTCCTCTGGATGATCGCGAAAGCAATCAGCGGCCAGAGGAGATGGAACATGTCACACAAGGTGGTGTCGCAGGACGAGTGGCTCGTTGCGCGCAAGGCGTTGCTGGCCAAGGAAAAGGCGCTGACCCATGCGCGCGACGCGCTGAATGAGGAGCGCCGCAAGCTGCCCTGGGTCAAGGTGGAGAAGCGCTACGTCTTCGACACGCCGCAGGGCAAGAAGACGCTCGCCGAGCTGTTCGAGGGGCGCAGCCAGCTCATCGTACAGCATTTCATGTTCGCGCCCGATTGGGAGCAGGGCTGCGTCGGCTGCTCGTTCGCGGCCGATCACATTGACGGCGCCTACCAGCACCTCAAGCATCATGACGTGACCTACGTCGCGGTCGGCCGCGCGCCGATCGAGAAGCTCGAAGCCTATCGCAAGCGCATGGGCTGGCGCTTCAACTTCGCCTCGTCCTACGGCAGCGACTTCAACCGCGACTTCCACGTCTCCTTCACCAAGGACGAGCTCGCCAAGGGCAAGGTCTACTACAACTATGAGATGACCTCGGAAGGCTATGACGAGCTGCCCGGCGCCAGCGTGTTCTACAAGGACGAGAAGGGCGACGTGTATCACACCTACTCGTCCTTCGGGCGCGGCGGCGAGGAGATCCTCGGCGCCTACATGCTGCTCGACGCCACGCCGAAGGGGCGCAACGAGAAGGGCGCGATGGACTGGGTGCGCCGCCACGACGAGTACGAGGAGGCGGGCGCTCGTGCCGGCGGCACGCGCCGCGCGGCCGAGGGCGCCTGAGCCTGAAACCGGACAGCCTGACAGGAAAGGGATCTCCCATGACCGATACAGGCATCATCGAGCTTGCGCCCCGCTTCGCCGATGGCGACCGGATGCGGGTCATCGGCCTCGGCGAGCACTGCAGCGAGGCGACGCGCGACCGCATCCCGATGCAGTGGAAGCAGTTTCACCGGCGGCTCGGCGAGGTGCAGGGCCGCACCGGCGCCGCGGAGTTCGGCCTGTGCTACGCGCTCGCCGGCGATTCGGCCGCGTTCGAATACGTCACCGGCGTAATGGTGGGCGAGGACGCGCCGCTGCCGGACGGCTTCGTCGAGCGGCGGATCGTGCCGCGCCGCCATGCCGTCTTCACCCATCGCGGCAGCGTTTCGGGGCTTCAGCCGCTGGTCCACGCGATCTTCCGCGACTGGCTGCCGTGCTCCGGCCATGAGGCGGCCGGCGACCCGCTGTTCGTCGAGGTCTATGGCGAGGACTTCGATCCGCGCAGCCTGAGCGGCGTGATCGAGATCTGGCTGCCGCTCGCGGCGCGGTGAGCAGCGCGGCAACCGCCGCACTTCAACCCCAACACCTCAAGAAAAGGAAACGCCATGCAGGTCCAGCCCTATCTGTTCTTCGACGGCCGCTGCGAAGAGGCGGCGGCGTTCTATCGCAGCGCGCTCGGCGCGGAGACCACCTTCCTGATGCGCTTCAAGGAGTGTCCCGACGCGGCCGAGCCCGGCGTGGTGCCGCCCGGCGGCGCAGACAAGGTGATGCACATGAGCCTCCAGGTCGGCGATGCGACCGTGCTGATGTCTGACGGCCACTGCAAGGGAAAGCCGAGCTTCGAGGGCTTCTCGCTCTCGCTCACGGCGCGCGACGAGGCCGAGGCGGCGCGCAAGTTCAAGGCGCTGAGCGAGGGCGGGCAGGTGCAGATGCCTTTGGCCAAGACCTTCTTCTCGCCGAGCTTCGGCATGGTGGCCGACCGCTTCGGCGTGTCGTGGATGGTCTACGTGGAACCCAAGGGCGAAGGGACGGCGGCGTAAGGAGACCCAACATGCGATTCATGATGCTGATGATCCCGAAAGGATACGAGACGGCCGCACCGGGCACGCTGCCGGATGCCGAGGGCGTCGCCAGGATGATGAAGTACAACGAGGCCCTGCAGAAGGCCGGCGTGCTGCTCACGCTCGACGGCCTGCACCCGCCCTCGATGGGCGCGCGCGTCTCGTTCGCGGGCGGCAAGCCCAGGGTGAGCGACGGCCCGTTCCCCGAGGCGAAGGAGGTGCTCGGCGGCTACTGGATGATTGACGTCGCGTCGAAGGAGGAGGCGGTCGAATGGGCGAAGCGCTGCCCGGCCTCCGAAAACGAGGTGATCGAGGTGCGCCAGGTGCAGGCGTTCGAGGACTACCCCGCCGACGTGCAGAAGGCCGCCGCCGGGTTTCCCGAGATGCAGGCCGGCGCCAAGCGGCGGGCGAAGAGCTGAAGCGTCCGCCGCCCGTTATCAATCGAAACGATCGGAGGAGGCCTGACATGCCCTATGTCGATGGATTCGTCGTGCCCGTCCCGAAGAAGAGCCTGGACGCCTATCGCCGCATCGCGCGGAAGGCCGGCAAGATCTGGCGCGAGCACGGCGCGCTCGAATTCCGCGAATGCGTCGCCGACGACGTCAAGCCCGGCAAGCTCACCTCGTTCCCGCAGAGCGTCAAGCTCAAGCCCGGCGAAACCGTGGTGTTCTCGTGGATCGCCTACAAGTCGCGCGCGCATCGCGACCGCGTCAACGCCAAGGTGATGAAAGATCCCCGCCTCGCCAAGATGATGAACCCCGAGGCGATGCCGTTCGACGCGAGGCGCATGATCTATGGCGGCTTCAAGGTCCTGGTCGGCTTATAGAGCTTGCCTGCCGCGCCGGTTCGCGCCATCTGATTCCGCAGAGGATCATCGGACGCGAGGAGGGCGGCATGGCGAAGCGCGAGACGGGCTCGATGGTGACGGAGCTGGATCACGGCTCCCCGGTATCTTGCAGCGACGCCGAGTGGCGGGCGCGGCTGACTCCGGCGCAGTACCGGGTGCTGCGCGAGCACGGCACGGAGCGCGCCGGCACCAGCCCGCTCAACCAGGAGAAGCGCGCCGGCGTGTTCCGCTGCGCCGGCTGCGGCCGGCCGCTGTTCGCCTCGGAAACCAAGTACGAATCAGGCTCGGGCTGGCCGAGCTTCTTCAGGCCGCTCGACGGCGCGGTCGAGACCGCGGTCGACAACAGCCTCTGGGTCGCCCGCACCGAGGTGCATTGCGCCGATTGCGGCGGCCATCTCGGCCATGTCTTCGAGGACGGCCCGCCGCCCACCGGCCTGCGCTACTGCATGAACGGGCTTGCGCTGGCGTTCGAGCCGAAGGAAGAAAAATGACCGGCCAGGACGGCCCCGGCCCCGCGCGGAGTCACACGCCGAGCCCGGCGACGATCTCGTAGCAGCGCAGGCGCGCCGCGTGGTCGAAGATCTGCGCGGTGATCATCAGCTCGTCGGCGCCGGTGCGCGCAATGAATTCGTCCATCATGCGCTTGACGGTGTCCGGCGCGCCGATCGCCGAGCAGGACAGCGTCTGCTCCAGGATCGCGCGTTCGTGCGGCGATAGCCCTTCCTCGTAACCCTCGACGGGCGGCTGGAGCAGGGCCGGGCGGCCGGTGCGCAGGTTCACGAAGGCCTGCTGCACCGAGCTCGCGATGAGCCGTGCCTCCTCGTCGCTCGGCGCGGCGAACACGTTGTAGCCCAGCATGACGTAGGGGCGCTCGAGCTGTTCGGAGGGCTCGAAGCGGCTCCGGTAGATCTCGATCGCCTGCATCATGTAGGTGGGCGCGAAGTGCGAGGCGAAGCCATAGGGCAGGCCGAGCGCCGCGGCAAGCTGTGCGCCGTACAGGCTGGAGCCGAGAATCCAGATCGGCACCTTGAGACCCGCGCCCGGCACCGCACGCACGATCTGGCCGGGCTCAGCCGGGCGGAAATAGGCCATCAGCTCGATCACGTCGTGCGGGAAGCGATCGGGGTCGCTCATCAGGTTGCGGCGGAGCGCCTGCGCCGTCATCTGGTCGGTGCCGGGCGCGCGGCCGAGGCCGAGGTCGATCCGCCCCGGGAACAGGGATTCGAGCGTGCCGAACTGCTCGGCAATCATCAGCGGCGCGTGGTTGGGCAGCATGATGCCGCCGGCGCCGACCCGGATCGTCGCGGTGCCCTGCGTGACGTGCGCGATCACCACCGCGGTCGCGGCGCTGGCGATGCCGGGCATGCTGTGATGCTCGGCGAGCCAGTAGCGCCGATAGCCGAGCCGCTCGCAATGGCGGGCAAGGTCGAGCGTGTTGCGGAACGCCTGCGCGGCGTCGCCGCCTTCGACGACCGGGCAGAGGTCGAGCACGGAGAGAACGGTCATCCGCCAGATATGGCGGCAAAACGCCGGCAGGCAAACCGAAAAGCGAAAGGCTCGCTCAATCGGACAGATCGCCCCAGGCGGTGACGCGGGCGATGCGCAGCGCGATCACCGGCAGCGCCTCGAGGCGCATCGCGGCGTATTGCGGATAGCGGGCGCGCAGCAGGGCCTGCGCCCGGTAGTGCTCCGCGCCCTTGGTCAGAACCTCGGCGCGGCCGCGCAGCATGACCCAGCCGAGCCGCGACCAGTCCTCCTCATAGCGGTCGACGACGACGGCGACGTTCGGGTTCTCGGCAATGTTGCGCAGCCGCTTGAGCCGCGCGGGCGCGCCTCGCTTCGGCTTCTCGTCGATGCTGACGTAGAGCGAGCCGGCCTCGACCGCGAAGCACACCGGCACGACATGCGGCACCGCGTCCGCACCGACGGTCGCGAGATGCGCGACGCGGCGATTCGAGAGAAACTGACGCACCTCGTCGGACAGCATGACCGGCAATCTACGGCACCGCATGCCGCGAGGCCAAGGCGTGACCTCGGCCGGCAGGGGGCGATCAGCGCGGATTTACGGCGGGCCACTCGCAGGGAACATGGCCACACGCCGCCGGTAGCGGCTCGGGCTTTCTCCGGCGAAGCGGGTGAAGGCCTTGGCGAACGCGCTCAGGCTCTCGAAGCCGATGCCTGCCGCGACGTCGGTGACGCGCGCCTGCCTCTCAGCCAGCGCCGCCATGGCGGCGACCATGCGAGACTGCCCCACATAGGCTTGCCAGCTCATGCCCGTCTCACGTCGGAACATGCGGCGGAAGGTGCGCTCCGAGAGGCCCGCGGCACGAAGCGCGCCCGCCTGCGTCGCATTCGCGAGATCGGCCTGCGCGTAGTCCATCGCCCGCACGATCGCCGGATGCTGCGAGCTCGGCAGGTAGAACGGCATCTCGGCGAGCACCCATTCCTGACAAAGCAGCGCAAGCGTCTCGAAGAAGCGCTGCGCCAGCGGGTCAGCCTCGGCGGCCCCCACGGGCCAGCGCATCGCATAGCCCACCATCTCGCGCATGACCGGCGGCGCGGCGAGGATGCGGACCCGGTCCGCGGGCAGCGAGGTCACGCGCGGCGAGAAGTAGATCGAGCCGCTCTCGACCCGATCGAACCAGGTGCGGTGGCGCACGCCGGCCGGTATCCAGGCCGCCCGCTGCGGCGGCAGGAAGAAGCGTATGCCGCCGGCTTCGAGCTGCGCCGTGCCGCTGAAGGCGTAGAGCAGCTGATGGTGGTCGTGGCTGTGCCAGTCATAGACGACGTCGCCCGACCGGTCGCGGAATGCGAAGCCGGCGCCGCGCGAGGAATCCAGCCCGGGTTCCCTGAGAAGCCGCTGCGTCTGCCGGGCGTCGAGGCGTTTCATGGCCGATTCCGATCGAAAATTGTCCGACAAGCGTGCGCCGGCCAATCCGGGGCGTGGTATCGCATCGCTCGTCGGATCGCAAGGAGGCCCTCATGAGCGATGCCCAGGAGCACCAGACCCGGATCCTCAGCCAGTTTACCCGGTGGGCGCGGCCCTTCGCGGAGCTGCCCGCGCACGCGCAGCCCGAGGCGATGCGTCAAAGCCTCGACGCCGCGCAAATCGGCCCGGACGACGTGGTGCTCGACGTCGCGTGCGGGCCCGGCCTCGTCGCCTGCGAGGCGGCGCCGCGCGCCCGGCATGTCACCGGCGTCGATCTGACGCCCGCGATGATCGAGCAGGCGAAGCGGCGCCAGGCCGAGCTCGGGCTGACCAATCTGAGCTGGGATGTCGCGGATGCCTATGTCCTGCCGTTCGACGACGCGTCGTTCGACGTGGTGATCACCCGCTACAGCTTTCATCACTTGCTGGAGCCGGGACGCTCGCTTCTCGAGATGCGCCGCGTGTGCAGGCCCGGCGGGCGGATCGCCGTCATCGACTGCACGCCGGCGGCGGAGGCGCAGGATGCCTACAATCGCATGGAGAGGGTGCGCGACCCCTCCCACACCGCCGCGCTGACGCCCGGCGAGCTGCGCGCCCTCGGCCAGCAGGCGGCGCTCGAGGAATTCGCGGTCGATGGCTACCGGCTGCCGGTCCTGCTGGACAGCCTAGCCGATGCCGAAACCTTGCCCGAGCTGCTCTCGATCTTCGAGGCGGACATCGCGGGAGGCGAGGACCGCCTGGGCGTCGGCGCGTATCGCGCGGCGGACGGCATCCACTTCTTCTTCCCGGTGTCGATCATGGTTTGGCGGAAGCCCGCCTGATCCTGAATCGGACCCTACGGCTTGAGCACGAGCCGGCCGAACACGCCGCGGCTTTCGAGCAGCGCGTGTGCCTTGGCGGCGTCCTTGAGCGCGAAGCGTTCGTGGATCACGGGGCTGAGCTTGCCGTCGGCGACCAGTTGCAGCACCTGCGCCGCGATCGCCTTGGTCGAGCGGCCGCAGCCATGGATCGAGACGTGCTTGCGGAACAGCTCGATGAAGTCGATGTCGACCACCTCGCCGGCATGCGCGCCGACCGTGACGAGGCGCCCGCCCGGCGCGAGCGCGGCGATCGACTGTTTCAGTGTCGCACCGCCCACCATGTCGAGCACGCAATCGACGCCGCGCCCGCCGGTATGGCGCATCACCGCCTCGGCGATGCCCTCGTTCCGGTAGTTGATGCCGCGCTCAGCGCCGAGCTGCTGCGCGAGCGCCAGCTTGAAGTCCGAGCCCGCGCTCGCGATCACGCGCGCGCCGGCGAGCCGCGCGATCTGCACGCCGGCCGAGCCGACGCCGCTGCCCGCCGCGTTGACCAGCACGCTCTCGCCGGCGGAGAGCCGGCCGACCGTGATGAGCGCCTCCCAGGCGGTCGCGAACGGCACATAGGCCGAGACCGCCTCGTCGTCGCCGAGCCCGTCCGGCAGCCTGACCAGGTGATGCTGGCCGACCTTGACGTATTCGGCATAGCTGCCCCACACCGTGGCGCCCAGGATGTCGAAGCCGAGGCAGATGTTCTCCTGTCCGCGCAGGCAGTTCATGCAGGTGCCGCAGGACAGCACGAAGTGCGGCGCGACCCGCTCGCCGAGCTTCCAGCCGGTGACGCCGGGGCCGAGCGCGGCGACCTCGCCCGCGGCATCGACGCCCGGCACGTGCGGGAACTTACCTTCCAGGCCGGAGATGCCGTTCCTGATGTCGATGTCGACATGGTTGACGCCGGCGGCGCGCACCCGCACCAGCACCTCGCCGGGGCCGGGCTCCGGCGTCGGCAGCTCCTCGTAGCGCAGCGCCTCGAGGCCGCCATTGCCGTGCAGCACGATCGCCTTCACGTCGGTTCCCCAGATACGGCCGCGCCGCTCAGAGGAACGGCTTCGGGTCCATGAAGCGGCGCAGCACGTTGGTGGTGAGCCTCGCCACGTTGTTGTCGTAGTTGTTCCAGGGCAGCGCGCCGTTATAGGCGATCGAGCCGGTGGAGAACACCGCGCCGCCGTTCGGCGTCTCGTAGAACACGATGTCGGCGCGCACCAGCGGGTTGTTGGTGCCGTCCACCCACGGGTTGCTGACCAGGATCTCCTCGTTGACCAGCAGATAGCTCTCGCTGTGGTTCTCGGAGCTCGCCACCACCAGCGCGTTGGAGGGCGTGCCGAGCGCGGGGTCGGCGCGGTCCAGCTCATTGCCGGCGGCGCCGTCGCCGTGATAGCCGAAATCGCCGATCAGCTCGTCCTTGCCGATGCCCTTGAACATGAAGGCGACGCGCGGGTCGAAGCTGTCCTTGGTGCGCCGATAGTAGGACGAGTTGTCGAAGCCCTCCGAGGTGAAGCCGACGCCGACGAGGGCCTGCGGCGCGGTATTGCCCTGGCGCCGCCACATGCCGCCATATTCGCCGGTGAAGCCCATATAGGCCTCGCCGACGCGCGCCTCCCAGGTGCGGATGCCGCCCTCCGCGCGCCGGAGCTCGATCACGCCGGGCAGCGTCTCGCTGAATGCGACGCGCCAGTAGAAGCCGTTGCCGCCGAGATACATGAAGCGGCCGCCGCCCTGGGTGAAGCGCGCCACTGCATCGCGCATCGCGGCCGAATAGTATTCAGGGTGCCCGCCGGTGATCACCGCGCGATAGGGCTTGAGCAGCGGATAGCCCTCGTCGTGCAGATCCTCGTCGGTGATCACGTCGTGCGGGATGTCGAAATGGGTGAGCCAGTCGATCACGTTGAGGTCGGCGTTGAACTCGCGCAGGCGCGAGCCGGCCTCGCTGCGGCACGAGAACTGGAACTGGTACTTCGGCCGCATGTTGAGGATCGGCCGCAGGCGCGAGGAATAGCAGACGCCCGAGCCGTCGCTGTGCGAATCGTAGAGCGACTGGCCGTATTCGGGATGGGTGAGCAGGAAGAGATGGGTCGGCGAGAAGGTGGTGAGCTGGCCCGCCATCATCTCGGCGCCCGACATGCCGTAGCCCAGGCTCTCATTGGCGTAGGCCATGTAGCTCGCGCTCGGCATCAGGAAGGCGACCTTGTTCTCCTTGCCCCGGCGCGGCAGCACGACGAAGGGGATGTATTCCTCGTCCTTGCCGGCCCTGAGCCGCGCCGCGTAGATGCCGCTTTTCAGGCTCGCCGGGATCTCGAGCGGGAAGTCCACCTCCCAGCCGGCGTCGTAGAGGTCGTCGTCGTGGAAGTGCACGGCGCCGTAGTGGTGCGGCGCGCGCTGCCAGTTGAGCTCCTCGCCGGTCCAGTTGTGGCCGGTCATGGCGCGCGCCGGCAGGTTGACCGTCTCGCCGTCGAGCCGCTCGGGCCCGCTATCGGCGAGGCGCGTGGTCGGGATGTCGATGCTGAAATCCCACGCCGCGACGAGCGCGTCGATGACGCGCGCATCGTGCGGGCTGCGCAGCAGGGTGTCGATCTCGTCGCGCGACAGCGCGCCGCGCGCGAGGCGCGGGCTGTCGATGCGGCCGTTATAGTGCAGCGCGGTGCGCAGCCGCTCCTTGGTCTTGCCCTCGGCGTGCGCCGCGAACAGCAGGGGCGCGTCCTTCGCCGCGGCGGGCTTGAGGTCGAGCCGGCGCGACAGGGTGCGCTGGTCCTTCACGCCGATGCACGGGCTGAGCGGCTCCTGGTGCAGCGTCACCTTGCGCGTCGCGGCATCGACGCTCGCCGCGACCAGGTACCAGTAGCGCTCGCGCAGCTTCCGGCCGGTCGAGACCGTCTCGACACGGCCCTTGCCGTCGCCGACGCGCAACGCAAGCGCGCCCCTGTCGTCGATCACCAGCGTGAAGCCCGCGCCGCCGCGCGCCTGCCAGCGGCCGATCAGCGCCTGCTCGCCCTTTTTCGGCGTGGTCGGCCAGACATAGGCCGCGACCGTGAAGCTGTCGAGCGAGTCGAGCACCGGCTTGGACGGGACGATGCCGTAGGAGCCCATCAGGATCGCCTGGCGCCGGCCGCGATGGCGCTTGCCGTTGATCGGCGTCGGCACCACGGTCTCCTTGTAGCCCGGCCCCTTCGGGTTGTCGTCGCCACAGATCAGCCGCACGACGTCGGTGCGATAGGTCGGATGCTCGCAATTGACCATGAAGCGCACCGTCTCGCCGGGCCGTGCGCTGATCCTGTCGCTATAGCCGGTAATCTTGAGCATCGCTGTTCCCCCGTCTGCATTGGCGCCGGCATAGTGGCGCGGCCGCCGCCGACATTCCAGCATCCCTTGGTATCGAAATATGCGGATCGGCCTGCGCCCTTCGCAACCCGGTCATACAACTCACGGTCAAGGATCGAGCGTTCCTTGACAACTCCAGTCACGCGCCCGCATGCTCCCTTCATTGCCCCCGACAGAGACAGCGGCGGTTCGTCGCGGACCGCACGGCCGCCGCGACGACCGACAGACGTTTCCGGCTGACGGATAATCGAACGAGAACGGTGCAAACGGGAGGTAGGGATGTCATCAATTGAGCGATCGGGCCCTGGGCGCTTTGCCAGGGTCGTGCGGGGCGCCTTGGCCGCGGCGGCGATGGCCGCGCTGGGCCTCGCGCTTGCTCCGCAATCGGCAGACGCCGAGGACCAGCTCGTCAAGGTCGGCGTGCTGGCCGCCTTGTCCGGGCCGGGCGCGGCGGACGGCGAGGAGACGGTACGCGGCGTCCAGCTCGCGTTCGAGGAGATCAACGCGGCCGGCCTGGTGCCGGGCTACAAGTTCGAGGCGGTGCCTTCCGATGTGAAGGACCAGACCTCGGATGCCGTGCTGAGCGGCGCCGAGCGCCTGCTCTCCGACAAGGACATCAACTTCGTGCTGACTGGCTATGCCAGCCTGTCGAACTTCGAGATCGAGTTCTTCCGCGAGCACGAGATGCCCTATTTCGTGGCGGGCAACTCGCAGCAGACGCGCGAGATCGTCAGCCCGGACCCGGATGCCTACTGGATGATCTGGTCGCTGGTGCCGTCCTATGACGGCTACGAGCAGGGCGTGCTGCCGGTGGTCGAGAGCCTCGCGGGCGGCGGCAAGATCACGCTCAAGAACAAGAAGCTTGCCATCATCTCGTCCGACAACGCCTATTCCAAGACCATCTACGAGGGCCTCAAGAAGAGCTTCACCGGCGCGGGCTGGACCGTCACCGTCGATGAGCTGATCCCGAGCGGCGAAGTCAATGATTGGCGCGCCTTCCTCGCCAAGGTGCGGCAGGATCCGCCGGACCTCGTGATCAACACCGACTGGGTGCCGAGCAACGCGGTCACCTTCATTACGCAGTTCCTCGAAGACCCGACCGACAGCCTGGTGTTCATCCAGTACGGCCCGTCGGTGCCCGAGTTCCTC
This sequence comes from Alphaproteobacteria bacterium, assembly GCA_050173345.1. Taxonomy (GTDB): domain Bacteria; phylum Pseudomonadota; class Alphaproteobacteria; order UBA828; family UBA828; genus SHWC01. The sequence goes on along the minus strand of JBFXKW010000015.1, from coordinate 37,228 downwards.
GAGCTGACCAAGGACAAGGCGACCGGCGTGATCTACAACCTGCTCGGCGGCCACATTCCGACCCTGCCGCGCACCCAGGAGATCGTGAAGAAGTTCAAGGATCGCTGGGGCGTCGAGCCGGGGCCCTATGGCGTCGGCCTCTACGAGATGGCCTACATGTACGCCGAGGCGGCCAAGAAGGCCGGCGACCCGAACGACCGCCGCGCGGTGACCAAGGCGCTCTCCGAGACCGACAAGGACGTCGCCGAGGGCCACGCCGTGTTCGACCCCAAGACGCACCTGATCGTGCAGACCGACGACCACATCCCGCTCACCTTCTATCAGATCTGGGAAGGCGAGCGCGTGCTGTTCGCGCCCGGCAAGTACGCCAATGGCGAGTTCCGCAAGCCGCCTTGGATGAAGTGAGGCCGTGACAGGGCCGTCCGGCTTTCATACCGGGCGGCCCTTCGCCCCGTTTCGCGCTCGCTTGCCCTATCGATAGGCAGCGAAAACCCGGCCGGCGGCCCGCCATGAACGATGTCCTGATCGTCGAGGATGCGAGGAAGTCCTTCGGCCAGCTCCGTGCGGTCGACGGGGTGTCGTTCGCCGTGCGCGAGGGCGAGATCTTCGGCATCGCGGGGCCGAACGGCAGCGGCAAGAGCACGCTCTTCAACATCATCACCTCGATCCCGTTCCCGCCCGATGGCGGCCGCATCAGCTTCGAGGGCCGGCGCATCGACCGGCTGGCGCCGCACCGCATCTGCCAGCTCGGCGTCGCGCGCACCTTCCAGAAGGAGACCACGTTCGAATCGCTCACCACGATCCAGAACACGGTGCTCGGCGCGGTCTACGGCCATGAGCGCGGCCAGGGCGCGGCCGGGATCGAGGCGCGCGCCAGGGAGGCGCTCGGCTTCGTCGGCATCGACGCAGCGCAGTTCGACCGGCCGGCAGGCGAGCTTTCGGTGTTCGACAAGAAGCGCCTGATGATCGCCTCCGCGTTGACCACGCAGCCGCGCCTGCTGCTGCTCGACGAGCCCGCCTCCGGCCTGACCAAGCCCGAAGTGGCGGAGACCGCCGCGCTGGTCCGGCGGGTCAACCAGCAGGGCGTCGGCGTGCTCATCATCGAACATGTGCTGCCGCTGCTGCTCTCGCTTTCCGAGCGCGTCATGGTGCTCAACCAGGGCAAGGAGCTGGTCACCGGCTTGCCCGGCGAGGTGATGCGGAACCCGGAGGTCATCGAGGCCTATCTCGGCACGCGGAGCGCCGATGTCGCCGCCCATGCTTGAAGTCAATGACCTCGCCGCCGGCTATGGCCGCACCCAGGTGCTGTGGGGCGTCAGCCTGCGCCTCGATGCGGGCGAGCGGGTCGGCCTGTTCGGGCCGAACGGCCACGGCAAGTCCACCTTGCTCAAGACGATCTCCGGCCTGCTCAAGCCGTGGCGCGGCAGCATCCTGCTCGAAGGCAAGGAGATCGGCGGCATCGCGCCGCGCGCGGTGGTCGATCTCGGCCTGATCCACGTACCCCAAGGCAACGTGCTGTTCCCGCAGCTCACCGTGATGGAGAATCTGCGCCTCGGCGCTTACTGCAAGCGGGCGCGCGACGGTCAGGCGGAGAACCTCGCGCGCGTGCTCGAGCTGTTCCCGCGCCTCGCCGAGCGGCGGCGCCAGCTCAGCCGCACGCTCTCCGGCGGCGAGCGGCAGATGCTCGCGATCGGCGTCGGGCTGATGGGCGCGCCCTCGCTCCTCATGCTCGACGAGCCGACGCTCGGCCTCGCGCCCAAGCTCAAGGACGAGCTCCTGGAGGCGATCGGCAAGATCTCGCGCGCCGGCGTGCCGCTCGTGCTGGTCGAGCAGGACGTCGAGTTCCTGGTGGCGCTCACCGACCGGCTCTACATGATCAATCACGGCGCGGTCGCGCTCGACGTCGCCTCGACCGACCGGCTCGACCATGCGGAGATCATGCAGATGTACTTCGGCGAGCACTAGGAGCGGGCCATGGACGCCGCGCAATCCGTTTTCCTCAGCGGGATCGTGCTCGGTTCGCTCTACGCCATGATGGCGACCGGCCTGTCGCTGGTGTGGACCACGCTCGGCATCTTCAACTTCGCGCACGGCATCTTCATGGCGCTCGGCGCGCTGATCGCCTGGCAGCTCGGCAACGACCTGGGCTGGGGCCTCGGGCCGGCCGCCGGGCTCGCGCTCGGCATCGCCGCGCTGATCGGCATCGGCTTCGTCGCCGAGCTGATCCTGGTGCGCCCGTTCCTGGCGCGGCGCGACGTCGTGCTGATCGCGGTGATCACCACGCTCAGCGCCTCGATCTTCTTCGAGAACGGCACGCTCCTGATCTGGGGCGCGCGCTACAAGCAGCTCGACCCGCTGATCGAGGGCAAGGTCGGGCTGCTCTCGACCGCGATCTCGGCGCACGAGGTGCTGATCATCGCGATCGCGCCGCTCACCCTGATCGCGCTCTGGCTGTTCCTCAAATTCACCCGGCTCGGCTCGGCGATCCGTGCCGTCTCGCAGAACCGCGAATCGGCGCTGCTCATGGGCATGAACGTGCCGCTGCTCTATAGCTCCGCCTTTGCGCTCTCGGCCGGCCTTGCCGGGCTCTCCGGCATCCTGCTCGGCTCGATCCGCCTGATCACGCCCGCGCTCGGCAACGAGCCGCTGGTGAAATCGCTGATCGTCGCGATCTTCGGCGGGCTCGGCAGCCTCGGCGGCACGATCGGCGCGGCCTATGTGATCGGCCTGATGGAGGCGCTCGGCGTCTTCTTCATCGGCCTTTATTGGACGCCGGCGCTGCTCTTCGGCGTGATGATCGTGGTGCTCCTGGTGCGCCCGACCGGCCTGTTCGGCAGGAAGGGCTGAGGCTATGCGCGTTACCATGACCAGCGGCAATGCGGTGCGCGCGGCCTGCCTCGCGGTCCTGATCATTCTGCCGTTCGTGGTGCCCTCGCCCTATATCCGCCACCTCGTCATCGTCGCCATGATCTACGCCATCGTGGCGTCGAACTGGAATCTCAGCCTCGGCTATGGCGGCGTCTTCAATTTCGGCCACCTCGCCTTCTTCGGGCTCGGCGCCTATGCCTCGGCGATCCTCTCAAAGACCGTCGGCATCTCGCCCTGGGCCACCATCTTCATCGCCGGGCTGGTCGCGGGCGTCGCCGCTGTCATCGTCAGCGTGCCCGTGCTGCGCCTGAAGGGCATCTACGTGGTGCTGGTCACCTTCGCGTTCAGCCAGCTCTGCCTGCAGCTCATCATGAGCCAGCAATCGATCACCGGCGGCTCGCTCGGCATGCCGCTGGTGCCGCCCTTGAAGATCGGCGCCTACAGCTTCTCGACCGACGGCCGCTTCGGCTACTACTTCGTCGCGCTCGCGCTCCTGATCGCCTCGACCGTCTATCTTGAGCGTGTCGTGCGCTCGCATTTCGGCCTCAGCATCGTGGCATTGCGCGACAACGAGGACTATGCGATCAGCCGCGGCATCTCGCTGGCGCGCCAACGGCTGCTCACCCTGGTCGCGAGCGCGGTCTTCACCGGCATCGCCGGCGGCTTCTTCTCCTGCTATGCCCGCGTCGCCTCGCCCGAGATCTTCGGCTTCGGCCCGCTCTCGCTCGCACTCTCCATGATGCTGCTCGGCGGCATCGGCAGCATCTACGGGCCGATCGTCGGCGCCTTCGTCATCACCATCGTCTCCGAGGCGATGGTCGATCTCGGGCCGACCCGCTTCCTGATCATCGCCGCCCTGATCATCCTGGTGCTGCTGTTCTATCCGGGCGGCATCATCGCCGGCCTGCAGCACGCGCTGGATCGGCTCCGGCGCGTGCTGCGGCCGCGAATCCCCGAATCAGCGGGTTGAAGCCGCGCTGATCGGTGGCCGGCGCTGGCGCCAAGGCGCCGCGCGCTCGATCTGCGCGCCGAGGCGGAGCAGCGTCGCCTCGTCGCTCTCATGGCCGACGAACTGCACGCCGACCGGCAGGCCGTCCTTGGTCCAGTGCATCGGCAGCGAGAGCGCGGGCTGGCCCGAGACGTTGAACGGCGAGGTGAAGGCGACATCGGCCATCAGCCGCTCGGTGAACGTCGCGTTGTCGAGCTCGTACATGTCGTAATACTTGTGCGGGCGCGGCGGATGGCGCATCACCGGCATGATGTGCACGTCGGCGACCGTGGTCTGCTCGACGATCTGGCGGCCGAGCAGGCGCATCCGGTCGACGTCCTGCGAATGCTCGATGCCGGTGATCTTGCGCCCGGCCTGGATCTGCGCCCAGATCGCGGACGAGACCTCGTCCTCGCGCACCTCATGGCCGAAGAAGGGCGCGACATCGGCGAAGCCGGTCGCGTTCTTGACCGCGCAGACGCGGGTGAAGGTCTTGGCGAACGCCGTATGGTCGAAGTCTAGGTCGCGCTCCTCGACGAAATGGCCGAGCTTCTCGCAGAGCGCCGCCGCGTTTCTGACCGCCTCGACCACCTCGGGATGGACCTCGAAGCCGCCGGGCGTCTTGACGGTGAAGGCGATGCGCAGCCGCTGCGGCGGCCGCTCGATCATCGTGGCATAGCGGCCATGGGGCGGCCGGCTGTAATAGACGTCGCCGGGCCAGCGGCCGTGCACGCCGTCGAGATAGTTCGCGGTGTCGCGTATCGTGCGGCTGACGCAGAGGAAGACCGCCGCGCCGTACCAGAAGTCCGCGTATTGCGGCACGAGCGTGATGCGCCCGCGCGACGGCTTGAGGCCGACCAGGCCGCAATGCGCGGCGGGCAGGCGGATCGAGCCGCCGCCGTCGCTCGCATCCGCCAGCGGCACCAGCCCGGCGGCGACCGCCGAGGCCGAGCCGCCGCTCGACCCGCCGGGGCCGACGGCCTCGTTCCAGGGGTTGCGGGTGGTGCCGTAGAGCTTGTTCTCGGTCGCGATGCACCAGCCGAGCTCGGGCGTGTTGCTCTTGCCCACCAGCACGATGCCGAGGTTCTTGATGCGCCGGACATACTCCATGTCGGCGGGCGCCACGAAATCCTTGAAGTAGGGGCAGGCATTGGTGGTCGGCAGACCGGTCCACAGCGTGCCGAGGTCCTTCAGCGCGAACGGCACGCCCTTGAACGGGCCATCGGGCAGCGCCGGATCCGCGGCCATCTTGCGCGCGAGGTCGTAGGTCTTGAGGCAGACCGCGTTGAGCTTCGGGTTGAGTGCCTCGATGCGCTTGATCGCCTCTTCCACCAGCTCGCTGGCCTTCACCTCGCCGGCCTTGACCCGCTGGCCGAGCCCGGTGGCGTCGCTCGTATCGAGAAGCGCTGCGATGTCTCCGCTCATTGTCTCATTTCCCCTTGCTGATCCATGCCCGTGGCGTGTCGCGCGCCCCATCTTTTCGCAGATGCCACCGCTTCCGCAATCGCCGTGGTGCGGCTCAGCGCGGCGCGCCGAGCGCCTGGTGGATCTTCCGCGCCAGCTCTTCCTTGCGATACGGCTTGGTCAGCAGCGCCACGCCGGGGTCGAGGCGGCCATGATGGGTGATCGCGTTCTCGGTGTAGCCCGAGGTGTAGAGCACCTTGAGCGCGGGCGTCCGGCGCGCCAGCTCGTCCGCCAGCTCGCGCCCGTTCATGCCGCCGGGCATGACGATGTCGGTGAACAGGAGGTCGAAGCGCGCGCCGTTCTCCACCAGGGCAAGCGCCTCTGCGCCGTCGCGCGCGGCCAGGGTGACGTAGCCGAGCGCGCCGAGCTGCGCGATCACCGTGTTGCGCACCATCTCGTCGTCCTCGACCACCAGGATGGTCTCGCCGCAGCCGCGCGGCATGGCATCGGGCGCGCGGTCCGCGGCCTCGCCGGCCGGCACGGGGGCGCGCGGCAGGTAGAGCGCGATCGTGGTGCCGCGCCCTTCCTCGCTGTGGACCTTGATGTGGCCCTCCGACTGCTTGACGAAGCCGTAGACCATGCTGAGGCTGAGCCCGGTGCCCTGGCCGACCGCCTTGGTGGTGAAGAACGGCTCGAACAGCCTTTCCTGGAGCGCGAGCGGGATGCCGCTCCCGGTGTCGCCGACCGCGACCATGACATAGGCGCCCGGCCGCGCGTCGGGATCGGCCTGCGCCTGGCGCTCGTCCACCACGACGTTCCCGGTCTCGAGGGTGAGCTTGCCACCGCCGGGCATCGCGTCGCGCGCGTTCATCGCGAGGTTGAGGAGCGCGGTCGAGAGCAGGGACGGGTCGATCAGCGCGCGCCATGCCGCTGCGTCGAGCTTCGTCTCGATCTCGATGCGCTCGTCGAGCATCGGGCCGAGCAGGTTGACGGCGTCGTTGACCAGCGCGTTGACGTCGATCTCCTCGGGCTGCAGCGGCTGGCGGCGGGCGAAGGCGAGAAGCTGCCGCGTGAGGTTGGCGCCGCGCCCGGCGGCCCGCTCGATCATCGTGGCGAGGTTCATCTGCTTGGGATGGTCGGCGAGGCCGTCCTTGAGCAGCTCGATCGAGCCGGCGACCACGGTGAGGACGTTGTTGAAGTCGTGGGCGACCCCGCCGGCGAGCTGCCCGACCGCCTCGATCCGCTCCACGCGCTCGCGCCGTCGCCCGGCCTCCCTTGCCTCGGTGATGTCGCGATAGACGAGCACTGCGCCACCGCCGAGCGCGTCCCGGATCGGCCGGCCGCTCACCAGCACGCGAAGCTTCCTCTGCGACGCGACGCCGAGCACCAGCTCCAGGTCTTCGATCTCTTCGCCGCGGACGGCCCGGTTGACCGGCCATTCCTCCGCCGGCAACGGGGTCACGCCGTCGGCGCGGAAATGCTCGAACGCCGCCTCCCAATCGCCCATGTCCGCGCCGCCCTGCGCGGCGTGCATGGCGCTGGCCGCCGGATTGGCGTAGACGAGCCGCGCCTCCGCATCGACGAGCACGATCGCGTCGGCCATGGCCGCCATGATGATGTCGAAGAGTTCGGCGCTGCGCCGCTTGTCTGCCGCGGGTTCGTCCATCTCGTCCGCCGAACCGGAAGGGGTTCCGGCTAGCGATGGGTTACGAGGCGATTCGATCTCGGGCGATCATACCCCGGTTCGAGGCGCGAGGATGCCCCGCGGTCCGGCGATTGCAGCGGGCATCACAATGCAATCCTTGCGCGTGCCATCCGAGGTCGTAACGGTCGACGGCCCGGCACGGTTCCGGCCTGGTCAGCCGGCCAGCGCGGCCGCGAGCGCGCGGGCGGTGACGCCGGAATCGAGGCCGAGCACGACGTCGCGGACGCGCTCGGCGCGCGAGGCGGAGATCGCCCGGCCGGCATTGGCGCGGAACTTCTCATCGATGTCGGCGGCGCTCAACGGCCGGTCGGCGCAGCCGCGGTTCATCTGCTCGCGGTGGCGGAACGTCTGGCCGTCCCGGGTGGTGACCACCACCTCGCCCGAGAAATATTTCGGGTAGGGCGAGTTCGGATCGACACTGTAGGAGACGCGCTCGGCGAGCGCCTGCACCGCCGGGTCGGCGATCGCCTCCGGCTCGATGTCGGCGAGCGTGAAGCGCCGGCGGAGCAGCGCGGCGGCGACGATGTAGGGGATGCTGAACTGCGCCTCGTAGGGGCTGGTGGGGCGCTTCTTCTGCGCCGCCGGCTCGCACACCACGGCGACGATCTCGCGCGGCACAATGACCTCGACATGCGCGATCCGCTCCGGCGAAAGGTCGTGCTGGCGGGCGAGGATCATGGCGGCGTCGGCGGCGGCATGGGTCAGATGGCAGGCAGGCAGCGGCTTCACCGCCACCGTCTCGGTCTGCCAAACCTCGCCGAGCCCTGCGGTCGCGCGTGCGAGATCGCAGCGCTCGTAGAACGCGCCGAGATGGCTGCGGTAGAGGCCGTAGCGCCCTTCATAACCCTGCGCGGCACCCTGGAAGCCGCTCTTCGCGAGCGTCGCCGCGCTCACGCCGGAGAGCGCCGCCCAGCCCGGATGCAGCCGCTTGGTCCACGCGCCGTCGTTGAGGAACTCGAGGGTGCCGGCGGCCATGCTGAGCGCGATGCCCTGGGCGTCGGCGAGCTGCGCCGCGGTGAGGCCGAGCAGCTTGCCGGCGCCGACTGCGCAGGAGAACGCGCCGAGCAGCCCAGTCGGGTGATAGCCTGCCTCGTGGAAGCCGCCCTTGGCGGCCATGCCGAGCCGGCAGGCGATCTCGACCGCGACAACATAGGCGAGCAGCACGTCGCGGCCGTCGAGATCGAGCCTTGAGCCGAGCCCGAGCGCGCAGGGAAAGGCGCTCGCGGTGGCGTGGATCACGCCCTCGACATGGGTGTCGTCGAAATCGAGCCCGTGCACCAGCACGCCATTGGCGACGATCGCGTCGCGCCAGGGCAGCCCCGGCGTCGTGCCGATCACCGCGCCGGCCGCGCCTTCTGCGGCGTCGGCAAGCGCGCGCAGGCCGGCGATGGTGCGCTGCGCGAAGTCGTACTGTGTCGAGGCGAAGGCGATGCCGATCGCGTCCAGCATCAGGAGCTTGGCGCGCTCGCGCGTGGTCTCGGGGATCGCCTCGTAGCGCAGGCCTTCGGCGAACGCGGCATAGGCCTGCGCCATGCTCGGCTTGGCTTCGGGCAAGGGCGCCGCGGGCTGTACCGCCCTGACGCCGATCGGGGTCACCTTGTCAGCCATGCACTGTGCCGTCTCAACCCAGGCCGTCGAGGAAGATCAGGCTGCCGTTCGACGCGTTCAATCTGAGCGGCAGGATTTCCTGGTACTCCGGCGAATTGTACCAGGCCTTGGCGGCCGCCATGCTCGGGAATTCGAGCACCGCGACCCGCTTCGGACGCCATGATCCTTCCATATGGGCGATCTCGCCGCCGGCGGCCAATGTCTTGCCGCCGTATGCGGCGACCGTCGGCCCCACCTTCTCCAGATAGGCCTTCATCATCTGCGGATCGTGGACTTCGTTCTCGGCGATCAGATAGGCGGGCATGGCGGCCTCCCGTTCCTGAGGTCGGGCCGCCATTCGACGGCAAAGGCGCGGGCGGGGCAAGGCGATATGTGCCACAGGCGCCGCCGATCGTGCTATAGAGCGCGGCCCTTCCGCTTCGAGCACCCCGAAAAGCAACATGTCGTTCGACGCGCTGATCGATCTGTTCGCGCAGGCTTGGCCCGCGCTGCTGAGCCTGGACGCTGCGCGCAATGTCGGGGTCATCGCCGGCGTGCTCCTGCTCGTCGCGGGCGTGCTGCGACTGACCCGGTGGCGCGGCCGCATCCAGGACTACCGGCCGCGCCTCGCCGACTATGGCAGGGAGCTCGGCTATCTGGCGTTGACCGCGTTCGTGTTCGGGCTGGTCGGCTTCGGCACCTTCGTGGGCATGCAGTTCGGGGTGCTGCGCATCGTCGCGGCCTCGCCGGGCGATGACGTGGCCTCGCTCGTGGTCGGTTCGGTCGTGCTGATCGTCGCGCACGACGCCTATTTCTACTGGACGCACCGGCTGATGCATCACCCCCGGCTGTTCCGCTTCTTCCATCGCGGCCATCACCGCTCGCGCGCGCCGACCGTGCTCGCGGCCTATGCCTTCGGCTGGCCGGAGGCGATCGTGCAGGCGGCGTTCGTCCCGCTCATGGCGTTCCTCATGCCGGTGCACGCGACCGCGCTCATGGTCTTCCTCAGCTTCATGATCGTGCGCAACGCGGTCGGCCATTCGGGGGTCGAGCTCTATCCGCGCTGGTTCGGCACGAGCCCGCTCACCGCATGGAACACGACGGTGACCCATCACGACCTGCACCATCAGCATGGCGACGCCAATTTCGGCCTCTACTTCCGTTGGTGGGACCGGCTGATGGGCACCGAGCATCCGGACTATGCCGCCCGCTTCGAGCAGGCGACGCGGCGGCGCGCGGCTCAGCCCGGCGGCGTGGTGCGCGGGCAGCGGCGGTGGACGACGCGGCCGGAGAGCAGCGTCTCGGCGAGGCCGAGCTCGTTACAGAAGGCCCGGTAGGCGAGCGCCTTCTCGGCCTCGCCGCGCTCGAAGAAGACGCTGACTGCCTCGCTCTTCGGCCTGCCATGCGCATCGAACAGCGCGACCGGATGATGGTTGGCGGCGAGCCACGCCTCCAGCTGCTGGAGCTTTTCGACGGCGCGCCGATAGCCCGGCGTCGCATGGTCGAGCGCGAGCCCGACGCGCACATAGAAGTGACGCCACTCGGCGAACGCGTCTCGGGTCGCGGCGGTTGCGATCATCGCGATACGGTCGGCATACCTCCCGTCAGTCTAGCCGCGGCGGCGTCAAGAGTCATGTTGACCGCGCCCGGCGATCTGGTCGAGACTTCAATTGACCGGACAATTGGGCAGGCCGGAAACGCCGCGCCGCCCGGCTTGCACGGTCTTGAGGGAGACCCGGCTTCCGCCGGCGTCCATGGGGCAATGAGGTACGGGGGGAGCCGGCTCTGGCTGGTGCCGGCTTCCGGCTATCAAATGGGAGGTCTTCAATGAGATTGACGAAATATCTCGCGGCATTCGTCGGCGCCGCGGCGCTCGCTGCCGTGCTCGGGGTGCCTGGCGGTGCGCGGGCGGACGCCATGGCCGACGCCGAGGCGCTGATCGCGGCGCAACAGAAGCTGCCGGCGTTCAATCCGCCCGGAGAGCCCTTCGACGCCAAGGCGTGCATGAAGGACAAGAAGATGATGGTCATTCCGCTGTCCATGACCAATCCCTTCAATGTCGAGATCTCGAAGGCGATGGGCGAGGCGGCGAAGGAGGTCGGCTTCGAGCTCAAGAACTGGGAGAACCAGCTCAAGATCGACCAGTGGGTGCAGGGCATGGCCGCGGCGCAGGCCGGCGGCTATCAGCTGGTCGACCTGCAGGGCGGCATCCCGCCCGCGGCGCTCGGCCCGCAGATCGACGAGGCGCGGGCCAAGGGCATCAAGGTCACCACCACGCACCTCTTTGACGTGACCCAGGAGATTCCGCCCAACCTCGACGGCTCGGCGCGCATGAACTACACGCTGGCCGGCAAGCTGATGGCGTCCTGGGCCTATGTGAAGACCGGGGGCAAGCCCAACGTCGTGATCATCGGCTCGGACGAGATCGTGCCGACCGCGCCGTTCGTGAAGTCGATCCAGGATACGCTCAAGGAGTATTGCCCGGACTGCAAGCAGCAGCACATCAACGTGCCGGTGCAGGAGTGGGCGACGAAGATTCAGCCGAGCGTGCAATCGGCGCTGGTTGCCGATCCGTCGATCAACTTCGTCCTGCCGATCTATGATTCGATGTCGCAGTTCGTCGTGCCGGCGCTGCGCATCACCAACCGCCTCGGCGACGTGAAGATCGCGACCTATAACGGCACGCCGTTCGTGCTCGACATGATCCGCAACGGCGAGGTCGACATGGACGTGGGCGAAAGCCTCGGCTGGGTCGGCTATGCCGGCGTCGACGTCAACATGCGCATCCTGTGCGGCCTCGAGCCGGTCACCGTGCTCAACACGCCGCTCTACATCTTCGACAAGAGCAACGTCGAGGCCGCCGGCGTCCCCGCCAACTTCAACGACGGCTACGGCGATTCGCACCTCGCGGGCTTCCGGAAGCTCTGGGGCCTGGAGTAATGAGCCATGGGGTGGCCGGGGCGGGGGCGTCGTCTCCCGCCCTGGCGATCCGCAACCTCTCGAAGAGCTTCGGCGGTGCGCGCGCGCTCGACGGCGTTGACCTCACCGTGTTCGCCGGCGAGGTCCACGGCCTCTTGGGCCAGAACGGCTCCGGCAAGTCGACGCTGATCAAGGTCCTCTCGGGCTATCACGAGCCGGAGCCGGGCGCCTCGGTCGAGCTCTACGGCCGGCCGCTGCCCCTGCCGGTCGCGGCGAGCGACCTCAGGCGGCTCGGCCTTGCCTTCGTGCATCAGCATCTCGGCCTGGTGCCCTCGCTCACCGTGCTCGAGAACCTGCGGATCGGCGACTTCGCGACCGAGACGCGCTGGTTCATCAACTGGCGCGCCGAGCGGGCGCGGGCGCGCGCCATCTTCGAGCGCTTCGACCTCGCGCTCGACCCGGACGCGACGGTCGCCGCGCTGCCCCAGGTCGAGCGTGCGCTGCTCGCCATCGTGCGCGCCTTCGAGCAGGTGCGCGAGAGCCAGGCCGAGCATGGCGGCGGCGGCATCCTGGTGCTCGACGAGCCGACGCCCTTCCTGCCCAAGGCCGGCGTCGAACGCCTGTTCGGCCTGGTGCGCAGCATCGTCGAGCATGGCGCGAGCGTGATCTTCGTCTCGCACGACATCGACGAGTGCCTCGCCATCACCGACCGCGCCACCGTGCTGCGCGACGGCCGTGTCGCCGGCACGCTCGAAACGCGCGGCAGCACGCACGGCGATTTCGTCGAGCTGATCGTCGGCCGGCGCGTCGCGGCCTATCACGTCGAGCACAATGTGGCGGCGGACGCCGCGGTCGACATCGCGGTCGAGGGGCTCGCGGGCGGCGCGGTGCAGGATTTCTCGGTCGAGCTCAAGGCGGGCGAGATCGTCGGGCTGACCGGGCTGATCGGCTCGGGCTTCGCCGACGTGCCCTATCTGCTCTATGGCGCGGCGCCGGTGCAGGCCGGCCATCTGACCATCGGCGGAAGGCGCCACGCCTTGGCCCATCTGGATCCGGCGCGCGCGCAGCGGCTCGGCCTCGCGCTGCTGCCGTCCGACCGGCTCGGCGCCGGCGGCGTCGGCAACCTGCCGATCACCGACAACGTCACGCTGCCGGTGCTCGGCCGCTTCCGGCGCGCCCTCGGGCTCGACCGGCGCGCCATGGCGCGGCGTGCGCGCGAGCTCGGCGACGCCTACGACGTGCGCCCGAACCGGCCCGAGATGACGCTCGAATCCTTAAGCGGCGGCAACCAGCAGAAGGTGCTGCTCGCCAAGTGGCTGCAGACCAGGCCGCACCTCCTGCTGCTCGACGAGCCGACGCAGGGCGTCGATGTCGGCGCGCGGCAGCAGATCTATCAGGCGATCGACGAGGCATCCAACGCGGGCATGGCCGTGCTGTGCGCCAGCACCGACTATGAGCAGCTCGCCCAGCTCTGCGATCACGTGCTGGTGTTCGCCCGCGGCGCGGTGGTGCGCCGGATCGAGGGCGAGCAGATCAGCAAGGACAACATCGCGGACCAGGTCTATCGCTGCCAGGGCCTCGCGGGCGCGGGCGGGCAGGGGGCGGCCGCGTGAGCCAGGCCGAGCAGAAGGCGCTCGACCCCTACGAGGCGCGGCTCGCCGCGCTCGAGCAGCGCCTGCTCGCGATCGAGGCCGGGCGCGGCGGCGCGCGGCCGGCCGTTGCCGCGGTTCAGCCGGGGCGGCGCAGCGTCACCGCGCAGGCCGAACGCTTCGGCCTGATCGGCGCCTGGATCGTGCTCGTCATCATCTTCGGCGCGGTGATCCCGGACAGCTTCCTCTCCTGGCTCAATTTCTCGACCATGTTCAGCTCGCAGGCCGTGCTCGTGGTGCTCACGCTCGGCCTGCTGATCCCGCTCACCGCCGGCGATTTCGACCTCTCGGTCGCCTCCACCCTCGTGCTCTCGGCGATGTCGATCGCCGTGCTCAACGCGCATCATGGCTGGGGCGTGGTTCCCGCGGTCGCGGTCGCGATCGGCTGCGGCGCGCTGATCGGCCTGATCAACGGCGCGATCGTGCTCTACTTCCGCATCCATTCGCTGATCGTGACGCTCGGCGTCGGCACCTTCATCAACGGCATCATCCTGTGGATCAGCGGCTCGCAGACCATCGCGGGCGTCAATTTCGGCCTGGTCAACTATGTCATCGTGACGCGCGTGTTCGGCATCTCGCTCTCCTTCTACTACGCGCTCTTCCTGTGCCTCCTGATGTGGTACTGCTTCGAGTACACGACGATCGGCCGGCGCCTCCTCTTCGTCGGGCGTGGGCGCGAGGTGGCGCGGCTCTCCGGCATCCGGGTCGATCGGGTGCGCCTCGTCGGCTTCGTCCTGAGCGGCACCATCGGGGCCTGCGCGGGCGTGCTTTATGCCGGCATGACTGGCTCCGCCGATCCGCTGTCGGGTTTGGCATTGCTGCTGCCGGCTTTCGCCGCCGCCTTCCTGGGCGCGACCAGCATCGTGCCCGGCCGCTTCAACCCGTGGGGCTCGTTCATCGGCGTCTATTTCCTGGTGACCGGCATCACCGGGCTCACCATGCTCGGCGTCGATACCCTGGTGCAGAACCTGTTCTACGGCGGCGGCCTCGTGCTTGCCGTCGCACTCTCGCAGCTGGTGCGCCGGCGCCAGCCGCAGAACTTCAGCTGAGCGGGCTTTCAGCGATGCGGCATTGACGGGTTTTCGGGCGTCTGCGACCATTTGTCCGGTCAACTGGGCAGGGCTGTAGAGCCGCTGCCGCGAGGGAGAGATCAGCGAGGATGAGCGTGCCCACCGACGATATCGTGGCGATCTACGAAAAGCGCCTGGCCGAGCTCGAGAAGCGTCTCGCCCAGCTCGAAGCCCTACCCGCGGCGGCCGCGCCGGCGCCGACCCCAGCACGCAGCGGCGGCCCGCGCGCCGACGGCTACCGGCTCGGCGTCGATGTCGGCGGCACCTTCACCGACCTGATCCTGATCGAGGAGGCGTCGGGCCAGACCTACAAGGCCAAGGTGCCTTCGACGCCGCAGGACTCCTCGATCGGCGTACTGAACGGCATCGCCAAGATCTGTGCCGAGGCCGGTATCGAGCCGGCGCGCATCTCGCACATCATGCACGGCACCACGGTCGCGACCAACACGGTGCTCACCTCGTCGGGCGCGCGCGTCGGCCTGGTCACCACCAAGGGCTACCGGCAGGTGCTGCAGATCGCGCGCTCCTACGTGCCGGGCGGCCTCGGCGGCTGGGTGATCTACAACAAGTCCGACCCGCTCGCGCCGCTCGAGCTCACCATCGAGGCCGACGAGCGGATGAGCGCCAAGGGCGAGCCGGTCAAGCCGCTCAACGAGGCAGACCTCGCCGAGAAGCTGCGCAAGCTCAAGCAGCAGGGCGTCGAGGCGCTCACCGTCTCGCTGATCAACGCTTTCGCGAATGGCGCGCACGAGCGGCGCATCCGCGAGATCGCGGAAGGGATCATGCCGGGCGTGCCGGTCTCGATCTCCTCCGAGGTGATCCCCGAGATGTACGAGTACGAGCGCACCGAGACCACGGTGGTGAACTCCTATATCCGCCCAGTGGTGTCGCGCTATATCGACAGCCTGCACACCGAGCTCAACCGCAAGCTCGGCGGCGTGCAGTTCCATGTGCTGCGTTCGGACGGTGGCTTGAGCTCGGTCGACGGCGCCAAGAGCGCACCGGTCAACCTCTTGATGTCGGGGCCGGCCGGCGGCGTCGCCGGCGCGCTCTGGATCGCCAAGCAGTCGGGCTACACCAACCTGCTCACCTTCGACATGGGCGGCACCTCGACCGACGTCGCGCTGATCGAGAACGGCGAGCCGCAGGTCAGGCGCGAGACCCGCGTCGCCGACGTGACGGTGCGCGCCTCCTCGATCGACGTGCGCTCGATCGGCGCGGGCGGCGGCTCGATCGCCTATGTGCCGGAGCTGACCAAGGCGCTGCGCGTCGGCCCGCAATCGGCCGGCGCCGATCCCGGCCCCGCGGCCTATGCCAGGGGCGGCGACAAGCCGACCGTGACGGACGCCAATGTGGTGCTCGGCTATCTGCCGGCCTCCTCGCGCCTCGGCGGCGACATGCGGATCGACCGCGGCTCCGCCGAGAAGGCGGTGCAGACGATCGCCGATTCGCTCGGCCTGCCGCTGATGACCGCGGCCGAGGGCATCATCGACATCGTCAACGAGAACATGTTCGGCGCGCTCCGCCTGGTCTCGATCGAGCGCGGCTTCGATCCGCGCGACTTCGCCCTCGTCGCGTTCGGCGGCGCCGGCCCGCTGCACGCCAACGCGCTCGGCAAGCTGATGCAGGCCTGGCCGGTGATCATCCCGCCGGGGCCGGGCGTGCTGTGCGCCTATGGCGATGCCACCACGCGGCTGCGCGACGAGGCCTCGCAGACCTTCATCCGCCGCATCCGCGAGACCTCGGACGCCGAGGTGCTCGGTGTGCTCGAAGGGCTCGCCGAGCAGGCCGCCAGGGCGCTCGATGCCGAGGGCATCCCGGCCGCGGACCAGAGCATCGGCATCCAGGTCGACATGCGCTATCACGGCCAGGGCATGGTGCTCACGCTCAACTCCTCGCTCGACGAGTTCAAGCGGGGCGGGCTCGCCGCGATCGGCAAGACCTTCGATGCCATGCACGAGCAGCTCTTCACCTTCGCGCTCGAGCATGATCACGAGCTGGTCAATCTGCGCGCCATCGCGCAAGGCAAGGAGACGCTGGTACGCGCCGAGGAGGTCGGCCGCGCCGCTGGCGATGCGCGCGATGCCATCATCGAGGAGACCGAGGTCTATGTCGGCGGCGGGAAAAGGCGCGCCGCGATCTACGACCGCACCAAGCTGAAGGCCGGGCACCGCATCGTCGGCCCCGCCATCGTCGCGCAGATGGATACCACCACCCTCATTCTGCCGGACCATGCGGGCGAGATCGACCAGCATGGCAGCATCCTCATTCGGCCCGTCGGCTGAGCCAACCGCAGGAGAGCCACCATGCCTGCCACGATCGTCCAGACCAACAATACGCCGTTCGACCGCAACGTCAAGGTCGACCCCATCTCGCTCGACATCGTCGAGAACGCGCTCAGGAACGCGCGCTCCGAGATGGACGCGGTGCTGTTCCGCACCGCCATGTCGCCGGGCATCCGCGAGCAGCACGACGCCTTTCCGATGATCGCCAACCAGGAAGGCAAGATGGTGGTCGGCCAGTTCGGCTCGTTCATCTGGGGCTTCGTGCAGGGCTATGAGGGCGAGATCGAGGAGGGCGACATCTTCCTCACCAACGACCCCTATTCCTGCCGCGGCGCGATCAGCCACCTGAATGACTGGCTGACCCTGATGCCGATCTTCCGGAACGGCCGTTTGATCTCCTGGGCCGCGATGTTCGGCCATATGACCGATATCGGCGGCAAGGTGCCGGGCTCGCTGCCGACCGACGCCGCGCAGATCTTCGAGGAAGGCATCCAGGTGCCGCCCATCAAGATCTACAAGAAGGGCAAGCTCAACAAGGAAATCCTCGACCTCGTCCTGCACAACTGCCGGCTGCCGGATTGGAACCGCTCGGACTTCAACGCGATCATCGCCGCGCTCAGGCTCGCCGAGCGGCGCGTCTTCGAAATCTGCGAGCGCTTCGGCGAGGACGAGTTCGTCGCCGCGATGGAGGAGATGCTCGACCGCAACAAGCGCGCGATGAGCGCCATCATCCAGATGGTGATCCCGGAGAAGAAGCAGTACTTCGAGGACTATATCGACGATGACGGGCTCGGCATGGGGCCCTACAAGGTCGCCTGCTCGATGTGGCGCACCGGCGACAAGGTGACCTTCGATTTCTCCGCGACCGACCCGCAGTCGATCAGCTCGGTCAACTTCCTGCTCAACGAGGAAATGTTCAAGATGTTCCTCGGGGCGTTCTTCATCAACATCTTCGACCCGCAGATCCTGTTCAACGACGGGTTCTACGATCTGATCGACGTGAAGATCCCCGAAGGCACCATCCTGAAGCCGAAGCGTCCGGCCGCGCTTTCCTGCCGCACCCACATGCTCGGGCGCATCTTCGACATCATGGGCGGCCTGCTCGGCCAGGGCTCGCCCGAGGCGCTCAATGCCGCCGGCTTCTCCGACAGCCCGCATTTCATGTACTCCGGCTACACCCGGAGCACCGGCGAGTGGTACCAGCTCTACCAGATCGGCTTCGGCGGCATCCCGGGCCGCCCGGTCGGCGACGGGCCGGACGGCCATTCGCTCTGGCCCGCCTTCACCAACGTGCCGAACGAGTTCCTCGAGTCCTATTTCCCCTTGCGCATCGTGACCTACGAGACGATTCCGGATTCGGGCGGCCCCGGCCTGCACCGCGGCGGCAACGGCCTCTCGATGGGCTACATGTTCCTCGAGCCCGGCCAGATCTCGATCCATGACGACCGCTGGCTGACCCATCCCTGGGGCGTCAATGGCGGCCTGCCCGGCGGCCGCTCGACCAAGCTGATGGTGCGCGCCAACGGCACGCGCGAGCTGATGCCCTCCAAGTGCGACCGCATTCATGTCGAGCCCGGCGACGTGCTCTACTTCAACACCTGGGGCGGCGGCGGCTGGGGCGATCCCTTGAAGCGGCCGGCCGAGAAGGTGGCGCGCGACGTGGCGCGCGGCCTGGTCACGGCGGAGGGCGCGCGGCGCTACGGTGTGGTGCTCCAGGCCGACGGCAGCGTCGACGAGCGCGCGACCACGGCGCTGCGCGAGCAGATGGCGCAGGCGCGCGGCGAGGTCACCCTGTTCAACTTCGGCGGCACGGTCGAGGAGCTCAAGGCGCGCTGCAAGCGTGACACCGGGCTCGAGCCGCCGCGCACGCCGGTGTTCCAGACCTGGATGACGGATCGGGTCAAGCAGGCCGCGGCCGGCGACTAGCGCCGACTCGGAGAGGAGGCGGGCATGGCCGAGGATCTCGACGCCAACTATGCACGCGCGGGCTATCACCAGCGCGTCGGCTTCGGCCGCGCGCCGGCGCTCCTGCTCGTCGATTTCGTCGAGGCCTATTTCGAGCCGTCCTCGCCGCTCTATGCCGAGGTCGAGGAGACGCTCGCCTCGGCGCTCCGCATGCTCGCCGCCGCGCGGCGCGCCGGCATCACGCGCGTCTTCACCAATGTGCGCTATCATCAGGGCGGCATGGACGGCGGCGTCTTCTTCCGCAAGGTGCCGGCGCTCCGCTCGTTCGAGGCGGGCAACCCGCTCGGCGCCTGGCCCAAGGGCCTCGCGCCCGAGCCCGGCGAGCTCGTCGTCAGCAAGCAGTATCCCTCCGCCTTCTTCGGCACCTCGCTCGCCGCGACGCTGACCGCGAGCGGCATCGACACCACCATCATCACCGGCGTCACCACCAGCGGCTGCGTCCGCGCGACCTGCATCGACGCGGTGAGCCACGGCTTCATCCCGATCATCGTCGAGCAGGCGGTCGGCGACCGCGCGGAAGGCCCGCACCGCGCCAACCTGTTCGACATGAACGCGAAATACGGCGACGTGGTGAGCGAGGCCGAGACCATCGCCTATCTGGACCGCATCGCCGCGCCGGCCTCGAAGAGCGCCGCGCGCTAGCCTTTCCCGCCAATCAGACAACGAGGACGCCGCATCTCATGGCCGCAAGCAGGAAGCCGCCGCTCAAGAACCTTCTGAAGAAGGGCCATGTGCTGATTGCGCCCGGCGTGTTCGAGGGAATCTCGGCGCGCATGGCAGACCGGCTCGGCTTCGAGGCGCTCTACATGACGGGCTATGGCGCGGTCGCCTCGCATCTCGGCGCGCCGGACGCCGGGCTCGCGACCTATAGCGAGATGGTCAACCGGGTCGAGATGATCGCGGGCAACACGACGACGCCCCTGATCGCCGACGCCGACACCGGCTATGGCGGGCTGCTCAACGTCGAGCGCACGGTGAGGGGCTATGAGAAGGCAGGGGCCTCCGCTATCCAGCTCGAGGACCAGGAGTTCCCGAAGAAGTGCGGTCACACCCTCGGCCGCCGCGTGATCCCCGCCGAGGACATGGCGAAGAAAATCCGCGTCGCCCGCGAGGCCAGGGACAGTTCGGACTTCCTGATCATCGCGCGCACCGACGCGCGTACCACACTCGGCATCGACGAGGCGCTCCGGCGCGGCGAGAGCTACGCCAAGGCCGGCGCCGACGTGATCTTCGTCGAGAGCCCGGAATCGGTCGAGGAGATGCGGCGGATCACCGCGAGCTTCGAGCAGCCCTGCCTCGCCAACATGGTCGAGGGCGGGCGCACGCCGATCCTGAGCCGCACCGAGCTGATCGAGGTCGGCTATCGGATCGCGATCTTCCCGGCCGCGGGCTTCCTCGCCACCGCGGCCGCGCTCGAAGCGGTCTATCGCGGGCTGAAGGACGACGGCTCGACCAAGAACACCGAGACCGCGCTCTATCCCTTCGCCGAGATGAACAAGCTGATGGGCTTCGAGCGGGTCTGGGAATTCGACAAGCGGCACGCGGAGTAGGGCGGGCATGGCGAGCGCGCGGCCGGCGATCCGGGAGGCGGTGGGCGACCGCACGCTCGCCCTCGCCGAGGAGGCGCTGGCGTTTCGCCATGACGCGCTGGGCGATGCCGACCGGGCGCAGCTTCATCGTCTGATCCTCGATCATCTCGCCTGCGCCTATCGCGGCTCGTCGCTGCCCTGGAGCCGGTCGCTCGCCGGCTGGGCGCAAAGCTATGCCGGCTTGGGGCGCGCCGCGATCATCGGCACGGATTTGCGCACCGCAGCACCGGTCGCTTCGCTCGTCAACGCGACCGCGGCGCACGGCCTCGAGCTCGACGACACGCACGATGAATCGGTCAGCCATCCCGGCGCGGTGGTGATCGGCGCGGCGCTCGCGGTCACGCAGCAGCGGGGCCTCGGCGGCGCCGCGCTGCTGCCGGCCATCGCCGCCGGCTACGAGGTGATCGGCCGCATCGGCGCGGCAACCGGCGCGGGTCGCCTGATCGAGCGGGGCTTCCACCCGACCGCGCTGTTCGGCTCGTTCGGCGCCGCGGCGTGCGCGGCGCACCTGATGCGGCTCGACGCCGGGACGTTGAGCCGCGCCTTCGGCCTCGCGCTCTCGATGGCCGGCGGCTCGATGCAGTTCGCGGAAGACAGCGCGGCCACCTCGGTCAAGCGCCTGCACGGCGGCTACAGCGCGCAGCATGGCGTGCTCGCGGCCGAGCTTGCGGCCGCTGGCTTGGCCGGCCCGGCGCAGGCCTTCGACGGCCGCTACGGGCTCTGCAATCTCTACGGCGTGACGCCCGACCTCGACCGGCTGTTGCGCCGGCCCGGTGCGCCCCTCGAAATCCACCGCATCAGCTTCAAGCCCTATCCCTGCTGCCGCCTGTTCCACTCGACGATCGACGCACTCGAACAGGCGACCGACGGCTTCCGCCTCGATCCGTCGCGCATCGTGCGGATCGCAGTCGGCGGCCCGGCCATCATGGCGGGCCAGCACATGCAGCGCCGGCCGCGCTCGGTGATGGCCGCGCAATACAGCCTGCCGCACGCGCTTGCCGCCGCGCTGCTCTACGGGCCTCGCGCGGTCGAGGGCTATGGCGAGCCGGCGATGGCGGACAAGGCGCTGCACGCCATCGCCGATAAGGTCGAGGCCGCGATCGACGCCGAGATGGAGGCCGCGTTCCCCGCGCATTTCGGCAGCCGGCTGACGCTCGAGGCCGAGGGTATGCCGGCGCGCACCGTCACGCTGCTCGACAGCCTCGGCACCCCGGCGCGGCCGATGACCGAGGCGGCGCTGATCGCCAAGTTCGACGAGCTGGTCGCGCCGGCCGGTTTTGCGCTCGAGGGTGCCGAGATCGCCGCGCGGATCGCCCGCCTGTCGGACACGCCGAGCCTCGATGGGCTGCTGGCGCCGTTCCGCACCGCGCCGAGGCCGACCTGATGAGCGACGGCCCCCCAAGCAAGAGGACGCCATGAGCGACGTTGCGGTCGAACGACTGACCTCCGACCCGGTGCCCGCCGACCGGCTGCGCGCCGACGTCTCGCGCATGATGGACGTGCTCGCCGAGGGCGGCGTGGCGCTGGTGCCGCTCGACGTCGCCTACGGCATCGTCGCGATGCGCGAGGCGGGCATCCGCAAGATCTTCACCGCCAAGCAGCGCTCCTACGAGAAGCCGAGCGGCATGTTCTCCAACGCGGCGCTCAGCCGCGAGATCCACATCATGGACCCGGCCAAGCACGACATGGTGGACGAGCTGATCGCCGAGGAGCGGATTCCGTTCTCGGTGGTCGCGCCGTTCCGCGTCGATCATCCGCTGTTCCGGGCGGTTGACCCCTTCGTGCTGCAATCCTCGACCAAGATCGGCACCATCGACATGCTGCTCAACGCCGGCCAGTTCCACGACGAGATCGCGCGCCAGGTGGCAGAGCGCGGCCGGCCGGTGTTCGGCTCCTCGGCCAACACCTCGCTCACCGGCAGCAAGTATCGCCTCGCCGATATCGACGCGCCGGTGCGCGCCGCGGCCGATGTTTCGTTCGACTACGGGCTTTCGAAATACGCCAACCCCGAGGGCCGTTCGAGCACGATCGTCGACTTCCGCGACTTCACGGTGGTGCGCAAGGGCGTCTGCTTCGAGCAGCTCGCGCGCGCCTTCATGGCCCGGTTCAAGGTCGAGATCAGGCTCGTCCCCGGCGTCACCGCCGGCTTGTGAGGCGGCACCCGGCCATGGTACGCGCCGCTGCCTCAGCCAAACAAACTAGCGAGCCCCGCTATCTGAAGATTGTGCGGCAGATCGAGCGCGACATCGCGCGCGAGCGCATCGCGGTCGGCGATCATCTGCCGGGCGAGCTCGATCTGTGCCGGCAGCTCGGCGTCAGCCGCTTCACCGTGCGCCAGGCGATCCGGCACTTGAGCGATGCCGGCATGGTGGTGGCGCGGCGCGGCTCGGGCACCGTCGTCACCGCGCGCACGCCCAACCGTTCCTTCATCCACGCGGTCGAATCGCTCGACGAGCTGGCCCAGTATGCCGAGGCGACGCGCTTCGCGGTCGGCCCGTTCGAGCCCGTGGTCGCCGGCGTCGCGCTCGCCAGGCGCCTCAATTGCCGTCGCGGCCAATCCTGGTGGCGCGCCGAAGGCTATCGCTACAGCGAGGCAGACGGTGCCCCGGGCGTGCCGATCTGCTGGACCGAGGCGTTCGTCGCGGCGGAGTTCGCCCGCATCCGCGAGCTGAGCGGTGCCGCGAACGCCCGCATCTTCAGCTTCCTCGAAACCGAATATGGCGAGCGCATTCTCGAGGTCACGCAGACGCTGCGTGCCGTGCTGGTGCCGCCGCACATCGCGCCGATGCTCGCGGTCGAGCCCGGCTCGCCGGCGCTCGAGGTCGATCGCGTGTACCGCTCGGCGCGCGGCAAGACGGCCGAGATCGCCTGTAGCATCCACCCGGCCGACCGCTTCAGCTACACCATGCGGCTGTGGCGCGACGTGAAGCGCTGAGGCCGCGACGCAAGGAGAAGCGCATGTCCGACACCTATAAAGAGATCGGCTTCGACGCCAAGCGCATCGGCTTCGGCGAGCGGCCGGGCATCGCGGTGGTCGATTTCCAGAAGGGCTTTACGCGGCCCGAATTCGCGCTCGGCGGCCGCCCCATGGTCGCGCGCGCGGTCGAGAACAGCGCGACGCTCTTGAAGGCCGCCCGCGCCGCGAACCTGCCGGTCGCCACCTGCTACACCGCCTACACCTCGCAGCGCGACATGCCGCACTGGAAGATCGCGCCGGTGCTGAAGGACTTCACGCACGGCCATCCCTCGACCGAGCTCGACGAGCGCATCTACGAGCCGGGCTATGACGCCGTGTTCTGCAAGACCGGCCCGTCGATCTTCTTCCAGACCGCGATCACCTCGTTCTTCATCAAGGAGCGCGTCGATACGGTGATCGTGATCGGCTGCAACACCTCGGGCTGCGTGCGCGCCTCGATCAACGACGCCTTCTCCTTCGGTTACCGGGTGATCGTGCCCGAGCCCTGCGTCGGCGACGTGGAGGAGGGGCCGCACCGCGATAACTTACGCGACGTCGGCCGCCGCTATGCCGACGTGCTCGGCCTCGACGAGGTGCTCGCCTATATCGACGAGGTGCGCCGCCGCAACGCGCCGGCCTGAGGCCAAGGCTTCGATTTGATCGTCATGCCCCGCGCAGGCGGGGCATCCAGACTCAATGAAAGACTGGATTGCCGGGTCAAGCCCGGCAATGACGGGGGTGGTATGGCCGTTGTGCCGCTGGCCCCTGGATGCCCCGCCTGCGCGGGGCATGACGAAGAAGAGGGGGGAAGGCGGCGGCCGCGTCTCAGTTCCCGTCGAGCCGGCGGAGCACGCGGCTGAACAGGCTGCGCGTCTCGGCTTCGCGCTGCTTGGCGAGGCGGTCGGCCTCCGACATCCGCTCCAGCAGGCCGAGCGCGCGTTCGAGCGTGGCCTCGCGCCGCGCGAGCAGCGCGGCGCCCGCGGCCTTGTCTTCGATCAGCGCCTCGAGCCGCGTCGTGGCATCCGCGAGCATCGCCTCCAGCCGCTGCCGCGCTGCGCCGTCGAGCGTCATCCGCTCGGTGGTGCGGTCGAGCACCGCGAGGCCGCGTTCGATCGCGGTGAGCGCGGCCTGATGCTTCCTGCCCTCGGTATCGAGGCGGGCGAGCGCGGCATCGAGCCGTGCCAGCGTGCGGTCGAGCAGCGCCTTGAGCCGCTCGTTCTCGGCCGCGCTCGCGGCGGCACGGTCGAGCGCGGCGTCCCGCTCGTCGCGAAGCTGGTCGGCCAATGCGACGGCGCGGTCGAGCGCCGCCTGCTGGCGCTCGACCAGGGTATCGAGGCGCGCCAGCCGGCCCTCGCGCTCGGCGAGCGCGTCGCGCAGCTCCAGGATTTCGTCGACCAGGAGGTCGACCGCATCCGCCTCGGAAAGCTCGCCGCCCGCCTCGGCCGCCAGCCGCTCGCGGCTCGACAGCGGCGGCACCACGCGCCAGTGGCCGCGATTGTCGCGGAAGCCCTGGAGCTGGCCCGAGCGGATGTACTGGCGCACCCGCACCGTGCTGATGCCGAGCCGCTCGGCGGCTTCGGGCACGCTGAGCGGGGCCTCGGGCGCTGGTTCCTGGTTGGTCATGGCAGCCTGAAGGTCGGTCACGACACGCGCCGCCGCAACCCGGAGGGACTCCGGCGGCGCCGGCCCAAGGTTAGAGCGGCGGCGGCCCTGCTGCCAAGCCTCGCCTGACCGGCGCGGCGCTGGCCTATTTGCTGACGCGGAGCTTCGAGAGCGAATCGCCGATCGCGTGGAAGGCCTCGCTGAGCTCTTCCTCGGTCGCCGATTCGAAGAAGTAGTCCTCCTCGCTCGCGCAGTTCTTCATCAGGTTCTTGACCGTGGTGTTCGTCTCGTCGAACAGGATGGTATAGACGATGATGCCGTTCGCCTTCATCGAGTTGCACACGGTCGCGGTCTTCTGGTTGAGCGCGGCCTCTGCGACGCTCTCATTGCTGGTGGTGCCGAGATGGCCGGCGGAGAGCATGCCGTAGGCGCTATAGTAGTATTTGCTGATATCGTTCTTGCCGTCGGTCATCAGGATCACGGCCTTCTGCGACATCTCGGCGTGGTAGTCGAGCGGCAGATCGTTGGCGTCCATGTCGCCGCCCCACGCGCCGCGCCATTGCGGCGACAAGAGCCGCCAGCCCCACACGGCGCCGATGTTGATGAACGTGCCGCCGTTCGCGTCGAGCGCCTCGATGCCGTCGAGCAAAATGGACTTTTGGTTGGTCAGCGGCGTAAGGACGGATTCCGGACAGTATTGATTCGCCCAGCGGTTCTGTGACGGACTCACCTGGTTCTGGCCTGAGGACCCTCGCCAGTTGTTGGTGTTGTATTGATTCAAGGTGGGGTTCGAGCTCGGGTCGGTATCGGGCGCAAAGTAGGTACGGAACTTCTCGACCGAGGGTGGGTCGTCGGTCACGTCGCGGTTGTTCGCGCCGTAGCGTTCTTCGAAGCAGCCGAGCCATTGGTGGCTCGCGAAATAATAGTTGAGGCCGGCATAGTGCGTCGCATTGCGCCAGGCCGTCCGATTGGTGCCGACGTTGACCGACTGGGAGAACGGCACGATGCCGATCCACAGATCGTCGACCGTCTCCTGGTCGCCGAACAGGATGTCGACGAGGTCGGTCGCGGCGTCCCTTAGCGCGGCGATCTTGGAGCACGGCGTGCACATCGAGCCGGTGACGTCGACCACGAGCGCGATCTCCATGCCCTTCATCTCGCGGGTGATCTCGGTGGCGGCGACCACCGTCATGGTGTCGTGGCCGAACACGCGCATGAAGGTGGCGGGCAGGGTGGCGGTCGCGCTGAGGTTGATGACGGTATCGTCCTCGTTCGGCACCGCTTCGAAGGAGACCAGCGAGGCGTCGATGTTGGCGCCGGCGAAATTGGCCTCGAGGTATTTCTCGACCTCGGTGTCGAGGTCGGCGGTGTTCAGCATCGAGCCGGCGGCGAGGCCTGCCGAATCGAGCGCGGTCTGCAGCTTGGACTGCGCCACCTGCAGGCGGCCGACGTCGATCGCGGTGCCGACCGCGCCGACCAGGATGATCGAGCAGACCGCCATCACGGTCATCACCGAGCCGCGCTCGCAGGCGGCGAGGCGCTTCGGGAGGGCGCGAAGCTCAGCGATCCAGGACATGGCGCGGCATCCTCTCCATCGGCGCATCAGGCGGGCGGCGTGGTCAGCGCGCTCAGGCGCGGCTTGAACAGCGCCTTCCGGTAGATCGTCCGCTCGTCGAACAGCACGCCGGGAAACATCGGCTGGTACTGGTAGAAGACCTCGGCGACGATCACGTTCTCGCGCTCGTTGAGCGTGAAGCCGTCCGGCAGGTTGGCCTGCTGGCCGACCGTGCCGAGCTCGCTCGTCGCGGCCAGACCACCGCCGCCGCTATGGCGCCAGTTCACCTTGGCGTAGGGCTGGTCGACGCCGCGATAGACCGAGGTGATGATCACCACGCCGTCGCTGCCGAAGTCGAACGGCTCCATGATCTCGGTGGTCGCGACCAGGAGCTGGTCGAGGCCGTTGAGCGTGGCCACCTCGCTCTGCGCGATGACGTCCGCCGAGGTGGCGGCGAGCTTCTCCACCTTCTCCGAGGCGAGGATGTTCATGGTCACCTCGAGGCAGCCGAAGAACAGCGTGGTGAGGATCGGCAGCGCGATCGCGAACTCGACGGCCGCGATGCCGCGCCGGTCCCGCCACAGCCGCATGAGCCTGCGCAGCGTCGCCATGGCTCAGAACGGCTCGTTCTTGACCACCGAGCTGGCGCTCAGCTCGATGGTGCCGCTGCTGCCGAAGAAGCTTCCGATCAGTGGCGTGAACAGCCGCCACGGATAGCTCACCGTGTAGACCACCACGTCGTCGGAGCCGCCGATGCCGGCGATGCCCATGTCCTCGTCGTATTGGCCGTTGCCGTTGATGTCGGTGTATTCGCCGGGATCGGGATAGCCGTCCTCATTGGCGTCGTTCCACGGCTCGGGCTTGCCGATCTGGTCGAACTGCTCATAGGACTTGGAGCTGATCGCGAGCTTCTGCGGGTCGATGATGGCGCCGGTGCGGCGCTCGACCTCGGCGAGGATGGTCTCCTCGCGGCTCAGCCCGTTGTCGGCGAAGCCCGTCTTGCCGAGGCGCGACGAGATGTTGGTCGCCGCCTCCATGCTGTTCTTCGCCAGCATGATCATGGAGAACTCGATGATGCCGGTGAGCAGGGTGACGAGCGCCATGGAGATCATGGCGAACTCGATCAGCGTGCTGCCGCTCTCGTCGTCGCGGAAGCCGCGCATGAGCCCGCGCCGGCGGGGCGCGCCATCGCACCTTGGCAGGCGCCCGCGAGCCATTGGGGCGGCGCTCTGTGGTCCTGCTGCCATGGGCACGAAATTCGAGCGCAAAGGTATCCGAAACGGAAAGGAAGCTGGTTAACGCGGCGGCCGGCGCCCGGCTCGGCGGCGGTGCCCGGCCTCCGTCCGTCGCGATGGCGTTCCGCGCCGCCGGTGTTTAGGTTAATGAAATAAGAGAGTCGGCTTTTCGCGGAACACGGACACGGAGGAGCAGCCGCCCATGGATCTCGTCCTGCGCAACGGCACGATCGTCACCGCCGCCGAAACCTACGACGCCGACATCGGCATCGAAGGCGGCCGCATCAAGCAGATCGGCCACGGGCTCGGGCCGGCCGGCCGCGAGATCGACGTCAAGGGGAAATACCTGTTCCCCGGCGGGGTCGACGTGCACACCCATGTCGATTTCGAGCTGCTCGGCGAACAGACCGTCGACGACTTCCACACCTCGACGATCATGGCGGCATGCGGCGGCATCACCACCGTCGTCGACTATGTGCTGCCCGAGCCGGGGCAGTCGCTGACCGATGCGGTCGAGGCGTGGAACGCCAAGGCCCGGGGCAAGACCGTGATCGATTACGGCCTGCACCCGACGCTCTTCAAGCCGACCGAGCGCACCCGCGGCGAGATGGCCGACCTCGCGAGCGACGGCTATACCAGCTTCAAGATCTTCATGACCGGCATGGCCGAGTTCGACCAGTACGCCACCGACTACCTCAAGGCGATGGCGCAGGCCGGCAAGCACGGCGCGATGGTCAACATCCATTGCGAGGACCAGTGCTGCATCAGCTACCTGACCGATCAGCTCGAACGCGAGGGCAAGAACGATGTGCGCCACTTCCCCGATTCGCGCCCGCGCATCGCGGAAGGCATCGCGGCCAAGCGCGCGGTCGACATGGCCTTCCTCGCCGATGCGCCGGTCTATCTGGTGCATCTCTCCTGCCAGGAGGGGCTGGACGCGCTGAACGACGCCCGCGGCCGCGGCCAGGCGGCCTATGGCGAGACGCGGCCGATCTACCTCCACCTCTCGAAGGACCGCTTCAAGCAGGACGACGATCCCGAGCGCTATGTCGGCTGGCCGCCGCTCCGCGACGCCAACCAGATGGAGGTGCTCTGGCAGGCGCTCGATTCGGGCGTGCTGCAGACGCTCGCGACCGACCACACCAGCTTCTCGATGGCCCAGAAGAAGCGCAACAGCAAGGTCGAGACCCTGGTGCCCGGCATGTCCTCGCTCGAGACCATGCTGCCCATGCTCTACTCGGAAGGCATCCTGAAGAACCGGCTGAAGCTCAACCGCTTCGTCGACGTGACCGCGACCATGCCGGCCAAGCTGTTCGGCCTCTACCCGCAGAAGGGCACGATCGCGGTCGGCTCGGACGCCGACATCCTGGTGTTCGACCCCAGGAAACCGGTCACCATCCGCCAGAAGGACATGCATTCGAACCAGGACTGGGAGCTGTTCGAGGGCTTCAAGGTCACCGGCTGGCCGGTGATGACGCTGTCGCGCGGCGAGGTGATCGTCGACAACGGCAAGTTCCTCGGCCAGCCCGGCCGCGGCCGCCTCGTCAAGCGCAAGACCTTCACGACGCCGTAGGGAGCGCGAACGGCGATCGGCGTAGGGGGCGGCGTCTATTTCCTTCGTCATGCCCCGCGCAGGCGGGGCATCCAGAGGCGGCCCTCTCCCTTGTTCGTCATCGCCCGGCTTGACCGGGCGATCCATCGGGCAGCGGACTCGTTGCGACCATGGATGCCCCGGTCGAGCCGGGGCATGACGAAAGGGGAAACGGCGCGCTACAGCGGCGCCTGGTAGGACAGCACGAGGATGGCGTCCACTCTGTCGCCGTCGTCTGAGAGCGGCAGCAGCACGCGCTCGTAGCGCAGCACGGGCGCAGCGGCGTCCATGCCGAACGAGCCGAAATTCCACTGCCTGAGCGGGCGCTTCTGCTCGACCACGGCGATGTAGCCGGCGCGGATGATCTCGGCGCCCTTGCCCGCGTATTCGTTGAGCCCGTGGCCCTCCGGGTTCTCGCCGAACAGGCTGACCACCTTGTCGCCGAATTCGTCGAAGTGGAACTGCGGCGGCTCGCCCTCGACCGAGACGAGCAAGAGGTTGGGCTCGAACTCCTTGAGCTCGTCGAACGCGATGTCGGCGCGCGACGGCATGGCGCGGCTGCCGCGCTTCCCCGCCCAATAGGCGTGGATGCGCCGGAAGTCCTCGTTCTGCACCGTCGCCAGGTCGGCATCGGTGATCAGCGGCGTGATCTTCATCGCACGTCGTCGTCCTTGATAGGAGAACCCCTCACCGGCGCGCGATTGTCGCGATCCTGGCGGGTTTTCCAAGCCCGGATTGCGGTCTTATGACGCGCGGCAGAGCCGCCGGGCTGCGAACCGTGTATGATCGGGCAAAGGCCGTGCCCCTGATTTGGGCCGGCGATAGCAGGGGAGAGCGGAATGGCGCTGATCGGGGAGTGCTTCGAATACATCGACAAGCGGTTCTTCGGGCTGACCGTGCCGAGCGGCTATCTGGAGACCCTCTATTCCGGCTGCCGCTGGGCCGAGGGGCCGGTCTGGTTCGCCGACGGCGGCTACCTGGTGTGGAGCGACATCCCGAACAACCGCATGCTGCGCTGGGTGCCGGAGGTCGGCGTCGGCATCTTCCGTGCCGCCTCCAACTACGCCAACGGCAACACGCGCGACCGCCAGGGCCGTCTGGTGAGCTGCGAGCACGGCGCACGGCGGGTCAGCCGCACCGAGCCGGACGGCAGCATCACCGTGATCGCCGACGCCTATAAGGGCAAGAAGCTCAATTCGCCCAATGACGTGGTGGTCAAGTCCGACGGCTCGATCTGGTTCACCGACCCCGATTACGGCATCCTGAGCGACTATGAGGGCTTCAAGGCGCCGCGCGAGCAGGCCGGCTGCTTCGTCTACCGGGTCGACCCCAAGAGCGGCGCGCTCAGCGTGGTCGCCGACGATTTCGTCAAGCCCAACGGGCTTGCCTTCTCGCCCGACGAGAAGAAGCTCTATGTCGCGGATTCGGCGGTCACCCACGATCCGTCCTGGCCCCACCACATCCGCGTGTTCGATGTGGTCGAAGGCAAGAAGCTCAAGAACTCCAAGGTCTTCGCGGTGATCGACGACGCCTTCCCGGACGGCTTCCGGATCGACGCCGAGGGCAATCTGTGGACCAGCGCGGGGGCCGGCGTGAACTGCTACCATCCGAGCGGCGCGCTGCTCGGCCGCGTCAAGATCCCCGAGGTGGTCTCGAACCTGACCTTCGGCGGCGAGCGGCGCAACCGGCTCTTCATCACCGCCACCACCTCGCTCTACACCGTCTTCGTCGGCACGACCGGCGCGCAGAAGCCCTGAAATCGCGCCAGTGCCATAAGTTAGGATACTAATTGATGAACGCTTCCGCCTCGCAAGCCCTGACCATCCGCCTGCATGCCGAGGATAATGTCGTGGTGGCCGGCCGCGCGCTCGAGCCGGGCACCGCGGTCCCGGCCGAGGGGCTCGCCTGCCTCTCCGCCGTGCCGGCCGGCCACAAGCTCGCGACGCGCCCGATCAGGACCGGCGAGCCGGTCAGGAAATACAACCAGATCATCGGCTTCGCGAGCGAGCCGATCGCCGCGGGCGCCCATGTCCACACCCATAACTGCGTGATGGCGAACTTCGAGCGCGACTATGCCTTCGGTGCGACCGCGCGGCCGACCGACTATGTGCCGGCGGCCGAGCGGGCGACCTTCCAGGGCATCGTGCGCGCCGACGGGCGGGTCGCCACGCGCAACTACATCGCGGTGATGACCACGGTGAACTGCTCGGCGACGGTCGCGCGCATGATCGCCAAGGCGTTCGAGGACGACGACTTCGCCGACACGCCAAATATCGACGGCGTGGTCGCCTTCACCCACGGCACCGGCTGCGGCATGGCGATGGACGGCGACGGCTTCGCCATGCTCCAGCGCACCACCATCGGCTATCTGCGCCACGTCAATATCGGCGGCGTGCTCTTGGTCGGGCTCGGCTGCGAGATGAACCAGATCCGCTTCCTGCTCGACACCTACGGCCTCAATGCCGGGCCGATCTTCCAGCACATGAACATCCAGGAGACCGGCGGCACGCGGGCGAGCGTGGAAGAGGGCGTGAAGCGGGTGCGCGCCATGCTGCCCGGGGTCAACCGGGTCGAGCGCCGCACCGTCTCGGCCGAGCATCTGACGCTCGCGCTCCAATGCGGCGGCTCGGACGGCTATTCCGGCATCACCGCCAACCCCGCGCTCGGCGCTGCGGTCGACCTCCTGGTGCGCCATGGCGGCACCGCGATCCTCTCCGAGACGCCCGAGATCTACGGCGCCGAGCACCTGCTGACCCGGCGCGCGGTCAGCCGCGAGGTCGGCGAGCGGCTGATCGAGCGCATCCGCTGGTGGGAGGGCTATACCAGCCGCAATGGCGGCGAGATGAACAATAACCCCTCGCCCGGCAACAAGGCGGGCGGCCTCACCACCATCCTCGAGAAGTCGCTCGGCGCCGCGGCCAAGGGCGGCACCACCAACCTGGTGCAGGTCTGCCAATACGCCGAGCCGGTCACCGAGAAGGGCTTCGTGTTCATGGATTCGCCGGGCTACGACCCGGCCTCGGCGACCGGCCAGGTGGCGAGCGGCGCCAACATCCTGTGCTTCACCACGGGGCGCGGCTCGGTCTATGGCTGCAAGCCCGCGCCCAGCATCAAGCTCGCCACCAACACGCCGATGTACGAGCGCATGAAGGAGGACATGGACATCGATTGCGGCGAGGTGCTGAGCCGCGGCGTCCCGGTCGAGGCGATGGGCGAGCGCATCTTCCGCCGCGTGCTCGAGGTCGCCTCCGGCGCGCCGTCCAAGAGCGAGGCGCTCGGCTTCGGCGACAACGAGTTCGTGCCCTGGGTGGTCGGCGCGGTGATGTAGCGGCAGCGGCTGGCGCGCTCAGGGAGGTTCGTCGCCCAGCAGCGTCTTGAGCAGGGCGTGTTGCCGCGGCGCCGGCGCGAACGGCTCGGCCACGGTGACGCCGCCCCAGGTGAAGCCCTCCTGAAGGTCTTCGGACAGCAGCAGCCGGCAGCCCGCTTGCGAGGCGGCGGAGAGGACGACGGCATCCCAGATGCCGAACCGATGATCCGTCGCGAGATCGACCGCCATCAGCATGATCTCGGGCGAGGTCTCGACCACGGGGAAGGCGTCGCGCCAGCTGAGCAGGGCATTGCGGGCCTCACCCCGCGGCCTGCCGGCCTTGCGGACCAGCACGTTGAAGAGCTCGCCGAGCACTTGGACGGGGATGACGGTTGCCTCCTGCGGCAGTCTGCGGACGAGTTCGAGAGCGGCGCTGCGGCGCTCGGGGCCGTTGACGCCTTCCGCGTAGGCGAGGACGTTGGTGTCGAGCGCGACCCTCATGGGCCAGGCTCGTCCTCATAGAGCTCGTCGCGCGTCCAGCGCCCCGCACGGACGACGGGCTGCTTTTCGAGGCGGGAAAGCAGCGCCGCCCGGGCGCCGGCTGCCACCTCCTCATGCCGGCCGGCGGGGATGAGCCGCGCGACCGGCCTGCCGTGGCTGGTTACGACATAGCTCAGCCCTTCCCGAACCCCGCGCAGGAGGCGGGAGAAGCTGCGGTTGGCGTCCGCCGCCGAAATGGCCTTGTCCATGATCGACCCCATATGTAGTCAGATTGCCTACTATAGGGGCCGGCCAGGACATCGGCAACCCGTTGTGGCGGGAGCGAAGGGCAAGTGATGGCTCGCCCTTCGTCCTTCGAGACGGTACGCCTTTGGCGCTGGATGAGGCTGCGCGGCCGGGGGTCAGAAGGCCGGGTCGTTGGTGACCAGGATGTCGTCTTGGCCGAGGCCGGTGAACTTCAGCAGGGTGATCGTGTTCACCTTGGCCGGGCCGTCGAGCGCGGCGCCGATGTCGATCACCGTGTTGCCGCCGACCACCGAGGCGTGGTCGAGCACGTCATCGACGGTGAGGGCGGCGCCGTAGCCGTTGAACTTGAGCTTGTCGCCCTCGCCGGGCCGGAAATCGTTGACCACGTCCTTGCCGAAGTTTCCGGCGAACCAGAAGGTGTCCGCGCCGCCCGCGGCAGCGCCTTTCGCGTCGCCCCAGAACTGGTCGCTGCCGCCCTTCGCATTATCCAGCATGACCAGCGCATCGCCGACGATCAGGTCATTGCCGGCGCCGCCGATCAGCGTATCGTTGCCGCCGACCGCGTTGCCGGACATCGTCCGGGTGTCGCCGTAGAGATAGTTGGACTGGTCGGATTCGCTGATCACCGTCAGCACGTCGTTGCCGCCGCGGGCGTTGCCGGACATTTCGCCGAAGCCGCTGGAGATGGGGCCGGCGTCGCCGAAGAGGGAATTGTCGTGGCCCGTGGCGGTCAGGCTGTCGTTGCCGCCGCGCCCGGTGTCCCTGATCGACACGGCGTCGCCTATCAGCTGGTTTTCATTGCCCGAGGCGTTCAGCACGTCGTTGCCGCCACGGGCGCTCTCGACCATCAGGAAGGTGTCGCCATCGAGCAGGTTACGATTACCCGACGCGATCAGCGTGTCGTTGCCGCCACTGCCGGTCATGGTAGCGCCGACGTCGCCGACGAGAATGTTGTCGTCGCCCGTGGCGCTCAGCACGTCGTTGCCGCCGCGTGCGTCGCGGGACAGGTCGATGTGGGCGTCGCCGAACATCTCGTTGCGATTGCCCAACGCGTCCAGCACGTCGTTGCCGCCGACGGCGTTATTAAGCAGCGAACGGCTGGCGTCGCCGTAGAAGGCGTTGCTGTTGCCCGTGGCGCTCAGCACATCGTTGCCGCCGCGTGCGTTGCCGGACAAGTCGAAGTCGACGCCCGCGTCGCCGAAGAGCTGATTGGCGTGGCCCGACACGCTTAACATGTCGTTGCCGCCGCGTGCATTGCCAGACAGGCCGCCGCTGGCGTCGCCGAAGAGGAAATTGTTGATGCCCGTGGCGGTCAGGCTGTCGTTGCCGCCGCGCCCGGCGTCCGTGATCTCCGCGGCGTCGCCGGACAGTCTGTTTCGGTCGCCCGTGGCGGTCAGAAAGTCATTGCCGCCCTTGGATGCGAGCGCACCGTCCATATCGCCGAACAGGAAGTCGCCGCCGGTGCCAGGAGTGAGCGTGTCATTGCCCAGCGTGCCGATGTAAGTCTCCGCCATGTCGGATCCCCCTGATGAATGTTGACGTTTCTCTATCTCCGTTGGTCCCCGCCGGCGCGAGGCCGTGGGCCGGCCCACGCCGCCCTGTTGTGGTGCGGCAGGAATTTTTCCGTGACTGTATGGAGCGGGCGCGTTTCAGGCAAGCGGCGGGCCCTCTTCTCCAATGGACGAAGCAGGAACGCCGTGTGCCTCGCACGGTACGCCGGGCGGGCGCATCTTTCGCCGCGTGCTCGAGGTCGCCT
Source organism: Alphaproteobacteria bacterium (assembly GCA_050173345.1). Taxonomy (GTDB): domain Bacteria; phylum Pseudomonadota; class Alphaproteobacteria; order UBA828; family UBA828; genus SHWC01. Next base: position 2,450 of record JBFXKW010000015.1, on the reverse strand, counting down.
CCGGCGCGCCGTCCAAGAGCGAGGCGCTCGGCTTCGGCGACAACGAGTTCGTGCCCTGGGTGGTCGGCGCGGTGATGTAGCAGGGGCACGGGCCCCACGCGGAACGAAGCCGCGCGGGGCAGCGCCGGGGGTCAGAAGGCCGGGTCGTTGGTGACCAGGATGTCGTCTTGGCCGAGGCCGGTGAACTTCAGCAGGGTGATCGTGTTCACCTTGGCCGGGCCGTCGAGCGCGGCGCCGATGTCGATCACCGTGTTGCCGCCGACCACCGAGGCGTGGTCGAGCACGTCATCGACGGTGAGGGCGGCGCCGTAGCCGTTGAACTTGAGCTTGTCGCCCTCGCCGGGCCGGAAATCATTGACCACGTCCTTGCCGAAGTTTCCGGCGAACCAGAAGGTGTCCGCGCCGCCCGCGGCGGCGCCTTTCGCGTCGCCCCAGAGCTGGTCCTTGCCGCCCCTGGCATTCTCCAACATGAAGGACGCGTCGCCGACGATGGTGTCGTTGCCGGCGCCGCCGATCAGCGTGTCGTTGCCGCCGACGGCGTCCCCCGTCATGATGTAGGCGTCGCCGGCGAGCCCGCTGTCGCCGCCATGGGCGATCAGGACATCGTTGCCGCCGCGGGCATTGCCGGCCATTGCGAAGGCGTCGCCGCCGAGATTGTTGCCGTCGACGCCGTCGGCGGTCAGCTTGTCATTGCCGCCGCGGGCGTCGCCGACCATGAGGGCGGCGTCGCCGAACAAGGCATTGCTGCTGCCCTCGGCGGTCAGGATATCGTTCCCGCCTTGGCCCGATAGGGTGCCGCCCGCATCGCCGTAGAGCCAGTTGTCGTCGCCGAAGACGCTCAGCGTGTCGTTGCCGCCGCGGTTCTTGCCAAGTACGTCGTTGCCGGCGTCGCCATAGAGACTGTTCCCGTCGCCCGAGGCGCTCAGCGTGTCGTTGCCGCCCTGGGCTCCATCAATACCGGAAAGGGATTCACCGGCATCGCCGTAGAGCCGGTTGTCGTCGCCCGAGGCGCTCAGCGTGTCGTTGCCGCCGCGGGTGTTGCCGCTCATTTTGGTGCTGGCGTCTCCGTAGAGTTGGTTTTCGTTGCCCGTGGCGCTCAACACGTCATTGCCGCCGCGGGTGGAGCCTTCGACGCCATCGGCGTCGCCGGTGAGCAGGTTGTTGTTGCCCGTGGCACTCAGCACGTCGTTGCCGCCGGGCTCGTAAATCCATTGGGCGTCGCCGTAGAGCTTGTTGTCGTTGCCCGTAACGGTCAGCGCGTCGTTGCCGCCGCGGCCCCTGCTGCCGGCTATGCTGAATATTGAAGCGCCGGCATCGCCATAGAGCGTGTTGTCATTGCCCGTGGCGGTCAGCACGTCGTTGCCGCCCCTGGATGTGAGATTGCCGTCCGTATCGCCGAAGAGGAAGTCGCCGCCGGTGCCCGGAACGAGCGTGTCATTGCCCGGCGTGCCAGTGTGCGTCGCCATGTCGGATCTCCCTGATGAATGTTGACGTCTCTTAGTTTTCTCGTCGCTGCCGCTCGCCCCGCCGGCCTGAGACCGTTGGTTCCGCCGCGCCGCTCGGCTGTGACGTAGCCGTGTATTTCCTGTAACTCTAGGGGAATAGGCGCGCCCCGGGCAAGCGGGGACTCTCTCGGCCCGGAACGAATTAGGAACGATATGCCCCGTTCACATGGCGGGTGCGACCCTCACGGGTCGGCCTCGTCCCCATAGGGCTCGTTGCGTGTCCGGCACCCGCCGGCACGACAGGCTGCTTTTCGAGGCGGGCAAAGCGGCGCCGGCCGGGCGCCGCACCCTCAATGCCCCTCGGCGGTGGCGAGCCGTGCGACCAGCTTGCCGTGGCTGGTCACGGCATGGCTGCGTCCTTCCCGAACCCTCGCAGGATACGGGAGACCCGGCGAATTGGCGCCGTCGCCGAAATGGCCCGGTCCATGTCAGCTTCCCTCGATGTGGTTGGATTGCCTGCCTGATGACCGGCCGGGACATCGGCAACCCTTCGCCGTGGGGCCGTGTCTCGGTGCCGCGGCGGCGCCTTTCGTCCTTCGATGGGCTCAGGACGAGGCCGAGAATCAAGGTCCTCATGCTGAGCCTGTCGAAGCATGAGCCTGTTGAAGCATGAGCCCGTCGGCCCTGCCTCGCCCGCCGACGCAGGCTCTCCGCGCTGCGAAGCTTTGCGGAGCGGTGTCGCGAAGGCGGGCGCCAGGAGCCAGGAGCCAGGAGCCAGGAGCCAGGAGCCAGGAGCCAGGAGCCAGGAGCCAGGAGCCAGGAGCCAGGAGCCAGGAGCCAGGAGCCAGGAGCCAGGAGCCAGGAGCCAGGAGCCAGGAGCGTGAGAGCAGGCTGATCGGCGGCCCGGCACGAGGAGGACGCCGGGCGGCGATGGTTTCCCGGTGGGCCCTGGCCGCACCCCGCCGCTTTAACCACGCCCGGCGTTAAACTCACACGCCGATGTAT
>JBFXKW010000014.1:0-73201 GCA_050173345.1 Alphaproteobacteria bacterium | reverse complement strand
CCGTCACGCTGAAGCCCTCGGTGCCCTCGTAAATCGCGTCCTCAGAGCTTTGGACGGTCACCGTGGCCGCGGTCTGGCCGGCGGCGAAGGTCACCGCCTGGTTGATCACATCGGTGAAGTCGGTGCCTTCGGTCGCGGTGCCGCTGTTGGTGTTGACCAGCACCACGATCTCTTCCGCGCTCGGATTGGAGAGCGTCAGGTCGAACACCAGCGAACCGCCTTCGGTCACCGACTCGTCGCTGATGGTCAGGGTCGGAGCGGCGTCGTTGTCGAGGATCGTGCCGAGGCCGGTGTTGCCGATGGTCACCGAGCCGGACGACTGCGTCGCCGTCACGCTGAAGCCCTCGGTGCCCTCGTAAATCGCGTCCTCAGAGCTTTGGACGGTCACCGTGGCCGCGGTCTGGCCGGCGGCGAAGGTCACCGCCTGGTTGATCACATCGGTGAAGTCGGTGCCCTCGGTCGCCGTGCCGCTGTTGGTGTTGACCAGCACCACGATCTCTTCCGCGCTCGGATTGGAGAGCGTCAGGTCGAACACCAGCGAACCGCCCTCGGTCACCGACTCGTTGCTGATGGTCAGGGTCGGGGCCGCGTCGTTGTCGAGGATGGTGCCGAGGCCGGTATTGCCGATGGTCACCGAGCCGGACGACTGCGTCGCCGTTACGGCGAAGCCCTCGGTGCCCTCGTAGATCGCGTCCTCAGAGCTTTGGACGGTCACCGTGGCCGCGGTCTGGCCGGCGGCGAAAGTGACCGCCTGATTGATCATATCAGTGAAGTCGGTGCCCTCGGTCGCCGTGCCGCTGTTGGTGTTGACCAGCACCACGATCTCTTCCGCACTCGGGTTCGACAAGGTGAGGTCGAACACCAGCGAGCCGCCTTCGGTCACCGATTCGTTGCTGATGGTCAGGGTCGGGGCCGCGTCGTTGTCGAGGATGGTGCCGAGGCCGGTGTTGCCGATGGTCACCGAGCCCGACGACTGCGTCGCGGTCACGGTGAAGCCTTCGTCACCCTCGTGGATGCTGTCCTGGCTCGACTGCACGGTGACGGTCGCCGAAGTCTGGCCGGCGGCGAAGGTCACCGCCTGGTTGATCACATCGGTGAAGTCGGTGCCTTCGGTCGCGGTGCCGCTGTTGGTGTTGACCAGCACGACGATCTCTTCCGCGCTCGGATTGGAGAGCGTCAGGTCGAACACCAGCGAACCGCCTTCGGTCACCGACTCGTTGCTGATGGTCAGGGTCGGAGCGGCGTCGTTGTCGAGGATCGTGCCGAGGCCGGTGTTGCCGATGGTCACCGAGCCGGACGACTGCGTCGCCGTCACGCTGAAGCCCTCGTCACCCTCGTGGACGTTGTCCTGGCTCGACTGCACCGTCACCGTGGCCGCGGTCTGGCCGGCGGCGAAGGTGACCGCTTGGTTGATCACGTCGGTGAAGTCGGTGCCCTCGGTCGCCGTGCCGCTGTTGGTATTGACCAGCACCACGATCTCTTCCGCGCTCGGATTGGAGAGCGTCAGGTCGAACACCAGCGAGCCGCCTTCGGTCACCGACTCGTCGCTGATGGTCAGGGTCGGGGCGGCGTCGTTGTCGAGGATCGTGCCGGTACCGGCGTCGCCGGCATGAACGCTACCGGAGACCGCGGTGGTCGAGACCGTGAAGGTCTCGCTGCCCTCGAAGATGTTGTCTTCGGTGCTGGTCATGCTGACGGTCGCCACGGTCTGGCCGGGCGCGAAGGTGACGAACTGGCCGTCGATCGTGGCGAAGTCGGCGCCTTCGGTCGCGCTGCCGCTCTCGGTGTTGACCAGGATGACGATCTCTTCCGCGCTCGGGTTCGGCAGGGTGAGATCGAAGACCAGCACATTGCCCTCGATGGCGGTGGCGTCGCCGATCGAAAGGGTCGGCGTCGTCTCGTTGTCGAGGATGGTGCCGGTGCCGCTATCGAACGTGCCGACCGAGCCGGAGACCGCGGTCGCGCTCACCGAGAACGATTCGGCACCTTCGAAGACGTTGTCCTCGCCGCTCTGCACGGTCACGGTCGCCGCGGTCTGGCCCGCGGCGAAGGTGACGAGCTGCCCGTCGATCGAGGTGTAGTCGGCGCCTTCGGTCGCGCTGCCGGCGCCCGTGTCGAGCGAGACCACGATGGTCTCGGCGCTCGGGTTGGAGAGCGTCAGCTCGAAGCTGAGGACATCGCCCTCGATGGCGGTTGCATCGCCGATGATCAGCGACGGCACGGCATCGTCGTTCAGGATCGTGCCGGTGCCGGTGGCCGAGGTATCGACGCTGCCGGAGACCGCGCTCGCGCTCACGGTGAAGCTCTCGTCGGCCTCGAAGACATTGTCCTCGAACGAGCTCAGCGTGACGCTCGCGAAGGTCTGGCCGGCGAGGAAGGTCACCAGCGTGCCGTCGCCCGAGGCATAGTCGCCGCCCTCGGTCGCGGTGCCGCCGCCGGTCTGCAGCGAGACCACGATGGTCTCGTAGCTCGGATTGGAGAGGAACAGGCCGAACACCAGGTCGTCGCCCTCATACGCGACCGCGTCGCCGATGTAGAGCGAGGGGACGGCGTCATTGTCGAGGATCGTGCCGACGCCGGTGCCGAGGCCGTCACCGCTGTCGCCGAGCACCGCGCCGACCGGCGAGGAGAGCTGGATGGTGAACTGCTCGGTCGGCTCGAAGGTGAAGTCGTCGACGATGTTGAGCGTGACCGTCTTGGTCACCTCGCCCGGCGCGAAGGTGACGGTGCCGGAAAGCGCATCGAGCGGCGAGTAGTCGCCCTCGGGCGCATCCGGGTTGCCCAGCACCGCGCTGCCGTCGCTGACCTGGTAGTCAACCGTGACGGCTTCCGTGCCCGGCGCGCTCAGCGTGATGGTGAAGGTGATGGTGGTGGTCGGGTCGTCCTGCAGGCCGCCTTCGGAGAACAGGCTGAGCTGGCCCTCGCCGCCATTGCCCTCGATCGGATCGCCTTCCGTGACGGTCACGCTGTCGACCGTGACGACGATCACGGGCGCCGCCTGCGGCGCCAGCTCGAGCGGGTCGGTATCCTCGGTCAGCTCCGGCACGCTGAAGGCGAGGTCGGTGTAGCCGAGCGCGCCGGTGTCGTCGAAGCCGCTACCGATCGTGCCCGGGTCGGACGAGAAGGAGGAATGGCCCTGGTTGCCCGGCGAGTTGCCGCCCGCCTGCGCGCCGGCCGCCGGCTCGACGCCCATGATGGTGGCGAGCTCCTCGAGGCTGAGCACCGTGCCGTCCTCGAGCTGGACCGGCACCTCGTCGTCGCCATAGGCCTCCTCGTCCAGACCGACCACCTTGAGCTGGGCGCCGTCCGTCCATGTGAACACCGTTGCGTCGGTTTCGACCGAAACCTGCACCTCGCCGATGTTGAAGGCGGTGACCAGCGCCGTGCCCGGCGTCCACGCCAGGGACACGGCCTGCACAGACTCGGGCTTCTCGAGAACGAGGACCGGCTGCCCGTCGAGCATCGGCGCGGCCCCGCTGCCGCCGCTGTCCGGCTGGAGCGCGGCGGTTTGCTTCGCCTGCGCGCCTTCGGCCTGGTTCGCCGTGCTCTTCACCTCAGCCTGGATCGAACGGGCAACGCCCTGGGTCTCGCTCATCTCTGCTCCACTTTTGCGACCTCTGCGCCCGTGCGCCTGATCGGCTGATGCGCGTCGCGTACGAAGGATCTATGGTGACTACAACCAAACGTTGTAGCCTTGCTGTCACGGAATGTGGGGAACGCTGTTCACATAAACAACTTAATGTCCCCCTGAATCTATACATCCGGATGTATGATCATGTCTGTTATGGTTAATGAAACCCCAATTCTGCCTCTGATAAATTTCGCTAATCAAACAGCGAGACGGATGCCACCTCGGGCTACCGCGCCTTGGCATGCGCCGGAAAGCGCCGTTCTGCGGTATCCGGATGTGTGAAATGGCGCGCCCGGAACGCCGGGCGGCAGGCCCGAAAAACCGGGCTGTGGGTGGTGCGCTAGGTGCGCAGCCAGACGAAGCTGACGAAGCCGGTCTGCGCTTCCAGGGGGATGGGCTGAAGGGTCGCGTTTGCCGCGCGCACGCGGCCCGGCACGATGCTGATGATGCGGACCGGCTGCGGGGCGACCCGGCCCTCGCCGAATTCCGCCCAGACCTCGTCGAAGGCCGGCGCGGAACGGAAGCGGAAATGCCGGGCCACCGGATGGCCGACGACCGCGCGCGCCTCGGTGCCGAACCAGGCGCCGAACGGCTCGTTGGCGGCGAGGATTTCCTGGCGGGCCGAGACGACCAGGCAGGGCGTCGGTACGACCTCGGCAATGTTGAAGAGGCTGCGGTGCGTGGCGGGCAGCATGGTGCCCATGAGCCGCTGGCGCAGCTCGCGGGCGCAATAGACGCGCAGGCGCGAGGTAAGGTTACCGGAGGGATCGGCTGCCTCGGCCTCGGCGATGCGGCGGACGAGCGCATTGAGCCGGATACCGTCGGCGGCGGACAGCTCCTCGAGCACGCGCCAGAAAACCGGCTCCAGCCGGATCGAATAGCGACGGCCTTTGACCTGGAGAATGCGCTGGACGGCGCGATCCTCGCCGCTGCGCGGGACATCGGCCGCCACAAGCGCGCCAGGTGCTCCCTCCGGCGGCGGCTGGGATGGCGAAGGGAAATCGCTCGCGTCGCCCATAGGCTCTCTACCCTCGACCGAAGCCGGTGCGTCGGGCATGACCGCCCCGCACGCCCAGCCTCTTTCGAGCATGCTAACACCGTCGCATGTGTAGGTTCGAGCCCGGTGGCACTCCGCGCCGCCAAATAGGGCGGATTTGGCGCCGAGGCGCTCTCGTTCGCGCGACTGCCCGCAGCACCGGCGTTGGGCGCCGGGCGCGCAAGTGGGACGCTCATGGCCAGCCTCTGGGGTTCGTCTTACGCGCCGCGCGCCGCCCTGGAAGGTGACGCAATGCACGAACGGGCCTGCATCTCGGCTCAAGTGTCCGAGAGCGCCTTTAACCCATGCTTGCCGAAAATGATTAACAGCCCCCTAATGCGAGCGTCGCTCACATGGGAAAGGGCGCCGTGCGTGGAAAGGTCGGGCCGGCGGCCCGGGCGGAACGGCTAGTCTTCGGAGATCAGCCGGCTCAGCGAGGTCATGGTCTTCCTGAGCTCGCGGCGGCGCGCCAGCTTCGCGTGCACCGCCTCGGGCAGATCGCCGGCGGCGATCACCGACTTCTTGATCAGCACCTCGATCAGATCCTCGATGACCCGGATCATGTCGGAATCGGTGACGGAGAGCCGCTCGCGGATCTGCGCCTCGTCGCCGTGCCGGCTGGCGAAGCGCTGGATCTCGTGGTCGTCGGCCTCGAGAAACTCAATCACCTCTTCGGTGGGCTCGTCGAGCGCCTCGACGATGACACCGTTGGCGTCTCTTCTTACGAACGGCATGTCTCGGATTCAGCTGCGGCTGGTGCGCGTAGCAGAATTCAGCGCTCATGGAGCGCGTTGTCCCGCGCCTTGAGGATCGGTTTCATCAGGTAGTCGAGCACCGTCTTCTTGCCCGTGAGGATCTCGGCCGTCGCGGTCATGCCGGGAATGATCGGCAATTCCTCGTTGCCCTTCTTCAGGCTGCTCGCTTCGGTGCGCAGATAGACGTGGAAGAACGCCTCGCCCTTCTCGTTCTCGATGGCGTCGGGGCTGATCTGCTCGAGCTTGGCGTCGAGGCCGCCATAGATCGAGAAGTCGTAGGCCGTGATCTTGACGGTGGCGGGCAACCCCGGCCGCAGGAAGGCGATGTCGCGCGGCTTGAGCTGCGCCTCGATGATCAGCGAATCCTCGAGCGGCACGATGTCGACCAGGTCCTCGCCCGGGCGGATCACGCCGCCGATGGTGTTGACCTTGAGCTCCTTGATGATGCCGCGCACCGGCGAGCGGACCTCGGTGCGCGCCACCCGGTCCTGGCCGGCCTTGATCTTCTCGCTGAGCGCGGCGAACTGCACGCGGCGCTGGTTGAGCTCGCCGCGCGCCTCGGCGGCAAACGTCGCGCGCTTCTCCTCGATGCGCTGCTCGGATTCGCTGATCGCCGCCTGTGCGCGCGGCAGCGACGCCTGCAGATTGTTGATCTGCCCGCGCAGCTCCGAGATGTCGCGCTGGTTGCGGACCAGCTCGAGCTTGCTGGCCACGCCCTTCTGCACGAGTGGGGCGAGGATCGCCTCCTCGTCGCGGGCGAGCGCGAGCGACTGCTGCAACGACGACAGCTTGGTCTGGATCTCGCGGATTTCGTTGCGCCGCTGGGTCGCCTGGTCCTGGAGCACCGCGATCTCGGACTGAAGCTGGGTGGCGCGCGCGCCCGCGAGCGCCCGTTCGCTGGCCGCGGCGGCCGGCGCCTGCTCCTCCACCTCGGGCGGGAAGACCAGCTCCTTGCCCTCGAGCTCGGCCTCGAGCCGCGCGATCGCGGCCTTCAGGCTGAGCAATTGCGACAGGTTTTCCTGGTAATCCGACGCGCCGGAGGTGTTCTCGATGCGCAGCAGGATGTCGCCCCGTTCGACGATGTCGCCCTCGTCCACCGCGAGCTCCGACAGGATGCCGCCTTCCAGGTTCTGCATGGTCTGGATGCGGCCGGACGGCACCACCCTGCCCTCGCCGCGGGTCACCTCGTCGATGGCGGCCTGGCTCGCCCAGAAGATGAAGCCGCCGAAGAAGATGATGACCGCCAGCGACAGCACATAGGCGAAGCGCGAGCCGACCCGCTTCATGCTCTGATGCAGGTCGGGCATGAAATCGATGTCTTCGCGGCGACGACGAGCCATCGGCTCAGCCCTCCTTTGCCACCCTGATCTCGCCCTGCATGAGCGAGTTCAGCACCTGCGCCTTGGGACCGTCGGCGACCACCCGGCCGCCGTCGAGGACGATCAGGCGATCGACGAGCTGCAGCATCGAACTCCTGTGCGTGATCAGGATCAAGGTCTTGTTGGTTACGATTTGCGCAAGCCGCGCCCTGAAGCGCGCCTCGGACGCGTTGTCCATCGAGCTGGTCGGCTCGTCCAGGACGAGCACCGGCGGGTCGAGCAGCAGCGCCCGCGCGATGGCGATCGATTGGCGCTGGCCGCCCGAGATCTGCCGGCCATGCTCGCCGACCGGCAGGTCGTAGCCCATCGGGTGCCGCTTCAGGAAGTCGTCGACGCCGGCGAGCGTGGCCGCGCGCAGGATGACGGAGTCATCGATGTGCGGCGCGCCGATCGAGATGTTCTCGCGCACGGTGCCCGAGAACAGGAAGGGATCCTGCTGCACGCAGCCCATGCGCCGGCGCATCTCTGCCGGGTCGAGCTGGCGGATGTCGGTGCCGTCGAGCAGGATGGCGCCTTCGGAAGGCTGGTAGAGCCCGGTGATCAGCCGCGAGATGGTGCTCTTGCCGGAGCCGATGCGGCCGATGATGCCGACCTTCTCGCCGGCATCCACGTAGAACGAAATCTTCTCGAGGGCGGAAATTTTCTGCTCGGGATAGGAGAAGGAGACCCCCTTGAACTCGAGCTGGCCGCGGATGTTGGTGCGCGAGATGAAGCGCCGCTCGACCGGCCGTTCGGTCGGCATGTTCATGAGGCGCGTCAGGGCGCGCAGCGAGCTCATGGATTGGTGCAGGCGCGCGAGCAGGCCGGCGACCTGCGCCATCGGCGCCATGGCACGGCCGGACAGGATCGAGGCGGCGATCAGGCCACCCATGGTCAGGTTGCCCTCCTTGATCTCGTAGACGCCGATGACGATGACCACGACGTAGACGAGGTTGGCGGTGACCAGCGAGATGTTGATCGCGATGGTGGAGAACAGCCGGACCGAGGTCGCCGTGCGCGCCGATTGCGCGACCACGCGCTCCCAGATGCTCTGCGCCCGCCCTTCGGCGCCCGACACCTTCAACGTATCGAGGCCCTCGATCGATTCGACCAGCACGGCGTGCTTCTGGGCGGCTTCGTGCTGGGTCTTCTGCACGAGCCGCTTGAGCGGCGCCTGAATGATCACCCCGCTGATGATGATGATCGCCGCGCCGCCCAGCGGCACGATGGCGAGCGGTCCGGCAATGATGAAGACGCCCAGGATGAAGAGCAGCGCGAACGGCATGTCGATCAGCGCGACCAGCGTCGCGGAGGTGATGAAATCGCGCACCTGCTCGTAGTCCCGCAGGTTGCTCGCGAAGGCGCCGGTCGAGGCCGGGCGCTTGTCGTACTGCATGCCGAGCACGTGGGCGAACAGGTGCCGCGCCATCACGATATCGGCGCTCTTGCCCGCGGAATCGACGAAATATCCCCGCAAGGTGCGCAGGATGAAATCGAAGCCGAAGACGACGCCGACACCGATCGCCAGCACCCAGAGCGTCTCCACGGCCTGGTTGGGCACTACGCGGTCGTACACGTTCATCGCGAAGATCGGCGTCGCGATCGCGAACAGGTTGACCACGAGCGAGGCCAGGATGACATGGCCGTAGACCGGCCACAGCCGGCGGATGGTGCGCCAAAACCACGAGCCCCGCGGAAGGTCGGAGAACTCGTCGGCGACGATGTCCGCCATGCCCTCCACCTTCGCGAAGAGCACGTAGCCGCTGTATTCCTTCTCGAGGTCTGCGGTCTTGACGACGGTCTTGGCCTTCTCGCCCTCGGGCGAGATGACCTCGACCTCGGCATCCGAGCGGATCCTGGTCAGGATGAGCGCGTTCTGGCCCTTGAGCACGAGGACGCAGGGCAGGTTGAGCGGCGAGAGCTGGTCGAGCCCGCGCTTCACCAGGCGCGAGACGAGGCCGGCGCGCTCCGCCGCGCGGACGAAAAGGGCGGGCGTGAAGCCCGCCTTGTCGATCGGCAGCCCGGCGATCAGGGCGCTGGTCGACATCGGGCGCTGCAGCAAGCCGCACAGCGTCGACAGGCAGACCAGCAAGGGCGGGTCCCAGGTCACGTCGCCGGGGCTGATGTCGAGCCGCGGCGGCTCGGGCGCCGCCTCGACCGGCTTGGGCTCCTGCTTGAGGTGGCGGACGGTCGTGCCGCTGATACGCGAAGCGGCGGCCTCGGCCTGCCCCGCCGCGGCGCCGGGCTCGGCCGCTGCCACGCCGGCAGCGGCAGCACCCGCCGGCTTTGCCGATGCGACGGCTGGCGCCGGTTGCCCGCCCTGAATCTGCACCTGCGGACTCGTGCCCTGCGGCTGGCCCTGGCCTTGTGCCTGGGCCACGGCGCGCGCCAGCTTGGTGGCGACGCCGACCGTGGCGGGCTGGCTCGCGGGCACGCCCTTCACCGTCAGCTCGGCGCGCGGCCCAGGCTTATCGGCACCGGGCGCGGATGGGGAAGGCTTGGCCGCGGGATCGCTATCGGCGATCTTGACCGTTATGCCGGGCCCCTGCTTGCCGCTGGGATCGTCGGTCATCGACACATGTCCATTCTACTTGGATGGGCTGTCCGCGATTTGCCCTGAAGTTAACGCGCGCGCCGTGGGGCTGCTGCACCTTTGCGGCAAACCGGCCCTTAGCCTCTCCCCAAATCCGTTAACAAAGCGCTAACCATGCCATTATAAGGCAAGACGAAGGAAACGCGATGGGGTTGGTTAAGGCCCGGATGGCCGGCGCCGACCGCTTCGAGGCGCAGCGATGCCGGATCGGCGTGAAGCTGGGGATCATCCCGCCAGGATTCAAGGTCACGCCGAGCGCGCTGCGGCGGCGCCGGCAAGCCCGGCGGCGTGGGATCTCGGCGCCGCGCTCGACGTCGAGCAGGGCCGGTTCGAGGCTGCCGCCGAGAAGTACCGCAAGATCATCGCCTTGGCGCCGGAGCACGCCGCGGCCCACTTCAATCTCGGCATCGTGCTGAACCGGCTCGGCCAACGCGACGAGGCGCTCGCTGCGTTCGAGAAGGCGGCCGCGCTCGGGCCCGACTTCGTCGAGGCGCTGAACGCCCTCGCCCATGCCCGCCTCGCGCAACGGCGCGCCGCCGAGGCCGAGGCGCTCTACCGCCGGGTCTGCGCGCTGCGCCCGACCGACGCGGAGGCGCACAACAATCTCGGCGTCGCGCTGGCGCACCAGGGCAAGACCGCCGAGGCGGAGACGTGCTTCCGGCGAAGCCTCGATCAGCGGCCCGACTTTCCCGACGCGCTCAGCAATCTCGGCCTGGTGCTGAAGAAGAGCGGCCGGGGCGAGGCCGCGATCCCGCTCTACCGGCGGGCACTCGCCGCCAACCCGGATTTCGCCGACGCCATGAACAATCTCGGCGTCGCCCTCACCGAGAAGGGCGAGAAGGGCGAGACCGCCGAGGCCATCGCGCTGCTGCGCCGCGCCGGCGAGCTGCGCCCGAACGATGCCGAGCCGTTCAACAATCTCGGCAATGCCCTGGTCGAGGCCGGAAGGTTTCCCGAGGCGATCGAAGCGCTCAAGCGCGCGGTCGCGCTGCGCCCGCACTATCCCGAGGCGTACAGCAATCTCGGCATCGCGCTGCGCGAGGCCGGCGCCCTCGAAGACTCCATCGCGAGCCTCAACAAGAGCCTCGAGCAGCGGCCGGGCTATGCGGAGGCGCTGCTCAACCTCGGCCATAGCTGGCGCGCGGCCGGCGACGCGGACAAGGCGATCGCCTGCAACGAGGCCGCCATCGCGGCGCGCCCGGACCTCGCCGAGGCGCACTGGAACCTCGCCTTGGCGCGACTCCTGAAGGGCGATTTCGCCGCAGGCTTCCGCGGCTATGAATGGCGCTTCAAGCGGCCGAAGGGCGACCGGCCGCGTCCCTGCGACAGGCCGCGCTGGACGCGCGGCGCCCCGCCCGGCAGCACCGTGCTGGTCTATGCCGAGCAGGGCCTCGGCGACACCATCCAGCTCGCCCGCTACGTGCCGCGGCTGAAGGCGCTCGGCTTCAACGTGGTGCTCGAAGTGCAGCCCGCCTTGAAGCGGATGTTCGGCGGCATCGACGGCATCGAGACGGTCGGCCGCGGCGAGGCGCTGCCGCCGTTCGATTCGCACATCCCCCTGCTCAGCCTGCCGGCCGCGCTCGACGCGAGTCTCGATCGCATTCCGGCGGCGCGCGGCTATCTGCGCGCCGACCCGGCGCGGACAGCGGCCTGGCGCGAGCGGCTCGGCGCCGGTACGGGTGGCCTGCGCGTCGGGCTGGTCTGGCGCGGCAACCCCAAGCACGGCAACGACCGGCTGCGCTCGCTCGACCCGGCGCTGCTGGAGCCGCTGTTCCATGTGCCCGATGTCAGGCTGTTCAGCCTGCAGAAGGAGCCGCGCGACGGCGACCTGGAGACCTTGCGCCGGTTCGGCCCGCTCGACGATCTCGCGCCCGATCTCTCGGATTTCTCGGAAACCGGCGCCGCGCTCGGCGCGCTCGACCTCGCGATCTCGGTCGATACCTCGGTGGCGCATCTGGCCGGCGCGCTCGGCCGGCCGGTCTGGATCCTCGTGCCGTTTGCGCCGGACTGGCGCTGGCTGCTCGAGCGAGAGGACAGCCCGTGGTATCGCAGCGCCCGGCTGTTCCGTCAGGCCCGGCCGCGCGACTGGGCGGAGGTGATGGCGCGCGTGGCGCGCGCGCTGGAGGCTCTTGCTACCTGACCGGACGCGCCGAGTCGGTCGGCGGGATGACGGCGATGCCGTTCTCATGGCCGCCTTGGCGCATCACGGCGACCTGCACCGCGATCACCGCGTAGCGCCCGCCCTGCTCGACCATGAGGGGCGCGCCCGATGCGCCGCGCGTCAGGTCGCAATCGTGCAGGAACATGTGGCCGCCCTTGACCGCGCCGGTGAGCTTGCAGCCGGCATCGCGGTAGAGCAGATGCGGGCGGTCCTGATTATAGCCGGCGGAGGCGATCGAATCGTTCCGGTTCGCGAACGAGGCCGCGATGTTCGGTGCGACCCGCAGCATGGGCACCGAGCCCACCAGGTCGCCGAGATTCGCGTCGAGCTCCAGCAGCGCCCAGTCGTCGCGCAACCGCGACGGATGCCCGTCCTTGTTGAAGGTGATGCCGGGTGCCGCGCGCACCTCGGTCACGCGGGCATGGCCGACATGCGTGCCGCCCCGCCAGCCGACTACGAAGTGGAGGACATCGGGCGGGAACCAGTTCTGGGTGCGGCGGTTCCAGACGCAATGGGCCGCCGTGAGCGCCATGCGCGGCCCGACCAGGACGCCGGTGCAGAAGCCGCCGGTCTCCCGGTTGACCCGGCCGATCGCGACCCAGGGCAGTTCGAGCGAACGCTCCGGGAGCCGATCGTCATGGCCGATGATGCCGGGCAGCTTTTCGCTCGCCGTGCTCGGCACCGAGGCATCGACGAGCAGCATCGGCACGATGGCCGCCGCCGCGAGCAGCGCCCGCCACCACGGGCGGCGCCCCCACGGGCGCGCGCCTGCGCGCCCTCCTCTCCCCCGCTCGGTCAACATGCCGGCCTCTTTCTTGACCTTTCGAGCCCGCAACGGATGGCCTACATGGACCGAAGCGGTTGATTCCGCCGAGTCGCAGCCACGGAAGCGCGTCCAAATGACTGGCCCGGCTTCCGATGTCAACCCCGTCATCATCCGTGGAGCCTAGTGCTGAAGCCCTAGAACGCCACGAAACTCAAGGTTGCCCCTGCGCTCGGCTACCGAATGTCGCTGCGCCCCGGTCAACGCCCCGCGTCGATGCCGGGTCTTTCGAAGACGTCTGTTCGCGAGTCAGCTCGCCGCGTGGCTGATCTGGCTGACCACGACGGCCAGCGCGACGCCGACCGCAACCACCAGCATGAGGCTGACCGCCATGCCGGCCCGAGCCGCCCGACGCTTGGGCCGCCGAAACAGGAATTGCCTGCGTCTTCCCAGCGTATGCGCCATATTTTGCCTTCCAGAGGTTGGTTCCACCGCATGCTTGGGCGGCTTTCCGCCGCCCGCGTTCTTGTGGCCCCTATCTGACCAGTAAAATGGTTAACAAATGTTCACCAAAGATTGTGCTATCCGGTGACAATTCTATCGGACTCTGAACCCTGGCCCTGTCACGGCTTTCCGAGCGGCCGGCGCAAGCCTGCGGGCATAGGATTCCTCGCTCCCGGCCGACGCATGGCAACACCCCCATGCCGCAGGCAATATTGACGATTGGCCCGTCAGGGGGCATTTTAGGCGAAGAGACCATAAGAAAACGCCCCGCTACGGGGTGAACGGGAAGACGGGACGACCATGGACGACGACCTCAACCTGATCGGCAGCGCGCTGATCGACACCAGCGGAAGCGAGAACCTCGCGGCGGTCGAGAACGGCTCGCAGGTCTCGGCCCTGCCCGCCGAGGACAGCTACCTGATCCTCCGCATGGACGAGCTGCTGCCGGATTCCGGCGGCGAGGTCGTCCTGATGGACGATGTGGGCGAGGGCTTCGCTATCGTCACCCACGACCATGTCTCGGACCAGGGCATCGCCGATGTCCACATCACGGCGAGCGGGCTGGACGTGAACGGCTATTCGTTCGCCACCTTCGACAGCGGCATCACCATCTTCTATCCGAGCGAGTCGAAGCTGCTCGTCCTGCCCGAAAGCACGTAAGCTACCTCGTTACCCTGACCCGCGCGCGCCCGCCAGTCCGGCCGGCGCGCGTTTGCGTTTGTGCCGCCGTCAGTTTTCGGTCGGCATGAAGGCCACGCCGATCATGACCAGCATCAACCGGTTGTCCGACGGGTCGGTCGTGTTGCGCGCCAGGCACTGGAACTCGGCCGAAGCGCGCCGCGCGTTCGGGTCGTAGGAGTTCAGCGTGAACTCGAAGAAGGTGTCGGTTGCCGGGTCGATGATGTGCTCGTCCCAGAAATCCTCGCCGGCCTGCCCGTCGCAGCGATAGGTCGGCCCGTTCGAGCCGAAACTTATCTCGGCGAAGCCGTCCGTCGTCTTGACGCCCACGACCGCCGCGCCGTTGGTCTGGACGGCGAGCAGGCTCGGCACCGGAAAAGTGTTTCCCGTAGCGACAAGATTGACGAATAGCTGCAGGCGCCGCTCGCTCGTGTTCGCGAGCGGATAGAACTCGAGCATGGCGTAATGCGGATCGATGTTCCGCACCGCCTCGACATCGACGGTGAAGCGGTCGTGGCAGATGTTGATCAGGCTGTCGATACCGAGCCGCTGGACCGTGACGGCGATCTGGTCGAGCCGCATGATGTCCTCGACCTGGTTGGCGCAATTGGCTGGGTCGAGCGCGCCTCGCAGCACCTGCACATGGTACCGGTCGGGCTGAAGCTGCTCCGCGAACTTGTAGCGGAACGTGACGGTGTCGCTGAACGGGCTTCCGCCGTTGCAGCCGGCCAGCGCGACGAGGCCGATCATTGCAAACGCGAATACCAAGCGCCTCATGGCCATCCCCCCTCCGTTGACGTTGCTCAGCCGATCATCTTCCCTCGATCCCTGCCTCCATCCCGGACGCGCGGCATTTGGCGCCGCCGTCCCACCATTCTAGCCGGGCTCCGGCCGCTCGGCACGCCCGGCGGTGGGTTGCCGGCCCGCGGCGGCCGGCCTATCGTGCCCGCCGCAGGCGGGGCGGATGATGAGGGGAGACGATGGCGAAGATCGGCGTTGATGTCGGCGGCACCTTTACTGACCTGATCCTGGAGAGCGGCGAGGGGCCGGGCCGCAAGGTCTTCGTCCACAAGGTGCCGAGCACGCCGCACGACCAGTCGGAAGGCGTGCTCAAGGGCGTGCTCGAACTGTGCGAGATCGGCGGCATCGCGCCCGCCGAGGTGAGCCTCATCGTGCACGGCACCACGATCGCCACCAACACCGTGCTCGAATATGACGGCGCCGAGGTCGGCATGCTGACGACCCGCGGCTTCCGCGACATCCTGCACACGGCACGGCACAAGCGGCCGCACAACTTCTCCATGCAGTTCGACGTGCCCTGGCAGTCGAAGCCGCTGGTCAAGCGGCGCAACCGCATCCCCATCACCGAGCGCATCCTGCCGCCCTCCGGCGAGATCGTGACGCCGCTCGCCGAGGACGAGGTGCGCGAGGCCGCGGCGCTCCTGAAATCGCGCGGCGTCGAGGCGGTGATCATCTGCTTCCTGTTCTCGTTCCTCAACAACGCGCACGAGAAGCGCGCCAAGGCGATCGTGCGGGAAGCCCTGCCCGGGCTCTACGTCGCGGGCTCGCACGAGGTCGTCGACGTCATCCGCGAATACGAGCGCTTCTCGACCACCGCGATGAACGCCTTCGTCGGGCCGCGCGCGGCGCGCTATCTGAAGCGGCTCGAAGCCGCGCTGCGCGCCGAGGGCATCGGCGCACAGATCCGCGTCATGCAGTCGAACGGCGGCGTCACCAACCTCGACAACGCGGCCGAGCACGCCGCCACCATCCTGATGTCGGGGCCGGCCGGCGGCGTGATCGGCGGGCGCTGGGCCGCCGAGATGTCGGGCGAGCGCAACGCGATCACGGTCGACATCGGCGGCACCTCGGCCGACATCAGCGTGATCCCGGACGGACGGTTGCGCGTGATGAACCCGCGCGACACCCAGGTCAACGGCTATCCCGTGCTCGCGCCCATGCTCGACATCGACACCATCGGCGCGGGCGGCGGCTCGATCGCCTATATGGACGAGGGCGGCGCGTTCCGCGTCGGCCCGCGCTCGGCCGGCGCCGATCCGGGCCCGGCCTGCTATGGCCGCGGCGGCGAGGAGCCGACCGTGACCGACGCCCAGGTCGTGCTCGGCCGGCTCGACCCGGAGCACTTCCTCGGCGGCGGCCTCAAGATCGACCCGGCGCTCGCGCGCAAGGCGATCGAGACCAAGCTCTGCCCGCGGCTCGGCGTCAGCGTCATCGAGGCCGCGCTCGGCATCATCCGCGTGGTCAACTCGAACATGGCGCTCTCGATCCGCGCCAACTCGGTCGCCAAGGGCATCGACCCGCGGCGCTACGCGCTGATGCCGTTCGGCGGCGCCGGGCCGCTGCACGGCACCGCGCTCGCCAAGACGGTCTCGGCCAAGGAGGTGATCGTGCCGCCGGCGCCCGGCATCCACGCGGCGATCGGCCTGCTCGCGACCGACATGCAGTACGAGTTCACCCGCTCCTCGCTCGCGGTGCTCACCCAGGCGGACCAGGCCGCGCTCGACCGCATCAACGGCCGGCTCGACGAATTGATGGCGCAGGCGAACGCCGCGCTCGAGGCCGACGGCGTGCCGGCGGCGCAGCGCCACTTCACGCGCATCGCCGAATGCCGCTATGTCGGCCAGGGCTTCGAGCTGCGCGCCGCGCTGCCGGCCGAGACCCTGACGCTCGACAACCGCAAGGTCGTCATCGACAACTTCCACAAGGAGCATCGCCAGGTCTACGGCCATGCCTTCGAGGAGCAGGATGTCGAGCTGATCACGCTGCGCGTGGTGGCGCGCGTGCCGGAGGAGCCGGTCGCCTGGCCGCGGCTGCCCGACGCGAACGGCGCCGACCCCGAGGAGGCCGTGCTCTTCACGCGGCGCACCGTGTTCGACGACGGCGCGGCGCACGAGACGCCGCGCTATGCACGGGCCAAGCTCAAGGCCGGCCAGACCATCGACGGCCCGGCCGTCGTGGTGCAGACCGATTCCACCACGTTGATCCCGCCCGGGTGGCTGGCTAGCATCCATCCGTCCGGCAATCTCCACGTTCGCGAGAGGACCTGACCGCCATGATTCCGAACGCCATCGATCCGATCACGCTCCAGGTCATCGGGGGCGCGCTCGACACCATCGCCAAGGAGATGGCGCACGTCCTCTATCGCATGTCCTACTCCTCGATCATCCGCGAGTCCGAGGACCTGGGCGCCGGCCTGTTCGACAAGGACTTCAACACGCTCTGCGAATCCGATTCGACGCCGATGCACATCGGCTCGATCCCGGCCTATTTGCGCGGCATCGAGAAGACGCTGCACGACCCCTGGAAGGAGGGCGACATCGTCCTCCACAACCACCCCTATTACGGCGCCAGCCATTCGCCCGACATCGCGGTGATCGCGCCGGTGTTCTTCGAGGGCGAGCTGGTCGGCTTCTCGGGCAACACCGCGCACCATGTCGACATCGGCGCGGCGACGCCCGGCCTGATCATCGACGTGCCGGACGTCTATGCCGAGGGCATGCTGTTCAAGGGCGTCAAGCTCTACGAAGAGGGCAAGCTCAACCGCGCGCTCTGGCAGTTCATCGAGACCAACACGCGGGTGCCCTCGCTGGTGATGGGCGACCTCGAGGCGCAGATCGCCTCGGCGAGGCTCGGCGTGCGCCGCTTCAAGGAGCTGATCGCGGACTATGGCAAGCCGATCGTCGAGCAGGCAACGCGCCAGCTCATGGACTATTCCGAGACCATGCTCAGGAAGCGCATCTCGGAAATCCCGGACGGTGAATACGTCGCCGAGGGCTTCCTCGACGATGACGGCCGCACCCGCGGCAAGCCGCTGCCGGTCAAGGTCACGGTGCGCATCAAGGGCGACACGGCGGAGGTGGACCTGACCGGCTCCTCGCCCCAGGTGCCGACCGCCTTCAACGTGCCGTTCGAGGGCTCGACCAAGGTGGCGTGCTATTTCGCGTTCCGCGCGCTGCTGCTCGACACCGCGACGACCCAGGAATACGTGCCACAGAACGAGGGCTCGTTCCGCCCGATCCAGGTGATCGCGCCCGAAGGCTCGATCTTCAACCCGATCTTCCCGGTCGCGGCCGAGGCGCGCTTCGGCCAGATCCAGCGTATCGTCGACCTCATCATCAAGGCACTCGCGCCGGTGATCCCCGAGCGCGTGGTCGCGGGCAGCTCGGCGACGCTCTCCTTCGCGGCCTATTCGGGCGTGCGCCCGAGCGGCGACTACTGGGTCTTCCTCGAAGTGAACGAAGGCGCCTATGGCGGCCGGCCGCATTCGGACGGGCCGGATTCGATCGACGAGCTGATGCGCAACACGCGCAACAACCCGGTCGAGGATCTGGCGATGCACCTGCCGCTGATCTGCGACCGCTACGAGCTGAGGGACGATGTGTGCTCGGGCGCGGGCAAGTTCCGCGGCGGGCTCGGCGTGGTCAAGGTGCAGCGCTTTCTCGGCAACGGCTCCATGACGCACGAGTGCGACCGGCACGACGACGCGCCCTGGGGCTTCATGGGCGGGCATGCCGGCGCCGGCGGCAAGGTCGAGGTCTGGAACGCGGCGAAGCCGGACGAGACGCGCCCGATGCCGGCGAAGTTCTCAAGCCTGCAGACCACGCCGGGAGACTGCATCGCGATCTATTCGCCGAACGGCGGCGGCTATGGCGACCCGCTGGAACGGGCGCCCGAGAAGGTGCACGACGACGTGCTCGACGGCTTCTACACCCGCGACTACGCCTTCGACGCCTACGGCGTGGTGCTGCGCCAGGACCTCTCGCTCGACGAGGCCGCGACCGAGGCACGGCGGAGAGAGATGCGGAAGAGCGTGGCGTAGGTCACGGCTCTATTCTTCGTCATGCCTCGCTCTTCGTCGTGCCCTGCGGCGGGTTTGTCGCGGTTCGGATAATAGCGCAACGCTAAATCGTCATTGCCGGGCTTGACCCGGCAATCCATCGGGCAACAGACTCGCTGCAGCCATGGATGCCCCGATCAAGTCGGGGCATGACGACAGAGGGAGGCCGGAGGCTCAGCGGCGCGGCTTCTTTGCCGGTTTTGACTTCTTCGCCGGCTTCGACTTCTTGGCGGATTTTGCCTTCGCCTTTGCTTTGGGCTTGGCCTTCGCCTTGGCGGGGTGAGCCGGGCCGGCGGAGGCGCCGATCAGTTCGAGCGCGATGCGCTGGCTGCGCTCGGCGAAACCCTCGATGCGCTCGAAGCTGGCGCGGAAGCGTTCGGCCGCCTCGGCGACCCGGCGGCGCACCGCGGCGGCGCTGACATCGCGCCCCGCCATCGCCTCGAGCACCAGCGATTCGAGCGCGAGCAGACGCGACGCCTGGTCGACCACCAGCATTTCGAGCGCGAGGATGGTGTCGTCGCGCTGTTCGAGCTCCTCGCGGAGCCGTCTCGGCATCTCGTCCATCGTGGCGCTCCCCCTGCCCGGCCGATCCCTTATACTCGGGCTATGACGCGCGGGACATTCTAATGACCGGGCGCGCGCCCGCAAAGCGGCGGACCGGCAAGGCCGAGGCGCCGCTGCCTTCGCGCCGGAAGCGGCGCGGCCTCTGGATCATGATCGGCTTCTGCCTGCTCGTCTTCGTCATCATCGTGGTCTACGAGACGCAGCGGGAGTTCGCCCGCCAGCAGCAGGCGGCGACCGGGCCGGCGGAGCAACCCGCCGAGACGCCTTCCGCCTCGCTCGAACCCGCGACGCTCGCCGGCCGGCTCAAGGAATACTACCGCTCGCACGAGCTGCCGCTCGGCTGGGTGGTGATCGGCAGCGCGGCGCCGGACGAGCGCGCCGGCACCGTGCGCATCGGCTTCTCGCCGCCGCCGCAGGACCGGCGCTACGGCCAGGCCGCGCCGCTCGAAGACGTGCAGAACGGCACGTTCTGCCCGGTCTCCGAAAAGTTCTGGAACGGCATGGAGGACCGCAAGGTCACGGTCGAACTCAGCGACAAGACCGGCCTGATCCGCACGATGACGTGCAAGCCAATCGCGCACTGAGGCCGGCATACCCTCCAGTCGTCATTGCCGGGTCAAGCCCGGCAATGACGAAGAGAGAGGAAACGACGAAGGAAGAAATGGCGAAGAAAGGAAGCGGGCAGGACCAGGCGGCTCACGTCCCGAGCTTGATGTCGAGCCGGGTCGGGCCGACGGCGTCCTTGGTTTGCGCGCGCAGCTTCTCGAAGGCGGCCAGCGCCTGCTGCTTCTCCTCGATCGACATCAGCTTGACCAGCGCGTCGAGCTCCTGGAGCGCGGTGCCGATGCCGTGCTGGCCGGCGAGCGAGAGCCAGACGAAGGCCTCGACCCGGCTCTTCTCGACGCCGATGCCGTTGGCATAGGCATGGCCGAGCCGGGCCTGCGAGGGATAGTGGCCGCGCTCGGCGGCCGCCCGGTAGAGCGCGGCCGCACGCGCCTTATCCTCCTTGACGCCCTGGCCCTTGGTGCACAGCACGGCGAGGTTGAACTGCGCGTTGGCGTCGTTCTGCGCCGCCGCCGCCTCCAGCCAGCGGATCGCCTCGGCGTCGTCGCGCGCGACGCCCTTGCCCATGATGTAGAAGGTGCCGACATTTGCCTGGGCCTGCGGGTTGCCGGCCTCGGCCGAGCGCAGATACCAGGAAAACGCCTTGGCATCGTCGACCGGCACGCCCTCGCCGTTCGCATAGAGCGAGCCCATCCAGGCCTGCGCCATGGCGTCCCCCGCCTCGGCAAGCTCGAGCCAGATCGCGCGCGCGCCCTCGAAATCGCGGCGCATGTAGAGCGCGTAGCCGTCATCGACCGTGGCGCCCGCCGCCGTTGCGCTCGGCGTGCTCGCGCGCTTGCCGCTGGCCGGCTGCTTCCGCTTCGAGCTCATGGCCTGGTCCGCTCGCTCTTCTTGTAGATGTAGACGCAGTCGGTGTCCTCGTCGCCGCGCATCACCGGCTCGCCGTCGGTGCCGAGCCGCTCGATGAAGTAGCGCTGCACGGTGCGCGCGGCGTGGAAGGTGAGCGCCTGCTTGTAGAGCCAGGGATCCTTCTTCTGGCTCACCTTGTGGCGCTTGAACAGCTCAGCCTTGGGGTCTGCCGCGATGCCGACATAGTAGTCGCCGAAATCGCCGCCGAACTCCTTGATGTAGGCGAGCATCTCGTACTTGATCTGCTGCACGCTGTAGACCATGGCGCGGCTCAGCGCAGCCGCGCGTCGGTGAGCGGGCCGGCCCAGTAATAGTCGTGCTCGGCGAGCAGGCGGTCGACCAGATAGCGCTGGAAGCGATAGCCGTGCTCGCTCGCCTCGACCGGGCGCGGCTTGCCAGCGGTCTCCGGCCAAGACGGCGTGCCCCAGCGCTCGGCCTCGCGCTGCTCGGCCGCCGCCCGCTCCGCGCCGCGCGCAATGGTCTCGCGCCAGAAGGCGAGCAGGCGAACGACCTCGGGATGCTCGGCCCCGATTCCCCGCGCCTTCGGGCTCAGATAGAGCCGCACGCGATGGAGCGTCGTGGTGAAGGCGGTCGGCTGGATGCCGATGGTGACGACATGGTCGGGCAGCGCGGCGATCAGCAGGTTGGGAAACGCCCAGATCAGGCGCGCCTCGGCGCGGCCCTTTTTGTCGAGCCCGGCGAAGGCCGGCAGCGCGCCGCCATAGCTTGCCGGCAGGGCGACCCTCCGCGTGGTGTGCTGCGCGATCTCGGCCGCGGCAGGCTTGCTCGATGCCCTGCCGCGCCCGCCGCCGGCCTCGCCCCCCGGCACGCCGGCATGGTCGAGGAACGCCTTGCCGGCGAGCTTCCAGTTGCAGCCATGCTCGACCCAGAAGCCGGCGACGCCCCTCGGCCCGCCGTCGAGATAGGGCGCGAGCAGCGGGCGCAGCGCGCCGAGCTGGGCATCGAGACCGGGCGCGGCGTGGTCCAGGTTGACGTGCACCAGCGGGCCGAAACATTCGACCCTGACCGGCAGCAGCCGCTCCGGCTGCTCGCCGAGATACTGGCGCATCTGCGGCGTGCCCTCGCCGAGCTCGTCGGCCGGGATCGCGTCGCGGTCGCGGCTGTGGCCGCAGGAGGTGAACGAGCAGCGGGTCTTGATGCCGGTCTGGCATTGCAGCGGCACGGCGCGGCAGCCGCCATGCTGCGCCTTGTTGAAGCGGCCGATCAGGCGGCCCGCGGCGTCCCTCTGCACATGGACGCCGTGATGGCCGACCGTATAGGGCAGCATGTCGCCCTGCGCCGGGATCTGGTCGAGCCCGCCGACGAAGATCCAGGCGCGCGTCCACAGCTTCTCGTCCTCGAGGTCGGCGAACACCTTGGAGCGGAAGGCGACCGGCGGCAGCGCGCGCGCGCGGCCGAAGGCGAGCCGGCTCGGCGCGTAGAGCTTCGCCGCCGTCAGGTCTTCACGCTCGTCGTAATAGCCGAGCTCCGGATGCACCAACATGCTGCACGCTCCCGGCCTGGCGGCGCCGATCCGTCGAGGGTCGGACGGCGCCGCCAGGCCTGGTGCCGATATCGCGTCGCGCAGCGCCTACTTCCGCTTCTTGTTGAGCGGCGGATCGTAGTCTGCGCGGCCGCGATGCTTGAACGCGCTCTTCGGCGGCGGCGGCAGCGGCCCATCCTGCATGAAGCGGTTGAGCACGTTGCCGACCAGCTTGGAGATGTTGTTCTTGCCACCGTTCCAAGGCAGCGAGCCGCAGAACGCGATCGAGGAGAAGGCGAAGCAGCCGCCGCCGTTCGGCGTCTCGTGATAGGCGATGTCCGAGCGGACGCGCGGATGCTGGGTGCCGTCGAGGCCCTGCTGGTTGAAGCCGTAATCCTCCATGACCAGCAGATAGGCCTCGGTATGCCGGCCCGCCGAGGTCGCAACCACGAGGGTATGCGGCGGCGAGCCCAGCATGGTGTCGACGATGTCGAGCTCGGTGCCGGCAGCGCCGCCGCCGACGAAGCCGAAATTGCCGATCTTCTCGTCATAGCCGATGCCCTCGAACGCCCAGGCGACGCGCGGGTCGTTCGATTCGGGCGTGCGCGAATAGTAGGACGAGATGTCGAAGCCTTCCGACGACATGCCAGTGCCGGCGACCGTGTGCAGATAGCGGCCGCGATAGCGCCACATGCCGCCGAGCTCGCCGGTGCCCTGGTGGTAATACTCGCCAGGATCGGCGCGCCAGGTGCGGATGCCGGATTCGCAGCGCCGCATCTCGGTGATCACGCCGCGGCCAAGATGCTCATAGGCCGGGTGATAGGAGTGCACCCAGTACCAGCCGTCCGCGCCCATGTACATCAGCCGGCCGCCGGCTTGCGTGTAGTCGTGCAGCGCATCCAGCTCGGGACCCGAATTGTGCTCGGGGTGCGAGCCGGTGATCAGCACGTTGTAGTTCTTGATCCGCGCGAGGCCGTCATAGTGGATGTCCTCGTCGGTGATCACGTCGTACTTGTAGCCCAGCTGGTTGAGCCAGCAGATCAGGTGCAGGTCGGCCGGATACTGCCAGGGCGCCTGCGTCAGGAAGTGGTCGTACTTGGGCCGGACCGAGAGGATCGGGCGCAGCCGCGACGACAGGCAGAGGCCCGAGCCGTCGGTGTGCGTGTCGTAGATCGAGCCGCCATATTCCCGGTGCTCGGCCAGGAACATGTTCTGGTGCTGCATGATCGGCACGCGATAGACGAGCAGCTCCGCGCCGCCGGCATTGTTGGCGAGATGCTCGTTGGCGTAGGCCATATACGAGATGGTGGGGATGATCACCGCGATCTTGGACTGCTCCTCGCCGACCCGCGGCGTCACGAAGAACGGGATATAGTCCTCGTCGCCTTCCTTGGTGGTGAGCTTGGCGGCGTAGCAGTCGCTCTTGGTGTCCTCGGGCACGTCCCACTCGAAGGAGACCGCCCAGCGCGCATCGTCCACGTCGTCGTCGTGGAAGTGGATCGCGCCGTATTCGTGCGGCGCGTGCTTCCAATCGAAATTGTGGCCGGTGAAGTTGTAGCCGGTCATGGCGCGGGTCGGGCAGTTGACGATGGTCAGGTCGTAGCGGTACGGCCCCTTGTCGTGCCCGATCGCGGTGTTGATGCCGGCCGAGAAGTCCCACGCGGCGACCACCGCGGTGGCGAGCTCGCCGGTCGGGCCGGCATGGCGGCGCTCGCTCAGGCCGCGCTGCGCGCCGAGCTTCATGGTCTCGATCTCGAGCCGCGAAAGCGCCCGATTGCACAGCCTCGGGCTGTCGATCTTGCCGTTATAGGGGCCGCCCATCACGACGCCCGCTGGCACCGAGGCCTGCGCCTCCGGGCCCGAATCCTTGCGGTCAACATGGCAGGCGACCGTGAACGGGATATCGTCGTGCTTGATCTTGACGCCGGCGAGCTTCTTCTTGACCGGCTTGATCTCGGGATCGAGCGCATAGACGATCTGCGGCTCGTGATAGAGGATCGCCTCGCCGGTCTTGGCGTCGAAGCTGGCGGCGACGAAGTGCCAGGCATGGTCGCGGATCGGCGCACCCGTGGCGACCTTCTGCTCGTTGATGCGCAGCTCGAGGCAGCCCTCCTCGTTGATGAAGAGGCCATAGCCGCGGTTCTTCGACCATTTGGCCATCAGCCCTTGCGCACCGTGCTTCCAGTATTTCGGATGCGTCTTCGGCGTGGTCGGCCAGATCCAGCCTTGCAGCGTGAAGCTGTCGACGCGGAACTCGGGCTCGTCCTTGTGGCAGCCATAGGAGCCCGAATAGATCACCTGGCGCCGGCCCGGCTTGCTGCCGTTGCATGCCGCCTTGACCGGCTTCTCGACCAGCCCCGGCCCGCGCGGGTTGGTGTCGCCGTTCACCATCCGCATGATCTGGACGTCGTAGTTCTTAGGCCCGTCGCAGTTCACGTGGAACTTGATCTTATCGCCGGGATGCACGCCGAACTTGTCGGCGTAGCCCGTCAACCTCATCCAAGCCATCGCTCGTCTCCCTCGTCCCGCGAGCCGGGCTTTGCCCCCCGCTATCGCGTCTGTTTCCTCCGATGCCGCGCACTCACGGGCGCGGCGTGTGCGTGGCGCTGCGGCGCGCCCGTGTCAGGTGGTGGCCCAGTTGTCGCTGCGCCGCTTCCAGCCTTCGTGGAAATGCTCAGGCATGCCGTCCGTCTCGGAGAACTCGTCGAGCCGCATCAGGAAGATGTCGTGCTGCGGGTCCTGCTCGTTGTTATAGACCTTGTCGGTGACGAAGACCGGCGGCACGCCGCGGACGCCGGAGGCCCGGCCGATGCGCCATTCCTTCTCGAGCTTGGTGCAGATCACCAGGAGCTTGTTCCTGGCCGGCTGGGCGCGCATGCGCAGGAGCACCCGGTTGAGCACGAAGTCCTCGTGGATGCCGCCGGACACCTCGGTGGTGTCGCCCTGCGTCTTGCAGCGCAGGATGGTGCAGCCGGCCACGCCCTTCATCGATTCGATGCAGGCCTTGTGCTCCTTGATCAGCCGCTCGCGCTCCGGGCTGCCTTTCTTCGGGATTCGAATCATGAACAGGTTCCTCCCTCTTCTGATGTCGCCGCGACGGCACCTCCGGTCGACGGCGACGCTCCATGCAACGGATGAGACACGCGGGCTTGCACCCGCCTCCTAAAGCGTCAGATGCTCCTCGATCAGCTCGTCGGTCAGATCGGCGATCGGGCCTCCGGCGACGATGCGCCCGATATCCATGATCACGAACTTGTCGGCCAGCTCGCGCGCCACCTTGATGTGCTGCTCGGTCAGGATCATGGTGAGCCCGACCTCCTTGATGAGCCGGTGCAGCGTCACCTCGATCTCCTGCACGATGTTGGGCTGGATGCCCTCGGTCGGCTCGTCGAGCAGCAGGATTTTCGGGTCGGTCGCCAGCGCGCGGGCGATCGCGAGCTGCTGCTGCTGGCCGCCGGAGAGCAGGCCGGCGCGCTTGTCCAGGTTCTCGGCGAGATAGGGGAAGAGGTCGAGGCAGAGCTGCGGCAGCGAGTTCTTGCGGTCGTGCCGCGCGAAGGTGCCGAGCAGGATGTTCTCGCGCACGGTGAAGCGGCCGAGGATGCCGCGCCCTTGCGGGATGTAGCCGAGGCCCGCCTGGGAGCGCTGATAGGTCGGCATCCGCGCGGCATCGGCGCCGGCAATCGACATGGTGCCGGTCATGCGCGTGGTCAGCCCCATGATGGTGCGCATGAGCGTCGTCTTGCCGACGCCGTTGCGCCCGAGCACGGCGAGGCACTCGCCCTCCTCCAGGCCGAACGTGATGTTCCTGAGGATCGGCGTGTTGCCGTAGTAGGAGGTCACCTGGCTCAGCTCAAGTAGCATCGGAGATGCCCTCCGTGCCGAGATAGACCTCGCGCACCCTCGGATCGTTCTCGATCGTGTTCATCGGCCCCTCGGCCAGCAGCTTGCCGAGATGCAGCACCGAGATGATCTCCGCGATCTCGCGCACGAAGGTCATGTCGTGCTCGACCACGACGAGCGTGTGCGAGCCCTTGAGCCGCTTGAAGATCTCCGAGGTCTTGTGGGTCTCCTGCTCGGTCATGCCCGCGGTCGGCTCGTCCATCAGGAGGAGGCGCGGGTTCTGGGTCAGCACCATGCCGATCTCGAGCCACTGGGTCTCGCCGTGCGAGAGATAGCCGGCGCGCGCATCGAGCCGGTCGCCGAGCCCGATCAGGTCGACCACCTCGTCGAAGCGCTTCTTGTCGATGCGGCGCAGGAACATGGTCATGTTGATGAACGGGTCCGGATGGCGGCTGAACGCCACCTCGAGGTTCTCGCGCACCGTGAGCTCGCGGAACACCGCCGGCACCTGGAACTTGCGGCCGATGCCGCGGCGCACGATCTGATGCTCGCGCAGGCCCGTGATGTCGCGCCCGTCAAACATGATCTTGCCGCCGGTCAACTTCTGACGCCCGGTGATCAGGTCCATGGTGGTGGTCTTGCCGGCGCCGTTCGGCCCGATGAAGCAGCGCAGCTCGCCCTCGTTGACGGTGAGGTCGAGCTGATCGACCACGGCGTAGGTGTCATACGCCTTGGTGACCGCCTTGAGCTCCAGAAGCGCGCCCATCGCCGCGCCCTCCCTCAACCCGCCGCCCGTTCGGGCCGCGTGGCGCGCCGGCCGAACCTGAACGGCACGTAGCTGAGCACCTTCTCGATCAGCCCGGCGAGGCCGCGCGGCAGGAACAGCACGACGCCGACGAAGATGCCGCCGAGCACGAGCAGCCAGGCCTTCTGCCAAATCTCGCTGATGTCGCCGAGATAGGATTGCAGGCCGTTCAGCACGATCGCCGCGATGATCGCGCCGAACAGCGAGTGCCGCCCGCCGACCGCGGCCCAGATCACCATGTAGATGCTGAACGGCGTCTCGAGCAGGGTGGGCGACACGTACTGCACGGTCATCACCCAGATCATGCCCGCGAGCGTCGCGATCAGCCCTGCGAAGACGAAGACGACCACCTGATAATAGGCGACGCTGTAGCCGAGGAAGCGGACGCGCTCGGCGTCGTCACGCGTCGCCTGGACCACGGTGCCGAACTTGCTCTCCATCAGGTATTTCGAGAACAGCGTCACGACCGCCAGCACGCCGATGGCGATCCAGTAGATCATCAGGCTGTAGGGGTCGACCGGCGTGTCGAAGGCCTTGAACGGGTTGGGCGGCGAGATACCGTTGAAGCCCGCCGTATAGGGCTGCATGTCGTAGGCGACGCTGTACCAGGCGTTCAGCATGGCGAGCGTCATGATCGCGACGAACGCGCCGGCGAGGCGGGCCTGGAACATCAGGATGCCGAACACCGCCATGAAGAGCGTCGGCAGGCCGATCGCGAGGATCAGCCCGACGCTGGTGTTCCAGAACGGCTCCCAGACCGTCGGCAGCGCCTCGAGCTCGTTGGTCAGCATGAAGCTCGGGATCGGGTCGAACTCGGGATCCTGGAACTGCATCTGCATGGTGGCGCCCATGCAGTAGGCCGCGATGCCGAAGGGTATGCCCTGGCCGAGGCTCAGGATGCCGCCGAAGCCCCACACCATGCTGACCGAGACCGCCAGCATGGCGTAGACCGCGTAGCGCGCATAGAGGTTGAGCTCGAAGACGTCGATGCCGAAGCCCGGGATCGCCGCGAGCACGGCGAACAGCGCGACATAGGCGAGCCATTGCGCCGGCTGGTAGTGATAGATGTTGCTCGAATCCTTGCCCATCGCGCGCCCTCCTCAGCGCCTCGCCTTCGCCTCGGGGAACAGGCCCTGAGGATAGAAGCGCAGGAAGATGACGATCAGGACGAACAGCACGAAGCGCGCGAAGGTGGTGTTCGTGAAGTAGGAAAAGACGGAGTTGAGCTCGCCGAGCGCGGCGCCCGACACCACGCTGCCCAGCAGGTTGCCGCCGCCGGTGACCACCACCAGGAAGGCTTCGACGATGTAGCCGAGCCCCATGTCGGGAAACACCGTCTTGAGGCCGCCGAACATGGCGCCGGCGACGCCCGCGAGCCCCGCCCCATAGGCAAACGTCATGCCGTAGACCTGCTGCGCGTTGATGCCGAAGGAGGCCGCCATCTCCTTGTTCTGCATCACCGCGCGCACGCGGATGCCGTAGACGGTCTTGTAGAGGATCGCCCAGGTCAGGAGCGCGAGGCCGATGGTCACGGCGAGGATCAGGATGCGCAGCCAGGGCACGTGGATGAACGCGATGTCCATCACCTCGGTCAGGCCGTGCGGCTGCACCGCGACGTATTGCGGCTCGCCGCCGAAGATCAGCCGCACCCCCTGGATCAGGATGAGGGACACGCCCCAGGTCGCCAGCAGCGTGTCCAATGGTCGTTGATACAAATATCGTATGAGCAGGCGCTCGATGATCCAGCCGAGGATCGCGGTGCCTATGAAGGCAAGCGGCAGGCACGCCAGCCAGGGTATCTGCCCGCTCGACTGCATGACGAAGGTCAGGTAGGCGCCGACCATGATGAACTCGCCATGGGCCATGTTGATGACGCCCATGGTGCCGTAGATGATGGTCAGGCCGAGCGCGGCGAGCAGCCAGATGGCGCCGAGCGTGATGCCGATGACGAGGGCGTTGAGGAACGGCTCCGCGGCAAACGGAGTCCAGAAGTCATGGACACTCATGGTCCGGTTCGATCGCCCCCCGCTTCACTCATCGAAACACGCCCGATGCTCGGCGCAAGCGCCCCGCGACGAATTCTTTGACTATTGCGTTCTAGAACCAAAGCCTGGCTCCCGCAACCGGGCCTATCGGACGGCGGGGGACTCCGGGCCGGTAGGCCGCGAACCCGAGGGTGCGATGCGCCGCACCCTCGGGCCTCGGGCTTTCCTTACAGCACGCCGGTCCGGACCTGGCCGTCCGGCGTGTGCAGGCCGTCCACCTTGCAGACGCCGCGCTCCGGATAGATCGAGAACGGGTCAGGCGCGACGTGTGCGGGCGCCGTGAACACGATGTCGAACTGACCGTTGGCTTGGCAGTGGCCGATCTTCGGCACGCAGTGATAGTTGAAGTTCTCCGGGTCGACCCAGCACTTGCCCTCCGGCGATTCCTCGTCGGAAAGTGTCACCGGGCCCTGGTCGCGCCAGTTGCCGGAGACGTCGCGGATCATGCGCGGCGTGATGGCCTCCCAGTCGCCGCCGGTCTCCTCGAGGGCGCGCTCGAGGCCCTTCACCCAGAAGAGGATGCCCGTGTAGGTCTCTTCCATGTTGTAGTGGGTCACGCCGTTCTTGCCCCACTCGCTCGCGAAGTATTCCTCCTTGAACTTGTCGTTGGTCGGGTTCTGGAGGGTCTGGAAGTAGGGCGCCGAGAGGAAGTGGCCGGCGCCGGCCTCGTTGCCCATCGCCTTGGTCTCGATCTCGCCGGTGGTAAGCGCTGCGATCGGCATCTTGTCGGACTTGAAGCCCTCCTGCAGGAACTGCCGGTGCAGCGCGATGTCGGAATCGCCGACCACGGTCGACATGATCCAGTTCGGCTCGTTCTGGCGGATCTTGTTGAAGATCGGCGAGAACTCGGAGCCGCCGAGCGGCACGTAGTCTTCGCCCAGAACCTCGCCGCCGGCGCGCTCGAGCCAGACCTTGATGTTCTTGTTCGACTCCTTCGGCCAGATGTAGTTGGAGCCGACCAGATACACCTTCGGCCCGAAGTTCTTCACCATGTAGGGCACCAGCTCGTAGGAGTGTTGGTTGGCGAGCGGCCCGGTGTTGATGATGTTCTGCATGCACTCCCGGCCCTCATAGCAGGTCGGGTAGTAGAACAGGTGGTCCCACTTCATCACGATCGGCATCACCGCGCGGCGGCTCGCCGAGGTGTAGCAGCCATGGGTGGTGACCACCCGGTTCTTCAGGATGAGCTCGCTGATCTTCTCCGAGAACACCTTGATGTCGGACTTGGCGTCGACCACGACCGGCTCGATCTGCTTGCCCTTGACGCCGCCGGCCTTGTTGATCTTGTCGATCGCGAAGAGCGCGACGTTGGTCGAGTCGGTCTCGACCACGGCCAGGTTGCCGGTCAGCGACCACAGGAGGCCGACCTTGATGGTGCCGTCCTTGGTGATCCAGGGCTGATCGGCGCCCCAGGCTTTCCCGAAATCCTTGACGAAGATGTGCGGGAATCCCGCGACCACGCCGGCACCCGCGGCCGCCGCGCCTTTCAAGACTGTCCGTCTGCTGATAGCCATTCTTGTCCCTCCCGGTCGCTGTGTTGCATCAATACCCCTCGCCGCGCGCCAGCTCGCCCGGTTTCCCGCCACGACGCGACTTTCACTCGAAGAGAACCGTGTCCCCCACCGTCCTCCCGTCTCGCGGCCCGGCTGCGCGATGTTGGCACCGTTCCGCCCGCCTGCCGCTTGCCGCCGCTTTAACCGCCGGTCTTCCTGCCGTTTCGGCCGGTTTTCGCCGCTCGGGCGAGCCGGTCTGCGTTTGACCTGCGATTAAGTTCGTTTCCTATGCTGAAAACTTAAGCCGAGCCGTGACCGGCTTGTCAATCGCGAATAACCAATTTTGGGCAGGCCGATGACACGCGCGGGTCATGGGGCCGGGGCGGGCGCGGCGCACTGGCCGCAGGTCTCCAGCACAGCCCGCATATCCGGCCGGACCGGCGCCTCGACGAGGATCGCCTCGCGCTTCTCGTAGAGCGGCACGCGGACGGCGCGGGCGTGCAGCATGAGCGGCCCTTCCGGCGGCCGGCTCAGCGGCGCGGCACCGGGGCCGTAGAGCGGGTCGCCGACGACCGGGCAGCCGAGCGCCGCGGCGTGCACGCGGATCTGATGCGTGCGGCCGGTCTTGGGCCGGAACTCGACCCAGGCGCGGCCCGCCGCGCGCCCGAGCACGCGATATTCCGTGAGCGCGTCCTGGCCCTCGGGGTGCACCATCATGTGCCAGCGCCGCTTGTCCTGGGTGCGCTTGCGCAAGCGCAGGGCAATGGTGCCTTCCGGCTCCGGCGGCTCGCCCTCGACCAGCGCCCAGTAGGTCTTCTCGATCAGGCCGGCGGCGAACAGCCGGCCAAGGCGCGCGAGCGCGCGGCGATGGCGGCCGAGCACCAGGCAGCCCGAGGTGTCGCGGTCGAGCCGGTGGGCGAGCGCCGGCGCCTGCGGCAGGCCGAAGCGCAGCGCATCGAGATAGGTTTCGAGGTTCGGCCCGCGGCCGGGGCCGGCATGCACCGGCAGGCCCGCCGGCTTGTCGATCACCAGCATCAGCGCGTCGCGATAGAGCACGCGCTCGAGCAGCGCCTCGGGCGTGATGACGGGTGCTTGTACGGCGACAGCGCTCAAGCGGGCGCGATCTCGTATTTCTCGATCCGCATGGTCTCGGCGCGCGCCTCGGCGACCCAGCGCGCGACGAGCGGATGGGCCATGATCGCCTCGCAATAGGCGCGGCTCGCGGCATCGACCGTCACGCCATAGGTGAGGAAGCGCGTCACCACCGGCGCGAACATCGCATCGGCGATGCCGAAGCTGCCGAAGAGATAGGGCCCGGCCTGCCCGAAGCGGCCGCGGCAATCGGCCCAGAGCGCCTGGATGCGCGCGATGTCCGCCGCGAGCTCGGCGTTTTCGATGGCGCGCGGCGCGAAGCTGGCGCGGCAGTTCATCGGCAGCGTGCGGCGCAGCGCCGTGAAGCCGGCGTGCATCTCGGCGGAGACGGCGCGCGCCAGGGCACGGGCCTTGCCGTCCGCCGGCCACAGCCCGGCTGCCGGGAAGCGCTCTGCGAGATATTCGCAGATCGCGAGCGACTCCCAGACCGCGACGTCGCCGTCGATCAGGCAGGGCACCTTGGCGGACGGCGAATAGGCGAGAATCCGGCCGCGCGTCTCGGGCCGGTCGAGCGGAATCGTGACCTCGTCGAACGGCGCGCCGGTCGCCGCAAGCGCCAGCCAGGCGCGCATCGACCAGGACGAGTAGGCCTTGTTGGCGATGACGAGCGTGAACTGCGGCATGGCCGCTCTCCAATCTCTGAACCGTGGCGCGCTGCTGACCTGACGCGACGGGCGCGCACCGCCC
This sequence comes from Alphaproteobacteria bacterium, assembly GCA_050173345.1. Classification (GTDB taxonomy): domain Bacteria; phylum Pseudomonadota; class Alphaproteobacteria; order UBA828; family UBA828; genus SHWC01. The sequence goes on along the minus strand of JBFXKW010000014.1, from coordinate 41,322 downwards.
CCGCCGCGCCATCGTAACGGGAACATAATGATTTGACATCACCTGCCGCCGACACCTCAATACGAAGCGAGTAGACAGCAACGCCACGACGACGGAGGAAGCGGCCATGGCGTACGTCCCGCGCGCAATTCTCGGGCTCGTATCCGCGCTCGCTTTCGGCGCCGGCGCCGCCCTGGCGGACGAGGAGAAGGTCGTCAACGTCTACAACTGGTCGGACTATATCGACGAGACGATCCTCGAGGATTTCAAGGCGGAGACCGGCATCGAGGTGGTCTACGACACCTTCGATTCCAACGACACGCTCGAGACCAAGCTGCTCACCGGCCAGACCGGCTATGACGTGGTGGTGCCGAGCGGGCACTTCATGGCGCGCCAGGTGATGGCCGGCGTGTTCATGCCGCTCGACAGGTCGAAGCTGCCCAACTGGCACAATCTCGATGCCTCGATCCTCCAGCGCGTCACCGCCTGGGATCCCGGCAACGAGCACGGCGTGCCTTATATGTGGGGCACCACGGGCTTCGCCTACAACGTGGCCAAGATCGAGGAACGCCTGCCGGACGCGCCGGTCGCATCCTGGCGCATGCTGTTCGACCCCGAGGTCGTCTCCAAGTTCGCCGACTGCGGCGTTTACCTGATGGACGAGGTCGACGAGATGTTCCAGGCCGTGCTCGCCTATCTCGGCGAGGACGGCGACAGCCACGACCCCGAGGTGCTGACCAAGGCCGTGCCCGTGATGCAGGCGGTGCGGCCCTATGTCAGCAAGTTCCACAACTCGGCGCAGATCGACGCGCTCGCCAATGGCGACATCTGCCTGAGCATGGGCTGGTCGGGCGACATGCTGCAGGCGAGGGACCGCGCGGTCGAGGCCGGCAACGACGTCGAAATCCGCTACGTGATCCCGCAGGAAGGCACGCTGCTCTGGTTCGACATGCTGGCGATCCCGGCCGATGCGCCACACCCCGACAACGCGCACGCCTTCATCGACTATCTGCTGCGCCCAGAGGTGATCGCCAAGGCGTCGAACGCAGTCTTCTATGCCAACGCCAACGCCGCCGCGACTCCGCTGGTCGATGCCGAGGTGTCGGGCGATCCGGCGATCTACCCGCCGCCCGAGATCATGGCCAAGCTGTTCGTGGTGACTCCGTATGAGCCGAAGGTGCAGCGCGTGGTGACGCGCCAGTTCGCCACGGTCAAGAGCGGGGAATAGGCCGCCCGCGCCGGCGGACGCAACACCGTCGAAGCGGGCGCGGAGCCGGCTCGAATGGCCGTGACGGAGACAGCGGGGCCGTCGCAGCGCCGGCTCTACGAGCCGTGGGACGACCCCGCGGCCAGGCCGCTGCTCTCGCTGATCGGCGTCTCCAAGTCGTTCGGCAACGTCGTCGCGGTCGATCAGGTCAGCCTCGACATCTTCAAGGGCGAGTTCTTCGCTCTGCTCGGCCCGTCGGGCTGCGGCAAGACCACCCTGCTCCGCCTGCTCGCCGGCTTCGAGCAGCCGAACGCGGGCCGCATCGAGCTCGACGGCGTCGACATCGCGGGCGTGCCGCCCTATCGGCGGCCGGTCAACATGATGTTCCAGTCCTACGCGCTGTTCCCGCACATGACGGTCGAGGGCAACATCGCGTTCGGGCTGAAGCAGGAAAGGCTCGGCGCGCGCGAGATCAGATCGCGCGTCGCCGAGGCGCTTTCGCTCGTGCAGCTCGAAGGGCTCGGCGGGCGCAAGCCGCACCAGCTTTCCGGCGGGCAGCGCCAGCGCGTCGCGCTCGCCCGCTCGCTGGTCAAGCGGCCGAAACTCTTGCTGCTCGACGAGCCGCTCGCCGCGCTCGACCGCAAGCTGCGCGAGGAGACCCAGTTCGAGCTGATGACGATTCAGGAGCGGGTCGGCGTGACCTTCGTGATCGTCACCCACGACCAGGACGAAGCCATGACCATGGCGAGCCGCATCGCGGTGATGGACCGCGGCCGCATCGCCCAGGTCGCGACGCCGACCGAAATCTACGAGCAGCCGAACTCGCGCTACGTGGCGAACTTCATCGGCAGCGTCAACCTGTTCGAAGGCAACCTCGCCAAGGAAGGCGACGCAGCACTGGTGCAGAGCGCGGAAGCCGGCGGCGACATCGCGCTCGCCGAGGCGCCTTCGCTCGCCGCCGGCCACCGCCTGTGGGTCGCGGTGCGCCCCGAGAAGCTCCAAATCTCGCGCGAGCCGCCGCCGCCCGGCACGCGGAACTGCTTCAGCGGCGTGGTCTGGGACATCGCCTACCTTGGCGATTTCTCGACCTACCGGGTGAAGCTCGACACCGGCAAGATGGTGATGGCCGCCGAGGCCAATCGCGTGCGGCTCACCGAGCGCGCCATCACCTGGGAGGATCGCGTCTACCTGCATTGGCCGCCCCGCGCGGGCGTCGCGCTGCTGAGTTGAGCGCCAAGGCCGGCAGGCGGCGTCCCTGGCTCGGCCGCCTCATCGAGCGGCTGCCGCGTGCCATCGCGATCGTGCTGCCCTACGCCTGGCTGCTCTTCTTCTTCCTCGCGCCCTTCGCGATCGTCCTCAAGATCAGCTTCTCTGAGCCGGCCTCGGCGATCCCGCCCTATACGCCGATCTTCGAGCTGTTCGACGAGCTCGGCTCATTCTTCTTCTCGATCAAGCTCAACCTCGGCAACTACATCCTGCTCATAGCGGACGACCTCTATCTGCGCGCCTATCTCAACAGCCTCAAGATCGCCGCGGTCTCGACCGCGCTCAGCCTGATCATCGGCTTTCCGATCGCCTACGCCATGGCGCGCGCGCCGGAGCGCTGGCGTGCCGCGCTCCTCATGCTGATGATCCTGCCGTTCTGGACATCGTTCCTGATCCGCGTCTATGCCTGGATCGGCATCCTCAAGAACGAGGGCCTGCTCAACGGCCTGCTGCAATGGCTCGGGCTGACCGACCAGCCGCTGCCCATCCTGAACACCGACATCGCCGTCTATATCGGCATCGTCTATTCCTACCTGCCGTTCATGGTGCTGCCGCTCTACGCCAACCTGGAACGGATGGACGAGAGCCTGCTCGAGGCGGCGGCCGATCTCGGCTGCCGGCCATTCCGCGCGTTCTGGCTGATCACCGTGCCGCTGGCGAGGCCGGGCATCATTGCCGGCTGCTTCCTGTTGTTCATCCCGGTGGTCGGCGAGGTGGTGATCCCCGATCTGCTCGGCGGACCCGATACGCTGATGATCGGCCGCACGCTGTGGGTGGAGTTCTTCCGCAACCGCGACTGGCCGGTCGCGGCGGCGGTCGCCATCGTGCTGCTGCTGCTCCTGATCGTGCCGATCGTGCTGTTCCAGCGCCACCAGCTGGCGCGCACGGAGGCGGCACGATGAGGCGCGCAACCCCGCTCAACCTGACGATCCTGACGCTCGGCTTCGCCTTCCTCTATCTGCCGATCCTGCTGCTGGTCCTCTACTCGTTCAACGAGTCGCGGCTGGTCACGGTGTGGGCCGGCTTCTCGACCAAGTGGTACGGCGAGATGGCGGCGAACGACGCGCTCATCCGCGCCGCCTGGATGACGCTGAAGGTCGGCCTCGCCTCCTCCACGGTCGCGACCGTCCTCGGCGTCATGGCCGCGGTGCTGCTCGCGCGCTTCGGCCGCTTCCGCGGCCGCACGCTGTTCACCGGCATGATCTTCGCGCCGCTCGTGATGCCCGAGGTGATCACCGGCATCGCGCTGCTCCTGATGTTCGTCTCGCTCGGCATCGCGCGCGGCTATGTCACCGTGGTGATCGCCCATGCCAGCTTCTCGATGGCCTATGTCGCGGTCATCGTGCAGTCGCGCCTCTCCACCATGGACCGCTCGATCGAGGAGGCCGCGCTCGACCTCGGCTGCCCGCCGCTCAGGGCCTTCCTCACCGTGACCCTGCCGATCATCGCGCCCGCGGTGATCGCGGGCTGGCTGCTCGCCTTCACGCTCTCGCTCGACGATCTGGTGATCGCCTCCTTCACCACCGGGCCGGGCGCGACCACCCTGCCGATGCGCATCTATTCGCAGGTCCGGCTCGGCGTGACGCCCGAGATCAACGCGATCTCGACGATCATGATCGGCATCGTCACCATCGGGGTGCTGGTGGCGAGCCTGATCAACCGGCGCGCGCTGCTCAGGCGCCAGCGCGAGGAACGCCTCGGCTTCGAAGCGAGCCAGGCCGAGGCCAGGACGTAACGCAGGCCGCTCCCGCGAAGATCGCCCTCACCCTAACCCTCTCCCGCGCACGGGAGAGGGAGCCGCGTTGAAGCTGTTGAAGCTGAGGTGAGCGTACCGGCACGTTCCCCTCTCCCACCATGCGTGAGAGGGATACGAAGGCTTGGCGAGCGATCAGCGAGCCTAGCCGGAGTTGGGTGAGGGCCGGCTCAAGCGCGGAAGCGGTCCGCATGGTCGCGGATGAAATCCTCGATCGAGCGCGCCTTGCGCCCCGTTACGCGCTCGACGGCATCGCTCACGCGCGCCCCCTCGCCGGCGCGGAAGAAGGCATAGATCTCGCCGAGCACGGTGGCGTGCCATTCCGCGCTGCCGGCGGCGCGCATGTTCCGGTGCTCCTCCTCGGCCGAGATGTTCTCGTAGCGCACCTTGCGGCCCAATATGCGCGCGAAGCTCGCCGCGATCTCGTCATAGCTCGGCGCGGCCGGGCCGGTCAGCTCATAGGCCTTGCCCTCGTGCCCCGGCTCGTTCAGCGCCCGCGCCGCGACCTCGCCGATGTCGCGCGTGTCGATCACGCTCACGCGGGCGGCCTCGAGCGGCGCATGGATCACGCCCTCGGCCTTGATCGCGGCGGCGTGGTTGAGGAAGTGCTGCATGAAGAGGTTGGGCCTGAGATGCGTCCAGCCGAAGCCGAGCCGCTCGATATGCTGCTCGACCTGGCGGTGATCGCGCATCACGGTCGCGCTCGACTTCTCGTCCGCGCCATAGACCGAGAGCTTGACGATGTGCCTGACGCCGGCCGCCTTGGCCACGTCCACTATGCCGATCTCGAGCGCGGCCTTGTTCTGGTTCGGCCCGCACAGCAGGAACAGCCGCTCGACCCCGGCGAGCGCCGGCGCCAGGCTCTGCGGCCGCGCATAGTCCGCCCCGACAGCTTCGATGCCGCCGCCGAGCGCCTCCGCTGCCTTGCGCGGGTCGCGCGAGGTGATGCGGAACGAGGCGCCGCGCGCCTTGAGCGCCACGACGACGTGCCGTCCCACCTTGCCGGTCGCCCCTGTCACCAGAATCATCGCCACCGCTCCTTCCTCGCGTTGTGACGTGTCGCACGGTCAGCCATAAGTCAGCGCCTCGTCCGCCTCCTCCGCGTCCGGGCCGAGGCCGCCGGCCGGCACCTCGAGCTCGGTGGCGTTGACCTGCTCGCCCACGGTTCGCACCAGATGGAAGAGCGCGTCGCCCTCATAGACCAGCGGCAGATAGGTGAGGCCGATGACCAGGCCCTCGCCGCGCGCCTTGACCTCGACACGCTCCTCGCCGAAGGGATCAGCGATGTAGCCGAGCGTCGCGCCCTTCTCGACCACCGAGCCGATCGTGACCGGTTCGCGCAGCACGCCGCTGCGCGGCGCGCGCACCCAGGTGCTGGAGCGCGCGATCAGGGGCTCGGGCGCAGGCTCCGCCTCGCGCCGCGCCGGCAGCATGCCGAGCGCCTCCATCACGTTGTAGACGCCGCGCACGCCGATCGCGATGCCGGGCTCGTCATGCCTGAGCGCCTCGCCCACCTCGTAGACCAGCACCGGCACGCGCCACTTGGCCGCGCTCTCGCGCAGCGAGCCCTCGCGGAAGCCGGAGTTGATGATCACCGGCGCACCGAAGGCGCGCGCCAGCTTCTCGGTCTCGGGCTGATCCAGGTTGGCGCGCACCTGCGGATAGTTGGTGCGGTGGATCGCGCCGGTATGCAGGTCGATGCCGTGCGTCGCGTTGCCGACGATCTCGCTCAGGAAGAGATGCGCGAGCCGGGCGGCCAGCGAGCCGCGCGCCGAACCCGGGAACGAGCGGTTGAGGTCGCGCCGGTCGGGCAGATAGCGCTGCTGGGCGACGAAGCCGAACACGTTGACGACGGGCACGGCGATCAGCGTGCCGTGCAGCGCGGCCAGTGCGGGATCGGCCATGACGCGCTGCACGATCTCGACGCCGTTGATCTCGTCGCCGTGCAGCGCCGCGCTGATGAAGAGGCGCGGCCCTTCCTCGATGCCGTGGATCACCTGGACCGGCATGGTCATCGGCGTGCGGGTCGAGAGATCGACGATCGGCACGTCGAAGGAGAGCTGCTCGCCCGGCCTGATCTCCTGCCCGGCGATGCGGATCGGATCGCGCATCGGCGTCTGTTCCCGGCGGTCCTTGTCCGGCGAATTCTACGGCTATCGGGCGCCGTGCCAACAAACAAAGGCCCCGCCGGCGAGCCGGCGGGGCCTCGTCTGGCAGCCCTGCGTCAGGCGATCAGTACTTGTATTCCTCGCCGAACAGCACGGGCATCGGGACCGGCTCGCTCAGTGTCCACTCGTCGGCGACGCTGCCCTTCTGGTCCTGGATCTGGATGATCAGGTAGCGGGCCTGGTTCTGATGGTGCAGCTCGCTCGTGAAGGTGCGCGGGCCGAACAGGGTCGGCTCGGCGCGGAACTTCTCGAGCTCGGCAAGCACCGCGTCGGAATCCACGGTGCCGGCGCGCTCGACCGCCTTCGCCCAGACCTCGACGCCGACATAGCCGGGATAGACGTACTGGCTCTCCGGCCGGTGGCCGAACTTCGCCTCGTACTTCTTGTTGAACTCCTCGACCTTCGGGTTCGGGTCGTCGCCGTAGATCGAGCCCTGCTCGGGGATGTAGACCTCGGAGAGGCCGGGGCAGCAATCATGCCAATAGCTGCCGGTGCCCGACGAACCGAGCCCGATCGGCGTATCGATGCCGGCCGCGCGGATCTGACGGGTGGCGCTGGCGCCGCCCGGGTTGTAGGTGCACAGCTCGATCAGGTCGGGCGGCTTCTCGAGGCCCTTGATGCGGGTCACCTGCGCCGCGATCGACGGGTCGTCGTTCTTGAACACGTCGTGGCCCAGGATCTCGCCGCCGAGCTTCCGCCACATCCAGTCGAAGCCGTAGCAGATGCCCTTGTCGTACTCGATCGAATCGTCGAGCAGGATGTAGGCCGAGCGCCAACCCTTCTTGTTCCAGCCCCACTCGGCGATGGCGGCGCCCTGCACGGCGGCGAGCACCGACGTCGAGAACGAGTGCGGCCCGACACCTTCGATGCCGGCGAGCACGCTCTCCGCGCACAGGAAGAACGAGATCAATCCCGCGTTCTCTGCCGCGAGCGCGGCCGGCGCGCCGAAGTCGTAGTCGCAATCGACGAACACCATGTCGGCGCCCTGGTCGACCACGGCCTGACCCGCCTTCGCGCCTTCGACGCGATCGGTCTTGGCATCGGCGAACACCGTCTCGATCGTCTTGCCGAGCAGCCCGCCCTTCTTGTTGATCTCTTCGATCGCGATGATGGCGGCGTTCGTCGACGGCTGGCTGTAGGCCTGCATAAAGCCCGAGGTCGAGCCGGCGAAACCGATCACGATGCGATCGTCATCGGTGTTGACAGCGTACGCAGCCACTGAGCTCAGAGCTACGACGCCGGCAGCGGTGGCTGCCAGTAGACACTTCATTTATTTTCCCTCCCACCTATGGAAAATATTGAAGCGCCACGAAATATCGCTTCGCATATCGCTGTCAAGAGGCGAGACGTTCCGCGCGTTTCGTTACCCCTGTATTAACCATACGGCAATCATATGGCTTCGGGCGTAAGGCTGCCGAAGCGGTCGGCCCGGTGAACACCTGCTCGAATGCCGGCCAACCAAGCAGAAGGCCCCGCCGGCAAGCCGGCGGGGCCTCGTCTGGCAGCCCTGTGTCAGGCGATCAGTACTTGTACTCCTCGCCGAACAGCACGGGCATCGGGACCGGCTCGCTCAGCATCCACTCGTCGGCTATGGCCGGCTTGCCGTCCTGAATGCCGATGATCACCATCTCCGCCTGGTTCTGGTGGTGCAGCTCGCTCGTGAAGGTGCGCGGCCCGAACGGCGTGGGCTCGGCCCGCATCTTCTCGAGCTCGGCCACGACCGGGCCGGCCTCCGTGGTGCCGGCGCGCTCGACCGCGAGCGACCAGACGTAGATCGCCACATAGCCGGGATAGACGTACTGGCTATCCGGCCGCTTGCCGAACTTCGCCTCGAACTTCTTGTTGAAGGCCTCGACCTTCGGATCCGGATCGTCGCCGTAGATCGAGCCCTGCTCCGGGACATAGGCGTCCGAGAGGCCCGGGCAGCAATCGAGCCAGTAGCTGCCGCTGTTCGTGCTCGCGAGTCCGAGCGGCGTGTCGAGGCCGGCTGCGCGGATCTGCCGGATGGCGCTCGCGCCGCCCGGATTATGCGAGCACAGCTCGATCACGTCGGGCTGCTTCTCCAGCCCCTTGATGCGGGTGATCTGCGCCGCGATCGTGGGGTCGTCGTTCTTGAAGACGTCGTGACCGAGGATCTCACCGCCCTTCTTGCGCCACATCCAGTCGAAGCCGTAGCATACGCCCTTGTTGTACTCGATCGAATCATCAAGCAGGATATAGGCGGACTTCCAGCCCTTCTTCTCCATGCCCCATTCGGCGATGATCGCGCCCTGCACCGCGGCGAGCACCGAGCCCGAGAACGAGTGTGGGCCGACGCCCTCGATGCCGGCGAGCACGCTCTCCGCGCACAGGAAGAACGAGACGCGCCCCGCGTTCTCAGCAGCCAAGGCCGCGGGCGCTCCCATGTCGTAGTCGCAGTCGACCATGACGAGGTCGGCGCCCTGATCGACCACCATCTGTCCGGCCTTGGCGCCTTCGACGCGGTCCGTCTTCGCGTCGGCGAACACGGTCACCACCTTCTTGCCGAGCAGCCCGCCCTTCTCGTTCAGTTCGTCGATCATGATCAATCCGGCATTGGTGGGCGGCAGGCTGTAAGCCTGCATCCAGCCGGAGGTCGAACCCGCGAACCCGATGACGATATTGCCATCCTCGTCGAGCGCAGACGCCGCGTTCGGCAACAAAGCGCCAGCGGTCATGGCTCCGATAGCTACCGCAGGAAGGAACCTTTTCATCACGCACCTCTTTCCGGAAAAACCTTGGGGACAGGCCACCAAATCGGGTCGGAATCGCACTGTCAAGCGAGTAGGGAAAATTGCGACAGAGCGTCGCAGTGAATTTCCTGTTGATTCCTTGGCCCGGCTTCACTAGGAAACGAGTGCGGGGTCGGGAGCCTTGAGGAGGAGCGCGCGGCCTTTCGATGCATAGCGCGTGATCTTTCGGGGATCGGAGACAGTCACAGTGTCACGGGAGAGCGCTCAGGGCGCGACCGCTAGTGGCCGCGACAACGGCCTGACGTTGCAGGCGATCGACGTGACCGTCCGGTTCGGCGGCCTCACGGCGGTGGATACCGTCAACGAAACCCTGCATCGTCACGAGATCCTCGGCCTGATCGGCCCGAACGGCGCCGGCAAGACCACGTTCGTCAACGCGCTAACCGGCTTCCAAGAGCCGACCTCCGGCCAGGTCAAGCTCGGGGAGCGGGTCATCTCGGGCCTCACCCCGCACTGGATCCGGCGCCACGGCGTCGCCCGCTCCTTCCAGGCGGGGCGCCTGTTCCGCGACCTTCCGGTCAGCGAGAACGTCGAGGTCGCCGCGGTCAGCATGGGGCTGTCGCGCCGCACCGCGCATCGGCACGCCATGGAGCTGATCGAATGGATCGGCCTGAAGGACAAGGCGCGCCAGCCCGCAGGCGTATTACCTTATACAGATGAGCGCCGGGTCGGCATCGCACGCGCGCTCGCCATGCAGCCCGCCTTCGTGCTGCTCGACGAGCCGGCCGCAGGCATGTCCGACCTCGAATGCGACGAGATCATGCATCTCGTGAAGGAAATCCCGACCCGGTTCGGCTGCGGCGTGCTGCTGATCGAGCACAACATGCGGGTCGTCATGGGCGTCTGCGCGCGCATCCACGTGCTCGATTCCGGCAAGACCCTGTCGCGCGGCTCGCCCGCGGAAGTGCAGAAGGACCCCGCCGTGATCCATGCCTATCTCGGGCATGGCTGAGAGACCATGCTGCTCAACGTAGACAACATCACGGTGCACTATGGCCGCCTCGCGGCCGTCCGCAACGTCTCGGTCACGGTGGACGAGGGCGAGATCGTCTGCATCGTCGGGCCGAACGGCGCCGGCAAGTCGACCACGCTGCTCAGCGTCTCCGGCATCCTGTCGCCGACCGAAGGCACCATCACCTTCGGCGAGCGCAACATCACCGGCGCTAACCCTGAGAACGTGGCGCGCCTCGGCATCTCGCAGGTGCCCGAGGGCCGCCACGTCTTCACCTCGCTCAACGTCGAGGAGAACCTGCGCATCGGCACGCGCATCCGCAAGGACAGGGCAGAGATCGAGAAGGACTATAAGATGGTCCTTGAGATGTTCCCCGTACTCGCCGAACGCAGACGCCAGCCGGCCGGCAAGCTGTCGGGCGGCGAGCAGCAGATGCTGGTGATCGGCCGCGCGCTCCTGACCCGGCCGCGCCTGATGACCATCGACGAGCCCTCGCTCGGCCTCGCGCCCAGGATCGTCGATCGCGTCTACGAGGTGCTGGCCGAGCTGCGCGAGCGCATGGGCCTGACGCTCCTCATCGTCGAGCAGAGCTCGGAGCGCGCCTTGAAGGCGGCCGATCGGCTCTACGTGCTGCGCAGCGGCCAGATCCAGCTCGTCGGCGACGCCAAGGATCTGCAGGACGGCGAGAAGGTGAAGCAGGCCTACTTCGGCTTCACCGAGGGCGTCAAGCACGAGGGCGAGGTCGCCTTCTGATGGGTGGCAACATCATCCAGGTCATCGCCGACGCCTTGAGCCTCGGCAGCCTCTACGCCCTCGCCGCGCTCGGCATCGGCCTCCTGTTCGGCGTGCTGCGGCTGATCAACTTCGCGCATGGCGACTTCATCTCGATCGGCGCCTACGCGATGATCGCGCCGGCCTATGCCGCGCAGGCGATCGTGGTGATCGGCAACTTCCATCCGGTGCCGCTGATCATCTGCGTCGTGCTCATCGTCGTCGCGATCGCGCTGGTTTCCGAGCTTCTGGTTTTCAGGCCGTTGCGCTACGCCTCGGCCGCGACCTTGATGGTCGGCTCCTTCGCCCTCTCCTTCGTGATCCAGAACCTGATCATCATGATCTACAGCGGGCGGCCCAAGGCACTCGACCTGTGGTCAGTCCTGAACGAAGGCATCCCGATCGGCGACGTCGAGGTGCCGGGGCTGCAGTTCCTGATCATCGGCGTCACCCTCGTGCTGATGGGGCTCCTCGTCCTCTTCCTGAAGCGCACCGCCTGGGGCGTGCAGATGCGCGCCGCGGCGGAGGACTTCAAGATGGCGCGCATGCTCGGCGTGCGCGCCAACTTCGTCATTTCGCTGGCCTTCGTGCTCTCGGGCGGTCTCGCGGCCGCAGTTTCGCTGCTCTACGAGGTGCAGTCGGGCATCCTGAGCTACCGCATGGGCACGCCGCTCATGGTGTTCGCGTTCATCGCGACCGTGATCGGCGGCATGGGCTCGCTGGTCGGCTCGGTGGTGGGCGGCTTCACCGTCGGCATCGTCAGCTCGGTGCTGCAGGCCGGGCTGCCGGCCGAGGTGCGCGGCTATCGCGATGCCTTCGTGTTCGGCCTCGTGATCCTGATCCTCCTGGCGCGGCCGCAGGGCATCGTGCTGTCGCGCGCCGCGCGCGAGCGCGTCTAGCAGAACTCGTCAGGTCCGCCGATGGCCAACACCTCAGACACCTCCAACACCACGCCGCGCGCCTTGCGCTTCAGCGCCGCCCTGAACCCGCAGGGAGGCTGGCTGCTCGCGGTCCGCAACTACTGGCCGCCGATCCTGTGGTCGATCGTCCTGCTCCTGATCGTCGCGATCGTCATGGGGGCAGGCGGCACCACCCTGCAGAAGACGCTGATCGACGCGCTTATCAAGCTGATGGTCGTGGTCGGCCTCTATATGTTCATCGGCAATTCGGGCATCCTCTCCTTCGGCCATATCGGCTTCATGATGATCGGCGCCTATGCGGCTGCCTGGCAGACCTGCTGTCCGCGCACCAAGAAGCTGTTCATCCCCGGCCTGCCCGACTATCTCCTGACCCACCAGTTCCCGTTCCTGGTCTCGGTGATCGTCTCGGGCCTGCTCGCCGCCGTGGTGGCGCTGATCGCGGGCTCGGCCCTGATGCGGCTCTCCGGCATCGCGGCGTCGATCGGCACCTTCGCCTTCCTCATGATATTGAACGCGGTCTATCTGCGCTGGGATCCGTGGACCCGCGGCGCCAGCACCATGACCGGCCTGCCGGTCGTGACCGATGCCTGGATCATGCTGGCGTTCATCGTGGTGGTGATGTTCGGCGCCTTCATGTACACGCGCTCGCGCTACGGCCTCTCGCTCAAGGCCTCGCGCGACGACGAGGTGGCTTCGAAGGCCGCCGGCGTCAACGTCTACGGCCAGCGGCTGCTCTCCTTCGTGCTCAGCGCCTTCATCGTCGGCATGGCGGGCGCGCTGTTCGGCCACTTCCTCGGCATCCTGACGGTCGACTCGTTCTACCTGCCGCTCACCTTCATCACGCTTTCCATGCTGGTGGTCGGCGGCATGCAGAGCCTGTCGGGCGCCGTGATCGGCTCGATCGTGATCTCGACGCTGTTCGAGGCGCTCCGGCAGCTCGAGGTCGGCTTCGAGATCGGCAGCTCGCACATCGCGCTGCCCGGCGGCGGCCGCGAGGTCGGCATCGGCATCCTGATGCTGATCATCCTGATCTTCCGCCGCAGCGGGCTGACCGCGAACCAGGAGATCTACTGGCCGTTCAAGGGCGACACCTCGGCCAAGACCGCGATGACCCGCCGCTCCTGACGGTTCCTCGCCTATAGGGCGCGCGGCCCCTCCGGCATCACCAGGCCGCGATAGGCGTGGTAGCTGGCGTGGCCGATCAGCGGCAGGGTGACGATCAGCCCGGCGTAGATCACCACCAGCCCGGCGAGCGAGAAGACCACGATCAGGCCGGCCCACAGCATCATCGGCCACCAGTTGCGCCGGACCGCCTTCACGCTGGTCAGGACCGCGGTGATGCCGCTCGTCTCGCGCCGGTCGACGATCATGGGAAACGCCACCGCGCTCATCGAGAACACCACGGTCGCGATCACCGCGCCGACCCCGACCCCGATGAGCAGGAACCAGATCGTCCTGAACGAGAAGAACGTGTCGGCAAAGAACGCGTCGATGCTGATGCCGACGCCGCCGTAGAACATCGCGAACAGGAACATCGCGGCATAGATCCAGAGCAGCACGGCGGCCATCAGGAGGACGCCGAGCGTGAAGAGCGGCGCCTTGTTGCGCCGCCAGGCGTCGAGCGCGACGCCGAGCGTGACCGGCTCACCCGCCTCATGGCGCCGGCTCGCCTCGTAGAGGCCGACCGCGAGCAGCGGCCCGAGCAGCAGGAAGCCGGCAGCCAGCGGCAGGATCACGTACCAGGCACCGAGCGTGATCAGCACATAGGTCAGCACGCAGCCTGCGATCGCGTAGAGCGCGCCATAGGCGAGGCTGACGCCCGGCGAGCGCAACAGGTCGCGCCAGCCGGCGGCGAGCCAGTTCCACGGCTCGTCGAAGCCGATCTCGCGGATTTGCGGGAGCCTGGTGCCGGCGCTGAGCGCGTCCGTCGTCATCTCGGTTCTCCGTTACGGCGCGCCTGTGGCGCGCCCTCCTCGTCGTCGTCGAACAGGATGCGATGGGCGGCGCCGTCCAGATCCTCGAACTGGCCGGCGCGCAGCGCCCAGAACAAGGCGGCGAGCCCGGCGAGGCCGAGGAACAGCATGGCCGGGATCAGGATGAGCAGGATGGTCATGGCCGCCCCCGCCCCGCCCGGCCGAGCCTGAGCGCGTTGCCGACCACGAGCAGCGACGAGCTCGACATCGCGATCGCCGCGATCAGCGGCGTCACGAAGCCCGCGACCGCGAGCGGGATCGTCACCAGGTTGTAGGCGAGCGCGATCGCGAAGTTCTGCCAGACCAGGCGGCGCGCGCGCCGCGCCGTCTCGATCAGCTCGATCGCGGCAAACAGGCTCGCGCCCTGGAACACCGCGTCGGCCGCGGCCTGGCTGATGTCGGCGCCGCTCGCCGGCGACAGCGAGACGTGCGCGGCCGCGAGCGCCGGCGCGTCGTTGAGCCCGTCGCCCACCATCAGCACCCGGTGGCCGGCCTCGGCGAGCTCGCGCAGCGCCGCGCATTTCTGCTCGGGCGACGCCGCGGCGCGCCAGGTGTCGATGCCGAGCGCGCGCGCCGCGGCCTCGACCGCGGGCGCGCGATCGCCCGACAGCAGCGCGACCTTGAAGCCCTTGTCAACGAGCCGCGCGACGGTCTCGGCGGCGTCCGGCCGGAGCGAATCCTCGAAGCCGAAGCGCAGCGGCGGACTGCCCTCGGGCGCCAGCCAGAGCTCGCTCGCCGTCGCCGCCTCGTCCTCCGCGACGCCGCAGAAGCGCCGGTTGCCGAGCCGGATTACGCGCCCGTCAATGCGCGCTTCGAGGCCGAGGCCGGGGCGCTCCGCCACCTCCTCCAGCGCCGGCGCATCGGGCGCGGCGCGGCGCACCGCCTGCGCCAGCGGGTGCCGGCTCGACGCGGCGAGGCTCGCGGCGAGCCGCAGCATGTCCGGGGATACGCCGTCCGCGACCAGCCTCGGATGGCCGAGCGTCAGCGTGCCGGTCTTGTCGAACACCACGGTATCAGCCTCGGCGACCCGTTCGAGCGCGGTCGCGGATTTCAGGAGGATGCCGCGGCGGAACAGCCGGCCGCTCGCCATCGTCTGCGCCATCGGCACGGCGAGGGCGAGCGCGCACGGGCAGGTGATGATCAGCACCGCGACCGCGTTGAGCAGCGCGCCTTCCCAGCCGATGTTGCTCAGCCAGAGCCAGCCGAGGAAGGTGCTCAGGCCGAGGACGTGCACGACCGGGGCGTAGTGGCGCGCGACGCGGTCGGCGAGCGCGGTATAGCGCGCCCGCGCGCCTTCCGCCGCGTCCATCAGGTGGGCGATCTCGGCGAGCAGCGTCGCTTCGCCCGCCGCCGTGACCCTCACCCTGAGCGCGCCGGTCAGGTTCAACGCGCCAGCATAGACCCTGGCACCGGGGCGGACCGGTGCCGGCGTGGCCTCGCCGGTGACGAGCCCGGCATCGACGTCTGATTCGCCGGCGGCGACCTCGCCGTCGATGCCGATGCGCTCGCCGGGCGCGACGAACACGGTCATACCCGGCGCGGCGCGTTCCGGCGCGAGCGCGCGGAAGCTGCCGTCCGGCTCGATCACGGTCAGCGCGCGGGCACGCAGCGCCGCCAGGTGCTCGACGGTCGAGCGTGCCTTGCCGCGCGCGAGCCGGTCCATGTAACGGCCAACCAGGAGAAAAAAGAGCAGCGAGGTCGCGGCCTCGAAATAGCTCTCGCCGCGGCCCTGCATGGTCTCGAGCATGCTGATCGCGGTGGTCAGCAGCACGCCGACGGTGATCGGCACGTCCATATTGAGGCGGCGGGCGGCAAGCCCGCGCAGCGCGCCAGCGAGGAAGGGCCTTATCGCATAGGCGACCGACGGCAGCGCGACGAGCGCCGAGACCCAACGCAGCAGGTCGCGCGTCGCCGGCCCCATCTCGCCGAACACGTCGGCCCACAGCGCGACCGAGAACATCATCACGCTGCCCATCGCGAAGCCGGCGACGACGAGGCAGCGCAGGAGCCGCGCTTCCTCCTCGCTCGCCGCGCTCTTCAGCCGCGCGGGATCGTAGGGCACCAGCCGGAAGCCGAGCCGGCGCACCACGTCGACCAGCTGCTCGGCCTCCCCCGGCGCGCCGCGCCAGCCGAGCGCGAGGCGCCGCGCGGTGAGGTTGACCCGGGCGAGCTCGACGCCCTGTTGACGGCCAAGCGCGGATTCGATGAGCCAGACGCAGGCGGCGCAGCTCAGCCCGTCGACCATCAGGTCGAGCCGGCAGCGCCCCGCCTCGTCGCGGCGCACATGGGAGGCGACGTCGATCGGCGCGACGTCGGCGGCGGGCTTGAGCGCCGCGGGCTCCGGCCCGAGCGTGCGCCGTTCGTAGAAGCGACCGAGGCCGAGCGATTCGATCAGCGCGTGGGCAGCCGCGCAGCCTGGGCAGCAGAACAGATGGCCCGCCGCATCGGGCGCGCCGGCCGCTACCGCCCCGCAATGCGTACACGCCGCCATCAGCGCACCATGATGCGCTCGGAGAGCCGGTAGGGCGCGCCGGCGCCTTCCGCCTCGACGCGAACCTGCCACTGCCCCGCGAGCGGGAAGTCGAGCGGCACGACGTAGCGGCCCGCCCCGCGCGGCGCCATCGGCGTCTCGCGGTCGAAGCCTTCGTGGGTCGGGCGAATCAGCCGGGCGGTCACCGCGAGGCCGGTAACCGGCTCGCCCTCGGCATCCACGAAGCTGACCACCAGCTCGCCGCTCAGCGGCCCGCTCGGCGCGAAGCCGACCGAGGCTTGCCAGCCGCGCTTCGCCTGCGCCCTTGCCGTCGCGATCGTCTCGTTATACGCGAGCCCCTTGACGTAAGCCTGGTCGGTCTCGAGCCCCGACCAGCTGTTCAGCGCGAACACGATCAGGATGACGTTCGCGACGATGACGACGCCGAAGCCGCCGACGAAGCTCCAAGGAATCCACCGGCTGCGACGTGGACTCGTTCGAGGGTTCATCGCGTCGATCCTCCCGCTCATCGCTTCGGCCCCACGAAGACCGAGCCGTGCTCGGCGCGCGTGCCGCCGCCCGCCTCGGTGAGGACGAAGGCGAAGGACGAGCTGGTCTCGGCGAGCAGCTTGCCCGGCACGCGCACGAAGACGCGGAAGGCCTCGATCTGGTCGGGGCCGATGCGCAGCTCCGCCACGTCGTGGCCCTGCACCTCGAGGCCGGCGCCTGGCAGGCCCTCGGCGGAGATGACGAGGCTGCGCACCTCGTGCGCCTTGTTGAGCACCTTTATCGTATAGCCGTTCCTGATGTCGCCGTTGGAGAGCGTCACATAGACCGGGTTGCGGTCGCGCTGCACCGTGATGTCGAGGTCGGCGCGGCTGGCCAGCGAAATGAGGATCGCCGCCGCCGCCGCCAGGAGGACGCCGGCATAGACGAGCGTGCGGATGCGGATGAGCCGCACCCTTGGCACCTGCCCGGCCGCGCGCGCCTGCATGTTGCGCAGCGTGTCGTAGCGGATCAGGCCGCGCGGCAGGCCGACCTTGTCCATCACGCCGTTGCAGGCGTCGATGCAGAGCGCGCAGGTGATGCACTCCATCTGCTGGCCGTTGCGGATGTCGATGCCCATCGGGCAGACCACGACGCACTGGTTGCAGTCGACGCAATGGCCGCGGCCTTCCCAGGAGGCGCCCTTCTTGTGGCTGCCGCGCGGCTCGCCGCGCGCCGCCTGGTAGCTGACGAGCATGGTATCCTCGTCGAACATGGCGGCCTGGAAGCGCGCATAGGGGCAGACATAGGTGCAGATCTGCTCGCGTGCGAAGCCGGCGAACGCATAGGTCGTGGCGGTCAGGATCGCGATGGTGAGATAGGCGGCGAGCGGCGCCTCGCCTGCGATCAGGTCATGAAACAGCGTCGGCGCGTCGGCGAAGTAGAAGACCCAGGCGCCGCCGGTGGCGAGCCCGATCGCGATCCAGATCGCGTGCTTGAGCGCCTTCTTGCCGATCTTGAGCGGGCCCCAGGGCGCGGCGGCGAGCTTGATGCGCGCGTTGCGGTCGCCCTCGACCAGCCGCTCGATGTAGATGAAGAGATCGGTCCACACCGTCTGCGGGCAGGCATAGCCGCACCAGACGCGCCCGAACAGCGAGGAGATGAAGAACAACCCGACCGCGGCGACGATCAGGAGGCCGGTCCAGTAATAGACCTCCTGCGGCCAGATCTCGATGAAGAAGAAATAGAACTTGCGCGCCGGCACGTCGATCAGCACGGCCTGGTCGGGCGCCGCCGGCCCGCGGTCGTAGCGGACCCAGGGCAGCAGGTAGTAGACCGCGAGCAGCACGGCGAGCGCCGCCCACTTGATCTGCCGGTAGCGGCCGAACACCAGCTTCGGGTGGATCGCCGCCCGCTTCTTGTAGAGCGGCCGGTCTCCGCCTGTCTCGGCCGCCTCGCCTTTCGGTTCGACCAACTGGTCCATCGCGTAACCTATGCAGGCGCCCTCATTCGCCGCCGCCGAGCGCGTGGACGTAGAGGGTGAGCTGCTTGATGGTGGTGTCGTCGAGCCTGCCCTGCCAGGTCGGCATCACGCCGCGCCGCGCGTTGCGGATGGTCTGCAGCACGGTTTCCTTGTCGCCGCCATAGAGCCAGATCGCGTCGGTGAGATTGGGCCCGCCCATCTCCTGCATGCCTTCGCCCTGCTCGCCATGACAGGCGACGCAATTGTCCGCGAAGACCGTGGCGCCGCGCCCGGCCGCGGCCTCGTCGGTCGCGCTCTGGCTCAGCGACAGCACGAACTCGGCGACGTCGTTGATCTCTTCCTCGGTCAAAAGCTCGTCGCGCCCGAAGGCCGGCATGTCGTTGACCCGGGTCTCCTCATGGGCCGAGCGGATGCCGTAGCGGATCGTCGTCTCGATCGCCTCCAACGAGCCGCCCCACAGCCAGTCGTCGTCGTTCAGGTTGGGATAGCCCTTGCCGCCGGCCGCGCCCGAGCCGTGGCACTGCGCGCAGTTGTTGCCGAAGGCGGAACGGCCGCCGGCGACCGCGAAGGCGAACAGCTCGGGGTCCCCGGCGATCGCCTCGACCGGCTCGGCGGCGATCCTATCCAGATAGGTGGCCTGCGCCGCCCTTGCCTCGGCGGTCTCCTCCTCGAGCGCGGCATGGCGGGTCCAGCCAAGCACGCCCTTCGAATGGTCGGAGATGCCTGGCCATGACGGGTAGAGGATCCAGAACAGCAGCGAGAAGAAGAAGCTGGCGTAGAAGATGTAGAGCCACCAGCGCGGCAGCGGGTTGTTGAGCTCGCGGATGCCGTCCCATTCGTGGCCGGTGGTCTCGACGCCGGTGACCTCGTCGATGCGCTTGTCGTCGGCCACGGCTCATTCCTCCTTGAAGGGAATCTGGCCGTGCGCCTCGATCTCGCGCTTGCGGCGCGGCCAGAACACATAGCCGACCAGCCCGACGAACAGCGCGACGCCGATCGCCAGCATGTAGGGCTTCAGGGTGATGAAGACGTCCGCGGGCTCCATGGCTCTCTCCTATTCGCTCGCGGCCGCGCCGTTGCTCGGCGCTTGCGTGTTGCCTGCGGCTTCCTGCGCCGGCTCGAACTCGACCAGCGTGCCAAGCACCTGGAGATAGGCGATCAGCGCATCGAGCTCGGTCAGCGCCTGCGGATTGCCGTCGAAATCGCCGATCACGGCTTTCGGATAGCGCGCGAGCAGCTCTTCATGGTCGGCCTCGGGATCGGCCTGGGCTTCGAGATCGGCCGCGGCCGCCTCGATCATCTCGTCGCTGTAGGGCACGCCGACCGCGCGCAGCGTCTTCAGATGCTCGGCAAGGGTCTCGCCGTCGACCGTCCATTCGCCGAGCCAGCTATAGGACGGCATGATCGATTCCGGCACCACGCTGCGCGGATCGTTCATGTGCTCGACATGCCATTCGTTCGAGTAGCGGCCGCCGACGCGCGCGAGGTCCGGCCCGGTGCGCTTGGAGCCCCATTGGAACGGATGGTCGTACATGCTCTCGGCGGCGAGCGAGTAGTGGCCGTAGCGCTCCACCTCGTCGCGGAACGGGCGGATCATCTGGCTGTGGCAATTGTAGCAGCCCTCGCGGATGTAGATGTTGCGCCCGACCAGCTCGAGCGGCGTGTACGGCCTGACGCCCTTCACCTTCTCGACCGTCGATTCGATGGTGAAGAGCGGCGCGATCTCGACCAGGCCGCCGATCGCGACCACGATCAGGATGCCGGCGAGCAGGATGAACGAGTTGCGCTCGATGAACTTGTGGTACTTGAACATCGCTGCGCCTCCTCAGGCGACCGCCGGCGCGGCCGCCTTGGGCACGGGCGTGACAAGGGGCTCCGACGAGCGCACGTCGCCGCGCGCCGTCCGCCACAGGTTGTAGGCCATGATCAGCGCGCCGACCACGAACAGGAAACCGCCCAGCGCCCGGATCAGATAGAACGGGTGCATGGCATCGACGCTCTCGACGAACGAGTATTGCAGGAAGCCGAGCGCGTCATAGGCGCGCCACATCAGGCCCTGCATGATGCCCGACACCCACATCGCGGTGATGTAGAGCACGATGCCGATGGTCGCGATCCAGAAGTGCAGCCCGACCAGCTTGACCGAGTAGAGCCGCTCGCGCTTCCAGAGCTTCGGCACCAGGTGATAGAGCGCGCCGAACGAGACGAAGGCGACCCAGCCGAGCGCGCCGGAATGGACGTGGCCGATGGTCCAGTCGGTGTAGTGGCTGAGCGCGTTGACCGCCTTCACCGACATTAGCGGCCCCTCGAAAGTGCTCATGCCGTAGAACGCGACCGCGGTCACCAGCATGCGCAGCACCGGGTCGGTGCGCAGTTTGTCCCACGCGCCCGAGAGCGTCATGATGCCGTTGATCATGCCGCCCCAGGACGGCATCCAGAGCATCACCGAGAAGGTCATGCCGAGCGTCTGGGCCCAGTCGGGCAGCGCCGTGTAGTGCAGGTGGTGCGGCCCGGCCCAGATGTAGAGGAAGATCAGCGCCCAGAAATGGATGATCGAGAGGCGATACGAATAGATCGGCCGCTCGGCCTGCTTCGGGATGAAGTAGTACATCATGCCGAGGAAGCCCGCGGTCAGGAAGAAGCCGACCGCGTTGTGGCCGTACCACCATTGCGTCAGCGCGTCCTGCACCCCTGAGAACAGCGAATAGCTCTTGGTGCTGAAGAACGAGACCGGCCAGGCCAGGTTGTTGACGATGTGGAGCAGCGCGATGGTCACGATGAAGGCGAGGTAGAACCAGTTGGCGACGTAGATGTGCGGCTCCTTCCGCTTCACCAGCGTGCCGAGGAAGATCGCGAGATAGGCGACCCAGACCAGCGTCAGCCAAGCGTCCATGTACCATTCGGGCTCGGCGTATTCGCGGCTCTCGGTGATGCCGAGCAGGTAGCCGCTGGCCGAGCCCGCGATGAAGAGCTGATAGCCCCAGAACACGAACCAGACGAGCGGCCCGCCGAACAGCCTGGCGCGGCAGGTGCGCTGCACGACGTAGAACGAGGTGGCGAGCAGCGCGTTGCCGCCGAAGGCGAAGATCACCGCCGAGGTGTGCAGCGGCCGCAGGCGCCCGAAGGAGAGGAACGAGAGGTCGAAGTTGAGCGCCGGGAAGGCGAGCTGGAGCGCGATGTAGAGGCCGGCGAGGAAGCCCGCGAGGCCCCAGAACACGGTGGCGATGACGTGCGCGCGCACCACCGCCTCGTTGTAGCGGACGGGCGCCGCCGCGGCCGGCGTTGCGGGTGCGGCGATCGCTTCTGCTGCGATGCTCATCGTGCTTGCCTCATGCTTGCTTCATCCCTTGGCATCAGCCCATCCACTCGACGGCGAACGCCGCGCTGAGGCCGGCGCCGAGCGCGAGCGCGACGCCGGAGATCCGTTGCAAAGCGAGCGGCCAGCGCCGCGCGGCGGCGTGGCCGGTCGCCGCCAATATGCTGAGGGCCGGCACGGTGCCCGCCGCGAACGCTGCCATGATCAGCGCGCCCGCGAGCAGCGAGCCGCTCGAGGCCGCGGCGAACAGCGCGCCGTAGAGCAGTCCGCAGGGCAGGAAGCCGAGCAGCACGCCGAGCGCGTAGCCGCGCAGCATCGGCGGCGCGTGCGAGAATTTCCCGTTGGCCCGGCCGATGCGCCGCGCCAGCGGCGCGCCGAACCGGTTGAGCGCGACCGCCATGCGGGCCGGGATTGGGAGCGGCGCGCCGAGCGCCTTCAACGCCTGCGCGATCAGCAGCACTGCCGCGACCAGCAGCAGCGCGGCGGCGAGCCAGCGGAAGCCCGAGAGCGCGACGACCGCGCCGCCGACGCCGCCGGACAGCGCGCCGAGCGCGGCATAGGTGGTGAGCCGGCCGAGCTGGTAGGGCAGCGCCACGCTCACGACGAAACGGCCGAAACGGCCGCTGCGCGCCGTACCGCGCTGGGCGCTCTGCGCCAGCACGAACGGGCCGCACATCGGCGCGCAATGCAGCGCGCCGCCGATCAGCCCGGCCAGCGCCAGCGCGCCTACGATGCCGCCATTGGGGCCACCCAGCGCATCGGCCGAACAGATCGCCAGAAACCGCTCGGCAAGCGTCGTGCCGTGCGCAAGCATCTCGGTTTCGCCCCTCCGTCACTACCGGCGCGGTTCTAGGCGGGTTGGCCGGCCAGGGCCTTGATTTGGCTCAAAGCGGCCGGTCCGCCGGCCGGATCGGGGCGGTGCGGCGCGCATGATTATTGCGCCGCAACCGGTTAACGTGGCCCTCGCCCTCGATCCGGGATTTTGAGCCGACCATGCCGCCCGAAGCTGCCACCGCCGACCCGACCGGACGCCCAGCCGTCGTCCTGAGCTGCCAGGGCGTGACCAAGGTCTACCGGATGGATTCGGTCGAGGTCGCGGCGCTGCGGGGCGTCGACCTCGAGCTCCGGCAGGGCGAGCTGGTGGTGCTGCTCGGCCCGTCGGGCAGCGGCAAATCGACGCTGCTCAACATCCTCGGCGGGCTGGACCGGCCGAGCTCAGGCACGGTCCGCTTCCGCGACCTCGACCTGACCGCGCTCGACGATCGCGGGCTGATCCGCTATCGCCGCGACGAGGTCGGCTTCGTGTTCCAGTTCTACAATTTGATCCCGAGCCTGACCGCGCTCGAGAACGTGGCGCTGGTCACCGAGATCGCGCGCCGGCCGATCGCGGCGGCCGAGGCGCTAGGGCTCGTCGGCCTCGGCGCCCGGCTCGACCATTTCCCGGCGCAGCTCTCGGGCGGCGAGCAGCAGCGCGTCGCGGTCGCCCGCGCCATCGCCAAGCGGCCGGGCCTCCTCCTCTGCGACGAGCCGACCGGCGCGCTCGACAGCCGCACCGGCATTGTCGTGCTCGAGGCGATCGAGCGGGTCAACCGCGAGTTCGGCACCACCACGGCGCTGATTACCCACAACGCGACGATCGCCGCCATGGCCGACCGCGTGGTGCGCTTCGCCGACGGCCACATCGCCGAGGTGAGCGTCAATCCGGAGCGGCAGCCGGCCGCCTCGCTCGCCTGGTGAACGGTGGCGCGCATGGCTCCGCTCGACCGCAAGCTGTGGCGCGATCTTTGGCGCATCAGGGGCCAGGCGATTGCCATTGCCCTCGTGGTCGCCTCCGGCGTCGCGCTGCTCGTCATGGCGCGCACCTCGATGGAGGCGCTGGTCGAGACCCGCGACGCCTATTACGAACGCCACCGCTTCGCCGACGTCTTTACCTCGGTCAAGCGCGCACCGCGCCGGCTCGCCGACGAGATCGCCGCGCTGCCCGGCGTGCGCGCCGCCGAGACGCGCGTCGTCGAGCTCGCCACCATCGAGGTCGAGGGCTTCGACGAGCCGATCGTCGGCCAGTTCGTCTCGCTGCCCGAGCGCGACGAGCCGCGCCTCAACCGCCTCGCCTTGCGCACGGGACGCAGCGTCGAGCCCGGCCGGGTCGACGAGGTGGTGCTCAACGAGCCGTTCGCCGAGGCGCACGGGCTCGCGCCGGGCGACCGCATCCGCGCGCTGCTCAACGGCCGCCAGCGCACGCTCACCGTGGTCGGCATCGCGCTGTCACCAGAATTCGTCTACTCGCTCGGGCCCGGCCAGCTCATGCCCGACAACCTGCGCTACGGCGTGCTCTGGATGGGCGAGGAGGCGCTCGAAGCCGCCTACGACATGGAGGATGCCTTCAACAACGCGGTGCTCGCGCTCGACCGCAACGCGAACGCCAAGGACCTGATCGCGCGGCTCGATGCGCTGCTCGCCGGCTATGGCGGCACCGGCGCGATCGACCGCACCGACCAGCTCTCCAACTGGTTCCTGTCGAACGAAATCCAGCAGCAGCGCAACATGTCGAGCGTGCTGCCGACCGTGTTCCTTGCGGTCGCCGCGTTCCTGCTCAGCCTGGTGTTCGGCCGGCTGATCGCCGCCGAGCGCGGCGAGATCGGGCTGCTCAAGGCGTTCGGCTACGGCAACTTCGCGATCGCGCTGCACTATCTGAAGGCGGTCGCGGTGATCGCCGGCCTCGGCATCGTGATCGGCGCGACCGGCGGCTACTTCCTCGGCGGCTTCAACACCGCGCTCTATGCCGAGTTCTACCGCTTTCCCGAGCTGCTCTACCGGCCGGCGACGAGCACCTTCGGCTGGATCGCGCTTGTCACCCTCGGCGTGGCGTTCGCCGCGACGCTCGGCGCGGTGATGCGCGCCGCGCGCCTGCCGCCGGCCGAAGCGCTCAGGCCGCCGGCGCCGACCGTCTACCGGCGCACCTGGCTCGCGCGCTCCTTCGCGGCGCGCCTGTTCGACCAGCCGACCCGCATCATCCTGCGCCAGATCGGCCGCTTCCCGCTGCGCTCGCTGATGTCGGCGCTCGGCATCGGCATGGCGATCGGCGTGCTCGTCGTCGCCTTCCAGTGGCGCGACGCGATCGCGCGCATGGTCGACGTCTTCTTCCTCGAGGCGCAGCGCCAGACCGCGACCGTCGGCTTCGTCGAGCTCACCTCGGACGACGCGCTCGACAGCGTCAAGCACCTGCCGGGCGTGCTCGACGTCGAGCCGCTCAGGGTGGTGAGCACGCGGCTGCACCACGGCGCGCGCAGCCATCGCCAATCGATCCAGGGCGTGCCGGAGACGCCGCGGCTCAGCCTGGTGCTGGACAATCAGAGCGGCGCGCTCGACCTGCCGCCCGAGGGCCTCGTGCTCTCGACCAAGCTCGCCGAACTGCTCGGTGCAGGCCCCGGCGACCGCATCCTGGTCGAGGTGCTCGAAGGGCGCCGCCCGACGGTCGAGTTGCCGGTCGTCGCCACTTATGACACCTATATCGGCACTCCGCTCTACATGCATATCGACGCGCTGAACCGCCTGATGGAGGAGCCCGGCACGATCAGCGGCGTCCATGTCCTCGCCGATCCCGCGCAGGAAGGGGCGCTCTACCGCAAGCTGCGCGAGCTGCCGCGGGTCTCCTCCGTCACGCTGCGGCGCGCGGCGATCGACGGCTTCCACGAGACCATGGGGCAGGTGGTCGACATCTTCATCGCCTTCTTCGTCGCTTTCTCCTGCACGCTTGCGGTCGGTGTCATCTATAACGGCGCGCGGATCGCGTTGTCGGAACGGGGACGTGACTTGGCGACCTTGCGGGTGCTCGGCTTCAGCCGTTGGCAGATCTCCTACATCCTGCTCGGCGAGCTCGGCCTGATCGCGCTGGCCGGGCTGCCGCTCGGCTGCGCCGCGGGCTATGGGCTGGTGTGCCTGATCGTGCGCCTGTTCGATACCGAGCTGTTCCG
Source organism: Alphaproteobacteria bacterium (assembly GCA_050173345.1). GTDB lineage: Bacteria > Pseudomonadota > Alphaproteobacteria > UBA828 > UBA828 > SHWC01. The sequence goes on along the minus strand of JBFXKW010000014.1, from coordinate 15,833 downwards.
GGTGCCGGCGGCGATCGAGGCCGCGACCTTCGGCACCGCGGTCGCAATTGCATTGGCGGCGACCATCGCCTCCGCCGCGCTGGTGCGCCGCCGGCTCGACAAGCTCGACCTGATCGAAGTGCTGAAGACGCGGGAGTAGCGCGCCGATGAAGGGTCAACTCCGCCGCATCGTGCTGTGGGGCCTGCTCGGGCTGGCGGTCGCGGCCGCGCTCGCCTACGCCTTCCAGCCCCGTGCCGTGCCGGTCGATCTGGTCGCGGCGCGGCGCGAACCGCTTATCGTCACCATCGACGGCGAGGGCGAGACCCGGGTGCGCGAGGTCTATACCGTCTCGGCGCCGATCTCCGGGCGGGCGCTGCGCATCGAGGCCAAGGTCGGCGACGCGGTGACCGCGGACGAGACCGTGCTCGCCGTGATCGAGCCCGAGGCGCCGGCCTTCCTCGACGCGCGCAGCAAGGCCGAGGCCGAGGCTGCGGTGCAGACCGCCAACGCCGCGCGCCTCGCCGCCGAGGCCGATCTGCGTCTCGCCCGCGCCGACCTCACCTTCGCCGATTCCGAGCTCGAGCGCACGCGCCGCCTGTTCGAGACCGGCACCATCCCGCAGCGCCTGCTCGACGCCGCTGAGCGCAGCCAGCAGATGGCGACCGCCACGGTGGATACCTCGGCGGCGGCGCTCCGCATGCGCCTCTCCGAGCTAGACCGGGCGCGCGCCCGCCTGATCACCGTGAACGAGGCGCAGGTCGGCACGACGCCGCGCGTGCCGGTGCGCGCCCCGGTGAGCGGACGCGTGCTGCGCGTGCCGCACGAGAGCGAGGGCGTGGTCGGCGCGGGCGAGCCGCTGATCGAGGTCGGCGACCCCGCCGACATCGAGATCGTGGTCGATCTGCTCTCCTCGGACGCGGTCAAGGTCGAGCCGGGCCAGCGCGTCGTGATCGAAAACTGGGGCGGCCCCGCGCCGCTCGACGGCCGGGTGCGCCGCATCGAGCCGTTCGGCTTCACCAAGATCTCGGCGCTCGGCATCGAGGAGCAGCGCGTCAACGTCATCATCGACATCGAAACGCCGCACGAAGCCTGGCGCGCGCTCGGCCACGGCTACCAGGTCGATACCCGCATCGTGAGCTCGGAGGACGAGGCGCTCGCCGTGCCGCTCACCGCGCTGTTCCGGGACGGCAATCGCTGGGCGGTCTTCGCCGTGGAGGACGGGCGGGCGGTGCGGCGCCACGTCGCCGTCGGCCGGCTCAACCGGGAGGCGGCGGAAATCCTGGGCGGCCTCGCCGACGACGCCACCCTGATCGCCCATCCGAGCGACCGGGTGACGGACGGCGCCAGGGTCGTCGAACGCGGCGGCGGCACCTGAACGGGCGGCCGGCGCCAATCGTCATCCTTGACGGGCGCTCCGGTTTCGCCACAGTATGTCGCGTTCACGGTTCCCCGGATATCTATATCTGGGGCTAAGAGGGAACTCGGTATGCCGCATCTCGCGGTCAAGCCGGGGCTGCCCCCGTAACTGTAGGCGGCGAGCCGCTGTCACGACACGCCACTGGCGCCGGAAGGCGCCGGGAAGGCCAGACAGCCGCAACGACCCGCGAGCCAGGAGACCTGCCGTGAACGGAGAGAACGTCCTCGGGCGGGGTGTCCCGGTGGGTGCTTGCATGCGGTGGCACTCGTCGCCAGGCCCTCCTGCAAAGCGTCCGCCCCGGCCTTCCGCTCCAACCACGCGGGAGGGTGCGGATGTCCGGTTCGCTTGCCTACGACTTCGACCATCATGGCCACTTGATCGCGCCGCCGGCGAAGCCCGGGCGCGTCCGCGCCAGGGCCGAACGGCCGGCGCCGCTGCCCGCGCCATTGGCACGGCCACCGCGAGCCGCCGACCTCCGCCTCGACCGCGGCCGCGATGCATTGCTCACGCCGTTCGGCAAGGCGACGCTCCACGACCGCTATCTGATGCCGGGCGAGAGCTATCAGGATCTCTTCGCGCGCGTCGCCTGCGCGTTTGCCGACGACATCGCCCATGCCCAGCGCCTCTACGACGCCATCTCGCGCCTCTGGTTCATGCCGGCGACGCCGATCCTCTCGAACGGGGGCACGACGCGCGGGCTGCCGATCTCCTGCTTCCTGAACGCGGTGCCCGATTCGCTCGGCGGCATCGTCGCCACCTGGAACGAGAACGTCTGGCTCGCGTCGAACGGCGGCGGCATCGGCACCTATTGGGGCGAGGTCCGCTCGATCGGCGAGGCGGTCAAGGGCTGCGGCGAGACTTCGGGCATCATCCCGTTCATCCACGTCATGGACGGGCTGACGCTCGCGATCAGCCAGGGCTCGCTGCGCCGGGGTTCCGCCGCGGTCTATCTCGACATCCATCATCCGGAGATCGAGGAGTTCCTCGAAATCCGCAAGGCCTCCGGCGACTTCAACCGCAAGGGCCTCAACCTCCACCACGGCATCAACCTCACCGACGCCTTCATGGACGCGGTCAGGGACGGCAGCCTCTTCCCGCTCCGGAGCCCGAGAACCGGTGAACCGATCCGCGAGGTGAACGCACGCCAGCTCTGGCAGCGCATCCTGGAGACGCGCCTCCAGACCGGCGAGCCCTACCTGCTGTTCATCGACGCGGTGAACCGCGCGCTGCCCGTGCACCAGCGCGACCTCGGCCTCAAGGTCACCACCTCGAACCTGTGCAGCGAGATCGTGCTGCCGACCGGCAAGGACCATCACGACGGCGAACGCACCGCAGTCTGCTGCCTCGCCTCGCTCAACATCGAGACCTGGGACGAGTGGCAGGCTGAGCAGGGCTTCATCGAGGACGTGCTGCGCATGCTCGACAACGTGCTGACCCGCTTCATCGAGGCGGCGCCGCCGAGCATGGCGCGGGCGCGCTATTCCGCGCTGCGGGAGCGCTCGGTCGGGCTCGGCGTGATGGGCTTCCATTCCTTCCTCCAGGCGCAGGGCATCCCGTTCGAGAGCGCGCTCGCGAAATCCTGGAACCTCAAGATCTTCCGTAAAGTACGCCGGGAGGCCGACGCCGCCTCGGTGGCGCTCGCGGCGGAGCGCGGCCCCTGCCCGGACGCCGCCGAGCGCGGCATGCAGGCACGCTTCAGCCATAAGATCGCGGTCGCGCCGACCGCCTCGATCAGCATCATCTGCGGCGGGGCGAGCGCCTGCATCGAGCCGATCCCCGCCAACATCTACAACCACAAGACGCTCTCGGGCGCCTTCGTGGTGCGCAACCCCTCGCTTGCCAAGGTGCTCGCGGCGAAGGGCGCGGACACGCCGGAGGTCTGGCAGTCCATCGTCGAACACGAAGGCTCCGTGCAGCACCTGGATTGCCTGAGCGACGACGAGAAAGCCGTGTTCCGCACCGCCTTCGAGATCGACCAGCGCTGGATCATCGACCTCGCAGCCGACCGCGCGCCCTTCATCTGCCAGAGCCAGTCGCTCAACCTCTATCTGCCGGCCGACATCGAGAAGTGGGACCTCCACATGCTGCACTGGACGGCCTGGAAGCGCGGCATCAAGAGCCTCTACTACTGCCGCTCCAAGTCGATCCAGCGCGCGGCCTTCGCCGGACGCGTCGAGCCGGCGGAGCGCCGCATCGCCGAAGCGGCGCGCACGGAATACGAGGAGTGCCTGGCGTGCCAGTGAACGGCCTCGCCGGGCTCGATCCGCGCACGCTGATCGGCTCGGGCCGGGCCGGGCTCTTGACCGCGACCGGCACCTACGACGTCGAGCGCTACCCCTGGGCTTACGAGTTCTGGAAGCGCCAGCAGCAGACGCATTGGATGGGCGAGGAGGTGCCGCTCGGCGCCGACATCAAGGACTGGGCCTCCGACCGGCTGAGCGAGGCGGAGCGCAGCCTGCTCACCCAGATCTTCCGCTTCTTCACCCAGTCCGACATCGAGGTCGGCGACAACTACCTGAAGCGCTACATCCCGATCTTCCAGCCGCTCGAAGTGCAGATGATGATGGCCGCCTTCTCCAACATGGAGACGGTGCATATCGACGCCTATGCGCTTCTTCTGAAGACGCTCGGCATGCCCAAGGCGGAGTTCGAGGCGTTCCGCGACTATGCCGAGATGCGCGCCAAGGCCGACTATATGCACGCCTTCGGCGTCGATACGGTGGCCGACGTGGCGCGCACGCTCGCCATGTTCGGCGCCTTCACCGAAGGCATGGCGCTGTTCGCCTCGTTCGCCATGCTGCTCAACTTCCCGCGCCACAACAAGATGAACGGCATGGGCCAGATCGTGAGCTGGTCGGTGCGCGACGAGAGCCTACATTGCGAGGGCATCATCCGGCTGTTCCACGAATGGAACCGCGAGACCGGCGCGCTCACCCGCGCGGTGCGCGACGACATCATCGACGTGGCGAAGACCATGGTCGGGCTCGAGGAGAGCTTCGTCGACCTCGCCTTCGGGCTCGGACGCATCGAGGGCATGAGCGCCGGGGACATCAAGGCCTATGTCCGCTACATCGCCGACTGGCGGCTGACCCAGCTCAGGCTTCCGCCCGTGTTCGGCTGGTTCGCGGCGACCGAGAGCGGCTACCGCCAGCTCCGGCCGCATCCCCTGCCTTGGCTGGTCGAAATCCTGAACGGCGTCGAGCACGCCAACTTCTTCGAGCAGCGCGCGACCGAATATTCGAAGGCGGCGAGCCGGGGCAGCTGGGACGGCGCGGACGGTGTCTGGGCCGCCTTCGAAGCGCGGGAGGCGGGTCGGGCCTAACCCTCCTGACTTCTATCCGGCCTCTTGCAACAGCGCACCCGCGATCTCGTCCCACTCGGCGGGCAGGGCCCGCTCCGATTTCGGCCGGCCGGCGCGGCGATACCAGTAGCCGGCATTGTCGAGGTCGCCCTCGATCCGGTGCAGATGGGCGTGGACCCAGGCGGCATCGGCGCTCGCCTCGTCCTGGACCAGCCGATGGGCCTCGTCCCAGCCGCCCTTGGCGGCATGCCACAGCGCGCGCAGCTCGGCCCGCAGCCCGTCCGGCGGCGCGCCCTCCTTGAGCGATCGCTTGAATGCGTCGAAGTCCGTCATGCGCCTGCCCCTCGCCCTTCCGTTCCGTGGAGCTTAAAGCATAGGCCGGCTAAATTGCACGACCACGCCAAAGGTGTATAAGGGCCGCGAACATGGCGCCACGGCCTGGATTGTCATCCTGCCCGCCGCCATCATCGGGAAAGAACGAGGATTCGGCATGACGGATGCTGCACCCTCCGCCGGCATGGCCGGCCTGTTTCCGCTCGGCGCGGACAGGACGCCCTATCGCAAGCTGACGGCGGATCATGTTTCCACCGCGCGCTTCGAGGGCGAGGACATCCTCAAGGTCGAGCTTGAAGGGTTGAGGCTGCTCGCCGAGCAGGCCTTCATCGACATCAACCACCTGCTGCGCCCCGGCCATCTGCAACAGCTCCGCAACATCCTCGACGACCCGGAGGCGACCGCGAACGACCGCTTCGTCGCCTACGACCTGCTCAAGAACGCCAACATCGCGGCCGGCGGCGTGCTGCCCATGTGCCAGGACACCGGCACTGCGATCATCATGGGCAAGAAGGGCCGCCGCGTCTGGACCAGAGGCGGCGACGACGACGCGCTCGCCGACGGCGTGCGCGACGCCTACCTCAAGCATAATTTGCGCTACAGCCAAGTCGCGCCGCTCTCGATGTACGAGGAGAAGAACACGCGCTCGAACCTGCCCGCGCAGATCGAGATCTACGAGGAGGGCGAGGACGCCTACAAGCTCTTGTTCATGGCGAAGGGCGGCGGCTCGGCCAACAAGTCCTTCCTCTACCAGGCGACGCCCTCGGTGCTCGCGCCCGATAGGCTGGTGAAGTACCTCGACGAACGCATCCGCACGCTCGGCACCGCGGCCTGCCCGCCCTACCACCTCGCGGTGGTGATCGGCGGGCTCTCGGCCGAGCTGAACCTCAAGACGGTCAAGCTCGCGAGCGCGCGCTATCTCGACGAGCTGCCGACCGAGGGCTCGGAAATGGGCCACGCCTATCGTGACCTCGAGATGGAGGCCGAGATTCACAAGCTGACCCAGGGCATGGGCATCGGCGCGCAGTTCGGTGGGAAGTATTTCTGCCATGACGTGCGAGTGATCCGCCTGCCGCGCCACGGCGCGTCGCTGCCGATCGGCATCGGCGTCTCCTGCTCGGCCGACCGCCAGGCGCTCGCCAAGATCACGCAGGACGGCATCTATCTGGAAGCGCTCGAGACCAACCCGGCGCGCTTCCTGCCCGATGTCACCGCGGAGCAGCTCGAAGGCGATATGGTAAAGGTCGACCTGCGCAAGCCGATGAAGGAGATCCTCGCCACACTGACGCGCCACCCGGTGCGCACCCGGCTCGCGCTCACCGGCCCCCTGATCGTCGCGCGCGACGCGGCGCATGGCCGGCTGCGCGCCGGGCTCGAGCGCGGCGAGGCGCTGCCCGACTATTTCAAGGACCACCCGATCTACTATGCCGGCCCGGCCAAGACGCCGGCGGGCTACGCCTCGGGCTCGTTCGGGCCGACCACGGCCGGGCGCATGGACGGCTTCGTCGACCAGTTCCAGGCCGCCGGCGGCTCGATGGTGATGCTCGCCAAGGGCAACCGCAGCGCTGCGGTGCGCGACGCCTGCAAGAAGCATGGCGGCTTCTATCTCGGCTCGATCGGCGGTGCTGCGGCGCGCCTCGCGCAGGACTGCATCAAGAAGGTCGAATGCCTCGCCTTCGAGGACCTCGGCATGGAGGCGATCTGGCGCATCGAGGTGGAGGACTTCCCCGCCTTCATCGTGATGGACGACAAGGGCAACGACTTCTTCGCGGAATTGAAGATCGGCTGAGTCTTTTCGGTTCGTCATGCCCCGGCTTGACCGGGGCATCCATGCCGGCAACCGACTCGCGGCACGATGGATGGCCCGGTCAAGCCGGGCCATGACGATGAGAAGAAGGAAGCGACGGGCGCGTGTTTCAGCACCGCGCCCGCCGCGCAGTGAAGAACGGCTGGGCCTACTTCAGCCCCTCGGCCTGGCGGGCGGCCTGCACCGCGGGGCGGGCCGCGATGCGGTCGCGATAGGCGCTCAGGTTCTTATAGGGCGCGAGGTCGATGTTGACCGCGGGCGCCCAGGTCAGCGTCACGTAGCAATAGGCGTCGGCCACGGTGAAGTGGTCGCCCATCAGGTACTGGTTCTTGGCGAGATGCTTGTCGAGGAAGGCGAAGCGGCCGGCCAGCCTCTGCTTCATGATGTCCTTGAAGGCATCGGGCGTGTTCGGCCAGAACAGCGGGCTGAAGCCCTTGTGCAGCTCGCTCGTGATGAAGTTGAGCCACTCCTGCAGGTGGTAGCGCGCGGGCGTGCCGGCCTTGGGCACCAGGCCGTTCGCGCCCTTGGCGTCGGCGACGTATTGCACGATGGCCGGGCCTTCGGTCAGCACGCTGCCGTCGTCAAGCTCGAGCACCGGCACATAGCCCTTCGGGTTGATCTGGGTGAAGTCGGCGCCCTTCTCGGTCTTCTTTGCCCTGAGATCGACCTTTTCGAGGTCGAAGGCTGCGCCGGCTTCGCGCAGCACGATGTGGGGCGACAGCGAGCAGGCGCCTGGCGAGTAATAGAGCTTCATGGGGTCTCCCTGGGGATTTGACAAAAGCGGGTTGCGCAGCCGCTAAATTATCTGACGCCGATGGCGCGTCGCGCCAGCCCCCTGGCGGTGACCAGGAAACCCACAGGCTAGCGGCGCGGTCTAAGCCCCTGCCCTGCCGTCCAGAAAGGCCGCGACCTCGGGGCGCCGGCGCAGCGCCGCCAGCTCCGCCTCGCTCGGCAGGCGCGGCTTGTCGCGCTCGACATTGACCATGCAGAGGAAGCCGAGCGGCTCGGCCTCGTCGGCGCGGAACTGGTGCCAGGTCAGCGGCGGGATCGTGACCAGGTCATGGCTCGCGACCGGGCGCACCTCGTCGCCGAGCAGGCAGCGGCCGCGCCCGCGCAGGATCATGACGCCGTGCACGTGCTCGTGGCGTTCGAGCGTCGAATAGCCGCCCGGCGCCATCTCGAAATAGCGCAGCTCGCATTTCAGGTTCGGGTCGTTGAACAGCACTTGGCGGCTGATCGACTTGAACGGCGCGGCGCCCTCCTCCTTGTAGGGCATGCGCTCGACGCCCTCCCAGTCGAAGGCTTCCCGAAAGCGGCGAATCAGCCCGCGCAGAACCATACTCAGTGTCCCCGTCACGCGCCGCCGGCGGCGCGCCGGACGAACGCCCTGGTCTCCTCGGTCAACCGCTCGCGCGCCGCGAGCAGGTTGCCGCCGATCAGGAAAATGGTGTCCGGGCCGTAGAAATCCAGCATCTCGGGCACGCGCGCCAGCGCCATGCCGCCGGCCGGCACCGGCGCGCACGGCGCGAGCCCCGCCCAGGCGCCGCGCGCCGCCTCGGCGAGGCGCCGGCAGGTCTCTTCCGTGTAGCCGAAGCGGCCGCCATGGTTGGGAAAGACCGTGGCGTCGGCGCCGAGCAGGCGGAACAGCCGGCCGAGCAGGAGCGGCGGCGCGATGCGGCTGGCGCCCGCCATCGCGGGATGCGCCATGAAGGCGATCTCCGGGTTGTCGCGCACCAGCGCGTGAAACGCGGGCAGGCCGAGCACCATCGGCGCGACCAGCACGGCATCGAGCCCCTCGTCGCGCGCGAGGCCGACCTGTTGCCTCAACCGGTCGAGGTCGCCGGAGAGGCTCGGCAGGTAGCTGGTCCGCCCGCCGCCCGCCCGGTTGGCCTCCCGGACCGCCGCCGCGCAGGCCGCCACCCGCTCGGCGAACGGGCTGTAGGCCTGGTCGGCGAGGCCGTGATCGTCCTTGATGAAGTCGACGCCGCCGGCCGCGAGCCGGCCGGCGATGCCGGCGAGCGCCGCGGTAGGCAGCCCCTGCGGCTTGAGCGCGGCGCAGGTCAGGGCACGCTGCCCGGCCCCGGCGCGCCGCCTGAGCCCGGCGAGGCCCTGGCGCGGCCCGCCGAACGCGGCGATGAGATCGCCCGGCAGCGCGGCGTCTTCGAGCGTCACGTCGTCATGGATCGAGGTGTTGCCGAACAGCATGTTGAAGAGCTGGCCGGCCTCGTAGCCCGTGGTCGAGGCGGCAAGCGCGATGCGGACACGGAACAGGCCGCCGCCGCGATCCTCGATCGCCTCGATACGGCCGACGATCTCGTCCTTCACGCGGGCATCGTCGACCACCTCGAGCGGCAGCTCGACGCTCTGCTCGAGCGCGATCATGCCGGCGCGCGCTTCTATCGAGCGCGCGTCGCTCCTGACGGTGTAGGTGGCGACGAGCCGGGTCATGCTTTCGAGCTAGCGGTGAGGCGAACGGCCGCACACTCTTGCCGCGAACGTGCGCTGACGGCAACAGGGAACCGCCGGCGCGTTGCCGGCGTCAGGCCGCGGCGGTCTTCGGCTCGAGCGGGAGGTGGACGGCGACGCGGGTGCCCTCGCCGATCCGGCTCTCGATCTCGAGCCGGCCGCCGAGCAGCGCGAGGAGCTGCGAGGCGATGGCGAGGCCGAGGCCGGTGCCTTCGTGGGTGCGGCTGAGCCCGTCATCGACCTGGTAGAACGGCCGCGTCACCTCGCTGATCTTGTCGGCCGGGATGCCGACGCCCGAATCGCTGACCTCGATCACGGCGAAGCCATCCTTGCCCCGGCTGCCTGCGATCTCGACGGTGCCGCCGTCGACCGAGAACTTGACCGCGTTCGACAAGAGGTTGATCAGGATCTGCTTGGTGGCGCGCACATCGAGCGAGAGCGCGAGGTCGTCGGCGCGGGCGTTGACCGCGATGCCCCGGCTCTCGGCGATCGGCGTGATCATCCGGCTGCACTGCTCGACCAGGTCGCGCAGCTTGATCTCCTCGTAGCGGAAGCGCGACGCGCCGGCCTCGAGCTTGGACCATTCCAGGATGTCCGAGATCAGGTCGAGCAGGTGCTTGCCGCTCTTCTTGATGTCGACGAGATATTCCTTGTAGGAGGGATTGCCGATCGGGCCGAACACCTCGCTCAGGATGACGTCGGAGAAACCGATGATGGCATTCAGCGGCGTGCGCAGCTCGTGGCTCATATTGGCGATGAAGTTCGCCTTCGCGATATTGGCCGCGTCCGACTGCTCCTTGGAGGCGCGCAGCTCGCGCTCCATCAGGCCGATGCGCGCGATGAACTTGAGACGGTGATGGATCAGGCGCCAGTTGATCGGCTTGGTCAGGAAGTCGGTCGCGCCGACCTCGAAGGCGCGCGCGATCGACGCCTCGTCGTCGAGCCCGGTCATGATCAGGATCGGCACGCTCGACAGCCGGTCGTTCCGGCGCACTGCCGCGCAGACCTCGAAACCGGTCATCTTCGGCATCACGATGTCGAGCAGGATCACGTCCGGCTCGACCGTGTTGGCAAGCTCGAGCGCTTCGGCGCCGTCCGAGGCGTCGATCACCTCGAAGCCGGCGCCGGCCACGCACTCGTGCAGGATCAGGCGCTGCGTCGGGTCGTCCTCGGCGAGCAGCGCTCTCGGCGGCCGCAGCGCGGCCTCGGGCGGGCCCTCGCCGCGCGACCCGGCAGGCTGCGCCGCCAGCGGCGATCGCTTCGTGGAAACCGGGTTCGAGGCGCTCATTATTCTGTCGTTCCAGGCCGCGGCGGCGCTTGATATTGGCTGATTTTCCCGATCGCGGGCAGCGCCACGGACGCCGATAGTCCTGCGATCGCGTTTACAATACCCGATACGATCATCGTCGAAGTCAACACTGTCAACGCCCTAGCGGGCCGGCGCCGCGGCATGGCCCGCCGCGAGCTCGGCGCGAAGCGCCCGGATACCGGCCTCCAGCGCCTGTTTCAGCTCGAAAATCCGCGACTTAACGTTTTCGAGAGCGCCCTCTGCGCAGCCCATTTCGAGCGCCTTCGAGAGCGCCGCCACCTGGATCAGGCCGAGGCAGGCGCTGCTCGATTTCAGGGTGTGCACCGCGCGGCGCGCCGAAACCGCATCGCCGGCGGCGAGGCCCTGCTCGAACGCGCTCAGGAGCCCCGGCGCGCTCGCGAAAAACGTCTCCGCCGCGCGCTCGGCGAGCGGCGCGATGCCCGGCGTCTGGACCGCCCGCAGCGCCGCGAGCGCGTTCCGGTCGAAGCAGGGCGCGGGCGCCGGCCCGGCGGCACTATCGGTGGCCGGTTGGCGGCCCGGCGGCGTTGCCCACCGCCTCAGCACCCTGTCGAGCCCGGCCATGGTGAACGGCTTGGCGAGGTGATCGGCCATGCCTTCCAAGCGGCAGCGTTCGCGGTCCTCGGGCAGAGCGTGTGCGGTCATCGCGATGATCGGCGTCGGCACCGCGGCGTCGTCCTTGGCGACGATCCGGCGCGCCGCCTCATAGCCGTCCATCACCGGCATCTGGCAGTCCATCAGGACCAGCGCGTACTTGCCGGGGCGGAAGCGCCCGACCGCCTGTGCGCCGTCATCGGCGACCTCGGCGGCGTAGCCGAGCTGCGCCAGCATCTCGCACGCCACCTGCTGGTTCATCGGATTGTCCTCGACCAGGAGGACCGGCAGGGCAGCGGCGGTGCTTTCCGCCGCGGCGGGCGGACGGCGCGACGGCTCGGCGCCAACCTTGGCCTCGAGCGCGCCGCCGCGCACCGGCAGCTTGCCACTCGCCTGAAAGCGCGCGGTGAAGAAGAACGTGGCGCCGATGCCGGGCGCACCGCTCGCATCGAGCGTGCCGCCCATCATCTCGACCAGGCGGCGCGAGATGGCGAGGCCGAGGCCGGTGCCGCCGTAGCGGCGCGTGGTCGAGGCGTCGGCCTGGGCGAACGGCTCGAAGATGCGCCGACGCTGCTCCTCCGTGATGCCGATGCCGGTATCCTTGACGGCGATGCGGACGACGACATGCTCCGCCCCGGCCTCGACCAGGTCGGCGCTCAGCACGATCTCGCCCAAGCTCGTGAACTTGCCGGCGTTGCCCATCAGGTTGCTCAGCACCTGGCGCAGCCGGTGCGGGTCGCCGCGCACGAAGCTCGGCACGGCCGGACCGATGCAGGCGTGCACCTCGATCGGCCGGCGATCGAGAAGCTGGCCGTAAGATGTCGCCACGTCGTCGAGCAGCGTGCGCAGGTTGAAGTCCTCGACCGAGAATTGCAGCTTGCCGGCCTCGACCTTCGAGAGATCGAGCACGTCATTGAGGATACGCAGCAGATGGTCGCCGGCGCGGTGCGCGGTTTCCGCATAGCGCCGCTGCTGCCCGCCGAGCGCGCCGCTCAGCAGGAGCTCGAGCATGCCGAGCACGCCGTTGAGCGGCGTGCGAATCTCGTGACTCATATTGGCGAGGAAGAGCGACTTGGCCCGGCTCGCGGCGTCGGCCGCCTCCTTGGCGTCGGCGAGATCGAGCGCGGTCTGCTTGAACACGGCGAACGATGATGCCATGACGCCGATCTCGTCGCGGCAGCGGTAGACCGGCACCGGCACGTCCTTCTCGCCCGCGGCGAGGCGGGTCATCGCCTCGGTCATCTGGCTGATCGGCCGGTTGAGCGTGCGGGCGAAATGCCAGGCGAGCATGAGGACGGCGCACGCCACGAGCAGGCCGATCCAGAAGAACTGCCGGCCGAGCATGTTGCTCGCCGCGTATATCTCGTCCTCCGGCACGCCGGCCAGCACCACCCACGCCTCGCGGTTCGCGCCGAGGCCGATCGTGACCTCGCCCTTGGCCATCAGGTAGGTCGCATCGTCGCCCAGCTTCCGGGAAAAGATCTGCGCCGAGGGCGCATCGACGAGCGAGGGCGCCGCCTCGCCGATGGCGGCGCTTTGTTCCGTCGCATAGAGCACGCGCCCGTCGGAAGGGCGCACCAGGACGAGATCGAGCCCGAAGCCGTGCTCCTGGCGGTTGTTCAGCGTGTCGTCAAGGGCCGCCGGCACGACGTCCCAGTTGAGCACGCCGATGAGCGCGCCGACCGCGCGCTTCGGGTCGGCACGGTCGAAGATCGGTGCGGCCGACACGATGCGGATTTCGAGCGGATCGAAGAAGCCGTTCGCGCTGCCGGTGAACATCTGGCCGGCCAGGGCGAACCGGGCCGCGTTCAGGCCGTTCGCGCCGAGGCCGATGAGACGCTCGTCGGTGGCGGCGACCACGACGCCCTCGGCATCGATGACGATCAGCCCGTCATAGATGGTGCGGCTGTCGAGCATGCCCTTGAGCATCATCGGGGTGTAGCCGAAGCTGCCCTCGGCCAGCATGACCTGGAAGATGTCGAGCCGGCTGAGCAGGGCCACGCCGTTCCCGGAATCCGCGATCACCGCCTCGACCTCGTCCTCGGTGACCTGCATGGCGTATTCGAGGTGGTGCCGCGATTCGGCCTGGAACTCATCGGCCGTGCGCTGATGCGCGATGATGCCGAACAGCGCGGTCGGCAGGATCACGCCGAGCGTGCTGAGCAGCAGGATCTTGTCGCGCAGCCTGAGGCGGATCATGCCAAGCCGCCCGCGGCGACCGCCGCCGCTGCTCCCGCCGGGGCCGCCCCGATGTATCGGGCGTTCACGCGTGCGCGGCCGCGGTGCACGACAGGCGCCGCCGCCGCACGAGGCGCGGTTCCGGGAAGGCGGGGAACAGGCACGAATATTCCTTTCGATCGCCCGAAACGACCGGTACGTGCCCGTCTGCTACAGAAAAAGGACTAAGGGGGCCTTAATACACCCTGCGGCCGCTAATTGGCCCGGGCGCGTTCGCGCAGCGCCCGGGCGGTCCCGATATTGGTCAGGGCGAGGCTGACGGCGAGCAGGATGACCGCGAGCCAGACCCAGAGCGTGAGCTGGTTGCCGAACAGGATGCTCGCCCAGAAGAGACCGGCCGCGACCACCACATAGTTGAGCAGCGCGAAGAAGAGCGCGCCGGCCCGCCTGATGATCTCGAAGAAGCAGGCATAGGTGACCGCCTGCGCCGCGGTCGCCCACAGCACGGCGGTAACGCCGCCGGTGCCGTGGTCGGTGACCAGCACCAGGCCATCGCGCGCCAGCATCACGACGAAGAGCAGCGCGGCGGCGACCAGCAGCATGGCACCGGCCATCGCGAAGGTGCTCGACTTGGGGGGTGTCAGCCGCTCGCCCGCCACGTTGTTGATGGCGGCCGAGACCGGCACGAGCAAGGCGAAGACGACCCAGAGCGCGGCGCCGGGGTCGGGCAGGCTGCCGCTCGGCAGCACGATCAGGAGGATCCCGCCGAAGCCGAGCGCGACGCCAGCGACGTTGAGCCAGCGGAAGCGGTCCATCCGCATGACGAGCGAGAGCACATAGGTCGTGGTCGGCACCAGGGCGACGATCAGCGTCAGCACGCCGGGCGGCACCTTGTGCGCGACCGAGGAGAAGATGAGCTGCGGCCCGACGAAGCCGGTGAGCGCCACGACGGCGTATAGTTTGAGCGCGCTCGGGTTGAAGCGCGGCACATCGCGGCCGAGCGCGGCGCCGATCAGCATGATGACGGCGGCGAACAGCGCCTGCCAGAACGCATAGGCGGTGACCGGCAGACCGGCATCGACCGCGGTCTTGTTAGCCGAGAACATGCTGCCATAGGCGATGCCGCCGATCAGCAGCAGCGCGGTCGGCAGCCACATCGGCCCGGCGCGCCAGCGCACGGGCACGGCCTCGGTCATCGGCTCGCCCTCCTCTGCGGCGCCGAACGGGGGCGTATCTATGCCTTGAGTTCGCCCTTGCGCCAAGCCTTGAGATAGGCCCGGCAGTGCCGGTCGCGATCGAGGATGACGTCCTCGGCGAGCTTCCAGGCCGGGGTCGAGCGATCGAGCTTCGCGAGGTTGGCCGGGTTACTGACCACCGGGTCCATGATCGCGGAATCCGCGCCGGCCTCCGCCGCGAGCACCAGGAAGACCTCGTTGATCAGCCGTCGGCTCGGGATGCCGAACGAGACGTTGCTCATGCCGCCGGTGATGTGGATCTCGGGGCCGAACTTCTCGCGCATGGCGCGGATGGCATCGAGGCTGTGCGGCCCGTAGGCGGTATCGACCGAAACCGGGAAGATCAGCGGGTCGATATAGAGGTCGGCGAGCGGGATGCCGCGCTTCTGCGCGGCCTCGACCATGATGGTGGCATTGGCGACGCGCGGCTCGACGCCGTCGGGCATGCCCTTCTCGCCGGCCGCCGTGATCACCACCGGCGCGTTATACGCCTTGGCGAGGTCGAGCGCGTCGAGCCGCTCCTGCGAGGCCGAGTTCAGCATGGTGCGCGGCCCCTTGCCGGAGAGCGCCTTGAAGCCCGCCTCGATCACCTCGACGCTCGACGAATCGATCGAGAGCGGCAGGCCGGTCAGCCCTTCCATCGTCCTGACCAGCCAGGCCATCGCGGCCTGCTGGCCCTCGGCCTTGAGCGAGATCTCGTCGACGTTGAGGTCGAGGAAATGCGCGCCGTTGCGCTCCTGGCTCGCCGCCATGCCGTGCAGGAATTCGATGCCGAGCGCGGCCTCGGGCCCGCCCTCCATCGCGGCGTCGATCGCCGCCTTGACGTGCTTGACCCGGCCCTGCTCCCAGTCCTGGCCCTTCTTTGCCGAATCCGGGACGGTCAGCACCTTCTCCTCGCCGCCGGCCGTGGTGAACTTGATCACCTCCTTGTCGCCGACGGTGGCGATGCGCGGCCCCTTGCGCTGCAGCACGCGCGTCGTATGGATGTTCTCGCCGATCACGATCAGCTTGTTGGCGCTTGTTGCAGCGTCGCTCATGCGGTGCTCCTGTGGCGTTCGGCGAGGGGCGCTAGGCTCTGTACTCAATTAAGGGATTCCGCCGGAGGCGAGAGTGTGATTCAAGCCTTCATCTGGAATGGAGGCTTGAATGGCTCGGAAGCTATTTTGGCTCAGCGATGACGAATGGGATCGGATCC
>JBFXKW010000013.1:0-74888 GCA_050173345.1 Alphaproteobacteria bacterium | reverse complement strand
CATGCGAAAGCTCGTCGTCCTCGCCAATACCCTGCTCAAAGAAGATCGCCTCTGGGCACCACGTCATGCTTGACTGACAACACAGATGCTCACCCTGGCCTTCTCCCGCAAGCGGGAGAGGGAACCGGATTGAAGCCGCGTTTAGGGCGGGGCGTACTGCGAAGAAGAGGGAATCCATTCGAATCGATGTCATTCCGGAATGCGCTCGATGACGAGGGCGCGGTTGGTGTAGATGCAGAGGTCGGCGGCGATGCCCATGGCCTTCTCGGCGATCGCCTCGGCGTCGAGGTTGTCGAGGTCGATCAGGGCGCGCGCCGCGGCGAGCGCGTAGGGCCCGCCCGAGCCGATGCCGATCAGCCCGTCCTCGGGCTCCAGCACGTCGCCGGTGCCGGTGAGCACGAGCGAGGTGTCGGCGTCGGCCACCGCCATCATCGCTTCGAGCCGGCGCAAGTAACGGTCGGTGCGCCAGTCCTTGGCGAGCTCGACGCAGGCGCGCTTGAGCTGCGCCGGGTACTGCTCGAGCTTGCCCTCGAGCCGCTCGAAGAGCGTGAGCGCGTCTGCGGTCGCGCCGGCGAAGCCCGCGATCACCGCGCCGTCGCCGAGCCGGCGCACCTTGCGCGCGTTCGACTTGAGCACCACGTTGCCGAGCGTGACCTGGCCGTCGCCCGCCACCACCACCTTGCCGCCCTTGCGGACGGAGAGGATCGTGGTGCCGTGGGCGACCGGGGGACGGTTCGAGGGCATGGCGGGGTAGGCTCCTGGCGCGGCGGGCATGAACCTAGCATGTAAAGATCGGGCCGGGCTCATTCAAGCCCGCGACGCCGGTGCGCTTGCCCTCATGCTTCGACAGGCTCAGCATGAGGAGCCTGATTTTCGGCCTCGTCCTTCGACAGGCTCAGGACGAGGCCGCCTCCGGGTGCGTTTGCGCGGCCGAGAGACTGGCGCGGACGCGCCCGAATTGATACAAGGGGCCGCCGCCCGGGACCATGACGGAGCCCCGGCCCAATCCCATTTCGTGCCATGACAGCCACAACGCGCAAGGCCCGCGTCGAGCGGGCCACCAAGGAGACCAGTATCACGGTCGAGCTTAACCTCGACGGCACCGGCCGTTACGAGGTCTCGACCGGCATCGGCTTCCTCGATCACATGCTGGAGCAGCTCTCGCGCCACAGCCTGATCGACCTGACCTGCCGCGCCAAGGGCGACCTGCATATCGACTTCCACCACACCACGGAAGACACCGGCATCGCGATCGGCGAGGCGGTCGCGAAGGCGCTCGGCGAGCGCCGCGGCATCCGGCGCTACGGCGCCGCGGTGATCCCGATGGACGAGACCTGCACGCGCGTCGCGCTCGACATTTCGAACCGGCCCTATCTGATCTGGAAGGTGAGCTTCACGCGGCCGAAGCTCGGCGAGATGGATACCGAGCTGTTCAAGGAATGGTTCCAGGCCTTCGCGCAGGCCGCCGGCATCACGCTGCACGTCGAGAACCTCTATGGCGAGAACAGCCATCATATCGTCGAGTCCTGCTACAAGGGCCTGGCGCGTGCGCTGCGCGAGGCGGTCGAGCCCGATGCGCGGGCGCTCGCCGCCGTGCCCTCGACCAAGGGCACGCTGAGCGGCAGCCTCAAGAGCTAGGCCGATGCGCCTCTATGCCGCCTACCGCCCGCCCGGCCCGGCCGGGGCCGACGCGCCGTTGGATGCTGCGGCGCTGCGCGATGTCGTGCTGGTGCGCGAGGGCTTCGACTGGCTCGCCTTCTTCTTCGCGCCGTTCCATGCGATCGGCTGCGGCGCGTGGACCGGCGCGCTCGGCGCCATCGCCCTCCTCACGATTGCGGTCGGCGTGCCTGAGATCCTCGGGCTCGACCCGCTGTCTCGCGCGCTTGCCGTGCTCGGCTATGCCGTGCTGTGCGGCGTTTCGGCGCATGACGTGCGCCGGCTCTCGCTCGAGGCGCGCGGCTTCGTGCTGATCGACGTGGTGGCGGGCAGCGACCGCAGCCATGCCCTGATCCGCCTCGCCGAGCGCCACGCCGTCGCTCCCGCGCGGCCGTCATCCGCCGCGCGGTCGCAGCCCGCCGCCGTCGGCCTCGACCTCGGCCCCTCGCCCGGCTTCTGGTCATGAGCGTCGTCATCGTCGACTACGGGTCGGGCAATCTGCGCTCGGCCGCCAAGGCGTTCGAGCGGGCGGCGCGCGATGCCGGCCGCGAGGTCGCGGTGCGCGTCAGCAGCGAGGCGTCTTCGCTCGCCGAGGCGAGCCACATCGTGCTGCCGGGCGTCGGCGCGTTCGGCGATTGCCGCGCCGGCCTCATGCGCCTGCCCGGCATGTGGGCCGCGCTCGACGAGGCGGTGACGCGCCAGGGCAAGCCCTTCCTCGGCATCTGCGTCGGCATGCAGCTCATGGCGCGCAAGGGGCGCGAGCATGGCGAGCATGACGGCTTCGGCTGGATCGACGGCGAGGTGGTGCGGCTCGCGCCGCGCGACCCCTCGCTCAAGGTGCCGCACATGGGCTGGAACGACCTGGCGGTCGAGGCCGTTGACCATCCCGTGCTCGCGGGCATAGAGAGCGGCGCGCACGCCTATTTCGTGCACAGCTACCATCTCGCGCTTGCCGGCAAGGCGCGCGCCTATGCCGAGGTCGATTATGGCGGGCCGGTCGCGGCGGTCGTCGGGCGCGACAACATGATCGGCACCCAGTTTCACCCCGAGAAGAGCCAGGCGCTCGGGCTCAGGCTGATCGCCAACTTCCTGGCCTGGCGGGCATGAGGACGGAACCGATGGCCGAGCAGGAGATCAAGCCCCGGATCGACGTCGAGCTGGTCAGCACGCTCAACCGGCGCGAGCTGGACGAGCTGTGCGAGGCGGCAGGAGCCGCGATCGTGGACGGCGCGGGCTTCGGCTGGGTGCGCCCGCCCGAGCGCGACGCCTTCGAGCGCTATTGGCGCGGCGTGCTGATCGTGCCGGAGCGCAAGCTGTTCCTCGCCCGGCTCGACCAGATGGTCGCCGGCTCGGTGCAGCTCGTCAACCCGCCGCGCCAGAAGGAGGCCTGGGCGCATGCCTGTCTGGTCGATACCCATTTCGTGGCGCCCTGGGCGCGTGGCCACGGCCTTGCCCGCGCGCTGGTCGAGGCCGCGCTCAACGAGGCGCGCGCCTGCGGCTTCGAGGTGATGAACCTCTCGGTGCGCGAGACGCAAGGTGCCGCGATCGCGCTCTATGAGGGCATGGGCTTCGTGCGCTGGGGCACCCACCCGAAATACGCCAAGGTCGAGGGCAAGCTGGTCGCCGGCCTCTACTATTGGAAGGACCTGTGAGGCGCACCGCGCGCCCAAGGCCGGCGCGATGATCCTGTTCCCCGCGATCGACCTGAAGGACGGCGCCTGCGTGCGCCTGGTGCGCGGCGACATGGCGCAGGCCACCGTGTTCTCGACCGAGCCCGCGGCGCAGGCGAAAGCCTTCGAGGCGCAGGGCTTCGAATGGCTCCACATCGTCGACCTCAACGGCGCGTTCGAGGGAAGGCCGGTGAACGGCGCCGCGGTCGGCGCGATCCTCGGCGCGGTCGGCATCCCGGTGCAGCTCGGCGGCGGCATCCGCGACATGGCGACGATCGAGGCCTGGCTCGCGAAGGGCGTCGCGCGGGTCATCCTCGGCACCGTCGCGGTCAAGAACCCGGCACTGGTGCGCGAGGCGTGCCGTGCCTTTCCGGGCAAGGTCGCGGTCGGCATTGACGCGCGCGGCGGCCGCGTCGCGACCGAAGGCTGGGCCGAGACCTCGGCGCTCTCCGCGCTCGACCTCGCCAAGGCGTTCGAGGATGCCGGCGTCGCCGCCATCGTTCATACCGACATCGAGCGCGACGGCGCGCTCGAGGGCATGAACGTCGAGGCGACGGCGGCGCTGGCGCGCGCGATCTCGACCCCGGTGATCGCGTCCGGCGGCGTTACCAGCCATGACGATCTGCGCCGGCTCAAGGCGGTCGAGGATGCCGGCATCGTCGGCGTGATAGCGGGACGCGCGCTCTATGACGGCCGCATCGAGCCGGCCGAGGCGCGGCGCATCCTGAAAGGCCCTTCTCCCTCGCGCGCGGCGGAAGGGCTATAACGCCCGCCATGCTCAAGATGCGCGTCATCCCCTGCCTCGACGTCCACGCCGGGCGCGTGGTCAAGGGCGTGCGCTTCGTCGACCTCAAGGACGCCGGCGACCCGGTCGAGCAGGCTACCCTCTACGACGCGCAAGGCGCGGACGAGCTCTGCTTCCTCGACATCACGGCGAGCCACGAGGCGCGCGACATCCTCTACGACGTGGTCAAGCGCACCGCCGAGGCCTGCTTCATGCCGCTCACCGTGGGCGGCGGCGTGCGCACCACGGAAGACGTGCGCCGGCTGCTGCTCGCCGGCGCCGACAAGGTCTCGATCAACACCGAGGCGGTCCGCCGCCCGGCCTTCGTGAACGAGGCGGCCGAGAAGTTCGGCAGCCAGTGCGTGGTGGTCGCGATCGACGCCAAGCGGGCCGGCGACGGGCGCTTCGAGGTGTTCACCCATGGCGGGCGCAACCCGACCGGGCTCGATGCGGTCGCATGGGCGCGGCGCATGGTCGAGGCCGGCGCGGGCGAGCTGCTGGTCACCTCGATGGACCGCGACGGCACCAAGGCGGGCTATGATATTCCGCTGACGCGCGCGATCGCCGATGCGGTCGGCGTGCCGGTGATTGCCTCGGGCGGCGTGGGCATGCTGGATCACATGGTCGAGGGCATCCGCGACGGGCACGCGACTGCGGTGCTCGCCGCCTCGATCTTCCACTTCGGCACCTATTCGATCCGGCAGGCAAAGGATCACATGCGGGCGGCGGGCATTCCTGTACGCTGAAACGAGAAGCGAACGAGGGGAAACGACCATGGCTCTGACAGACCTGCGCGGCGATCCCGTCAGCACCGCCAACCGCGCCTCGCTCGACGGCTACGAGAAGGCGCTCGCCGAGTTCAACTGCTATGTCGGCGACCCGCTCGCCACCATCAACGGCGTGCTCGAGGCGGACCCGTCCTTCGTGATGGGCCACGCGCTGAGAGCGCATCTCCTGCTGCTCTCGACCGAGAAGGCGGCGGAGCCCGAGCTGCGCAAATCGGTCGAGGCGGCGGAGGCGCTCAGCAACCACGCCAACGAGCGCGAGCGCGGCCATGTCAGGGCGGCGCGCGCCTGGCTCGACGGCGACTATCAGGGCACGCCGGATCTTCTGGAGAAGGTGCTGACCGATCATCCGCGCGACCTGCTCGCGCTCCAGGTCGCGCACCTCACGGATTTCTTCGTCGGCGATTCGCAGAGCCTGCGTGATCGCGTCGCCCGCGTGCTGCCGGCCTGGGACGCCAAGATGCCGGCCTTCGGCATCGTGCACGGCTTCCACGCCTTCGGCCTCGAGGAGATGGGCGACTACAAGGGCGCCGAGAAGGAGGCCAAGCTCGCCATCGAGCGCAATCCGAAGGATGTCTGGGCGATCCACGCCTTCGCCCATGTCTGCGAGATGCAGGCGCGCCACAAGGAAGGCATGGCATGGTATGAGGGCCGAGAGGCGGACTGGGGCGCCAACAACTTCTTCAAGGTGCACAATTGGTGGCACCTCGCGCTCTACTATCTCGACCGCGGCGATTCGGCGAAGGCGCTCGCGTTCTATGACGGGCCGATCCGCGCGGAACGGTCGCGCGTGCCGGTCGATCTGGTGGACGCCGCCGCGATGCTCTGGCGCTTCCACCTGCTCGGCGTCGATTGCGGCCGGCGCTGGGACGAGCTCGCCGACCTCTATGCCGCGCAGGCCGAGGACTGCTACTACGCCTTCAACGACGCGCACGGCATGATGTGCTTCGTCGGCGCCGGCCGCGATGCCGATGCCGAGCGGCTGCTCCGCGCGCAGGAGCGCTATATCCAGACCAGCGCCGGCACCAACGCAATGATGACGCGCGATGTCGGCCTGCCGGTCTGCCGGGCGCTGCGCGCCTATGGTGCGGGCGACTACGGCACGGTGATCGACCTCCTGATGCCGGTGCGCAACAAGGCGCACCGCTTCGGCGGCAGCCACGCCCAGCGCGACCTCCTGACCCTCACCATGATCATGGCGGCGTTGAAGGGCGGGCGGTTCGGCGCCGCCCGCGCGCTCGCCAACGAGCGCATCGCGCTGAAGCCCAAGAGCGCGAGCGGCCATGCCTTCCTGGCCGAAGCGTTCGCCGGGCTCGGCGAGGCGCGCGCGGCCAAGGCGGCGGCGCGCAAGGCGGCTGCCCTGCGCGGCCCGCTGCACTGAGCAAGAGGCGCATGATGGCCGAGGCGAAACCCGATGCGGCGATCCTCGCCGAGCTGCTCGCGGTGATCGAGCGGCGCCGGCAGGGCGATCCCGCGGTCTCCTACACGGCGCGGCTGTTTTCCAAGGGCCGCGCCCACATCGCGAAGAAGCTCGGCGAGGAGGCGGTCGAGACCGTGATCGCGGCGACCGGCCAGGGCAAGCCCGAGCAGATCGCCGAGAGCGCCGACCTCCTGTTCCACCTGCTCGTGCTGTGGGCAGACTGCGGCATCAAGCCCGAGGAGGTGTTCGCCGAGCTCGCCAAGCGGCGCGGCGTCTCCGGCATCGACGAGAAGAAGGCGCGCCCGAGTCAGTGATGACGGAGGCGACTACCTCTCGTCATTGCCGTCCCCCGGCTTGACCGGGGGATCGACCCGGCAATCCATCATGGCCGCGATAAAGATGGATCACCGGGTCACGGCGCTTCGCACCGGCCCGGTGATGACGGGAGAGTAGTGGCAGGCGTGCTGGGCAGAGGCATCCAGGGAGAGGGTCATGGCCTACGATCAGAACAACGTGTTCGCCCGCATCCTGCGCGGCGAGCTGCCGGCGCAGAAGGTCTATGAGGACGATCATGTCCTCGCCTTCAACGACATCGCGCCCAAGGCGCCGACGCACGTGCTGGTCATCCCGAAGCAGCCTTACGTCTCGATGGACGATTTCACGCGCGATGCCGGCGCCGAGGAGGTCGGCCGCTACTTCAAGATGGTCGGCGAGATCGCGCGCAAGCTCGGCCTCGCGGAGAACGGCTACCGGCTGATCCTCAACATCGGCGGCCATGGCGGCCAGGAAGTGCCGCACATCCACGTCCACATCCTCGGCGGTCGCCCGATCGGTCCGATGGTGGTGCAGCGCTGAGCACGACCTACAGCTCAGAGGCGAGCGGCACGCGCTTCACATGCTCCTCGATGGCTGCGGCCGCCCGCGCGCTTAGGCCGAGTCCGGTCCTGGCCTCGGCCCACGTGTCGCGGAAGCGGGCGACGGTCTCGGCAGCCGCGTCGAGCACGGGCTTGCGGGGCAGGCCGGCCTTGGCCGCCAGGTAGGAAAGCTCGTCCTTCGAGAACTCGGCGAAGCGTTTCGTCCGCGCATAGTTGAGCGCCATGCGTTCGTCCTTCAGGAAAGCGATGGTCGAGACGAAATCATAGGCTGGGGCGAGCGCCGCGCCGCGCCGGTCCGGGTAGATCAGCGACCAGTTCTTGAGGTGCATGTCGGCGTTGCCGATCAGCGTGTTGAAGACGAGGCGGCGGATGAACTCCAGGACGCCGGCCTCGCCGGTCTCCGCCCAGAGCACGGCGGCGATGTTCCGGTAGCTGGCGCGCTCGTACTTGTCTTCTGGGTAGACGCCGAACACCTGCGCGAAATCCTCGACATGTACGGCGCTGCCGTCCTCCCGGCGGTCGAAGCGCCGGATGGCGAACGCGGTCGCGCCGAGATCGCGCATCCCGTCCGGCAGGCCCTCGACGGCATCGATCGGGACCAGCCGGATTTCCGGCACGTCGATGCCGATGCGGCGCGCCAGCGTCATCATGGCGAACTCGTTCTCGGGCACGCCCTCGAACCGCGCAGACGGCAGCTTGACGATCCACGATCCGCCGATGCCCTGCGCGGGGATCGCGAGGCCACCGGTTGCCTGCGCAACCGCTGAGAATTTGAGCTGAACGCCTGCCAGCGAGAAGCGGAGCGGCCGAGGTTCGGCATCGCCACGAGCGTCGCCACCTTGATCGGCCGCGGGCGGCATGGCCTCGCCGTCGGCAGGCCGGATGACCAGCGCGCCGGGAAGATCCTGGCCGAGCGCCCAGAGCAGGAAGAACTCGCGCTTCGGGTTGATCCGTGCGCGTCGTGCCAGATAGTCGCGCAGCGGGCCTTCGGGCAGCAGATTGGCGAAGAACGGCATCACCCGGGTTCGGGTTGGCCGCATGTCGGTGATCAGCCCGCCGAGCTCGTTCTTGAACGACAGGCTGAGCGTGTCGCGCGCCTCGTCGTCGATATAGCCCTGCTCGAAAGCGAAGATGACCCGGTCGTCCGGCAGCCGCGTCAATGTGCCGATGGCCTTGCCGTGAAGCAGCACGTCGAGGGTGGAAACATCAGTCATCGGCGCCGTCTTCGTCGAGCCGGTAGGCTGGGCGCGGCGGCGCGGCGCCGGAGGCGAGGCTTCGCAGCGCCTGCGCCGCTTGGCGCGGCACCAGCGCGACATCGAGGTCGAGGGCGCGAGCCAGCTCGATCAGGTTCGACAACCTGAGGTCGACCGCCGCGTTCTCGATCTTCGAAAGGTGTGCCTGGGTCAGGCCGGTCTTCGCGCCGAGCGCCCGCTGGCTCAGCCCCTTGGCCATGCGCGCAGCCTTCAGAGCGCGGGCGATCCCTTCGAGCGCGTAAGGCATGACATACTAAGCCATATCGATCTACAAGATGATATTTTATACGACATAAATCAACAAAAACATACACTATATGACATTAATTTGGACCGGCAACCGTCGCTACCCCGCGGCCGCAAGTTCCTTCAGCGTCTCCGCCAGCAGCAGGAACTCGTCGCGTCTGCCGGTGCCCTTGCGCCAGGCGAGGGCGATGCGGCGGGACGGGCCGGCGGGCTTGAGCGGGCGGGTGACCAGGCCAGTGCCCTTGAGGATGCCGCCGGCGATGGCGAGCTCGGGCAGCAGCGTCGCACCGAGCCCATTGTCCACCATCTGCACGAGCGTATGGAGGCTGGTGGCCTCGAACGGGTCGAGCGCCTGGCGGCTGCGCAGCCGGCAAGCCGCGAGCGCGTGGTCGCGCAGGCAATGGCCGTCCTTCAGCAGCAGGAGGTCGGCGCCCTCGATCGCCTTGACCGGCACCGCCTCCTGCGCGGCGAGCGGGTGGTCCTTGCGGCAGGCGAAGCGGAACGGGTCGTCGAGCAGCACGACGGTCTCGGCCGGGCCGATCTCGAAGGGCAGCGCGAGCAGCACGAGGTCGAGCGCGCCGTCGTGCAGGCTCAGGACGAGCCGCTCGGTCAGCTCTTCGGTGAGGTAGAGCCTGAGCTGCGGGAAGCGGCGCCTGAGCCGCGGGAAGGCGCGCGGCAGCAGGAACGGCGCGATGGTCGGGATCACGCCGAGCCGGAGCTCGCCCGAGAGCGGCGCACGCGCCTCGTCCACCGCCTCGACTAGCGCACCCGCCTCGGCCAGGATGCGCCGCGCCCGCTCCACCGTGGCGCGGCCGAGCGGCGTCAGCGCGACGCGGCGCTTCGTGCGATCCACCAGCGGCGCCTGCAGGATGGCCTCGAGCGCCGCGATGCTGGCGGAGAGGCTCGACTGGCCGACGTTGCAGGCCGCGGCGGCGCGGCCGAAATGGCGCTGCTCGGCGAGCGCGACCAGGTGCTGGAGCTGCCTGAGGCTGGGCAGGGGCTTCATCGATTTATCCGATCAGTACGACCAGAATAATTCATTTCCATATGGGCGTCTCCCCTCCCATATCCCAGGCGTACCAATACGCCCAGCAGCAGGGACACGACCATGAGACGCCTGTTCCACCACGACCACCATGCCCATGGCGCGGCCCGCCCGGAGGCCGAAGTGCCGCTGCTCAAGACCGTCACCTTCGGCGCCGTCCATATGAGCGTCGCCTTCGCCATCGGCTACGCGCTGACCGGCAGCCTGCTGCTCGGCGGGCTGACCGCGCTGATCGAGCCGCTCTGCAACACCGCGGCCTACCATGTGCACGAGCGGGTGTGGGCGCGGCTCCAGGCGAGGAAGGCGCGCGCCGCGTCCGGGGCTGCTATGATGGGCGGCCGCTTCACCGCGCCCGCCGCCTGACGAACAGACAAGGAGGGAACCGCCATGAGCAAGCAAGCCAAGCCGCTGCGCATCGACATCGGCATCGACGAGAGCAGCCGCAAGAAGATCGCGGAGGGCCTGTCGCGCCTCCTGGCCGACACCTACACGCTCTATCTCAAGACCCACAATTTCCACTGGAACGTCGAGGGCCCGCAGTTCAACACGCTGCACCTGATGTTCGAGCAGCAGTACAACGAGCTGGCGCTCGCCGTCGACCTGATCGCCGAACGCATCCGCGCCCTCGGCCACCCGGCGCCCGGCAGCTACAGCGCCTACGCCAAGCTCTCGACCGTCAAGGAGGCGAACGGCGTGCCCCATGCCGACGAGATGATCCGCACCCTCGCGCAGGACCAGGAGGCGGTGGCGCGCACCGCGCGTTCGGTCTTCCCGCTCGCCGAGAAGGCGAACGACCAGCCGACCGCCGACCTCATCACCCAGCGGCTCCAGGTCCACGAGAAGACCGCCTGGATGCTGCGCTCGATGGCCGCGCCGGCGGCGTGAGGCGTCGCGCTGCATCATCTCCCCTGGCCTGAGCGTTTGCAGCCGGGCGGCGGCTCGTCCAGCATGCGGCGGGACAAGGATAGGGAGACCCGCCGATGCCGCTAGCCGTGCCCACCATCGAGCAGCTTGGGGAGCTTGCCGCCAAGTGCGGCTTCCATCTGGGTGAGGCGGAGCTCGCCGCCTATCGCGGCCTGATGCCGAGCTACCTCGCCTCTTACGATTATGTGGACGGTATGGCCGAGGAGGCGCCGCGCGTGAGGTACCCGCGGGGGCGCGGCCATCGGCCGAGCGCGGCTGAGAACCCGTACGGCGCCTGGGCCTGGAAGGCGCGGGTCGAGGGCGCGGCCGACGGCCCGCTCAAGGGCAGGACCGTGGTGCTCAAGGACAGCGTCCTGCTCGCCGGCGTGCCGATGATGAACGGCGCGCTCACGCTCGAGGGCTATGTGCCCGAGATCGACGCCAGCGTGGTCGAGCGCCTGCTCGATGCCGGCGCGACCATCCTCGGCAAGGCCGAGGCCGAGTGCCTCGGCCTGTCGGGTGGCAGCCATACCAGCCCCTATGGTCCGGTGCACAACCCGCGCCGGAAGGGCTATTCGGCGGGCGGCTCGTCGTCCGGCTGCGCCGTGCTGGTGGCGCTCGGCGAAGCCGACATGGCGATCGGTGGCGACCAGGGCGGCTCGATCCGCATGCCGGCGGCGTTCTCCGGCGTGTGCGGCATGAAGCCGACCTATGGCCTGGTGCCCTATACCGGCATCATGCCGATGGAGATCGCGGTCGATCATGCCGGGCCGATCACCGCGACCGTGCGCGACAACGCGCTGATGCTCGAGGTCATCGCCGGGCCGGACGACTACGATGCACGCCAGCGCAACGTGGTGACGCATCCCTATGCCTCGATGCTCGACGGCGGCGTCAAGGGCCTGCGCATCGGCGTGGTCGCCGAGGGCTTCGGCTGGCCCAACTCGGAGGCGGACGTCGATGCCAAGGTACGCGCCGCGGCCGGGCTGCTCGGCGAACTCGGCGCGACCGTGCGCGAGGTCTCGATCCCGCTGCACCGCCACGGGCTCGACATCTGGCAGCCGATCGCGCTCGACGGCATCATGGCGACCAGCGTGTGGGGCGAGGCGCTCGGCTGCTCGCGCATGGACCGCTATGTGACGGGTCTCATGGCGCGCCAGCGCGCCTGGCGCGAGCGCGCCGACGAGCTGGCCCATACCGTCAAGTTCATGACGTTGCTCGGCACCTATATCCGCCAGCGCTACGGGCTGCACTACTACGCCAAGGCGAGCAATCTGCAACGAGGCTTGCGTGCCGCCTATGACACGATGCTGACGGAGTGTGACCTGCTCCTGATGCCGACCGTGCCGATGAAGGCGACAAAGCTGCCCGCCGCCGATGCGGGCCCCGAGGAGATCGTCCGGCGCGCGCACGAGATGCTGTGGAACACCGCGCCGTTCGACGCCACGCACCATCCGGCCTTCTCGGTGCCCTGCGGCATGAGCGACGGCCTGCCCATCGGCATGATGCTGATCGGCCGGCACTTCGACGAGCCGACCCTCTACCGCGCGGCCCACGCCTTCGAGCAGGCCGAGGACTGGCGGACGATGTGAGGCCGCTGATGCTGATCCGCGAGGCGACGCGCGATGACGACGAGGCGATCTGGCGGGTCATCGAGCCGATGATCCGCGAGGGGGAGACCTATCCGCTGCCGCGCGACATGACCCGTGCTGCCGCGCTCGTTCACTGGTTCGAGCCGGGCCATGAGGTGTTCGTGGCGGAGGAGGACGGCAAGGTCGTCGGCACCTACTATTTCCGCGCCAACACCGGCGGCGGCGGGGCGCATGTCGCCAATGGCGGCTATGTCACCGCGGTCGAGGCGCGCGGCCGGGGCGTCGCCCGCGCCATGTGCCTGCACTCGCTCGAGCACGCCAGGCGGCGCGGCTTCCGCGCCATGCAGTTCAACCTGGTGATCAGCTCGAACGCGCCCGCCGTGCATCTCTGGCAGGCCTGCGGCTTCGAAATCGTCGGCCGGTTGCCGGGCGCGTTCCGCTCGCCGCGCCACGGCTATGTCGATGCGCTGATCATGTACCAGGCGCTCTGAACGGCTCGGCGTCGGGCGCGGGCCGGCCATGCGCCCCTTGAACGGGCGCCCGGCTGCGACGACATCTGATTCCCTGAAATCACTTGAATGCTGTGGGAGGGTCGCCATGTTCGACCTCGTCCTCGACGAACGCTATTCCTCTTCCGACGCTCCGGCGCCCGCCGAGGCGCCGCAGAGCGACGCGGCCTCGGACGCCGCGCTGCTCGACGCCTATTCGCGCGCCGTGGTCGGCGCGGTCGAGCGCGTCGCGCCCGCCGTGGTGCATCTCGCCGTGACGTTCCGCAACCGTGGCCGCGGCCCGAACGGCGAGACGCCGATGGGCACCGGCTCCGGCGTGATCATCACGCCGGACGGCTTCGTGCTGACCAACAGCCATGTCGTGCACGGCGCTGCCTCGATCGAGGCGACCCTGACCGACGGCCGCACGCTGACCGCCTATCCGGTCGGCGACGACCCCGACACCGACCTTGCCGTGCTTCGCCTGCATGCCGACGGCCTCGCTTATGCGTCGTTCGGCGATTCGAGCAAGATCAGGGTCGGCCAACTCGCCGTCGCGATCGGCAACCCGTTCGGCTTCCAGTACTCGGTGACGGCCGGCGTGGTCAGCGCGCTCGGCCGCTCACTGCGCTCCAGCACGGGCCGGCTGATCGACGACATCGTGCAGACCGACGCCGCGCTCAACCCCGGCAATTCCGGCGGCCCGCTGGTCAGCGCGGACGGCGCGATCATCGGCGTCAACACCGCGATCATCCGCGCCGGCCAGGGCATCTGCTTCGCCATCGCGAGCAACACGGCGGCCTTCGTGGTCGCCGAGCTGATCGGCCATGGCAAGGTGCGGCGCAGCTATATCGGCCTCGCCGGGCAGACCGTTTCGCTGCCGCGCCGCATCGTGCGTCATCACGAGCTGGCCGCCGAAACCGCGGTGCGCGTCGCCTCGATCGAGCCGGAGAGCCCGGCCGCCAAGGCCGGCCTCAAGGTCGGCGACCTCATCGTCGGATTCGGTGGGGAACCCGTCGCCGGGATCGATGCGCTGCATCGCGGCCTGACCGCCGAGCGCATCGGCATGGCGACCCGGCTCAGCGTGCTGCGCCTGCCCGAGCGGCTCGAACTCGCCATCGTGCCCGCCGCCCGTCCCGCGCACTGACGATCGGGCGCTTCGTCTTTCATCGTCATCGCCCGACTTGACCGGGCGATCCAGGAGTCCTTGAAAACGCCCTGCCGTTGCCCCTGGATGCCCCGCCTTCGCGGGGCATGACGATGAAAGGCGGCGTCCTCCCGGAAGCCTGAAACCGGCCCACGCGTGACGAGTGGGCCGGTGCGGAAAGAACCCTTCGCGCGCGGGTGCGAATCCGCTCCAGGTTGACCCTTGAGGGGAGGGCCGTCTCACGCGCATCGGAGGAAGCGCATGAAGGCCATCAGGATCGACCGCGGCAAGGCGGAGGCGCGTCGGCTATTCCCGCCAGTTCACCACGACCCAACCGACGCGGAAATCGTCATTGCCGTGCCGCACGATCGTGATCGTGTTCGCGCCTAGCTTGAGGATGCCGGGCGGAATGCGGTTCATGCCCACGCGCCAGGCTTGGCTGCTGCCCGGCGCCGGCACCAGGCCGCCGGCCTCGAGCACCGTGCCGTTGATCTGGATCGCATGGGGCGATGCGACGCCCTGAACCTGGATGAGCAGGTAGGCGTCGTCGATCGGCACGGCGTTTCCCTCGATGGGGAACTGCTTGGTCGCCGAGGGCGAACCGGCGGTGAACTCCTGATCGAAGCGAATCATGTTGAAATCGGCCCGGGCCATCGCGATCCCTCCCGCCTCAACCGGTCCGGCGCTTGCCGGACGACCTCGTAAGGAAGCGGCATCATGGCCCGCCGGCAACGCGGCGGTTCAAGGAAGAAATCCGTGTCTTCGTGCGCACGCCGCGAAGCGGCGCCTCAGCGTGGCAGCTCGATCCGGCGGTAGGAGAGCGCCTCGGCGATGTGGAGCCGCTTGACGCCGGGCGAGCCGTCGAGGTCGGCAAGCGTGCGCGCGACGCGCATCACGCGGTGATAGCCGCGGGCGGAGAGCTTGAGCCGGTCGACCGCCTCGCCGAGCAGGCTCCTGCCGGCCTGGTCGGGCGCCGCCACGGCTTCGAGCAGCTCGCCCTCGGCCTCGGCGTTGGTGCGCACCTTCGGGAACGCGCCGCGCTCCTTGTAGCGGGCGGCCTGCGCGGCGCGCACGCGCGCGACGCGGTTCGCGACCTCGCGCGAGCCTTCGGCCGGCGGCGGCAACGCCAGGTCGCCCGCCGAGAGCTCGCCCACCTCGACATGCAGGTCGATGCGGTCATAGAGCGGCCCCGAGATGCGCGACTGGTAGTCGACCGCGCATCTGGGCGCCCGCGAGCACGCCCTCGAAGGATCGGACAGGTAGCCGCAGCGGCACGGGTTCATCGCGCAGATCAGGCCGAACCGGCTCGGGTAGCTGACATGCGCGTTGGCCCGCGCGACCGTGACGCGCCCGGCCTCGATCGGCTGGCGCAGCGCGTCCAGCACCTGGCGCGGGAATTCGGGCAGCTCGTCGAGAAACAGCACGCCCTGATGGGCGAGCGAGACTTCGCCCGGCTTCGCGCGCAGGCCGCCGCCGACCAAAGCGGGCATCGAGATCGAGTGGTGCGGCTCGCGGAACGGGCGGCGCCGCGTCAGCCGGCCGTCGACCAGCTTGCCCGCGACCGAGGCGATCAGGCTGACCTCGAGCGCCTCCTCGGGCTCGAGCGGCGGCAGCAGCCCGGGCAGCCGCGAGGCCAGCATCGACTTGCCGGCGCCGGGCGGCCCGATCATCAGGAGGTGATGGCCGCCGGCCGCCGCGATCTCGATCGCGCGCTTGGCGGTCTCCTGCCCCTTCACGTCGCGAAGGTCGGGATAGTCCCTGCCGTCATCGACGAAGACCGGCTCGGGCCGGCCGAGCAGCTGCGTTCCCTTGAAGTGGTTGATCAGGGCGAGCAGCGTCTTCGGCGCGAGCACCTCCTTGCCGCCGCCCCAGGCCGCCTCGCCGCCATTGGCGAAAGGGCAGACGATGCCGAGGCCCGCGGCATTGGCCGCGATCGCCGCCGGCAGCACGCCCGCCACCGGGATCAAGGCGCCGTCGAGGCCAAGCTCGCCGAGCGCGGCATAGCCCGCGAGCTCCTCGCCCGGCAGCACGTCCATCGCGACCAGCAGCGCGAGCGCGATCGGCAGGTCGTAATGGCTGCCCTCCTTCTGGATGTCGGCCGGCGCGAGGTTGACCGTGATGCGCTTCGGCGGCAGCGAGAGGCCGAGCGAGCTGAGCGCAGCGCGGACCCGCTCGCGCGATTCGCCGACCGCCTTGTCGGGCAGGCCGACCACCGCGAAGGCGGGCAGCCCCGAGCCGATATGCACCTGCACGTCGACCGGCGCGGCCTCGATGCCCTGGAAGGCCACCGTGTTGATGTGCGCGACCATCGGCTCCCCACCCTTCGCCGGCCATCATGGGCCGATCGGCGCAGGGAAGTCGAGGGAGGCCGCGCCGGCCGAGAGGCCCGGTATCAGCCGGCTTCGTCCTTCGCGTCGGGGGCGGGAGGGGCGGCTTCATCGTCGGGGCGGCTGCGGGCGGCCTTGACGAGCAGGATGAGCGTCACCGGCGTGGTCACGGTCACGAACACGGCGAGCAGCGCCTCGTGCAGGACGAGGCGCGTCTCGAGCACCGAGAAGCAGATCATCGAGGCGAGCAGCAGCGCGCCGGCGCCGAGCGTGGTGCCGAGCGTCGGCGCGTGGACGCGCTGGAAGAAGTCGCCGAGCCGGATCAGGCCGAAGGAGCCGATCAGGGTGAGTCCCGCGCCGAGCACCACGAGCAGCGCGGTGAGCCAGGCGGCCCAGGCCGGCAGGTCGATCTCGTGCATCATCATTCGATCACCTCGCCCCGCAGCAGGAACTTTGCGAGCGCCACGGTCGCGACGAAGCCGAGCAGCGCGATGATGAGCGCGATCTCGAAATAGAGCGTGTTGCCGTCGCTGATGCCGAGCGCGATCAGGAACAGCATGGCGTTGACGTAGAGGGTGTCGAGCCCGAGGATGCGGTCCTGCGCACGCGGCCCCCTGATCAGGCGGAAGGCCGCGCAGGCCATGGCCATCACCAGCATGATCTGCGCCGCCACCAGCGCCCAGCTCAATACCGCCGCGCTCATTCGAAGGCCTCCCTCAATAACCTTTCATAGCGATGCTTGATCAGCCTGATCCAGGCGTTCTCGTCGACCAGGTCGAGCACGTGGATGGTCAGGATGCCCCGCCGCGAATCGAAGCTCACCCAGAGCGTGCCCGGCGTCGCCGTGATGATGATGGCGAGCAGCGCGAGGCCGTAGGGCGCGCGCAGCTCGAGCGGCACGTCGACGAAGCCCGAGATCTCGTTCGGCAGGCGGGGCCCGAGGATGATGCGCGCCACCGCGATGTTGGAGCGGATGATGTCGCGCAGCACGACGGCCAGGAGCTTCGCCAGCGCAAGCGGGCGGCGCAGGCGGATGCGCGGCACCGCGAGCGCCGTCACGAACAGCGCGCCACCTATGGCGAGTCCCGCGCCGAGGATGAGATGGCCGGACGACAGGCTCTGGTTGAGCAGCAGCCACATGCCGAAGATGAAGGCCGAGAGCAGCGGGAAGGGCAGCCAGCGCCTGATCATGGCCCGGCCTCCGCGTCGCTGGCAGCGACGCGCGGCGCCGACAGCACGTCCTCGACATAGCGCACCGGGTCATGCAGCGAGCGCGCCGTCGCCTCCATGTAGCGCATCACCGGGCCGGCCTGCACCGTCATGGTCACGCAGAGCAGGAGCAGGGCCGCGACCGGCGCCATCTCGACCACGCCGACCCGCGGCACCTCGCGTTCGACCGGGCTCCAGAACGAGCGGATGCCGGCGCGGATCATGGCGATCAGGACCGCGAGGCCGGAGACGATGAGGAGGACGACGAACGCCCAGTTCTGGGCGCTGATGACGCCGGCGCCCACTTCCTCGCCGAAGTGGAACAGGCCGGAGAGCACCGCGAACTTCGCGATGAAGCCCGAGAGCGGCGGCGCGCCCGACAGCAGCACCGCGCAGCACAGGAAGGCGATGCCGAGCACCGCCATGGTCGCGGGGATCGGCGTGCCGGCCTCGTCTTCGTCCGGCAGCTCGGCTTCGTCTCCCTCGCCGAACGCCTCGCTGGTGACGGCGAGGATGTCGGCGCCGTAGCCGCGGCCGCGCTCGACCAGCTCGATCAGGAGGAAGAAGGCGCTGATCGTGATGGTCGAGCTGACCAGGTAGAACAGCGCGCCCGCGGTGACGCCGACCTGGTTGGTGCCGATCGCGGCGAGCAGCGTCCCGGACGATACAAGCACCGTGAAGCCGGCGAGCCGCGCCGTGTCCTGCGAGGCCAGGATGCCGATCATGCCGAAGACGATCGTCATCATGCCGCCATAGAGCAGCCAGTCCGCGCCGAAGCCGGCGGATTCGCTCCCGCCATTGCCGAACAGCAGGAGCCAGAGCCGGAGCACCGCATAGACGCCGACCTTGCTC
Organism: Alphaproteobacteria bacterium; assembly: GCA_050173345.1. GTDB lineage: Bacteria > Pseudomonadota > Alphaproteobacteria > UBA828 > UBA828 > SHWC01. The sequence goes on along the minus strand of JBFXKW010000013.1, from coordinate 56,636 downwards.
ATGATCGCGAAGATTGCGGCGACCGGTGGGCTCGCCGCCGTGTAGGCGGTCGGCAGCCAGAAGCCGAGCGGCCACATGCCGGCCTTGACCAGGAAGGCGACGCCGAGCAGCGCTGCGCCGGTTTCCAAGAGCATGCGGTCCTCGGGCTTGACCTGCGCCGCGCGCACCGCGAGGTCCGCCATGTTGAGCGTGCCGGTGACGCCGTAGAGCAGGCTGACGCCGACCAGGAAGAGCGCGGCCGCGGTCAGGTTGATCGCGATGTAGTGCATGCCCGCCTTGACGCGGTTTATCCCTGAGCCGTGCAGCACCAGGCCGTAGGACGCCGCCAGCGTCACCTCGAAGAAGACGAACAGGTTGAACAGGTCGCCGGTCAGGAAGGCGCCGTTCAGCCCCATCAGCAGGAACTGGAAGAGCGGGTGGAAATGCACGCCGGCGCGGTGCCAGCGCGCCAGCGAGAAGACGAGCGAGGCAAGCGCCAGGATGCTGGTCAGCACCAGCATGAGCGCCGAGAGCTGGTCGAGCACGAGGACGATGCCGAACGGCGCCGGCCAGTTGCCGAGCAGGTAGACGCTCGGCCGGAAGGCGGCCCCGGCATCTTCCGTCCAGCTCAGATAGAGCAGGGTAGCCGCGGTCGCCATGAGCGCGATGACGGCCGAAAGGCCGATCGCCGCCCTCGGCGAGCGGCGGCGCCGGTCGAACAGCAGCATCAGGGTGCCGGCGACCAGCGGCAGCACGATGGGGGCGAGGATGAGGTGGCTCAGCGCGCCGCTCATCGCTTCCTCTCCCGGCCGTCGACATGGTCGGTGCCGGTCAGCCCGCGCGTCGCGAGCAGCACCACGAGGAAGAGCGCCGTGGTCGCGAAGCCGATGACGATCGCGGTCAGCACCAGTGCCTGGGGAATCGGGTCGTCGTGCTGCGCGGGATCGCCGATCGTGCCGGGCTCGAGGATCGGCGGGGCGTCGATGCGCAGCCGCCCCATGCCGAAGATGAAGAGGTTGACCGCATAGGAGAGCAGCGACAGGCCGATGATCACCTGGTAGGTGCGCGGCCGCATCAGCAGCCAGACGCCCGAGCCGGCGAGCGCGCCGATGCCGAGCGCGAGCACGAGCTCCATCAGTCGCCTCCCGCCGCGACCGCGAGCGGCGACGGCGTCTCGGTCTTGGCGGCGCGATGGCTGCGCACCGACTGGTGGGCGAGCGCGATCAGGATCAGCACGGTCGCGCCGACCACCAGCGTGAACACGCCGAGGTCGAAGATGATGGCGGTGGAGAACGGCACGGTGCCGATGACCGGAAGCTCGGCATAGGTGGCGTACGAGGTGAGGAAGGGGAAGCCGAACAGCCAGGCGCCGAGCCCGGTGCCGACCGCGAAGGTGAGGCCGAGGCCGATCCACAAGACGGGCAGGATGGTGAGGCGCGTCTCGACCCAGCGGGTGCCGCCGGTCATGTATTGCAGGATGAAGGCGATCGACATGGTGAGCCCGGCGACGAAGCCGCCGCCCGGCAGGTCGTGGCCGCGCATGAAGAGGTAGATCGCCATGGTCGCGATGACCGGGAAGAGCAGGCGCATGATCAGCGCAGGCACCAGCAGCGTGTCGGCGAGCACGTCTTCCCAGCGTCCGCCGCTCCGCTGGCCGGCCTGCGCCAGGCGGGCCATCTGCTGCTCGGGCTTGGCGACGTTGTCAGGCGCCGGGCGGAAGCGGCGCAGCAGCGCGAACACGGTGAGCGCCACGGTGCCGAGCACGGTGATCTCGCCGAAGGTGTCGAAGCCGCGGAAGTCGACCAGGATGACGTTGACGATGTTGGCGCCGCCGCCTTCGGTATAGGCGCGCTCGACGAAATAGCGCGAGATGCTGTCCGGCATCGACCGGGTCATCACCGCGTAGGACAGCGCCGCCATGCCGCCGCCCACGATCACCGCGAGGCCGAGGTCGCGCAGCCGGCGCAGCCGGGCCGTCAGTTCGGGGCTGGCGTCGAAGCCCGCGATCGCGAAGCGCTTCGGCAGCCAGCGCAGGCCGAGCAGCAGCAGCACGGTGGTGACGATCTCGACCAGGAGCTGGGTCAGGGCGAGGTCGGGCGCGGAGAACCAGGCGAAGGTGATGCAGGTGACGAGCCCGGCGCCGCCCATCAGGACGAGCGCGGCGAGCCGGTGGAACTTGGCCTGATAGGCCGCGCCGAGCGCGCAGATCGCGCCGACCGCCCAGAGCAGCGCGAAGATCGGGTCGAGGCCGGCGGCGGAGATGCCGCCGCCCTGCACGCCGCGCTGATAGAGCGGCCCGAGCGCGGCGACGATCGCGACGCTGACCAGCAGCCGCAATTGCGGCTGGAGGCGTTGCGTGCCCATCAGGTTGGACGCGCCTTTCGCTGCGCGCCAGGAGAGGGCGACCATCAGCCGGTCGAAGATGCGCTGGGCGTTGAAGCGGCGCAGCAGCGGCGAGCCCGCGATGGCGCGCAGCAGGTATTGGTTCAGGGCGAGGTAGAGCAGCGCGCCGCCCGCGAGCGCGGCCACGCTCATCAGGAGGGGCAGGGTGAAGCCGTGCCAGATGGCGAGGCTGTAGGCCGGCGTGTCCGGGCCGAGCACGGCGTGGACGGCAACCTTGAGCACCGGCCCGATGGTGAGCGCCGGCACGATGCCGACCACGAGGCAGATCGCCACCAGGGAGGCGACCGGCACCAGCATCCAGCGCGGCGGATCATGAGGCGTGCGCGGCAGGTTGGCCGGCGCCGGGCCGAAGAAGGTTTGGTGAATGAAGCGCAGCGAATAGGCCACGCTGAACATGGCGGCCAAGGTCGCGGCATAGGGCAGCACGGCATCGAGCGCGGTGTCGCCATGAGTCTCTATGGTCTCCGCGAAGAACATCTCCTTGGAGAGGAAGCCGTTGAGCAGCGGCACGCCCGCCATGGCGGCGGCCGCCACCATGGCGAGCGTCGCCGTGATCGGCATGAAGCGGTAGAGGCCGCTCAGCCGCCTGATGTCGCGGGTGCCGGTCTCGTGGTCGATGATGCCGGCGCCCATGAAGAGCGACGCCTTGAAGGTGGCGTGGTTCATCATGTGGAAGATAGCGGCGACTGCTGCGAGCGGGCTGCCGAGGCCGAGCAGCAGCGTGATCAGGCCGAGATGGCTGATCGTCGAGTAGGCGAGCAGGCCCTTCAGGTCCTGCTGGAAGATGGCGAAATAGGCGCCGAGCAGGAAGGTGCAGAGGCCGACCGTGCCGACGATCCAGAACCACTCGTCGGTGCCGGCCAGCACCGGCCAGAGCCGCGCGAGCAGGAACACGCCGGCCTTCACCAGGGTCGCGGAATGGAGATAGGCCGATACCGGGGTCGGCGCGGCCATCGCGCGCGGCAGCCAGAACTGGAACGGAAACTGCGCGCTCTTGGTCAGCGCGCCGAGCAGGACGAGGACGAGCGCGAGAAGATAGAGGTCATGCGAGCGGATCTCGTGGCCCGAGATCAGGATCTGGTCGAGGTCGTAGCTGCCGACGATGTGCCCGATCACGAGCGCGCCGCCGAGCAGGCAGAGCCCGCCCGTCGCGGTCACGGTGAGCGCCATGCGCGCGCCCTCGCGCGCCCGCGCGTTGTTGTGCCAGTAGCCGATCAGGAGGAAGGAGAAGAGGCTGGTCAGCTCCCAGAAGAAGACGAGCTGGATCAGGTTGCCGGAGAGCACGATGCCGAGCATCGAGCCCATGAAGCCGAGCAGGAAGGAAAAGAAGCGCGGCACCGGGTCGGCCGGCGACATGTAGTAGCGCGCATAGATCACGACGAGGAAGCCGACGCCCGTCACCAGCGCGGCGAACATCCAGGCGAAGCCGTCCATCCTGAGCGCGAAATTGATGCCGAGCGAGGGCAGCCATTCCACCTCGTAGCGGACGACGCCGCCGTCCGCGACGGCAGGGTAGAAGCCGCCGGCGAAGATCACCCCGCACAGCGCGACCGCGCCGGCGAGCCAGGCCTCGGCGTTGCGCGCGTTGGCCCGGAGAAATGCTGCGATGAGGCTGCCTAGGAAAGGAAGGACGAGTATGAACAGAAGAAATACGTCGTCCCACATAGCCGGATAGACAGCCCCTCTCGCGGTTCAATCAATCGCTGCCGACCATTGACCAATTTCGCCCATTATGGTTGATTTTCGCGGCCGCGATCAAGGGTTTAGGATGAGAAATCTGTTGCCGGAACAGTGCCGGGCGGCGCGGGGCATGCTCGATTGGTCGCAGGCTCGGCTCGCCGCGCTCGCCGGCGTCTCGCGCAGCACCGTGCGGGATTTCGAGTGTCGCCGGCACGCGCTGCACCGCGCGACCGAGGCGATGCTGATCAAGACCTTCGAGAACGCCGGCGTCCGCCTGATCTTCAACCGGCAGGAGCCGGGCGTGCGGCTGCGCAAGGACTGGTCCGGCGCGTCCGAACGCTGAGCGCGCCCGGAACGCGGCCGGCTGTCGTATCACTCCGCCTTGGATTTCGGCGTGTAGGGCTGCAGCCCGCCGTCATGATAGATGAAGACGCCGTATTCCTGGTTGAGCCGCATGCCGTCCGCGTCGAACGACAGGTCGCCGGTCAGCCCGCGATAGACCTTCGAGACCTCGTGCATCGCCTTGCGGATGGCATCCGAATCGGTCGAGCCGGCCTGCTCGATCGCGAGCGCAGCCAGCATGGCGGCGTCGTAGCCGAAGGCGCCGAAGGCGGTCAGCGGCGGCTCGCCGAAGCGCTCCCGATAGGCCGTGCCGTACTGCGCCTCGTAGAACTCCCCGCCGACATCGTGCTCGAGGCCGCGAATCCCTTCGGCGACCTCCGAAATGTCGGCCACGTCGCTCGCCCAGTTGGATACCTCGGTGCCGATCCAGGTCTCGGCGGCGTCGAGCCCTAGCTCGTAGGCCTGGCGCAGGATGAGCGCGGCGTCCGAGCCATAGGCGAAGAAGATCACGGCATCGGGGTCGGGCGCGGTGAGCTGGCGCAGTTCCGGCCGGTAGTCGGTCTTCTGTTCCTCGTAGCGGACGGTCGAGACGCACTCCATGCCGAACTTGGGCGCGGCCTCGCAGGTGGCGATCTCGACGCCCACGCCCCACGGGTTGTTGGGCAAGAGCGTCGCGATGGTGCGCGCGCCGATCTCGGATTGGGCGAGCTCCAGCATCTTCAGGCCCTGCAGCGAAGCGAGGCCGATCGCGTTGAAGAAGTAGGGACCGATCTCACGCAAGGTCGGCGAATTGGCGCCGATCGAGATGTGGACCATACCGCTGCTGTTGGTGAACTGGCCGGTCGGCAGCGTCCGCCCGGTCGAATATTCGCCGAGCACGACCGTCACCTTGTCGACGTTGACCAGCTTGCGCACCGCGTCCATGGCGGCGGCCGGCCGCGACTCGGAATCCTCGATGATGAGGTTGATCGGGCCGCCCAGGAGGCCCGGCCCCAGCCGGCGCACGCTGCCATCCTGCAGCGGCACATCATAGCCCTGGTTCACCCGGTCGAGCGCGAGCTGCACGCCGCGCTGCATGTCGAGCCCGACCACCGCACCCGACCCGGTGAGCGGGGTGAACAGCCCGATCTTCACCTCCTCCGCCCCGGCCGGCGAGGCGGCGAGCCCCAGCCCCGATGCGACCAGCGCCGCCGCGCCCAGCAGCGCGTGAAACGTCCTTCGTGCCACGAAAGCCCCCTTCTTGGGTCGGTTTGCCCCGCACGCTTTTCGGCGACATCCGGCGCCCCGTCAACAAGGATCGACAGGAATAGGCAGGCCGCGCTATCCGTGGTCCGCGGTACCGAGGAAGGTCGCGCGGATCTTCTCGTCGGCCAGGATGTCGCGGGCGCTGCCCTCATAGGTGTTGCGCCCGTCCACCAGCACATAGCCGCGGTCGGCGATCTCGAGCGAGCGCTGCGCCTCCTGCTCGACCACGATGACCGAGCGGCCGGCGGCCTGAATCTGCGTGATGCGGTCGAACACCTCGCCCGCCATGCGCGGCGAAAGGGCGGCCGACGGCTCGTCGAGCAGCAGCAGCTCGGGGTCGGTCATCAGCGCCCGCGCCATGGCGAGGAGCTGGCGCTGGCCGCCGCTCAGCGTGTGGACGCGTTGGTGCGCCCGCTCGCGCAGCAGCGGGAATTCGTCGAGGATCGCCTCGGTGCGCGCGCCGACCTCGCGGCGCGGCAGCAGGTAGGCGCCCATCCTCAAGTTCTCCGCCACGGTCAGCGAGGGGAACACGTTGTCGAGCTGCGGCACATAGGCGATGCCCTTGCGCACCCGCTGGTTCGGGCGCAGCCGGGTGATCGGCTCGCGGCGCAGCCTGACCTCGCCCTCGCGCGGGATCAGATAGCCCATGATGACTTTCAGGAGCGTGCTCTTGCCCGCGCCGTTCGGGCCGATGATGGCGACCACCTCGCCCTTGCCGAGCGTGAGGCTCGCGCCGTGCAGCACCTCGGTCGCGCCATAGCTCGCGAACACGTTGTCGACCTCGATCAGCGCCATATCTGCCTGTCTCTCACGGCTTCCGTCATGGCGCCGCGGCCTCGTCCGGCGTGCCCGGGCGGCGGGTCAGGTAGGCGTTCAGCACGTCGTCGCGGCGCAGCACCTCGGCGGCGTCGCCCTCGGCGATGATGCGGCCGGCATCGAGCACCGAGATGCGGTCGCACGCGCTGCGGATGAACTTCATGTTGTGCTCGACGATGAGGAAGTTGTGGCCCTCGTCGCGCAGGCGGCGGATCAGCGCCACGATCTCCTCGATGAAGCGCGGGTTGACGCCGGCGACCGGCTCGTCGAGCAGGATCAGGCGCGGCGCCGCCATCAGCACCTGGGCAAGGGCGAGCAGCTTCTTCTGCCCGCCGGAGAGTTCGCCGGCATAGTCGTCGGCCTTGGCGCGCAAATTGACCAGTTCGAGCAGCTCGCGCGCCCGTTCAAGGTTGGCGTGCTCCTGCCGGTTCACCGCACGCGGGCGGGCGAAGGCGTCGAGCATCCGCTCGCCGAGCTGGTGCTGCGGCGCGAGCAGCATGTTCTCCATCACCGTCATGCGCTGCGGCATCAGGCTCGCCTGGAAGGTCCGGACGAGGCCGAGCCGGGCGATCCTGTAAGGTGGCAGGCGGTCGAGCTTGCGGCCCGCGAAGCTGACATGGCCGAGATCGGGCCGCAAGAACCCGGTGATCACGTTGAAGAGGGTGGTCTTGCCCGAGCCGTTCGGGCCGATCAGGCCGTAGACCATGCCGGCCGGCACGTCGAGGTTGACGCCCGCGAGCGCCGCGATGCCGCCGAAGCGCTTGTGGATGTCGCGCAGCTTGAGGAGCGGTTCAGCGGTCATAGCGACGCCGCCTTTCCGGCACCAGCCCCTGCGGCATGTACATGACGACGCCGATGATCAGGAGCGCGATCACGATCATCCGTATCGAGCCGAGCAATTGCGCGTCGATGCCGAGCAGCGGCACGAGGAAGCGCGACGAGTTGTAGATGACCTGGATGATGAAGGTGCCGACCAGCACGCCGAAGAAGTTGCCGGCGCCGCCGAGCACCACCATCGCCCAGATGATGAAGGTCTCGAGCGGCAGGAAGTATTCCGGGCTGATATAGGCGTTGTAATGGGCGAACAGCGCGCCGGCGAGCCCGGCGATGGCGCCGCCCGACGCCATCACCCGCATGCGCAGGCCGCTCACCCGCTTGCCGAGCGCGGACGGCACCTCGTCGCCCTCGCGCAGCGCCTTGAGCGCGCGGCCGATCGGCTTGGCGGCGAGCCAGGCGGCCATGGCATAGGTCAGCGCCAGGCAGGCGAGCACGAAGAGCATGTAAAAGAGGTTGTAGTCGGCGAGCGTATAGCCCTGTGCCGTGAGGGTGTCGCGCAGCGGCCGCGGGATGTCGCTGATGCCGAACGCCTCGCCGACATAGGCCTCGCCGAGCCGGGTGTTGAGGAAGACGATGCGCGCGATCTCGGCGACCGCGAGCGTGCTGATGCCCCAATAGTCCTGCTGGAGCCTGGCGGCCGGCAGCGCCATCAGCACGCCGAAGAGCGCGGCTGCGCCCGCGCCCGCGATCATGCCGACGCCGATCGGCAGGCCGAGGATCGCGACCAGGATCGCCGAGGTGTAGGCGCCGAGCATGAAGAAGGCGACATGGCCGAGATTGACGAGGCCCGCCACGCCGTATTGCAGGTTGAGGCTGATGCCGAGCATCGCCCAGATGCCGGCAATGGTGACGAGGTAGACCGCGAACTCGCTCATCGCCGCGCCCCCAACAGGCCGCGCGGGCGGATCAGCAAGGTCAGCACCAGGAGGACGAAGGGCAGCGCCGCCTTGTAGCCGGTCGGGATGTAGACGAAGCCGCCGGTCTCGAAGCCGAGCGCGCCAAGCAGCGGCGCCCAGTTGATGGCGAGGCCGAAATTCTCGGCGAAGCCGACCACGAGCGCGCCGAGCATCGCGCCGTAGGGGTGGCCGATGCCGCCGAGGATCGCCGCGGCGAAGACCTCAATGATGATGCCGAAGCCCATGTCGGGCTTGATCTGGGTGTTGAGCCCGATCATGGCGCCGCCGAGCGCGGCGAAGCCGGCGCCGATCAGCCAGACGGCGCGGATCACGCCGCGGTCGTCGATGCCGCTCGCCTGCGCGAGAATCAGGTTGTCGGCGGTCGCGCGCATCGCGGTGCCGAGCCTGGTGCGGCTCAGGAACAGGTGGAACGCGAACATCGCGATCAAAGCGGCCGCGATGATGGCGACCTGGGTCGGCGTGACGCGGAGGTCGAGGAAGCGCCACGGCTTCACCACGCCGAGCGAATAGAAGTGCGGCGACGGGCCCCAGCCCGCGCGCACCGACTCGCGGATCGCGATGCCGAGGGCGAAGCTCGCGATCATCAGCATGATCGGCGAGGCGTTGCGCAGGCGGTAGAAGATCGCCCGGTCGATGCCGACGCCGAGGCCGCCGACCAGCACGACCGCGAGCGCCGTCGCGAGCAGGAAGGGCAGCCCGAGGTTCGCCGAAAAGGCGAGCGCGACATAGGCGCCGAGCGTCGCGAACTCGACATGGGCAAAGTTCGGGAAGCGCAGCACCTTGTAGGTCATGGTGAGCCCGACCGCGAGGAACGATAGCTCCGCGGCGCGGATCAGGCTGTCGAGCACCACCTGCAGCACGTATCGGCCCTATCCGCGCGCCATCCGGCGGCCCCATGCTGCGACAGGCTCATGCTTCGACAGGCTCAGCATGAGGGAGTTTCCTTTTTCGGCTTCATCCTGAGCTTGTCGAAGGATGAGCGGACCGATTCGCCCCTTGCTTGGCATCATGCCTAGCCGCGCGCGCCGTCCGGGCTCTTGGTGACGAGCACCTTGTCGATGCGCCGGCCGTCCATGTCCACCACCTCGAAGCGCCAGCCGAGCGCGTCCACGAATTCGCCGGTCGAGGGCAGGTGCTGCAGGTTGTCGAGCACGAAGCCGGCGACCGTGCGGTAGTCGCGCGCCGCCGGTACCGGCACGCCGATCACGCCGGCCACCTCGTCGATCGGGGTCAGGCCGTCGAACAGCCAGGATCCGTCGCCGCGCCGCACCGCCCGATCGGGCGCATAGCCGTCCGCCTCCTGGAAGTCGCCGGCGATGGAGGAGAGGATGTCGGCCCGGGTGATCACGCCCTCGAAGGCGCCGTGCTCATCGACCACCAGCACCATATGGACGCCCGGCTGCTTGAGATGCTCGACCGCCTCCAGCGCATCGAAGCGGTCATGGATCACCGGCGCGCGGCGGACCAGGCTGCCGATGTCGAGCTTCTGCCCCATCAGGAGGGCATCGAGCACGTCCTTGACGTGGAGCACGCCGGCCGGCTCGTCCAGCGTGCCGTGCGCCGCCACCAGGCGCGAATGGCCGCTGCTTCGGATAATCTCGCGGATGTCCGCCTCGTCCATGTCGAGGTCGATCCAGTCGACGTCGAGCCGCGGCGTCATCACGGCGCGCACCGGCCGGTCGCCGAGGCGCAGCACGCCCGAGATCATGCTGCGCTCGGCCGGCTCGACCACGCCCGCCGTCTCGGCCTCCGCGATCAGCGCCTTGATCTCCTCGTCGGTGACCCGTGGCCCGCGCTCCTCATGCACGCCGATGGCGAGCAGCACATAGTGGCTCGAACGTTCGAGCAGGTAGCCGAGCGGCGCCGTTACCTTCGAGACGGCGAGCATGGGCCCGGCGACCAGCATGGCGATGCGCTCGGCGCCGCGCAGCGCGATCTGCTTTGGCACCAGCTCGCCCAGGATGAGCGAGAGGTAGGTCACCGCGATCACGATAAGCGCGAAGGAGAGCGGCTCGGCCACCCCGGGCGAGGCGCCGGCATCCATCAGCAGCACGGCGAGCCGGTCGGCGATGGTCGCGCCGCTGAACATGCCGGCCAAGACGCCGCACATGGTGATCCCGATCTGGACGGTGGAGAGGAAGCGGCCCGGCCGGTCGGCGAGCTGGATGACCCGGGAGGCGCGGGCATCGCCGCCCTCGGCAAGGGCCTTCAATCGGCTGCGCCGGGCCGAGACCACGGCGAGCTCCGACATCGCGAGAAACCCGTTGATCAGCACGATCAACACGATGACGGCAATCTCGAGCGCGAGCATGGTTTTAAATCCAGTCTGGAATGCGGATCGAGCCGGGCGGCTTGTCGTTGCGCCGGAGGAATGGGAACGCCCGAATCGAACGATGCTCCCCCGCCGCCCCTACCGTACGGCGGTTGCCCCCGCCCTGAGAAGATGGCCGCGCGCACCGCAGCATGGCGCCCGGGCCGGCAAGTTGACAATAATTCTCAACTGCAATAGCGTCCGCCCGACCAGCTCGCATCGAGCCGACCCGACCGGGTACGTCGAGCCGGAGCGCCGCGCAGGCGCTTGAGAGCGCTTATAGATCAAGTTCAGGCCCAGCTCGCCCTGGCGCATCGGATGGCGGCGGTCGAGAGCGCCAATCCGGTCGGCCGGCGGCGGCATGCGGCATGGAGTGAGGAGATCAAGCACCTGGCCCGGCGGCTCTCCAGCGAGCGAGCCACGCCGTGAACGCCGGTGCCGCGGAGGCCCAGGGCCGCAAGGCTGTCGAGCCGTCATGCGCCGGGCCGCCGCGGAACGAACGAAGGTGGATTGGGAATGGCGTCCAGGTTTTTTCGCGTAAGCCTTGTTCTGATGCTGATCGCCATGCCGTCCCTGGGCTTGGCGCAGACCGAGCCTTCCGACCCGCCTGCGCCCGCCGAGGCGCTCCAGCCCGCCGACACCCCTCCGCCTTCCGACGCCCTTCCGCTGTCCGACGACGCCCTGCCGGCCGACGGGCTCGCACCGGCCGATGCGCTGCTGGAGGCGGGCGAGACGGGGGAGGCTGAGTCCCTCCTGCCGCAGGATCTCTCGCCCTGGGGCATGTTCATGGGCGCGGACATCGTGGTGAAGGCGGTGATGATCGGCCTCGCCTTCGCCTCGGTGGTGACCTGGACGGTGCTGATCGCCAAGGGCCTGGAGCTCGCCGCGGCGACCCGGCGGCAGCGTGTCGCGCTCGCCGCCATGAACGGCGCGCTCACGCTCGCCGAGGCGGCGGAGCGCGGCGGCACGGCGAGCAATGTCGATCTGATCGGCGAGGCGCAGGCCGAGCTCAGCCAGTCCAAGGACGCGCTGCGCGACCGCGACGGGATCAAGGAGCGCATCGTCTCGCGCCTCGAGCGGCTCGAGACCGCGGCGGGCCGGCGCATGACCAAGGGCACCGGCGTGCTCGCGACCATCGGCGCCACCGCGCCGTTCGTCGGGCTGTTCGGCACGGTGTGGGGCGTGATGAACAGCTTCATCGGCATCTCGAAGGCGCAGACCACCAACCTCGCCGTGGTCGCGCCCGGCATCGCCGAGGCATTGCTGGCCACCGCGCTCGGCCTAGTCGCGGCGATCCCCGCGGTCGTCTTCTACAACCATTTCGCCCGGCGCATCGGCGCCTACAAGGCGCTGGTCGCCGACACCTCGGCGGCGGTGCTGCGCCTCGTCTCGCGCGACCTGAGCCGCGGCGTCTACGGCGATGCACGGCGCGAGGCCGCGGAGTAGGCGCGCATGGCGGTCAAGCTCGGCGGCGGCCGCTCGGGGGATGACGACGATCTCTCCGAAGCCCATGAGATCAACGTCACACCATTCATCGACGTCATCCTGGTCCTCCTGATCATCTTCATGGTGGCGGCGCCGCTCGCGACCGTCGACATCCTGGTCGACCTGCCGGAATCCGCGGCACAGCAGCAGCCGCGCCCCGACAAGCCGATCTTCCTGACCGTGAAGGCCGACCTGACGTTGGCGGTGGGTGACCAGCCGGTGACGCACGAGGGGCTGGCGGCCACGCTCGACCAGCTCTCGGGCAGCGACAAGGAGACGCGCATCTTCCTGCGCGCCGACCGCTCGATCGGCTATGGCGACCTGATGCAGACCATGAACGCGCTGGTCGCCGCCGGCTATCTCAAGGTCGTGCTGGTCGGGCTCGATGCCGGCCTGAAGCGCTGACGCGCCTCTCCCGTTGATCGTCAATCAGGAAGCGCCGGGTGCCGCGGCGAGGCGGCGGCGTGCATAGCGCCGCACCAGCGCGAACACCAGCACGCCGAGCGCCGACATGACGATCACGATGGTGAGGCCGAGCGCCGCCACATAGGCCCATTCGAGGTCGCCATAGGTGCGCTTGTAGATGTAGAGCGAGAGCGTCTCGGTCGCGACGCCGGGGCCGCCCTTGGTCATGATGTACATGACGTCGAACAGCTTGAGCGCCTCGATGAAGCGGATGCCGATCGCGATCGCGATCACGGTACGGATACGCGGCAGCGAGATGCGCCAGAGGATCTGGCGCGCGCTCGCGCCGAGCAGCCGCGCCGCCTTGATCTGATCCTCCGGCACGCCGATCAGGCCGGCGAGCAGGATGAGGAACATCATCGGCGTCCACTGCCAGATGTCGGCGGCGACCACCGCGATGAACGCGGTCGTCTTGTCGGTGAACCAGACCATCTCGAAATCGCCCGGCGTGAACAGGCTGATGAACTGGTTGATGGGCCCGGTGCTCTGGAACAGGATCAGGAACATGTAGCCCGAGACCGCGGGCACCACCATCATCGGCAGCAGGAACAGCGAGTAGTAGACGGCGCGGCCCGCGAAGCGGTCGATGAAGAGGAGCGCGAGGCCGAAGCCGAGCAGGAACTCGGCCGCGACCGCGATCGCCACCATGAGCAGCGTGCGCGCGATAGCGCCGCCGAGCCGGCCGTCCTGGAACACGCCGGCATAGTTGTCGAACCAGGCCCAGAAGCGGTGCGCCTCGACCCAGCTCACCCCGTCGAGCGGCGTCCACGAGGTCAGGCTGATATAGATCGTGACCACGGTCGGGAACGCGAAGATGAAGATGAGCAGGAGCTGGGCCGGCAGCGTCGAGAGTGCGCCGACGCGCCGCGCACGGCCCGCGCCGAGCGCCTCGGCGAGCCTTGTATCGAAAGGCGGCCGCAGGGCGCCCGGCCTGGTGTCTGCCGTGGTCATTGCTTGAGCGCGCCGAAGGTGAGGCCGCGCACCAAATGGCGCTGGATCAGGAGGCCGAGGATCATCGGCGGGATGATCGCGATCAGGCCGAGCGCGGCCTTGGCGCCGTAGAGCTGGCCGGTCTGCGCCGAGTTGAGCTCGTTGAGGAACACCGGGATGGTGATCCAGTCGCGCCGCGTCAGCATGAGCGCGAGCACATAGTCCGACCAGTTGAGGATGAAGACGAAGAGCAGCGTGGTCGCGAGCGCCGGCTTGACCAGCGGCAGCGTGACGCGGAAGAACAGCCGCGCCGCGCTCGAGCCTTCGATCAGCGCCGCCTCCTCGAGCTCGATCGGCACGTCGTCGAAGAAGGTCAGCATCAGCCAGAAGGCGAACGGCAGGGTGACGATCCCGTAGATCAGGGAGAGGCCCCACCAGGTGTCGATCAGGTTCAGATAGGCCCACATGATCATCACCGGGATGATCACGGCGAGCGGCGGGAAGAGCCGAAGCTGGATCAGGCCGAAGGGCAGGTTGCGGCCGCGCTTGAAGCGCGAGAAGCCATAGGCCGCCGCGGTGCCGACCGCGGTCGCGATCAAGGTGCCGATGGTCGAGATCAGCAGGCTGGCGATGATCGGCTGCCAGGCCGAGCTCTCCATCGCGGTCGATTGTGGATAGTCGTGCGCGGTGCCGGTGAAGATGTATTGAAAGTTGCCGATGGTCGGCTCGCGCGGCAGCCAGCTCACCTCGCCCGCCGCCGGCGTCCATTCCGGCATCGGCTTGAACGCCATGCTCGCCATCCAGGCGATCGGGAAGAGCGCGACAACGAGGCCGAGCAGCAGCAAGAGATGTCGCGCGGGCCGCAAACTCAGCATGACGATCCAGCCACTCGCCTAAAGCACGGTCCGATCAGATCGCCTCAACCTGACCGGCGTATCCCCTCTCCGCCCTCGGGGGCGGAGAGGGTTTCGCGATGCTAGTCGACGATGGTCGGCCAGGCGGCGAGGCCGGCGCGGATCGCGGCGACCGCTTCGTCCTCGCGCCGCCCGATCAGCTTCTTCCAGGCCTCCTCGGTGCGCTTCAGCGCGTCCTCGGCGCTGAGGTCGCCGGTCAGCGCGGCCTGCAAATTCTCGTCGAGCGCATTGTCCATCGCGGCCTGGCCGGCGAAGTTGATGGTCGGGCAGGCGCGCCGGATGGTCTCGCGGATCGGCGTCAGCATGTAGGCGTGGTTGTTCTCCTCGACATAGGGATCGGCGAAGTTGGCGAGCTGGAACGGGTCGCAGCCGCCGACCGGGTTGCCGCAGATGCGCGTGAAGGTGCGCGTCGAGCTGATGTACTGGAGGAACAGATAGGCCGCCTCCGGCGCCGCGCTCTTGGCCGCGACCGAGGCGGTCACGTTGTAGTAGATCACCGAGCGGCGGATGAACGAATCGCCGATCTTGGTGCCGACCGGCTTCCAGCCGGTCAGCTTGCCGGTGAGCGGCGTCGAGGGCGCGCCGTCCACCATCTTGTCGTTGATCGACGCCATGTTGGTATAGGTCATCGCCATCGAGGCCTTGAGGTTGGCCATCGCGCCGTACTGCTCCGACCAGCCCCAGGTCAGGTTGTCGGGCGAGGTCCATTTCAGGCTCGCGATATGCTCCTGCGCGGCCTTGATGCCTTCGGGCGTCGCCAGTGTCGGGTTGCCGTCGCCGTCGAGCCAGTGGTTGTTCGGCGCCTTCTGCGCGGCGAAGCGCGCATAGAAGTTGGAGAGCCCCCAGAAGGGGCCGAGCAGATTGGCGTGGCCGATGCCCTGGCTGTGGAAGTATTCGCAGAGGTTGTCCACCTCGGCCCAGGTCTGCGGCTCGTCGGGGATGGCATAGCCGAACTTCGCCTCGAAGTTCGCGCGGTGGGTGGCATCCTCGAGCAGGTCGCGGCGCACCTGCCAGGTCACGAAGTCGCCGTCGATCGAGGCGACGTAATAGGAGCCGTTATATTTGTAGAGCAGCTGCTCGATCTCGGGGGTCGGCGTGCCACGCTCCTTGTCGCCCCAGTCGGGCTGATACTTGGCGACCAGCTCGTCGAGGTTGTAGGCGCCGCCCGCGCTCACCAGGTCGCCGATATTGTTCCAGGAGTGGCTATAGAGGTCGAACGAGCCGCTGCCGGTCGTGATCTCCTGCAGCACCTTCTTCCAGATCTCGCCGGCCTCGATGCCCACGAAGTCGACCGGGATGCCGGTTTCGCGCTCCCAGGTCTCTTTCACCGATTCGCCGCCGGCCGGCAGCGGCTTGATGAACTGCGGCACGCACGAGGCGACCATCAGCACGGTCAGCTTCGCCGGCGCCTTGCCGTCCGCCTTCAGCTTCTTGGCGGCCTCGACCGCGCGGCCTTCCGACATCTCGGCGTTGTATTGGTAGCGTTCGGCGCCCGGAAAGCCGGTCGGGCCGCCGGTCATGCCGGGCGCGAGGTCGGCCGCCCAGGCCGGGCGCGTCCCGAATCGCGGGCCGATGCCCCACGGGCTTGTCAGCGTGAGCGCGGCCGCGCCTGCGCCGCCGGCGGCGAGCACCGAGCGCCGCGTGATCGAGCCCGATCGGGCCTTGCCGTTCTGCTTGCGCGACATGACATTCCTCCCCTGTTCTTGCCGCTTCGTCACTTGGCCGCCGGCCGCCATCGCGCCGGGGCTCGCGCGGCGCCTATTGCGCCGCGATTTCCATGTCGCCGAACGCCGGCAGCACCTCGCGCTGCAGGGCGGCGATCGATTCGCGATAGGGCGTCAGCTCGTCGATATGGTCGTAGACGACCTGGAGCAGGCAGCCGAACGCGCCCACCCTGTCGCGCAGCCGCCCGAGCTTCTCGATCACGGTCTGCGGGCTGCCGACGATCCACACGTTGTCGGCCAGGTATTCCACCGTGACGTCGGAATCCGGCACGCTCTGGTCGTGCTTGCAGGCGCCGAGGAAGTTGAGCCGGCCGAGCAGCGGCAGCATGTATTCGCGCCAGCTCTCGCCGACCGAGCCCTCGACGATGCGCCGGCGCGCCTCGGCGTCGGTCTCCGCCACATAGATCTCGCAGCCGACCCGCCATTCCTTGCGGTCGACCGGCTTGCCCACCGCGTCCGCGCCCTCGACATAGGCTTCCCAGTGCGAGCGCAAGTAATCCGGGCTCCAGGCCAGGCTCATCGGGATGAAGCCGCGGAGCCCTGCGAAGCGCAGCGTCGGCGACGATTCGCTGAGGCCTGCGATCGCGATCTTGGGATAGGGCTTGGTGAAGGGCGACATGTGGAAGGCGAGCCCGTAATCCGGCAGGCCGCCGGTGCGCCCGCCCTTGTAGTGCTTGCCGCGATGCGTGAAGGGCTGCTCGCTGGTCCAGAACCGCACCATCAGGTCGAACGCCTCGACCATCATGTCGCGGTTCTCGCCGGAGGCGCCGTCGACGCCGAACAGCTCGCAATCGGTCGGCAGGCCGCCTGCCCCGATGCCCACCATGAAGCGCCCGCCCGAGATGTGGTCGAGCCAGCAGACGCGGTGCGCGAGCTCGGCCGGCACATGGTAGGGCAGGAGGAACGCGCCGGCGCCGAGCCTGATCTGCTTGGTCTGTAGTAGCGCCTGCGCGATCAGGATGTCCGGGCAGGGCAGCGGCTCGCGCCGGCAGGTAAAATGCTCGCCGACCCAGGCCTCCTGCAGGCCGAGCTGGTCGGCATAGACCAGCGTCTCGAGGTCATGGAAATGCGCCTCCGCATAGCTTCGATGCGGTGGATGGTTCGGCATCATGAAGAGGCCGAGCTTCATGGTCCTGGTACGCCTCCCCTGCCGACCGGCGCCCACACGGGCGGGCGCGCCTCTTCTTGCTCTTGCGCGCTGCGGTCAAGCCCATCGGTAGCATTGAACCGAAAGGATGACAAGCCCATTATTGTATTGTCCGACAATGTTCGTTCCGAAGGGCGTCGGAGGCATTCCACGGTGGACTTTGCGAAGGATGTGACGGCAAATGCGTGCCATGAGCCAGGCGCTCGGCAAGCCCGACAGGAGCGGCGCGACGGCAATCCGCCTCGATCCCATCGAATCGAAGCCCGGCTATCGGCGCGTCGCCGAGACGATCGAGGCCGAGATCCTGGCCGGCCGCCTCAAGGCCGGCGACCTCTTGCCGATCGAGGCCGATCTCGCGACGCAGCTCGGCGTCAACCGCTCGACCATCCGCGAGGGCATCCGCACGCTGGAGAACGCCGGGCTGATCCGCCGCGCCGGCGGCAAGCGGCTGATGATCTGCACGCCCGAGCAGCGCGAGGTGACCTGGACGGTATGCCGCGCGCTGGGTCTCGGCCGCGTCACCTTCCCCGAGCTCTTCGAGATCCTGATGGGATTGGAGCCCTATGCCGCGCGGCTCGCGGCGGGCCGGCTGCGCCCCGAGGCCGCCGCGGCGATGAAGGAGAACCTCCGCCTCACCGAGGAGCAGCTATATGACGACGAGGCGCTGGTCGCGCTCGACGTCGAGTTCCACCGCCTGGTCGCGCAGGCGACCGGCAACCGCGCCCTCGCCGTCTCGGAGGAGCCGATCGCCATGCTGCTCCACTCGGCGACCGACCAGCTCTACCGGCGCTCGCCGCGCGCGCGCTTCCGCCTGCTCGAAGCGCACCGCCATGTCTACGAGGCGCTGGTCGCGCGCGATGCCGACGGCGCCGAGCAATGGATGCGCAAGCACATCGAGGATTTCCGCCGCGGCTACATCGTCGCCGGCATGGACTTCAAGGGCCCGATCAAGTTCGGCCCCCACGGCCGCCCGCCCAAGCCCTGAGTCATCCTTAGGGGAGGCCTGAGGCGGGCAGCGAGAGCAATTGCAGCAAGCGTTCGTCGCGCAGACGCGCCAGTTCTTCGATGGAACGATTGCCGGCCTCGGCCTCGACGCCGGCGGCCAGGCGCTGCTTCAGCTCGGGCGTGAGCGTCGGCGTGCCGAGATCCTGCCACCAGGCTTCCACGGCCGGTGCGAGGTGTTCGAGGAAGTGCCGGAAGCCGCCCTCGCCGCCCGCGAGATGGAAGGTCAGGTTGGGCCCCATCATGGCCCAGCGCAGGCCGGGGCCATAAGCGATCGCGGCGTCGACATCGGCGACGCTGGCAAGCCCGCTCGCCACCGCATGCACCGCCTCGCGCCACAGCGCCACTTGAAGCCGGTTGGCGAGATGGCCGGCGACCTCGGCGTTGAGCCGGATCGGCCGCTTGCCGAGCCCGGCGTAGAACGCCATCAGCCGCTCGATCGTCGCTTCCGATGTCTCTTTGCCGCCGACCACCTCGACCAGCGGGATCAGATGCGGCGGGTTGAACGGATGGCCGACCGCGAAGCGTTCGGGGTGCCGGCAGCCCGCTTGCAGCTCGCTCATCTTGAGGCCGGAGGTGCTCGACGCCACGATGGCCTCCGGCGCGAGCGCCTGCTCGATCCGGGCATAGAGCGCGCGCTTCACGTCGAGCCGCTCGGGCGCGTTCTCCTGCACGAGCGCGGCGCCGTCGCAGGCTATGGCAGGATCGCTCGCAAAGCTGATCTTGCCTTCGGGCCTGGTCGCGAGGCCGATGCGGCCGAGGCCGTCGCGCGCCCGCTCGTGGAAGCGCTCGAAGCGGCCGCGGAAATCCGGCGCCGGGTCGCTCAGCGCGACGTCATGGCCGCGGCACAGGAAGAGCGAGGCCCAGCCGCAGCCGATGGTGCCGGCCCCGATCACCGCGATGCGCGTGCCGGTCGGCAGGTTGTTCGGTTCGCTCATCCGCCCCGGCCCCGTTTTCGTTTCGCCGCTGCGACCCTTTCATAGAAGGGTGTGCGGCGCCATCGGCGAATCAGATTGCCTCGAACCGTATGGCGTCACTTGACGCCGAACGGTACTTCCCGATAGGCACCGGTTACTAGGAGGCGGCTATGAGCGCCAACATGGGAATCCGCTTGAAGGATCCCGCTCATCCGGGCGGTTTCATCAAGCATGAAATCATCGAGCCGCTGGGCCTGTCGGTGACGGGTGCGGCGGAAGTACTGGGCGTGACGCGGGCGACGCTTTCCACGCTGCTCAACGAGCGCGCGCATCTGTCGCCGGAGATGGCGTTGCGGATCGAAAAGGCGTTCGGCGTGTCGATGGATACGCTGATGCGGATGCAAAACAGCTACGACATCGCCCAGACCCGGAAGCGGGAAGGCGAGATCAAAGTCTCCCCCTTCAAGGGCAAGCCGCGCGACAGGCGGCAAGCGACGGCTTGAGAGGGCCTACCCCTGCTCCAAGGTCGCGCCGGCCGCCGATGATGCCGGGGCGGGCGGCTCAGGCCGGCGGCGGCAGGAGCCTTTCGAAGCGGTTGCGGAACCAGCTCTCGAGCATCGCCTTCTCATAGGGGAGCGGCTGGCTCGCATAGCGGCCGGGCTGCCGCATCAGATAGGCGAGATCGCTCACCCTCTCCTCGGCGCTCACCAAGAGCGCGCCGTTCTCGCGCAGGCTGTAGCGCAGCGTGATGCTCGGCCAGGTGATGCCGCGCAGGATGCGGGTGTTGTAGGTGAAGGCGCGCCACGGCTCGTGGCGGCCGGCGAGGTCGATGTCGAGCACCTCGACCTCGAGCTGCTGGTTCGGCTTGAGGTAGCGCTCGCCGAGCCGTTCCAGATAGGTCTTGATCTCGCGGAGCGCCGGCGCCCTTGCCTTCTCGCCATAGCCGCCGCGCAGGTTCGGGTCGGTGTAGTGCTCGGGCTCGACGAACTTCACGTCGACCGCGGCCTCTGCGGCCGAGGCGAAGCCGAGCGCGAGCAGCGGGACGATCACGAGAGATTTGGCGATCCGCATCAGCCCCTCCATGGGTTGGAGCAATGCCCTCAGAGCCATGAGCCGCGGTGCGAATACCCTAATATATGGCGCGGCGGCAGGCCCGGCAAAGCCGCCGTGCTTTTGCCCTCATGCTTCGACGGGCTCAGCATGAGGACCTTATTTTCGGCCTCATCCTGAGCCTGTCGAAGGATGAGATCGCCGCACCAACCCATTGCCTTCACTCCGCCGTCCCGGCCTGGGCGAGGCGGAGCTCGACGAGCAGCGCCTGGAACTGCTCGAGCCCGAGCGCGCCGCGGATGATGTGCTCGCTGGTGACGAAATTGGGCGTGCCGTTGATGCCGAGCCGCTCGGCCAGCCGGCGGTTGGCCGCGATGATCGCCTCGATGGCCGGGTCCGCCATGTCTTCGGCGAGCCGTTCGGCGTCGAGCCCGGCGGCTTCCGCGAGCTCCATGAGGCGCGCCTCGGTGAACGGCCCGTCGGCCTGCATGAGCGCGGCGTGGAACGCGTCATAGCGGCCCTGCGGCCGGGCGGCCAGCGCGGCGCGCGCCGCCAGCACCGATTCCTCGCCGAGGATCGGCAGCTCCTTGTAGATGATGCGGAGGTCCGCGTTGGTCGCGATCACCCGCTCGATCACCGGCTGCGCCCGGCGGCAATGCGGGCAGCGATAGTCGAAGAATTCGACGAGCGTGATGCTGCCCTCCGGGTTGCCGCCGACCGGCGCCTCCGGGTCGAGGAAGAGCGCGGCGGCGTGCTCGGCGATGGCCTCGCGGTCCTGCGCCTCCTGCTGCGCGCGCATTTTCACCTGGAGCGCCTGCTGGACCTCGAGCAGGAGCTCGGGATGGGCGAGCAGGTAGTCGCGCACGATCCGCTCGATCTCCTCGACAGAGCGCCCGCCGGTCTCGGCCGGCGGCGCGGATTCGGCGGCCGCGGGGCGCGCCAGCAGCACGAAAGCCACCGCCAGCGCGGCGAACAGCAGGAAGCCGGGCCGCGCAGGGCCGGGGACGCGCATAAACGCTGACATGGCGGCAGCTTAGCCGGCGCGCCGCCGCCTGTCTGCACCGGGCGGCCGGGGCCGGTTGCCGAGGCTGTGACAAGGCCGTACACGGCGTTGTCACCCACCTCTCGCTACCTCGTTAAACCCTTGTTAACCGGAAATATCTTTACGATTAGGCCATAAGAACTAGAAACGGGCAGATTCCGCAGTCAGTTGTGCCAGACGGAGAAATTTCATGTTGGCTGAGGCCCGCTCCATCCCGGAAGCGCTGCGCTACAGCGATCTCGGCTTCTCGGCCGAGACCCTGCTCGACGCGATAGACGGCATAGCCTATCTGGTGGACCCGACCGGGGTGATCCTCGCCACCTCCACCAAGCTCAGCCATGCCTGCGCGCACGCGGCCGATGGCTCTGCGCAGAGCGGCGAGGAGGCGCTTGCCACGGCGCTCGCGGTCGGTGCCCTCGACGACCAGGTGCGCGACGCCTATCGGCGCCTGCACGATGCCGTGTGCGCGGGCCAGCGCGAGCGCATCAGCTTCGTCCATCGCTGCGATTCGCCCGAGGTCGCGCGCGTCGCCCGCATGTCGATCTCGCCGGTGCGCGTCGGCGGCCGCCTGTGCGCGGTGCTCTACCAGTCGCAGGTGCTGAGCGAGGCGCGCCGGCCGCGCATCGCCCTCTTCGACCATGCCAACTTCCAGCGCGGCCAGGGCGCCTCGTTCGCCCGGCCGGTCGTGCGCCTCTGCGCCTATTGCCATGCGGTTGCCTGGCCGCCCGGCACGCACGAGGACGGGGAGCGCTGGAGCACGCCCGAGGCCTATCAGGCGATGGGCGGGCCGGCCGCGGTAAAGCTGCGCTTCGCGGTCTGCCCGTCCTGCCTCGAATCGATCATCGAGGCCAACACCCGGCCGGACTGAGCCCGCGTCACTCCACCGTGATCGTGATCGGCGGCGATAGCACGGGCGGCGTGTGCGGGATGTGGTTCTGATCGCCGAGCAGGAGCTGCAGCGTGTGCTTGCCCGGCGTGAGTTCGATCGTCGCCTCGGTCTGCCCGTTGCCGAAATGCCGGTAGTGCTCGTCGCTCGGGATCGGCTCGTCGAGCGGCGGCAGCGGCGCATCGATGATCAGATGGTGGTGCCCGGTGTTCTCGTGCTCGATGCCAGCGGGCGCGACGCCCATGCCGCTGAGCCCGAACACGACATGGACCGGGTTCGAGACCGTCGCGCCGTCCGCCGGCGCGATGATATAGACGCGGGCGCCTTCGGGCGCGGGCGTCGGCCCGCCGTCCGCGGCATGGGCGACACCGGGAAGCGCGACCGCGAGCGCCGCGGCCATCAGGAATCGGCGCATCCTTCCCTCCGGGGCTTGCCCGCGCCGAGGCGTCCGGGGATTCTGGCGCATGACGGCGCGGGGACGAACAGTCCTATGCCGTTTCGGCGCCTCGCTCAATGGAGCTTGCCGGCCTCGAGGTCGATCAGGTCGACCACCTCGGTCAACACGCCGAAGTCCCGAATCCCGGCCTGGACCTTGGCGGCGTTCTGGGCGAACTCGTAATTGCCGTTGCCCATCAGATCGGCCGTCACCTGCCAGACATACTTCGCCGGCATGCCGTCATGGCCGCCCGCGACCGCGAGCAGGCGGTGGGCGAAGCCGCGCGTGATGCGCGTCGATGCCATGACCGAGGGATCCTTGAACAGCGCGTTGGTCAGGTGCGCCTTGAACTTCTCGGGATCGGCGCCTGGCGCGAGCGCGATGACATAGTGCCCGATTCTATCCATGGTTCCACCCTCTCCGTCCGTTGCGGGAACGCGGACCGACGGCCATCCCAGGCGGGATGCCGCCGCCCGTCCGGTGCCGCGGATCGTGCTCCGGCCTGGCTTGGCGGGCAAGAGACAAGCCTGTGTCCGGTTTCCCCGCATCGCAGGCCTGCGGCTGCCGGGCCGGACCGTCTACAGCCGCTTGCGCTGCCTGGAGCGGCGCTTCTCGATGGCGTCCCAGACGAGGCCGGCGAGGTTGCTGCCGTCGAAGCGGGAGATCTCCTGGATGCCGGTCGGCGAGGTGACGTTGATCTCGGTGAGATAGTCGCCGATCACGTCGATGCCGACGAAGACGAGGCCGCGCTGCTTGAGCGCGGGCCCGATCGCGGCGCAGATCTCCTCGTCGCGCGCGCTCAGCTTGGCGGGTTCGGGCTTGGCGCCGACATGCAGATTGGCGCGCGCCTCGCCGGCCGGCGGCACGCGGGCGACCGCGCCGACCGGCTTGCCGTCGATCAGGATGATGCGCTTGTCGCCCTGCCTGATCTCGGGCACGTAGCGCTGCACGATGATCGGCTCGCGCGACAGGCCGGTGAACATTTCGAGCAGCGCGTTGAGGTTCTCGTCGCCCGGCGTGATGTGGAACACGCCGGCGCCGCCATTGCCGAACAGCGGCTTGATCACGATGTCCTTGTGCTCGGCGCGGAACTCGCGCACCAGGCGCGCGTCCGAGGTGATCAGCGTCGGCGGCATCAGGTCGGCGAAATGGGTGACGTAGAGCTTCTCGGGCGCGTTCCTGACATGCACCGGGTCGTTGACCACGAGCGTGGTGCGCTGGACGTGCTCGAGCAGGTGCGTCGCCGTGATGTAGGCCATGTCGAAAGGCGGGTCCTGGCGCATCAGCACGACGTCGAAGGTTTCGAGCTCGATTAGCTTGGGTGCGCCGAGCGTGAAGTGGTTGCCCTTCTCGCGCCTCACGTCGAGCGCGCTGACCCGTGCCACCACGCGGCCGTCGCGCAGGGCAAGGGCCTTGGGCAGGTAGTGGTAGAGCCCGTGGCCGCGCGCCTTGGCCTCGAGGGCGAGCGCGAAGGTCGAATCGGCATCGATGTCGATGCCTTCCATCGGATCCATCTGGATCGCCACCGCGAGGCTCATCTCAGTTGAGGCTCCCCCTGAGGCGCTTGAGCAGCGCCACCGTCTTTTCCGTGTCCTTGCCGCCGGGCGACAAAGTGAGGAAGGTTTCGAGCGCGTTCACCGCGCGCCTGATATTGCCGTTGTGCGCCTCGACCAGGCCGAGCTCGCGCCAGGCGCCGGCCGCCTCGGGTGCGACCAGCGTCATGCGCTTCAGGATATTGGCCGCACGCTCGGGGTCGTTGCTCTGCAGCGCGCGGGTCTTCAGGTTGTTCTCGAGCCGGAGCAGGATGTCGCGGTCGCTGACGGCTACATAATGCCTGGGCTCGAGCTCGGCGCCCGCGCCCTGGAACTGCTTCAAGAGGTCGCGCAGATGCCCCGCCTCGAGCGGCTGGCCGTTGTGGAACGGGTCGACGATCATGCGGCTGGCGCCGAGGTCGAGCCGGACCAGGAAATGGCCGGGGAAGGCGAGGCCGGAAATCGGCCAGCCTTGAGCGCGGGCGGCGTGGATGTAGATGATGCCGAGGCTGACCGGCAGGCCCATGCGCCGGTCGATCACGCGCAGCAGGTTGGCGTTGTCCGGGTCGTCATAGCTCGCCGTGTCGCCGCTATAGCCGAAGCGGCGATAGAGCACGTCGTTGAGGAGCTGGACGCGCTCTTCGAGCCGCGTCGTGCCGGCGCCGGCCGCCTCGCCGACCGTCTGGCAGAGCAGCGCCAGGTGCTCCCGATAGCGCCCGAGGTTGACCGAAGGGCGGTCGAGCGCGCCCAAGAGCAGCGCGGCCTCGGCGAGGTCGAGCGCGTCGTCCTCCTGCGCGCCGATCCGTTGCAGCGCCGCTTCGATCGCCGCTGCGCTGCTCACGGCTTCGGCACCCGCGACGGGTCGTCCTTCATGACCACGTGGCTGACGATGTCGGTCACCCGGGGCACGTTGCGGGCGAGCATGATCACCCGGTCGAGCTCCTTCTGGTCCTGCGCGATGCCCATGAGGTAGACGGTGCCGTTCACGGTCTCGACATTGTAATTGATGGAGAGCACGTCCTTGTCGAGCAGCATCTTGGTCTTGAGCTGGGTGGAAATCCAGGTGTCGGTGGCATAGTCGGAGATGCCGCCCTGGTCGGTCACCTGGATTTCGTTGATCACCTCGCGCACGCCGGCGGCGCGCCAGGCGAGCTGGGTCGCCCTGATGCGGTGCTCGGGCTTGAGCACCGCGCCCTTCAAGAGCACGCGGCCCTCGACCACGCTGAAGCTCACATCGTTGTAGAGGTCGAGGCTCTCGCGGAGAAACAGCTCATTGAGCGTGGTGCGGATGGTCAGGTCGTCGACCGCGTCGCCGACCGAGCGCTCCTGCGCCGCGACCGTCGCGCCGGTCGCGGCCCCGCCGACCACCATGCCGACGCAGCCATTGAGCGCAAGCAGAAGGGCGGCCGGCAGCGCGACGCCGGCCAGCAGCCTGCGCGCCGGGCTGGAGGTCATGGAGGCGAAGGAAAGGTTCGGGAGGCGACGCTCTGCCATGCTGTGCTCCGAAGGGATCGTCAGGGCCAATCGGGGCGCCAGGCATCCTTCAGGTGACGCGGCAGGCGCCACGGGCCGAGGACCATGACGTCGAATCGTGGCGAAACTTTGCTCCATTCGGGATGCGCCGACAAGAAGGCCGCCGCCGCGCGCTCGATGCGCCGGCGCTTGATGGGGCCGACCGCTTCGAGCGCGTCCGTTGCATCGGCGCGCGCCTTGACCTCGATGAAGGCGAGCCGCCCGCCGCGCGCGGCGATCAGGTCGATCTCGCCGACCGGCACGCGATAGCGCCGTTCGAGCACGCGCCAGCCGGCGAGCCTGAGCCAGAGCGCGGCGCGCGCTTCGGCGCGAACGCCCCAGCGTTCGGCGCGGGCGCGTTCAGCCTTCGCCCTGGCCATGGCGGGAAAGGCGGAGCGCGCGGGCATAGACCACGCGGCGCGGCTGCCCTGTTTCGGCGGCAAGCTGCGCCGCCGCCTCGCGCACGCTCATGGTGTCGAGCAGCGCCGAGAGTCGATCATCGAGCGCGTCCTCGGCGGGCAGGCCGGCGGCGGCGGCCGGCGGGCCGACCAGCACGACGACCTCGCCCTTCGGCGCGCCCGAAGCGGCATAGTGCTCGGCGAGTTCGGCAAGGTGGCCGCGCCGCACCTCCTCGTGCCGCTTGGTCAGTTCGCGGGCGACGGCGGCGGTGCGCTCGCCGAGAACTTGCGCCATGTCGGCGAGGCTCTCGGCGAGCCGATGCGGCGCTTCGTAGAAGATGAGCGTCGCCTTGATGCCGGCAAGCTCGACGAGCGCGGCCCGCCGCGCCGCGCCGCGCTGGGGCAGGAAGCCCGCGAACAGGAAGCGGTCGGTCGGCAGGCCGGCGATGCTGAGCGCGGCGAGCAGCGCGCTCGGGCCGGGGCAGGTGGTCACCGCGACGCCGGCCGCGATCGCCGCCTCGACCAGCTTGTAACCGGGGTCGGAGACCAGCGGCGTGCCGGCGTCCGAGACGAGCGCGATGCGCCCGCCCGCCTTGAGCTTTTCCATCAGCTTCGGCCTGACGCGGCTCGCATTGTGCTCGTGATAGGGCGTGGTCGGGGTCGCGATACCGTGGCGGGCGAGCAGCACGCCGGTGGTGCGCGTGTCCTCGCAGGCGATCAGCTCGACCCCGCGCAACGTTTCGATGGCGCGCAGCGTGATGTCGCCGAGATTGCCGATCGGTGTGGCAACGACGTGGAGGCCGGCGGCGATGCGGCTGTCCGGTTTACTTCCTTCCGCCGCCTCTCTACGCTCAGCGCTGGTTCCGACCGATCGGGGCATTGATCATCAACCGCTCGCGCGGGGCTCTCTTAATGATGTCTCTGCGAACGCCATTCCTCCGCCTCGGGCAGCGCCGGCCGCGGCTTGGCGCCTCCCTCTGCGCCGTGCTCGCGCTCGGCCTTGCCTTGCTGGTGGCCGGCTGCCCGCCGCCCAAGGTAGCAACCGCGCCGTCGCCCGACCAGGAGTCGGCCGCGCCCGAGACGCTGCCGTCCGAGCCGCCCGAGCTGAGCAGCGAGGCGGTCGAGGAGCAGTCGCTCGCCGCCCTGCCGCCGGAGAGCGCGATCCCGGGCGTGATCGTCGGCCGGCCGGAGGCGGTCCGCGTCGGCCTCCTGGTGCCGCTCTCGGGCCCCCACAAGGCGGAGGGCCAGGCGCTGCTCGATGCCGCGCAGCTCGCGCTTTTCGATGCAGCCGACAACCGCTTCACCCTGCTGCCCGCCGATACCGGCGGCACGCCGGCGGGCGCCTCCGAGGCCGCTGCGAAGCTGATCGGCGGCGGCGCGCGCCTGCTGCTCGGCCCCCTGTTCAGCCAGGAGGCGCAGGCGGTGGCGCCGCTCGCGCAGGCCCGCGGCGTCAGCGTGGTCTCGTTCTCGAACAACCCGGAGGCGGCGAGCGACGGCGTCTTCCTGCTCGGCCACACCGCGAACCAGGAGATCGAGCGCCTGGTCAGCCACGCGCAGGCCAACGGCCGGCAGCGCTTCGCGGTGCTGGCGCCGGCCAACAGCTACGGCCAGCTGGTGAGCCGCCTCGTGCGCGAAACGACCGTGGCGCGCGGCGCTTCGCTCGGCCCGGTGCAGTTCTATTCCCCCAACGCGGGCAGCGAGGAGCTCGAGCAGGTGGTGCGGGGTCTGGCGCAGGCGGGCGGCTTCGATGCGCTGGTGGTCCCCGAGGGCGGCCTGCGCCTGCTCCAATTGCTGCCGCAGCTCGCCGTCCACGAGCTGACCGCGCCCAAGGTCCAGCTGCTCGGCCCCGGGCTCTGGGCCGATCCGCGCGTGCAGAGCGAGCCTGCCTTGCGCGGTGCTTGGTATGTCAGCCCGCAGCCGGACGGCGTCGCCGATTTCCACGAGCGCTTCAAGGCGGTCTATGGCTACGAGCCGCATCGCATCGCGCCGCTCGGCTATGACGCGGCGGCGCTCGCCATCCTGCTTTCGCAAGGGAGCTCCGGCGCCGATTTCAGCACGACCGCGCTGTTGGACCGGCGCGGCTTCTTCGGTACGGAGGGCATCTTCCGCTTCGGCGCGGGCGGCACCGCCGAGCGCGGCCTCGCGGTGATCGAGATCGGCGCGGGCGGCGCGCTCAAGGTCGCGAGCCCGGCGCCCGGGCGCTTCCCGAGCCCGGCGACCGCGGGTACCGGCACGCAGCCGGCGGGCGAGGCCGGCGCCGCCGAACCGCGCTCGGACGACTAGCCGCACCACCAGCATCGGCTCAAGTAGCGCGAAGCGCGGTAGCCAACATAAATAGCGCGGAGCCGCGCTCAGGCGATCAGCCGGGCGGTCAACGCGTTCAGCACGGCGCGGCCGCGCCGCGTCGTGCGCAGCCGGCGGTCGTCCTCCATGAGGAGCCCGGCTTCGACGAGCGGCATGCGGCGCGACGGCGGCGCCAGCGCGTCGAGCGCGATGCCGGTGCGCCGTTCGAGCGCCGCGACGTCGAGGCCTTCGGCGAGCCTGAGCGACATCATCAGCATTTCCTCGGCGCGTTCGCGCGGGCTCAGGGCGGCGGTCTCGGCGCTGCCCTCGCCCTGCTGCTCGACCGTATCGAGCCAGGTCTCGGGCTTGGCGTGGCGGCGCGTCGCGACCGCACGGCCGTCCGCGAGCACGAGCCGGCCATGCGCGCCCGGCCCGATGCCGGCGTAGTCCTGATAGCGCCAATAGGCGAGGTTGTGCCGGCACGCCTCGCCATCCGCCGCGTGGTTCGAGACCTCGTAGGCCGCGAGCCCCGCGGCTTCGGTGAGCTCCTGCGTCGCCTCGAAGAGCGCGTGGGCGTCGTCCTCGTCCGGCACGGCGAAGGCGCCGTCGCGCGCCAGCGCATGGAACGGCGTGCCCTTCTCGATGGTGAGCTGGTAGAGCGAAAGGTGGCCGCGCGCCAGCGCGAGCGCCTGGCCCAGCTCGGCGCGCCACGCGGCCTCGCTTTGGCCGGGGCGGGCATAGATCAGGTCGAACGAGACGCGCCCGAACAGCGCCTGCGCAAGCTCGACCGCCTTGATCGCCTCATGCGCGCAGTGCTGCCGGCCGAGGAAGCGCAGCGCCGCATCGTCGAGCGCCTGCACGCCGAGCGAGACCCGGTCGAGGCCGGCATCGCGAAACGCGCCGAGCCGCGCCGCTTCGACCGAGGTCGGGTTGGCCTCGAGCGTGACCTCGACCGCGCCGGCCGGCGGGAACAGCGCCCGCGCGCGCTCGATCAGCGCCGCCGCGGTCTCGGGCGGCATGAGCGAGGGCGTGCCGCCGCCGAAGAAGATGGTCTCCAGCCTTCGCGGCGCGAGCGTTGCGGCGGTCGCCTCCAGCTCGCGCAGCAGCGCGGCACGCCAGCGCGCCTGGTCGATGCCGTCGCGCACATGGCTGTTGAAGTCGCAATAGGGGCATTTCGAGCGGCAGAACGGCCAGTGGACGTAAAGCGCGAGCGGCTCAGGGCCCGTCGGCAAAGCAGGCCTCGATCAAGAGCGCGAAGGCGCGCGCGCGGTGGCTGATCGCGTGCTTCGCGGCCGGCGCCATCTCGCCGAACGTGATGTCATGGCCGTCCGCCACGAAGATCGGGTCATAGCCGAAGCCCTGCGTGCCGCGCGGCGGGAACAACAGATGGCCGCGCACGATGCCCTCGAAATTCTCGCAGCGGCCGTCGGGCCAGGCGAGCGCGAGCGCACAGACGAAATGGGCGGGCTGGCCCTCCGGCTCAAGCCCGCGCGCGCGAAGCTCCGCCTCGACGCGGCTCATGGCGACGCCGAAATCCTTGGCCGGCCCGGCCCAGCGTGCCGAATAAATGCCGGGCGCGCCGTCGAGCGCGGGCACCACGAGGCCGGAATCGTCGGCGAGCGCGGGTAACCTAGCATCAATAGCCGCCGCCTTCGCCTTGAGGGCGGCGTTCTCGACGAAGCTTGCCCCGGTCTCCTCGGGCTCGGGCAGGCCGAGCGTGCCGGCCGAGACCACCTCGATCCGGTACGGCGCGAGCAGCGCGGCGATCTCGCGCACCTTGCCCGGATTGTGGCTCGCGATGACGAGCCGCCCGCCCTCGAAGTGCCGTGCACCTTCCCTCGTCGTCATTGCCGGGCTTGACCCGGCAATCCAGCTTCCGGAAGAAGCCTGGATGCCCGGGTCAAGCCCGGGCATGACGAAGGAAGGGAAGGTGGTGCCATTGCGGGCCTACCCCTCCAGGCCGAGCGCCTTGCGCTGCAGGGCGGTGAGCGTGGTAACGCCTTGCCGCGCGAGTCCGAGCAGGTCGAGGAACCGGGCCTCGCTGAACGGCGCCTTCTCGGCGGTGCCCTGCACCTCGATGATCGCGCCCGCGCGGGTCATGACGAAATTGGCGTCGGCCTCGGCCGAGGAATCCTCGACATAGTCGAGGTCGAGCACCGCCTCGCCCGCGACCAAGCCGCAGGAGACCGCGGCGACCTGGTCGGTCAGCGGCAGGCTGGCGAGCACGCCCCGCCTGACCAGCCCGTCGAGCGCCAGATGGAGCGCGACATAGGCGCCGGTGATCGCCGCGGTGCGCGTGCCGCCATCGGCCTGGATGACGTCGCAATCGAGGATGATCTGGCGCTCGCCAAGCGCCGTGAGGTCGGTCACGGCACGCAGGGAACGGCCGATCAGGCGCTGGATCTCCTGGGTGCGGCCGCCCTGCCTGCCGCGCGCCGCCTCGCGGTCGGTGCGCGAGCCGGTCGAGCGCGGCAGCATGCCGTACTCGCCGGTCACCCAGCCGCGCCCGCTATTGCGCAGGAAGGGCGGCACGCGCTCCTCGACGCTCGCGGTGCAGATCACCCGGGTATCGCCGAAGCCGACCAGGCAGGAGCCCTCGGCGTGCTTGTTGAAGCCGATTTCGAGGCTGACGGCGCGCAATTCGTCGGCGCCGCGTCCGTTCGCTCGCATGGGGAGGTTTCCGAGGTTGCCGATGGGCGGAACCTAGCCGGCCCGTCTCCCGGCCGCAACGTTGACGCTCTCGGGGCCCGTTACTACATTCCCCTTGCGTTCTCACGGGCGGCGCCAATCGCCGTCCGGGCGCCGGCAAAGCACCATCATCGGATGAGCCACGACCTCAACGAACGCTCTCGCGACGTGCTGCGGCGGGTCGTCGAGACCTATATGGAGACCGGCCAGCCGGTCGGCTCGCGCACGCTCTCGCGCCGGCTCACCACGCCGCTCTCGCCGGCGACGATCCGCAACGTGATGGCCGACCTCGAGGATGCCGGGCTGCTCTACGCGCCGCACACCTCGGCGGGCCGGCTGCCGACCCAGCTCGGCCTTCGGCTCTTCGTCGACGGCCTGCTCGAACTCGGCGAACTGACCGAGGCGGAGCGCGCCTCGATCGACGGCAAGTGCCAGGCCGCAGGGCGCACGCTCGACGAGCTTCTGACCGAGGCGAGCGACACGCTCTCGGGCCTCTCGCACTGCGCGAGCCTGGTGCTCGCGCCGAAGACCGACCTGCCGTTCCGCCAGGTCGAGTTCGTCAGCCTCGGGCCGGGGCGCGCGCTCGTCGTCATGGTGATGGAGAGCGGCATCGTCGAGAACCGGGTGATCGACGTGCCGTCCGGCATGACCCAGTCGCACCTGATCGAGGCGACCAACTACCTGAACGCACGGCTCGCCGGCCGCACGCTTGCCGAGGCGCTCGGCGAAATCCGCGCCGAGGTCGAGAGCAAGCGCGCCCAGCTCGACGCGCTCGCCGCCAAGGTGGTCGAGGCCGGCATCGCCACCTGGTCGGGCGAGGCCGAGCGCCACGGTGCGCTGATCGTGCGCGGCCAGGCCAAGCTGCTCGACGACGTGACGGTCGCCGAGGACCTGGAGCGCATCCGCGCGCTCTACGAGACGCTCGAATCCAAGACCGGACTCGTCTCCTTGCTCGAAAGCACGCGCGACGCGGACGGCGTGAAGATCTTCATCGGCGCCGAGAGCAAGCTGTTCGGCAACACCGAGTGCTCGCTCATCGTCTCGCCGTTCCGCAGCAACGGCACGCGCTTCGTGGGCGCAATCGGCGTGGTCGGCCCGACCCGCCTCAACTATGCCCGCATCATCCCCATGGTCAGCCACACCGCGGAAATCATCGGACGGCTCTTGAGCTAGCCGTCCGATAGCTGCGACAACGGGCCTGCACATCAGAGGAACGCCATGATCGACGATCCACGCACAGGCGGTGACGAGCCGTCCCCGGCCAACGACGAGGCTGCCGCCGAGGCGCCCGCCGCGCCCGCGCCGGAGGATGGCGAGGCGGCGCAGGCCGGGGAGCTCGCCAAGGTAAAGGATCAGTTATTGCGCGCGCTGGCCGAGCTCGAGAACACGCGCCGCCGCGCCCGCAAGGAGGTCGAGGACGCCTCCAGGTTCGCGGTCTCGGGCTTCGCGCGGGATTGCCTGAGCGTCGCCGACAACCTGGAGCGGGCGCTCGCGAGCGTGCCGGGCGACGCGCTGCAGGAAGACGCGCGCCTGGCCGCCCTGCACGAGGGCGTCGCCATGACCCGGAAGGAGCTTGCGGCCGTCCTCGAGCGCCACGGCGTCAAGCAGATCGAGGCCGAGGGCCAGCGTTTCGACCCCAATCTGCACCAGGCCATGCTCGAAGTGCCGACCGACGACCATCCGCCGGGCACCGTGGTGCAGGTGCTCCAGGTCGGCTATACGGTGGCGGGCCGGCTGCTGCGCCCGGCCATGGTCACGGTCGCCAAGGCCGCGGGCGGCGCGGGCGAGGCCGAGGCGGATTCCCGCGGCGGCCGGCTCGATACCAGCGCCTGAGCCGTGAACCAGCGGTTTCCGGGCGGCGGATCACCTTGCGAGAGGCGAATCCGCCCCCAATATATGGCGACGGATGTAAAAACCCGCGCATTCAGCGCGGAGCGAGACCCATTGGGGGCAGGGGCGGTGCCGTTCGTGGCCGCCCCGGGCCTGCTGGAAGGTAGGGTAACATGAGCAAGATCATCGGCATCGATCTCGGCACCACCAATTCCTGCGTCGCGGTGATGGAGGGCAAGAACCCTCGCGTCATCGAGAACGCGGAGGGCATGCGCACCACGCCCTCGATCGTCGCCTTCGCCGAGGACGGCGAGCGGCTGGTCGGCCAGGCCGCCAAGCGGCAGGCCGTGACCAACCCGGAGAACACTATCTTCGCCATCAAGCGGCTGATCGGGCGCACCTTCAAGGACCCGATGACGCAGAAGGACATCAAGATGGTGCCCTACGCGATCATCGAGCACGGCAATGGCGACGCCTGGGTCAAGGCGCGCGGCAAGGACTATTCGCCGAGCCAGATCTCCGCCTTCACCTTGATGAAGATGAAGGAGACCGCGGAGTCCTTCCTCGGCGAGAAGGTGGAGAAGGCGGTCATCACCGTGCCCGCCTACTTCAACGACGCGCAGCGCCAGGCCACCAAGGACGCCGGCCAGATCGCCGGCCTCGAGGTCGTGCGCATCATCAACGAGCCGACCGCGGCCGCGCTCGCCTACGGCCTCGACAAGAAGAAGGCGGGCACCAT
This sequence comes from Alphaproteobacteria bacterium, assembly GCA_050173345.1. Taxonomy (GTDB): domain Bacteria; phylum Pseudomonadota; class Alphaproteobacteria; order UBA828; family UBA828; genus SHWC01. Next base: position 23,126 of record JBFXKW010000013.1, on the reverse strand, counting down.
CGCGGTCTATGACCTGGGCGGCGGCACTTTCGATATTTCCGTTCTCGAAATCGGCGACGGCGTGTTCGAGGTGAAGTCGACCAACGGCGACACCTTCCTCGGCGGCGAAGATTTCGACATGCGGCTGCTCAACTACCTCGCCGACGAGTTCAAGAAGGAGACCGGCATCGACCTGCGCGGCGACCGGCTCGCGCTGCAGCGCCTCAAGGAGGCGGCCGAGAAGGCCAAGATCGAGCTGTCGAGCGCGGTGCAGACCGAGGTCAACCTGCCGTTCATCACCGCGGACCAGACCGGGCCGAAGCATCTCAACATGAAGCTGACCCGCGCCAAGCTCGAGGCGCTGGTCGATGACCTGGTGCAGCGCACGATCGAGCCGTGCCGGGCCGCGCTGAAGGACGCGGGCCTGAGCGCGGGCGAGATCGACGAGGTGATCCTGGTCGGCGGCATGACGCGCATGCCCAAGGTCATCGAGACGGTGAAGAACTTCTTCGGCCGCGAGCCGCACAAGGGCGTCAACCCGGACGAGGTGGTGGCGATCGGCGCCGCGATCCAGGCCGGCGTGCTGCAGGGCGACGTCAAGGACGTGCTGCTCTTGGACGTGACACCGCTCTCGCTCGGCATCGAGACGCTGGGCGGCGTGTTCACCCGGCTGATCGAGCGCAATACCACGATCCCGACCAAGAAGAGCCAAGTGTTCTCGACCGCCGACGACGGCCAGACCGCGGTGACCATCCGCGTCTTCCAGGGCGAGCGCGAGATGGCGGCGGACAACAAGCTGCTCGGCCAGTTTGACCTGGTCGGCATCCCGCCGGCGCCGCGCGGCGTGCCGCAGATCGAGGTCACCTTCGACATCGACGCGAACGGCATCGTCAGCGTCTCGGCCAAGGACAAGGCGACCGCCAAGGAGCAGCAGATCCGCATCCAGGCTTCCGGCGGCCTGTCGGACGACGACATCAACCGCATGGTCAAGGATGCCGAGGCGCATGCCGAGGACGACAAGAAGCGCAAGGCCGTCGTCGAGGCGCGCAACCACGGCGAGGCCATGGCGCATGCTGCCGAGCGCAACCTCAAGGAGCATGGCGACAAGGTCGGCCCCGCCGAGCGCGGCCAGATCGAGGGCGACATCCAGGCGCTGCGCGAGGCCATGAAGGGCGAGAACGTCGATGCCATCAAGGCGAAGATCGACCAGCTCGCGCAGTCCTCGATGAAGCTCGGCGAGGCTGCCTATCGCGCGGGCCAGGCCGGCGATGGGCCGGCCGCGGCGGCGGCTGGCGGCGCCGAGCCGTCGGGCGGTTCCGGGACCGGGTCGGACGAGGGCGTCGTCGATGCCCAGTTCGAGGAGGTCAAGGACGACGAGAACAAGAAGGGCCAGGCCGGCTGAGGCGGGGCGTCGCTTCCCCGATGCGGGAACGATGCCGGGCGGCACGCGGATCGCGCGCCGCCCGGTCCCATCTCTAGGCCCGGAGGCGCTCGATCATGGCGAGCAAGGACTATTACGAGCGGCTCGGCGTCTCGCGCGACGCCAGCCTCGAAGACGTCAAGAAGGCCTACCGCAAGCTCGCGATGAAGTATCACCCGGACCGCAATCCGGGTGACAAGGCGGCGGAGCAGAGCTTCAAGGAGGTCGGCGAGGCCTATGCCGTCCTTTCCGACAAGGACAAGCGCGCGCAGTACGACAATGTGGGCCATGCCGCCTTCGAGGCCGGCGCGGCGGCCGGCGGCGGCCCTGGCGGCTTCGGCTTCGGCGGCGACTTCCGCTCGAGCTTCGCCGACGTGTTCGACGACCTGTTCGGCGAGTTCATGGGCCAGCGGCGCGGCGGCGGCGGCCGGCGTGGCCCGGCGCGCGGCGCGGACCTGCGCTACAACCTCGAAATCTCGCTGCAGGAGGCGTTTGCCGGCAAGAAGGTGCGCATCCGCGTGCCCACCTCGGTCGCCTGCGAGACCTGCAAGGGCAGCGGCGCCAAGGCCGGCGCCAAGCCCGAGACCTGCGCGACCTGCGGCGGCGTCGGCAAGGTGCGCGCCCAGCAGGGCTTCTTCACCATCGAGCGCACCTGCCCGACCTGCCAGGGCGCCGGCGAGATCATCGCGAACCCGTGCGAGATCTGCCGCGGCCAGGGCCGCGTGCAGAAGGAGAAGCACCTCTCGGTGGACATCCCGCCGGGCGTCGAGAGCGGCACCCGCATCCGCCTCGCGGACGAGGGCGAGGCGGGCCTGCGCGGCGCGCCGCCCGGCGACCTCTACATCTTCCTCACCGTCAAGCCGAACCCCCTCTTCAAGCGCGACGGGCTCAACCTCTATTGCCGGGTGCCGATCCCGATGACCACGGCGGCGCTCGGCGGCGCGGTCGAGGTGCCCGCGCTCGAGGGCGGCCGTGCCCGCATCACCGTGCCGGCCGGCACCCAGTCGGGCCATCAGTTCAGGCTGCGCGGCAAGGGCATGCCGGCGCTGCGCGGCGCCGGCCAGGGCGACCTCTACGTCGAGGTCAAGGTCGAGACGCCGGTCAACCTCAACAAGCGCCAGCGCGAGCTGCTGGAGGAGTTCAACAAGGCCGGCACCCGTTCGACCAGCCCGGAATCCGAAGGCTTCTTCGCCCGCATGAAGGAGTTCTGGCAGGATCTGAAGGAGTGACGCATCTTTCCGCGTCATGCCCCGCGCAGGCGGGGGCCATCTTCCTTCGTCATGCCCCGACTTGATCGGGGCATCCAGGGGCGGCGGCATGGCGGTTGCCAAGGATTCCTGGATGCCCCGCCTGCGCGGGGCATGACGATCGAGAGATAACGCTGCCGCGCATCATCGTCGTAGCCCGCTTCCGCTTTCCCACCTAAGCCCTTACCCTTTCGCCTCGCTTGAGCGGGAAAGGGGGCGGCATGGCTTCATCCGATCTTCTCATCGGCGTCACCGGCGCGGCCGGGCGCATGGGCGCCATGCTGGTGCGCGAGGTGGCCGCGACCGAGGGCTGTTCGCTCGCCGGCGCGAGCGAGGCGCCCGGCCATGAGGCCATCGGCCGCGATGCCGGCGAGCTTGCGGGCATCGGCCGGCTCGGCGTCGCGGTTGGCGACGATGCCGCGCGGCTGTTCTCCGAGGCCGACGCCGTGCTCGACTTCACGGCGGCCGCGATCAGCGCCGAGCATGCCGCGCTCGCCGCGCGCTTCGGCAAGATCCTGGTGCTCGGCACCACCGGGCACGACGCCGATCAGCTCGCCGCGATCGCCGCCGCTGCGAAGCGCTGCCCGATCGTCCAGGCGCCCAACATGAGCATCTGCGTCACGCTGCTGATGGCGCTGACCGAGAAGGTGGCGGGCGTGCTCGGGCCGGACTACGACATCGAGATCGTCGAGATGCATCACCGCCACAAGGTGGACGCGCCGTCAGGCACCGCGCTCGGGCTCGGCCGCGCCGCGGCGCGCGGCCGCGACGTGCGGCTCGAGGACGTCGCGGTGCACGGGCGCGACGGCATGACCGGGGCGCGGGCACGCGGCGCGATCGGCTTCGCGGCGCTGCGCGGCGGCGACGTGGTGGGCGACCACAGCGTGATCTTCGCGGCCGACGGCGAGCGGCTCGAACTTACCCATAAGGCGGCCGGCCGGCAAATCTACGCGCGCGGCGCGGTGCGCGCGGCGCTCTGGGCCAAGGGCAGGCCGCCCGGCCTCTACACGATGGCGGACGTGGTCGGGATCAGTTGAGGGCGGCGCGCCGGCAGTCTGTCAGTCTGCTCTCATGCTTCGACAAGCTCAGCATGAGGACTTTGTTTTTCGGCCTCATCCTGAGCTTGTCGAAGGATGGGGACGAAAAACCGACTCGCTACCCGCTGCGCCGGCAGCCCTGCAGCGCGGCGCGCAGCGCGCCCGCGAAGTCGAGCCGCTCGGCCGGCGAGAGGAAGGCCGCGATCTCGAGCCGCTCGCCGTGCGAGGTCAGCATGAGCCGCGCATCGTGGCTTTCCGGCTCGTCGATCTCGACCCGCACCCAGAACGGGTTGAAGCGCCATTCGCGCGCCTTGCCGCGGCTGTCGGTGCGCCGCACCAGGAGGCTCTCCGGCGTCAGGCGCACGATCTCGCTGGAGCGGCCGCTGCGGTAGCTGAGGCGGAAGGCGAGGTAGAGCAGCGCCACGTCGAGCCCGAAGAAGCCGAACACCGGCCAGGCGCCGTGCAGCACGAAATAGCTGCCGAGCCCGACCGAGACGAGCGTCACCCCCGCCATCACCGCGATGAAGCCGGCACGCGGCAGCGACCGGCTCGGCGTCAAGAGCGCGTCGAACAGGTAGGCGGGGGCTGACCCCGCATCGCTGACGGGCAACGGGCTCATGGCGGGAAGATAGCCGGCGCCTTTGCGCGAACCAAGCCTTGCCCTATTCGCGCACGGCGCAAACGCGGTATTGTGCGGGCATGAAGCGTGCCGCCGTCGAGGAGTTCTTTCGCCGCCTTGCCGAGCGGAATCCGGACCCTTCGACCGAACTCACCTACAAGAATCCCTATACGCTGCTCGTCGCGGTGGTGCTCTCGGCCCAGGCGACCGATGCCGGCGTCAACAAGGCGACCGTGAAGCTGTTCGACAAGACGGATTCGCCCGAGAAGATGCTCAAGCTCGGCGAGGCGGGGCTCAAGCAGCACATCCGCACGATCGGGCTCTACAATGCGAAGGCCAAGAACATCATGGCGCTCTCGAAGGCGCTGGTGGAGCAGCATGGCGGCAAGGTGCCGCGCACCCGCGAGGCGCTCGAAGCCCTGCCCGGCGTCGGGCGCAAGACCGCCAACATCATGCTCAACACGCTCTATGACGAGCCCACCATCGCGGTCGACACCCACGTCTTCCGGCTCGCCAACCGCACCGGGCTCGCGCCCGGCAAGACGCCGCGCGAGGTCGAGGACAAGCTCGTCAAGGTGGTGCCGGACGCCTACAAGCGCCACGCCCATCACTGGCTGATCCTGCACGGCCGCTATGTCTGCACCGCGCGCAAGCCGAACTGCCCGGCCTGCGTGGTCAACGACCTCTGCGCCTTCAAGGGCAAGGTGCTCGCGGCGTAGGGAAGGCCAATACTTTTCGTCATTGCCCGGCTTGACCGGGCAATCCAGTCTTCCTCGACAACCGCTGTGCCGACGCCCCTGGATGCCCCGGTCAAGCCGGGGCATGACGATTGAAATGTGGGCGCGTATCGCTGCGACTTCGGCCAAGCCGAGACTCAAGGGGAAACGTGGAGCGCCGGCGTCGCGTCAGGGTTCGTCGCCGGTGAAGGCGGCATCGCGGCGGCCGGTGGCGGCGAGCTCGGCGTAGCAGTCGCGGCGCTCGCCGGGGTCGGTCAGGATGGCGACGCCGTTGCGCCTGAGCTCGACGTACGTAACCCGCGGCTCGCCCTCGCTCTCGGGCGTCGCGTAGAGGAAGGCGTCCATCACGCAGGATTCGGCCTGGTACTGCCAGACCTCGGCGCCTGCTTCGCGCCGCTGCAGGGTCGGCGTGCCGAGCGTCTGGCGCAGGCCGGCGCGGTCGAGGCCGCTCAGCAGCTCGGGCCCGGGCGCCGCCGCCTCGGCCTCCTGCCCGGCCGTCGCCGGCGACATAGTGGCAGCGGGGCTCGCCGCAGGGTCGAGCTTGACCGTGTCGAGGCTGGCGACCGGCGGCCGCAGCAACTCGGGCGCCGGGGCACGGGCCGAATCGGCCGGGAAGCAGCCCGCGAGCAGCCATGGCGCAAGCAGGAACGCGGCGCGGCCGCGCCGAAGCACAAGCCTCCCGCTCGTCAAGACGGGGCCGCGACGGCCAGTGCAAGGTTGTTTGAGATGGAGTCGCAAAACGACTCCATCTCTACGCTGAATCCTGCTTTTTTCAACAGATTAGAGCACGAATTACAGATCAGGCCGGCTCAATCCGATCGGATCGTGCTCCGGACGCCTCAGGCGCCGCGCGCCTCGGGCACCGCCACCTCGACCGGTTTGACCTCGCCCTCATGGTGCTCGGCATCGTGCGCGATGTCGCCGGTCAGCCGGCCGCCGCGTTCGACCTCGAGCTGGCCGTAGCGCACCTTGCCGAAGACGCGGCCCGAGGCATGGATGTGCAGCCGGTTGCGCACCGTCAGCTCGCCCTCGAAGGTGCCCGCGATCTCGGCGTTCTCGATGTTGACCGCGCCGTGGAACTGGCCGCCCTTGGCGATCTCGAGCAGCCGCGCGCTCGACAGCTTGGCGTGCACCGTGCCTTCGACGGTAAGCCGCTCGCAATCGAGGATCTCGCCCGACAGCGTGATGTCGCGGCCGACCGTGAGGCGCTTGCTCTCGCCGCCGTCGCGGCCGACCTGCTCGGGCGCGGGCGGCGGGTTGTAGGGCTGCTGCGCCGCCGCCGCCGGCCGGTTCGGCACGTCGGGGTGGAAGGTCGCCACGCCGGGCCGGCCGGGAACCTGGGGCAGCTGGCGCAGCTTGTTGCTGTCCAGTTGCTGGACCGTGCTCGTAGCCTCGCTCTTGGATTCGTCGCTGTCGCTGCGGTTGCGCCGGAACATGTCAACCCTCCGTCGGCTCGGGCGTTCGCGCGCTTCCGTTCTGCTTGGCCGTCGTCGCCGCGTTCGGCTTGAGGCCGTGGAAGACGTGGACCATGAACGCCGTGGCGATGATCGGTGCGATCAAGTTCAGCACCGGGATGGTGAACAATAAGGCGATCACGACACCGGAGACAAATATTTTGAAGCGATGACGCCTGCGCAAAATGTGTGTCTCGCGAAAGCTCATGCGGCGCGGCGCGATCACCTCGATGTACTCCCGCCCGATCAGCACGCCGTTGATCGCGTAGTAGAGAACCGGGTGCACCAAGTTCAGCCCGGGGATGAGAGAGATCGGCAAAATCAGAATGTTGACCAGCAGCATGATGACGCCGAGCCGGATGCCGGCGAGCGTGTAGGCCCAGAGCGACGCCGGCTTGGCGCGCGGTAGATTCGGATAGTGCCGGGCTTCGACCGCATCCGCGATCACGTCAAGAAACAGAAAGATCACTTGCGTCGCGATCGCGGGGAACAGCATCCAGGCGATCAGCGCGGCGGCGAGCCCGCCGAACAGCGTGATCAGGTTGTCCAGCCAGCCGAGGCCGGAAACGTCGAAGGCCGAAAGCAGGCCGGCGACGATGCCGATCAGCGCGCCCGCGATCGCGAGCGTGAGCAGCACGGTATAAAACAGCACGCGGCGCACCGGCGGGTCGTCGAGCTGGCCGAAGGCGAGGGCGAGCGCGCGGATCATGGCGATTGGTCGTCCCCTGATGGCTTACGGGTGCCCTCATGCTTCGACGGGCTCGGCATGAGGGCTTTGGTTATAGGCCTCGTCCCGAGCCCGCCGAAGGACGAGAGACAGGCTGCCGGCCGACCCGCCGCCGGCGCGCTTCGGCCTTGAGGCGGGCGCGCCGCGGCCCCTATAGTCGCTCGCCCCATCTTGCGGAATAACAAGGAGTTTGTCCCCTCATGAGCGACTCCAGGCTCGACGTGGTCGGCATCGGCAATGCGATCGTCGACGTGATCTCCAACGCCGACGATGCGTTTCTGATCCGCCACGGGCTCGACAAGGGCGCCATGCGGCTGATCGACGAGGAGACGGCGGAGCGGCTCTATGGCGAGATGGGGCCGGGCCTCGAATGTTCCGGCGGCTCGGCGGCCAACAGCATGGTGGCGCTCGCCGGGCTCGGCGGCCGCGCGGCCTATATCGGCAAGGTGAAGGACGATACGCTCGGGCGCGTCTTCGCGCACGACATCCGCGCCTCGGGCGTGACGTTCGACAGCTCCTACGCGAACTCGGGCGCGGCGACGGCGCGCTGCCTCATCCTGGTCACGCCGGACGCGCAGCGCACCATGAACACCTTCCTCGGCGCGAGCACGGATTTCGGCCCGGACGATCTGCAGATCAACCTGATCGCCGCCGCCAAGATCACCTATCTCGAAGGCTATCTGTGGGACAAGCCGGCCGCCAAGGAGGCCTTCCGCCAGGCGGTCAGCCATGCCCATAGCAACGGCCGCAAGGTCGCGCTCTCGCTCTCCGACCCGTTCTGCGTGGATCGCCATCGCGCGGACTTCCTCAAGCTGATCAAGGACGAGGTCGACATCCTGTTCGCCAACGAGGCAGAGCTCCGCTCGCTCTACGAGGCGGACGAGTTCGACAAGGCGTTGCAGCAGGTGCGCGGCCATTGCGAGGTGGCGGCGCTTACCAGGAGCGAGAAGGGCGCGGTCGTGGTGAGCGGCGACGAGCTGCACGTCATTGACGCGGCGCCGGTCGCGCGCGTGGTCGATACCACGGGCGCCGGCGACTTCTACGCGGCGGGCTTCCTCTATGGCCTCGCCAACGGCTTCGACCTCGCACGCTGCGGCCGGCTCGGCGCGCTCGCCGCGGCCGAGGTGATCGGCCATTTCGGCGCGCGGCCCGAATCCCCGCTCGCGCCGCTGGTCGAGGCCAGCGCAAGGCCGCTGCCGAAGCGATAGCGCAGATCAGCGGAACTGCAAATCTTCGGTGATGATCCGGCTGCTCGGGATCCCGAGCGCGCGGAACTGCCGCGCCAGGTCGGCGACGAAGCGGCTGCGGCCGCACAGCATCACGGCGTAGTCGTCGAGCGGCGCCACCTGGTCGGCGACCGCCTTCGCCGTGATATGGCCGTCGCGCGCGGTCAGCCAGGGATAGTAGTCGATATAGGATTCGGCGTTCAGGTAACTCTCGCGGATCTCCGCATCGTGGACCGCGGACGCCTCGTCGCGCACGACGTAGTAGAGCCAGATGCGCCGGAAGTCGCGATTGCTCAGCTCGAACGCCAGCATGCCGAGGAACGGCGTGATGCCGATGCCGGCGCCGATCAGGACGAGGCGCCGGTAGGACGCGAAGCGTTGCAGGGTGAAGCCGCCGAACGGCCCATAGACGGAAATCGGCGTGTTCGGCGCAAGCTGCGGCAGGTTCCGCGTGAAGTCGCCGACCATGCGGATCGAGACGCGCAGGTCGCGCTCGACCGGCGAGGACGAAATCGAAAACGGGTGCAGCTCGCGGCCATGGCGGGCGAGCGACGGCACGCGGATGAACACGAAGGCGCCGGGCTCGTACATCATGCGCCGCTCGACCGGGCGCATCACGAGGTCGACGAAATCCTGGCCGCGCACGGCCGCCTGTTCCAGCCGGTAGCGATGCAGCGGGCCGAAGCGGTTGAACAGGAAGACGCGGTAGAGCCAGGCCGCCGCGCCGACCAGGATGAGCAGGACGACCCAGGTGCGCAGCGGCTCGAAGTCATGGATCGTGCCGGGCTCGGTCGCGGCGTGGATGGTGCCGGCGATCAGGAGCAGCCCGATGAAGCGATGGACGAGCAGCCAGCGTTCGTAGCGCATGCGCTTGTCGTAGGCGAGGATGCCGAGCAGCGCGAGCGCGTAGAACACCAGGATGTCGATGCTGCGGGCCTCGGCCGACCAGAACGGCACCAGCATGTCGCCGACGGCCTCGCCCCGCCTTGCCGCCATGAGCACCAGGCAGGCGACATGGGCGGCCAGCAGGAGGAGCGCCGCGAGGCCGATCGAGCGATGCAGCCTGACCGCGCGGTCGAGGCCGGCGAAGATGGGTTCGAGCGCGCGGGCGCGCACCACGGCGAGCATCGCGATGGCCATGAGCGTGGTCGCCCATAGCACGGTGAGCTGGGAGAGCGCACGCCACGGCCAGAAATCGCTCGTGTCGCCGATATGGTCGCGGTGCGCGGCAATCCAGAGCGCGGTGGTCACGGCGAACGCCGCCGCGATCAGGATCGAGCTGCGCCGCGGCGGGTCGATACCGAGGAGGCCGCGGCGCAACCGGCCGCGGGTGCCCTTGTCCGGCGCGGCCTCGCTCCGCAATAAATGATTTCGCGGCTTGCCGCCGGACCGGGCTGACATTCAGCGCAGCCTCGCCGGCCTCGCGGCAGTTGGCAACCGCAATGCAGAGGGCAAGGCGATGACCGCTGCGCTATTTGTGCTTGTTGAAGCGAAGCATGGCGCCGATCGAGCCGAGATTGCCGACGAACGATGAATCGTCCTCGCGGTCGCGCTGGATCAGCGGCTTTTCGTTCTGGCCGAAATAGATCCTCAGTCCCGCCAGCATGCCGGCATCGGCCGCCTCGGTGAGCATGCCCGAGGCGAACAGGCTGAGCGGGCCGGCGCCGCCGCCATCGAGGCCCCATTCCGCCTCGAACTGGCCGGCGTGTTGCCCGCCCGCCAGATGGTGGCCGATCGAGAGCCGGAGATCGTCCTCCGGGTAGTAGGAGCCGGTCAGGTTGCTGAAGAAGGCCGGGCCGATATCGAGGTCGAGGCGGCCGAGCGGCGCGGTGCCGACGAACTGCGCGCCGCCCTCGATGCCGGCCGCGCCCGCGACCGTGAAGCGGTCCCAATAGCCGGCGGCCTCGGCGCCGCCGATATAGAGCTCGGTGCCGCCCAGCGCGTCGGCCTGGGCGTAATGGCCGTAGAGCCCGAGCAGCCCCTCGGCCGGGTCGCGCCAGAACAGGTGGCCGGCGGTGCCGAGCACGCTGTCTTCGCTCGCGCTGCCCCGCCTGTCGTCCTCCAGGAGCCCGCCGAGCGTGAGGCCGAAGCCGTCGCCGAGCGGGATGGCGACCGAGCCTTCCTTGCCGTCAAGAACGCGCGGGTCGAACAGGGGGCCGTCGCCGTCGAGCGCCGGGCTTTGGCCCGCCTCCTGGGCGAGCGCGGGCACGGCGGCAACGCAAAGCCCGAGCGCGAGGCCCAAGCAAAGGCCGTGCGTGCCCTTCGCCAATGCCCTGAGGCGGTTGCGTGTCATCCTGCGCCTGCCGGCTGCCTCATCCTCCGCGCTGGCCGATGCGCCGCGCGGTGTGGCCCAAGCTCACCATTATTTCTTGCCACATGGTATGAAAGAAACGCGAAATCAACAACCAAGCGGCCGCGCCGCGGCTGTGTCAAACGACGCCGGCCGCTCGACGAAGCGCATTCATCGAGCCCTGGTGCCGAGGCGCCGCGCCACCACCTTGGTCCCCGGTTTCGCCGCGCCGCCCGGGCCGGGCAGCGCCCTGACGGCGTCGGCGCTGACCGGCTCGCCGCACGCCGAGCAGGTCACGCGCGGCTCGAAGCGCTGTCCGCATGCCGTGTGGACGAACAGGATCGGCCTGCCCTGCGCCGGCCGCGCCCAGCGGTCGCCCCAGGCGGTGAGCGCCAGAATGGCCGGCACGAGGTCGCGGCCCGCCTCGCTCAGCCGATATTCGTAGCGCGGCGGGCGAAGCTGGTACGCGGTCCGCTCGACGATGCCCTTGGCGACGAGCGCGTTCAGGCGCCGGGTCAAGAGATTGCGCGAGATGCCGAGATCCTCGACCAGCTCGTCGAAGCGGCTCACCTCGAGGAACAGGTCCCGGATAATCAGGGGCGACCACCAGTCGCCGATCAGCTCGAGGGCGCGGGCCAGCGAGCAGCGCATCTCGGCGAAGCTGGTTCTCTCCATGCCGTCGAGCCTAGTAGGTTGCATGATTGAACTCAATGGCGTACCTTAGTTCAAACATTGAACCCATGGTGCCGGCATGTATCACGCCGTGGTTCGCAGGCAGGTCCGCGCGCTGTTCGACGCCGTCAACCGCGGCGATGCGGAGCCTGTGCTGCGGGCGTTCGCGCGCCGCTTCGAGCATCGCTTCATCGGCGGGCATGCGCTCGGCGGGTCGAGGACGACGCTCCGCGCGACCCGGGCGTGGTATGCGCGGCTCTATCGGCTGCTGCCCGACATCCGCTTCGAGCTGGAGCGCATCTGGGTGAGCGGCGGGCCGTGGAACACCGTCGTGGTGATCGAGTGGGAGGAGACCAACTCGGGCACCGACGGCGTGCACACCTCCAATCGCGGCGTGCACGCGCTGCATCTGCGCTGGGGTCGCGCGACGCGGCTGGTCATCTGCCCGGATACCGCCGGGCTCCACGCGACGCTCGAACGCTTGGCCGCGTCCGGCAATGCCGAGGCGCTGGCCGCGCCCATCGTGGACTGAGCGAGGCGGCTAGAGCACGGTCCGATCAGGTTGGTCCAACCTGATCGGTGAATCGTGCTCTAACTTGTTGAATAGAGCAGGATCGTTTGAGATGGAATCGCTCCGCGATTCCACCTCAAACGATCCTGCTCTAGCTCCGCTCCCGATCGAGAGGCGATGGATTCGGCCGCTACTCCGCCACCTGGCGCGGCCGGGCCTGGACCACGCGGCGCGCCGCGTTCTCGGCCTGCCAGCGCCGGCCGATCTCGGCGAAGGCATCGAGGATCGGCTGGAGCTCGAGCCCGCGCGGCGCGAGGCCGTAGGTCACCTTGGGCGGCACGGTGGTCTCGTAGCTGCGGTAGATCAGCTCGGCGCGTTCGAGCGTGCGCAGCCGCTCGGTCAGCATCTTGGCCGAGATGCCGGCGACCTCCTTCTTGAGCGCGCCGAAGCGGAGCGGCCCCTTGGTGCGCAGCACCCAGAGGATGTAGGTGGTCCACGGCCCCATGAGCTGGCGCAGGATGTAATCCATCGGGCAGGTCGAGGCCGTGCTCGCGGCCTCGGCATCCGCCCCGGCCGCGCCATTGGCGTAGGGCGCGGTGCGTTGGGTCTCGGCGTTCATGTCATCTCCCCGGTCTTATTAGTTACCAATTGGTACTTACTTTAATCGGGTAAGTCAAACACTAGCTATGCAGAGGGCCGGCGGGGATTGCCGGCGTCACCTTGAATGCCGAAGAGGGAGCAAAATGAGCAAGATCCTGGTTCTTTATTACAGCGCCTACGGCCACATCGAGCGGCTGGCCGAGGCGGTCGCGGCGGGGGCGCGCGAGGTCGCGGGCGCGAGCGTCACGATCAAGCGGGTGCCCGAGCTGGTGCCCGAGGCGGTGGCCAAATCGTCGGGCATGAAGCTCGACCAGGCGGCGCCCATTGCAACGGTCGGCGAGCTCGCCGATTACGACGCGATCATCTTCGGCACGCCGACGCGCTTCGGCAACATGGCGGCGCAGATGCGCAACTTCCTCGACCAGACCGGCGGCCTCTGGGCCAAGGGCGCGCTGATCGGCAAGGTCGGCAGCGTGTTCGCGTCGACCGCGACCCAGCATGGCGGCCAGGAAACCACCATCACCTCGTTCCACACCACGCTGCTGCACCATGGCTTCGTCATCGTCGGCGTGCCCTATAGCGCGCAGGGCCTCGTGGTGATGGACGAGGTGAGCGGCGGCACCCCCTATGGCGCGACGACGATCGCCGGCGGCGACGGCAAGCGCCAGCCGAGCGAGAACGAACTCGCGATCGCCTGCTTCCAGGGCCGCCACGTCGCCGAGATCACGAAGAAGCTCGCCGGCTGAGGCACCTGCGCTGGCAAGCAGCCCCGAAGCCCGTTTCATGAGTCACCCTCACCCCAACCCTCCCCCTTCAAGGGGGAGGGGGTAAGAAGGAGCGCCGGGGCACAATCCCGTATTCCCCTCCCCCCTTGCGGGGGAGGGTTAGGGTGGGGGGTCTAAACAAGACGGGCCGCTAGTCGGGCGTGCTCTCGGCGGCGGTGCGCGATCACCCTGGCGGGCGGACGGCGAGGATGTCGCAGGGGGCGATCTCGATCAGGCGCTCGGCGGTGCTGCCGATCACGGCGCGGCGCACGCCGGTGAGGCCGTGCGTGCCGAGCACCAGGAGATCTGGCGCATCGGCGCGGAGATGGCGGAACACCACGCCGTCCGGGCTGCCGCGCTCGACCCTGAGCTCGACCCTCGGCCGCTTCGCGCCGGCGCCGAGGCGGGCGAGCTCGGCCTCGACCAGCTCGGCCGCCGCCTGCTCGTGCGTCGCCCGGATTTCGGCCTCGACCGCGCCGGCACGCACGAAGCCCGAGAACGGAATCTCGAAGGCGTGCACCACGGTGAACCTGGCGTTCGGGAACAGGCGGAGCGCGCGGTTGAGCGCGTAGGCCGAGGTCTCCGACAGGTCGACCGCGACGAGGATCGACCTGTAAGGCGCGCCGGCCCGCCGCTTCACGATCAGGATCGGCTGGTCCGCGTGGCGCAGCACGCGATCGACCGTCGAGCCGAGCACGGCGGTCATCAGTGAATCATAGCTCGCCGGCGACATCACGATGAGGTCGGCGCGCGTCGAGCGCGCCGTCGTGGTCACCGCGCCGGCCGCGCCGCCCACCGCGATGTCGATCTTTGCTTTCAGCTCGCCGCGCCGCGCATAGGGCGCGAGCATGGCCTCGGCCTCGGCGCGTCGCTGCTCGACCTCGCGCTTCAGGTTGGCCGGCGGCAAGAGCTCGTTCTCCAGCACGTTCAGGAGGTGCAGCTCGGCCTGCCACTGGCGCGCGAGCTGCACCACCCGCTCCAGCGCGCGGTCGCAGCGCGGCAGGAGGTCGGTCGCGAAGAGGAGCCGTTTCGGCGTCGTCGTTCTCGTCTTGGAGGCCATGCGTTCGCCTTCCCGCCCTGTGCAAAGTCGCGGCTTCAAGCTAGACAAGGGCGGCTACGCTGTCATGCCGATTCGGAGGGAGGGCCGCCCTTGGCCCAAGGCGAGACCGGCTCGCTCGCCGCGCGCGCCCGCGAGGCCCAGGCCCGCCTGCCCGGCCTCGCGCAGGCGGCACTCACCGGCGCGCGCGCCTATGCCGACTGGCGCATCGTCACCATCTTCTTCCTCGGCGTCTCGAGCGGGCTGCCGCTCGCGCTGACGCTCGGCACGCTCTCGATCTGGCTGTCCCGCGAGGGCGTCGACAAGACGACCATCGGGCTGTTCGGCGCGGTGACGCTGCCTTACGCGCTCAAGTTCCTGTGGGCGCCGGTGATCGACCGGCTCGGCCTGCCGCTGCTCGGGCGCCTGTTCGGCCGGCGGCGAAGCTGGGCGCTCGTGACGCAGGCGGCGCTGATGGCGGCGATCGCCGCCATGGCGCTGACCAACCCGGCGATAGACCCGCTCCTGCTCGCCGTCTTCGCGCTCTTGACCGCGTTCTTCTCGGCGAGCCAGGACATCGTGATCGACGCCTACCGGGTCGAAATCCTGGAGCCCCGGCAATACGGCGCCGGCGCCGCGACCATCGTGTTCGGCTACCGGGTCGGCATGCTGGTCTCGGGCGCCGGTGCGCTCTACCTCGCCGACCTCGTGCCGTGGCGCGCGGTCTACTTGGTGATGGCAGGCTGCGTGCTGATCGGCGTCGTGACCGTGCTTGCGAGCCGCGAGCCGCGCGTGCCCGAGGCGGCATTGCAAGCGGCCGGCTCGCTCGGCCGCGCGCTCAAGGAAGCCGTGGTCGCGCCGCTGCTCGACTTCATGAAGCGCCAGCTCTGGCTGGTCGTGCTGCTCTTCGTACTGTTCTACAAGTTCGGCGACGCGCTCGCCGGCATCATGACCGGGCCGTTCCTGGTCGAGCTGCAGTTCAGCAACGCCGAGATCGCGAACGTCAGCAAGCTCTACGGCTTCATCGCCACGCTGGTCGGCCTCGCGCTCGGCGGCATGATGATCGCGCGGCTCGGCACGCTCGGCTCGCTCTGGATCGCGGGCGGCGCGCAGCTCGTCTCGAATCTCCTGTTCGTGCTGCAGGCGCATGTCGGCCACGATGTCGGCGTGCTCGCGCTCGTCATCGGCGTCGAGAATTTCTCGGGCGGCATCGGCACCGCGGCGCTGGTCGCCTATTTGAGCGGGCTGTGCAACCTGCTCTACACGGCGACGCAATACGCGCTCCTAAGCGCGATCGCCTCGGTGGCGCGCACCGTGCTGGCGACGCCGGCCGGCTGGCTCGCCGAGGTCATGGGCTGGATGCCGTTCTTCGCGCTCACCGCCGTGGCCGCCCTGCCCGGCCTCGCGCTGCTCTACTGGCTCGGCCGCAAGGGCGCGGTCGGCGCGCCCGCAGCGTCAACGGCGGCGAAGGCGGAATAGTAGTTTTTTCGTCATGCCCGGACTTGATCCGGGCATCCAGGCTTCTTCGTGAAGCTGGATTGCCGGGTCAAGCCCGGCAATGACGATGAAGGAAGGAGACGGCCTAATGGTCGCCGGCGTCGAGGGAATAACCGGCGGAGCGCACGGTGCGGATCAGGTCGCTGCGCCCGCCATTGTTGAGCGCCTGGCGCAGCCGGCGGACATGGACGTCGACCGTGCGGCTTTCGAGATAGACGTCCTGGCCCCACACCGCATCGAGCAGCTGCTCGCGGGTGAACACCCGCCCCGGATGCTCGAGCAGATGGCGCAGCAGGCGGAACTCGGTCGGCCCGAGATGGATCGGCTCGCCCTCGCGGGTCACCTTGTGGGCGGCGAGGTCCATCTTCACGTCGCGATAGGCGATGCTTTCCTCGGCGAGCGCGGGGCGGAGCCGGCGCAGCACGGCGCGGATGCGCGCCAAGAGCTCGCTCGGCGAGAACGGCTTGACGATGTAGTCGTCGGCGCCGTTGTCGAGGCCGCGGATGCGGTCGCTCTCCTCGCCGCGCGCGGTCAGCATGATGACCGGCAGGTTCTTGAACTCGGGCGCGCGGCGGATGCGCCGGCACACCTCGATGCCCGAGAGCGAGGGCAGCATCCAGTCGAGCACCACGAGGTCGGGCCGCCGCTCGCGGATCATGAAGAGCGCTTCCTCGCCGTCGACCGCCTCGCCGACCTCGAAGCCCTCCTTCTCCAGGTTGTAGCGGAGCAGCGTGATCAGCGAGGCTTCGTCTTCGACGATCAGGATGTAGGGTTTCACGCTCGCCACTCCCATGCGTCGTCCGGCGTCACTCCGGCGTCGAGTAGGGGGTCATGTCGCCCTTCGGCCGCTCGGTTTCGACCTGCTCGCCGCGCACCAGGAAGTTGATCTGCTCGGCGATGTTGGTCGCATGGTCGCCGATGCGCTCCAGGTTCTTGGCGATGAACAAGAGGTGGATGCACGGCGTGATATGCCTCGGATCCTCCATCATATAGGTGAGCAGCTCGCGGAACAAACTGTTGTAGAGGGCGTCGACCTCCTCGTCGCGGCGCCACACCGAGAGCGCCTTCTCGACGTCGCGGTCGACGAAGGCATCCAGCACGTCCTTCACCATGCGCTGCACCAGCTCGGCGATGCGCGGGATGCCGACCATCGGGCGCATCGGGTCGAGCTTGGAGAGCGTGGTCGAGCGCTTGGCGACGTTCGCCGCGTAGTCGCCCATGCGCTCGAGGTCGGAGGCGATCCTGACCGCGGTGGTGACCACGCGAAGGTCGGCCGCCATCGGCTGGCGCAGGGCGAGCAGGCGGAGCGAGAGCTGCTCGACCTCGTTTTCGAGCGCGTCGATCCGCCGGTCGGTCGTGACCACCTCGGAGGCGCGCTCGACGTCGCGCCGCACCAGCGCAGCGACCGCGTTCGAGATCTGCTGCTCGACGAGCCCGCCCATCTGGGCGAGCACGCCGGTTACGCGATTCAGCTCCTCGTCGAACGATTTGACGATGTGTTCGCTCACGGCATGGTCCTCGTCGGTGCCTGCCCGCTCAGCCGAAGCGGCCGGTGATGTAGTCCTGGGTGCGTTCCTGGGTCGGGTTCGTGAAGATCTGCTCGGTCGGGCCGAACTCCACGAGGTTGCCGAGGTGGAAGAACGCCGTGTACTGCGAGACGCGGGCCGCCTGCTGCATGTTGTGCGTCACGATCGCGATGGTGAAGTGCTCCCTGAGCTCGTCGATCAGCTCTTCTACCTTGGCGGTGGCGATCGGGTCGAGCGCGGAGCACGGCTCGTCCATCAGGATGACCTCGGGGCTGATCGCGATGGCGCGCGCGATGCACAGGCGCTGCTGCTGGCCGCCCGAGAGGCTCGTGCCCGGCGTGTGCAGGCGATCGCTCACCTCGTCGAACAGGCCGGCGCGGCGCAGCGAGCTTTCCACGATCTCGTCGAGCTCGCGGCCGCTCGAGGTCAGGCCGTGGATTCGCGGCCCATAGGCGATGTTCTCGTAGATCGTCTTCGGGAACGGGTTCGGCTTCTGGAACACCATGCCGATGCGGGCGCGCAGCTGCACCACGTCGATGCGCCGGTCGTTGACGTCGGTGCCGTCGAGCTTGATCTCGCCGGTGACGCGGCAGCCCTCGATGGTGTCGTTCATGCGGTTGATCGAGCGCAGGAAGGTGGACTTGCCGCAGCCCGAGGGGCCGATCAGCGCCGTCACCTGCCTGGTCGCGATGTTCATGTTGACGTTGAAGAGCGCCTGCTTGGCGCCGTAGAACACGCAGACGTCCTTCGCCACCACCTTGTGGCGCGTCTCGGCCTCGGGCTCCGCGGCGCCGTGCGGCTTCATGCTGAAGGTCGCCTGGAACGGCGTCACGTCGGCGTCGACTTCGGCCTCCGGTAGCATGTCGGTCTCCCGGTCAATCATTGTCGGGGGCCTACCAGCGCACCTCGAAGCGCTTGCGCAGGTAGATGGCGAGCGCGTTCATCGCGATCAGGAAGGCGAGCAGCACCATGATGCCGGCCGCGGTCTTTTCCTCGAAGCCGCGTTCCGGGCTGTCCGCCCACAGGAAGATCTGCACCGGCAGCACGGTCGCCGCGCTGGTCGGGCCGCTCGGCAGGTCGACGATGAAGGCGACCATGCCGATCATCAGGAGCGGCGCGGTCTCGCCGAGCGCCTGCGCCATGGCGATGATCGTGCCGGTCAGGACACCCGGCATGGCGAGCGGCAGCACGTGATGCGTGACCACCTGGATCGGCGAGGCGCCGACGCCGTAGGCCGCCTCGCGGATCGAGGGCGGCACCGCCTTGAGCGCGGCTCGGGTGGCGACGATGATGGTCGGCAGGCTCATCAGCGCGAGCGTCAGGCCGCCGACCAGCGGCGCCGAGCGCGGCATGCCGACGACCTGGATGAACACCGCGAGGCCGAGCAGGCCGAACACGATCGAGGGCACCGCGGCGAGGTTGTTGATGTTGACCTCGATGATGTCAGTGACGCGGTTCTTGGGCGCGAACTCCTCGAGGTAGATCGCGGCCATCACGCCGATCGGGAAGCACACGGCGAGCGTCACCAGAAGCGTGAAGAACGAGCCGAGCAGCGCGCCGCCGATGCCGGCGGCCTCCGGCTCGCGCGAATCGGCCCTGGTGAAGAAGCCGGTGTTGAAGCTGGTCTTGGCCGCGCCCTGCTCTTCCAACTGGTCGATCCAGCCGATCTGCTTGTCGTTCAGGCGCCGGTCGCCCTCGGCGAGCTCGCGCGCCTCGCCGCCGGCCTTGACGAAGATGTCGGGGTCGCTCGCGGCGAGCAGCCAGACCCGCTGGGTGGTGCCGATGATCGAGGGGTCGGCCATCACCATGTCGCGCAGCGCGAAGCGCGCCTCGCTGCTGAAGAGCCGCTGCAGGTCTCGCACGTCGTTCCGTTCGGTCACGCCCGGGAACGCCTTCGTGAGCGAGTCGCGCAGCACCGTGGCGTAGCTCGCGCCCGAGAGCGCCGCCGGGTCGCGCGTGCCGTCCGGGTCGATCACCGCCTCGTCGAACTGGACGTCGAGCGCGAAGTAGGTCTGCGAGAAGCCGCTGATGCCCTGGCTGATGATCGAAATCAGGAGGATGACCAGGATCGCCAGCGCGATGAAGATCGCGCCGAGGCCGTAATAGCGGAACCGGGCGTCGGCGCCCTTGCGCCGGCGCACGCGGCGCGCCGTCGAATCGCTGAGCTGCCAGGCGCCGGTGGCCTGCGCCGGCGTCGCGGGGGCGGCGATGTCAGTCATAGCGTTCCCGGTATTTGCGCGAGACGTGGAGTGCCACCACGTTGAGCGCGAGCGTGGCGACGAACAGCACGAGGCCGAGTGCGAAGGCCGCCAGCGTCTTCGGGCTGTCGAACTCCTGGTCGCCGACCAGGAGCGTCACGATCTGCACGGTCACGGTGGTCATCGAATCGAGCGGGTTCGCGGTCAGCTTGGCGGTCAGGCCGGCGGCCATGACCACGATCATGGTCTCGCCGATGGCGCGCGAGACCGCGAGCAGGAACGCCGCCACGATGCCGGGCAGCGCCGCTGGGATGATGACGTTGCGCACCGTCTCGGATTTGGTCGCGCCCAGCGCATAGGCGCCTTCGCGCAGGCTGCGCGGCACCGCGATGATGGCGTCGTCGGTGAGCGACGAGATGAACGGGATGATCATGATGCCCATGACCACGCCGGCGGCGAGCGCGCTCTCGGACGAGACGCCGAGGCCGATCGACGCGCCCGCGTCCCTGAGAGCCGGCGCCACGGTGAGCGCGGCGAAGAAGCCGTAGACCACGGTCGGCACGCCGGCCAGGATCTCGAGGATCGGTTTGACCGCGTTGCGGAACTTGGGCGAGGCGTACTCCGCCATGTAGATCGCCGAGAACAGGCCGATCGGCAGCGCGACGAGCAGCGCGATCAGCGTGATGTAGAGCGTGCCGACGAAGAGCGGGATGATGCCGAACGAGCCCGAGGCGCCGACCTGGTCCTCGCGGATCGCCATCTGGGGGCTCCAGTGCAGCCCGAACAGAAAGTCCCAGAACGGGATGCGGCCGAAGAAGCGGATCGATTCGAACAGCACCGAGAGCACGATGCCGATGGTGGTGACGATGGCGACCGCCGAGCACAGGAAGAGCAGCACGCGCACCACGGATTCGACCTGGTTGCGCGCGCGCAGCTTCGGCCCGATCTTGCGCCAGGCGAAGCCGAGGCCGAGCGCCGCGACGGCGAGCCCGACCACCAGCACGGCGGCGTCGGCCGTGGATTTCAGGCTGGCATAGCGGTCCGCCGCCTCGAGCAGCTCGGGCGCCGGCTCGCGCGCGATCGGCCCGCCGGCGGCGAGCTGGCGCACGTCGTTGACCAGCGAGGCGTGCATCTCCTGCGGCAGCTCGGCGAGCTGGGGCCCAAGCGCGTCCTCGATGAAGCCGTCGAGGATGGAGCCGCGCAGGATGAGCCAGAGCACCAGGACGAAGAGCGCCGGGATGCCGCACCACAGCGCGACGAACCAGCCATGATAGTTCGGCATCGAATGCAGCGCCCGGCGGTCGCCGCCGACGCTCACCAGAGCCCTGCGCCGCCCATAGACGAAGGCGAGCGCCGTCAGCACGATGATGACACCGATCAGAATGGTGAGCTGCACGATGGGCCTGTTTCGGCTCGGTTTTGGCGAGTGTCTGCGTGACGCGCCCGGTGACCCTAAGGCGTTGCCCGCGTGAGATATAAGACGGGCCCGTTACACTTTGATGACAGGGAGAAATCGCTTCGGCCCAAGGCCGTACCGGCGCACCGCGTTCGCGGCAGGATCAGTCCGGGAGGACTTCCAGGTAGCCCTTCTCGCCGGTGAAGAGGCCCTTCCCCGGTTGCGCGCGGTCGCCCGGCGGCAGCAGCGCCTCGGGGTCGGACGGCCTGGTCTCGATGCCGCAGGCCGAGAGGCCGGCGGCGGCCGTCAGCAGGACGAGGGCGAGCAGGCGGATGCGCATGGCATACCGCTAGCCGATATGCCGACCCGGTTCAAGCCGGAAGCGGGAATCGGCGGCCTGTGCGGAACGGCCGGCCGGTCAGTAGACGTCGATCACCCACTCGCCGTCTTCGCCGGTGAGGAGGCCCGACCCCGACTGCGGCCGGTCGTGCGGCGCGAGCATCAGGTTGGGGTCGATCGGCTTGCGTTCGATGCCGCAGGCCGAGAGGCCGGCGGCGGCGAGGAGGAACAGGGCGATGAGAATGGCGCGCATGGTCAAGGGCTAGCCGAAATGGGTCGAAGGGGCAAGGCGGTGCCTGCCGAAAGATGGGGCCGCCCCCGGAAGGGCGGCCCGAGGCAGGAGGCTTGTTTCGGTAGGTCGGTCAAAAGGCGGGCTCAGAACCTGACGCGGGCGCCGAGGCCGGCGATCAGGATGTCCTCGGTCGGGATGTTCGGCAGGTCGACGCTGTATTGGCCGATGTTGAAGTAGAGCTCGGTCGACGCCTTCTTGATGTTCTGCACGGCGGCGAAGCTCCACCACGAGCCCTCGGATTCGTTGACGGCCTGGTCGCTGGTCTCCGCATAGTCGATCGAGAAGGCGGTCGAGCCGAACGGCAAGAGGTCGGCGAACTCGTGGCCGAGCTTGATCCACCACAGGTCCGCGTCGTTGCGGCCGGTCACGTCGACCTCCTGGGTCGCGTAGGCGCCCTGCAGGCTGGTGCCGAACGGCGCACGGATGGCGGCCGACATGTTGAGGTTGTTCGAGGGGGTCGGCTGGTTCTCCATGTCCGTGTAGCCGATCGCGGCGACCGCCTTCCAGCCCTCGAAGTCGCCGCCATAGCGCAGCGCATAGTCGTAGATGTCGAAGTCGGAGTAGGAGATGCTGCCGACGAAGCCCGCGAGGTCGGGCGTGTCGTAGCGGATGCGGTCGCGCCGGCTGACGTCGAAGTTGTTGAACAGGTTGCCCACCGTGCGGCCGCTTGAGACGTTCGTGCCCTCGCGCCGGAACATGAGCGCGGCGCCCTGGTCCTGGCCCAAGCTCGAGGCGGAGATCACCGAGGTGCCGGAGAGGTCGTTCTCCGTCACGCCGTCCGCGGCCTGCGGGCCCTGGCCGAGCCAGAGCGTGCCGAGCGATGCGCTCTGGAGGAATATCTCGGCCTTGCGCTCGGTGAACGAGACGCCGGCGGTCTGCTCGGTCTCCTGCGACATGGTGACCCGGCTCGTATCGTTCGAGCGCAGCTCCACCTCAAGGGTGGCGCCGGCGGTCAGGTCGTCGTTGATCTTGCCTTTGCCCGTGACGTTCAGCCGCGAGGTGGAGGTCTTGTTGTCGGCGTTGAAGATCTGGGACTGGTCGCCGTCATCCGCGTAGAAGAGCATGCGGTTGGCTTGGCCCGAGACCGTCACCTGGATGTCCCTGCCCGACTGCACCATCTTCTCGGGCTTCTTCGGCGATTCCATCGCCTTGGTCGCGGTCTCTGTCGCCTGGTTGACCGATTTCTGGAGGATCTGGACGTCCTGCGAGAGGTTCTGGATCATCTCGCGCAGCGCGGCGTTCTCCGCCTTGAGCGCATCGATTTCGCTTTGGGTGTCCGCCTTCGCGCCGCTCATCGGCACCGCGACGATCGCGCCCGACAGCACCGTGCCGACCAGAAGCGCCCGCGTCCATGCCGCGCAGCGCCCGCCCCTAGACTTGGTCATCCGTCTCTCTCCTCGCTTCTCCGGCCCGGCCGGGCCGTTGTTGATTGATGCGCGCTCGCGGCCGTCGGCCGCAGGCTCCCCAATGCCGTCGCCAGTTCGCGTTGTTCGAAGACGGGTCGCATATTTGAGCGCGGCCGCCGCGACTTAACCCCGGCAGAGTCGCGGGCACCCTAG
>JBFXKW010000012.1:18016-85500 GCA_050173345.1 Alphaproteobacteria bacterium | reverse complement strand
CGGCGGAGGCCGCCGTTGAGACCCCTTCGATGGCCGTCCGAACCCGCTTCGTCTCGCACCTGCGAACGCTTTTCCGGCCGCGCCAAACTAACTGTCACCCCGCGCCAAACTAACTGGCGCGCTACAGTCAAGCCGGTTGCTAAGCGCGAGCAACGAGAATCATCGGGGCTGAGGGGAGTGGTGCCCAGGGGCGGGATCGAACCACCGACACCGTGATTTTCAGTCACGTGCTCTACCAACTGAGCTACCTGGGCGCCCGCTGGGAAGCTCGGCTTTTAGGGGATTTTCCGGCCCCTGTCCAGGGCGGCCCCGGCACCGCGGAACGCGATTCTACATCGTCTCGACCTCGAAACGCTCGGGTGGCCGCCCGGCCTCCGCCGCGAACGCGACCGGGCGGCCGAGCCAGCGCGCGAAGCCGCCATCGGCGCTGCCCGGCACGGCCTCGATGGGCGCAAGCAGGCGCGGCGCGGCGCGGATGACGAGCCGGCGCGCGCCGCGGCGTACCGAGCGCCGTGCCGCTGCCGCGAGGTCGAAGGCCAGCGCATCGAGCCGCGGCCGCCACGCGGCGCCCGGCCCGTCGCGCTCCGTCATGGCATCCGCCACGCTCTCGCCGATCCTCTGGCGGGTCAACTCGATCAGCCCGGCCGGCGTGACGCCATGAACATGATGGGCCGCGCGGTCGCCGGCGAGGCTCCGCCGCAAGGCATCGATCATGGCGTCGCGTGCCTTCGCGCTCTTGAGCCGTGGCGCATCGAGCACGATCAGGCCGCCGAGATTGCGCTGCAGGATGGCACGGCCGGCCGCGTCCATCGCACGCCGCGACGCCTCGGCGAGCGAAGTGCCCGAGACGTCCACGTCGATTGCGGTCAACGCCTCCGTCGTCTCGATCGTCAGGGCGCCGCCCTCGAACGGCACGCCCGGCAGCAACGAGGCCTCGAGCGCGCCGTGCGCGTCGTGCCGCTCGAACAGGTCTGGCTCGTCGTCGGCAAGCGCGATCAGGGGCACCAGCTTGGGATGGCGCGACACGGAGAGCGCGAGCGCGGCATCGTAGGTCCCCCGGTCGTCGACGATGAGGCGGCGGTCCGCGAGATGATCGCGCAGCAGGCGGCCGAGCATCCCGCCCGCCGACCACAGGCGGCGCGGCGCGGGATCGGTTTCTTTTGCGGCCGCGATCTGTCGGAAAGCGGTTTGCAGCCGCCCGGCTTCATGCCTCAACGCATCGTCGGGCATGGCGGCGGCATCACGCCGCGCGATGAAGCCGGGTACCCCGAGCGTCTCGATCAAGGCGGCAAGATGCGCGCGCGCCGGCCCGTCATCGATGCGGCTGGAGACGAGCGGCGATTTTCGCGCCGGCATGAACACGAGGCCACAGCCCGCGAGGCTCAGCGAGAGGCTCAGCCGCGGCGCTTTGCCGCCGCGTGCGTCGCTCGCGACCTGGACGAGGACGGCCTCGCCCGGCGCCAGTTTCCGCGCGGTTTCGAGCCAGCCCTCGCCGATGCCCTCGCCGAGCTCGACGAAGCCGCCGCCGAGTTGCGGCATGACCCGGACGACGCGCCCGGCATGGATGTCGCCGACCCGGCTCGGCCGCAGCGCCGATTCGATCAGGAAGTGCGAAACGCCGCCACGATCGCACAGCGCCGCGCGCAGCCCGAACGGCGTCGCCGACAGCAGCGCCTCGCCGCTCATGGCGATGCCGTCTCGTAGCCGAGGCCGGCGAGGAGCGCAGCGGTTTCGGCGAGCGGCAGGCCGACCACGTTGGAATAGGAGCCGTTGATCCACGGGATGAACGCCTCGGCGCGGCCCTGGATCGCGTAGCCGCCAGCCTTGCCGCGCCACTCGCCGCTCGCGAGATAGGCGTCGCGCTCGGCCCGGCTCAGCCGCTTGACCATGACGCGCGTGACCGCGAGGCGCGAGGCGCGGCGGCCGTCCGGCGCGATCAGGCAGACCGCGGTCAACACGCGGTGACGCCTGCCGGCGAGCAGCGCGAGGCAGCGCCGCGCCTCGGCCTCGGTCTCGGCCTTGGGCAGGATGCGCCGGCCGCTCGCGACCACGGTGTCGGCGGCGAGCACGTAAGCGCCGGGATGAAGCGTCGCGACCGCCGCGGCCTTTTCGCGCGCGAGCCGCGTCGCGTGCGGCGCCGGCAGCTCGCGTGGCCGCGGCGTCTCGTCGAGCGCGGCGGGCACCACGAGGTCTGGCGCCACGCCGATCCGTTCGAGCAGTGCGAGCCGTCGGGGCGAGGCCGAGGCCAGGATCAGGGGGGAGCGGGCGACCCTGCCGGTCAAGGCCGGCGCCTCGTTACTTGTGGCGGTAGATGATGCGGCCCTTGGTCAGGTCATAGGCGGTCATCTCGACCGTGACCTTGTCGCCGACCAGGACGCGAATGCGGTTCTTGCGCATCTTCCCCGAGGTGTGCGCCAGCACGACGTGGCCGTTCTCGAGCTTCACCTTGAACATCGCGTTCGGCAACAGTTCCTCCACCGTGCCGGGAAACTGCATCAGGTCTTCTTTGGCCATCGACCCCTCTGAGAGCCTTCTTTGACGTGCCGGCGCAAAGTTAAGGTCCGCAGCGGCAGGAACGCCAATGCTTTTTTGCCCGCCCAAGCCTTGCGAACGAGACACATCGAGGCTTGGCATCACCCGCCGGGCGCGGGCGGCAGCGAGAAGCGCTCGATCAGGCGCTGGCGGAGCTGGTCGCGCACCTGGCGATAGGCGAACAGCCGCGTCTCGCGGTTGCCCTCGACGATGCTGGGATCGAAGGTGTGCCAGAACTCGACGTCGCAGCGCATGGTGCGGGTCAGCTCGATCGCGCTGTGCTGCGCCTCGGGCGAGAGCGTGACGACCAGGTCGAACTGCTCGTCCTCGAGGTCGTCGAAGGTCCGCGCCTCGTGCCGGCTCACGTCGATGCCGATCTCGTCGAGCACGGCGATGACGAAGCCGTCGAGCTCGCCGCGCCGGACCCCGACCGAGGCGATGCGCAGCCGCGGGCCGAACAGCTCCCGCGCCAGGCCTTCCGCCATGGGCGAGCGCACCGCGTTCCACGTGCAGGCGAACAGCACGCTCGACGGCAAACCGCTCATCCCCGCGTCTGCATGACGAAGAGCAGCGTGAACAGGCGGCGCGCCGTATCGAAGTCGAGCTCGATGTTGGGTTCGAGCTTCTCCTTCAGAAGCTCGGAGCCCTCGTTGTGCAGGCCGCGCCGGCCCATGTCGATCGCCTCGATGCGCGAGCGCGGCGCGCTCTTGATCGCCTGGTAATAGGTCTCGCACACCATCTCGTAGTCCTTGATGATGCGGCGGAACGGCTGGAGCGACAGCGCCACCTTGGAGACCGGCTCGTCGGCCTCGTTCCTGATGTCGAACATCAGGCGGCCCTCGACCAGCGAGAGGCGCAGGCAATAGGGCCCGCCGGCAGCGCCGGTCGGCGCGAAGCTGTTGTCCTCCAGGAGATCGTAGATCGCGACCCGGCGCTCATGCTCGGCGTCCGGACTGCGCCGCGCCGGCATCGCCTCGTCGATCACGACGTCGATCAGCCGGGCGGGGCTCTTCGTCGGTTCATCCATCGGCGCATCAGCCGTCGCCGGAACGCCCGAGCCGGATCGAGAGCGAGCGGGCATGCGCGGCGAGGCCCTCGGCCTCCGCGAGCGCGACCGCAGGCCCGGCGAGCGCCGCGAAGCTCGCGGGCTCGCAGGCGACGATCGAGGTCCGCTTCATGAAGTCCAGCACGCCGAGGCCCGAGGCGAAGCGAGCCGAGCGCGAGGTCGGCAGCACATGGTTCGGCCCGGCAACATAGTCGCCGATCGCTTCAGGCGTGTGACGGCCGAGGAAGATCGCGCCGGCATGCCTCACCTTTGCGGCGATCGCCTCGGGCTCGGCAACCGCGAGCTCGAGATGCTCGGGCGCGATGGCATCGATCAGCGGCGGCGCATCGGCCAAGCGCTCGACCAGGATGATCGCGCCGAAACGCTCCCAGCTCGCCGCCGCAATGTTGCCGCGCGGCAGCCTCGCAAGCTGCGCCGCGACCTCGGCCTCGACCCGCTTCGCGAAGCCCGCATCGTCGGTGATCAGGATCGACTGCGCGGCCTCGTCGTGCTCGGCCTGGGAGAGCAGGTCGGCCGCCATCCAGGCGGGATCGCTATCGGCGTCCGAGACCACCAGGATTTCGGACGGCCCGGCGATCGAATCGATGCCGACCGTGCCATAGACCTGCCGCTTGGCCTCGGCGACATAGGCGTTGCCCGGCCCGACGATCTTGTCGACCGGCGCGATGCTCTCGGTGCCATAGGCGAGCGCGGCGACGGCCTGCGCGCCGCCGACCCGGTAGATCTCGCGGACGCCGGCGAGCTTCGCCGCCGCGAGCACGGCGGGCTCGAGCGCGCCGTCCGGCGTCGGCACCACCATGACGATGCGCTCGACGCCCGCCACCTTGGCCGGCAGCGCGTTCATCAGCACCGAGCTCGGATAGGCCGCCTTGCCGCCCGGCACGTAGAGGCCGGCGGCATCGACCGGCCGCCAGCGCGCGCCGAGGCGCACTCCGTCCGCATCCTTGTAGTCGAGCGCGTCGGGGCGCTGGCGCGCGTGAAAGGCCTCGATGCGCCCGGCCGCGACGCGCAGCGCCGCGACGACCTCGGCCGGGCACGCAGCGGCCGCGGCCTCGATCTCATCCGCCCCGATGCGCAAGCTCTCGGGCGCGAGCGCGACGCGGTCGAAACGCCTGGTGTAGTCGATCAGCGCGGCGTCGCCGCGTGAGCGCACCGCCGCGATGATGGCGGCGACGTCGCGCGCGACATCGGGCTCCGCCGCCCGCTTCTCCTCGACCAGCGCACGGAACGCCGCGTCGAAGCCGGGCTCCCGGCTATCGAGACGCCTGACCATCGACCGCCTGCCGGAACCGCTCGATCCACTGGCCGAGCTCGGCCGCGCGCGTCTTCAGGGCGGCGCGGTTGACGACGAGGCGCGACGAGATTTCGGCGATGCGCTCGACCTCGACCAGGCCGTTCGCCGAGAGCGTCCGCCCGGTGCTGACCAGGTCGACGATGCGGCGGCTGAGGCCGAGCGTCGGCGCCAGCTCCATCGCGCCGTTGAGCTTGATGCACTCGGCCTGCACGCCGCGCGCGGCGAAGTGCCGGCGCGTCAGGCTCGGATATTTGGTGGCGACGCGCACATGGCTCCAGCGCGACGGGTCGTCCCCGGAGGCGAGCGCGGCGGGCTCGGCGACGACCAGCCGGCAGCGCCCGACGCCGAGGTCGAGTGGCGCGTAGAGCTCGTCATAGTCGAACTCCATCAAGACGTCGCTGCCCGCGATGCCGAGCTCGGCCGCGCCGAACGCGACGAAGGTCGCGACGTCGAAGCTCCTGACCCGGATGATCTCGAAGCCCTCGACATTGGTCTTGAAGCGCAGCTCGCGCGCGTCCGGATCGTCGAAGGCGGGTTCGGGCTCGATGCCGGCGCCGGCGAGCAGCGGGCCGATCTCGCTCAGGATTCGCCCCTTGGGCACCGCGAGCACGATGGTCGGCCGCGCGCGCTCCTGCGCCGCCGCGCTCATGGCGCCTTGCCCGCGTCGAGCGGGTGGCTCGGCCTGAGCCTGGTCGGACGCGGCGTTTCGAGGTCCATCAGGCGGCAGGCGATGCGCTCGGCCTCGAGCCTGATCTCGGCGCCGCCCGCGAAGAGCAGCGAGATCGTGGTGCCCTGCCCGGCCGGCTCGCTCGTGATGGTGAGCAGCTCAAGCACGCGGCCGCGCCGCTGCTGGTCGATGCCGCGCAGCTTGACCGAGCTGACCGTATCGAAGTGGAGCCCGGCCTTGGCCGCGGGCAGGCCGCGGGCGCGCTCGCCGGTGGCCGTCCGGTCTTCCCAGCAGAAACGTTCGACCACCAATGCGAAGCGCCGATCATCGGGCTCATAGGCCATCTCGGCGAGGCAGGCGATGGCGTCTTGCAAGCAAGCGGCGATCACCGCGAGATCCTCGGCGTCCTCGGCGCGCAGCTTGATGAGGTCGGACATGGTCATGCGCGCAGCCGCTCGATCTCCGCGCCGCAGCCGCTCAAGCGCTCCTCCAGCCGCTCATAGCCGCGGTCGAGATGGTAGACCCGGCTGACGATGGTCTCGCCCTCGGCGGCGAGCGCCGCCAGTACCAGCGAGACCGACGCCCGGAGGTCGGTCGCCATCACCGGCGCGCCGCGCAAGGACGGCACGCCCTTGACCTGCGCGGTATTGCCGCGGACCGTGATGTCGGCGCCCATGCGGGCGAGCTCGGGCACGTGCATGAAACGGTTCTCGAAGATCGTCTCGGTGATCATGCTGGTCCCCGCCGCGATCGTCATCAAGGCCATGAATTGCGCCTGCAGATCGGTCGGGAAGCCTGGATAAGGTTGGGTGCTGACGTCGACTGCGGCAAGCCTGCCATTGGCGGTGACGCGGAAGCCGCGCTGGGTCGGCGTTACGGCGACGCCGGCGGTTTCGAGCGCGGCGAGGGCGGCGTCGAGATGCTCCGCCCGGCCGCCCACCAGCTCGATCTCGCCGCCGGTGATCGCCGCGGCGAAGGCATAGGTGCCGGCCTCGATGCGGTCGGGCAGCACGGTGTGCTCCGCGCCGTGCAGCCGGTCGCGGCCCTCGATGACCAGGCGGTCGGTGCCGATGCCCTCGATCCGCGCGCCCATCGCGACCAGGCAGTTGGCGAGGTCGGCGATCTCGGGCTCGCGCGCGGCGTTGGCGAGCACGGTCTCGCCCTTGGCGAGCGCGGCCGCCATCATCAGGTTCTCGGTCGCGCCGACCGAGACCGAGGGGAAGCGGATTTCCGCGCCCCTGAGCCCGCCGCTCGGCGCGAGCGCGTGGACATAGCCGCCCTTCAGCTCGATCCTGGCCCCCATCGCTTCGAGCGCGGCGAGATGGAGGTCGATCGGGCGCGTGCCGATCGCGCAGCCGCCCGGCAGGGAGACGGTCGCGGTGCCCTCGCGCGCCAGCATGGGGCCGAGCACGAGCACGGAGGCGCGCATCTTCCTGACGATGTCATAGGGCGCGATGGTACGGGTGATGCGCGCGGCCTTGAGCTCGAGCACGCGCCCGGTATTGCCGCCGTTCGGCGCACCGCCGTTCATGCTGACCGCGACGCCGTGCTGGTCGAGCAGATGGACGAGCGTGGTGATGTCGGCGAGGTGCGGCAGGTTGCCGAGCGTCAGCGTCTCGTCGGTCAGGAGGCAGGCGGCCATCAGCGGCAGCGCCGCGTTCTTCGCGCCGTGTATCGTCACCTCGCCGCTCAAGCTGCGGCCGCCGCGTATCCGGATCCTATCCATGGAGCGAACCTATGGCGCGCGCATCGCGAGGGATGCCCGCGCCGTCAAAGCCGCGGCAGGGTCACGCCTTGCTGGCGCATGTATTTGCCGGCGCGGTCGGCATAGGAGACCTCGCAGGCCTCGTCGGCCTTGAGGAAGATGAACTGGCAGGCGCCTTCGTTGGCGTAGATGCGCGCCGGCAGCGGCGTCGTGTTGGAGAATTCGAGCGTGACGTAGCCTTCCCACTCCGGCTCGAGCGGCGTGACGTTGACGATGATGCCGCAGCGCGCATAGGTGGACTTGCCGAGGCAGATCACCAGCACGTCGCGCGGCACCCGGAAATACTCGACCGTGCGCGCCAGGACGAAGCTGTTCGGCGGGATCACGCAGGCCGGCCCGGTGCGCTCGACGAAGCTCGCGTCCGAGAAGTCCTTGGGGTCGACGATCGCCGAGTTGACGTTGGTGAACAGCTTGAAGTCCGGCGCGACGCGGGCGTCGTAGCCATAGGAGGAAAGCCCGTAGGAGATCACCCCGTCGCGCTTCTGGCTCTCGATGAAGGGCTCGATCATGCCGTGCTCCTGCGCCATCTGGCGGATCCAGCGGTCGGGCATGATCGACATGAAGGGACCTAATCTTGAGCGAGGGGGCGGCTTTTGGCGGCGCAACAATAGGGCAAGCGCCGAGCCCGAGGCAATGCCGGACCCGGCCGGGCTGCACGGCCGGTTTTCAGGGCTTGCGGGCGTCTTCGTCGTCCGCTGAAGGCGGCGCGGAGGGCGCTGCTGCGCGCGCCTCCTTCTGGGCGCGGCGCTTCCGCAAGTTCTCGCGCAGCGCCTCGGCCAGCCGCGCGGCCTGCTCGGGCGAGTGCGGCATCGCGCGCGCGCCGCGGCCGCGCTTGACTTTTAGGGAACCCTTCATCGCCGCTTTCTACCCTGCTTCGCGCCGCGCCGCAGCCAATCTTGCCGGGCCAAGCCCGCTATGGCATGGTGCGGCGCACTCGCGGCGCTGCCGTAGCTCAGGGGTAGAGCAACGCCTTGGTAAGGCGTAGGTCGGTGGTTCAATTCCACTCGGCAGCACCATTTCCTACATAATTCTTTCAGCCAGTCAAAAAACCGCCCCTGGCCGGCAGGTACCTTACTTAGGTACTATTCCGGCATGTTCGACCCGTCACCTGAGGCGGACCGGGCTGCCGAGAGCCGCGTGGGTTCGCCGCCGCCGTATCAGCGCCTCCATGCCCCGATGCAGGCTCGCGCGTCGCGATGCACACGGCGTGTCAAGTGGCGCCGGAACATACGCCATCAGGGAAAGCGGCTTAGGGTGGCGGCGCCCGTAATTCCTGGCTCTGGGAGGATAGAATGTCACTCATCGGGACTCTGGCGAAGGTCGCCATCGGCATCGCCCTCGAAAAAGGCATGAGCAGCCTGGCGCAGGGCGCCCGCGCCGGCGGCTCCGGCGGTGGCCTGCTCGGCGGCCAGGCCTTGCCCGGTGCTGGCGGCGGCGGTGGCCTTGAGGGCGTGTTGGGTTCGCTCCTGGGCGGCGGCGCCCAAAGGCCCGGCGCCGGCGGCACGGGCGGGCTGGGCGGCCTGCTCGAGCAGCTTGGGGGCGGCACGCTGGGTGCGGGCGCGGGCGGCGGCGTACCGTCGGGCGGCGGCGGGCTCGGCGACGTGCTCGGTGGCCTGCTCGGCGGCGGCAGGGGCGGCGGCGCGGCAGGCGGGCTCGGCGGCCTTTTGGGCGGCTTGCTCGGCGGCGGGGCTGGAGCGGCGGGCGGCGGCCTCGGCGACCTTCTAGGCGGGCTTGCCGGCCAAGGCGCCGTGCCCTCGAACGACCGCTCCTTCGGCCAAATCCTGAACTCCTCCTTCGCCAACCGGGGCGAGCCCGACGTGCCGCCGACCGTCGAGCAGAACGCGGTCGCGGGGCTGATGCTGAAGGCGATGATCCAGGCCGCGAAATCCGACGGCAAGGTGGACCAGGCCGAAAGGGAGAAGCTGCTCGGCAAGCTCGGCCAGGTCAGCCGCGAGGAGATGGCGTTCCTGCAGGCCGAGCTGGCCGCCCCGATCAACGTCAAGGGCCTGGCGCGACAGGTTCCGCAGGGGCTAGAGACGCAGGTCTATGCGATGTCGGTCATGGCGATCAACCTCGACAACCAGAACGAGGCAGACTACCTGCACCAGCTCGCCCAAGCGCTCAGGCTCGACCAGCGCTCGGTCAACCAGATCCACGCCCAACTCGGCGTGCCCGCGCTCTACGCGTAGCGGACCATCGAGAGACCGGCCCGCCGGGAGTCAGCGCACAGCGACCCGGACCGTGTGGACGGCGTTGCGCGCCCCCTCGGCCGGCTGCCCGGCGCCGCCGGCCTCCAGCGCGCGGGCAAGCAGCGTTGCCTCGCCGCGCTCGGCCGGCCGCCAGGGCAGGCTGAAGCGGCGCCAGGCAAAGCCGCGCTTCGGCTCGAGGCTCGCGCGCGCGAAGTTCCGACCGCCGTCGACGCTGACCTCGACCGCCGCCAAATCCCGGAACGACCACGCCCAGCCCCACACCTCGACGGGCTCGCCGAGCCCGAGCATCGCGGCGGGCGCCGGCGCCACGATGATCGAGTCCGGCGCGAGCGCCCAGACCGGCCGGCGCGGCGCGAGCCCGGCGGCCACGTCATCGGCGCCGAGCGCGTCGTTGTAAAATTTCGTCGTGAACGGCCCATCGGCGCGGCGCTCGGCGAGGCGAAGCCGCCACAGCCATTTGACGCTGTTGGTGCCGTAATAGCCCGGCACCAGGAGACGCAGCGGGAAGCCGTGCTCGGCCGGCAGGGCCGCGCCGTTCAGCTCGTGGGCGAGCAGCACCTCGCTGGCCGCCAGGCGCTCCAGCGGCAGGTCCTTGACGTACCATTCGCAGGACGTGCCGGCGAAATCGCCACCGTCGAGCCCGTAGGACCACAGGAACCGCGCGCGCGGATCGACCTCGAGCTCATCGAGCAGCGCGGCGAGATCGACCCCGCCCCAGCGCACATTCGCGACACGGCGCGTCGGCACGCTCGGCTCGAGCGGATTGCCGGCGCATTGATGTACCGTCTCGACGATCCGCTTCGAACGCGCCCTGAGATCGTCGAGTTTGAAACGGCACGGCCGGCCGACCAGCCCGTCGACGGCGAGCGACCAGCCCGAGGGATCAACGCGCGGGACGCCGAGATGCGCGAGCACGAAGAGATTTGCGGTCGCGGTCACCGCGTCGGCCATCTCGTGCGGAAGCAGCGGCACGCGGCGAAACGGGCCGGCGGGTTCCATCGGCGGCCGAATCGGGGCTGGCGAAGCACGGGCCATCGCAGTCCTCCGCGTTCGACAACGAACCCGAAGCCAGGGGGTTCCGGCCGTCTCACTGGTGTGCGGCATCCTGCGAAAGTACGGAAGCAGCGGACGCCACTGCGGGCAGCGCCTTGCCCATGCGGAGAATGGGGACCTATTCACCGCATGCTATGCCGCGAATAACCTTGTTCATGCGGCGAATGATGCCCATAATATCCGCAAGAGACGCGGAGATTATGCCCACCTATATCCACGAGTTGCCCGGCTGGCCCGAATTCCGCTGGGACCGCAAAGCCTTGGAGGAGCCGCTCGCGGCGGTGCGCTACCGCCAGGGCCGGCTGATCGGGCGCATGGAAGCCTTGGGCTTCACCCTGCGCAGCGAGGCGGTGCTTCGGACGCTGACCGAAGACGTGCTCAAATCGAGCGAGATCGAGGGCGAAATCCTCGACCATGAGCAGGTGCGCTCCT
The DNA here is from genome assembly GCA_050173345.1 of Alphaproteobacteria bacterium. Lineage (GTDB taxonomy): Bacteria > Pseudomonadota > Alphaproteobacteria > UBA828 > UBA828 > SHWC01. Next base: position 74,481 of record JBFXKW010000012.1, on the reverse strand, counting down.
CCATCGCCCGCCGGCTCGGGATGAACATAGGTGGGCTCGTGCCGGCGGACCGTCATGTCGATGGCGTCGTCGAGATGACGCTCGATGCCACCCAGAATTATCGGGAGCCGCTGAGCGTCGAACGGCTGTTCGGCTGGCATGCCGCCCTGTTTCCCGCCGGGCGCAGTGGCATGCGGCGGATCGCAGTCGGCGCCTGGCGCGACGACAGCACGGGGCCGATGCAGGTGGTGTCCGGCCCGCTCGGACGCGAGCGCGTTCACTACGAAGCGCCGGCCGCCACGCGGCTCGATTCGGAGATGGCGTCGTTCCTGGCGTGGTTCGACCGCGAGAGCGACATGGATGCCGTGCTTGCGGCAGGCATCGCGCATCTCTGGTTCGTGACCATCCACCCGTTCGATGACGGCAACGGACGCATCGCGCGTGCGATCGCCGACATGGCTCTCGCGCGCTCCGAACGGAGCCCGCAGCGCTTCTACAGCATGTCGGCGCAAATCCGCCGCGAGCGGGATGGCTACTATGAAATCCTGGAAGCGACCCAAAAGGGAACGCTCGACGTCACGGCTTGGCTCGGCTGGTTCCTCGCCTGTCTCGACCGCGCCTTCGACGGCGCGGAGAGCGCGCTGTCGGGCGTCCTCGGGAAAGCGCGCTTCTGGGAGCGGCATGCCGGCATCGCGCTGAACGAGCGCCAGCGCGACATGCTGACCCGCCTGCTCGACGGGTTCGCGGGGAAGCTCACCTCGTCCAAATGGGCACAGATCGAGCGCTGCTCGCAGGACACGGCGCTGCGCGACATCGGCGACTTGGTCGAGCGTGGCATCCTGCGAAAGGATGAAAGCGGTGGGCGCAGCACCAGCTATTCGCTGGTCCAGACCTCCACTTCGGCGCCGCTCTAAACCGGCTCCTCGCCGCCCGGGTAGCAGAAGGAGGCGCGCGGCGTGTAGAAGCCGAAGGTCAGCTCGAGCGGCTTCTTGGGCCTGAGCGCATAGACCGAGTGGCTCGGGTCGAGGAAATCGAGCGTGAGCACGTCGAACGGGTCGACCGGCTCGGAGACGAAGGCGTAGCGGCCGCTCATCAGCTTGCCGTCGACCACCGTCAGATAGCGCAGATGGCCGCGCCCCGGCTCGCCCTTGCCGCTGCCGATGCGCGCGGTGGTGCGGATCACGGCGCGGCCCTCGGTCTCGGTGGTGCAGGTGAGCACGTCGCCATCGAGCGCGAGCGTGGTCTTGCCGGGCGCCGCCGGGATGCCGCGCTTGGCGGCATAGCCGCGCATGTCGGCAGACGAGTTGAAATAGTGCGTCCAGAAGCGGCCCGGCATATCCGGGTTGAGGTCGTAATCGGCAAGGTCGAGGCCGAGATAGGTCAGCGAATAGGCGCCGAAGCCCGAGGTCTGCTCGGGCCGGTCCACCACATACTGGTTCATGTAGACGGCGCGGTTCCTGGCGGGCTTGAGGCCGGGCGCGAGCAGCGCGGCCGCAGCCGCCGGATCCTCCGGCACCCAGCAGATGTAGAGCATGCGCGCGTTGGTCACCAATTGCGGCGCAAGCAGCGTTTCCCCGGCCATGACGTCCCTCCCTGTTGTTTGTGTGTGGCGCTATCGCGCTTCGCGCTGCTTGAGCGCTGTTTGTCTCCTGTGCCGCGCTATCGCGCTTCGCGCTGCTTGAGCGCTGTTTGTCTCCTGTGCCGCGCTATCGCGCTTCGCGCTGCTTGAGCGCCGGTCGTCTCCTGTGTCGCGCTATCGCGCTTCGCGCTGCTTGAGCGCCGGTCGTCTCCTGTGTCGCGCTATCGCGCTTCGCGCTGCTTGAGCGCTCGTTCGCCTCCCGGCTGTCCCATCCGGCTCAGTCACTCCTTGCTGGCCGCGACCTCGGCGCGGTGCAGGCCGACCAGGGCGGCGAGGCTGGTCACCTCCAGGTCGGGCGTGACCGGCTTCTCCGGCGGCTTGACCGCACCGCCCTCGCCGCCCTGCGCGGCGCGCCGGTTGACCCACACGGTCTTGAGGCCGAGCGCCTTGGCCGGCACGTGATCGTGATGCAGGCTCTGCGCCACGTGCAAGACCCGGCTCTTCTCGACGCCGACGCCAGCCAGCAATTCGAGCGCGCGGTTGAAGTGGGCGGGCGCCGGCTTGTACGAGCCGACATCCTCGGCCGTGACCACGAAGTCGAACTCGACGTCGAGCTTCGCGTTGCTGAACTTGAACGAGGCGTTGTCGACGTTGGACACCACGACCAGTCGATAGAAGCCCTTGAGATAGGCGAGCGCGGCCGGGCTGTCGGCGAAGGCCGGCCAGTTCTTGATCGAGTTGCCGAAGTTCTTCGCCTCGGCGTCGCTCGCCGGCGCCGAGAACAGGTTGCCGATCTCGCGCAGCGTGAGCGCCAGTATCTCAGGGTAGAGCAAGGCCGAGTTGCCGGCCTCGACGCGCGATTCGGCCGCGCCGAAATGGGCGAGCAGCTCGTCGTTCGTGACGCTGATCCCGGTGCGCTTGCGCCAGGGCTCGAAGGCGGCGAGGAGCCCGGTCTCCCAATCGATCAGGGTGCCGTAGCAATCGAAGCTGAGGGCCGAGAACTCGGTCAACCGCATGGCGCGCCCCGGGTGGTTTGGGCTTGCGGCCGCCGGTCAGGACGGCGACGCGCCGACGATCCGCCCGAGCAGCGGACTCTGATGCCAGGAGACCACGCGCCAGCTTCCCTCGGCATGGCGCCAGGCGATGGTGAAGCCCATGAAGCGCTGGCGGAAGCCGGCGTCGCGCGGCTTGCCGCGGAAGGTCGAGAAGCCGCTGACATGGCCGGTCGTGCCCCACGACTTGACGTTGACCTCGCGCGGCACCCACTCGAAGAACTCCCAGAGCTTGTCGCGCGTATGGAAGCCGATATGGTCGATGAACTCGGCCTTGGTCATGCGCCAGGGATAGTCTTCGTCGAGCGTCTCCGAATCTTCATCGAAATAGGCCCAGAACGCATCGAGGTCGCCGTGGTTGAGCGCGCGCGTCCAGTCCTTGAACGCGGCTTCGAGACCTGCGGTGGTCGCATCATGCTTCACGGCGCTCGTCCTCCCCTGCGACAACGGCGTCGGCGTCCTGTGATCGATCGAGGCGAGACGTTAGCGGACCTGCGCGTGGCGCGTCGGGGACCGCCTCACGTCGAGATGGTGCCCCTAGCGTGACTCGAATCCGCGCCAAGCTCAACCGGCAAAGGCGGCGATGATCGCCTCGTGGTTCGCCTTGGCCGCGTCCGGTTCGACCGCGAAGGTCGGCGAATAGAGGATCAGCGTATCCAGCAATCCCTCGAAACGCCTGGCCTGCGCCCGCACTTCGTCCGCCGTGCCGGCGAGCACCAGGGCATCCACCATCTCCTCGCTGACCTCGCGCAGCATGGCCGGCACGTCGCCGCGCGCGAAGGCGGCACGGATTTTCTCCTTCTGCGCCGTAAATCCCATCGGGTCGAGCACGATGTCGAAATAGGGCAGGGTCGAATAGAACGCGACCGTGTGGCGCGCCAGGTCGCGCGCCGCCTTGCGGTCCTTGTTGACGGCGCACACCTTGAGCGTGCAGAACTCGAAGCCCTTGGCGTCGCGCCCGGCCTTGGCCATGCCCTTCTTGACGTTCGGGTGTACCACCTCCTCGAAATACTTCGTGGTGTTGAGCAGGTTGGCGATCAGCCCGTCGGCGATTTCGCCGGTGAGCTGCAGCATGCCGGCCTGCACCGCGGCGAGATAGATCGGCACCGAGGGATAGGGCGCCGGGATGAAGCGGTGATAGCCCTTCACCTTGATCAGCTCGCCCTCGTAGTCGACCGGATGGGTGACGCTGCCGGTCCACATGGTGCGGATGCACTCGACATATTCCCGCATGCGCGTGACCGGCTTCGCGAACGGCAGGCCGTGCCAGTTCTCGTTCCAGGCCGGCGGCGCGGTGCCGAGGCCGAGCACGAAATTGCCCTTGGTGAACTCAGCCATGGTCATCGCCGCGGTCTCGGTGTGCATCGGCGGGCGTGCGAAGGTGGCGACCGCGGTGCCGACCCTGACCTTCCGCGCCACGCTCGCGATCGCGGCGAGCGGCACGAAGGCGTCGCGCCCGAGCTCGGTCGACCACAGGCTCTCGACGCCGGCGTCCTCCGCCATGCGCGCATAGCGCAAGATGTCGTCGAGCGAGAGGTTCTCGCCGGTGAAAACCAGCCCCCATTTCAGCTTGCCGCCCGGCATGGCATCCTCCTTCTCGTTGCTTCGCGCCCGTCGATCAGCCGGTCGTCTCGGCCGGCTGCAGCTCCCGCCAGCGCCGCCAGATCTCGGCCGCCTCGTCCTGCCTGCCCTGCGCCTCCAGGCACCGCGCCCAGTTCGCATAGGCATCCGCGTCGCGCGGGTCGATCTCGGTGAGCTTCTTGAACTTTTCGATCGCCGCCTCGTAGCGGCCGAGATCAGCCAGCGCGAGCCCCGAATAGTACCAGCCGTCCCGGCGCTCCGGGGCGATCGTGCTCGCGCGCTCGAAGTGGACCAGCGCAGCGTCGAAGCGGCCGGCGTTCGCGAGCGCGCTGCCGGCGTCGATCTGTGCCCAGAAGTCGCCGGGCGCGAGCGCCGCGATGCCGACATAGAGGTCGGCCGCCTCCTGGTTGCGCCCGAGCCGGCTCAGCACCTGCGCCCGGCCCTGCTGGAGCGCCAGATTGTCCGGCTCCTTGGCCGATCTGGCGAGGAAGCGCTGGAGCGCCGCCTCGTATAGCGGCGAGGCGCGGTCGGCCTTCTGGTCCGCCCATAGCATGTCGGCGGCGGCGGCGAGCGACCACGGATCGTCGGGCTGCAGGGCGGCGACCTCGGACCATTTCGCCGACGCCTCGGCATAGCGGCCGAGCCGCTCGAGCGCCCGCGCGGCGGCGGCGATCAGATCGGCGGCGCTGTGCGGATGGCGCTGGCGCGCCACCTCGATCTTCTCGAAGGCGAGCGCGAAGATGCGCTCCGCCTCCGCCGTCTTGCCCGCCGAGACCAGCGCGTCCGCCCAGACGAGATGATCCCACGGGTCATCGGCCGTGAGGGCGGCGAGCTCGCTGTAGACTCGAGCGGCTTCCTCGAAACGCCCATGGCCGGCGAAGAACGTCGCGAGGCCCCGACGTGGATTCGGGTTGTCGGGCTGCGACTGGATCAGCGAGCGGAAGTTTGCTTCCGCCGTCGCATAGCGCTGTTGTGCCGCGTCGGCCTCGCCGATGGCCGAGAGCGCATCGCCCCAGGCTGCATGGTCCCACGGCGAGGCCTTGTCGTAGGCCGCGAGCGATTCGTACGCCGCAGCCGCGCCGGCGAGGTCGCCCGCCTTCTGCCGCGCGAAGGCGAGCGCGCCATAGAGCGGCCCCGGATCGGGCGAATGGGCGAGCGCGGCCTCGAAGCGGGTCGCCGCGGTGAGATAGGCTTCCTTGGCGTCTTCCTGGTAGCGCGCGCCGCTGGCGTAGAGCGCGTCTCCCCAGTCCACGTAGTTCCAGCCATTGACCGGATCGAGCGTGGCGACGAGCTGCTCGAACGTCTCGGCCGCGCGGCGATACGCGCCGCGCAGCATCAGCTCCCGCGCCCACGACCAGACCGGCCAAGGATCGAGCGGATCGATGCGGATGGCGCGCTGGAAATGCTCGGCCGCCTCATCCGCCTTGCCGAGGACCGAGAGGACCGAGGCGCGGTCAACGAGCTGGCGCGGATTGTCAGGGTCGAGATGCACCGCCTCGGCGAGCGGCCCGGCCGCGTCCGCCGGCCGTTCAAGCCGCATGAAGGTGCTGGCGAGCCCGTTGAGCACGGCGGTATCCCCGGGCTTGGCCTTGGCTTCGGCTTGGAACAGGTTGACCGCGGCCTGGTACTGCTCGCGCGCCGGCGCGAGCTGACCGGCGTTCCAATGGGCATCGCCCAGCAGGATCAGGTTCCACGGCAGCGGATCGAGCGCGACCAGGGTGCGGAACTTCTCGATCGCGCGCAGCGGATCGCCGCGCCAGAGATAGGTGTTGCCCCATTGATAGTAGACCGCCGGGTTCTCGGGATCGTTCGCCGCCAGGCGCATGAATTCCTGATCGGCCTCGGCGACCCGGCCGCGCGCGAACAAGGCAAGCGCATAGCCGGTCCGCTTCTCGGTGTTGCCGGGCTCTCGCCTGACCGCCTGCTCGAATTTCAGGATCGCCTGGTCGAAGGTCTTGTTGGCGCGCTGGTACTCGCCGAGGCCCCACAGCGCGTAGCCCCAGTTCAGATACGCGTCGGGGTTGTCAGGGTCGATGCGCACCGCCTCGGCAAAGCTCGCGGCCGCCTGCGTGAGGTGGCCGACGCTCATCAGCGTGTTGCCCCAGTCTATGTGGTCCGAGGCATCGAGCGGCGCGATCTCCGAGGCGCGCTCGAAGGTCGCGGCCGCCTCGTGCGGGCGGCCGAGCCTGTCCTGCACGCGGGCGAGCGCGACCAGGGCGTCGATCTGCCCGGGCTCGGCGAGCGCGGCCTCCTGATATTTCTCGGCGGCATTGCCGAACTCGCCGACGGTGGCGAGCAGCGAGGCCCAGCCCATCAGGATGGCGGCATTGTTGGGCCGCGTGCCGGCGACCGACGCATAGACCTTCTCGGCGTCCTCATAGGCGGAGAGGTTCTCGTAGGCGTTGGCGAGCACCACGCTCCGCCGCAGCGCAGCCTCGTCGTTCTCGGCCTCGAAGGCGAGCGCCGTATCGCGCGCGCAGGCGAAGGCGAGGCGTGCCTCCTCGGCGTCGCCGCCGTCGCGCTCGATGAGGCCCTTGAGCAGCCAGGCGCGCGGCACGTCGAGCGAAGCCACGAGCGGCATCGGCCTGAGCCCATCCTCCACCGCCTCGCCGCTGGCATCGCGGCACACCAAGTAGCGGTCGAGCACCGGCAGCACGCCGTTGCGCCGCCCGATGCCGTAGCCGTGGATCGCCCAGGCGATCGGCTCGGTGTGCTTGAGGACCGCGAGCGCCGCCGCGTTCATGATGCGCTTGAGCCTGAGGCCGAGCGCGTCGCCGGCCTGGATGGCCATGCCCGTCGAGGCCGAAGCCGCGTCGTCATCGGGCAGCGCGGCGCGCAAGAGGTCGCCGCGCACGAACTCGACCCGCTCGCCGTTCAGCCTGAGGATGTAGCCGTAATCCTCGCCGACGCGCACCACCTCGCCGCCGATCTCGAGCGGCAGGCTGCCGAACTGGCCCTTCAGCGTGCGGATGATGTCGCTCAAGGAGAAGCCGACGCCGACCACCTCGAACTCGGGCACGCGCGACTCGCTCTCCTTGTAGGCCGCGCCCTTGATCGGGTCGGAGCGGTAGCTCTGCAGCGCCAGCCCCCGCCCACCCTGCTTGCGCTGCTCGCCGCCGGGCGGCGGGCGCTCCGCCTCGGTCAGGCCTGGCGTGGCGGAGCGCGCGGTGACCGGCACCAGCGAGGTCTGCAGGATTTCCTTGAGCTCGTCGCTCAGCATGCGCGCCAGCACGGCCGGACCGTAGCCCGCCTCGTCGAGCTCGCGCGGCGCCTCGATCTTGCCGATCAGCGGCCGGTCGTCCGACCATTCGTTGTAGCCGAAATAGGCGGCGAAGCCGGCGACGACGAGCGCGAGCAGGGTGAGCACGCCGTCGCGCGCGGCGCCGACGAAATGGCGCACCGCCTGGCTGCGCCGCTCCAGCTTGGTGGGAAGCCGCGCGGCGAGCACGGCATGGGCGAGCGCCACCGGATCGGCGTCGGGCGCCTTGTTATCGGCTGAAGCGCGCGCGGAAGGGGCTTCGGGGGATGGCCGCGCTCTGGCGCGGAAGAGGCGGAGCAGGCGCCGGATCAGCCGGCGCCGGTCGGCCTGCGCCGGCGGAAGCCCGGCCGCGTCGCCCGGCTTTTCCGGCGGTGGCTCGGCGGCCTCGCCCGATCGGGACTCGTCGCTCATGCCCGATCTTAGCCGGCCTCGCGCCGCCGATCACCGGGCAGTAGCGGATAGGCCGGCGCGCCTATCCGCTCCCGAGCGCCCGGACCGCCTCCAGGCCGACCGGCTTGCCGCTGAACTCGGCCATGGCATCGAGCAGCGCGCGCCAGAGATAGACCGCAGAGGCGATGTCGAAGAGAAGGTCATAGGCGAGCGTCGCGCCGAGGTCGCCGCGCGCGATGATCGCGTTCATGCGGGCGAGCGAGGTCTGCGCGATGGCGTGGTCGGGGAATTTCTTCGGGCGCAGGTCGACGCCGCACACCTTGGCGAGCATCGAGGCCGCGTGCTCGCCGGTCAGCTTGAGCCAGGCGCTCGAATCCTCGCGCGGCACCCGGTAGCAGCCATCGGCGCTCGCGATGGACCAGGCGCCGTCGAGCCGCCCGGTCAGATCGGAACGGAGGTCGAGATCGCCGAGCACGACGAACTCGCCCCGGGAGAGCCGCGCGAGCCGCGCGCCGTCGTCCTGCGGGTAAACGCGGTTCGGCGCAGCCTCCAGGCGGACACCCTGGTCCGAGAGCCATTCGGCGGTGGCCCAGCCCTTGAAGCCGGTGCGCTTGAGAGGGGAAAGATCGCAAAGCGCGAGCGAGCGCGCCTGCGCCGCCTCGTCCGCGCCGAAGCGCATGGCGCAGGCATAGCCGTTGACCGGCTCGAACGCGGCGCCGAGGCCGGCGAGCTCGCGATAGAGGAAGCTGCGGGGAAGCGTGTCGGCCGGCGCCGGCGCCATGATCAGAGCTCCTGCCGTGCGCCGTCGGGGTCGAAGAAGGGCAGCTTGACCACGCTGGCGTTGACCATGCGCCCGCCATCGGCGCGGATCTGGATCGCCGTGCCGGGCGCCGCCTGGTCGGGCGCGACATAGGCGAGGCCGATGATCTTGCCGAGCGTCGGCGAATCCGCGATCGAGGTGACGCGCCCGGTGATCTGATTGCCGCGGATCACGAGGTGGCACTCCTTCGGCACCGGCTGGCTGCGATCGGCGATCTCGAAGCCGACCAGCTTGCGCTCGAGCCCATGCGCGTCCTGGATGCGGATCGAGCGCTGGCCGACGAAGAACGGCTTGTTCTTGGCGATCGCCCAGGTCATGTCGGCCTCGCTCGGCGTGGTCAGGCCGTCGGTGTCCTGGCTGATGATGATGTGGCCCTTCTCGAGCCTGAGCAGGCGCTGCGCCTCGACGCCGAACGGGCGGATGCCGTATTCCCTGCCGGCCTCCATCAGTGCGTCCCACAGCGCCTCGCCACGGCTCGCCGGCACGTGGATTTCGTAGCCCAGCTCGCCGACGAAGCCGACGCGCAGCAGCAGCGCCTTGATGCCGGCGACCGTCGCCTCGCGCATGCCCATATAGGGGAAGGCCTCGTTCGAGAGGTCGGCGTCGCTGAGCTTCGCCAGCACCTTGCGCGAGTTCGGCCCGGCCAAATTGACGCCGGCATAGGCGGCGGTGACGTTGGTGACGTCGACCTTGAGCCGCCATTGCGCGTTGTACCAGAGCATCGAGCGGTAGACGCCGTCGACGCCCGAGGTGGTGGCGGTGACGTAGAACCAGTCGTCATGCAGGCGGCAGGCCACGCCGTCGTCGGTGATCACGCCGGCCTGGTCGGTCATCAGCACATAGCGCGAGCGGCCGACCGGCTGCTTGAGATAGGCGAAGGTGTACATGCGGTTCATGAACTCGGCCGCATCCGGCCCGCGCACCTCGAGGCCGCCGAGCGTCGAGACGTCGATCAGGCCGACATTGTCGCGCACGTTCTTGGCTTCCTCGCGGATCAAGTCAGCACGCCGCGACGGATCGCCATAGAACTCGGGCCTGAGCCAGAGCCCGGCCGGCATCATCTTGGCGCCGGCTTCGAGATGGCGGAAATGCATCGCGGTGTAGCGCACCGGCTCGAAGCTGCGCCCGGCGAAGTGGCCGATTTTGGCCTGCGTCACCGGCGGGCGCGAGGTGGTGGTGCCGGTCTCGTCGATCGAGCGCCTGAGGAAGCGCGCGGCGAGCCTGACCGCCGGCATCGACGAGGTGCGGCCCTGCGACGGGCCCATGCCGTTGGTCGAGAAACGCTTCAGGAGCTCGATGTGCTCGTAGCCCTCGCGCATCGCGTTCTCGAGGTCCTTGACCTGGAGGTCCTCGTCGAAATCGACGAAGTCCTTGCCCTTGGGGTGCGGGAAGAACGGGAAGGGATGGGTGACGCCATTGGCGCCCTTGTCCGCTGCCGGCGCCGGCGCGCCATCGCCCGCCGTGCCGCCGTGCGCCGCGCGCCAGCCGGCATGGCGGCCATCCTCGAGCGCGGCGTCGAGCGCATAGGCGCCGTTGACCGAGCCTGCGGCGATGACACCCTCGGGCAGCGAGCGGATCGCCAGCATGGCGGCGGCCTCGTCATAGCCGAGCTTGCCGCCGGACTGGTAGATGAGCGGCGCCGCCGGCGCATAGCCGGTCGAGACCGCGATCAGGTCGCAGGCGAAGCTGTCTCCCGTCGCGGCGTAGGTGCCCTCGCCGGTGATCTTGGCGATACGCGCCTTGCGCACGCCCTTGCCGTCCTCGCGCGGCTCCGCCTCGTAGACCGTGGCGCCGACGATGATCGGCAGGTTCCTGTCCCGCACCGCCTCGATCAGGGGATGCGCGAGCGGCGCGGCGCGCAGGTCGGTGATGCAGGCGATCTCGACGCCGGCATCCAGCAAATCGAGCGCGACGCCATAGGCATCGGCGTTGGCCGCGACCACCACGGCGCGCGCGCCCGGCTTCACGCCATAGAGCCGGATCAGCCGCTGCACCGCCGAGCCCAGCATGACGCCCGGCAGGTCGTTGTTGCGGAAGACGAGCGGCTGCTCGTACGAGCCCGTCGCGATCACCGCCTTGCCGGCACGCAGCTTGTGCAGCCGGTTGGCGCGGATCAGCGGGAACCAGTTGTCGGCATAGGCGCCGTTGCACACGGTCTCGGTCATGACGCGGATGTTCGGCCGCGCCTCGACCCCCGCGACCAGCCGCGCCCGCTCGCGGCTTCCGCGCTCGCCGGCGGCATCGAAGCGCGCATAGTTGAGCGAGCCGCCGAGCGCCGCGTTCTCGTCGACGAGAATCACCTCGTCGGCGCTCTCGGCCGCCTGCAGCGCGGCTTCGAGCCCGGCCGGCCCGCCGCCGACCACCAGCACGTCGCAGAACAGGTATTCCTTGTCGAAATAGCCGTGATGGGCGTTGAGGTCGACCTTGCCGAGGCCGGCGACCCGACGGATGACGCCTTCCCAGAACGGCCAGAGCGCGCGCGGCTTGTAGAACGCCTTGTAGTAGAAGCCGACCGGCAGGAAGCGGTCGAGCTTGCCGATCAGGGTCAGCCAGTCATGGTCGAGCGAACCCCAACAGTTGAGGCCGCTGACGCCGAGGCCCCCGCTTGCCGGCACGCGATCGGCCAGCCGGTTCGGCTCCGGCCCGATCTGCACCAGCGTGTTGCCGTCCTGCCCGGCCATGCTGAGCGGCCCGCGCGGCCGGTGATACTTGAACGAGCGGGACAGCACGGTGATGCCATTGGCGAGCAGCGCGCTCGCGACCGTATCGCCCTCATAGCCCTCGACCCTGCGCCCCTCGAAGCTGAAGGAGAGCGGCTTCGAGCGGTCGATCAGGCTGCCGAACGGCTCAGGCAGGCGTCCTGTCATCGGCGTCACCCCTGCCCCGGCGGCTCGGGCTTCGCGAAGTCGACGCGCTCGCGGAACAGCTCGCCCGCATCGTAGGTGCGGATGAACTCGTCCTTCACGGTGTCGCGCTCGGCGATGAACCAGTAGGCGGTCGGCACGTGGCACCACCATTCCCTGACCATGCCGGCCACGTTGTTCTCGAGGAACACGAAGTCGGCCCATTCGGCGTCGCTGCACCCGTTCGGGTCGGGCATCGCCACGACCTCGCCGCCATGCACGAACTCCTGCGCGTTGCGCGGGCCGTTGAGCGGGCAGTTGATGATCTTCATCGCGTGAGCCTCAATGGCCGACCGAGGCCGCGCCCTTTTCGCCGACGAGGCGGAACTCCTCGAAGCGGGACAGGCGGAAGGGCTGGAGCAGCTCGGGCACGCGCCCGGTCGCGATGGTCTCGGCCATGCGCTTGCCGCAGACGGGCGTCGCCTTGAAGCCCCAGGTGCCCCAGCCGGAATCGATGTAGTAGTTCTTCACCGGGGTCTCGCCCATCACCGGCGAGAAGTCGGGCGTCATGTCGGTGATGCCTGCCCATTGGCGCAGGATCGGCACATCGGCGAGGAAGGGGAAGAGTTCGAGGATGTGCGCCATCAGCCCCTCGATGAAATCGAGCGTGGAGCTGGTCTGATAGCGCGGATAGGGATCGGTCGAGCCGCCCATGACGAGCTCGCCGCGCGAGCTCTGCGAGATGTAGACGTGCAGCGAGCCCGAGACGATGATCGGGTCGAGGAAGGGCTTGAGCGGCATCGAGACGCAGGCCTGCAACGGCACGCTCTTGATCGGCAGCTTGAAGCCGGCCAGGCGCGCGAGCTCGCCGCTCATGCCGGCGACCGCCTGCATCGCCTTGCCGCAGCCGATGCGGCCGCGGTTGGTGACGACGCCGGTGATCCGGCCGTCCTCGATCTCGAGGCCGGTGACCTCGGTGCCCTGGTGGATCTCGACGCCCAGCTCGGCGGCGCGCCCGGCATAGCCCCAGGCCAGCGCGTCGTGGCGCGCGATCGAGCCCGGCGGGTGGTAGAGCGCGCCGAGGATCGGGTAGCGCACGTCCTCCGAGAGGTTGAGCGACGGCACCATGCGCTTCAGGTCGTCGCGATAGACCACCTCGGAATTGACGCCGAGATGCTTGTTGACCTCGGCGCGCCAGCGCGAGGTGCGCATGGCGGCATCGGTATGCGCCAGCGTGAAGTGGCCGCGCTCGGAATAGAGGATGTTGAAGTCAAGCTCCTCGGAGAGGCCCTGGAACAGCCGCACCGATTCGTCGTAGAAGGCGACGCCCTCGGGCGTCAGATAGTTGGAGCGGATGATCGCGGTGTTGCGCCCGGTATTGCCGCCGCCGATATAGCCCTTCTCGAGCACCGCAACGTTCCTGACGCCATGATGCTTGGCGAGATAATAGGCGCAGGCGAGGCCGTGACCGCCGCCGCCGATGATCACCACGTCATAGGAAGGCTTGAGCTCGGGCTGACGGCTCAGGAAGCGCCGGCCCGGATAGCCGCGCGACAGCCCGTATTTGATGAGCCCGAACGCCATGGCCTAAGCGCGCCTTCGCGCCGACCACAGGCGACATGCCGCCACATGCCGATCGAACATCGACGCCTGATCCTGTTTGCCGTGCCCGCTCAGCAGTCGAGCGTGCGGTCGCGCTCCCATTGGGTGAGGTGGGCGCAATAGTCGTTCCATTCGCGATGCTTGAGCTTGACGTAGGAATCCACGATGGCGTCGCCGAAGGCAGCGCGCAGCACGTCGCTCTTCTCGGTCAGGCGGATCGCGTCGAGCAGATTGAGCGGCAGCTTGCGCGCGCGCTTCACCTTGTGGCCGTCCTGGTACATGTCGATGTCGAGCCGCTGGCCGGGGTCGCGCTTGTTCTGGATGCCGTCGAGGCCGGCGGCCGTGATGCCGGCCTGGATCAGATAGGGGTTGGCCGCGCCGTCCATCAGGCGCAGCTCGAAGCGGCCGGCATCCGGGATGCGTACCATGTGGGTACGGTTGTTGCCGCCGAAGGTGATGGTGTTGGGCGACCAGGTGGCGCCCGAGATGGTGCGCGGCGCGTTGATGCGCTTGTAGCTGTTGACCGTCGGGTTCCACATCGAGCAGAGCGAGCTTGCATTGTGCAGGATGCCGGCGAGGAAATGATAGGCGAGCCCGGAGAGGCCGAGCTCTCCCTTCGGGTCGTGGAACAGGTTCTTGGTGCCGTCCTTGCTCCACACCGAGACATGGGCGTGGCAGCCATTGCCGGTCAGGTTCATGAACGGCTTCGGCATGAATGTGGCGCGCAGGCCGTGGTTCTCGGCGACCGTCTTCACCATGTACTTGAAGAAGACGTGGCGGTCCGCCGTCTGCAGCGCCTCGGCGTATTTCCAGTTCATCTCGAACTGGCCGTTGGCGTCCTCATGATCGTTCTGGTAGGGCTCCCAGCCGAAGTCGAGCATGGCGTCGCAGATTTCGGCGACCACGTCGTAGCGGCGCATCAGTGCGGCCTGGTCGTAGCAGGGCTTGGCCTGGGTATCGAGCGTGTCAGCGATGCCGGTGCCGTCGGGGCTGATCAGGAAATACTCCGCCTCGATGCCGGTCTTGATCGTGTAGCCGAGCTTCGCCGCCTTCTCGAGCTGGCGCTTGAGGATCCAGCGCGGCGCCTGCTCAAGCGGCTTGCCGCCCATATAGGGGTCGCCGGCGAGCCAGGCGACGTCGGGCTTCCAGGGCAGGATGAGCAGGCTGTCGGGGTCCGGCACCACGAGCATGTCGGGGTCGGCCGGGGTCGAATCGAGCCAAGCCGCGAACGCGGCGAAGCCGGCGCCGTCCTTCTGCATGCCCTCGATCGCGGCGGCGGGTGCGAGCTTGGCGCGCAGGACTCCGAACAGATCGACGAAGCTGATCAGGAAATATTTGATCTTCTTGTCGCGCGCGATCTTCGCGAGGTCCTTCGCCATCAAGCCGTCTCCCCCCGTCCACTCTATCCGTTTGTATGCGAAGCCTAGATGGGTGCCGATCCTTGTTGCGCCGGCACCTCATCCGCAAGCCATACCATGACGTTGCCGCAGGGTTGAACGCACGGCTGCAGGCCTCATGACGAGGGGCCAAGAGCGGCGGCACTTTAGGCCAGCGCGATGGGGGATTCAATGGTGAGGAAAGATTTTTTCAGGATATGAAAATCACGCCGGGCAGCGCGGAAGCCGCCCGGCGTGGCAATGGGCTGAAAAGCCTGATTTAAGGAGGGCGCCGCCTGGACGGACGGCGAATCGAAGGCGGGAGGCGGCGCGAATCGAGCCGCCCGGCGTGACGGGTGACTCAGCGCTGCTCGGGCAGGATGGTGGTGGGCCGGTTAGCGCGCAGCCGGCCGACGAAGGCGATGACGGCGCCGAGCAAGGTCAGAGCTTCCTGGCCGTAGCGGGTGGCCTCGCCGACCTGACCGTCCGTGGCGCCCCAGATCGCGCCAGCGGCCGCCATCATGGCACCCCAGACGGTGACCGACGTGCCGATCCATTTCGGTTGCGTGTCCATGCTGCGGTTCTCCCAAAAGAAAAGGCCCCTGAAGGGGCCTGGTGGTGGATTGTCAGAAAGCAGGGATCAAGGATCAGGAATCAGACTGATTCCTGATCCCGTCCTCAGATCTCCGGCCTCTCATAGCGGTTCGGCTCTTCCGCGGGCGGCTTGGGCGGCAGGGCCGGCGGCGGCAAAGCGTGGAACATCGGGCTGTCACGCAGATCGAGCGAAGGTTCGCTCGGCCAGCCCATCATCACGCTCGAGCCGTTCTCCTCGGCTTCCTTGAGCGCGTCCTGCAGCGCCTCGGCGGTGCGCTCGTCCCACTTGATGGTGTAGTAACGCGGCTCGACGGCATCCTCCGCCCGCACCCACAGGAAGATCGCCTTGCCGCGGTCGAACGCGGCGCCGAGCACCTCGGCCTCCTCCTTGAGGAACGACCAGTGCATCGGCTTCGGCCGGGACAGGCCGAGCGTCGCCGCGAAGTAGGCGGCCGGGATCATGAGCGCGAGTAGGCCGAGCCCGAGCAGGCCGCGATGCCGGAACCGGCTGAGCCCGACCAGGAGGGCGGCCAGCGCAAGCGCGACCATGATCGGATAGAGCGTGATCATTTGGCACTCACCGCCCGCAGCGGGACATAGACGTGGCTGATGCTGTCATGATCGATGGCACCGTTCGCGATCTTGAAGTTGAGCGCGGTCAGCTCCTGCCCGAGCCGGGCGACATCGACGGCGGTTTCCAGCCGCTCGCTCGCGGTATCCGCGAGGTCGGGGGTCACCGTGACGCTGACCGTGACCGGCACGGGCCAGGCATTCGGCATGTTGCGGTAGGCATGCACGTTGACCGTGTATTCGCCGTCCGGCAGGCCGCGCGAATACGAGGTCTCGCGGTTGTAGGGCGTCTTGTCGGCGAAATGGCCGAGATCGTCGCGCAGCAGGTTGAAGTAGAGGCCGCCCTTGTTCGAGTAGCCGACCGGCAGGTCGCCCGGCGCGCGCACCCAGAGGTCGATGTCGGCGTCGAGCTCGCCCGGCCAATCGATCTCGACCAGCACGTTGCCCTGCGCCTTGTCGCCGACCGCGGCCACCGTCGGCGGATTGAGGGCGACCAGCATGATCACGACGAAGCAGGCGAAAGCGCCGAACGCGAGTGTCAGAACGTCGCGGAACGCCGTGTTCACGACATCGTCGTCGTCGGTCATCGGTGCGCTCATGCGAACGCCTCCATCAGCGGTAGTCCGCCGGCGCCTCGCCCGCGCGCGGCGCCATGGCGAGGCGGCCGGGCGCCTGGTTGGCGTCGCCGCGGCGGGCGGACGTCCGCGACATCTGCACCAGCCATATGCACATCAGCACCCACAGGCCGAGGACGGCGCCCACCAGCGAGGTGTTGAGCGAGACCCCCATGCCGGTGATCAGCTGCTCGACCAGATGACGGGTGTTGTTGGCGTCCGCCGCGGCATCCGGCGTGATCACCGTGAGCGCCCGGATGAAGCCGAGGATCGTCCCGATCAGGCCGAGCAGCACGAGTCCGCTCGCCAGGAACTTGTAGTCGGACACGGGACGGCCGAGCCACGCCGCCCGGATCACGAGGGCGATCGCCACCGCGAACACCCCGATCATGAGGAGCGAGATGCGCGACACGTCGTGCTCGTAGATGTGCTGGATGTCGCCGGCCATCCACGCCCAGAACAGGAGGCCGAGCCCGCCCAGGTTGACCGCCGCGATGCGCAGGAACGTCACGGGCAGGGCCGTGGGCCGCAGCAGGCCGGCTTCGCGTGAATCGAGCGTCGTCATGAGGTACCTCCATGCCGCACGGCCTCAGGCGGACGGCCGGCGCCACCGCTCCTCGGGACCGCGGCGCGTCCCCGAGGGGAACTGCCGTACTGTGCTTTCCGGGGGAGGCTGCCTTCCCAGGCGGCCCGGCAGAAAAGCCGTAAGGGACAGGGCTATGCCGAAGAAATACAGTTCGCCATGCGTCAGTTCCTCCGTTGGTAAAATAGTTCTCCCCGCATCGCAGAAAATCTCGGCACGGCACAAAATCGTGCCAGGCGCCCTCTGCGCATCGGCATTCCTGCCCTGCGTGGCGCGCAGGCCACACCGTGGCCTCGATCGGCGCCCGCGGCCGGCAAGCCGACCGGCCCGCCGGCGTCAGGCACGACGGTGGGTTTCGGGCGACCGGAAGCGGCGTCAGGGCATCGGAAGCAAGGTGCGCGCGAGGAGATAGCCGAGCGTGGTGAGCAGCACCGCGATCAGGCCGAGCGCGGCCGACCACCAGCGGTTGGCCAGCCGTTCGAGCGCGACCTTGATCTCGCGCCGGAATTCGACGCAATCCGCCTCGTGCCGGTCGATGCGCTTCAACGCCTCCGAGGCATCGCTCAACGCCTGCTGCAGACGCATGTCGTCGTCTCGGTTCATTGTGGATTGTCGTGAAGATTCAGTTTGTAGCAGCTAGGATGATTGTGCCTGACACCACCACGATCGCTGCTGGACAGCCCCATGATCCTTCTGAGAAACAAGAAATGGGCTTCACAGATTGGCCCGGGTTGCTCGACTCTTCAGGAACTTCGCGAACAGCCGTTGGATGGTGAAGTGCTAGTCGCGTTTGCGACGGGCGTTATCGTTCCGAAAGATGTGCTGGATCGGGTACGAGTCGCCTACAATTTCCACCCCGCAAGCCCTCAGTACCCAGGCCGTGACCCTCATCATTGGGCGATATACGAGAAGGCTGATTCTTTCGGTGCAACGTGTCACATCATGACAGAGCGCGTGGACGAGGGGCCTATTGTCCGAGTTGTTCGATTTCCCGTCTTACCGGGTACACGCCCCCATCAGCTTTGCCGGATGGCTGAGCAAGCTGCTTTCTCTCTTTATCGAGAGCTTTCGCCGACGCTTTTGGATGGATCGGCTGCTCCAAATGGTGAAGCATGGTGTGGAGTAAAAAGAACTCGATCTGATTTTAATAAGATATGCGAACTCCACCCTGACATAAATGAGAGTGAATTTCGATTGCGTTATTTTTCATTTTCTTCCCCTGGGTACAAAAATTTATTTACCCGTATTTACAATATAAAATTTTATACTGATTGAATATCTACCCGATTTTATAGGGTGTTGCGACAAGTTTCCAATTCCCAGAAGTTAAATTGCTTGATACTCGTGTTGATTTATTAACAGCTACCAAACCTGAATTCGACGTGATGATCTCCAGATTTGTAGAATTAGCCCAAATATTCCAATTGTTTCCAGAGTAGGAATCTGAAAACAGCCGAATCCGATCACCTACCGACCAATTGAGTTCGGCTGAGACGCATTCGACAACAACCTCGATGTACTTGGGCTCGGCACCAAGACCATGCGCCTGGGTCGCCGTCGTGCTGGTCGCAAAAGGGTTCATGACCAACGGTGTGCCGGCTGTCAACGTAGAACCACTGGCACCTACCACCGCCAAGCCGCTTGCCCTCTTATAGCCGGCGCAGAGCCAGTTGCCGCTGCCGAGCGAGACGAAGGTTGCGGTGTCGTTGGCGGCCGTGGCGAGGTTGGTGTTGCCCGGCAGGATCAGCGAGGTCGCGTTGTGGGTGAGCGTCAGCGCGCCGGCGAAGCGCAAGATCCGGCGGACGCCACTCGCCGCCGTGCCGAAGCTCGTGATCGTCGTCGAGCCGGTGATCCGCACATTGTTGGAGGCGGCGGCGCCGATGTTGCAGGTCGCGGCGGAGGCGAGGTCGACCCAGCCCGCCTCGTTGATCGCGGCCGTCATGTTGACGGTCTGGTCGGTGCGCGCGTGATTGGTCGCCTGGAACAGGTTGGTCGTCGGGTTGATGGTGCCGACCGCGATCCAGTCCGTACCGTCATAGAGCTTGAGCGTCCAGGGCGAGGCCGCATCGTCGATCCACAGCTCGCCCGTATAGGGCGTGGCGGGCGCGCTCGGCCCCTTGTTGGTCGAGGCGAGCGCCTGCAGGGCGGCGTTGATGTCGGCACGCGCCGCCGGCATGCCCTGGTTGGCGATGGTGAAGTCGTGCTGGCTCATGTCGGCTCTCCCGAAAAGCAGGGATCAGGGATCGGTCCGGTTCCCGATTCCCCTCACTCCCCATACCCCTTGGCCATCCAATCGAAGTTGCGCACGACGCGGCTGCCCGCGCCGTTGAACACGCTGAGCGCGAAGCCGGCCGCGCTTTCGCCCGTGATCGCGACATAGTCGCCGCTCGCCATGTCCTTCACGGTGACGCCGATCCTGGGCGCCACCTTGAAGGCGGGCGCGAACGCGATGCCGACCGGCGCGGCGGCGCTGCTCGCGCCCGAGCCCGCGGCCACGCGGTCCGGCATGTCGACCGTGACGCGCAGCGCGCCGACACCCGGCGAGGCATCGGCAGCCGCGCTGGTGAGCTGGGCGCGGAACTGATAGGCGCGCGCCGTATAGTCGCCGACCACGAACGGGCGCCACGGGCTCCAGCCCGGGCTGCCCGCAGGGTCGTCCTCGGTCGTGCGTATCTCGAGGCTCGCGCCGACATTGCGCGCGGGCGTCAGCGAGTCCCAGGTGCCGTCGAGCTGGCCGAAGCCGCCGCTGAGCTCGTCCCATGTGCTCGAATAGTTGATCGTCTCGACCGCGATGACCGCGCTCACTCGCGAGGTGTAGACCGCGCCGAGATCGACGCCGTCGTGGAATGTATAGGTGCCGCCCGGCAGCGCGCCGCCGAAGGCGTCCCAATCGCCCGCGAGCTCGTCCCAGTCGCCGTCGAGGTCGTCCCAGCCGATGGCGCCGTCGAGGATCAGCACGCCGTCCGGGCGCCGCACCGTGCCCGCGTGCGTGCCGGCGAAGGCCGGATCCTCCTGCACCGTCTCGACCGCGTTGAAGCCGAGCACGGCGGCGATGCCGGAGACGCTGAGCGCCGCGTTCAAGCTCTCGCGGCCGCCGAGGTCGACCGCCTTGATGAGGTAGCTGCCGGTCAGCGCCGGCAGGTGGACCGAGGTCGCCGGCCGCCCGACGCGCGGCACCAGGTCGACCGCGTTGGCCCAGCTCGCCCCGCCCGCGTCCGGCGACCAGCGCACCCGATAGTGCGAGAGGTCGGCATCGCCGACCGGGTTCCACGAGAGGTGCGCCGTGCCGCCGATGATGTTGACAGCGAAGCCGCTGACGTCGGCCGGCGGCGCGGTCGCGCCGACGATCTGGCGGCTGCCGGCCGCATAGTCCGAGAACGCGCCGGCCGCGTTGATCGCCCGCGCCCGCACCTCGTAGCTCGCGCCGTCCTCGACGCCGACGGCGTAGAACCTGGTGCGCCCGCCCGCGCCCATCTGGGTCCACAGCGCATCGCCCGCCTTGCGGAACTCGGCCTCGAAGCCGGTGATGAACTGATCGGCAGGTGCGTTCAGCGTGGCGACGAGCCGGCTCACGATCTCGCCGGGTGAGGCTTCGACCACGTCGTCCGCGAGTGCGAGCCCCGGCGCCTGTACGAAGGTCACGTCGAGTGGGGTCAGCGCCGGCGGCGGGTTCGGCGCGCGCGCCTCGGCCGCGTCCCAGGCATAGTCGGAAGCCGCGACCGCGCTCAGCGACAGGTCGATGCCGAGATCGTCCGAAAAGCGCCAATCGCCGACCAGGAAGCGCTGATCGGCCCAGCCGAGCTTGGCGAGCGAGACCGCCACCGTGTCCCACGGCGCGATGCGCAGCGCCGTGAGCTTGGCCGGGAAATTGATCGTCAGGCCGCCGGTGCGCGCCCGCATCAGGGTGATCTTGGCGAGCCGCTGCGCCCGCGTCGCATCGTTGGTGAAGGGCAGCTCGATGTCGCGCGCGATCTCCTCGGCCCCGTCGGCTGCCTTGAACCCGGCGTTCGCGAACGGCGGGAAGTCGGTCGGCTGCCAGGCATTGTCGGGATCGACGAAGGTGCCGCGCACCGTATTGAACAGCGCCTTGCGCTCGAGCCGGGTGCGGAGGCCAAGCTCGCCGCGCAGATCGTCCTCATCGAGCATCGCGGTCGGCGCGCCGGCCGCTGCGGCGAACAGCTTGAAGGTGCCCTGGCTGTAGGTCAGCACGCCGGCCATCGAGGAGAGTATCTCGCGCATCACCTCGATCGGCGGCTGATCCAGGCTGACCACGCCGTTGCAGTCATAGCGCACCTGCGCCTTGCGGGTGATGGTGTGCTCGCCGCTGCCGGCGCTGCTCAGGCCGATGCCGGTGCCGGCGAGCGCGTTCGCCCGGCTGCTCGCCAATCTGAAGCGGAACGCCTCGGGCTGGCCCGCGGTCTCGCCGGTCGCGGCGACCACGGGGCTCTCCGGGATGTAGTAATAGGTCACGCCGGCCGAGAGGCCGCCCGGCAGCGCGCCCGTGCTCGATACCTGGACGGCGTCGCCGCGGCGCATCGGCACGCTCAGCGCGGCGCGCGTGCAGACGTCGCTCGCGGGATCGGCCGCGAAGCCGTCCGTCGTCTCGCTCAGCGCCACCATCTCGTCGCACAGATTGGCGGCCGCGACGAAGGAGGCCGCGTCGATCTCGTCGAGGTCGCAGTTGAAGCCGAACTCGGCGAGCAGGTAGTCGAGCACGCAGAGCGCCGCGTTGTCCGACCAGGCCATCCTGGTCAGCGCGCCGCCGGCGCCGCCCGTGCTCAAGCCCAGCGTCTCGCCGTCCTTGTCGAGCAGGGTGAAGCTGGTGGCGGAGGGCGTGGTGGCGACCTGATACTCCTTCTCGACCGCGGGCGCGGCGCCCTCATGGCCCGCGACGAACACCCGATCGCCCGGGCTCAAGCCATGCGCCGCGCCGGTCGCGAAGAGCGACGGCGCGCCGGCTGACGAGGCAGCGATCGGCACCGCGGCGGCGCGCGGATCGTAGAGCTGGCGCCCTCTCACCACCGCGGCGAGGTTCGGGATGCCGCTCGCCCAGGTGCTGTGGTCGGCCTTGAGCCGGACATAGAGATAGGCGATGCCGCGCAGACGGTGCTCGCTTGTCCATTTGGGGTCGGCAACGATCAGCGCCGCATCGGCCGCCTGGTCGTCGTCGCCCAGATGGCGATGGATCGAATAGAGCCCGATGCCGTGCTCGGCATCGCCGCCGCCGTCATTGGTGGCGTGCCGGCGATACATGGCGACACCGTCGGGCCTCAGCCAGGCGATCGAGTCGTTCAGGTAGACGTCGCCGATCGCCTCGACCCGATGGCCGGCGAGCGGGATCACCAGATGGAGCTGCGCGTTGTCGGCCGCGGTCGTATCGGCAAACGCGAGTGGACCCGAGACGCGCGCCTCGCCATAGACGATGCGGCGCGGCTCGATCGAGGAGCGCGCGATGACCGAGAGCTCGCGCGAACGGTCGATGAACTCGGGCGCCTTCGGCTTCGGCGCGAGCGACGCGGCGGCGATCTGGAACGCGCCCGACACCGCACCGGCGATCGCGCCCGGCGGGCCGCCGATGACGAACCCGATCGCCGCGTTGACGACGATGGGCAGGAGCTTCGCCAAAGCAGAACACCTATGGCGTCAAGAAAAACCCTCCCGCCCGAGACCGGGAGGGAGGGTTCAGGTGAGAGGTTAGGGCCATACCGGCAGCACCGGCCGGCTTGCTACGCGCCGATCTTCCACGCTGCCGCGCATCTCGCGGTCGGCCGGAAGGTCAATCCTCGTTCCGTCACGAACGCCGCGTTGAGCCCAAGGCAGACGCCGAGGGCCTTTTCGGGCATCTCCTCGATCAGCACCCAATCGCCCCGTCTCGCCCACGCGACCGGGATCGCCGGGCCGCCGACCAGCGCCGCGAGCGCGCCGAGATCGTCGCCGCCCAAGCGCCGCAGCACCCGTGCCGCGCCTTGCGCCGTGCCATACGTGCCACGCACCGCCGCGAGCGGGTCGTGCCCGGTGATCGCGCGCGCGCAATCCGCCGCGAAGAGGGCGCAGTCATGCGTCCCCCACGAGAAAGGCCGCCCGCGGGCGGCCTCGACGGCATCCGACAGGCGCTCGGGCCAATCGGGAAGCCGCGGCGGCAGCGTCGCCATCACCCCCTGCCCCACAGGATTTCGCGCTCCGCGGCCTGGCTGACGAATTCGAGGCCCTTGTCGGCGGGGAAACGGGCGATCTGATCGGCATGGGTGTAGCGGCGCACGCGCGGCCGGTCCCAGTCCGCCAGGCGGTTCTCGACGGTCGCGACCACCGTCGCGGTCTCGCCCAGCCGGATATCCATGGTGTCCATGCGGCCGCGGAAGATCAGCACCGGCTCGTCGATCAGCGCATAGCCCTCGTCGAGGAAGCCGAGCCAGAGCCGGGCGCGCCGGCCCTGCACGTTCTCGGCCATCGCGACGTCGATATAGCTGGGCGGAATGCCGCTGAGCTCGATCGCGACGCCCTCGACCGAGAGGTCGGTCGGCTCGCCGAACGGCGCGATCCTGCCGAGATCGCCGACCGCGAGATAGTCCTCGCCGGCGAAGCTCAAGGTCCGGTCGGCGGTCGAGAAGCGTACCGGCCCGCTCGCAAGATCGAGCGCGACCAGCAGCACCGGCCTGAGATGAGCGGCAAGGCTCGCCGCCTCCGCCGCCTCCGTCAAAGAGCGCGTCATCGGCCTCTCCGAAACCCTTCCGAGGTTCTCTCGCTAGAACGTCTCTACCCCGCTGAAGCTCAGCCCGAACACGCTGATCGCGTCGGCATCCCAGGCGGCCTGCTCGTCGTCGATCAGCATCATCGTGCACGAGGCGTCGTCGAGCGTGAGCGGCGCATCGTCGGGCGGTGCGGCGCGCAGAGACGGTTTGAAGGCGAGCGTCGCGTTGCCGCCGCCGTCACTCGCCGCGTCCGCAGTCATCATCTTGAGCTCGCCATTGACCGCGACATAGTCGCCGGCCTTGAGCACGGTCTCGAGCGGCGCCCAGCCGTCGGTCGAGAGGCTCGCGCCGGTCTGGCCCTCGCCCTTGACGAACGGCGTGCCGGCGCCCGTGCCGCGCGGGCTGCGGCAATCCGGGTCGAACCCAAGGAAGCGCCCGGCGCGGCCCTGCAAGGCGACGAGGAAGGCCATCCAGGCCGCCGCCTGCGCGCGCCGCATCGGCGGCAGCTCGTAGGTCGCGAACCAGCGCGCGCCAAGCAGCTCGATCGTCTGCACGCTGCGCGTCAGCGGGCTCTCGAAGCTCTGCGTGTTGGCGCGCAGGCCGAAGCGGGAGGAACGGAACGCCGGCGCGGCCGGAAAGACCAGCGCGCTCACGAGACGAGCCCGCTCGGTTCGACCACGAACGCGCCTTCCTCGGCAGCCTGGCCGGTGCCGGTCGATTGCCAGCGATAGCGCCAGGTGCCGCTCGCGCTCGCGTCGACGTCGATATGGTAGTTGCCGGTCGAGTCCTTCACGAGCTCCGAGGCGGTGCCGTACACATAGGCCGTCACCGCGCCGGAGGGACTGCGCAGCCTGAAGCTCACGCTCGTCGGGTCGATCGCCTCGCCCGCCGCGTTCTTGAACGTGCCGGTGATGCGCACGAGATCGCCGAGATCGTAGCTGTTCGGTTCGGTCATGCCTCGTCGTCCGTTTCAAGGCTGGTTGCGTTGCGATCGCTTGCCGACCAGTCGCCGCCCGCTTCATCGCCCACATCAACGCGGCCGGCGCGCGCATCGCCGGCGCTCAGGCCGGTGACGTTTTCGAGCGAGACCTGTAACTGGCCGACCAGCGCATCCAGATGCGCGATGGTGCCGGGCTCGGGCGGGATCTCGGAGGGGAGCTGGCCGAGCGCGGCCGCCGCGAGCGTGGCGTCGAAACCCACGATGAAATCCACCGCGAGCTCGCCCGTTTCGATGAAGCCGGTCCCGATGCCGAGCGCGGCCGCGCCCAAGAGATCAAGCGTGCCAGCATTGTCGATTCCGGCATCCACGATCAGCGGCACACCCGCTGTCGCATCGAGGAGCCCGGCGGCGACGAGCCCGGCCTCGGCGTCGAGGCCGAGCGCGCCGAGGGCGTCGAGTCGCGCCGCCGTCGCTGCCTCCGCCGAAACACCGAACGATGCCACGGGCGAGGCGATGAACTTTCCGTCCGACGCCGCCTCCGCCTCGAACTCCAGCGCGATCGACGGCAAAGCGAGAACGGCCCCGCCCGCGGTCATGAACGCCGCAGCACCGAGCGCCGCCGCGTCATCGAGCCGCAGCCCGCCCGCGATCGAGACATCCCCTGCCGCGCCGAGCCCGACCGTATCGTCGAACGCCATGACGCCAGCCGCCGCGACACCCGTGCCGATCGCCGCGGTCAGCGTGAGGTTGAAGGCCGAGCCCGCGGGCGAGGCCGACGCCGCGAGGCCGGCCGCGAATTCGGCCGCGCCTTCGCGCATAAGGTCATGAGCCGCAGCGAACGGCACGCTCGCACCAAGCGAGGCCGTGCCCGCCAACCACCATGCCGACGCCACGCTCAGCGCGCCCAGCCGCCCGAGCTGCACGGCGCCGTCGAACACGAGCCCGCCTGCCGCCGCGACAGCCGATGCGCCATCCAGCACGATGCCCTCGTCATAGCTCTGCGGCGCCGCCGCCGGCCGGATCGCGATCGTGCCGGCGACACCCCGCTGGCTCGTCGACAAGCCCCAGGCGCTTGGGTCTTCGCTCGCGGCGTTGTTGTTGAGCCACGACAGGCCGACGCGACACCCCGCGGCTGTATGCTCGGAACGCCACGTCCATGTCGTGTGGCCGGATGGCCCAGTGAGTCCCGT
This sequence comes from Alphaproteobacteria bacterium, assembly GCA_050173345.1. Taxonomy (GTDB): domain Bacteria; phylum Pseudomonadota; class Alphaproteobacteria; order UBA828; family UBA828; genus SHWC01. The sequence goes on along the minus strand of JBFXKW010000012.1, from coordinate 48,820 downwards.
GTTGCCTTCGGCGGTCGCGAACGACAGCCAAAGCGTATCCTCCGTGCCCCATGACGGGTCAAGCGAAGGTGGGTCGATGCTGGTCACCGTGCCGCCGGGTACGGTGAGCGACGATGCCTCCAATTCACCGCCGTGATCTACGATGCCCAGCGCGATATAGGAGAGCTGGTCGTTGTTGTTCCACGAGACTGTGATCGACTCGCCGTCGCCGCTCTGCAGATCGCGCCAGATCAGGACCGCGCGGCCCTGGAGCGCGTTGATCAACTGGTCGTAGGGCTTGTTCCAGCCCATCGGCACGGTGATCGTACGGTTGCCGCTGCCGTTGATCCCGACGACTTCGAGCATGTCCTCGACCGCCGGGACGTCGACCGTCCGGCGCGCGCTCACCGTCGTCGCGGCGACAAACCCGTTTTGGGTCGACGTTACATCGGTATAGACCAGAGGCCCGACAAGGGTCGCGAGGCTCGGGTTGGCATCCAACGAGCCGGCCGCGATGAACAGCGTGGAACCAGTCCACGACGGCCGCACGGCGCCGCATCGCATCGTGCCGCCGAGATTGGTGTTGTTCTTGGTGTCCCCTGTTGAGCGCTCAGGGTTCGCGCCTGTATCCGCCCCGCTGATCCGATAGGCGTGCGCCGTGACCTGCTCGCTGGCGCTGGTCGTGACGTTGATCGTGCCTGACTCGGACCCGTCGCACCACCGATAAGCGAGGCTCTGCCGCACCAGGTTCGAACCCGCGGTCAGGTCCGTCCCGAGCTTGGCGTAGCCCGCGGGCCAGGTGATCGTCGGGCCGCCGTCGGACGACAGGATGAACAGGACCAGATCGCCGTTCGAGAGGCCGGAGGGCAGCGTGATCGCATGGCTCGTGCCAGCCGCCGGCGTCGAGGCCGCGAACGACTCGATGACGGGATTGGAGCCGTCACCTTTGACGGCGACAACGGCACCGCACCAGTCTTCCACCTGCTCCAGATCGAAGGCCGGCCCCTCTGCGATGCCGAGATCGTTCGACGACTGGCTGGCGAAGCCGCCGTGCGAGATCAGCCGGATGTCGGGAAAGGCCACGGGCTACCCCCGCACCGCCTGTGCTGGCGGCGGCAGCTTGGCCCGCGCCTCCAGCGCACGGGTCAGAGCGCCTTGATCCGGCGTCTTGCTTTCGGACTCGCCTGCCATCACGCCTCGACCCGCTCGACGCCCTGGCCCTTCTTCGCCGGCCGTTCCGTGCGCAAGCCTGAGCGCGTCACGGTGCCAGGCCGGGCCTCGTGCTTGTTCGCGACCGTCTTCGGGTCGTGGCGGGAGGTGACGATCTTGCCCGTGAGGTCCATGTGTCTCTCCTGATCAGGCCGCGGCCGCGGTCAGCGTCACGGTGACGTTGAGCGTGTCGCCCGAGATCACCGCGCGCGACGAGGCGAAGTTGGCCGCGCCGTAGAGCGTGCCGGCGGTGCCGCCCTTGGTCGAGTTGGTGGTCGCGAACGCGCCGAAGATGGTGGTCGAGTCGTTGATGTCGAAGCTCGCCTTGGCCGCCGCGTTGTCGACCGACTGGCTCGACACCGCGCCGAGCGTCAGCGCCGGGCGCGTCGCGTTCGAATAGGTCGTGTTCTCGGTCCAGCCGCCATGGCTTGCCATGGTGTCGCCAGCCGCGACCGTGCCGGTGTTCTTCAAGCCGACGAAGAACGCGGCCGTGTAGCCCGAGCCTTTGAAATACTTGTCGAGCAGGTCGTCGAGCCCGGCATTGACCACCAGGTTCTCGGCCTCCTCGACCCATTTGAGCGCGCCGTCCGCGCCGACGCACTCGATGCGATAGACGCTCCTCATGCGCGGCCCGCCGATCTCGCTCGAGCCCGCGGCCGCGAGCGCGCCGGACATGCCGACGCCCGGCCGGATGTCGTGTTCCAGCATGGTTGCCTCGTTGGGTTGGGAAGAGATCAGGACTCAGATGACAGAGGACGGAGCGCGCGCTCAAGTAGGGCGAAGCCCGGTAGCGCGCAGCAAACGAACAACGCACTCAAGTAGGCCGAAGGCCGATAGTGCGCATCAAAGGGACAACGCGCTCAAGTAGGCCGAAGGCCGATAGTGCGCAGCAAACGAACAACGCGCTCAAGTAGGCCGAAGGCCGATAGTGCGCAGCAAACGAACAACGCGCTCAAATAGGCCGAAGGCCGATAGTGCGCAGCAAACGAACAACGCGCTCAAATAGGCCGAAGGCCGGTAGCGCGCAGCAAAAACTCCCGGTTCCTGTCCTCTGACTCAGCTAAACCTTCGCCGCAGCGCGCCGTTGCGGTCCATGTCGGCGGCGACGCCAAGCTTGGCGGCCTGCGCGATCTGCGGCATCAGGGCCGCCACCTCGCGGCGCACCGCCTCGGGCACGCCGGGCGAGACGTTAAGATTGATCACCACCGGCCGGCCGTTCTCGCCGCGGCCTGCCGCACCGGCCAGCACGTGGTTCGGCACGATTTCGCCGGCGATGCGCGGCACGAACAGTTCCGGGCCTTGCTCGCCGACGATCGACGGCACGCCGACGGGCGGGCTGCCGCCCTCGGCGAAGTTCAGGAACTGGCCTGCGGCCGGGCCACCCGAGCCGGCGCCGCTGCCATTGACGCTGGTGATGCCCGTCCCGCCGCCGCTGCCGCCGCCGAACAGGCCGCCGATGATCGAGCCCGCGGCGTCGAGCAGGAACGACCAGGGCGAGTCCCCGCCCTTGCCCGCCTGCTGTTGTTGCAGCTTGAGCCAGCCCAGGATCATGTCCTCGATGGCATCGAGCGCGATGCGCGCGAGGTCGCGCCATTCGAACTTGCCGGTCTCGGCGAAATCGAGCAGCACCTCCTTCATCCGCCCGAAGGTCTCTTCCCACTCGAAGCCGAGCTCGGCGGTCAGCGCGTTGAGCTCCTCGATCACGGTCGCCGCGTCGCGCGGCAGCCCTGCCGGCGTTCCGCCGGCGGCTGTATCGATGGTGTCGCTGCCCGTGCCGCCGAGCAGCAGGTCGCTACCCGCCGCGCCGAAGCCGTCGAACGACTGACTCGCGCCCGAACTGCCCGGTGGATGCCGCGTCGTCTCGTAGTTGCGCCAATTGATCGCCGCCCTCAGCAGCGCCGCGATGGTCTCGCGCACCGCTTTGAGCTGCTCCAGGTCGAGCTTGGAGATCGTCTCGCCGAACGCGCCGAAGCTCTCGTTGAGCTCCTTCAGCTTGTCGCCCTTGGCATTCTCGAAGGCGAGGAACAGGTCGTTGAACGTGCTGGTCGCGGCGATAGCGTTGACGATCGCGACGTGCAGCCGGTCGACCGCCTCGCCCCAGCCGGCGAGCCCGTCGTTCAGCCGCTCGAGGATCCCGGCGAACGCATCGCGCCCTTCCTCGTCGCCATAGCTCGCCGCCAGCGCCTTCGCCAACGCCTCGGTCAGGTCGGGGGGTGCCGCGATCGGTATTTCATCGATGGAGACGATATCGCCGTGGAGGTTAGCGATATGCCCGGGGCTGATGACAATGCTCGATACCATGGGCGGAAGATCGAAAGGCTTGATATCGGGAGACCTGCCCGGAGAAGGCGACCGGGGTTTCAGCGCCGCTACCGAGCCCGCGTGGCCGAGCGCCTGGGCCAAGGCCACTACCGCCCGAAAGAGATCGTCCAACAATCCCGCCATCTTTTCACGCCCTTGCATCTCGCGTCCCTCCGCGCGGGAACATGCTTCGGGCTCCCACGAAGCGAGCTCCCATTCCGCGCGAAGAGATTGGCTATCGCGGCGCGCTATCGTGAGAACTGCGCCACGCGACTACGAAACCGATGTTGGTCGACGAATCCGCCTACTGAATGGCGCCGGCCATACAGATCGCGATTCTGGCCGTTTCGGAGGGGCCGAGCTCCCGGAGATATTCGAGAGACTGCTGGAGGCTGGCCGTGTTCTCTTCTGCCAGTAGCCCTTGCTCGTGCGCGATGACGCAGAAGGCGAGGGCACGGCCATATCCGGTATAGATGGCCCGCGCCGTATTCGAGGCATCGACAAACCGACGCAGGGCCGCCTGGGCACGAACCACCTCGATGGGGAAATCGTCGTCGCTGCCCAATTCATCCCAGTATGCCGCGAGCTCCTCGATGCTTTTCACGGCCTCCATGGCTTCGTCGGTCATCCCCGCCTGGGCGAAGAGCACGGCCGCGAAAGCCCGCGCAATCGGCTCGCCGATCGGAAGCTGAATCGCATGCGAGCGTCCCTCGGAATCGAAGGTGATGCTCATGGAGAAGCGGTATGGCGGTCCCTCCGACTCGGGCCACGACCAAGCGACCTGCTGATCGAGCCATTCGATGGCCGGTCGCGCATCGGCGACGGCACCGGCATTGATCTTGCACCAGGCGAGCGCATAGAGCGCGCGGGCCTGTTCCGGCGGCGCGCCGAGCTCGTTCCAAAGGTCTTCCGCCTCCCGCCAGCGGGCCTCGGCCCGCTTCATGTCGCCAAGCTTGGCGTGGGCCCAGCCGATGGAGGCGCGTGCATCGATGCGACCGAAATCCTGCGCGCCATCTCGAAGCTCCGCCTCGGCCTCGCTAAGCAGATCTGCCGCCCCTTGCCGGTCGCCATATGCCGCCGCTTGCCCCGCAATCGTCGCAAGCGTCTCGACGCGCAAATCGCCATCCTCGATGGACCAGGCCGTTTCGCGCGCAAGGTCGAGATGCCCGAGCCCGGCATGGATATCCGCGCGCAAGCTGCTCAGCCATTCGATGGCCTGGCGGTCTTCGACCCAGAGGGCCGCTGCCTTGGCCTGCCGCAGCAGGCACGCCGGGTCACGCTCGCCGAGACAGCGCTCGACGCGCGCCAGAAGCCTCTCGCGCTCAGCCGCCCATCCCGCGGAGTCGCTGGTCGATTCACCCGCCGCCGCGATGACTGCCCAGCCGGCAGCGAGCGCGGCCAAAACGAGAGCAGCAGCGCCCATGCGACACGCGCGCAGAGATCGCAGCCTCATCGACATGATCAATAGGGCAGAGGCATTCAGAGAAACCGCCTCCCCGAATGCACTCTGGTTCTCCCTTAATCTCCCTCGTTCCACCTTCGACGAATCGGTTCGGCGCTTCCAACCCGGCCGTTCAATCCTCATCGGTTCGCGGTGCGCCGGCCGAAGCCGACTCAGCCAAGTCTACAGCTACATCCACGATAAAGCTGGCCAAGCGGTCTCGCGAATCCAGCCCCTCGGCCGCGCCGAGGGCGTCGAACAGAATTTCCCGAGCGGCTTTCGGCTCTTTCGCATCAAGCCGTGATGCCGCGATCCACAGTAATGCATAGGCCCTGTGTTCATCGGCTGAGATCGCTCGTGCCGTCGCGAGGGCGTCGTCAAACCGGCCAAGCCTGGCTTGCGCATCGGCAAGGTTCGCCAACAACCATGTGTCCGCTTGGAGATGCCCGGAAGACCCCAGGAACTGCTCGATCGTCGAAAGCGATCGAGCGGCATCGGCCTCCCGACCTGCTATTGCGTATGAGAACGATGCGGCGACTTCGGCTCGCGCGGCCATGAAGGAGTGATCGATCATGTCGCGAACATCGAACGTCTGTGCCCGATACGCCGAAATCTTGCCTGCGTCCGTGAGCTGGCTGTCCAGCCATTCGAGGTCCGGCTCCGCCTCGGCGACCGCATCCACGTCGAGCTTGTCGTAGGCGAGTTCGCTCTTCCCCACCACCCGATCGTATTTGTTCGTCAAGCCTTGCCAGACCGAATCCGCCTCTCGCCAAAGCGCCCGCGCCTGCCCCATTTCGCCAAGCTTGGCATAAGCCCAGGCCATCTCAGACAGGGCATCGATCCGGTCCAGACCGCCAGACGTGCCGTGAACAAGTATCTTCGCCTCCTCCAAGACGTCCAAGGCTTTCTGGCGCTCACCGAACTCGGCTTTCCAACCGGCCAGATAGCCCAAAGCCATTGCTCTCACGAGCCCTGCCCGGATCGAATCGACGGCTTGTCGCGCTTTGTCGAAATCTCCGCGCTTGGCGAAGATCCAGGCGCGCGATCGTTGAATCCCATCGGCTGCCCCGGCGTCCGCGAGCTCCTTGACGAGCGGATCGACTGTTTCGAGCAAACAGTAGGGGTTCAGCTTATCCAGGCATATTGCCGCCCCGGCGAGGAGCCCCTTGCGCGCCACGCCCCAGAGGGTGATGTCGCCGATCGGCTCGCCGGCGACCAGCTTCACCGCCAGATCGCTGTCGGGATGGTCGACGATGATCTTGTTGAGCTTGAGTGCGGCCTCTCCATAGAGCAGCGCCCGACCCTGGCTGCTCCGGATCGGCAAGGCATCGGCCTTGCGTACCGCGAGAACCGCCCCGACAAAGAGGCGATTGGCTTCGCCGTCGTCGGCCGCCGCGACATCCCTGCCGGCCGCGCAGAACACGGCGAGTGCGCAGCCGAGCACACAGAGACCGCGGATCCATCGGACCGGCAAACCAGCCATCGTGCCGAACCTGTTCGTGCTTCAAGAACATTTAGAGAACGATACGGGGGTCGATTTCCGTCGTCAAGCGGTAGCGGGCTCGCCGATCCCGTCAGTGCCGCCCGGCCGCCGCCAGCATGGCCTCGAGCTCGGCGATGTTGCCCTCGTCCAGCCGTCGCGCCGGCCGCGCGCCCGAACCCGCCCTGATCTCGGTCACCATCTCGACCGCGGCCGCGATCTCGTGCGGCGTCGCAGCCCAGAACGCATCCGGCGGCAGGTGCAGTACGCCGAGCGCAATGCCGAGCCAGCGGCGGAACGGGAACGCGCTCAGCCCGTCGCCGCCTCCGCCGCGTCCGCGTTTTTTTCCGGCACCCCGCCGTTCAGCGCGTTGGCGAGCAACGCGCTCGCCGCACGCAGCATAGGCGCGACGCCGGCGGCGTCGATCGCCGCCTCGATCTCGACCCGCTCGACCGCCTCCCCGGCGGCGTGTGCGCCTTCGCGGACGATCGTCGGCAGGTGCTCGACCGAGCCGCAGCCGAGCCGGTAGGCGAGCTGCATCAGCCCGAGCCCGGTTTCGCGCTCGATCGCGACCAGCGCGGCGAAGCTCGGGCGCAGCGCAATCTCGCGCTCGCCGAGCCTGAGCGACACCTCGCCGCGATGCGGATTGGCGCCACTCATGCTCAGGCCGCCGTCACGGTGATCGCGCCGGAGCTTTCGAGTGTGAGCGAATAGGTCTGCGCGTCGCCTTCCTGGCCCTCGGCCTCGAAGCTGATGAGCTGGCAGCTTGCGTCGATCGAATCTCCGCCGTCGAACACGATGCCGTATGGGTCGATCGAGCCCGCGAGGCAGCGGTTGATCAGCGTGGTGGACTGCGCGGCGGCATCGAGGATGCCCTGCGCGCTGATCTGCATGCTGGCGGCGCCGGCGCCCGCGAGCAGCGTGCGCAGGCCGCTCGAGTCCTTGGTGGTCACGTCCACCATCTGGTTGTTGATGGCGAAGCGGGTGACCCGCATCGCCGCGACCAGCGTGCCGGCGGATGCCGTGCCATCCTTCAGCAGGAACGCCCGGCCCTTCTGTGCGGCCATGAAATCCTCCTATGGTTCGCTATGTGACGAGACGCCCCCGCTCCTATGCCGTCATGGCCCGGCTTGACTGGGCCATCCATCTTGCAGCGGGTGCGAAGCCGGCCTGGATGCCCCGGTCAAGCCGGGGCATGACGAATAAGGCATGCAGCACAGGCCGGTGCGCTCACATCGCCTGCACGATCACGCGATACTTCGCGATGCCGTGATAGGTCAGCCCGTCCGCGTCGCGCCTGGTCTCGGCCGACTGGAAGCTGGTCAGCACATGCGCGTTGCCGGCGACGCTCAAAGTACCGTCGTGCAGCACGCCATAGATCGCATCGAGGATCTGCTTGGCCTCGCGCCGGCCGCCATAGCGCGACCAGACGTTGAGCGTCAGCGCGCAGTCGAGCCCGTTCCGGCTCGTGCTGTCGAAGCGCCGCGCGCTGACCTCGCCGAGCTCGACATAGGGGAACGCCGCGCCCTCCGGCACATGGTCGTAGAGCCGCGCCGGCTCGCCGATCAGCGCCTTGAGGGCGGCCGAGCCGGCGAGCGCGGCATAGACCGCGTCCTGCAGCACGACCAGCGACGCCGCGCTCATGCCGCCGCTCCTTCCTCGCAATAGAGCTCCAGATAGCGGCGTCGCTCGTCGGGGTTCAGCACGGCGCGGACGTTGAGGATGCGCGTGCCCCAGACCAGTCGCATGGCGGCCGTCACGTCGTCGCGCCAGCGCATCGTCACCTTATGGGTGAGCCGCGCCTGCAGCCTCATCGCCTGGACGAGCTCCTGGCCGGTGAGCGGCTCGACGCGCGCCCACACCGTCGGCGCATGGTCGAGCGGCGCCCAGCTCGTCTGCGCGCCGCCGCCGGTATCCGCCGTGCGTACCTCGCGTTCGAGGCGCACCCGCTCGCGCAAGCTCCCGGGCCGGTCAGCCATGGCTGTGCATCACCCGATAGGGCGCGATCAGCGCCGCGACCTGCGGCGGCATCGCGGCCGGCGCCGCCTCGCGGTGCTCGTAGAGATGGGCAACCAGGGAGAGCAGCGCCTGGCGCAGCGCGCCCGGCAGCGCGCCGAGGAAGCCGAGGCCGGAACCCGCGGTCGTCAGTTCGATCGGCTCGCCGCTTACAGTCAAGGCAAGCTGCACGGTCGTCGCCGTCGCGTTGACGACGTGGTAGTCGGCGTTCGTATCGAGCGGCGCGGGCGGCAGCCCGCCCGAGTTGGACAGCCGCACCATGTCGCCGTCCGCGAACGGATGGTCGGCCGCGCTCAGCGTGCCGGTTCCGGTGTCCGCCGCGAACGGCACCAGGTGGCCCGAGCGATAGACGATCTCGACCGCGTTGAGCCGGCCGCATTGGGTCGTGGGCCAGGACACGCCGAACGCCGGCAGCAGCCGCGCCGGCAGGCTCGCCATGTCGGCCTGGTAGCTCGCTTCCGGCCAGGTCTGCGGCGTACCGGCGGTATCTTTATAGTAGACCGCGACGATGCCGCGCGTCGGCGCGCGGCGCAGCCGGATCGGCGTCGTGCCGAGCGCCGGGAAGGCGTCGCGCACCAGCCGGCGCCGGCACAGCACGAGGTCGCGGCCGGTATCGGCCTCGATCCATTCGCGCGCGGCCGTGATCAGCTCATCGATCAGCGCATCGTCCTCGAAGCTCTGTACGCGCAAATGCGCCTTCGCCTCGTCGCGGCTGATCGGCTCGGCCGATGGCCCTGAGATCGTCTCGACAGCTGACATGCGATCCGCTTCCGTGTTCGCCCGCCCCCAAAAAGCCGGCGGGCCGGCCCCATCCGGGCCCGGCCCGCCATCAGTTGAGGGAGCGAGAGGGAGAGAGAAGGCAGAATGGGCCGCGCCCTCCGGCGCGCCGCTCAGGCGACCGGCGCGTGGGCCGGGCGGCCGCGCAGCACGATGGCGGCGTAGACGCCGCCCGTGGTGGCGCCCGCCACGGTCGTCACCGCGCGGACATAGCGCTTGCCGCCGCGATAGCCGACCGACTGGTTGGCCCCGCTCGTGAGCGCAACGAACGCGCCGATCAGGTCCGCCGCCGCGACCGGCGTGTAGCTCGAATCATTGTCGCTCTCCTCGAGGCTCGGCGTGTGCGTGCCGTCGGTGACGGTGCCGACCACGAAGGTCACCATCGCGGCGTCGAAGCCGCGCAGGTCGACTCCGCTGCCGTTCGCGCTTGCCGTGATCGCCGCGGGCGCGAGCGAGGTCACGGCCTGCAGATTGCTCTTGAGATCGCGCATGGGCGGTGCCTCCTTAGGACGCGAGCTTCTGGATCTTGATGGCGTCGAAGTTCACCACGTCGCCGCCGACGCGCTTGGTCGTATAGAACTTGACGTAGGGCTTGGCCGTGAACGGGTCGCGCAGCACCCGGATGCCGGTGCGGTCGACCACCCGGTAGGCACGCCTGAAATCGCCGAACGCGACCGACAGCGAGTTCGAACCCGCGACCGGCATGTCGCTCGCCTTGGCGATCGGCCGTCCGAGCAGCGTCTCGGGCGCGTTCTCGCCGAGGCCCGGCTGCCAGAGATACTGCCCCTGCTCGTCCTTGAGCTTGCGCACGTCGCGGAGCACCAGGCGGTTCATCGCCCAGCTCGCGTTCGCCGCGTATTCCGGCAGCAGCGCGCCCTGCAGATTGATCAGCCCGTCCGCGCTCACCGCGCCGGCCGCGCCCGAATTGACCTGCTCGATCTGGCCCCAGCCGGTGCCCGCCGGATAAGTGAGAAAGCCCCGCGGCTGGCCGACGCCCGTGCCGTTGACGAAGGCGCTCGCCTCGAGCCGGGCGAAGCGTTCCGCCACCTTCTCGGCGAGCCAGGCCTCGACGTCGATGCTGGCGTCGTCGATCAGCTTCTGCGTGGCGCGCGGCTCGGCATACATCTCGTGCACCGGGATGATGACCTTGGCGAGCTCGGGCGCATCGGTCTCGGCGCGCGCGCCGGTCTCGCTCACCCAGCCCACCCCGGCCTCGTCCTTGTCGATCAGCATTTCGAGACTATCGCTCGCGATGGTCTCGACGCCGGCGAGCGCGCGGATCGGCGAGGACTCGCGGATGGTCTTGACGATGCTGGCCGAGAGCTGCGCCGGCACCGCATAGCCGCCCTCATGGTCGGCGCCGACCGAGAGCGCCTTGCGATCGAGCGCGGCAAGCGCCGCCTCGTTGCCCTTGCGCAAGTAATCCACGAAGGCCGCCTTGCGCTCGTCCGGCTCGTCGTCGGCGCGCCGCGCGCCGAGGCCGGGCGCCACGCGACGGTTGAGCGCCGTCTGCGTCCGCTCGATGCGGTCCCTCAAGGTGTCGAGCTCGTCGTTGATATGTTCGATCTTGCGTTCGGTCACCGGGTCGCTCGCGCCGCGATCGGCCTTCTGCCTGAGCGCCTCGTCGTTCGCGGCGCGGAACTCGGCAAAGGCGCGGCCGAGCGAATCGACCGCCTGCTTCACGTCATGCATGGTCGGGTTGGATCCTTCTGGTCCGTCAATATGTGGGGGTACTACCAAGCCTCGATGAGCCTTGCTCATCGAGGCTTGGCCGGCGCGACTGCGCCGCGCCGCCTATGCGGCGAAAGCCAAGCGTACGGAGCACGCGCCCGGCGACTGAGGGCGCCGCGCTGATCGGCTTCGATCAGCGTGGCACAATCATGATTCAGTCAGCGCTGCGATCGCGCGTTCGATGCTGGCGATCAGCGCCGCGTCGGAGTCCGGCCCGGCCTCCCGCCGGGCGAGGCCGCCGAAGCCCCTGGCGGCGAGTGCCTTGGCTTCGGCGCGCGAGCATCCGGCGTCTCGCAGGATGGCCTCGAGCTCGCGAACGGTGCCCGGCGCCCCGGCCTTGAGGCCGCGCACCCGCGCGTGCCTATTGGCCGGGAAGGTCACCAGGCTGATCTCGTAGAGCTTCAGTTCGGTGATGGTGCGCGTGCCGGTCTTGGTGTCGATCGTGTAGCGCACCGGCCGATAGCCGATGGAGAGGCCGGAGAGCGCGCCCGCCTCGAGCAGCGCATGCGCCTCGGCGGCGCGCCGCACGTCGAGCAGCAGCCGGCCCTCGACATGGAGGCCATAGGCATCCTCCTCGACGCGGTCGAAGCGGCCGATCGGCTCGTGCGGGTCATGCTGCCAGAGGAAGCGCACCTCGCGGCCATCGCCCTGCTCGGCGAGCGTGTGGGCGAAGGCGCCGCGCGCGATCAGGTCGTTCTCGGCGTCGACGACGTCGAACACGCTGGCATAGCCGGAGAATTGGCCGCTCTCGTCGAGCGCCTTCAGCGCGACGCCCGCATCGCGGCGACGATGGCTCATGGTGTCAAGCGGCTCCGTCATGGGTTGTCCTGGGTCGAGGCGTAGCCAGTCGCGGCGCGTTTCTCGTTGGCGCTCAGCCAGTCGGCGGCGGCGATGCGCTGCCAGACCCGCTCGCGGCGCAGCGCCAGCGCGCTGACCTCGTCGAGGTCGACGTCGAGCCGGAGCGCCTCGCCATAGAGCGGCGCGAGCCAGGCGTTGAGCGAATCCGCGACGCGCCGGATCAGCGGGATGACGGTGTCTTCCCAGAGCGCGAGCCGCGCCTCGCGCAGGTTCGCATAGGTGTTGTCGCCCGGAATGCCGAGCAGCATCGGCGGCACGCCGAACGCCAGCGCAATGTCGCGCGCCGCGGTGTGCTTGGCGTTGATGAAGTCCATGTCCTTCGGCGACAGCGCCATCTCGTGCCAGGAGAGGCCGCCTTCGAGCAGCAGCGGCCGGCCGGCATTGCGCGCGCCCTGGAACTGCGCCTCGATTTCGGCCTTGAGCCGCTCATACTGCTCGTCGGAGAGGCGAAGCCCCGTGCCATCCGCCCCGCCATAGACGAGCGCGCCCGAAGGCCGCGCGCCGTTCTGCAGCAGCGACTGGTTCCAGGCACCCGCCTCGTTGTGCTGGTCGATCGAATAGGCCGCCGCCTCGATCGCGCTCAACCCATACCAGTCGTCGAGCGGGTTGAAGGTCTTGAGGTGCAGCAGCCTTCCGCGCCCCGTCACCTGGTCGATCGGCAGGTCGCGCCTGATGCCGTCGGCCTCGTGGCGATAGCCGAGCGGCAGGCCGAGCGCGCCCGGGATCACGCTGACCCGATCGGGCCGTAGCGTGTGCAGCTCCTTCGGCGGCGCGTCGAGGAACGCCCGCTCGTCCGGCGCCACCGCCTCGATGTAGGCGTTGCCGGCGATCAGCAGGTGCGCATAGACGCTCTCCATGAAGGCGATGCCGCCGCTCGCCGGGTTCGGCCGGCGCAGCAGGCTCAGCAGCGGATGCGCCTCGTATTCGCGCCGCTTCGCGCCGTGCCCGTCATAGAGCAGCCAGGGCACCGCGGCCGCGCTGCCCGCCACCTCGTTGATGCAGCGGAACGCGATGACGTTCCGCCGATAGGCCTCGTCGGCCAGCCGGTCATAGCGCCGCGCGGTCCAGCGCGGCGCGCCGAGCGGCTCGAACGCCGCGAACACCGGCCCGCCGCCCTTGGCCCGGCCGCCTACCGGCCGCCTCGCCCGCCCCGCGCCCAACGCCGAAAGCACCGCTCGAATCCCGATCATCGACGCCGCACCTCGTTGATGCATGGCAGGGCCGGCCGCGCAGCAGAAACGCACCGCGCAGGCTTGTTCGATCATTGCGTCAGGTAGCGCCACCGCCTCTCTTATCGTCGTCCCCCGGCTTGACCGGGGGACCCATTGAGCCGTGGCACCGATGGTGCCGCCGAAGCATGGATCGCCCGGTCAAGCCGGGCGATGACGAAAACGGGGTGGAGAATCGTGGGAGCGTGAAGCCGCCTCACCCAGACCGCATCGGTGCGGCGCTTCAAGCCGATTGTGGGATATTTCCTACAGCAAACCGTGCAGGCTGGTCAAGCGGATTCCGCTTTTTTCCGCGCGCCGCGCCTCAATCCTCTTCCTGGGCGAGCAGCGCGGCGTTGCCGCCGGCAGCCGTGGTGTCGATCGAGACCGTGCGTTCGGTCGCGAAGCGGTGGAGATAATGCGGCCCGCCCGCCTTCGGCCCGGTGCCGGAGAGCCCCTCGCCGCCGAACGGCTGCACGCCGACCACCGCGCCGATCTGGCCGCGGTTGACGTAGAGGTTGCCGACCCTCGCGCGCGCCGCGACATGGCGAACCGTCGCCTCGATCCGGCTGTGCACGCCGAGCGTCAGTCCATAGCCGGTCGCGTTGATCGCGTCGATCACCTGATCGAGCGCATCGGCCCCATAGCGCACGACATGGAGGATCGGGCCGAACACTTCGCGTTCGAGCCGTGCGATCGAATCGATCTCATAGGCGACCGGCGCGAAGAAGCTGCCGTGCCGGCATTCTTCGCCGAGTCGCACCCGCGCGATGAGCCGCCCCTCCCGTTCCATGCGGGCCGCGTGATTCTCCAGGGTCTGCCGGGCTTCCTCGTCGATCACCGGGCCGATGTCGGTTACGAGCCGCCGCGGGCTGCCGACCTCGAGCTCGGCCATCGCGCCCGCCAGCATCTCGATCATGTCGGGCGCGACATCCTCCTGCAAAAAGAGCACGCGCAGCGCCGAGCAGCGCTGGCCCGCGCTGTTGAAGGCCGAGGCCAGCACGTCGCGGATGACCTGCTCGGGCAGCGCGGTCGAATCGACGATCATGGCGTTCTGCCCGCCGGTCTCGGCGATCAGCGGCAGGATCGGCCCGTCGCGCGCGGCGAGCTGGCGCGCGATCAGCCGCGCCACCTCGGTCGAGCCGGTGAAGGCAACCCCGGCGAGCCCCGGTGCCGGCAGCGACGCGCCGCCGAGCGCCGGCCCGTCGCCCGGCAGGAAGTGCAGCACCTCGGCCGGCACGCCGGCCTCGTGCAGCAGGCGCACCCCCTCGGCGGCGATCAGCGGCGTCTGCTCGGCCGGCTTGGCAAGCACGGCGTTGCCGGCGGCGAGCGCCGCTGCGACCTGCCCGGTGAAGATCGCCAGGGGAAAGTTCCAAGGGCTGATGCAGAGGAAGGCGCCGCGGCCTCTGAGCGCCAGCGTGTTGCGCTCGCCGGTCGGGCCGGGCAGCCCGCTTGGGGACGCGAACTCCGCCTCGGCGAGCCCCGCATAATAGCGCAGGTAATCGACCGCCTCGCGCACCTCGGCGATCGCGTCGGGCCAGGCCTTGCCGGCTTCGGCAATAGCGAGCGCCATCAGGCGCGGCATCTCCCGCTCATAGTTGTCGGCGGCGCTGCGCAGGATGGCGCCACGCTCGGCGGCCGGCACCGCGTCCCAGCCCGGCTGCGCCGCCGCCGCGATGCCGAGCGCCCGCACCGCATCAGCCGCGCCCGCCTCGACCGCCTCGCCCACCGTCACGCGGCGGTCGGCCGGATCGGTGATCGGGCGTGCCGTACCCTCGCTGCGCTCGCCGCCGATGACAGGCGCGGAGTGCCACGTCTCTTGCCACGCCGCCTCGACCGCGGGCACGAGTTGTTCCCGCTCCAGCGGGTCCGACAGGTCGATGCCCTTGGCGTTGTCGCGCGCCTCGCCATAGAGATAGCTCGGCAGCGGCAGGGACGGGTTGGGCAGTTCAGCGAGCGATTCGAGCCGCGCCAGCGGGTCGGCGACTACCGTTGCCGCCGGCACGTCGCGGTCGATCACCCGGTTGACGAACGAGGTGTTGGCGCCGTTCTCGAGCAGCCGGCGCACCAGATAGGCAAGCAGCGCCTCATGGCCGCCGACCGGCGCGTAGACGCGGCACAGCGTCGAGAGCCTGCGCCCCTCGACGCTCAACGCATAGAGCCGCTCGCCCATGCCGTGCAGCCGTTGCAGCTCGAAGTCCGTGCGCGCGCCGGCAAGCTCCAGCACCGCCGTCAGGGTATGCGCGTTATGCGTCGCGAAGGCGGGATAGAGCGCCGCGCCCGCATCGAGCATGCGCCGCGCGCAGGCGAGATAGGAGACATCGGTCGAGGCCTTGCGGGTGAACACCGCATAGCCCGCGAGCCCGTTGACCTGGGCGTGCTTGATCTCGCTGTCCCAATAGGCGCCCTTGACCAGCCGCACGATCAGCCGCCGGCCGCACCCCTCTGCCAGCGTCGCGAGCCAATCGACCAGCGGCAGCGCCCGCTTCTGATAGGCTTGCACCGCGAGCCCGAGCCCGTCCCAGCCTCGAAGGCTCGGCTCGCGCGCCAGCGCCTCGACCACCGCCAATGAAGGTTCGAGACGCTCCGCCTCCTCGGCGTCGATGGTGAAGCCGATGCCGTGGTCCCTCGCGAGCCGCGCCAGCTCCAGCGTGCGCGGGATCAGCTCGCGCTCGATCCGCATCCCCTTGGCGAACTCGTAGCGCGGGTGCAGTGCCGAGAGCTTGACCGAGACGCCCGGCCCCGCCTCCGGCCCGCGCCCGTTCGCGCTTGCCCCGACCGCGCGGATCGCCCCGGCATAAGCATCGAAATAGCGTGTCGCATCGGCCGCCGTGCGTGCCGCCTCGCCGAGCATGTCGAAGGAGTAGCGATAGCCCGCCGCCTCGCCCTCGGCGGCGCGCTCCAGCGCCTCCTCGATGCTGCGGCCGAGCACGAACTGATGGCCGAGGATGCGCATGCCCTGGACCAGCGCGGCGCGCACCACCGGCGCGCCGAGCCGGCCGACGACCTGGCGCACGCCCTCGGCCCAGCCGCGCCCGCCGATCGCGTTCACCGGGCTCACCACGCGGCCGGTCAGCATCAACGCATAGGTCGAGGCGTTGACCAGCAGGCTGTCGGAGAGGCCGAGATGGCGCTCCCAGCGCGCGCCGCCGATCTTGTCCTGGATCAGCTTGTCGGCGGTCGCGGCGTCGGGCACGCGCAGCAGCGCCTCCGCGAGGCAGAGCAGCAGCACGCCTTCTTCCGAGGCGAGGTTGTAGCTTTCGAGGAAGGCGTCGAGCCCGCTCGGCCCGTCCTCTTCCGCGCGCATCGCCTCGACCAGCGCGACCGCCTTGGCCTCGATGTCGCGCCTGACCGGCAGCGGCAGCCGCGCCGCCTCGAGCCGCGCCTTCACGCACGCCGCCTCGTCCATCCGATAGGCGGCGCGCACCTCCTGGCGCAACGCGGCCAGTGCATCCGTTTCGATCATGGCCGGAGAGGGTGGCGGGCTATTCGCTGGCGAGCAAGCGCTTCGCCATTTCTTATGATCGTCATGGCCCGGCTTGACCGGGCCATCCATGGTGCAGCGAGCGCCGACAAAGCGGTTCGCTCACCAGCCGTGCCGCGGACCGATGGATGGCCCGGTCAAGCCGGGCCATGACGGAAAAAAGGAAAAACGAGTCACAACACCCGCACCCGCGGCACATCCGGGCCGCGCGCCAGCATCCAGGCGATGAACTGGCTGGTCATGTCGGCCTGGTCGTCATGCGCGGCGTTCGGGAACAGCGAGAGCTCCAATTCGTAATCGGCGAGCCATGGCGCGGCCTCGGGCAGCAGGATGCGGCCGGCCTCGATCGCCGCGCTCGCCGCCGCCATGCGGGTGAGCTTGTCGCCCACTGGCCTGACCGGCACCACGGGGAGCGTGGTCTCGCGCCGGAGCGCCTGGATCAGCGACTGGCCGCTCGCCTTGTCCTCGATCAGGATGGCGTGCGGCCTGTCCCGCACCGCGAGCGAGAGCGCCGCGCGCTTGAGGTCCGGGAACTCCAGCCGGGCGCGAAATAGCTCCACCAGCGCGAAGCCGCCCTCGGTCTCGGCGAAGGTGCCGCACACCGAATGGTCGTTGTCGGCGCCCGCCTTGTGCGCCGTGTCCCAGGACTGCACGACCAGCCTCGGCGCCGCCGGCCGCGCGCGATAGCGCCGGAACCAGCCGAGCTTGACCAGCCCGCCGCCCAAGGGTGCCGGCCGTTGCTGATATTGCGCGGCGAAGCCGTAAGAACCGAGCTCGTGCTTCGCCCGCGCGATCTCAGCCTCGCCCTCGCGCGCCGGATGCAGCAGCTCGCCCGCCTCCCTCACCTTGTGGACGGCGCCGAAGGCATGCTCCTCGCGCGCCTCGGCGATTGCGGGCAGGCAGAGATGGTGCCAGCCGCCCTTCTTCAGGAGGTGCCCGGTCAGATCGTCCTCGTGCAGCCGCTGCATCACGACAACGATCGCGCCCTTTCGCTTGTCGTTGAGCCGGGTCGAGAAGGTCTGGTCGAACCAGGCGAGCGCGCGGGCCCGTTCCACCTCGCTCGCGGCGCGGCGCGGGTCGTGCGGGTCGTCGATGATCAGGATATCGCCGCCTTCCCCCGTCAGCGTGCCGCCGACCGAGGTGGCGTAGCGGAAGCCGCGCGCCGTGGTGACGAACTTCGCCTTCTCGTTCTGGTCGCGCGCGAGGCGAAGCGCGGGGAAGGCGCGGCGGTACCAGTCCGCGCCGAGCACGAGCCGGCAGTCGAGCGAATGCTTGAGCGCGAGCGGCAACGAATAGCTCGCCGCGACGATGCGCCGCGTCGGGTCTCGCCCCAAGAGCCAGGCCGGCCATGCCACCGAAACCGTGATCGACTTCAGCGAGCGCGGCGGCACGTTGACGATGAGCCGCGTGATCTCGCCCGCGGCGCACGCCTTCAGGTGCTCGCCGATCAGCGCGATGTGCCAGTTCGACAGATAGGCCGTGCTGGGATCGACCGTCGCGAAGGCACGGCGCAGGAAGTAGGAGAAATCCTGGCGGAGCCGCGCGGCCTCGAGCTCATGCGCGAGGCGCAGCGCCCGCGCCAAGCGCGGCCCCGACAAGTGCCGCAAGCTCGCGGCGCTTGTCGTCGTCGCTTCGTCCATCCTGCTCACCTTCCGATTCGGCCGGCGCCTTCGCCCACTCGTCGAGGCCGAAGGCGGCGCGTTCCAGCGTGATCACCCTTGCCGTCACCTGGGCGAGCCTGACCAGCGCGGCATCGAGCCCGTCGCGCCCGCCGACCGGCGCCACCTCCTCCTCGGCCGCCATGTCGAGCGCCGCCTCGACGCGGCGCGCCAGCTCCTCGGCGATGCGGCGGAGCCTCGCGATGTCGGCCCGGTGCGAGCGGATCACGCTGACGGCACGGGCCGCCGCGGCCTCGACCGTCCCGTCGCCCTCGGCATCTTCCCGCGCGGCACCGCCGAGCCTCGCCCAGATGCGCCGGCGCAGCTTGTCTTCGAGGTCGCGCGTCCAGGCCCCGCTCTTGGCGCGCCGGCCGATGGCGAAGCGCGACACGCCGTGCAGCCGCCCGATCTCGGCGATCGGCAATTGCCCGGCGCGATACTCGCGCTCGATCGCTCCCCAGTCGGGAGTCGTCATGGCCGCTCGCCGCGGTTGAGGCGGTCAGCAATCTCGACGAGCGCGGTGCGCGCCCGCGCCCGGCAGGTGTTCGGCGCCTGGCCGGCGAAGGCCGCGATCCTGCGCCAGGACAGCCCCTCGACCCGGCTCCACAGGATGCGCTGCACGTCCCGCGCCAGCCAGCCGAGCCAGGGCAGCGCCTCGTCCATGCGGCTGATCGCCTCCGGGCTCGCCGGGCCGCGCCGCAGCGGCGCGCGGTTGAACGCGGTCGCCTCCGCCGCGGCGTGCACCACGTCGGGCCAGCGCGTCACGTTGCGCTGGATGTCCGGCACCTTGACGCGCGCGAGCGTATCGGCCGCCTCGACCAGCCGGTCGAACACCAGGGCGGCGTCGAAGCGGCCTCCGTCCGGGACATGAGTCGCGACCATGCCTTCCCTCCAGCCCGATGAGCTCAGAACAGATCCGATTCGAGGCATGTAAGGCAGATCCGGTTGCCGACATGCGTGCTGCGGAAGCTCTCGCCGCAGGTGAGGCACTTGCGCCGTGCAGGGCCGTTGCGGCGACCTTGCTTCGGCGTGACCCCGCCCTGCCTGCGCCGCGCCTGCAACGCGACGCCCTGTCGCCTCAACGCCCGCACCCGCGCATAGATCGCGTTTACGGTGGTGCCGAAACGCGCCGCGAGCGCCGCCGGGGCCGCACCCGCGTTCCACGCCTCGACCAGCGCCGCGGTATCGGCCGCCGGCCAGTTCGGCGTCGGCTTGGCGGCGCGGGTTTCGGGCAAGGGCAGGCCGGCGTTCATAACGAAAGAACATATCAGGAACATTCCTGCCGATCAAGGGATATTTCCCCCCATGCGGGGCGACGCGACTTGTGGGATAAGTCCCAGATGCCGAAATCGCCGCTCGCCCGCGAATTGGAGCGCCGCATGCGCGAGGCCGGGCTGACCCAGAAGGCGCTCGCGCTCAATGCCGGGCTGAACGAGACCGCGGTGCGCGACATCCTGACCGGCAAGTCGCGCCATCCGCGCCACGACACGGTGCAGAAGCTCGCCGCCGTGCTCGGCGTCGGCGCGGCCGACCTGATCGAGCCCGGCCGCGCCCGCGCGCCCAAGGGCAAGACCCTCGCGACGCTGGCCGGCGACCTCGTCTTCGTGCCGACCTACGATGTCGCGGCCGCGGCCGGCCACGGCACGCTGATCGACGCGGCCTCCGAGACCGGCCGGCTCGCCTTCCGCGAGGACTGGATCAAGAGCGTGACCAACGCCTCGCCCGACGAGCTCGCGGTCATCACGGTGCGCGGCGATTCGATGTTCCCGACCCTGGTCGACGGCGACACCGTGCTGATCGACCGCACCCAGCGCGCCATCCGCCGCGACGGCATCTATGTCATCCGCTACGAGGACTACGTGCTGATCAAGCGGCTGCAGATCGACCCGGTGCGCGGCAAGGTGATCGTCAGTTGCGACAACCGCGACTACCCGCCGCTGCCCCCGGTCGACCCCGCCGACGTCGACGTCGAGGGCCGCGTCATCTGGATCGGACGGCGGGTCTAGACCCTACCCCCTCACCACTCGAACGCCTTGCCGTCATAGTTGTAGAACTTGCCGGTCTCGTCCTTGCCGTAATTCTCGATCACCTGGCGCAGGCCCTTGATGCTCTCGGGCGGCTTCAACGGCGCGGCCGAGGTGCCCATGTCGGTGGCGACCCAGCCGGGGTGGAGCGCGAGGGTGCGGATGCCGCGCGGCTTGAGGTCGAGCGAAAGCGCCTTGACCACCAGGTTGAGCGCCGCCTTGCTCGAACGGTACTGATAGTAGCCGCCCTCGCCGAGCTCGCTGATGCTCGACATGTGGGTGGACATGAAGGCCATCAGCTTGCGCTCGCCGGCCGCGACGTGATCGACGAAGGCCTCGGCGACGCGCATCGGCCCGAGCGTGTTGACGCGCAGCGTCTCCTCCCAGGCCGCATAGTCGATGCCGCCGAAGCTCATCGGCTTGGCATGGGCGAGGTCGCCGCCGAGGATGCCGGCATTGTTGAACAGCACGTCGATCGGCGTGCCGCGCAGCGCCGCCGCCACGGCCCTGATGGTGTCCGGCGCGGTCACCTCCAGCCGGTGCACGGCGAGCCGGCCGCCGCTGCCCCCGGCGAGGCGCGAAAGCGCGCCGGCGCCCGCGGGCTCGCGGCAGCAGGCATGGACCTGCCAGCCCGCCTCGGCGTATTGGCGCGCGAGCTCGAGCCCGAGGCCCCGATTGGCGCCGGTGATCAGAATCGATGGCATGGTTTCTCCCCTGTCTGCGACGGCCGGCCGAGAATAGTCACCGCGGCTCGAAGGCGAAAGCCGCCAATCTCCACCGGCCGGCGGCGATTTGATCGCGATCAAGGCCGCCCGCCGCCGAGGCGTGATACCGACCCACCGGCGCGCGGCGATCCGGCCTCGCCGCGCGGGGCTGGAAACCTGCGGCCGATTCACGCATTGAGGGGCCTGCCTTTGGCTGATTTAATGATTAACTTACGACTCGCGCGGCACGGTAGCGGGCACCACCCGGCGCCGGGACGGAGAACCCCACGCATGAGCAGGCCGAACGACCGGGACGTCGTCGACTACGACGCCTTCTTCGCCCGCAAGATCCAGGACCTGAAGGACGAAGGCCGCTATCGCGTCTTCGCCGAGCTGGCGCGCCGCGCCGGCGACTTCCCGAAGGCGCGCCGCTACGACCCCTCGGGCGACGGCCTGCCGGACGTCACGGTCTGGTGCTCGAACGACTATCTCGGCATGGGCCAGCACCCGGCGGTGCTCGAGGCGATGACCCGCGCGCTCAAGGATTTCGGCGCGGGCGCCGGCGGCACGCGCAACATCTCCGGCACCTCGCACCCGCTGGTCGTGCTCGAGCGCGAGCTCGCCGACCTGCACGGCAAGGAGGCGGCGCTGGTCTTCACCTCGGGCTTCATCTCGAACGAGGCGACGCTCTCGACGCTCGCCGCGCTCTTGCCCAACTGCCACGTCTTCTCGGACGCCTACAACCACGCCTCGATGATCCAGGGCATCCGGCACAGCAACGCCAGGAAATCGATCTTCCGCCACAACGACCCGAGCGATCTGGAGCGCCTGTTGCGCGAGGCCGATCCCGCGGCGCCGAAGCTGGTCGCCTTCGAATCGGTCTATTCGATGGATGGCGACATCGCGCCGATCGCCGAGCTGTGCGACGTGGCCGAGCTCTACGGCGCCATGACCTATCTCGACGAGGTCCACGCGGTCGGGCTCTACGGGCCCCGCGGCGGCGGCATCGCCGAGCGCGAGGGCCTGATGCACCGGCTCACCGTGATCGAGGGCACGCTCGCCAAGGCGTTCGGCGTGATGGGCGGCTATATCGCGGCCTCGCAGCCGCTGGTCGACGTGGTGCGCTCGTTCGCGCCGGGCTTCATCTTCACCACCGCGCTGCCGCCCGCGATCGCCGCCGGCGCGCTCGCGAGCGTCCGCCACCTGAAGGATAGCGCGGCCGAGCGCGGGCGCATGCACGACCGCGCCGCCCGCACCAAGCGGAAGCTCGCCGCGGCGGGCCTGCCGGTGATGCCGAGCGTGAGCCATATCGTGCCCGTGCTTGTCGGCGATGCGGTGCGCTGCAAGCAGGCGAGCGACCTCCTGCTCGACGATCACGGCATCTACATCCAGCCGATCAACTACCCGACCGTGCCGCGCGGCACCGAGCGGCTGCGCATCACCCCCTCGCCGCTGCACGACGACGCCATGATCGACCGCCTGGTCGGCGCGCTCGTCGAGATCTGGCAGCGCCTCGACCTCCGCTTCGTCAGCGCCTGACGCCACGTTCCAGAGCCTGCACGGAGGCTTTGCCGCCCGTGCATTCTGTGGAGGCTTGAGCTAAGCTGCGCCCATGCTCAAGATGCTTCCAAACCACAGGATCAAAGAGATCGTCGAAGCGGCCGTCCGTTCAACGCTGGAACGGGGCAGCTTCATTCGCACCTTTGCCGAGCCGATCCTCGATTTCGAGGGTGGAGATGCCCTGCGCATCACCATCGTCATCGAGCCGAACGCTATCGACAAGCTCACCGGCGAGGCCGTTATGAATACGCTGGCCGAGATTCAGGATCGCCTTCGGGATGAAGGCGAGGAGCGGTTTCCGATCGTGGAGTACGCAACCGAGGAAGACTTGGCGAGCGTTGACGATCAACACTGACCATTTGTTCCGGCAAGCGGAGCGGCTGATAGCGCCATCCCAAGCCGGGGCGCCACGCCAGGCGGACCTCAGGCGCGCTATCTCAAGCGCCTACTACGGCCTGTTCCACATGGTCTTGACCGCGGCTGCCGACGAGTTCGTTGGCGCCGCAAGGCGCGGGACCACCCGTTACGACCTCGTCTATCGGAAGGTCGACCACAGCACCCTTCGCAAGCTGTGCCTGCACGTGGTCCAGCGAAGCGACGGCATAGAACCCTATGCGCCTGCCGATGGCTTCGATCGTAGAATCATCGACCTCGCACGTGGCATCGTCGAATTGCAGCAAAAGAGGCATTCCGCCGACTACGATCCTTCGTACAAGGTGAATAGAGCCGATGCAGCAGCGGCGATCAGGTTGGCGCGGAGCGCTTCGGATGATCTACAGCGATCGGGACCTGAGCAGCGCTTGGCGTTTTTGACGCTCCTGCTGTTTCCGCCGAGATAGCCGCGCGTGGCAGCCGGAAGCTCAACCTGCCCTCTACATCGACGCTCCCGAAACCGCCGCCCCGCCGGCTCAAAGCGCATCAAGCGGCAGCTTGAGGTAGCTCACCCCGTTCGCCTCGGGCGGCGGGAAGCAGCCGGCGCGGATGTTGATCTGCACCGAGGGCAGGATCAGATCAGGCAGGTCGAGCGTCTTGTCGCGGGCCTCGCGCATCCTGACGAACTCGTCCTCGCCGATGCCCGCGCCGACATGGATGTTCCCGGCACGCTCGGCCTCGACTGTGGTCTCGCAGGCGAAGTCGCGCCCTGCCGCGCCATAGTCGTGGCACATGAAGACGCGATAGTGGCCCGGCAGCGCGAAGATCTTCCCGATCGAGCGATAGAGCATGCGCGCGTCGCCGCCCGGAAAATCGCAGCGCGCCGTGCCGTAGTCGGGCATGAAGATGGTATCGCCGACGAACACCGCATCGCCGATCACATAGGTCATGCAGGCCGGCGTATGGCCCGGCGTGTGCATCGCCGTGATGTCGAGTCCGCCGAGCTTCAGACGGCCGCCGTCCTGCATCAGCAGGTCGAACTGCGAGCCGTCGGTCGCGAAGGAGGCTTCGAGGTTGAAGATCTTCTTGAAGGTCTGCTGCACCACCGGGATGTTGAAGCCGATCACGCTGCTGCCGCCGAGCTTCTCCTTGAGGAAGGGCGTCGCGGTCAGATGGTCGGCGTGGGCATGCGTCTCGATCAGCCAGTCGACCGCGAGGCCCGCCTCTTTCACATAGCCCACGATCTCTTCGGCGGACTTGGTCGAGGTGCGGGCGGCGTTCGGCGCATAGTCGAGCACCGCGTCGATCACCGCCGCGCGCTTGGCCGCCGGGTCCGAGACGACATGACTGTAGGTGCAGGTGCGGCGATGGAAGAAGCTTCGGACGGTCGGGACGGTCATGGCGCCTGCCTTTCCGGATGGGCGGCATCGCTGCCTCGTGCGCCTTGCTAGATAGAATCCTTATTTCACATATGGAATTGCGGCAAGGCGCCGCAGCGCCGCGGCAGGCCGCTCAGCGCGGGGCGAAGCTCTCGCGTGGCTCGGCGATGCCTTCCGGATCGGCGTGGATGATCACGTCCGCATCCGGAAAGCCGGCGCGGATCGCGGCCTCGACCTCGTCGCAGATCCGGTGCGCCTCGATCAGGCTGAGCGCGCTCGGCAGCTCGAGATGGAGCTGGATGAAGGCGCGGATGCCGGCGGCGCGCGTGCGCATGTCGTGGCAGCCGATCACCCTTGGATGAGCGAGCGCGATGGCGCGGATCCGCGCCCGCTCGGCGTCGGGCAGCTCGCGGTCCATCAGATGGTCGAGCGCGACGCGCGCGATCGAGATCGCGGCCCAGATGATGAAGCCCGAAATGACGATCGCGATGATCGGGTCGGCGCGCTGCCAGCCGAGCCCGAGCACTAGCCCGAAGGAGAGGATGACGCCGGCGTTGACGAAGAGGTCCGAGGCATAATGCAGCGCATCGGCCCTCACCGCGGTCGAGCCGGTGCGCCTGACCACCGCGCGCTGGAACAGCACGAGCCCGAGCGTGAGCAGCATCGAGACCACCATGACGCCGATGCCGACTGCACCCTCGACCACCGGCTCGGGGCGGACCAGCCGCTGCACCGCCTCGATCACGATGAAGAGGCCGGAGCCCGTGATGAACGCGGCCTGGCCGAGCGCGGCGAGCGGCTCGATCTTCGAATGGCCGAAGCGATGCTCGCGATCCGCCGGAACCAGCGCCTGCCGCACGGCGAGCAGGTTGATGAACGAGGCGAGCACGTCCATCACCGAATCGACCAGCGAGGAGAGCATGCTGACCGAATCGGTCGCGAGCCAGGCGCCGAGCTTGATGCCGACCAAGGCCAGCGCCACGCCGACCGCGGCATAGGTCGCGGTCCGCATCAATCCGCTGCGGCGCTCGTCGATCGGCATGGCCGATGCATCCGCGCTCGGCCTGGTGGTGGGATTGGTGTCGTTCAACACGGATCGGTTGGGTTCGCTCGGCGGACCGGCGTCAAGGGAACAGCCGCTCGGTGGTCCAGCCATGGCCGGCCCGATGATACACGAGCCTGTCGTGCAGGCGGGCGAAACCATGCTGCCAGAACTCGATGCGCTGAGGGATCAGGCGGAAGCCCGACCAGAAGTCAGGCCGCGGCACCCTGCCGACGCCGAATTTGAGCGCGTACTTGGCGACCCGGCGCTCCAGCTCGTAGCGGCCTTCGAGCGGCTGCGACTGCCGGGACGCCCAGGCGCCGATCTGGCTGTCGCGCGCGCGGCTCGCGAAATAGGCATCGGCCTCCTCGGCCGGCACCGGCTCGACCGCGCCCTCGACGCGAACTTGGCGGCCGAGCGGCATCCAGTGGAAGCAGAGCGCGGCGTTCGGGTTCTCGCGCAGCTGCCGGCCCTTGCGGCTCTCGAGGTTGGTGTAGAAGACGAAGCCCGCCTCGTCGGCGCCTTTCAGCAGCACCATGCGCACGCTCGGGCGGCCCTCTGCGTCCGCGGTGGCGAGCGCGACCGCGGTCGGCTCCTTCAGGCCGCAGTCCTGCGCCGCCGTGTACCATTCGTGGAACAAGGTGATCGGCTCGCGATCGCTCGGGATGCTCATTCTCGGATTCTTGTCCTGATTTCTGTCGGTTATGGCCGCTCCACCGGCCCGTGGGGGGATCCGGCGGGGGCCGGTGGCGCCTTGGTTTCGCCCAATTTGGTTCGCAATCCTGTTGCCGTCAAAGTGCGACGGAGTGAGACAGTCCCCGCGTTGAAGCCACAGAACCTGCACCTGGGACACATGCGGGTGGCCTTGGGAACGGGGGTGCGACTCTCGCTTTGGCGACCTTCCTATATACAATGCCGGCCGGCCCTCCCCGAATCGCCGGGACGGGCACCGGTTGCAAGACCTGAGAAGGTGACGACATGCGCTATGCGAAATTAGCCTTGGTGGGTGTGGCGGCTTTGGGGATCGGTCTCGCCGCGTGCGAGCAGCAAGGCACGAAGCAGACCCTCGGCACTCTGGGCGGCGCCGCGCTCGGCGGCCTCGCCGGCTCGCAGATCGGCAGCGGCTCGGGGCAGCTTGCGGCGACCGCCGTCGGCGTCCTGCTCGGCGCCTTCATCGGCGGCGAGGTGGGCAAGTCGCTCGACAAGGCCGACCAGGCCTACGCGGCGCAGACCACCGGCCAGGCGCTCGAGCACAACCGCACCGGCCAGCAGAGCAGCTGGTCCAATCCCGATTCGGGCAATTCCGGCTCGATCACGCCGACGCGCACGAGCTATGACGATGCCGGCCGGCCCTGCCGCGAATACCAGCAGACCGTGACTGTCGGCGGCCAGACCGAGAGCGCCTACGGCACCGCGTGCCGCGACGAGAACGGCGACTGGCGCATCGTCAGCCAGGAATAGCCCGACAGCCATCCTCGCCCGCTTGGCCGGCGCTTCATCGCGAAGCGCCGGCCGAGCGGCGTTCCGCGCCTGCGGCCGATCGTGTAACATCGATTCGCGCCGGGCTTCCGGCCGTCGTTCGGGCATCATCGAGGACCGCATGGCAGAATACCGCCCTCTCTTGGCGGGCAAGAGAGGCCTCATCATGGGCGTCGCCAACGAACGCTCGCTGGCATGGGGCATCGCCCGCTCGGCCGCCGGCCATGGCGCGACGCTTGGCTTCACCTATCAGGGCGACGCGCTCGGCAAGCGGGTCAAGCCGCTTGCCGAATCGGTCGGCTCCGACGTCGTCGTGCCCTGCGACGTGACCGATGCGTCGAGCATGGACGCGGTGTTCGACACGCTGCGCGAGAAATGGGGCGGGCTCGACTTCCTGGTGCACGCCATCGCCTATTCCGACAAGGAGCAGCTCAAGGGCCGTTATCTCGACACCACGGTCGAGAACTTCCTGAGCACGCTGCAGATCTCCTGCTATTCCTTCACCGCGCTCGCGCAGCGCGCCGTGCCGCTGATGACGAGCGGCGGCAGCCTGCTCACCCTCACCTATTACGGCGCCGAGCGCTGGATGCCGCACTACAACGTGATGGGCGTCGCCAAGGCCGCGCTCGAGGCCAGCGTCCGCTATCTCGCGGCCGATCTCGGCACGCTCAACATCCGGGTCAACGCGATCTCGGCCGGGCCGGTGAAGACGCTCGCCGCCTCCGGCATCGGCGATTTCCGCTACATCCTGAAATGGAACGAGCTGAACTCGCCGCTTCGGCGCAACGTGACCTCGGAAGAGGTCGGCACCGCCGGGCTCTATCTGGTGAGCGACCTCTCGGCCGGCGTCACCGGCGAGGTGCACCATGTCGATTGCGGCTATCACATCGTCGGCATGAAGCACCCCGACGCGCCCGATATCTCGGTGGCGTGACGAGCGCCGCCGGGCAGCGACCGCGGTGTCCCACAACAGCTTCGGCCGGCTCTTCCGGGTCACCACCTGGGGCGAGAGCCACGGCCCTGCGATCGGCTGCGTGGTCGACGGCACGCCGCCGCTCATTGCGCTGAGCGAAGCCGACATCCAGCCCTGGCTCGACAAGCGCCGGCCCGGCACCTCGCGCTTCGTCACCCAGCGCCGCGAGGCGGACCGGGTGCGCATCCTCTCCGGCGTGTTCGAGGGCAAGACCACCGGCACGCCGATCTCGCTCCTGATCGAGAACGAGGACGTGCGCTCGAAGGACTATGACGAGATCGCCGGCAAGTTCCGCCCCGGCCATGCCGACTTCACCTACATGGCGAAGTACGGCATCCGCGACCATCGCGGCGGCGGCCGTTCGAGCGCACGCGAGACCGCGACGCGCGTCGCCGCCGGCGCCATCGCGCGCAAGCTGCTCGGCCTTGACGTGACGATCCAGGGCGCGGTGATCCAGGTCGGCACGCAGCGCATCGAGCGCGCCCGATTCGACTGGGAGGAGACGGCGCGCAACCCGTTCTTCTGCCCCGATGCCGAGGCTGTGCCGCGCTGGGAAGACTATCTCGATGCGGTGCGCAAGCGCGGCTCCTCCTGTGGCGCCGTGATCGAGGTGGTGGCAAGCGGCGTGCCGGCCGGCTTCGGCGCGCCGATCTACGGCAAGCTCGACGCCGAGCTCGCCGCTGCCATGATGAGCATCAACGCGGTCAAGGGCGTCGAGATCGGCGCAGGCTTCGCCGCCGCCGCGCTGTCGGGCGAGGAGAACGCCGATGAGATCCGCATCGTCGGCAACAAGCCCGAATTCCTCTCCAACAACGCGGGCGGCATCCTCGGCGGCATCTCGACCGGGCAGGACATCGTGGTGCGCTTCGCGGTCAAGCCGACCAGCTCGATCCTGTCGCCGCGCCGCACCTTGACCGCCGCCGGCGAGGAGACCGAGATCGTCACCAAGGGCCGCCACGACCCCTGCGTCGGCATCCGCGCCGTGCCGGTCGGCGAGGCCATGATGGCCTGCGTGCTCGCCGACCACCTGCTCAGGCACCGCGCCCAGTGCGGATAGCCCTGCTTCGACGGGCTCATCCTTCGACAAGCTCAGGATGAGGCCGGAAACTCAAGTCCTCATGCTGAGCTTGTCGAAACATGATGCCGTCGCAACGGAGCCCCTTCGATGACCAAGCCCAAGCCGGCGCGCAAGCCGCGCGAATCGAATCCCGTCATGGCGCTGCGCCTGCCCAAGGAATCGTCCCTGCCGGCGCCGATCCGCGCGGTCTTCGACAAGTGCGTCGAGAAGCTCGGCTTCGTGCCCAACGTGCTGCGCGCCTATACGCTCCGGCCCAGGAAGTTCGAGCTGTTCCGTGCCTACAACAACGAGCTGATGCTGGGCGAGTCCGGCCTCTCGAAGCTCGAGCGCGAGATGGTCGCGGTGGTGGTCTCCTGCGCCAACCATTGCCATTACTGCCTGGTGGCGCACGGCGCCGCGGTGCGCCTGCTCTCGGGCGACCCCCTGCTCGGCGACCAGCTCGTCACCAATTATCGCACGGCCAGGCTCGACGCCCGCCAGCGCGCCATGCTCGACTTCGCCTGGAAGCTCACCGTCTCGCCCGCGACGATCGACGACGCCGACCGCGCGAGCTTGCGCAAGGCCGGCCTTTCGGACGAGGACATCTTCGACCTCGCCGAAACCGCCGGCTTCTACAACATGACCAACCGCCTCGCCGCCGCCGTCGAGATGCGCCCGAACGCGGAGTATTTCAACGCGGCGCGGTAGGCGCGACCCACGACGCGTTCGGCGCCCCCAAGCCAAGTTTTTTCTTCGTCATGCCCCAGCTTGACCCGCACCCCAATCGTCATTGCCGGGCTTGACCCGGCAATCCATCGTGCAGCGAGCGCGCTGCCGACATGGATGCCCCGGTCAAGCCGGGGCATGACGAAGAAAAAAAGCGCGCGGACAACCCGACGTGCCGGCGCCCTACGCCACCCGATCCCGCTCCGTCACCACATTGACCGGCGTCTCGCCTTCGAGGAAGCGGCGGACGTGGAGCGTGGCCTGGCGCAGCGCATGGTCGATGCCGCCGGGGACGACCGCGGAGTTGTGCGGCGCGCCGATCACGTTCGGCAGGTCGAGCAGCGGGTAGTCGAGGCGGAACTCGCCATGCACGAACGGCTCGACCCACCAGGCCTCGATGCAGGCGGTGAAGCCGGGGTTATCGGAGAGGTGCCGGTAGAGCGCGCCCTGGTCGATCAGCGCGCCGCGCGCGACGTTGACCAGGATCGCGTCCTTCTTCATCAGGCCGAACTCGCGCGCGCCGAGCAGCCCCTTGGTCTCCTTGTTGAGCGAGAGCGTCAGCACCAGCACGTCGGCGGCCTCGAGCACGCGGTCGAGGTCGGCGAGCGTGCCGGCGAAGGCGACATCCTCGTCGGTCTTGCCCGAGCGGTTGAGCGCCATGATGCTGGCGCCGAACGGGCGCATCAGCCGCGCCACCTCGCGCCCGATGCCGCCGAAGCCGAGGATGCCGCAGGTGGCGCCGTCGAGCGTGCGGGTCGGCACCCATTGCTCGAAGACGCCGCGCTTCAGCTTTTCGTGCCGGTCGAACAGCGCCTTGGCGGCGGCGAGCGTCATGGCCATGACGTGCTCGGCCATCGGCTTCGCATAGGCGCCGGCATTGGTCGCGAACGGCACGCCCCTGGGCAGCGCCTCGAACGGCACGAAGTCGATCCCGGCGGTGACGGACTGGATGAGGCCGAGATGCGTCTGCGCGGCAAGTTCGCCCGCCTCGTATTCCATATGCGGCCGCCAGGTGAGCACCGCGGCCGACTCGGCGAGCGCCGCACGCCTTGCCTCGGGCGAGGCGCCGTGGATGAAGCGCAGCGTCGAGATATCGCCGAGCCCGGCCTCGATGATGGCGAGGACGTCGTCCTTCGCCTCGAACGCGGCGACCACCACGGGGCGCTTTCCGGTCAATGCGGCCTCCCTTCTCGATACGAGACTGGCGTAATCCAGTGCGGTGCGCGGATCAACCCTCTCGCGTGCAGCCGAGGTCGCGCAGGCGGCCGTCATGCAGGCCGTAGACCCAGCCGTGAATCTTGAGCCGCTGGCCGCGCGACCAGGCGTCCTGCACGATCGGCGTCTCG
>JBFXKW010000012.1:0-17916 GCA_050173345.1 Alphaproteobacteria bacterium | reverse complement strand
GTGCGCGGATCAACCCTCTCGCGTGCAGCCGAGGTCGCGCAGGCGGCCGTCATGCAGGCCGTAGACCCAGCCGTGAATCTTGAGCCGCTGGCCGCGCGACCAGGCGTCCTGCACGATCGGCGTCTCGGCGACGCGGCGCACCTGGAGCGCGACGCTGAGCTCGCACAGGCGGTTCTGCCGCGCCGCCGCATCCTCGATCCGTGCGAGCTCCTCCTCGTGTTGGTCGGCGATATCGCGGATCGGCTGGAGCCAATAGTCGATCAGGCCGTGCCGCTTGCCGTCCATCGCGGCCTGCACGCCGCCGCAGCCATAATGGCCGCACACGATGACATGCTCGACGCCGAGCACCTCGACCGCGAATTGCAGCACCGCGAGGCAGTTGAGGTCGCCGGCGTTGACCAGGTTCGCGACGTTGCGATGCACGAACACCTCGCCGGGCTCGAGGCCGGTGATCACGTTGGCCGGCACCCGGCTGTCGGAGCAGCCGATCCACAGATAGTCCGGCGCCTGCAGGGCGGCGAGCCGGCGGAAATAGTCCGGGTCGGCCGCGCGGCGCGCATTCGCCCAGGCCAGGTTGTTCTTGAGCAATTCGTCCATCGCCGTTCCCCGTTCCATCAAGCCTCTCGCTGCGCCGCGATCAGGAACTCCCGATTGCCGTCCGCGCCCTCGATCGGGCTCGGCGTGATCCCGAGCACGCGCCAGCCTTCAAGGCCATCGAGCCAGGCCGCGATCGTCTCGCACACCTCGGCGTGCAGCGCCGGGTCGCGCACGATGCCGCCCTTGCCGACCCTCTCGCGCCCGACCTCGAACTGCGGCTTGATCAGGGCGACCAGGTGCGCGCCGGGCGCCGCGAGCGCCAATGGCGCGGGGAGGATGGTGCGCAGCCCGATGAAGCTCGCGTCGCAGACGATGAGATCAACCGGCTCCGGCACCTCGGTGCGGCTCAAATGCCGCGCGTTGACCCGCTCCAGCACGACCGCCCTCTCGTCACCCCGCAGGCGCGCATCGAGCTGACCATAGCCGACATCGACGGCGTAGACGCGCCTTGCGCCACGCTGGAGCAGCACGTCGGTGAAGCCGCCGGTCGAGGCGCCGATGTCGAGCCCGACGCGCCCTTCGACCGGAATCCCGAAATGGTCGAGCCCGTGGGCGAGCTTGAGCCCGCCGCGCGAGACATAGGGATGCGCCGCGCCGCGCACTTCGACCGGCAGGTCGGCAGCGACCTGCTGCCCGGCCTTCTCCAGCCGCCGCTCGCCCGAGAACACGACGCCGGCCAGGATCAGCGCCGCCGCCTTGGCGCGGCTCTCGGCCAGCCCGCGCTCGACCAGCAGCGCATCCAGGCGAATCTTCTTCGGTTTTCTGGTGGGCATGGTCGAATCGAAGCCAGTTTCACTAGACCCCCCACCCTAACCCTCCCCCGCAAGGGGGGAGGGAAAAGAAATGACGTCGCGCAGGCGGCCGATGCCGATGAATCACGGCAGATACCGACGAATCGCGGCGGACACCGATGAATCGCGGCGGACACCGATGAATCGCGGCGGCGGCCTTCCCTCTTACCCCCTTCCCCTTGACGGGGGAGGGATGGGGTGAGGGTGGGGCCACGAAGAAACTGAGCGGGGATGATTCGGGAAAACCCTCAGTTCTTCCGCTCGACGATGTAGCGCGCGACCTGGTGGAGCAGCGCGGCCTTCGGGCCGAAGGGTTCGAGCACCGCCTCGGCCTCGCCGACCAGCGCGTGCGCGCGGCGGCGCGCCTCGTCCGCGCCGAGCAGCTTGACGAAGGTCGCCTTGCCGGCGCCCGCGTCCTTGCCGACCGCCTTGCCGAGATCGGCGGCGCTGCCTTCATGGTCGAGCAGGTCGTCGGTGATCTGGAAGGCGAGGCCGATGCACGACGCATAGGTGCGGAGCGCACGCCGCTTGCCGTCGTCGGCGCGCGCCATGATCGCGCCGGCCTCGCAGGAGAAGCGGATCAGCGCGCCGGTCTTGAGCCGCTGCAGGTGGATGATCGCGTCGATGTCGAGCTCGCCATTGCGCTTCTCGGCCTCGAGGTCGATCATCTGGCCGCCCGCCATGCCCTCGGCGCCGGCCGCCATGGCGAGCGCGTGCACCAGGTCGGCGCGCACCGCGGGGTCGGGATGGCCGCTCGACGCCGAGACCGCCTCGAAGGCCAAGGTGAGCAGCGAATCGCCGACCAGGATCGCGGTCGCCTCGTCGTATTTCTTGTGGCAGGTCGGCTGGCCGCGCCTGAGGTCGTCGTCGTCCATCGCCGGCAGGTCGTCATGCACGAGCGAATAAGTGTGCACCATCTCGATCGCGGCGGCGGTCGGCAGCGCCCAAGGCCGCGGCACGTCGAATAGATCGGCGCCGGCCAGCACCAGGAAGGGGCGCAGCCGCTTGCCGCCGGCGAAGGTCGAGTAGCGCATCGCCTCGAACAGCCGGGCCTGCGCGCCGGCGGGCGCCGGCACATAGCGCGCCAGCGCGCTCGTCACGGTGGCTGCCGCCTCGCGCAGCGCCTCGTCGAGTCCCGCCATGCCTGGTCTACTCGGTGTCGAACGGGGCGGTCTTCACCGCGCCGCCCTCGGCTTCGATCTTCTCGACGCGGAGCTGGGCGTCCTTGAGCTTCTCCTGGCAGCGCCGCTTCAGCCCGACGCCGCGCTCATAGGTGGCGATCGCGTCCTCGAGGCCGAGCTCGCCCTTTTCCAGCCGCTGCACGATGGCCTCGAGCTCGCCGAGCGCCTCTTCGAAGCTCAGCGCCGCAATGTCCTTTTCCTTGTGGGCCTTTTCCGCCGGCATGCCCGCCATTCCCGAATCCGGAGTGCTCGCGACTCTAAAGACTGCACCGCCGGCTAGGCAAGCGCCGCTGGCCTATGCTGGTGGGTCAGTGCAGCGGCCTCATCCTTCGTCCTTCGACAGGCTCAGGACGGGGAGGCTCAGGATGAGGCCGAAACTCAATGCCCTCATGCTGAGCTTGTCGAAGCATGAGCTTGTCGAAGCATGAGAGCAACCGCACCACCGCCGGCTTACACCATCACGCCGCCATCAGCGCCTCGACATGCGCGGCGACGCTGTTGGCGAGCGCGTCGAGATCGTAGCCGCCTTCGAGCGTCGAGACGATGCGGCCCTTGGCGTGCGCCTTGGCGATGCGCGTGAGCTCGCCGGTGACCCAGGCATAATCGGCCTCGACCAGCTGCAGCCCGCCGAGCGGGTCGTTGCGGTGCGCGTCGAACCCGGCCGAGATCATCACCAGCTCCGGCGCGAAGCGTTCGAGCGCGGGGAACGCCGTCTCGCCCCATGCGGCGCGGAACTCGGCCGAGCCCGACATCGCGCGCAGCGGCAGGTTCACCACATTGCCGACGCCCGTCTCGCTCGCGGCGCCGGTGCCCGGATAGAGCGGCCATTGATGGCTGGAGGCGAAGAACAGCGCGGCGTCATGCTCGACCACGGCCTGCGTGCCGTTGCCGTGATGCACGTCGAAATCGAGGATCGCGACGCGCCTGATGCCGTGCCGGGCGCGCGCATGCGCGGCGCCGATCGCGACGTTGTTGAAGAGGCAGAAGCCCATCGGGTGCTCGGGCTCGGCATGGTGGCCGGGCGGGCGCACCGCGCAGAAGGCGTTGTCCGCCTCGCCCGCGATCACGGCGTCGACCGCGGCGAGCAGCGCGCCGGCCGCGCGCAGCGCCGCCTCGCCCGAGCCCGGCGACATGATGGTGTCGGCGTCGATCGCGATGCGCCCGCTCTTCGGCACCGCGTCGAGCAGGGCATCGACCAGGCGCCGGCTATGCACCAGGGCGAGGTCGTCGCGCGTCGCGAGCGGCGCCTCGCGCCGGTCGAGCGCGGCGAAGGCCGGGGCCTCGAGCTTCTTGAGGATCGCGCGCAGCCGGTCCGGGCGCTCGGGATGGCCTTGCCCCGGATCGTGCGCGATGCACGCCGGGTGGGTGAAAAGCGCGGTTCGGGCCATCGACGCCCCTCCTTCGATGCGGGCGGCGACGTTAGCACAGGCGCGCCGCGCCAAGCGCCATGGACTTCTGGCGGCTCGACGGCCCGCCCATATCGCCTCAGAATCCAGGCCATGAGAAAAGCACTCTTCCTCGCGACGATCGTTCTCCTCGCTCTCGCCGGCTGCACGAGCGGCGACGCGCCGCCGCCGGGCCGGCTGGTCAAGGGCACGATCGAGAGCATGAACGAGGGCGAGGCGGTGGCGCCGCGCGCCCTTCACATTGCACCGCAGCAAGGCGCCGAAGCCGAGCCCGCGGTCGAGCGTGCACTCCGCGATTCGCTCTCGCTCCGCGGCATCGCGGTCGAGGCAGGGGCGCCGTTCGTGCTGCGCTACCGCTATGCCGGCGTGCCGGCGGCGCTGGAGGATTCCGGCCTCGGCATCGGCGTCGGCGGCGTGTTCGGCTCGAGCGGCACGCAGGACCTCGGCGTCGGCGTGGAGCTCCCGGTCTTCTCCGACCCCGCGCGGGGCAGCGGCACCGCCTTCCGCCTCGACCTCAGCCTGGAGCGCCTTGACGGCAGGCGCCTCTGGCGCGCCCGGGCGGACGGGCTGGCGCGTCCGATCGAGCCCTACGCGATCGTCCGGCCGGTGGTCCCGCTCCTCCTCAACAGGCTCGGAGAAACCACGTCGCCTCAAAGCTTTACGAGGTGACGCCGGGGCCTTGACGAGGCCCCGGGCGGTGCCTACATCGAATTCGCCGGGCGCCGCGCGCGGGCCCGGCATGCACCAGACGAAGGGCCTCGGCCATGACGGCGGGCCCCCACCATGTCGCTCTTTGGAGGATATGCCATGCGTCAGTACGACTTTTCCCCGCTCTTTCGCTCCACCGTCGGCTTCGACCGGCTGAACCAGCTGTTCGACAGCGTGTTCGATTCCGACGAAAGCCCGTCCTACCCGCCCTATGACATCGAGAAGGTCGGCGACCACGCCTACCGCGTCACCATGGCGGTCGCCGGGTTCCGCGAGAAGGACCTGACCCTCACCTTCAAGCCGAACCTCCTGATCGTCCAGGGCAGGATCGAGGACAAGGAGACGAGCGAGCGCACCTACCTCTATCGCGGCATCGCCGGGCGCGCCTTCGAGCGCCGCTTCCAGCTTGCCGACCATGTCGAGGTCAAGGATGCCAAGCTCGAGAACGGCCTGCTCCGCATCGAGCTCGCGCTCGAGCTGCCCGAGGCGATGAAGCCCCGCCAGATCGCCATCAATGGCGACGCCGGGGCCAAGGTCATCGAGTCCAAGGCGGCCTGACCAGAGCCGGCCCACGAAAGAGACGGCCGCGTCCGGGCATCCGGGCGCGGCCGTTGGTTTTTCCGCCTCATCGCCGTTAAACTTCGCGTGATTTCGTTGCCGCGCCAAAAATCAGCCACAAACCGGCACAAGCTATGGCCTCGACGCGGCGACGCCGTCGCTCCTTCCGCGCTTCGTGCGGATGACGCGGCGGCCGGTTCCGCTTCGGATTGAAAGCCGGTGCCGCCCGGCCCATTCTAGCGGTCATGTCCATTGCCGGTGGCCGTCGCATGGTTGCAGAAGCAAGGGTTGCGAGGCGTCATTGACCCGGCACCAAGGAGGAACAACGAGATGATGCGAACCATCCGGGCCTCGCTCGTGGCCGGCGCCCTGGCGATCGGCTTGGCGCTCAGCAACGGTGCCCAGGCGACGACCCTCCCTGCGTTGACCAATGGCGAAGGCGTGACCACGCTGGCGCCGCTCGTCGAGCAGGTCTCGCCCGCCGTGGTCAACATCGCGACCAAGGGCAAGGCCGAGGCGCAGCGGCACCCGCTCTTCGACGACCCGTTCTTCAAGCGCTTCTTCGGCGACCGCCTGCCGCCGCAGCAGCGCGAGATCAACGCGGTCGGCTCCGGCGTCATCGTCGACGCCGAGAAGGGCTACCTGCTCACCAACAGCCATGTCGTCGACAAGGCCGACGAGGTGGTGATCACCCTGACCGACCGCCGCCAGCTCAAGGCCGAGGTGGTGGGTACCGACCCCGAAACCGACATCGCGGTGCTCAAGGTCGACCCCCAGAAGCTGACCGCCCTGCCGCTCGCCGATTCGGACCGCCTGCTGGTCGGCGACTTCGTGATGGCGATCGGCAATCCGTTCGGCCTCGGCCAGACCGTGACGACCGGCATCGTCAGCGCGCTCGGCCGCAGCGGCCTCGGCATCGAAGGCTACGAGGACTTCATCCAGACCGACGCCTCGATCAACCCGGGCAATTCGGGCGGCGCCTTGATCAACCTGAAGGGCGAGCTGGTCGGCATCAACACCGCGATCATCGCGCCGGGCGGCGGCAATATCGGCATCGGCTTCGCGATCCCGATCAACATGGCACGGCTCGTCATGGAGCAGCTCATCGAGCATGGCGAGGTGCAGCGCGGCCGCATCGGCGTGCAGATCCAGGACCTGACGCCGGACCTCGCCGAGGCCTTCGGCGTCGAGGCGCAGGCCGGCGCCGTCGTCTCGCAGGTGATGCCCGGCACGCCGGCGGAGAAGGCCGGGATCAAGGCCGGCGACATCATCACCCATGTCAACGAGGAGCCGGTCAAGGGCTCCGCCGACCTCCGCAACACGATCGGCCTCAAGCGGATCGGCGAGAAGGTCAAGCTGAGCATCGTGCGCAACGGCGAGAAGCAGGACATCGAGATGGAGATCGGCACGGCCGACGACACCGTCGCAGAGGCCGCGGTCGACAACGTGCCGAAGCTCGAGGGCGTCACCGTCGGCACCCTGCCCGAGACTCACCCGCTCTACGGCCAGGTCCAGGGCGTGGCGGTGCTCTCCGTCGATA
Organism: Alphaproteobacteria bacterium; assembly: GCA_050173345.1. Classification (GTDB taxonomy): domain Bacteria; phylum Pseudomonadota; class Alphaproteobacteria; order UBA828; family UBA828; genus SHWC01. Next base: position 11,135 of record JBFXKW010000012.1, on the reverse strand, counting down.
CCGAGAGCGCGGCCTACGGCGCCGGGCTGCGTGAGGGCGATGTCGTCACCTTGGTCAACCAAAAACCGGTCAGCTCACCGGCGGAATTCACCGAGGCGGCGCAGAAGAGCAACGGCGCGCTGCTGCTCAACATCCGCCGCGGCGATGGCGCGCTCTTCATCCTGATACGCTGACCGACCCCAGGGAAATAAGGGGCTTCGGCGTCTGGGAGGGGCCCCGGCGGCGTGCCGCCGGGGCCCCGTTTTCAACTGAGATCACAGCGGTTGCCGGCCCGGTGGCGCGCGGCTAACATCCCCCTCCCGCGCGGCCCGGCCGCGCCGGGCAAATTCCGTTCGAGCTCGCGAGGGAGATAGCAGCGTGGCAGGACTTCTTGTCGGCATCGACGTCGGCGGCACGTTCACCGATTTCGTTTCCTACGACCCCCAAACCAAGGCCGTCGACGTGTGGAAGAACCTGACCACACCGAAGGATCCGAACGACGGCATCCTCACCGGCCTCGGTCACGTCAAGAAACCCGGCGACATCGCCAACATGCGGCTCGGCACCACGATCGCGACCAACGCGATCCTCGAGCGCAAGGGCGCCGTCACCGCCTACATCACGACCGAGGGCTTCCGCGACGTGCCGTTCATCCAGCGCGGCAACCGGCGCAGCCACTACGACATCACCTGGATCAAGCCGAAGCCGCTGGTCAAGCGCCGGCACTGCTACGAGGTGCGCGAGCGCATCATGGCGAACGGCGAGGTGCTCACGCCGCTCGACCCCGACACGGTGCGCGCCGCGGCGAAGCAGATCAAGGCAGCGGGCAACATCGAGGCGATCGCGGTCAACCTGCTCTTCTCCTACGTCTCGCCCGAGCACGAGCGCGAGGTGAAGAAGATCCTCGAGGCGGAGCTGCCCGACATCCCGGTCTCGATCTCCTATGACGTGCTGCCGAAGTGGAAGGAGTATGAGCGCGCCTCGACCACGCTCGCCGATGCCTACGTCAAGCCGCTGGTCAGCCGCTATTCCAAGACGCTCAAGCAGCGGCTCAAGGACAAGGGCATCACCGATCATGTCGTCTTGATCAAGTCCAACGGCGGCGAGATGACGCTCGACGCCGCGGCCAACGCGCCGATCCAGATGACCGTCTCGGGGCCGACCGGCGGCGTGATCGCGGCCAAGCACATCGCGAAGCTGTGCGGCGTCTCGCACCTCGTCACGCTCGACATGGGCGGCACCTCGACCGATTGCGCCACCGTGATCGACGGCCGCGAGAACTTCACCACCGACTTCGAGATCGAGTTCGGCGTGCCGATCCAGATCCCGATGATCGACATCCGCACCATCGGCGCGGGCGGCGGCTCGCTCGCCTGGATCGACAAGGGCGGCATGCTGCGCGTCGGCCCGCAGAGCGCCGGCGCCGATCCGGGCCCGGCCTGCTACGGCCGGGGCGGCACCGAGGCCACGGTGACGGACGCCAACGTCGCGCTCGGCCGCATCAGCCCCGCGAACTTCCTCGGCGGCGCCATGAGCCTCGACGCCGAGGCGGCAAAGCAGGCGGTCGCGGCGGTCGCGGCCAAGCTCGGCCGCGGCGCGGACGAGACCGCGCTCGCCATGCTGAAGATCGCCAACAACAACATGGTCGGCGCGCTGCGCTCGGTGCTGATCGAGCGCGGCCTCGACCCGCGCGACTTCGCGCTGCTCACCTTCGGCGGCGCTGGGCCGGTGCACATCTCCGACCTGATGGAGGATGCCGGCGTGCCGAGCGGAATCGTGCCCAACTATCCGGGCCAGTTCTCGGCCTTCGGCTTCATCATGACCGATGCGCGGGTCGACACCCAGCGCACCGTGCAGATGACCTCGAAGCGCTTCGACCAGGCGCGCGCCAGCGAGGTGATGAAGGACCTCGTCGATTCCGGCATCCACGAGCTCACCGAGCAGGGCTACACCAAGAACATCGAGGTGCACCGTTCGGTCGAGCTGCGCTATCTCGGCCAGAACTACGAGCTCGAAATCCCGATCCCGTTCGAGAAGTTCGACGACACGACGACGCCGAAGCTCTGGGAGCTGTTCCACCAGATGCACCAGACCCGCTTCGGCTTCAACATCCCGCGCGAGATCATCGAGGTGATCACGCTGAAGGCGACCGTGGTCTCGCTCACCGAGAAGCCGGCCTTCGCCACCATCGGCAAGGGCTCGGGCGCGAAGCCGGTCGCGACGCGCCGCGTCGTGTTCGACGACGGCGCGGCCGATACCCCGGTCTACGACCGCGCCAGCTTGCGCGAAGGCGACGCGATCACCGGCCCCGCCGTGATCGAGGAGGCCGCCTCGGTGACCGTTCTCAACCCTGGCCGTAAGCTCAAGGTCGATGCCTACGGCAATCTTCTGATCGGCAAGCTTGCCGGGGAGTGACCCAGATGACCGACACCCGCGATATGGACATGGTGACGATGAACATCATCGATTCGACGATGGTGTCCGTCTGTCGCGAAATGGGCATCACCCTGATGAAGACGTCCTACTCGACGATCTTCAACGAGGCGCTCGACTTCACCTGCGCGCTCGCCGCGCCCGACGGCGAGATGATCTCCCAGGCCGAGTTCTGCCCCTCGATGATCGGCGGCGTGCCGCTGCTCGCGCGGAGCTGCGTGCGCGAGTTCAAGCCCGGCGAGATCGTCGAGGGCGACGTCATCGTCCACAACGACCCCTATCGCGGCGGCCTGCACTGCCCCGAGCATACGCTGATCAAGCCGGTCTTCGTCGACGGCGAGCTGATGGCCTATGCCATGTCGATCGGCCACCTGGTCGAGATCGGCGGCATGGTGGCGGGCGCCTTCAATGGCGAGGCGACCGAGATCTTCCATGAGGGCATCCGCGTGCCGCCGGTCAAGATCAGGAGCAAGGGCGAGGACGTCGAGGAGGTCTGGAAGCTCTTGCTCGCGAACGTGCGCACGCCGCGCTACAACTATGGCGACCTGCGCGCGCTGATCGCGGCCGTCGACCTCGGCGAGAAGCGGCTCGGCGACCTCGTCCGCAAATACGGCAAGGACGTCTTCCGCAAGACCTGCGCCGACCTGATCACCTATTCTGAGGCGCGCATGCGCGCCGAGATCGCCCAGATCCCGGACGGCAGCTACAGCTTCTCGGACATCGTCGAGGACGACGGCATCGAGGCCAAGCCGTTCAAGATCAACGTCACCGTCCACGTCCAGGGCGACGAGGCGATCATCGACTACACCGGCACCTCGGCGCAGGCCAAGGGGCCGATCAACGGCACGCTCGGCGTCTCCTGGTCGGCCGCCTACAACGCCATGCTGCACATGACCGACCAGTCGATCCCGAAGAACTCGGGCTGCTTCAAGCCGATCCGCATCATCTCGCCGCCCGGCACGGTGGTGAACGTGGACTATCCGGGGCCCGAGGTCGGCGGCAACACCGAGACCCACTGCAAGATCGCCGGCACCATCATCGGCGCGCTCGCCAAGGCGCTGCCCGAGCGCTCGATGGCGGCCGAGGGCGCGACCCACACCAACTTCGTGTTCTCCGGCCATGACGTCCAGCAGGACGAGACCTTCGTTTGCTACGGCATCGAGCTCGGCGGCTGGGGCGGACGCAGCTTCGCCGACGGCAACGACGCGACCGACGCGATCAACGGCAATTGCCGCGTCATCCCGGTCGAGGTGTTCGAGACGCGTTATCCCTGGCAGACCCTTTCCTACGAGCTGGTGCAGGATTCGGGCGGCCCCGGCGAGCATCGCGGCGGCCTCTCGACCCGGCGCACGCTCAAGAACATGAAGGTCGAGATCACCGGCAGCCAGATGTCGGACCGCCACCACAACCGGCCCTGGGGTCTGAACGACGGCCAGCCCGGCGGCCTCGCCGGCACCTGGCACCGCGCCGCCAACTCGGACCGCTGGCAGATGATCGACGAGGCGTTCAAGAAGGTGAGCGCCTCGAAATGGGCCAACATCCGCATCCAGCCGGGCGATTCGATGCGCTTCCAGACGCCGGGCGGCGGCGGCCACGGCGACCCCAAGAAGCGCCCGCGCGACCAGGTGGTGGAGGATCTCCGCGAGGGCTACATCTCGAAGGACGTCGCCCGCACCGTCTACGGCCTCGAAGCCGCCGGCGACGACTAGAACGGGGCAGCGGCCGACCCAACGGCGCGGCCGCTTCCTTTTCTCGTCATGCCCGGGCTTGACCCGGGCATCCAGGCTTCTTCAAGACAGACTGGATTGCCGGGTCAAGCCCGGCAATGACGACAGAAGCACGTCCAAACCATGCCCGTTTCCTCGTCGCCACTAACAGTCTAGGCTAGGCGGCCTTCTCAACCGGAGCCTCGCCATGTCCGATACCCGCGACTTCGACCTCGTGACCATGAGCATCATCGAATCCTCGATGGTGTCGATCTGCCGCGAGATGGGCATCGTGCTGATGAAGACGTCGTACTCGACGATCTTCAACGAGGGGCTCGACTTCACCTGCGCGTTGACCGACACCGACGGCAACATGATCGCGGTCGCCGAGTTCTGCCCGGCGCAGATCGGCGGCATGCCGCTCCTGATCAAGACCTGCGCGCAGGAGATCCCGCTCGAGACGGTGGTGCAGGGCGACGTCATCATCCATAACGACCCCTATCGCGGCGGCCTGCACGTGCCGGAGCACACGCTGTTCAAGCCGTTCTTCGTTGACGGCGAACTGATGGGGTTCTGCGTCGCGATCGGCCATGTCGCCGAGGTCGGCGGCATGGTGCCGGGCGGCTTCGCGGGCGAGGCGACCGAAGTCTTCCACGAGGGCATCCGCATGCCGCCGGTCAAGATCCAGAAGGCCGGCGAGGATGTGCCCGAGGTCTGGAAGCTGTGGCTCGCGAACGTGCGCACGCCGCGCCACAACTATGGCGATTTGCGCGCCATGATCGGTTCGCTCGACCTCGGCGAGAAGCGCATCGCCGAGCTGGTCAAGAAGTACGGCAAGGCCACCTTCCGCAAGACCTGCGCCGACCTGATGGACTATTCCGAGCGGCGCATGAGGAGCGAGATCGCGAGCTTCCCCGACGGCCATTACAGCTTCGAGGACTGGGTCGAGAACGACGGCATCGAGGACAAGCCCTACCGCCTGTTCGTCACCGTGCACGTCCAGGGCGACGAGATGGTGGCGGATTTCACCGGCTCGTCGCCGCAGGCCAGGGGACCGATCAACGCGACCTTGGGCGTTACCCTCGGCGCCACCTACAACGCCGCCTTCCACATGACCGACCCGACCATCCCGAAGAACTCCGGCTGCTTCCGCCCGATCCGCGTGGTCGCGCCGGCCAAGAGCGTGGTCAACGTCGACTATCCGGCGCCTTCGGTCGCCGGCAATACCGAGACGCACCCCAGGCTCGCCGCCATCGTGATCGGCGCGCTGTCGAAATGCGTGCCCGAGCGCGCGATGGCCTCGGAATCCGGCACCGGCGGCAATTTCGTGTTCGGCGGTCACCACCCGGACTATGACGAGTATTACGCCTGCTACGACCTGATGTCGGGCGGCTGGGGCGGGCGCAGCTTCGCCGACGGCAATGACACGGTGATCTGCATCAACGGCAATTGCCGCTTCAACCCGACCGAGGTGTTCGAGACGCGCTTCCCCTTCGTGGTCGAGAACTACGCGCTGCTGCCCGATTCGGCCGGCGCCGGCAAGTTCCGCGGCGGGCTCGGCTACCAGAAGACGCTGCGCGCCCGCGGCGCCGAGATCACGGCGAGCCAATGCACCGACCGCCACAAGGTCAAGACCTGGTCCTTGTTCGGCGGCGGCGAGGGCCGCAACGGCGCGACGCTCTTCCAGCAAGAGGGCCGCAAGGACTGGCGCACCACGGTCGAAGCCTATGGCAAGCGCTCGTCCTCCAAATACTCGAACATCACGCTGCAGCCGGGCGATAGGGTGCGGCTCGAGGTCTCGGGCGGCGGCGGCTACGGCGACCCGAAGCAGCGCGACCCCGCCATGATCGAGGAGGACCTGCGCGAGGGCTTCGTCAGCCGCGACGCCGCCCGCCGCATCTACGGCTACGCCCCGCCCGGCGCGGACGATTGAGGGCGCGGGGCGGGACATCCGGTTCTTCTTCTTATCGTCATGCCCCGGCTTGACCGGGGCATCCATCGTGTAGCGAGCCGGTTGCAGACATGGATTGCCCGGTCAAGCCGGGCAATGACGAGTGAAAAATAGTGACGAACGAAAAATGTAGCCCCGCCTACCCCGCCTTCCTGGCCCGCTGCGCCAACTCCCCCACCACCTGCTCCGTCGTGACGGTCCTGCAATAGCCCTTGAGCGCCTTGAGCGAGTTGTCGTGGCGCTCCTGGGTGTGGGTGGCGCAGGCGTCTTCCACCAGCGTCACCAGGTAGTTCATGTCGCAGGCGTCGCGCACCGCACCCTCGACGCACTGGTCGGTGTAGATGCCGCAGATCGCCAGCCGCTCGACGCCGAGGTTCCTGAGCACATAGTCGATGTTGGTCGAGTTGAACACGCTCGACGAGGTCTTCGGGAGGACGATCTCGTCGTCCCCCGGCGCGATCGCGTCGATCACCTTGCCGTCCCACGAGCCCTTCGGCACGTTGAAGCCGGTGATCTTGTAGTCGAGCCCGCGGTCGCGGCCGTCCTTGGTCAGGCTCTCGATCGTGGTGTAGATCACCTCGACCCCGGCGCCGCGGCAGGCCTCGATCAGCCGCCTGAGGTTGGGCAGCGCGGCCCGCTCGAATCGCGCGAAGAACGCGCCGAACCTGGCCTCGAACGCCTCGGGCGCGAGCCCGGCGAACTCGCCGCCGTTGCGGTGCGCGCAATAGTTCTGCACGTCGATGACGAGCAGCGCCGAGCGCCCCGGCTCGAGCGGCAGGTCACGCGTGGCAGGCCAGGCTGGTGCGGTCATGGCGGGTCTCCTTCTGCGTGCAAAGCACTGTGCGCGAGCCCAACTATTTTCCCCCGTCATGCCCGGGCGAAGACCCGGGCATCCAGGCTCAACCAAGGACTGGATTGCCGGGTCAAGCCCGGCAATGACGACAAAAATGAGCAACCGAGCGCGGCTCGGCGCCACTCTAGCCGAAAACGACGACGCGACCTATCATCGCCACAGCCGAATCCAGCCGCCATGAACCGCCCGCCGCCCTTCGATCCCGCCCGCCTCGCCTTCAGCGACCCGCCGCCCTTCGAGGCCATCAACCTCGACGCGCCGGCCAACTGTCCGCTCGTGCTCTGCTGCGACCATGCCTCGAACGCGGTGCCGGCACACATGGAGCGGCTCGGCCTGCCGCAGGCCGAGCTCGACCGCCATATCGGCTGGGACATCGGCGCCGCCGCGGTGACGCGCGGGCTCGCCGCGCGCTTCGGCTGCCCGGCCTTCCTCTCCGGCTATTCGCGCCTGATCATCGACTGCAACCGCCCGCTCGATTCGCCGACCTCGATCCCGCCGGTGAGCGACGGCACCACGATCCCGGCCAACGCTGCGTTGAGCGAGGCCGAGCGCCGGCTGCGCCAGGCCTTCTTTTTCGCGCCCTACCAGCAGGCGCTCGGCTCCTACATGGAGCGCCGCCTCGGCCAGGACGGCCCGCCGCCGCTCTTCGTCGCGGTGCACAGCTTCACGCCGGTGATGAACGGCCTGGCGCGGCCCTGGCATATCGGCCTCTTGTTCGAGCACGACCGCCGACTGGTCGGCCCGCTGCGCAGCGCGCTGCTTGCGCTCGAGCCCGGCCTCGTCATCGGCGAGAACCAGCCCTATGCCATCGAGGGGCCGTCGGACTACGCCATCCAGGTCTATGCCCACGACCGCGGCGTGCCACATATCGAGCTCGAAATCCGCCAGGACGAGATCGGCACGCGGCCCGGCGCCGAACGCTGGGCCGAGCTCATCGCCCGCGCGCTCAATGCCGTGCTCGCCGACACCTCGCTCCGCCGCATCGAGCGCCACGGCCCCGCCGCCGCTTAATCCTTCGGAAACCCTGTGCTGTTAAGGTTCGCCGCAAAGAATTCTGCGGGAGAACCGACCGATGCTACGCAGGCCCCGGTTCCTGTGGCGGCTGATGGCGCTCGCCTTCGCCGCCAGCGCGCCGTTCGCGCTCCATGTCGACGACCTGTTCGCCGGGCAGCCGCGCCTTGCCGCGCTGACCGCCCCGGGCGAGGGCGAGCCCGCGCGGGCCGCCGCGATCAGCGGGCGGGCCAAGGCGATCGAGGGCGACCTCCTCGAGGTCGGCGGCACGCGCGTTCGCCTCTTCGGCATCGACGCGCCCGAGATCGAGCAGACCTGCCGGGTGATGATCTTCGTCTGGGGCTGCGGCCAGGACGCGCAGAAGATGCTGAGCGCGCTGATCGCCGAGCACACCGTGCGCTGCGTCGAGATGGCGCGCGATCCGAACGGCGTGCCCGCAGCGCTCTGCGAGACCGAGGCCGCCCAGCTCAACGAGACCATGGTGCGCATCGGCATGGCGCTGGCGAGCCCGGCAGAGCCGCGCAGCTTCGCGAGCGAGGAGGCCGCCGCCGCGCGCGAGGGCATCGGCGTGTGGCGCTCGAAGTTCGACAAGCCCTGGGAATGGCGCGACGCCAGCGCCGCACGATAACACTCGATACCGCGCTCGATGGGCCCGGCTCATCGAGCGCGAAGGCGCTGGCGAAGCACGCGGCGCCACCCTATCTTGGGCTGCATGAGCCGCAACGCCGATGAAATCATCGCCCCGGCGGCGGAGCCCGGCCGACGCGATGCCGGGATCGGCCCGCCGGCGAGCGCATGAAGCCGCCCGAGCCATGACCGCGCGCGACCCCGAGGCGTTGCTCGGCTATTGGTTCAATCCCGCGACCGAAAAGCGCTGGTTCGCCCCGCCGGATGCGGCGTTCGATGCCGAGATCGCGGACCGTTTCGCCGAGCTCTATGCCGACGCGCGGGCCGGCGGGCTCGACTATTGGCGCGAGACGCCGCGCGGCACGCTCGCCCTCGTCGTCGCGCTCGACCAGTTCCCGCGCCATATGTTCCGCGGCACCGCGCGCGCCTTCGAGGCCGACGAAGAAGCCCGGGCGGTCGCCGATCATGCCGTTGCCCTGCAGCAGGACCGTCCCCTCGCGCCCGTCGAGCGGCGCTTCCTCTACCTCCCCTTCATGCACAGCGAGAACCTCGACGACCAGCATCGCGCCTGCGCGCTGTTCGCGGCGCTCGACGATCCCGAAGGTCTCAAGGCGGCGGAGGAGCATCGTGCGGTGATCGAGCGCTTCGGCCGCTTCCCGCATCGCAACGCCGCGCTCGGCCGCGCCTCGACGCCCGAGGAGCAGGCCTTCCTCGACCAGGGCGCCTGGCCTTGAGCGCAATCCGATCGGGCTCAACCAGCCTGATCGGAGAACGTGCTCTAATTTGTCAGAGTAGAGCAGGATTCACGCTTGAGATGGATCGCGAAGCGATCCATCTCAAACGACCCTGCTCTAGCCCGTCTCCGTCGTGAACGAGCCGAACTTGCCGTTGGCGTAGAGCAGCGGCGGCTTGGCCGGCGAGGTGCGCACCGCCTGGACCCGGCCGATCAGCACGGTATGGGTCTCGGCGCGGAAGGTCTGGCCGAGCAGGCAATCGAAGCTCGCGAGCGAATCCATCAGCACCGGCGCGCCGGTCTTGAGCGTGCCCCAATTGCCGCTGTCGAAGCGCACCGCGACCCGCTTGCGGTCGGCGAACAGCATGGCGAGGTCGAGGTGCTCGACCGAGAGCACGTTGACGCAGAAGACGCGCGATTGCAGCGCCGGGTCGTGCGCGCCCGCCTCGCGGTTGACGCAGGCGAGCAGCATGGCGGGCTCGGCGGTGAGCGAGCAGACCGCGGTCGCGGTCAGCCCGATGCGGGCATCCCCGATGGCGGTCGTCACGATGGTCACCGCGGCCGAGAGCAGCCGCATGCCCTGCCTGAAGGTGTCGGCGTCGACGCCGGCAACCGCCGGCAGCTCATCCAGCGCGAAATCCTCGAAAAACGGCATTCACTCGATCCCTGGGCGCATCAGGCGCAGGAGGCAGTCTAGTATCAGGCCCGGCGGATGCGCGAGTCACCCTCGCCGATTCCTTTTTAGCCACCTCCATGAGTCTTTCGTGAGTCACCCCCCGCGGCTCGACCGGCCCGCGCATCAATAGCCGAGGGCGCAGCCGTCCTTGCGGGGGTCGGAGCCGCCGGTCAGGACGCCGGTTTTCCAGTCGATGCGGACCGCCTGGCCGCCGCCATGCGGCAGCTCGGTGAGCGCCACCTGGTGGCCGAGGCCTTCGAGCTGGCCGAGCGTCGCCGCCGGGATGCCGCGCTCGGCCTCCAGCACCTCGTCGAAATGGAAGGCGCGCGGGCTGTCGAGCGCCTCCTGCACGTCCATGCCGTAGTCGATCACGTTGGTGAGGAAGTGGACGTGGCCGGTCGCCTGGTAGTGCCCACCCATCACGCCGAACGGCATCAGGCAGCGCGTCCCCTCGCCGACCATGCCGGGGATGATGGTATGCATCGGCCGCTTGCCGGGCGCGATCGCGTTCGGATGCTTGGGGTCGTCGACCACGAAGCTGGCGCCGCGGTTCTGCAGCATCACGCCCGACTTCGGCGCGCACAGGCCGCTGCCGAAATTATGGAAGGTCGAGTTGATGAACGAGATCGCGTTGCGCTCGGCATCCACCACGCTGAGATAGACCGTATCCTTGTGCGCGGGCAGGCCGGCCGGCGGCAGCCTGCCCATCGCGCGGTCGCGCCGGATATAGCCGCGCAGCGCCTCGGCATAGGACGCGGAGAGCAACCGCTTGACCGGCACCTTGGCGCGCTCCGGGTCGGCCACGAAGGCGTTGCGGTCGCGATAGGCCAGCCGTGTCGCCTCGGCCTCGAGGTGGAAGCGCGCCGCACCATGCGGGTCGAGCGCCGAGAGGTCGTAGCCCGAGAGGATGTTGAGCATGATCAGCGCGACGATGCCCTGGCCGTTCGGCGGGCACTCATAGACCTCGAAGCCGCGATAGCGGGTCTTGATCGGCGTCACGTAGTCGGCGTCGAAGCCCGCAAGGTCGTCGAGCGTGAGCAGGCCGCCCAGGCTCTTCAGATAGCCGACGATGTCCTCCGCGACCGCGCCCGTGTGGAAGGCGTCGCGGCCATTCTTCGCGATCTTCCTGAGCGTGCCCGCGAGCTCGGGCTGGCGGTGCACCGTGC
>JBFXKW010000011.1:0-98797 GCA_050173345.1 Alphaproteobacteria bacterium | reverse complement strand
GTTCCCGTAAATCCATCGACAAAGGTCGCGCCATCCGTGCTGGCCTCCTTGCCAGTGGACAGCTTGAATCACATTCCCCGCCATACCGGAATCCCCAACCGATTCCTTCTTCCAGGGATACGCTCTAAGGACGCAACGGCCTCGCCTCTTTCCGATCGTCATGCCCGACCTTGAGCCGGGCATCCAGGCTTCCCCGAGAAACCGGGCGCCGTCGCTCCTGGATTGCCGGGTCAAGCCCGGCAATGACGATAGGAATCCTCATGCTGAGCCTGTCGAAGCATGAGGGCGAACCGACCTACCGCAGCTAGAACCGCTCCGCCAGCCAGATGGCGAGCCGGGTGCCGGCCTTGATGGCGCGCGACATGGGCTGGTAGCCGGGCGCCAGCTCGGCATCGTGGGCGAGCGCGATCTCGCGGTGATGGGTCTCCTCCGCGCCGAACGCGTCGAGCTTGTCGCGCAGCTTCGCCTCGTCGTCGCCGAGCTGGTTCGCCTGGTTGGCGTAGTGCCCCTCGATGACCTCCTCGACCGCGGCGGTGCAGGCCATGGCGGCGCGCTCGCCGAGCAGCGCGCTGCCCGCGCCGAGCGCGAAGCCCGCGACGTGCCAGAGCGGCGTGAGCAGGGTCGGGCGCACGCGGCGCTCGACCATCAGCCGGTTGATCTCGTCGAGGTGGCGCTGCTCGGCCTCGGCCATGGAGCGGATCAACTCGCCGCGCGGGCCGCGCCCGAGCACCGCGAGCTGACCCTCATAGATGCGCTTCGCGCCGTACTCGCCGGCCTGGTCGACCCGGATGATGCGTGCGATCAGCTGCTCGGGGCGCAGATCGCCGGGCAGGCGGCGCTCCCCGGTCAGCCTCGGGCGGGGCGCGGCCTCGCCTTCCTCATGGTCAGTGGCGGTCACGCGGCGGCTTCCTCGAATCGCGCCATGCGATGACGGCAGCATAGCCGGCCACCGCGCCGAGCGCCACGCAGGCGATGCCGTTCCAGCCCGCCATGGAGACGCCGAGCAGCGTCCACGCCACATCATCGCAGCGCGCGAGCGGCGCCGCCTCGATGCGCGCGCGCAGCTCGTCGATCGAGCTTGCCGCGCCGCCTGGGCCGGCGCAGGCGGATTGGAAGTGGCCGGCCTCGACGCCGACATGGAAGGCGGCATAGCCGGCACCCACCAGATAGGCGATCACGATCGCACCGAGCAGCGCCGGCAGGAGCCAGCGCGCCCGGCCGCCGAACAAGAGCGCGGCGAGGCCGAGGCCGAGCACGGCGAAGTGCGGATAGCGCTGCGCCACGCAGAGCGGGCACGGCTGCAGGCCGCCAATATGCTGGAACAAATAGGCGGCGAGCAGCAGCCCCGCGCTGGCCACGAGGAACAGTGCCGGCGCGTAGCGCAGCATCAGGCGGCGGTCGGGCAGGCTCATCGCGGCCTCCTTACAGCGCGAAGCGGAGCGCGACGATCGTCGCGATGACGAGGAATAGCACGATGAGCGAGAGCGTGCCGAGCCGGCGCTCGATGAACTGCTTGATCGGCGGGCCGAACTGCCACAGCAGCGCGGCCTCGATGAAGAAGCGCAGCCCCCGCGAGCCGATCGAGGCGATGGTGAAGGTCAGGGGGTCGAGGCTCAACGCGCCGCTCGCGACGGTGATCACCTTGTAGGGAATCGGGGTGAAGCCGCCCGCAGCGACGATCCAGGCGCCCCACTCGGCATAGGCGCTGCGCACCTCTTCGAAGGCCGCCTGGTCGCCGTAGAAGGCGAGCAGCGGCCGGCCGATCGATTCGAAAAGATAGTAGCCGATGGCGTAGCCGCCGAGCCCGCCGGCGACCGAGGCGGCGGTGCACACGCCCGCGATCAGGAAGGCGCTGCGCCGCGCGGCCAGCACCATCGGGATGAGCAGCACGTCGGGCGGGATCGGGAATACCGCGCTCTCGAGGAAGGCGACGGCCGCCAGCGTGGCGAGCGCATAGCGGGTCGCCGCCAGGCGCAGCAGCCAAGCATAGGTCCGGCGCAACATGGCGGCGGACGCTACAGCCGCCGATGCCCGATTCGCCACAGGTGATTGTTCAAGGCGCCGGCCGAGGCGCGCGGTGCACCGGAAACCCGCCCGCCTATCGCGAGCAGGCGGGGAAGGCGTTCAAGCGGCGCGGCGGGGGGCTTCGGCCCGCTACCAACGCTCGACGTCGATCACCCGCACCGAAGCGCTTGCGGCCTGATAGTCCGCATTGGTCTGCCGCTTGAACGAGAAGGTGTCTCCCGGCTCGATGTTGTGCGCGCCGGCGGGCCAGAACCGATCGACGTCCACCGCATAGCCCTTGGCGTTGCGAAACACGACTTCGAGCTGCGCGCCGACCGGCTGCGCGCACTTGTTGGTGATCTTGCCGAACACGACGAAGCTGCCTTCCGCCTTGTCGGTGCCCGATTGATGCACGGTGATGTCTTGCGGATCGCATACGTCGGCCGAGGCCGACGCCCCAGCGGCGGAGATCACCGCTATCACCGACGCAATCGCGATTGTCTTGATCGGCGCCATGTTGCCGCTTCCCTTGCGCTGAAATGAGGCGAATGCCGCGCGGCGCCGGGCCGTGCCGCCCGATCACCGCACGCCGGATCCCGGGCCGCGCCATTCCCTCGCCGCGGCGGGACTCGCCCTCAATGGTTCAGGCGATCTCCTCGGCGCAAGCATCGACCAGATCGTCGACGATCTCCGGGGTTACCTTGAGTCCTGCGGTCACCAGATAATCCCTGGCGAGCATCTCACGCGCCTCCCGTTTGCCGTAGCCGGCCAGATCTTCCGCCTGGGGAGTCTCACTCAAATGCGCCTGCACGCGCGCGACGCAGATGTCGGCGAGCTGCTCGAACTTTGCCTCGCGCACATCCTTTTTCGCGCTGCCTGACGTCACGACCCAACCAGTAGCGAATATGAGAATGATCATACCCGCGGCGCCGGCCACAATGCCGCCTCCGAACGGCATGGCCCATGGGGGAAAGTTCATGGCTTGCTCCCACGTTGGACTCAGAAAAATCACGCGCCAAGGCTAATGAGCAGGCACGGCATTGCAAGACCGTTGGGCCGCATCAGCTTCGTGAAGCGCGACACGATCGATGCGGTAGGAAAATATGCATCCGTCCGGGATGAGTGCGCCCATACAGGCGGTTGGCGCGATTGCCGTCGGCGCCATCGCGATCGGCCCGCGCTCGAAGCCGCCTTCACGAATGCGTGAACCGCGCCTGTGATGACGTGAGGGGCCGACCGCATCCGACGGTTCGTTGCCCGAGCACCCGGCTCGATCGATGAAACGGGAGAACGCCTGCCGCCGCGATCTTCGGCGCGACGGGGGGGGGGGGGCGACGCTACGACCAGCGATATCGGAAATGCCAGAGCGCGAGGGCGCTGAGCGCGAGCGCGGTGAGGCTGGCGCCGAACAGGAAGGTCGCCTGGTGGCCCTGGAGCTGCCAGAGCACGCCGGCGATGGCGCCGGCCGGCAGCGCTGCGAGGCCGGCGACCAGGTGATAGGCGCCGAACGCGGTGCCGCGCCGGCCGCGCGGCGCGAGGTCGGCGACGATCGCGGGCATCAGCCCCTGCGTCATGCCGAGATGCGCACCCCATAGCACCGCCGCGAGATAGACCTGCCACGCCTCGCCCGAGACCGCGAGCGCGAGATAGGCCGCGATCAGCGGCGCGAAGCCGGCGAACAGCAGCGGCATGCGGCCGCGCCCCTTGGCCTCGCGCCGGTCGGAGAGCCAGCCGGTGAGGTAGGCGACCGCGGCATAGACGAGGTTCATCACGACGAGCAGCATCGGCACCAGCGCCGGCGCGATGCCGATCTCGACACCGCGCAGCAGCATGAACGCCTCGCTGAAGATGGCGAGGTGCATGACGCCGATCAGCAATATGAAGCCGCCGAAGCCGGGCCCGAGCGCGCCGAGCTTGAGGAGGCGCGGCCGTTCCTCGGGCGCAGGCTTGGCATGGCGCGGCGGCTCCTTGACCGCAACGGCGAGCAGCACGACGCAGAGCACCGCCGGGATGACCGCGAGCCAGTAGACCAGACGGATGTCGCCGTCGAACGCCGCCATCAGCACGAACGCGATCAGGGGGCCGAGCGTCGCGCCGAGCGAATCGAGCGCCTTCCTCAGGCCGAAGGCGACGCCGCGCTTCTCGCGCGGCGCAAGGTCGGCGAGCAGCGCGTCGCGCGGCGCGACCCTGATGCCCTTGCCGATGCGGTCGACGAAGCGCGTCGCCATCACCCAGGCGAGGCCGCTCGCCGGCGCGAAGAACGGCTTGGCGCACATCGCGATGCCGTAGCCGATGAGCGCCAGCGTCTTGCGCCGGCCGATCACGTCGCTGAGCCAGCCCGAGCCGATCCTGGCGAGCGAGGCAGTCGCCTCGGCAAGGCCAGAGACCAGGCCGACCGAGACCGCGCCAAGGCCGAGCACCGAAACCAGGAACAGCGGCATCAGCGACTCGATCATCTCGGTCGAAACGTCCATCAGGAGGCTGACCGCGCCGAGCGCCCAGATCGAGAGCGGCAGGCCGGCGAGCAGGCGCACCCGCGGCCCGCCCGGGGCGGGCTCGGGCACAGGTTCGTTTGCACCACGCGCCTCGGGCACGGGGGCGGACGGCGGCGGGCTCATGGCGCCGATCCTAGAGCCAATTCCGGCCGGATGCCGTGCCCTGCGGGCGGAACGACCAGGCAAGCTGGCCAATACCCCTGTGTGACAGAATTATTACAATGTATTTCAAGGCTTTATCCGGCAAGACAATCATCTGTAAAGACTTGGGCCCTACCGTGAAGCACGTCTGGGTTGTGGACTCGCACACCACCGAGCGGAACCGCCATGATCTTGCCGAGCGCACCACGTATCGAGGGCCAAGCGGGCTCGATCGCGAGCTTCGCGCTCAAGGTGCGGCCGATCAGCCGGACCACCTCGTGCGGCCAAGCCTACGAGCTGTTCGTCAATGACGACAGCCTCCTCGCGGTGCCGGTGGTGGCCGGCGAGCGGCCGGTCGGCCTGCTCTACCGTCACGACCTCACCCAGCAGCTCGCGCACGGTTACGGGCGGGCGTTGTTCGAGCGCAAGCCCGTGTCCAAGCTGATGGACCCGGACCCGCTGATCGTCGACCGCAGCGTCGGCATCGAGCAGCTCCAATCGCTGATCGTGGTCGAGAAGCAGAGCGCGCTGCTGCGTGGCTTCATCATCACCGAAGGCGGCCGCTATCTCGCGATGGGCACCGCGCTCGCGCTGCTCCGGCTGGTGATGCTCGACACCGAGCGGCGCAACGTCGCGCTCGAGGTCGAGCGCCGCCGGGCCGAGGAGGCGAGCCTCAGCAAGTCGCGCTTCCTCGCGCAGATGAGCCACGAGCTGCGCACGCCGCTGAACGCGATCATCGGCTTCTCGGACGTGCTCCGCCATCAGATGTTCGGCCCGCTCTCCGAACGCTATCTCGGCTATGCCACCGACATCCACACGAGCGGGCAGCACCTTCTCTCGATCATCAACGACATCCTCGACCTGGCCAAGATCGAGGCGGGCAGGTTCGACCTGCACGACAATACCGAGCTCTCGCTCAAGGCGGCCTGCAACGAAGTGACGCGCATGATGCACGAGCGCGCCGAAGCGGCCGGGCTGCGCTTCGACATCGAACTCGAACGCGGGCTGCCGCCGCTCAGGGCCGATGCGCGCGCGTTCCGGCAGATGCTGCTCAATCTCCTGTCGAACGCCATCAAGTTCACGCCGCCCGGCGGCTCGCTCCACCTGTTCGCACGGCTCTGCGGGGACGGGCGGCTCGCCGTCGGCGTGCGCGACACCGGCATCGGCATCGCGCCGGCCGACCTGCCGACCGCGCTCACCCCGTTCGGCCAGATTTCGAGCGAGCTGAGCCGGCGCTACGAGGGCACCGGGCTCGGCCTGCCGCTGGTCAAATCGCTCGTGGAGCTGCATGGCGGCGAGCTCAAGATCGACAGCGCGCCCTGCCAGGGCACCACGGCGACGATCCTGTTCCCGGCAAGCCGGGTGGTCGGCGAAGCGGCGCACGGGCCGCTCGCGGTGTCCACGGGCCGATAAGCCGGCGAGCCCCCGCCGAGCCGCATTGCGCCGCCCAGAGTCATCGCTATGATCGGCCTGCGTCTCGTTGCGGCGCGTGCCCGGATGGCGGAATCGGTAGACGCACCGGACTCAAAATCCGGCGGTGGCGACACCGTGCGAGTTCGAGTCTCGCTCCGGGCACCATCCCGCTTCGCCCTTCGGGCTTCGCCGGATGCCTGCAAGGCTCGGCGTGGGAGCAGGAACGTTATGGCTGACAAACTGCCCAAGGATTTCGACGACAATCCCGATTGGACCGAGGCCGCGCTTGCGCCGCTCGACCACGCCGCCATGCTCAAGGCGGCGCGGGCGTGGCTCGGCCTCTCGCAGGAGGCGGCGGCGGACATGCTCGGCCTGCCCGTCGCCAGCCTGCGCAGTTGGGAGCAGCGCCGCACCATGCCGGACGACGCGGCGAAGACCCTGATCCGCCTGCTCTACGAGCACCCGGAGGACATCCGCGCCTGGCTCGCGGCGGCATGAACCGAAAGCCGGATCACCAGCGCCGCCGGCAGGTAGGCGCGGCGTTCGTCCCTGCTCCGTCTAACCCTCGCCGAGCAGCGTTCGCCGTGCGTCCTGCATGGTGATCATCAGGGTCATCGGGTCGAGCGGCGCGGGCTGGAAGCCGCAGCGTTCGTAGAAGCGCTTGGCGTCGTCGGAACTGGCATGCACCAGCATTGCCCTGATGCCGGCGATCTCGGCCGCCTGCATGGTGCGCAGCAGCGCATCGCGCAGCAGGGCGCGGCCGAGGCCCCGGCCCTGCCAGGCGGCATCGACGGCAAGGCGGCCGAGCATCATGACCGGCACCGGGTCCGGCATGTTGCGCCGCGCCCGCCCTGTTGCTTCGGCCTGGGCGATCGCGCCGGCGGCCAGCGCGTAGTAGCCGACGACGCGCGCGCCGGCGCAGATCACGTAGCTGCGCGACGCGCCGCTCTCCTGATTGGGGAGCGCCCGCCGGCGCAGCCAGTCATCGAGCGCCGGCGTGGCCGAGGCGAAGAACGAGAGGTCGTGATGCGGTTCGAGCCTTTCCGGCGCACCGACCGCCTCGTCGTTCATCGATCCCAGGGCGCCTTCTCGGCGAGCAGGCGGCGCAGCCGGGGGTTGTTTCGCGGCGGCGCGTCGAGCAGCGCCGTGAACGCCTTGAAGCGCTCGGCATCGAGAACGAAATAGCGGCGGTCGAGCAAGACCGCCTCCGCCTCCCGGCAGGAGGCTTCCAGCATGAAGTCCGACCGGTTCTTGCCGAGCGCCTCCGCGGCCCGGTCGATCAGCGACCTCTGCTTCCGACTGGCGCGCAGGTTGATGCTCACATCGCGCGCCGGCCGGTCGGCGCTACGGGCGGCCGTCATGTCTTCCTCCATTGTCATCACGTTCGATATACATATTTGTACGCACGTTGACAATACAAAGAGGGAAGACATGGCGGCCGGCGAAGCCCCTACTTCCGCGTCTCCCACTCGTCCAGGCGGTTCGGGCTGGCGAGCTTGAGGTACAGCACGATCTTGCTGAACCGCCATTCGCCGTCGGCCTCCTTGCGGAAGCTCGAATCGTACCAGCCGCCGATCCAGGTCGATTCCGGCTTGGCGCCCGGCTTCGGGCGGAACTTGGCGAGCTCCCAGAGATAGTAGTGCGCCTTGGCGCTCTTGCCGTTGGCGGCGAGCTTGATCACCGGCTGGGTCATGTAGTGCAGCGCCCAGGGGATCGTCACCGTGCAGGTATGGTGGAGCCCCTTGACCACGGCGGCACGCCCCTTCCAGGTGCCGATGCCCTTCGAGGTCCAGACCGCGTCCGAGGTGAAGCAGGCGGCGAGCATCTTGGTGTCGCCGTTGTGGTCCACCGCGTCCGCATAGGCGGCGATCACGGCGCGGATCGCCTCCTGGTCCTCGAGCCTCTGCAAGCGCTTCAGAACGTCGTCCGCCATCGGTCAAGCCTCCCTTGATTCGGTATGGACGGCGCAACGCTAACGCATGGCACGCGTGACGGCTAGATGACGATGACGGCGACACGAATGACCTCATGCTGAAATCGGCTGCATGGGCGATGACAAGCGCAGCGTCGAGAGCCATCTTCACGATCATGCGGTCGATGATCCCGACTGCGGCGCTGCTCGGCCTGGCATGTTCGACGCTGGTCGCCTGCGAGACGGTCATGCGGCAGGCCTGGGTCGAGGTCTCCGAGCCCGCCGAGAGCGAGGCGCTGGTCGCGCTGCCCTCGTCATGGGGCGGCGGCGATGCAGGCTTGCGCGTGCGTTTCCACGATCGGAGCGAGATCGAGGAATACGCGGCCTATGAGGCGGCCGGCGCCAGGGCGGAGCTGTTCCACGCCGCCACGATCGACGATCGCTACGCGCTCGAGGACGGCCTCAACATCGAGAAGGCGCTCGACCTCTTCGCCTATCCGAGCGGCCGCGTCCACGCCCTCGGCCCGAGCGCTGCGGTTGAGGTCGGGCGGGCCAGCGTGTTCCACCGCCGCTTCGAGATCGCGGCCGAGCAACGCGCCTGCATCGGCCTCAAGGCGGCGTGGGACGAGGTCAGCTACGACCCGCGGCACCGCCCGGCGAGGCTCCTGGTCGGCTACTACTGCGCCGCGCCGAATGTCGCGCTCGACGACGCCTCGATCGAGCGGCTCGTCGGGGACTTACGCATCAAGCCGCCGCCGGATGCGGCGCCGCGCGATACGCCGGAAGCGGCACGCGACGCCCTGTTCCGCCGGGCGCGCGGCGATGACACCGAGGCCGCTCGCGGCGTGCCCGACTTCCCGCTCCGCCTCGCCCGCCGCTATCAGGACGAGGACGGGACGGACGCGCCCGACCTCGCTCACTGAGTGGCCGGGGCCGGTCAGCCGGCGAGCGCGGGCCGGCGCCTTCGCCTGAGGCCGTAGAGCGCGTTGCCGAGGGCGGCGAGCAGCACCAGGAGCGCGCCGACCAAGGCGAGCCCGGCCGGCGCCTCGCCGACGCCGAGCCAGGTCCACAGCACGCCGCCGACCGCCTCAATCAACATGATCAGGCTGAGCGGCGCTGCCGCGACGTGCCGGCTCGCCAGCGTGATGAGGACGAGGCCGCCGGCAAGCTGGCCTGCGCCGAACGCAACCAGAATCGGCAGCGCGCCCCAGGTGACGTCGAAGGGAAGGCCGAACGGCAGCGCAGCCACCATGGCGAGCAGCACCGCGAGCAGCGAGGCCGGCAGCATGTCGATAGCCCGCTTGCGCCGGATGATGACGAGATAGCCGGCATAGAGCGCGGCGATCGAGAGCGCCAGCACGTTGCCGTAGATGCTGCCGGCTTCGAGCGCGTTGACGACGATCAGGAGGACGCCGGCGAGCGCCAGCGCCATGCCGATCCAGGTCGAGGCCGCGACGCGCTCGCGCAGCACGAGCCAGCCGATGAGGGCGGTCAGGAACGGCGTGACGGCGAGGCAGGCGACCACGTTGGCGACCAGCGTCGCTTCGAGCGCGAGGCAGTAGGTCACCAGCATGTAGGCCATGGCGAGGCCCGCGAAGAGGCCGGCCGCGCCGATGCCGCGCATGGCCTGCACCATGCGGCCGCGGCTGCGCAGCGCGACCACCACGGCGAGCGCGAGCGCCGCAAACAGGCAGCGCCAGAACACGATCTCCCATGCATCGATCGCGAGGTGGCGCATGATGATGCCCGCCGTCGACAAGGACAGGGCAGCCATCACCGCGAACGCGACGCCGAGCGCTGGGCTGGACGAACCGGACATCGGGGACGGCTCCGAGGGGGCAGGGCACGAGGGCTATCGGCGGCGGCCCGCCGCGTCAAGGGGGATCGGCGGCGGATAGCGGGTCGGTTTTCGGCCTCATCCTTCGACAAGCTCAGGATGAGGCCGAAAACTAGAGCCCTCATGCTGAGCTTGTCGAAGCATGAGGGCGGATTGAAGCCTGCCCTAGCCTTCCTCGTCTTCCTGGTCGGGCAGCGCGAGCATGCGCAGCCGGTCTGGGTCCATCACGCGCACGCTGCGACCCTTGCGCTCGATGATGCCGCCCTTGATGAGCTGCGAGAGCACGCGCGCCACCGTCTCGCGCGAGGTGCTGGCGCGCCGCGCCAGCTCGCGCTGGGTCGGGATCGGGCTGATCACGAGCCCGCCCTCGTCGCCCGCCGTCTCCTGGACCAGCCGGAGCAGCTCGACATAGACCCGCTGCACCGCCTTCAGCGTGCTGAGGTCCATGATCCGCTCGTCGGCGGTGCGCACGATGTGGGCGAGCCGCCGCAGCACATGCAGCGCGATCGAGGGGTGCTCGGTCAGGATGCCGATGAAGACGTCGGGCGGCATCACGGCGAGCGTGCTCGGCGCCGTCGCCACCACGTTCGCCGAGCGGCGCCTGCCGTCGATCGCGGCAAGCTCGCCGAAATAGCCGCCGGCGCGCACCCGGCCGAAGGCGACCTCGCGGCCGGTTATCGAATAATTAACGATCTCGACCGCGCCCTCGACGACGAGGAAGACGTCGCGCGATTCGCTGTCCCGGTCGAGGATCTGCTCGCCAGGCGCATAGCGGCGCCATGCGCAGCGCCGCTCGAGCTGCAGGAGCGTCGGCGCCGGCAGTTCGCCGATCAGGCGGATGCCGCCTAGCCTCGTGGCCGTGTCCTGCACCGTCACCATCCTGCGGCCCACCGTCCGGTCACGCCCGAAGCTCCCGGCGCGCGGTGGAAACGCGCACCGGCATGCTCCGGTTCCTCATCCCGTTACCGAGCGGCGATTACCTATGCAGCCTCAGGGCCGCCGCGATTTACGCGAACTTCATACATTGCGGCGAGAGTCATGGTCAACGCGGCATTGACCGGGGCGCAGACGGCGCCGCGTCGGATGCAAGCATATCGTACGGCTTGCGTCGGGCGGCGGCCCGGCGACGGCCGCGCCTGTCAATTCGATCGCGGCGAGGGGCGTGATGCCAATCCGCTTCGGACCCTCCAGTCCGGACGTGAAACACAGCAGCGGCGAAGCTGCCGCGCTTGCCGCGGCGGCCTCAACCCAGGCTGGCCGTGAGGCGGGCGCGTGCCATCACAGCGAGCATGACATTCGCCGCATCAACGACACCCTCCCTGCCTTGATCGGCCAGGTCGATACCGAGCTGCGCTTCCGCTACCTGAACGCCTATTACAGGGAGCTGCTCGGCGACAAAGCAGCGAACGCCGTCGGCCGCACGATGGCCGAGGTCCTCGGCGAGGATGTGGTGCGGCAGCGGCGGCCCTATCTGGAACGCGCGCTCGCCGGCGAGAGGGTCACCTTCGAAGGGTCGATCGAGACGGACGCCGGGGTCCGCGTGCTCGCCCACGTCTATACGCCGGAGCGCGACGCCGAGGGGCGCGTCTGCGGCATCTTCGTGTTCGCGACCGATGTCACCGAGCAGCGCCGCACCGAGCAGCTTCTGGCGCAGCGCGAGGCCGAGCTTCGCCTGGTCACCGATTCCGTACCGGCGAACATCTCCCACCTCGATCGCGACTATCGCTACGTCTACATCAACAGGTCGTTCGGCGAAGCGATCGGGACAAGCGCCGACGAGCTGATCGGCATGTCGTTCCAGGACTTCTGGGGCGACGCCCTGTTCCAGAGCCGCAAGCCCATGTTCGACCGGGTGCTGAAGGGCGAGACCCTGCACTTCGAGGCGCCGTGGCGCTTGCCTCGCGAGGGCGGGACCGAACGCTGGCTCTCCTGCACCTATGTACCGGAGCGCGCGGCGGACGGCGAGGTGGTCGGCCTGTTCGCCTTCGTGACCGATGCCACCGAACGCCGCCTCGCGGCCTTGCAGCTCTCCCAGCGCGAAGAGGACCTGCGCCGCATCATGGATTCGCTGCCGGCCTTCGTCGGCAGGCTCGACCGCGACCTGCGCTACCTCTACATCAATGCCCGCTATCGGGAGTTCCTCGGCGCGCGCGCCGACGGCGCCATCGGCAAGCGTGCCGACGAGTTGCTCGGCTCCAACCAGGCCGCCAGGCATCGCGAGCAGCTCGAGCGCGCGCTTGCCGGCGAGACGGTCCGCTTCGAAGCCGTGCTGCCCGACGCCAAGGGCCGGCACCGCCTCGTCTCGCAGGTCTATACGCCCGAGCTCGACGCCGAGGGCGCGGTGTGCGGCCTCTTCTTCTTCGCGCTCGACATCACGCAGCAGCGTGAAGCCGACGAGATGATTCGGCGCGCCGACCGCGACCTTCGCGTCATCAACGATGCGGTGCCGCTCGCCATCTGCCGGCTCGACCGCAATCTCCGCTTCCAGTACGCCAACGCGTTCTACGGACGGATGCACGGCAAGCCGCCCAAGGAGATCGTGGGCTCGCTCGCCCCCGACCTGCTGGGGCGCGAGGGGTTCGAGATGCGCCGGCCCTACTATGAACGGGCGCTCAAGGGCGAAGGCGTCTCTTACGAAGGTCTCTTCACGTCGCCGCATCTCGGCGAACGCATCATCGCGCGCACCTATGTTCCGGAATTCGGCGCCGACGGCCAGGTCGAGAGCATCATCACGATCGGCGTCGACATCACCGAGCAGCGCGCCGCCGAGCGCAAGATCCGCGAGAGCGAGAAGGAAATCCGGCTCATCAACGATTCGGCGCCGCTGATCATCGCGCGGCTCGATCGCGACCTTCGCTACCGCTACGTCAACTTGCACTATGCGAAGCTGCTGGCGCGCCCGGTCGAGGACTTCGTCGGCCGCACCTTCATCGAGGTCCTGGGCGAGGACGCCTATGAGTCCCGCAAGCCCTATATCGAGCGGACGCTCGCCGGCGAGACGCTCACCTTCGAGGCCGAGTTCGAGACGCCGACGCAGGGTCGCCGCATCCTCGAGCAGACCAACGCGCCGGTCAAAGCGGCCGACGGCAGCGTCGAGGGCTATGTCGTCATCGCCATCGACGTGACCGAGCGGCGCATCGCCGAGGAAGCCCTGAAGCGCAAGACCGAGGAGCTCCAGATCATCCTCGATTCCCTGCCCGTCCAGGCCGCGCGGCTCGACTCGGCCTGCCGGTATCGCTTCATCAACCGGCCCTATGCCGCGTTCTACGGCCTGGAGCCCGAGGATTTGATCGGCCGCACGGTGGAGGACTTGCAGGGTGCCGAGAAGTGGCATTTCCTCAAGCCGTATGCGGACGAGGGCCTGCGCGGCAACGCAGTCAAGTTCCTCTGGACGCCGAAGCGCAAAGGCAGCGACCGCATCCTCGAGACCACGCTCGTGCCTGACCGTGACGGCGAAAGCGATGGCCGCGGCTATTTCGTATTCGCCCATGACGTGACCGAGGCGAAGCAGAACGAGCGCGCGCTGGCCCAGGCGAAGGAGATCGCCGAGGAAGCGAACCGCGCGAAATCGAGCTTCCTCGCCACCATGAGCCACGAGATCAGAACGCCGATGAACGGCATCATCGGCATGATCGAACTCTTGCTCGACACCAGGCTCGACACCGAGCAGCGCCGCTTCGCCGACAGCGTCCTCCAATCGGCGCAAGGGTTGCTCACGTTGATCAACGACATCCTCGACGTGTCCAAGCTCGAAGCCGGCCGCATCGAGCTCGACATCTCGCGCTTCTCGCTCGACGAGATGATCGAAGCCACGCTCGAGGTCGTGCTGCCGCGCGCGGCGCAGCGCGAGAACGAAATCTCGCTGTTCATCGACCCGGCGGTGCCGAACCTCTTGATCGGCGACCGCGGGCGGCTGCGCCAGATCCTGCTCAATCTCGTCGGCAACGCCGTGAAGTTCACGCGCGACGGCTCGATCGGCGTCAAGGTGCGCCGCGTCGGCGGGAACGACGCGCGCCCGATGCTCCGCTTCGAGGTCACCGACAGCGGGCCCGGCATCGCGCCCGAGATCCAGCCTTCGCTGTTCAACAAGTTCGTCCAGGCGGACAGCTCGATCGCGCGGCGCTTCGGCGGGACCGGCCTCGGCCTCTCGATCTGCCGCGAACTGGTGCAGCTCATGGGCGGCGAGATCGGCGTCGAAAGCGAGCTCGGCCAGGGCAGCACGTTCCATTTCACGCTCGGCATCGCCGCCGAGGGGAACCGCGATGCCTCCACCCCGGCCCAGCCCTTGCGCGAGGTCGACATCCTGCTGGTCGGTGACGACCGGCTCGGCGATGCCCTGCTGCGCGATCAGCTCGAAGCAGCCGGCGCGAGCGTGCTCGCCGTCAACGATGCCGAGGCGGCATTGGCCGCCGCCCGCGAGCACGCGCAGCGGGCAACGCCGTTCGACCTGATCCTGGTCCGCTACAGCCCGGACGGCCCGTCCGGGCATGACCTCGCCCGCGCGCTGCGCGACGGCACGCCGCGCTCGCGGCTCGCCGCCATGGGCCGGCGCGGCGCGTTCGCCGGCGCAGGCGATGCCTTGAAGCAGGCAGGCTTCGATGCCTGGTTCGAGCAGCCGATCCGGCCGAGGCAGCTAACCTCGACGCTTGCCAGGGCCCATGTCGGCCTCGACGCCGGCGCTCAGACGGAGTCCGACGCGCCGATCCATCAGGCGCAGCCGGCCGACGAAGGCTCGCCGAGCCTGTCGATCCTGCTCGCCGAGGACCACCCGATCAATCAGCGCCTCGCCGTCACCCTGCTCGAAAAGGCCGGGCACCGCGTCGAGGTGGTGGAGAACGGCCTGCTCGCGGTGCGCGCCGTCGAGCGCGGCGGGTTCGACGCCGTCCTGATGGACGTCCAGATGCCCGAGATGGACGGCCTCGAGGCGACGCGGCGCATTCGCGCCCTGCCCGGCCCGACCGGCCAGATCCCGATCATCGCCATGACGGCGAACGCCATGAAGGGCGACGATGAAATCTGCTATGCCGCGGGCATGAACGACTATCTGCCGAAGCCGATCAACCGCGCGCAGCTCCTCGACGTGGTGCTCGAATGGGGTACCCGCGGCAAGGCGGCCGAGGCGGAGGCCGAGGCGGAGCCGATCGAGATCTCCAGCGAGGAGGTGCCGATCCTCTCCGACGCCCTGCTCGACGATCTGGAGCGGCAGCTCGGCCGCGACAGCCTGGTCGGCCTGATCACGGAGCAAATGGAGGATACCCGCCAGAGGGTCGAGGACATCGACCGGGCCGTCACCTCCGGCGACCTGGATGCGCTGCGCCACGTCGTGCACGGGCTCAAGAGCACCGCCGGCAATTTCGGCCTGCCGCAGCTTTCGGGGCGCGCCGGCGCGATCGAGCAGGCGTGCCGGAACGGCCAGCGCGCCGCCGCCTTCAGCCTGGCCGGCACCGTCGAGCGGATCGCGCGGAAATCGCTCGACGCGCTCGCCCTCCGCTATCCGGAGAGCAACCGGGCGGTCGCCTGAGCCCGCCGCGGCCTTCCGCCGCTCCCGGTGCGGAGCACGTGGCGGACCACCTTCTTCGTCAAAGTCGGCAAGGCATGGGCGTGGAACTCGCCGGGCGGCGACCACAGGCCCTCCGGTGCCTCCCTGCGCGAGACCCGGCCGGCCAGCACGACGAGATCAATGTCGAAATGGGTGAAGCCGTGCTCGACCACGCCGGGCAGGCGCCGCCAATCCGCCGCGACCGGCGCATGGCGGGCGACGAGCGCGGCATCGGGCGGTTCCTCCTGCCAGGGCGTCGAGGGCACCTCGATCATGCCGCCGAGCAGGCCGTTTTCCGGCCGGCGCCTGAGCATGACCGCGCCGTCATCGCGCTCCAGCCAATAGACCACCCCATAGCGCTGCGGCTTCTCCCGCGCCGCTAGGCGGCGCGGCAGCTCGGCGGCGATGCCGCGTTGCCGCGCGAGGCAGGGCGCCGACCACGGGCAGCCGAGGCAGCCGGGCGAGCGCGGCGTGCAGACCTCGGCGCCGAGGTCCATCAGCGCCTGGGCGTAGTCGCCGGGCCGGCGGCGCGGCGCCAGGGTGGCCGCCAGCCGCCTCAGCTCCGGCTTGGCACCCGGCAAAGGCGTCTCGACCGCGAACAGGCGCGCCATGACGCGCTCGACATTGCCGTCGACCACGTTGGCCGGCCGGTCGAAGGCGATCGCCATGATCGCGGCGACGGTATATTCGCCGACGCCAGGCAGCGCGCGCAGCGCCTCGGCGTCGGCCGGGATCGCGCCGCCGTGGCGCGAGACGATCTGCCCGGCCGCGCGGTGCAGGTTGCGCGCCCGCGCGTAGTAGCCGAGCCCCTGCCAGGCGTGCAGCACGTCGTCGAGCGGCGCCTGCGCCAAGCGCTCGACGCTCGGGAAGCGCGCCACGAACCGCTCGAAATGGCCGGCGACGGTCGGCACCGTGGTCTGCTGCAGCATGATCTCGCTGAGCCACACCCGGTATGGATCGGGCCGCTCGCCCGGCCCGGCGCGCCAGGGCAGGCGCCGACGGTGCCGGTCGTACCAGGCGAGCAGGCTTTGGGCGAGCGCCTGCGGCCCGGCAGGAAGTTCGCCCGGCCGCTTGGCGAGCCGTGTTGCACGCGCCGATTTCGTCACGATTCCGCCATCCCGGCTTCTACAATAAGGCGCGCGACCCGAGTCGCGAAGCGAGGCGAGAGAGCGGCGCTCGAATGGCTCAAAGGAAGACGGTGCGGCACGCCGGGCTGCGGCGCCTGGCAGATGCGGCGTGCGCGGCGAGCCGGCCCATCATGCGGGAACACGGCTTCGCCTTGCCCGCGATCCTCTGCGAGTGGCCGAGCATCGTCGGCGAAGCGCTCGCCCGCGACGCCTCGCCCGAGCGCCTGTCGCGCGACGGCAGCCTCACGGTCAGGGTCGCCGGCCCGGTCGCGACGGTATTGCAGCACCAGGAACCCGAAATCCTGTCGCGTATCGCGACCTATTTCGGGCACCGCGCCGTGCACCGGCTGAGATTCGTGCGCGGGCCGCTGCCGGCGCCGGAACGCCGCACCGCGCCCGTTCAACGGACGCTCGACGCCGATGAGGAGCGGGCGCTCGACCGGCTGGTGAACGCGATCGCCGACGCCGAGTTGCGCGCGGCGCTCCGGCGGCTCGGCCGCTCGGTGGCGGCCGCCGGCCCTCGGCCGGCTTGAGGGAGCATGGGGCAGACCCTATACTCGACCGCATGGCAAAGAAGAACGCACCCGATAAGCGCCTGATCTCGCGTCGTTCCCTGCTGACCGTGCTGACCAGCACCGCGGCGGTGGCGGCGACGTCGAGCTACACGCTGTCCTATGTCTGGGCCAAGCCGAACAACGCCGCGAGCTGGGAAAACCCCGGCGACATGGCGATCGGCAACCCCGAAGCGCCGGTCGTGGTGATCGAGTATTTCTCGCTCACCTGCCCGCATTGCTGGCGCTTCCACCGCGACACCTACGGCGCGCTCCGCCGCGAGTTCGTCGAGACCGGCAAGGTCCGCTACATCCTGCGCGACTACCCGCTCAACCTGCCCGCGCTGGATGCGGCGAAGCTCGCCCATTGCGGCGGCCCGGAGCGCTATTTCGGCTTCGTCGAGACCCTGTTCCAGCAGTTCGAGCAGTGGACCAGCTCGGAAGACTATGTCGAGTCGCTGGCCAAGATCGGCGAGTTCGGCGGCGTCTCCGAGGCGGAGTTCAAGGCCTGCCTGAACGACAAGGAGCTGGAAGCACGCATTCTTTCGGTCGCGCTCGACGGCGAGACGAAATACGGCATTGCCTCGACCCCGTCTTTCGTGGTCAACGGCAAGCTCTACCAGGGCGAGATGAAGATCGAACGCTTTTCGGAGATCGTGAACGGTTTCCTCCCCGAAGCCTGAGCGGGTCAGGTGCAATTCAAGAAGTTGAGGCTGGCGGGCTTCAAGTCGTTCGTCGAGCCGACCGAGTTTCAGATCGAAGCGGGCATGACGGGCATTGTCGGGCCGAACGGCTGCGGCAAGTCGAACCTCGTCGAGGCGCTCCGCTGGGTCATGGGCGAGACCTCCGCCAAGCAGATGCGCGGCGGCGAGATGGACGACGTCATCTTCAACGGCACCGACCAGCGCGCCGCCCGCAACTTGGCCGAGGTCGTGGTCACGCTCGACAACAGCGAGCGCCGCGCGCCGGCCAGCTTCAACGACAGCGAGACGATCGAGGTGGCGCGCCGCATCGAGCGCGGCGAGGGCTCGGCCTATCGCATCAACGGCCGCGAGGTGCGCGCGCGCGACGTGCAGCTCCTGTTCGCCGACGTCGCGACCGGCGCGCATTCCTCGGCCATGGTCGGCCAGGGCCGCATCAACGACATCATCAACGCCAAGCCCAAGCAACGCCGCGTCATCCTGGAGGAGGCCGCGGGCGTCACCGGCCTGCACGCGCGGCGCCACGAGGCCGAGCTCAAGCTGCGCGGCGCCGAGGCCAACCTGCTCCGGGTCGAGGACGTGCTGGGCACCCTCGATGCGCAGCTCCAGGGGCTCAAGCGCCAGTCGCGCCAGGCGAGCCGCTATCGCCGGCTCTCCGAGCAGCTCCGCCGGCTCGATGCGCTCCTGCTCCATTTGCGCTGGAGCACGGCGCAGCACGACGCCGCCGAGGCATCGGCCGCGCTCGACGAGGCCAACCGCGAGGTCGGCCGGCTGACCGCCGAGGCCGCCGCCGCGACCACGGCCGAGACCGAGGCCGGCGAGGCGCTGCCGGGCCTGCGCCAAGCCGAGGCGGAGCTCGGCGCCGCGCTGCACCGGCTTGCGGTCGCGCGCGACGCGCTGGAGGCCGAGGAGCAGCGCGTGGTCGAGGCGCGCGCCGCGCTGGAGACCCGGCTCGGCCAGATTGCAGCCGACATCGAACGCGAGCGCGGCCTCGCGGCGGACGGCACGGCCGCGCTCGAGCGCATCGAGGCCGAAAGCGCGGCGCTCGAGGAAGCGGGCAGCGCCGAGGCCGAAGCGGAAGCGACCGCCCGCACCGCACACGAAACGGCAGCCGAGGCCGTGCGCGGCCTCGACGAACGGCTCACCAGGCTTCTCGAGGAGGTTGCGGCAACGGAGGCGCGGCGCGCCGCCACCGAACGCAGCCAGGCCGCGCTGACCGAGCGCCGGCGCAAGCTCGGCGAGGAGCGCGCCGCGATCGAGGCGGAGCGCCGCGAGCTGGAGAGCGTCACGCGCTCGAACGAGGCCGAACGGCGCGCCGCCAGCGAAGCGGTGAGCGAGGCTGCCCGCGCCGTCTCGGGTGCACGGGACGAGGCCGAGGCGAACGAGCGGGCACGCGAGGCCGCGCTCGGCTTCGTCAACGCCGCGCGCGACCGGCTGCAATCGGTCGAGGCAAGGCTCGCCCGCCTGCGGGCGGAGCGCGACGCGCTCGATGCCGTGCTCGGCAAGCGCGAGCCGGGCTACGGCCCCTCGGTCGTCGACGTGATCAGCGTGAAGCCGGGCTATGAGGCGGCGCTCGGCGCGGCGCTCGGCGACGACCTCGACGCGCCGGAGAACGAGCGCGCCGCCATCCACTGGTCGACCCTGCCGCCGCTCGACGACGCGCCGGCCCTGCCGGAGGGCGCCGTGCCCTTGGGTGACTATGTCGAGGCGCCGCGCGCGCTGGCGCGCCGGCTTTCCCAGGTCGGCGTGGTGGAGGAGAAGGACGGCCGGGCGCTGCGCGCCAAGCTCAAGCCGGGCCAGCGCCTGGTCAGCCGGACCGGCGCGATGTGGCGCTGGGACGGCTTCACGCTCGCCGCCGACGCGCCGACCGCATCGGCGACCCGGCTCAAGCAGCGCAACCGGCTCGCCGCGCTCGGCACCGAGATCCGCTCGGTCGAGGCGGAGCGCGACACCGCGCTGGTCGCGAGCGCCGAGGCGGATGCGCGCCGCCGCGCCGCCGAGGAAGCGGCCGGCCTGGCGCGGCGCGCGGCGGATGGCCTGCACGACGCGCACCAGGCCGCGCTCGACCGCAAGGCGAAGCTCGATGCCGCCGCCGCCGCCGCCGCCTCGCGCCTCGATGCGCTCGGCGACGCCGCAGGCAGGCTCGCCGCCGAGATCGAGGAAGCCACGCGCGGCGAGGCGGAGGCGGCGGCCACGCTCGCCGCCCTGCCCGAGGCGGATGCCGGGCGCGCCGAGACCGGCCGGCTGCGCGAAGCCCTGGCGGCGGCGCGCGCCACGCTCGACGAGAAGGCGCGCGTGCACGACCAGGTGCTGCGCGAACGCGCCCAGCGCGAGGCGCGGCTCAAGAGCCTCGCCGAGGACCGCGCCTCCTGGACCCAGCGGACCGCGGGCACGGCGCAGCGCCTCACCGAACTCGACGAGCGGCGCGCCGAATCGGAACGGCAGCGCGCGGCGCTGCTCGGCAAGCCCGACGAGATCGCGGCGAAGCGCCAAGCCCTCTTGAGCGAGATTGCGGCCCTGGAGGAGCGCCGGCGCGAGGCGGCCGATGCGCTGGCGCGCGGCGAGGCCCATCACGTCGAATGCGGCCGCGCCCTCAAGACGGCCGAGCAGGCGCTCGCCGCCAGGCGCGAGGAACGGGTGCGCCAGGAGGAGCGGCTGGAGCGCGCGCGCGATGACGAGGAAAAGCTCGCCGCCGAGATTCGCGAGCGGCTCGAATGCGCGCCCGAGGAGGCGCTGGACAAGGCCGAGCCCGAGCCCGGCGAGGCGCTGCCCGAGATCGAGACCGTCGAGGCGCGCATCGCCAAGCTCGGCCGCGAGCGCGACGCCATCGGCCCGGTCAACCTGCGCGCCGAGATCGAGGCGCGCGAGCTCGAAGAGGAGATCGAGACCCTGTCGCGCGAGCGCACCGACCTCGAAGCGGCCATCGCGCGGCTGCGCCAGGGCATCAGCTCGCTCAACCGCGAGGGCCGCGAGCGCATCCTCGCCGCCTTCGGCTCGATCGACAGCCACTTCCAGGCGCTCTTCACCAAGCTGTTCGGCGGCGGGCACGCCCATCTTCTGCTGGTCGAATCCGACGACCCGCTCGAAGCCGGCCTCGAGATCATGGCGAGCCCGCCCGGCAAGCGCCTGCAATCCCTGACGCTGCTCTCAGGCGGCGAGAAGGCGCTGACCGCGCTCGCGCTGCTGTTCGGCGCGTTCCTGACCAACCCGGCGCCGATCTGCGTGCTCGACGAGGCGGACGCGCCGCTCGATGAGTCCAACGTCAGCCGTTTCTGCGCGCTGATCGAGGAACTGGCCGAAAAGGCGCGCACCCGTTTCGTGGTAATCACCCACAATCGGATCACGATGGCGCGGGTAAACCGGCTTTATGGCGTTACCATGGGCGAACGCGGCGTTTCACAGCTCGTCTCGGTCGATCTTGAGACCGCCGAGCGGCTCCGCGAGACGGCCTGACGCACCCTTAGAAAACATAAATTTTTCAATTACTTCAAAGGTAAGGCCGGCGGCGACAAGTCCTTGACAGCGCAAGGGCCGCTCACTATGGTTCGCGCGGCTTTTTGACCGCGGCGAGGGCGGAACGGGGTCAAAATGGCGCCAGACGACAAACCACCGCCCTCTTTGGAGGATTTAGACTCCCGCCTGCGCAGGGCCCGGCAAAAGGAGCAGCCCGGCGACGGCCTCAAGACCCCGAAGAGCAATCTCGGCCGCGCGCTCTCGCTCGCGATCGAGATGGCCGCGGCGCTCGCGGTCGGCTTCGGGATCGGCTGGTACCTCGACCGTTGGCTCGGTACCAAGCCCTGGCTGCTCGTCGTGTTCCTGATCATCGGGCTTGCCGCGGGGGTGCGCAACGTGATGCGCGTGATCGCGCGCATCAACGCCGAGACAGAGCGAGAAGAACGGGAAGCGGCGGATCGGGCCCGGTCGGAACGACCGAAGGACGATCGGGGGTAGAGGGCGGAAGTGGTAAACGCAGCTTATGCCGAAGAAGAAGGCGCGATAGAGGCCCTCAGCGAAGACGCGGCCCACGCGGTCGAGCACACCGCCGAGGATCTGGCGCACGGCGCCGAGGCGCACGAAGAGCACGGCCTGCTCGACCAGTTCGAGATCAAGCGCTTCTTCGACATCGACCTCGGCTTCGACGCCTCGTTCAGCAATTCGAGCGCGATGATGGTCGCCGCGGTGGTGCTCATCTCGCTCTTCATGATCGTCGGGCTCGGGCGCGGCCGGCTGATCCCGGGCCGCCTGCAGGGCGCGGTCGAATCCACCTACGAAATGGTCGCCCGCATGCTCGGCGACACGGTTGGCGGCAAGGGCGCGGAGAAGGCGTTTCCGCTGGTCTTCAGCCTGTTCATGTTCCTGCTGTTCGGCAACCTGCTCGGGCTGATCCCCTACGCCTTCACCTTCACGAGCCACATCGTCGTCACCTTCCTGCTCGCGATCGTCATCTTCATAGGCGTGACGATTCTCGGCATCATCATCCACAAGCACCACTTCTTCAGCTATTTCGCGCCCGCGGGCGTGCCGATCTACCTGATGCCGGTGCTGGTGCCGATCGAGATCGTCTCCTACATCGCGCGCCCGATCAGCCTCTCGGTCCGCCTGTTCGCCAACATGATGGCGGGCCACACCATCCTCCACGTGTTCGGCACCTTCATCGCCGCGCTCGCCTTCTTCGGCTTTCTGCCGTTCGGCTTCATGGTCGCGCTCTACGGCCTGGAAATCCTGGTCGCCTGCCTGCAGGCTTACGTCTTCGCGATCCTCACCTGCCTCTATATTCGCGACGCGATACATCTGCACTGAGAACGCGCAGAGACGCGCCGGGAGAACCAACCCCTACCCACCAACTTCGAAAGCAAAGGGAAGACGCAACATGGACGCGGAAGCGGCAAAGTCATTGGGCCAGTTCATCGGCATGGGCCTCGCCACCATGGGCGTGGCCGGCGCCGGCGTCGGCATCGGCATCATCTTCGGCAACTTCATCTCGGCCGCCGGGCGCAACCCGGCCGCGGCGCCGCGCCTGTTCGGCAACGTGCTGCTCGGCTTCGCACTGACCGAGGCGACGGCGCTGTTCGCGCTCGTCATGGCCTTCATCATCCTCGGCAGCTAGCCACCGCCGAGACGAGGCGCCCGGGCGGCCCGCCCCAAAGGGCCGCCGCGCGGGCCGGAGAGTCGCCATGCCGCAGATGAACGCAGAGGACTGGCCGACGCAGATCGCCTGGCTCGTCCTCACCTTCGTCGTCCTCCTGATCGTCATGTGGGGCTTCGCGCTGCCGCGCGTGCGCCGCGTGCTCGACCGGCGGCAGGCGAAGATCCAGGACGACGTGTCCAAGGCCGAGGCGCTCAAGCAGGAGGCCGAGGCCGCGCTCAAGGCCTATCAGCAGGCGCTCGCCGAGGCCCGCGCCAAGTCGCAGGCCATGCTTGCCGAGATGCAGGCACGGCTCGACAAGGAGGCGGCCGAGCAGCGCGCCAGGCTCGATGCCGAGCTCTCCGCCAAGGCGGCCGACGCCGAGGCCCGCATCCGCCGCGCCCGCGAGGAGGTGATGTCGAGCCTCAAGGACGTGGCGAGCGAGGCGGCGCGCGAGGCGACGCGGCGGCTGATCGGCGTCGAGCCGGACCGGGCGAGCGTCGAGGCCGCGGTCTCGCGCGCGCTCGAGACGAGGAGCTGAGCCGATGCGCAAGATGGTCCGCACCTGGCAGTTCTGGGTGTTCGTGGCGTTCCTGGTGCTCGCCGCGGTGCTCGGCGGCGTCGCGACCGACAGCGTGGGCGACGCCAACATCTGGATCCTCGCGGCCTTCATCTGCTTCTTCCTGGTGTTCGGCGGCACCGCCTACCAGAAGATGGTAGGCGGGCTCGATGCCCGCACCGCGCGCATCAAGGCTGAGCTCGACGACGCCCAGAAGCTGCGCGAGGACGCGCAACACCTGCTCGACGACTACCGCACCAAGCGCGCCCAGGCCGAGGCCGACGCGCTCAAGATGCTGGAGCATGCCGAGCTCGAGGCGGAGCGCCGCGCGGCGCAAGGCAAGCGCGACCTCGAGATCGCGATGGAGCGGCGCGCCGAGATGGCGTTGCAGCGCATCGCCCAGGCCGAGGCCGACGCGCTCAAGGAGGTGCGCGGCGCCGCCGCCTCGCTCGCCGTGCAGGCGACCGCGCGGCTCCTGCACGACAACCTGGACCCTCCGCGCGCCGAGGCGCTGGTTCAGGATTCGATCAGGCAGGTGCAGCAGAAGCTGCACTGACCGGCGTTCTCTCCCGCCAAGTCCGCCGGCGCCGCTCCGAACCGAGGTTCAGGCGCGGCGGACCGAACCCCGGCGCCGGCGGCAAAAGACAGAACAGGTTAAATGGAAGCGGCCGCATGGCCGCTTTCTTTTTGCCGGTCACGGCGCTTCCACAACCTTCCCCTTTGCAAATCCGCCAAACGATGCCATATGTTTGCGCATCAGCCCTCGAGCTATCGACGGCGTAGAGCTTCAATCCGCCGCGCGGGCAGCCCCTACACCTTCAAGAATTCGGTGCGCTGATACCCGCCTGTACGAGGTGTGCAGGCGGCCTCCATCTCGTGACAAGGACTGACTACATGACCACCGGAACCGTGAAATGGTTCAACCCCACCAAAGGCTTCGGCTTCATCGCCCCGGATGACGGCTCGAAGGACGCTTTCGTTCACATCTCCGCAGTCGAGCGCGCGGGCCTGAACACGCTCCGCGAGGGCGCGCGGGTCTCCTACGACCTGCAGAGCGGCAAGAACGGCAAGGCGTCGGCCGAGAACCTGAAGCTCGTCGACTGACGAGCCGGGCGCGTTAGAGGCTGCAAGGGCTCGACCAGTGCGAGCCCTTCAGCTCTATCTCTCGGCGGCTTCGCCGGCCAACGCGACGGCCGAGCGGCAGCCCGGGCCCGACCCGGAGAACGGACGTCCATCGGGGCTCGCATCGAGGCTCAGAGCCTATGCGACGCCCGACCCCAAGCACAGCATCCAGCAACTGCTGGTGACCGTCGTCGTCTTCGCGGCGCTATGGTGCGCCTTGTGGCTGTCCCTCGACGTCGGCTACTGGCTCACCTTGCTGCTCTCGCCGGCAGCGGCCGGCTTCCTCATCCGCCTCTTCGTGATTCAGCACGATTGCGGCCACCACGCCTATTTCAGGCACCGCGCGGCGAACGACATGGTCGGCCGCGCGCTCAGTGTGCTGACCCTGACCCCTTACGGCCATTGGCGCAGCGCGCACGCGATGCATCATGCGACGTCGGGCGATCTCGGCCGCCGCGGCGTCGGCGACATCACTACGCTGACGGTGGCGGAATATCGCGCGCTATCGCCGACGCGACGCTTCGTCTACCGGCTGTTCCGACATCCCTTGGTGCTGTTCGGCCTGGTGCCGATCTTCCTCTTCGTGGTGGTGCGGCGCATGCCGATCGGCGTGCCGCTCAGCCAGCGCGGCGCGCTGTCGAGTGTGCTCGCGCACGATCTCGCCCTGGCCGCCCTGGTTGCCGCAATGGCGATGCTCGTCGGCACCACCGACTTCCTGTTGATCCAGCTACCGATCACGCTGATCGCCGCTTCGTTCGGGGTCTGGCTGTTCTTCGTGCAGCACCAGTTCGAGCATGCCTATTGGCGCCGCTCCGGCGAATGGCGCTTCGAGCAGGCGGCGCTCGCCGGCAGCTCTTACTTGCGCCTGCCACAGCCGCTGCAATGGCTGACCGGGAGCATCGGCCTGCACCATGTGCATCACCTGTGCAGCCGCATCCCGAACTACCGCCTGCAGGAGTGCCTCGACGCGACCCCGGAGCTCAGAGGCGGCGCGCAGCAACTGAGCTTCGCGCAGAGCCTGAGAAGCGCGAGACTGGCACTGTGGTGCGAGGCGCGCCAGCGGATGATCCGGTTTCGCGACCTGGAAGCTCCCGAGGCCGATCGAGCCGTGACGTGAAAACGCACGGTCGAATCACCATCTAATATTGGTGGGTATCAAGATGGACACCGAAGAGCTGTTCGCTGAGCCGACGCAGCGACACGAGCAGAAGCGGCGTCGCTGCCTGAGATGCCAGGACGAGTTCGATAGCGAGTGGGCGGGCGACCGGATCTGCTGCCGCTGCAAGCATTCCTCAGCCTGGCGCGCCGGCCAGCCGCCGAGCGCGCCGGCTTCGAACAAAGGCCGCGCGTCCTCCGGCAGACCGTCAGGCCAATGAGGCCAGCCCCTCCTGCCGTTGCGGCACACGCTGGGCCGGCGCCGGAGAGGCTTGGCGAAGGCGCTATTCAGCCGCGTTCCTGTAGGCGTCGAGCGGCGGGCAGGCGCAGACCAGATTGCGGTCGCCGTAGACCTGATCGATGCGATTGACCGGGGGCCAGTATTTGGAGCCGTCCTTGAGCGACGGCACCGGGAAGGCCGCCTCGTCGCGGCTGTGCCTGTAGGGCCACTCCGCCGCCGCGACGTCCGCCACCGTATGCGGCGCGTGCTTCAAGGGGTTGTCCTTGGCGTCGAGCGCGCCCTCCTCGATGCGCCTGATCTCGCCGCGGATCGAGGCCATGGCCTCGATGAAGCGGTCGAGCTCGGCCTTGGATTCGCTCTCGGTCGGCTCGATCATCAGCGTGCCGGCGACCGGGAAGGACATGGTCGGCGCGTGGAAGCCGTAGTCCATCAGCCGCTTCGCGATGTCCTCGACCTGGATGCCGGCCGACTCCTTGAAGCCGCGGCAATCGACGATGCACTCGTGCGCGACGCGGCCGTTCTGCCCGGCATAGACGACCGGGAAGTGAGGCCCGAGCTTCTTCGCGAGATAGTTCGCGCTCAGGATGGCGACGGCGCTCGCGCGCGTAAGACCTTCGGCGCCCATCATCGCGATATAGGCGTAGGAGATCGGCAGGATCAGCGCGCTGCCGAACGGCGCCGCCGCGACCGGGCCGATGCCGGCAGCCGGCCCGGCGTCCTCCCGCAGCGGATGGTTCGGCAAATGCGGCGCCAGATGCTTGCGCGCCGCGATCGGCCCGACGCCCGGGCCGCCGCCGCCATGCGGGATGCAGAAGGTCTTGTGCAGGTTGAGGTGCATCACGTCGGCGCCGAAGCGGCCCGGCTGCGCGAAGCCGACCAGCGCGTTCATGTTGGCGCCGTCCATGTAGACCTGGCCGCCATGGGCGTGGACGACCTCGCAAATCTCGACGATGCGGCTCTCGAACACGCCGTGCGTCGAGGGATAGGTGATCATCAGGCAGGCGAGCTCGGCCTCATGGCTCTTGGCCTTGGCGCGCAGGTCGTCGACATCGACATTGCCGTTCTTGTCGCAGCCGACCACCACCACCTTGAGCCCGGCCATCGCCGCGCTCGCCGGGTTGGTGCCATGCGCCGAGCTCGGAATCAGGCAGACCTTGCGCTGCCCCTGCCCCTTCGCCGCGTGATAGCCGCGGATCGCGAGCAGGCCGGCATACTCGCCCTGCGAGCCGGCGTTCGGCTGGAGCGAGACCGCATCGAAGCCGGTGATGGCGGCGAGCATCTCCGCGAGCCGGCCGATCAGCGCGCGGTAGCCCTCGGTCTGCGAGGCCGGCGCGAAGGGGTGGATGTTCGCGAAGCCGGGCCAGGTGATCGGCGCCATCTCGGTGGTGGCGTTGAGCTTCATGGTGCACGAGCCGAGCGGGATCATGGCGCGGTCGAGCGCGATGTCCTTGTCCTGCAGGCGGCGCAGATAGCGCAGCATCTCGGTCTCGGCGTGGTAGCGGTTGAAGGTCGGGTGGGTCAGAAACCCCGACTTGCGCGCGAGCGACGCCGGGATGCCGCCCTTCGCCTCCGCATCGAGGGCCGCGACGTCGAGCCCGGCCGGCAGATCGGCCCTGACCGCGTGCCAGACCGCGACCACGTCCTCGCGCGTCGTGGTCTCGTCGAAGGAGAGGCCGAAGCGGTCGGCATCGATGCGATGGAAATTGTAGCCGGCGGCCTCGGCGCGCTCGGCGATCGCCTCGGCCTCGCCCTTTGCCTCGACGGTCAGGGTGTCGAAGAAGCCGTCATTGACCACGCTTAAGCCCAGCCGCCTCAGGCCTTCGGCGCAGATCGCCGTATAGCGCTGCACGCGCGACGCGGTGCGGCGCAGGCCCTCCGGCCCGTGATAGACGGCATAGAGCCCGGCCATGTTGGCGAGCAGCACCTGGGCGGTGCAGATGTTGCTCGTCGCCTTCTCGCGGCGGATGTGCTGCTCGCGGGTCTGCAACGCGAGGCGGAGCGCCGGACGCCCGCGCGCATCGACCGAGACGCCGACGAGACGGCCCGGCATGTGGCGCTTGTGCGCGTCCCTGGTGGCGAAGAACGCGGCATGCGGGCCGCCGAAGCCCATCGGCACGCCGAAGCGCTGCGCGCTGCCGATCGCGATGTCCGCGCCCATCTCGCCGGGCGGCTTCAACGCGACCAGCGCGAGCAGGTCGCAGGCCAGCGTGACCAGCCCGCCTTGCGCCTGCACCGCCTTGATGGTCTCCACATAGTCGTGGAGCGAGCCGTCGGCGGCCGGGTATTGCAGGAGCGCACCGAACGGCTTCACGCCGCCATCGAGCGCCTTCCGGTGGTCGCCGACCGCCACCTTGATGCCGAGCGGGCGCGCGCGCGTCTCGACCACCGCGATGGTCTGCGGCAGGCAGAGCTCGGAGACGAAGAAGACGTCGCCGTTCTTGGCGATGGCGTGGCTCATGGCCATGGCCTCGGCCGCCGCGGTCGCCTCGTCGAGCAGCGAGGCGTTGGCGATCTCCATGCCGGTGAGGTCCATCACCATGGTCTGGAAGTTGAGCAGCGCCTCCAGCCGGCCCTGGCTGATCTCGGGCTGATAGGGCGTGTAGGCGGTGTACCAGCCCGGGTTCTCGAGCACGTTGCGCAGGATCACGCCGGGCGTGATGGTGTCGTAATAGCCGAGCCCGATGAGCGAGCGGGCGACGCGGTTCCTGGCGGCGAGCCCGCGCAGCTCCTCCAGCACCTCGACCTCGCCACGCGGCGCGCCGAGCCCGGCCGGCAAGGCGGCGCGGATCGTCGCGGGCACCGCCTGGTTGATCAGCGCGTCGAGGCTCGGCGCGCCGAGCACGCCGAGCATCTCCTCGATGTCGGCCTCGGCCGGGCCGATATGGCGGCGGATGAAGGCGCCGCGATCCTCCAAGGCTTCGAGGCTGGTGGTGCGATCGCTCATCGACGGCTTGCTCCCTTTCGCGGCCCTCATGCTTCGACAGGCTCATGCTTCGACAAGCTCAGCATGAGGGAGAATGAAACAGCCTCATCCTGAGCCCGTCAAAGGATGAGGCGACGCAGGCTCGGCACTATTTCAGCGTTTCCACATAGGCGGCGTAGGCGGCTTCATCCATCAGCGCGTCGGCCTCGGCCGGGTTGGACAGCTTGAGCTTGAGGAACCAGG
Source organism: Alphaproteobacteria bacterium (assembly GCA_050173345.1). Taxonomy (GTDB): domain Bacteria; phylum Pseudomonadota; class Alphaproteobacteria; order UBA828; family UBA828; genus SHWC01. The sequence continues at coordinate 69,709 of JBFXKW010000011.1, read as the reverse complement.
CATCGCCGGTGGGCGAGCGGTTGATCAGCGCGGGATCGTCCGGCAGCGCGCCGTTGACCTCGACCACCTCGCCCGAGAGCGGCGCATAGACCTCGCTCGCCGCCTTGACCGATTCGACCACGGCGATCTCGCCCTTGGCTTCGACCGTGCGGCCGGTATCCGGCAGCTCGACATAGACGACGTCGCCGAGCTGCTCCTGCGCGTAGTTCGAAATGCCGATGGTGGCGACGCCGTTTTCGATGCGCGCCCATTCATGGCTCGCGGTGTATTTCAGGCCGGCCATATGCCCAGCTCCTCCCTGTTCAGCTCTTGTGGTAGCGGTGCGGTACGAAGGGCAGCTTCGCGATGCGCGCCGGCAATGGCTTGCCGCGCACGACGAGCGAGACCGGCGTATCGGCAGCGGCGTGCTGCGCCTCGACATAGCCCATCGCGACCGGCGCGCCGACGCTCGGGCCGAAGCCGCCGCTGGTCACGCGCCCGATCGTCCTGCCCGCGGCGTCCTGGATCTCGCTGCCTTCGCGCGCCGGCGCCTTGCCCTCGGGCTTGAGGCCGACGCGGCGGCGCGCCGGGCCGCGGGCAAGCTCGCCGAGGATGCGCGCCTCGCCGGCGAAGCCGCCGTCGCGGCGCCGGCGCCTGCCGATCGACCAGGCGAGCGCGGCCTCGACCGGCGAGGTCTCCTCGTCGATGTCATGGCCGTAGAGGCAGAGCCCGGCTTCGAGCCTGAGCGAATCGCGCGCGCCGAGCCCGGCCGGCCTGACCTCGGGGTCCGCGGCGAGCGCCTGCCAGACCTCGTCGGCGGCATCCGCCGGCATCGAGATCTCGAAGCCGTCCTCGCCGGTATAGCCCGACCGCGTGACGATCACCTCGATCTTGCCGAACCTGGCGGGCATGCCGGCCATGAAGCCGAGCTTGGCGGCGGCAGGCGCGTGGCGCGCCAGCGCGGTCGCGGCATAGGGGCCCTGCAGCGCGATCAGCGCGCGGCCCGGCAGGTAGGCGACATCGACCGCGTGGTTGAGCCGCGCCTCGAGATGCGCGACGTCGACCGCCTTGCGCGACGCGTTGACCACGAGCAGCAGGCGCTCGCCTGCATTCAACACCATGAGATCGTCGATGATGCCGCCGGCCTCGTTGGTGAGCTGGCTGTAGCGCATCGCCCAGGGCGGCATTTCGAGCAGGTCCGCCGGCACCAGATGCTCGAGCATGCGCGCAGCCCCCTCGCCCCACAGGCTGACCTGGCCCATGTGCGAGACGTCGAACAGCGAGGCGTATTGCCGCGTGTGGTTGTGCTCGGCGAGGATGCCGTCCGGGTATTGCACCGGCATGGCGTAGCCGGCGAATTCCACCATCTTGGCGCCGGCCGCGACGTGCCGCTCGTAGAGCGGGGTGCGCTGGGGCGGCGGACCGGACGGCGTGGCTTCGCTCATGCGACTCTCCCGACAGGACAGGGCAGGCTCCCCGCGACGCTTCGCGGCTCGCCCGGCGCCCCCTCTGTCGGAAGACCTGAAAGATTGACCGGACCAGGGCGCGCGAACGCGTCCCGACCCGGCTTTCCTCTTCGGTGAGGCGCGCGCCTTACGGCACGCACCTGCTTTCCAGAGTCACATTCCCCTGCGGTCCGCTTTGCCTGAGAGTTTCCGGGGCGGTTGCTCCTTCGGCGTCGCGCGGCACCCGAGCCGCGCAATCTCTCCCGCAGGGTTCACATGCAAAGGCCGGTAGGCCCATACTAGCCGCCCAAGCCGGGCGGTCAACGGCGCTCGCGCTTGAGGTTCTGGTCGAACTGCTCGCGGTCGAGCTGGAGGCCGAGCAGAATCTCGTAGTCCGCGCCGAAATAGCCCCGCGCGACGTTGAATTCCTGCGTGACCTCCTCGACCTTCTGCGCGCGGATGCCGCTCTCGGCGAAGACGAGCCGGGTCGGGAACACCTGCTTGGCCAGGATGCGCTGCTCCGGGTCGACGATCGCCACGAAATAGCGCGCCTCGACCTCGTCGGCGACGCCGGCCGGGCCGCGGCGCGCCTCGAGCGTCACCGTCAGCACCGATTCCAGGCTGACATTGTCTTCGTCAATATCGTACTCGCAGGTGCCGGTCAGGCTGGTCAGGCCGACCTCGAAGGCGACGTCGGTGAGGTCGCGCCCCGCCCCCTCGGCATAGAAGGTGGCATGCTTCGCCTCGTCGATGATCGCCGCGCGCGGGCAGGCCGGCGGGGGCGTGTCGTCGAACGCGCTGCAACCCGCGAGGCCCGCGCCGAGCAGCGCGGCCATGACGGCGAACGGCGCGGCGCGCCCGAGCCGCGGCAGGCGCGACGGCGGCATGAGCGCCCTCAAAGCGTGCCGTGGGTGCCGTCGCAATAGGGCTGGCTCGCGGTGCGCTTGCAGCCGCACAGCCAGACCGTCCCGGTCTGGGCAGCGGTGAACTGCACCGGCTCCAGGCCGGTCCCCTCGTGAGAGCCGTCGCAATAGGGCTGATGCTGGCTCCTGCCACATGCGCACCACCAATAGTTCCTGCCTTGCTTGACGCTGACTTCGTAGGGCCCCTTCTGGGCGATCTCGGCGTTGACCACAGTGCGCACCTCCGCTCGTGCCGCACGACACTTTAATCATGCCACGCTGATCGAAGCCGATCATCGTGGCGCCCTCAGTCGCCGGGCGTGCGTTCCACGCGCTTGGCTTTCGCCGCATAGGCGGCGCGGCGCGATCGCGCCGTCCACGCCTCGCTGAGCCAAGCTCATCGAGACGTGGAATGAGGCGGGGCGGACTGTAGAGCATATCGGGGACGAGTTGAACCGGCCGTGTCATGCCGCGATTCGACGCCTCGCCAAGGCCAAGCGGCTTGGCTAGGATGCCCGGGCCCATCCTCTCGCCAGCGCGCTCCCGATCCATGGCGGTCTATACCGACGTCTCCGACGACGATCTCGAAGCGTTCCTCGAAGCCTACGATCTGGGCGAGCTGGTCTCGTTCAAGGGCATCGCCGAGGGCGTCGAGAACACCAACTTCCTCGTCATCACGGCGAGCGGCACCTACATCCTGACGCTCTACGAGAAGCGGGTGAAGGCGGAGGACCTGCCGTTCTTCCTCGGCCTGATGGAGCACCTGGCGCGGCGCGGTGTCGCCTGCCCGACGCCGATCCACGGCCGCGACGGCGTGGTGCTGCGCGAGCTGTGCGGCCGGCCCGCCGCGCTGACCAGCTTCCTCGCCGGCGTCTGGCAGCGCCGCATCCTGCCGCAACATTGCCAGGGCGTCGGCGCCGCGCTCGCCGCCATGCACAAGGCCGGCGCGGACTATGCGCTGCGGCGCGAGAACGCGCTCGGGCCGGCCGGCTGGCGCACGCTCTACGAGGCGACCCGCGCGCGTGCCGACGAGGTGCAGCCCGGCCTCGCGGACGAGCTCGGCGCCGAGCTCGCGGCGCTCGAAGCGGCCTGGCCGGCCGGCCTGCCAGACGGCGTGATCCATGCCGACCTGTTTCCCGACAACGTGTTCTTCCAGAGCGAGCAGCTCTCGGGCCTGATCGACTTCTATTTCGCGTGCAACGACTTCCTGGCCTATGACCTCGCGGTCTGCCTGAACGCCTGGTGCTTCGAGCCGGACATGAGCTTCAACGTCACCAAGGCGCGGCTGATGATCTCGGCCTACCGGCGCGAGCGGCCGCTGAACCGGGCCGAGCTCGCGGCGCTGCCGGTGCTGGCGCAGGGCTCGGCGCTGCGCTTCCTGCTCACCCGGCTCTATGACTGGCTCAACCAGGTGGACGGCGCGCTGGTGCGCCCGAAGGACCCGCTCGAATACGTCCGCAAGATGCGCTTCCACCGCGGCGTCGCCGACGTTTCGGCCTATGGCATCAGCTGAGCGCATGAGCCCGGCGGCGAGGCAAGGGGTGGCCCGCGTCTATACCGACGGCGCGTGCAGCGGCAATCCGGGCCCGGGCGGCTGGGGCGCGGTGCTCGAATGGAACGGCCACCGCAAGGAGATCCACGGCGGCGAGGCCGGCACCACCAACAACCGCATGGAGCTGACCGCGGCGATCAAGGCGCTCGAAGCGTTCAAGCGGCGCGCCGTCATCGAGCTCCACACCGACAGCCGCTACCTCAAGGACGGCATCACGCTCTGGCTGCCGAACTGGAAACGCAATGGCTGGCGCACCGCCGACAAGAAGCCGGTCAAGAACCTCGATCTCTGGCAGCGGCTCGAAGCGCTGATCGAGGAACACCGCATCTCATGGCACTGGGTCAAGGCGCATGCCGGCCACGAGCAGAACGAGCGCGCGGATGCGCTGGCGCGGCAGGGCATCAAGGAACTGCGCGGCGGCGGCGAGGCGGAGGCGTAGGCCGCCTTGCCAACTCAATCATCATCGCCATGCCGCCGCCCCTGGATACTCCGCTTTCGCGGAGCATGACGAAGAACGGCGGCATGTGCTCGTGTGCACCCCGATCGTCTCACCCCAATCGTCATGCCCCGGCTTGACTGGGGCATCCAGAAGCGGCTGCATCGCTGTTTCCAAGGATTCCTGGATTGCCGGGTCAAGCCCGGCAATGACGATTGGGAAAAAAGGGCTGTCGCGTAGCGTCAGATCTGGGTGAGCAGCTTGTCGGCGCTGCTTTCCTTGAGCTCGCCGGGGGCGCTCTCGACGTTGAGCACCTTGACCACGCCGTCATCGATCAGCGCGGAGAAGCGGGTGGAGCGCAGGCCGAGGCCGGCACCGCTGGCATCCAGAGTGAGGCCGGTCGCCTTGGCGAACTCGCCATTGCCGTCGGCCAGCATCGTGATCTTGCTGCCGACGTTCTGCGCCTGGCCCCAGGCTTCCATCACGAAGGCGTCGTTGACCGAGACGCAGGCGATCTCGGCAACGCCCTTCTTCTTGAGCTCGTCCGCCCGCTGCAGGAAATTCGGCACATGCTTGGCCGAGCAGGTCGGCGTGAACGCACCGGGAACGGCAAACAGCGCCACCTTGCGGCCCTTGAAGTATTCGTCGGATTTCACGTCCTTCAGGCCGTCAGCGGTCTTCATCTTGAACGTCACCGATGGAACGCGGTCGCCGACCTTGATCGTCATGTGATCTCTCTCCCTGCTGGGCCCGCAAGCGGGCCGATTGCCCCTGCGACGGAACTCAGCCGGCCCCGCCGTTTTACGTCAGGGAATATGGAAGTTCAGCCTGACGAATGCAAATCCGACCAGCCGGGTTGGCCATTCTTTGTTAACCGATCCCTTGTCACCATATACTCATAGAGCCAGCATGGATTGTCTGGTTCGAGGGGCTATCATGGCGAACATGCCCAAAGCTTCCGGATACCTCGGTGGCCACCTCCTGGTGGCGATGCCGCAGATGCCCGATCCGCGCTTTGCACGCTCGGTCGTCTATCTGTGCGCGCACACGGCGGACGGCGCGATGGGGCTGATCGTCAACAAGCTGATCGACTCGCTCAGCTTTCCCGACCTGTTGCGCCAGCTCGGCATCGAGACGCAGAACGAGACGAACGCGATCCGCGTGCATTTCGGCGGCCCGGTCGAGGCGGCGCGCGGCTTCGTGCTGCATTCGACCGATTACGTCCACGATTCGACCATGGTGGTCGACGACGATTTCGCGCTGACCGCGACGATCGACGTGCTGAAGGCGATCGCGAACGGCGCGGGGCCCAGGCGCAGCCTGCTCGCGCTCGGCTATGCCGGCTGGGCGCCGGGCCAGCTCGACCAGGAGATCCAGGCCAATGGCTGGCTCACCGTGCCGGCCGAGGCCGACCTCGTGTTCGTCGAGGATACCGGCAATATCTGGCAGAGCGCGATCGCCCGGATCGGCATCGACATCGGCAAGCTGGCGTCAAGCGCGGGACGCGCCTGAGCGCAGCCAGCGCTCGATCGCCGCGGCGGCCACCGGATAGTCGGTCGCCAACAGCCCGAACAGCAGATGGTCCTGCCAGACTCCGTTGATGCGGAGATAGTGGCGGGCATAGCCTTCCTGGCGAAAGCCGCAGCGCTCCAGCAGCCGGCGGCTCCGCGCATTGTCAGGCATGCACGCGGCCTCGAGCCGGTGCAGGCCGAGCGTGCCGAAACCATGGTCGAGCGCGAGCCTGAGCGCCTCGGTCATGTAGCCCTGGCCGGCATGGCGCTGCCCCATCCAGTAGCCGACCGTGGCGGTCTGCGCCGCGCCGCGCTGCACGTTGCCGAGCGTGATGCCGCCGAGCAGCGCATCGTCGCCGCGGCGGAAGATAAAGAAGCCGTAGCCGAGGTCGTCGACCTCGTCCTTGGCCTGGCGGCGCAGCCGGCGGCGATAGTTGATGCGGCTGAGCACATCGGGCGCCCAGGCCGGCTCCCAGGGCGTCAGGAAATCGCGCGAGGCCTCGCGCAGCTCGGCCCAGGCCTGCCAGTCGCCCGGCCGCGGCTCGCGCAGATAGACGCGGCGCGAGGCGAGCGCATGCTCCGGCCGGTTCGAGCCGGTGAGCCGAAGCGCCACGGCGCTAGCCCCCCTTGGCGATGCGGTAGATCAGCACGTCGCCCGCCTCCTCCTCGGCGATCAGCCGGTGCCCCGCCGTGCCGCAGAAATGGCGGAAGTCGATGCGCGACGCCGGGTCGGTCGCCAGCACCTCGATCTCGTCGCCGGCCGCCATGTCGCGCAGCGCCTTCTGCGTCTTCAACACCGGCAGCGGACAGCGCATGCCGCGAACGTCCAGCTTGCGCGCCACGAGCTGCGCCTAGCCCATCTTACAGCAAGGCGCTTCGACGCTCCCACCATCGTCATTGCCGGGCTCGACCCGCCTGCGGGCCGAAGCCCTTCGGCGGGCGAAGGCCCGGCAATCCAGACATCCGGATGAAGCCTGGATGCCCGGATCAAGTCCGGGCATGACGAGAAAGAGGACATGAGGCGCACGTACCATCGTCGCCTCAGCCGAAGCGCCCGGCGGTCGCGTCATAGGCTTCGAGGCCGCCGAGCGGGCCGAGCGCGGTGATCGAGGGCTTCGCGCCCGTGAAGGTGCGCTTGGCCAGCGCCACGATGCGCTCGGGCGTCACCGCCTCGATGCGCTCGACCATTTCCGCGATGCTAAGCGGGCGGCCGAAGATCAGCATGTGGCGGCCCAGGCGCTCGATGCGCGCCGAGGTGCTCTCCAGCGACATCATCAGGCCGGATTTGAGCTGCGCGCGGGCGCGGGCGAGCTCGGGCTCGGTGATGGCTTCGCAGGTCTTCATCATCTCGTCGGCCATCACCGGCATCAGCTCGGCGGCGTCCTCCGGCGCGGTGCCGGCATAGACGCCGAAGGTGCCGCCGTCGGTATAGGACGAGGCGAAGCTGAACACCGAATAGGCGAGGCCGCGCTTCTCGCGGATCTCCTGGAACAGGCGGGACGACATGCCGCCGCCGAGCAAGGTCGAGAACAGCTGCATGGCGGGGAAGTCGTCATCGTCGAAGGGCACGCCGTCGAAGCCGATGATCAGGTGGAGCTGCTCGAGCTCGCGCACCTTGCGCGCATCGCCGCCGCCATAGCGGGCCGGCGAGCGCGCGAGCGGCCGCGGCTCGGGCAGCGAATCGAAGGCGCGCTCGACCAGCGCGACCAGCCCGTCATGCTCGATCCGGCCGGCGCCGACCACCACCATGCGCGGCGCGGCGTAATGCGCGGTCATGTAGCCGGCGAGCGCGTCGCGCCCGAAGCCCTCGACCACCTCGGGCGGGCCGAGGATCGAGCGGCCCATCGGCTGGTCGGGATAGGCGGTCTCCTGGAAATAATCGAAGATGATGTCGTCCGGCGTGTCGTGCGCCTGCGCGATCTCCTGCAGGATCACCTGCTGCTCGCGCTCCAGCTCTTCGGGATCGAAGATCGAGTGCTGCAGGATGTCGGCCAGCATGTCGACGGCGAGCGGCACGTCCTCCTTCATCACCTTGACGTAGTAGGCGGTCTGCTCGCGCGAGGTGTAGGCGTTGAGATGGCCGCCGACCGCCTCGATCTCTTCCGCGATCGCCTGCGCGCTGCGCCGCTCGGTGCCCTTGAAGGCCATATGCTCCAGCATGTGCGAGACGCCGTTGATCTCGGGCGCCTCGTCGCGCGCGCCGACATCGACCCAGACGCCGATCGAGGCGGTCTCGACGCTCGGCATGGCCTCGGTGACGATGCGAAGCCCGTTCGGCAGCGTGCTGACTTGCGCCGTCATGCGGCGCCTCCGGCGGCGTGCGCGGCCTCGGCCATGCCGGCATGGCGGCGCACATAGTCCTTCACGCGGGCGAGGTCGTTGGGCAGGCACTCGCAGCGTTCGGGGCGCTCCATCAGGCCGGCGAGCCGTTCGGGCAGCTTCGGCTCGATGCCGGTGCCGCGGCGCACCGCGTCCGGGAACTTTGCGGGGTGCGCGGTCGCAAGGCAGATCAAGGGCGTCTCCTCTTCGGTCTCGTCGGCGGCGGCGATGCCGGCAGCGGTGTGCGGGTCGATCAGCACGCCGGTGTCACGATAGGTGCGGGCGATGGCGGCGAGCGCGGCCTCGTCGTCGGCCCGATGGCCGCGGAACACCAGGCGCGCGGCGTCGAGCTCGGCCGCGCCGACCGCGAAGCGGCCCTCGGCGCCGAGCGCCTCCATCAGCCGCGAAACCTGCGCGCCGTCGCCGCCATGCAGCTCGAACAGCAGGCGCTCGAAATTGCTCGCCACCTCGATGTCCATGGATGGGCTGAGCGAGGGCTGCACGCCCGCCTTGGCATAGGCGCCGCTCGCGAAGAAGCGCGCCAGGATGTCGTTGACGTTGGTCGCGACGTGCAGCCGCCTGATCGGCAGGCCGATCTGGCGCGCCGCATAGCCGGCATAGACATTGCCGAAATTGCCGGTCGGCACCACGAAGGAGACGGGGCGTGCCGGCGCGCCGAGCCGGAGCGCGGCGTAGACGTAGTAGACGATCTGTGCCGCGACGCGCGCCCAGTTGATCGAGTTGATCGCACCGAGCGAGAGCGCATCGCGGAAGGCGAGGTCGTTGAACATCGCCTTCACCAGCGCCTGGCAATCGTCGAAGCTGCCGTCGATCGCGATGTTGTGGACGTTGGCGTCGAGCACGGTCGTCATCTGCCGGCGCTGCACCGGGGAGACGCGGCCATGCGGGTGCAGGATGAAGACCGCGAGGTTGGCGCGGCCGCGGCAGGCGGCGATGGCGGCCGAGCCGGTGTCGCCCGAGGTGGCGCCGACGATGGTCAGCCGCTCGCCGCGCTTCGCCAATACGTGGTCGAACAGGCGCCCGAGAAGCTGGAGCGCGAAATCCTTGAAGGCGAGCGTCGGCCCGTGGAACAGCTCCAAGAGCCAGCGGTTGGGGCCGAGCTGGACGAGCGGCGCGGTCGCCGGATGGCCGAAGCCTGCGTACGCATCCTTCGCCATGGCGAGCAGCGTGCGCTCGTCGAGGCCGCCGCCCGTGAAGGGCGCGAGCAGCCTGGCGGCCAGGCTCGGATAATCGAGCAATGCCAGCGCCTCGAAGCCGCTTCGGTCGATCGAAAGCCAGCGGGCCGGCACATAGAGCCCGCCATCGCGCGCGAGGCCGCCGAGCAGCACGTCTTCGAAGCCGATGGCATTGGGGCCGCCGGCTTGCCTGGCCTGGCGGGTCGAGATGTAGCGCAAGCGGTTGTCCTCTACAGCCCGGCCGGGCGGCCGGGACGGGCTCAGACTATAGGCTAGCCGGGAGGGGCGGCAAGGGAGGGCGCGGGGGCGATAGGGTCCAGGACTGCATGCAGGATGCCGTTGAAATCCCGAAACTGCGTGATCTAGCACCCGTATTGCCCGCTGTAGATTTCGTGGCGGCGGGCTATGCTGCCAGCCGATGTCTACACTACATCTCGTCCCCGCCGACCTTCGCGAACGGTACCACGTCAAGGAGTGGCGCAACGCCACCGGAGTCCTGGCAACAGCCTGCCCCGCCGAATGGCAGAATATTCAGGACGTGCTCCGTGGCTTCCGCCTGCTGAAATCCGAGATCCTCGTGGGCGGCGGCAATCGCTCCCTCATCAGCCGCCGCATCGACGAAGCCTTCTACAGCAGAGGTTGGCAGGAGAAGGGCTTCGCCACCTCCATCAAGGTAGACGACACGACGTATGACAGCCCTACTCACGCCGTGGACTGCCTGAAGAACGGCGTCGCGGTCGAGATGGAGTGGAACAACAAGAATTCTTTTTTCGACCGTGACTTGAACAATTTCAGGCTGCTGTTCGAGCTAAGGGCGATCAAGGTGGGCGTGATCATCACGCGGTCGTGGGAATTGCAGGCGATTTTTAAGCAGCTCGGGAAAGGCGCTTCCTACGGCAAGGCCACCACGCATCACGAAAAGCTTTGGCCCAAGGTGGAAGGCGGCGGTGGCGGCGGTTGCCCGGTACTGACCTTTGCCATCAGACCGGCTCTCTTCGAGGATGACGGCCCCGAAGCGCTCGCCGCATTGAAAGCCCGAAACGCCGCAGAACAGGCAGCGCGGAAGGCAGCCAAACGTCACGGGGTCACAATTCCGGACGACGAAGAGGATGGTTAGCGCTTACTCGTCGTAAGCGGGCTGCACCGGGTTACGCCCACGTTCGGCCGCGCTATTATGGCTGTAGGTACGCCAGGTCGGCACATAATCATCTGCCGCCTGATCGCCCCAGACTGCCCAACCCGGACGGCCGCCACGCGCGAACAGCTCGATACGCGGCCCCGGGCTGCATGCCTCGATGATGTCGAATATCTCGTCCGGTTTCCGGGAGTGCTCCCTTTTACGGGTCGCGAGGTAGTTAACCTGCGTCCGGCCAGGCGCCAGAGTTCTTGCATTCTTCCCCCGCACGCCGAACAGAACGAGCTCGGTGACGTTGCGGAAGTAAAATCCGACGCCCCTGCCGTCGCTGCCGCCGTCTTTCCGTATCTTGTGCCAGACGATGTTCGATTTGTAGCTGAAGCCCCATGCCTGCATCACTTGGATGCCCTCAGGCAACAGGGCATTGGGAACCCATAGGTAGAGGTGCGCCGCCGGTGCGGCGATTTCGGCCACCGGCAGGATGCAAATCTCATCTGCATCCATCGTGCCGTAGCGAGACAGGCGCCGATGCTCCGGGGCCATCTTGCCCGTGCGGTTGACGAAGCGCCAAGGCGGATCCGCCAAGATCGTCGCGAACCTTCGCGTCCCGGCGAAACGCCGTAGATCCTCGGCCGCCTTGAGCGCATCACCGGTCATGCGAAGCTCCCCATTGCCCGATCAATCCCCCAAGCCTCTCGACCCTGCGCGGCCGATATTGCTCCGCTCCCGGAGGAAAAAGCCCACCCAATCCGATGTGCGTGAGCATATCGAAAACAAGAACAAAACACGATCGAAATATTGCTAGACGAGTTCGGCCGGAGAAACCCGTGATGATCCCATCCCCGGCCTTCACCCTAGATACCTTCTCTCCAGGTGCGCCTTGAAGATCTGGGGGTCGAGCTTGCGGCCTGTCGCGCGCTCGATCAGTTCGCGGGAATCGTAGAGCGAGCCGAGGCCGTGGACGTGGGTGCGCAGCCAGCCTAGCAGCGGCTTGAAGTCGCCGCGGGCGATAGCGGCCATCAGCTCGGGCGCGGCGCGGCGCGCGGCATCAAAGAGCTGCGCCGCGGTCAGGGCGCCGAGCGTGTAGCTCGGGAAGTAGCCGAGGTCGCCGCCGGTCCAGTGGATGTCCTGCAGGCAGCCCACGGCATGGCTCGGCGGCACGATGCCGAGATGGTGCTTCATGCCCTCGTTCCAGGCCGCCGGGATGTCGTCCACCTCGAGCTCGCCCGCGATCATCTGCTTTTCGAGCCGGTAGCGGATCATGATGTGGAACGGGTAGGTCACCTCGTCGGCATCGACCCGGATGAAGCCCGGCTTGACCCTGATGGCGTGTGCGTAGAGGTTCTCGGGCTCGAAGGCGGCGCTCTCGACCGGGGCATGGCCCTGGAACGCCTCATGGATCAGGGGCGCGGCGAAGCGCAGGAACTCGAGGCTGCGGCAGGCCTGCATCTCGATCAACAGCGACTGACTCTCGTGCACGCTCATGCCGCGCGCGTCGCCGACCGGCTGCATGCGCCAAGCCTCCGGCAGGCCACGCTCGTAGAGCGCATGGCCGGTCTCGTGCAGCACCCCCATCAGCGAGCCGGCGAAGCCCGCCTCGTCATAGCGCGTGGTGATGCGCACGTCGTCGGACACGCCGCCGCAGAAGGGGTGCAGGCTGACGTCGAGCCGGCCATGATCGAACTCGAAGCCGAGCCGCTCCATCAGCTTGAGCGCGAGGCTGCGCTGCGCCTCGATCGGGAAGCGGCCTTCGAGCGCAAGCGGCGGCGGGCTTTTGTCCTGGCGCGCCAGCGCGCGGTCGCGGATCGAGGGAAGGAAGCGTTCGAGCTCGGCGAAGATCGGGTCGATCGCGGCCATGGTGTAGCCGGGGTCGAAGGCATCGATCAGCGCGTCATAGGGCGCGAGGCCGAGCGCCGCGCCCTTGGCCTCAGCCTTCTCGCGGGCGAGCGCGAGCACCGGCTTGAAGGCCTCGGCGAAGGCCGCGAAATCGCCCTTGGGCCGCGCCGTGCGCCAGACCATCTCGCACCTGGCGGAGGCCTTTGAGAGCGCCTCGACCAGCGCGGGCGGCACGCCGTTGGCGTGGCGCTGATGATGGCGCATCTCGCGCAGGTTGGCGCGCTGCCAGCTATCGAGATTGCCGCTGCCGGCCTCGGCCTCGGCCAGCAGGTCGGCGAGGCGCCGGTCGGTGATCAGCTCGTGGCGGATGAGACTGAGCTCGGCGAGCTGGCCGGCGCGAGTGTCCGCGCCGCCCGCGGGCATCATGGTCGCCCAGTCCCAGTGCAGCACGGCGGCCGCGCCATCCAGGTTCGCCATGCGGCGGAAGCGGCGCTCGAGCTCGTGATAGGCGGTGCCGGCTGTCATGGCGGCGTGGCGCGCGGCGCGCGGCGCCGGCCGCGCCGCATGTAGAGCAGGTAGATCACGGCAAGGCCGACGGCGAGCGCATACCAGATGATGACATAGCTCAGATGCTCGTTGCGCAGCGTGACGACGGTCTGGCCGCCGATGGGATAGCCGCCGGGGTTCTCGGCCGGGCCGGCATCGATGATGAAGGCCTGCGCCGGGATGCCCGCGGCCGCCGACATCGTCTCGAGATCGACCCAGTACCAGAGCCGCTGCTCGGGATGGTTGTCAGGCGCGAACCAGGAGGGCCGCCCGCCCGGCACGAGCAGGCCCTCGACCCGCACCGTGCCCCGCACCTGGCCGGCGGCGCGGCTCTCGGGCGCCTTGCGGTCGAGCGGCACCCAGCCGCGATTGATCAGGATGGTGTCGCCGCCCGTACGCTCGAACGGCGTGATGACCTGATAGCCGACCTGACGCTCATGGCTGCGCGCAGCGAGGAACATCTCCTTGTCGTGGTCGAAGACGCCCTCGACCCAGACGCGGCGATAGTGGAGGTCGGCAGGCGCCTCGACATGAAGCGGCAGCTCGATCGGCTCGGCCGAGACGCGGGCGTCGCGATAGGCCTGCTCGTTGTTCTTCCAGATCAGGCGCTGCACCTGCCAGCTGCCGAGCGCCAGCATGACGAGGACGCCGAGGCTCGCCGCGATGGTCGCCCAGCGCCGCGCCCGGGCGGAGGGAACCGGGCGCTCCCGTTCAGGCGGCGGGGTCACTGAAATCGTGGGCGCGGTTCTGGTACTGGAAGGCGACGAGCAGCGCCTTGGCAGGCCTGAGCAGCAGCGCCGAGAGCGCGAACACGGAAGGCACCCAGAGCACCAAGTGCACCCAATAGGCCGGCTCGAAGATCAGCTCGATGACCGCCGCGGCCGCGACCACGATGGCGCCGACGATGAACATCACGAAGAAGGCCGGCCCGTCGCCCGGGTCCGCCCCCCTGAAGGATTGGCCGCACGCGCCGCACTGCTCGGCAAGCTTGAGAAAGCCACCATAGAGCCTGCCCTTGCCGCAGCGCGGGCAGCGGCAGAGCAGGCCGGCGCGCCAGGGCGAGACCGGAGGATAGGAGCGCTGGCCGGAGGGCACCGCGCTCAACCGCCCCACCAGTAGATCCAGATGAACAGGAAGAGCCAGACCACGTCGACGAAGTGCCAGTACCAGGCGGCGGCCTCAAAGCCGAGATGCTGGTTCGGCTTGAAGTGGCCACGGATCTGCCGGTACAGGCAGACGGAGAGGAACAGCACGCCGACCGTGACGTGGAAGCCGTGGAAGCCGGTCGCCATGAAGAAGGTCGAGGGGAAGATACCGTCGCGGAAGCCGAACGGCGCGTGGCTGTATTCGAAGCCCTGGATGCCGATGAAGACGAGGCCGAGGATGATGGTCAGCGCCAGGCCGTAGATGCCGTTCATGCGCTGGCCGTGCTTGATGGCGTGGTGCGCCCAGGTGACGGTGGCGCCCGAGGTCAAGAGGATCAGCGTGTTGAGGAAGGGCAGCTGCCAAGCCGGGATGGCCTCGAAGCCCTCGGGCGGCCAGGCATTCCCGAGATATTCCTGGTGCGTCAGGCTCGAATTGAAGAACGCCCAGAAGAAGGCGACGAAGAACATCACCTCGGACGAGATGAACAGGATCATGCCGAAGCGCAGGCCGCGCGTGACCGCGGCGGTGTGCTCGCCTTCCGCCGCCTCGCGGATCACGTCGCGCCACCAGAGATACATGGTGGCCAGCACCAGCACGAAGCCGATCGCCATCAGCCAGATGTGCTCGCCGTGCATGTAGATGACGACGCCGCCGAGCAGCGTGCCGCCCGCCAGCGAGCCGACCACCGGCCAGGGGCTCGGCTTGACCATGTGATAGGGATGGTTCGCGGCGTGCCCGCCGTGACCGTGATCGTGGCCGTGGCTTGCCGTATCAGCAGTGCTCATCTCTCGCTCCGTTCTCGACCCGGATGCCCCGATACGGCACCCCCGGCTCCCCTGGTTCTCCGGCTTTCATCCCTGCCGCCTAGTTGACGCGCGTTGCCGCAGCGTTCGCCGCTTGCTGCGCGGTCCGCGCCGGCTTTTCGTCGGCCGCCGTCCCGCCCTCCTGCTCGAAGAAGGTGTAGGAGAGCGTGATGGTCTTGACGTTGTCGAGCGCAGGATCGTCAAGCAGCGCAGGATCGACGAAGAAGCTGACCGGAAACTCCGCGCTCTCGCCTGGCCCGAGCGTCTGCTCGGTGAAGCAGAAGCACTCGATCTTGTTGAAGTAGATGCCGGCCTTGTCGGGCGTCACGTTGTAGGTCGCCGTGCCGGTGATGGTCCGCCCGGTCGGGTTGCTGGCGGTATAGAAGGCGAGCGTCTGCTCGCCGATCCTCACGTCCATCTTGTGCGCCTCGGGCTTGAAGCGCCACGCCATGCCCTTGCCGACATCGGCATTGAACTGGATCGTCATGATGCGCGCGCCGGCGACCGCGCCGGGCGCGGCGTCGGCCACGCGCGTCGTGCCGTCATAGCCGGTGACCTGGCAGAACAGCCGGTAGAGCGGCACGGCGCCGACCACCAGCCCGGTCATGCCGGCCAGCACCACGCCGAGCAGCAGCAGGGTGCGCAGCTTCGGGCTGAACGAGCCGAGCACGGTCATCCGCCGCCCCCGAACTTGACGAGCGCGATCAGGAAGAAGAGCACGGCCAGGCCCAGGAGCGCGCCGCCGAGGGCGTAGTTGCGGGCGCGACGCTGGCGATGGAGATCGCTCATCATCGGCCTCAGCCCGAGCCCACGGGGATGTTGAGCGCGAAGCGGTCGACCAGCAGCAGCGCGAAGACCAGGAACAGATAGAGGATCGAGAACGGGAAGAGCCGCTGCGCGCTCTTCATGGTGCGGTCGCGCAGCACCGCGACCGAAAGCGCGATGAAGGCGGCGCCGAGCACGGCCGCACCGACACCGTAGACGAGGCCGGAAAGCCCGATCGCGAGCGGCGCCAGCGTCACCGGCACGAGCGCCAGCGCATAGACGAGGATCTGCCGGCGCGTCGCGGCATCGCCCGCCACCACGGGCAGCATCGGCACGCCGGCCTTGTCGTAGTCGCCGCGGCGATAGAGGGCGAGCGCCCAGAAGTGCGGCGGCGTCCAGAGGAAGATGATGGCGAACAGCACCACCGAGGCGAGCGAGACCTCGCCGGTCACCGCGGCCCAGCCGATCATGGGCGGGAAGGCGCCGGCGGCGCCGCCGATCACGATGTTCTGCGGCGTGCGGCGCTTGAGCCCGATCGTGTAGATGACGACGTAGAAGAAAATGGTGAAGGCGAGCAGGCCGGCCGCGACCCAGTTGACGGCAAGCGCCATCACCATGACCGAGCCGACGCTGAGCGCGACACCGAAACCGAGCGCGGCCTCGGGCGAGACGCGCCCAGCCGGGATCGGCCGGCCCTGGGTGCGGCTCATCAAGGCGTCGATGTCGCGGTCGTACCACATGTTGATCGCGCCGGCCGCGCCCGCGCCGACCGCGATGCACAGCATGGCAACTGCCGCGATCAGCGGGTGAACCGCGCCGGGCGCGAGCAGCAGGCCGACCAGCGCGGTGAACACGACGAGCGACATGACGCGCGGCTTGAGCAGCGCGAAGTAGTCGCGCGGCTCGCCCTCTGCCTCGACGGCGGCCGGCAGCGCGGCCGGCGCGCCGTAGCGCGGCGACCACTCAGCCATGCCCGGCCCCGTCAGCTTCACTCGAGATCGACACGCGGCCCCCTATTTGATGCGCGGCTGCGTCTCGAAGGTGTGGAACGGCGCCGGCGACGGCACCGTCCACTCGAGCGTGGTCGCGCCCTCGCCCCACGGATTGGCCTCGCACTTGCGGCCGCGGAAGAAGATGTGGAAGAGGATGTAGAGGAAGAAGAGCGCACCGAACGCGCCGATATAGGAGCCGATCGAGGAGATCATGTTCCAGCCGGCGAAGGCGTCCGGATAGTCGGGGATGCGCCGGGGCATGCCGGCGACGCCCGAGAAGTGCATCGGGAAGAAGGTCAAGTTCGCGCCGATGAAGGTGATCCAGAAGTGGATCTTGCCGAGCGTCTCGGGGTACTGCCGGCCGCTCATCTTGCCGATCCAGTAATAGAAGCCGGCGAAGATCGCGAACACCGCGCCGAGCGAGAGCACGTAGTGGAAATGCGCCACCACGAAGTAGGTGTCGTGCAGCGCGATATCGACGCCGGCATTGGCCAGCACGACGCCGGTCACGCCGCCGATGGTGAACAGGAAGATGAAGCCCAGCGCCCACAGCATGGGCGTCTTGAACTCGATCGAGCCGCCCCACATGGTCGCGATCCAACTGAAGATCTTGATGCCGGTGGGCACCGCGATGACCATCGTGGCGGCGAGGAAATAGGCGCGCGTATCGACCGACATGCCGACCGTGAACATGTGGTGCGCCCACACGATGAAGCCGATGAAGCCGATCGAGACCATGGCGTAGGCCATGCCCAGATAGCCGAAGATCGGTTTCTTCGAGAAGGTCGACACGATGTGGCTGATGATGCCGAAGCCGGGCAGGATCAGGATGTAGACCTCGGGATGCCCGAAGAACCAGAAGAGATGCTGGTAGAGCACCGGGTCGCCGCCGCCCGCGGGGTCGAAGAAGGTGGTGCCGAAATTGCGGTCGGTCAGCAGCATGGTGATCGCGCCCGCCAGCACCGGCAGCGAGAGCAGCAGCAGGAACGCGGTGATCAGGATGGCCCAGGCGAACAACGGCATCTTGTGCAGCGTCATGCCGGGCGCGCGCATGTTGAGGATGGTCGTGATGAAGTTGATCGCGCCGAGGATCGACGAGGCGCCCGCCAGGTGCAGGCTGAAGATCGCCATGTCCATCGCCGGGCCCTGATGGCCGTATGTCGAGAGCGGCGCATAGACGGTCCAGCCGCCGCCGACGCCATCGCCCGGCCCGCCGGGCACGAAGATCGAGGCGACCAGGAGCGCGAAGGACGGGATCAGCAGCCAGAAGCTGATGTTGTTCATGCGCGGGAACGCCATGTCGGGCGCCCCGATCATCATGGGCACGAACCAATTGCCGAAGCCGCCGATGAAGGCGGGCATGACCATGAAGAACACCATGATCAGGCCATGGCCGGTGATCAGCACGTTGAACAGGTGATGGTCGCCGCCGAGGATCTGGTCGCCCGGCGCGCTGAGCTCCAGGCGCATCAGGACCGACAGCAAGGTACCGATCACCCCCGCGACGATCGCGAAGGTGAGGTACATCGTGCCGATGTCCTTGTGGTTCGTGGAGTAGAGCCAGCGCGTGATGCCGCGCGGATGGTCGTGATGGCCGGCGTGAGCCTGGGCGCCAGAATAGCTCATGATCGCTTCCCTCTCGCGTCGCTTAGCGCGCGTCGTCGGTGCCGCTCAAGCCGGCCACCTCGGTCGTGCCGGCGTCGTCGTTGCGTGCCGCGGCCTGCTGCTCCCCGACCCAGGCGGCGAACTCCTCCTTGCTCACCGCCTTGACCATGATCGGCATGAAGCCGTGGTTGGTGCCGCAGAGCTCGGAGCACTGGCCGTAGTAGACGCCGGGCGCGTTGATGCGGACCCAGGTCTCGTTGATGCGCCCCGGCACGGCGTCGATCTTGATGCCGAGCGAAGGCAGCGCAAAGGCGTGGATCACGTCGTCCGCCGTGGTCAGGATGCGGATGTCGGTGCCGACCGGCAGCACGACCGCGGTGTCGGTCGCGAGCAGGCGGGGCTCGCCCTCCGCCAGATCGCCCTCCTCCTTCAAGAAGGCGTCGAAGGCGATGTCCCCATGGTCGGGATATTCGTAGCTCCAGTACCATTGATGGCCGATCGCCTTGACGGTCATCTCGGGGTCTGGCGCGCGATCCTCGTAGTAGAGCAGGCGGATCGAGGGGATCGCGATGGCCAGCAGGATGATCACCGGGATCGCGGTCCACACCATCTCGAGCAGGGTGTTGTGCGACCAGGTCTGCGGCTTCGGATTGCGCCGGCTGTTGTAGCGGAGGATGATGATGCCGAGCAGCGCCATGACGAAGACGCTGATGACGATGATGATGATGAGCAGCACGTAGTTGAAGCTCGTCAGCCGCTCCATGACGGGCGAGTGGGCGCCTTGAAAGGTGACCTGCCACGGATGTGGCGCGCCGAGCCCCGCCTCCTCGGCTTGCGCACCCATGGCGAGCAGCGCCACCGTCGCCATGGCCGCAAGCGCGGCCAGACCGCTCTTGAGCTTCCGCATCTCGATCCTCTGCTTCCCCTCGATGTCGGGCGGGCGCCCGATCGGACGCGGCATTCGAATGCGTGGGGCCGCCCCTCGACCGGACCCGCGCCGTGTCGGGCCGAATTATAAGGCGAAGCCGATACCCAAGCGAGACTCCCCTCGGCCCGGCACCGCCCCGAACAGGCCCTCTCGGATAGTCGAAAAGTATCGCCGAATCAAGCTGCTCTGGGTTAAGCATGGCGGCCTAGCGCGGCAAATCTTGCGACCAATTGTCGCGACGCGGGATGCTCGCGCGCGGCGTGCCGCACAAGCCGGGCTGGCTTGCTGCGCCAGCCCTCCCATATGAGTCAGGCATCGCAACGACCAATCGGACGCCAACCCCGGAGCCGCGCCATGGATTCGACGACGATCGCCCAAGACCTCTTCTTCGAGCGCGCCGGCCTCGACGAGCGGCGCACGACCGCCATCCTGGGCGATGCCTTCAAGGGCGCGGACGACGGCGAGCTCTTCCTTGAGTACCGCCAGAGCGAATCGCTTGCGCTCGACGACGGGCGGATCAAGTCGACCAGCTTCGACGTGGCGCACGGCCTCGGCCTGCGCGTGGTGGTCGGCGAGGCGACCGGCTACGCCCATGCCTCGGAGCTGAGCGAGCCGGCGCTCAAGCGCGGCGCGGCGGCGGCCGGCGCGGTGCGCGGCGGCGCGTCCGGCACGCTCGCGCTCGGCCCGTCGCGGACCAACCGCGTGCTCTACCCGGCCGACAACCCGCTCGAGGCGGTGCCGCTCGCCGAGAAGGTCGCGCTGCTGGAGGCGATGGACGCCTATGCCCGCGCCAGGAACCCGCTGGTCAAGCAGGTCATGGCCTCGCTCTCCGGCGAATGGCAGGTGGTGCTGATCGAGCGGCCGGACGGCGCGCGCGTCGCCGACGTGCGCCCCCTCGTCCGGCTCAACGTGACGGTCGCGGTCGAGCGCGACGGGCGCATGGAGACCGGCAGCTTCGGCGTCGGCGGCCGCGAGGGCTATCACCGCTGGATGGAGCCGGAGGCCTGGCACGCCCAGGTGGACGAGGCGCTGCGCCAGGCCATGGTGAACCTCGAATCGGTGCCGGCGCCGGCCGGCGAGATGACCGTCGTGCTCGGCCCGGGCTGGCCCGGCATCCTCTTGCACGAGGCGATCGGCCATGGCCTCGAGGGCGACTTCAACCGCAAGAAGACCTCGGCGTTCGCGGGGCTGCTCGGCCAGCGCGTCGCCACCAAGGGCGTCACCGTGGTCGACGACGGCACCATCGTGGGCAGGCGCGGCTCGCTCACCGTCGACGACGAGGGCACGCCGAGCGGCCGCACCGTCTTGATCGAGGACGGCATCCTGCGCGGCTATCTGCACGACCGGCTGAACGCGCGCCTGATGGGCATGGAGCCGACCGGCAACGGCCGGCGCCAGAGCTTCGCGCACCAGCCGCTGCCGCGCATGACCAACACCTTCATGCTGGCCGGCGAGACGCCGCCTGAGGAGATCATCCGCGGCGTGTCGAAGGGCATCTACGCCGTCAACTTCGGCGGCGGGCAGGTCGACATCACCTCGGGCAAGTTCGTGTTCTCGGCCTCCGAGGCGTATCTCATCGAAGGCGGCAAGCTCGGCGCACCGCTCAAGGGCGCCAGCCTGATCGGCAACGGCCCCGACGTGCTGACCAAGGTGAGCGCGGTCGGCAACGACATGCAGCTCGACCCCGGCATCGGCACCTGCGGCAAGGCCGGACAGGGCGTGCCGGTCGGCGTCGGTCTGCCGACGCTGCGCGTCGACGGCCTCACCGTCGGCGGCACGCAGGCGGCATAGCGGCGCGAGACACGCGCCGACCCCACACCGTTCCCCCGCTCGCGTCATGTGACGGCGGCGTTGCTTGCCGGTTGCATGCGCTTGACGCGCGCTGTCTAATGTGCGTGCTGCCAGCGAGTTCAGATACGGGGGGATGCGATGCCGCAGCTCAAGGAGCCGGAAGGCCGCTTCAAGATCGCCGACGCCGACCGGCACGTCATCGAAGAGTTCAAGAAGAATCCCGTGGGCCATCATTCGCCCGCGCTGCAACGCGTGCTCAACCGCATGCGCGGCCAGTCCATGGCCGACAAATATTGCCTCGTGGTCGAGGAGCCCTACAAGAAATGGCGGCTCGCGCAGACCACGGGCGACCGTTCGAAGCCGGTCAAGCTGCTCGACAAGACGTTCACCTCGCTCGACGACGCCGAATGGCACGTCTTCAAGCTGCGCTGGAAGATGTACACCGGCGAGACACTGAAATAGGCATGCGAGGGGGAACGCGCCATGATGAAGCTCACGGCTTATGCCGATAAGATCAGCGTTGCGCCGGGCGAAGACATCAGCTTCCTGGTGAACTGCGAGGCCGGCCCGCGCTACCGCGCCGACCTCGTGCGCCTGCGCCACGGCGATCAGAACCCGGACGGGCCGGGGTTCAGGGAAAAGGTCATCAAGACCGCCGCGAGCAGGACCTACAAGGGCCGCAAGCAGGTCATCCACGCGGGCTCGTTCGTGAAGGTCGCCTCGTCGCCCGTGCTGCAGAACCTCGAGAGCTTCACGCTGCAGGCCTATATCTGGCCGACCACGCCGCAGAAGGGCACGCAGGGCATCATCAGCTATTGGCGCGAGAAGCCGAAGAAGTCGGGCGCCGCGCTGATCATCACCAAGAAGGACGGCTCGCTCGCGCTCTGCCTCGGCGACGACAACGGCAAGATCGAGGTGATCAGCACCGGCAAGCCGCTGCTCGCGCGCGAATGGTACTTCGTCGCCGCCTCCTACGACGCCAAGACCAGGCAGGTGAAGCTCTACCAGGAGCCGATGAAGAGCTATGCGCGCACCAACGACCGCGCGGTGATCAGCCGCAAATCGTCGCTCCGGCGCATCGGCAAGCATGACTGCCCGCTCATCTTCGGCGCCTATTTCGATTCGATGGACAAGGGCCGCACCGCCTGCAAGGGCCACCTCAACGGCAAGATCGACAGCCCGCGCATCGCGAACCGCGTGCTCAGCCGCGAAGAGATGCAGGAGATCGCGCACGGGCCGCTCCAGCCGGTGCCGGCGCCCTTGCGCGCCGCCATGGTCGGCGTCTGGGACTTCTCGATCGGCATCCCGACCACCAAGGTCACCGACCTCGGACCGAACCACCTGCACGGCGAGATCGTGCAGCTCCCGGCGCGCGCCATGACCGGCTACAACTGGGACGGCAGCGAGCTGAACTGGCGACATGCGCCCGAGCAGTACGGCGCCATCCACTTCCACGACGACGACATCAACGACGCCGCCTGGGAGGTCGACTTCACGCTCACCATCCCGAAGGGGCTGAAGAGCGGGCTCTACGCCATGCGGCTGCGCTCGGGCAAGCACGAGGACTATGTGCCGTTCGCGGTGCGCCCGCCGCGCGGCACGGCGAGCGCCAAGGCGGTCTACCTGATGCCGACCGCGAGCTACCTCGCCTACGCCAACGAGTGCATGTCGACGGACGCGCCGCTCGCGCAGCTCCTGACCGGCAAGCTCTCGCTGCTCGCGCCACAGAACCTCTATCTCGACTCGCACCGCGAGTACGGCGCGTCCTGCTACGATTCGCATTCGGACGGCAGCGGCATCTGCTATTCCTCGCGGCTGCGCCCGATTCTCAACATGCGGCCGAAATACGGCACCTGGCTCGGCGGCGTCGGCTCCGGCCTCTGGCAGTTCAACGCCGACACCCACATCATCGACTGGCTCGACCACACCGGCATCGACTACGACGTGATCACCGACGAGGACCTGCACTATGACGGCCTCTCGGCGCTGCAGGGCCACCAGGTGCTGATCACCTCGACGCACCCGGAATACTCGACCAAGCAGATGCTGGATGCGATCGAGGCGTTCAAGAACCGCGGCGGCCGGGTGATGTATCTCGGCGCCAACGGCTTCTACTGGCGCATCGCCTTCCACAGCGAGGTCCCGGGCACCATGGAGGTGCGCCGCAACGAGGGCGGCATCCGTGCCTGGGAGGCCCGGACCGGCGAGTATTATCACAGCTTCTCCGGCGAGTATGGCGGGCTGTGGCGGCGCAACGGCCGCGCGCCGCAGACCACCGCCGGCACCGGCTTCACCGCGCAAGGCTTCGACCTGTCGTCCTACTATCGCCAGAAGCCGGACGCCAGGAACCCGCGCGCCGCCTTCATCATGAAGGGCATCGGGCCGAACGAGCTGATCGGCGATTTCGGCCTGATCGGCGGCGGCGCGGCCGGCCTCGAGCTCGACCGCGCGGACCGCTTCCTCGGCACGCCGCCGAATGCCTTGGTGCTCGCCTCCTCGGAGAACCACACCGACATCTACCTCGTGGTCTGCGAGGAGCTCTTGATCAACTATCCGGGCCTCGGCGGCCAGGAGAACGAGCTGGTGCGCGCCGACATCGTGTTCTTCGAGCTCGCCTCGGGCGGCGCCGTGTTCGCGACCAGCTCGATCGCCTGGGCCGGCTCGCTCAGCCACAACAACTACAAGAACAACGTCTCGCGCATGACCTTGAACGTGCTGAAGCGGTTCATCGACCCGACGCCGTTCACGTGATGATCCCTTCCTCCCGCTCAAGTGGAGGAAGGGCCAGAGCTGAAGGGTGGCGAGCGCGGGCAGGCATAACCCGCATCGCCACCCTTTTTCGTCATGCCCCGGCTTGACCGGGGCATCCATGCCGGCAGCCGATTCGCTGCGCGATGGATTGCCGGGTCAGGCCCGGCAATGACGATTTGGGTGTGGGCGGCGAATACTGCCACCTTAGCCAAACAGCAACGGGCCGAGGACCACCGCCATGCTCTCCATCCCCGTCTTCATCGGCGCGGCTGCGGCGGAGATCGCCGGGTGCTTCGCGTTCTGGGCCTGGCTCAGGCTCGACAAGCCGATCTGGTGGATCGCGCCCGGCATCGCCTCGCTCGTGCTGTTCGCCTATCTGCTCACGCTCGCCGACAGCCCGTTCGCTGGGCGCGCCTATGCGGCCTATGGCGGCGTCTACGTCGCCGCCTCGCTGGTCTGGCTCTGGCTGGTCGAGGGCGCGCGGCCCGACCGCTGGGACCTGATCGGCGCCGCGGTGGTGCTCGCCGGCGCAGGCATCATCCTGTTCGGGCCGCGGGGCGCATGAGCCGGGGCGGCCGCACGCCGCCCCGGTCCAAGCCTGCCGTCACGCCTTCGGCTGGTTCACGACGTCGAAGAAGCCTGTCATCGCGGCCAGCCGCTCGCCGGCGATCACGCCGAAATCGGTGCCGCCGACGAAGAGCGGCCCGCCCTCTGGCGCAAGCTCCCAGGTGAAGCGCACGCGGTCGTGATGGACGTCGACCTCGCTGGTGCGCTTGAAGCGGTAGCCGGGATAGGCGGCCTGTACGCTCGCGACCATCTGGTCGATCCCGTCGCGGCCGGCGCCTTCGAGCTTGGGGTCGAGATAGCTCGCGCCGTCCGCCCAGGTCTCGGCGATCAGCTTGCGCCGGCGCGCCGGGTCGGTCTCGTTCCACATCGCGATGTAGCAGTCGATCAGTGCGGTCGGGTTGCTCATGTCGGTCTCCTGTGTGTGGGGCACGACGCCCGTCCGCGACAATGGGCATGGCGAGGCCGCCGGTCGATTACGCGAGGGGTAATGAGGCGTCACCACTTGTCACAGGCCCATGCCGTATCAGCGGTCGCGGCCCCGCACGATTGACGGTTAGCATCGCTCGGTACAGCGGTACTCCCACCCACCGACCGAGAAGGAGACGCCATGTTGATCCCGGCAACCGACAAGGCCTCGAATGCCGGCGCGACGCCGCAGCCCGGCGAGCAGATGGCGAGCGAGATCCAGGACGAGACGGGCAAGGTCCTCTACCGCGCGCTCTACGACCTGAAGGAGGCACCGGTGCCGGCGGGCAAAGCCGGCACCGGCCTCAAGGCCGCCTTCGTCAGCGAGACGTGGCCCGACGCCGCCTTCAAGGCGGCGCTCGACGCCCCGCCGCCCCAGCCCGCGGCCGACGCGGACACCGTGATCAAAGCGATTCGCCTCGGCTGGGACATCCTCAAGGACGGCCGTGCCGTCACCGACCTCAAGGGCGCCTCGACCGCGATCCTCAACGCGCGGAACATGAACCCGATGGACTATTACGAGGCCAAGCCCGGCCAATCGGCCCACTACTATTGGTGGGGCTACAACTGGCCCGTGAAGTCGTGGAAGGCGTTCGAGGTCTGGGTACGGGTGAACGGCACCTATGGCGCCAAGGCGCCCGCCGACGTTCCGCCCGGCCTCTACCTGCCCGACATCCACGTCGAGTTTCCGCACGCGCCCTGGGCCCAGTGGGGGCTCACGATGAACGGCAGCGCACAGATCACCACCACCTCGAACGTCGGCAAGAAGGAAAGCGACATCGCTTATTGCCAGGTGCTGGTCACGGTCACGGTGAGCAGCATCGTCGATCCGAGCCGGCCGCAGCCGTTCAAGTTCACGGCCCGGGGCGACAATGGCTTCAGGCTCGGCTAGGGCAGGACCGTTCGAGATGGATCGCAAGGCGATACCATCTCGAACGATCCCGCTGCAGACGCAGCCTCGCCCGCGCCCTGAACGCGCCGCGTCCGCCGGCCGATTACCCGGGAGGTAATGGGAGCGCCGCCACGCCGCGTGCTATGGTCGGGCCATGTTGCAGAGCGCCCAGCCGGTCGGCGGCCTGCTGCGCGAATGGCGGCAACGCCGGCGCCTAAGCCAGCTCGACCTCGCGGTCGAGGCCGAGATTTCGACCCGGCACCTGAGCTTCCTCGAGACCGGCCGCGCCCGGCCGAGCCGCGAGATGGTGCTGCATCTCGCGGAGCGGCTCGACGTGCCCTTGCGCGAGCGCAACCTCCTCCTGGTCGCGGCGGGCTATGCACCGGTCTTCCCCGAGCGGCCGTTGAGCGACCCCGGCTTGAGCGCGGCGCGCCAAGCGGTCGACCTCGTGCTGAAGGGTCACGAGCCCTGCCCCGCGCTCGCCATCGACCGGCATTGGAACCTGATCGCCGCCAACGACGCCACGACCCGCCTGATGGCGGTGGAGGATGCCGCTCTGCTCCGGCCGCCGATCAACGTGCTGCGCCTCAGCCTGCATCCGGGCGGGCTCGCGCCGCGCATCGCCAACCTCGCCGAGTGGCGCGGCCATCTCCTGGAACGCCTGCGCCGGCAGATCGAGGTCTCGGCCGATCCCGCCCTCGTCGCGCTGATGAAGGAGCTGCGCGGCTACCCCGCCCCGCGCGCGGCCGCACCCGCCGCCAAGGCCGACTACACCGAGTTCGTCATCCCCTTCCGCCTCGCCACCGATGCCGGCGTGCTCGCCTTCCTCAGCACGACGACGGTGTTCGGCACCCCGGTCGACATCACCCTCGCGGAGCTGGCGCTGGAGACGTTCTTCCCGGCGGACGAGGCGACGGCGGGAAGACTCAGGCGGACAGCGGCGTAGCCTTAAGCCTCTTCACTCTTCCTTCGGTAGTGCGTCAGCTCGCGCTGCACGAAGGCGAAGTGGGCGTCCATCGCGGCGGCCGCGGCCTTGGGCTTGCGGTCGCGGATCGCCTCGAAGATGCGGGTGTGGATCGAGAACATCTCGTCCCGGTAGTGCTGGGTGTCCATCAGGCGCGAGGCCAAGAGCCGCGCCGCCTTGACCAGGGCGCCGTGCAGGGTCGCCATCAGGTGGGTCAGCACCGTATTGCCAGCGGCGGCCGCGATCGCGCAATGGAAGCGCACGTCGGCGTCGTCGCCGGTCGCGCGCAGCTCGTTGTCGCGCGCCATGTCGGCGTAGATCCGGGCAAGCTCGTCGAGGTCGTCGCCGGTCGCGTATTGCGCGGCGAGATAGGCCGAGCGCGTCTCCAGCGCGCGGCGCACGTCGAGCAGCTCCATGACCCGGTCGAAATCGGTGCCGATCAGTTGCGAGAAGGCGTCCGCCAGGCCGACCTCGGCCGCCGCCTTGACGTAGACGCCGCGGCGCGGCTTGACCTCGATCAGCCCCTGGCCGACGAGGAGGCGCACCGCCTCGCGCACCGCGGGCCGGCTCACCCCCATGCGCTCGGCAAGCTCGCGCTCGCTGGGCAGCCGGCTGCCGGGCGGGAAATGGCCGCCCGCGATGCCGTCGCGCAGGCCCTGATAGGTCGCGTCGCCGATGGTCGGCCGGACCGGGCCGACGCCGCTCATACCCGGGTCACGGCGCGCCGGCCGAACACGCCATAGGGCCGCCAGAGCAGCGCGATGATGACGAGCACGAGCAGCGCCGGGTAGCCGAAGCGGGTACCGAAGCCGAAGCCGATCGCCGCCTCGATCAGGCCGAGCAGGAGGGCCGCGATGAAGGCGCCCGGCACGTTGCCGAGCCCGCCGACCACGCAGACGATGAAGGCCTTCATCATCGGGTCGTAGCCCATGGTGGGGGCGAGCGTGGTGATCGACGAGATCATCACGCCCGAAACCGCGGCAACGATGCCGGAAAGCCCCATGACCTGCGCGAACACGCGCCCGACCGGCACGCCCATGAGCTGCGCCGCGTCGCGGCTCTGCGCGGTCGCGCGGATGGCGCGGCCCATGCGCGTCGCCTTGAGCGCGAACGCGATCACGACCATCAGGACGGCGCTCACCGCGATGATCACGATGTTCTGCCAGGGCACGAACACGGTGCCGATCTCGAAGCCGATCGAGCGGTCGACGCCGAAGGGCTGCGCCACCGGATAGGCACCGAAGATCTTGAGCACCGCGTTCTCGAACACCATGGCGAGGCCGATGGTGGCGAGGATGATGTTGGTCTCGAAACCGGCGCGCCGGTACATCCAGCGCACCACGACGTAGTACATGAGGAGCCCGAACAGGAAGCTCGCCGCCATCGCGATGGGCAGCCCGAGGCCGTTGGGCAGGCCGGCATTGACGATCGCGGCGTAGCAGGCATAGGCGCCGATGGTGAGCAGCGCGCCATGCGCCATGTTCAGCATGCCGAGCGCGCCCCAGACCAGCGAAAGGCCGATCGCGCTCACCGCGTACATCGCGCCGAGCAGGAGCCCGCTGACGATGATCTGGACGAAGGATTCCATGGGCTATGCCGCGCCCCTGCCGGCGGCGCGCGCAATCCGCCGTTCCCTTTCCGTCATTGCCGGGCTTGACCCGGCAATCCATGCCTCGGCGGCACCATCGACGAGCGCGTGGCGACGCCCGCGCCGCGGCACCATGGACGGCCCGCCTTCGCGGGCCATGACGATGAAGTAGTGAACCGGCACGCCCTGCCCGCTCATCCGGCGTGGCTCTCCTCGATCAGATGCTGGAGGCGCTGCGAGGCGCCTTCGCCGAGATAGACCTCGACCACCGTCTTGTCGCGCACCAGGCCCTCGGACGAGCCTTCGTAGATCTTCTCGCCATGGTGCATGATCATCACCCGGTCCGAGAGCGCGACCAGGAAGCGCATGACGTGCTCGATCAGGACGATGGTGACGCCGGCCTGGCGCACGCGGGCGACCACGTTCATCACGTCGTCGATCTCGTGCGGGTTCAGCCCGCCGACCGGCTCGTCCATCATCAGGAGCTTGGGCTCGGTGGCGAGCGCGCTCGCCATCATCAGGAGCTTGCGCTTGTAGACCGGCAGGTTCTTGACGATGGCCTGGCGCGAATCGGCGAGGCCGACCAGGTCCATCGCCTCGTCGGCGCGGCGCTTGGCCGCGGCGCTCACCTTGAGGCCCGGCACCACGATGTTGCGCGCGCCGAAATAGGCGCCGACCAGCACGTTCTCGCGGGCGCTCAGCGTATCGTAGCCGGCGTTGAGCTGGAAGGTGCGCACCAGGCCCATATGGCAGAGCTGCTGCGGCTTCGCGCGCGTCACGTCGCGCCCGTCGAACAGGATGCGCCCGTCGTCGACCGGGGTGAGGCCGGTGATCACGTCGAAGAGGGTGGTCTTGCCCGCGCCGTTGGGCCCGCCGATGCCGAGCACCTCGCCGGCCCTGACCTCGAAGCTGAGCTGGCTCACCGCCGCCATCGCGCCGTAGAACTTGCTGACGCCCTCGCAGGCGAGCAGGACGGGCGCCGCCTCGCTCATCGCGCGCCGCCTCGCGCCGCCCGGGCGCCGTCGAGCCGATCGGACATTCCCCCTCGCCTTCCCCTTCTGGCCCGCGCATGCTCGCAGAGCGCCTCGCGGGTTTCAAGCGAGCCGCGACGCACGGCGCGTTCGACGGTACCCTTGGTATGACCATGCAGCCCTTCCGCCATCGCCGCGAATGACGCGAGATTAGACGGGCCGACCGTATCGCCGGCGCTTCTGGTCATACCAGAACTGTCAATGCCCGTGGTCCGTTGCAGGCTCGCCGCGCCTATGTTATCGGGATGCGGTTCTCGTCGTCGGGCGCGGGGCTGCCTCGAGGCGTCTCAGCACAGCATCAGGACAAGCGCCGGGCGTGGCGAGGGCCCACCTCATCACCCGACCGGAGGAATGATTGATGGCGCGTCGCTTCAAGCTGAGGATCGGAGGCCGCACGGTGACCGCGGAGCTCCTGGAGGACAAGGCGCCGAAGGTGTGCGCGGCGTTCGCCGACGCGCTGCCCTGCGACTCCTTCTCGACGCACGCCAAGTTCGCGGGCGAGGAGCTGATCATCATGGTGCCGTTCTACGCGGACGCCGAGAACGAAATCCTCAACGTGAAGCCGGGCGACATCGGCTTCTATCCGGGGCGCCAGACCATCTGCATCTTCTACGGCGACATCACGCCGTTCGGCCGCGTCTCGCTGTTCGCCAAGGTGGTGGACGGGCTGCCGGCCTGCCGCGCCGCCGGCAAGAAGATCCTGAAGTCCGGGCCGATCAAGGCCCGGCTCGCGCTCGCCTGAGGGGGCCCGCCATGGCACGCACCAGCACCAAGGCGATGATCGCGCGGCTTAACGGCTTCACCAAGCGCAACTGGAAGGACGAGCCGGGCGACGTGAAGGCGCTGCGCCGCTTCAAGAAGCCGCCGATGGGCAACCTGCCCTGCGTCATCTACGCCAATTTCGACACCTTCTGGCTCGGCGAGAACATCCAGGTGCTGCGCCTCCTGGCGCTCGACGGCAAGACGCCGGTGGCCGAGCTCAACCGCGTCGCCGCCGCGCTCGTCACCCGCCACGCGCTCCGGCTCGGCAAGTGGAAGATGGCGAGCACGGTGCGGCTGATGAAGGAGATCGCCGGCTATTTCGAGGCCGGCGGCGCGCGCTCGCACGCCGAGTTCGTCGCGGTGGCCGAGGCGATCATGCTGGCGGTCGACCGCATCAATACCTGGATCGACGCCGCGATCCCGTGGTCGCAGCTCGACCGGCGGGTCAAGCTCGCCCCGCCCGTGCGCTGAGGGCTGCACGATGGGCGAGAGCGGCTCGAGCATCACCTCTCCCCTTGCGGGAGAGGTCGCCGCGCAGCGGCGGGTGAGGGGTCTCCAAAGAGCTTTCCTTAGCCCCCTCACCCTCCCGTCGCTAAGCGTCGTGCGCCTATGCGCACGCGGGGCGTGCGACGGGCCCCTCCCTCTCCCTCGGAGGGGAGAGGGGCTGGGGTCTGACATCGGATTGAACGACGAGGGGCGTTGATTTCATGTGCGGCATCGGAGGCATCGTCTTCAAGTCCCGCCTGCACGGGCAGAAGACAGGCGAGATCGCCTATCGCATCCTGAACAGCATCTACCGGCGCGGGCCGAACTCGACCGGCGTCGCGCTCTGGCAGGACAATGACGAAGACCTGACCTATGTCGGCGTCAACGTCGAGCGGCCCGGCATGGGCCCGAAGGTGATCGAGCTGCTCGACGAGCTCGGCAAGCTGCGCTCGGCGAGCGACAGCGAAGGCTATGTCCGCGCCGCGCTCAGCTATAAGGGCGACGACGCGGCGCTCGTCGATGCCATCGACGGGCTCGACAACGGCGTGAAGTGCGCGAGCATCGGCTCGCACATCGAGGTGCTCAAATATCTCGGCGGCGTCGCCAATTTGGAGAGCAAGTTCAAGCTCTCCGCCTATGAGGGCCAGATCGCGATCGGCCTCACCCGCTTCGCGACCGAGAGCGCGATCGACTTCACGCACGCCCAGCCGCTCTCGGCGCGCGGCACCCGCGACCTCGTCATCATGCACAACGGCCACATCACCAACTATCACCGGCTGCGCTGGCTCTACGAGAACAAGAAGGGCTACCGCTTCACCACGCGCAACGATTCCGAAATCCTGTGCGCCGTGCTCTGGCACGAGATGAGCCAGGGCGCCTCGTTCAAGGAGGCGCTGACCTCGACGATCGACCTGGTGGACGGCTGCTTCACCTATGTCGCCATCCACGGCAACGAGGTGGCGCTGGTCAAGGACCGCTATGCCGCGAAGCCGATGGTGGTGGCCGAAACAGACGACTTTATTGCGCTCGCCTCGGATGCCTGGGCGATCTGCGAAGGCGTGCAGCGCGAGGTCGAGGTGTTCGAGCCGGGCGCCGGCACCGTGACGACATGGCGGCTGCAATGAGCGGAAGCAACACCCTCAGCCTCGACAGCAACAAGCTCTCGGTCCGCGAGATCAACCTCGCCATCCGCAAGGCGGCGCAGGACGGCGTCGGGACGGTCGAGATCGAGCACCCGATGGCGCGGCACAATCTGGGTGTCGCGATCACCGACCCGATCCACATCGTCTACAAGGGCGATGTCGGCTACTACGCGGTCTCGCTCTCCGATCAGGTGACAGCCGAAATCCACGGCTCGGCCGGCTGGGGCATCGGCGACAACCTGATCCGCGGCCGGGTGATCGTGCACGGCAACGCGGCGACCGCGGCGGCGCCGTCGCTGCGCGGCGGCACGGTGGTGGTCAAGGGCTCGGTCGGCCCGCGCTCCGCGATCGGGCTGAAGTCTGGCGAACTGATCGTCGGCGGCAATGCCGGCTACATGACCGGCTTCTTCATGCAGAAGGGCCGGCTGATCATCTGCGGCGACACCGGCGAGGCGCTCGGCGATTCGATGTACCAGGGCGCGATATACGTCGGCGGCAAGGTGCCGGCGCTCGGTTCGGGCTGCCGCTATGTCGACATCGAGGCGGCGGAGCGCGACGAGCTCTACGCCACGCTCGACACCTACGGCATCAAGGCGCCCAAGGCGTTCCGCAAGGTCGAATCCGACCGCTCGCTGTGGCACTTCGACAAGAAGGAATTCGAGGTATGGAAGGACGTCCTCTGAGGGCCGCGGCCTATAGTGGCATCTGGTCGCCGGACACCATCGAGGCGATCCAGGAGAAGGCGGAGCTCGGCCGCTACCAGATCCGCGGCCAGGCGACCAAGCGGCGCGACCTGCCCTCGTTCGATGATCTGGTGTTCGTGCCGGCCGGCCTCTCGCGCATGCCGCTTGAAGGCTATCGCGAGCGCTGCGACACCCGCGTTGTGATCGGCGAGGGCAAGGTCAAGCGGCCGCTCGTGCTGGAGCGCCCGATCATGATCGCCGGCATGAGCTTCGGCGCGCTCTCGGTCAACGCCAAGCGCGCGCTCGGCAAGGCCGCGACCCAGTGCGGCATCTCGACCTGCACGGGCGACGGCGGCATGCACCCCGAGGAGCGCAAGAACTCCGCGAAGCTGGTCTATCAATACCTGCCGAGCCGCTACGGGCTCACCCCCTACGACATGCAGAAGGCCGACATGATCGAGGTGGTGTGCGGCCAGGGCGCCAAGCCCGGCACCGGCGGCGTGCTGCTCGGCACCAAGGTCTCGGCCGAGGTGGCGCGCATGCGCGACCTGCCCGAGGGCGTCGACCAGCGCACGCCGTGCCGGCACCCGGACTGGATGGGCGCCGACGACCTGCCGGTGAAGATTCAACAAATCCGCGAGGCGACCGATTACGAGATCCCGGTCTCGGTCAAGGTTGGCGCGTCGCGCATCGCCGACGACATCAAGCTGATCGCGCGCTCGGGGGTCGATGCCATCGTGTTCGACGGCATGGAGGGTGGCACAGCGGCGTCGCCCGCGATCCAGCTCGACCATACCGGCATCCCGACCATCGCCGGCATCGCCGAGGCCGCCGAGAGCCTGCGCGACATGGGGCTCAAGGAGGACGTCAAGCTGATCGTCGGCGGCGGCATCCGCAACGGGGCGGACGCCGCCAAGTGCATCGCGCTCGGCGCCGACGTGGTCTATATCGGCACCGCCGCGCTGATCGCGCTCGGCTGCCACCGGCCGATCCATGTCGAGGACTATCACCGCATGGGCACCACGCCCTATGAGTGCAACCACTGCCACACCGGGCTCTGCCCGGTCGGCATCACGACGCAGTATCCGAAGCTGATCGAGCGGCTCGACCCGGAGGAGGGCGCCGAGCGCGTCGCCAACTTCCTGAACGCGATGACCATGGAGATCCAGCTCTTCGCGCGCGCCTGCGGGAAGAACAAAGTGCACGACCTCGACGGCAACGACATGAAGGCGCTCACCATCGAAGCCTCGATGATGACCGGGGTGCCCATGGTCGGCCTGAACGGCCGCATCCCGGCCTGGCGGACGTATTGAGGGGCGCGGCGCGAGGCACAATAGGCCGCTCATCGGCGACCACCGCCCTTTCCCTCGTCATTGCCGGGCCTGACCCGGCAATCCATCGGGACGCGGGCAGGGCTTTGAAGAACGATTCACCACCGAGACACGAAGACACCAAGCCCGCTCTTTGTGACTTTATGCCTTTGTGGTGAAAATAAGCCTGGATGCCCCGGTCAAGCCGGGGCACGACGACGTGGTGAGGCGGGGGATTTGAATGGCGAACGCGGGGAAGAAGGGCCAGGACGCGATCGGCCGCGTGGCGGCCGAGCTCAGGCACAAGGGCGTCGAATTCGTGCGCTTCGAGACGCCGGACATGCACGGCGTCAGCCGCTCGAAGCTGGTGCCGATCGACATGGTCGAGTCCTATGCCCGGAGCGGCCTCAACATGTATGGCGGCGTGCTCGGGCTCGATACCGCCTCCGCCGTGGTCGGCGGCGCGCTCTATGCCGAGCAGATGAGCTACGCCGACCAGCAGCTGATCCCCGATCTCGATTCGCTGGCGCCGGTGCCCTGGCTGCCGAGCACTTGGCGGCTGATCTGCGATGGCCAGTGGGCGGACGGGCGCTACCTCGAGGCATCGCCGCGCCGCATCGCACGCCGCCTGCTCGACGAGCTCGGCAAGCTCGGCTTCGTCGTCGAGATGGCGCACGAGTTCGAGTTCTACATCCTCGACCGCGACACCATGAAGCCGCTGTTCCCGGGCGTGCACATCTTCAACAGCAACCGCAACGAGATGGCGCCGGTCATCCGCGACCTGATGAGCGGGCTCACCGGCGCGGGGCTCCGGATGCTGACCGCGAACTGCGAGTATTCGCCGTCGCAGTACGAGCTGGTCTACCGCCACGAGGCCGGCATGAAGGGCGCGGACAACGCCTTCACCTTCAAGAACGGCGTCAAGGAGATGGTCAGGCAAGGCGGGCTGCACGCCACCTTCATGTCGAAGCTGGCGACCGACGTGGCGGGCTGCGGCGCGCACTTCCACTTCAGCCTGCTCGAGAAGAAGGGCGGCCGGAACGCCTTCATCGAGAAGGGCGCACCCCATCACATGTCGGCGGTTGCGCGCCATTTCGTGCAGGGCCTGATCGATCATGGCCGCGGCGCCATGGCGCTGTTCGCGCCGACGCCGAACTGCTACCACCGGGTCAAGCCGCACACCTTCGCGCCGTCCAACCTGTCCTGGGGTGTCGAGGACAGGAGCGCCATGGTGCGCGTCAAGCATGCGGGCGAGCCGGCCATGCATTTGGAGAACCGGGTGCCGTCAGGCCTCGCCAACCCCTATCTCACCGTCGCCGGCACGCTCGCCTGCGGGCTGCTCGGCCTCAAGGAGAAGCGCCCGCTGCAGCCGATGACGGACGGCCCGAGCGAGGACGATCCGAAGCTCCCGAAGTTCCCGCAATCGCTCGAGGAATCGCTCGCCGCGCTCGAGGCCGACAAGGCGCTGCGCACGCTGCTCGGCGAGGAGTTCATCACGGTCTTCACCGCCGTGAAGCGCTACGAGCTCGCCCGCTTCCGCAGCCATGTCAGCGACTGGGAGCGCAACGAGTATATCGACGTGTATTGAGAGGCGGCCGCCTGTCAGGAGCAGCGCGGCAGGCGCAGGAGGCTATCGGGCTCCACGCCGTCAGCTTCCGTCTTGAGATATTTCCGGCCGTTGCGGGTCGCGACGACCACGTTCGCCGGCCGGCCGCCGCGATTGGTCCAGAACGCCCAGCGGCCGGCCTCGATGCCGTCGATCGCGTCGTCGAGCGTGAGCTTCCACCGCCCGCCGCTCTGACGCCCGCTCGACCCGCCGAGCGTGGCGATGCGCCGGTCGTCGTCGGCCTCGTCGGGGACGATGCAGGTGATCTCGAGCCTCGTGGTCATGCGCGAGACGGCCCGCTCAGTATCCGTCCGGCGAGCGCTGCGGGCGTGCGATGTCGAAATCGCGGACATGGGCCGGCACCTCGATGCCCGCCGGCACGCCCGGCGCGGTGACCGGCGCATCGAGCACCATGCGCACCGGCAGCACCCCGGCCCAGACCGGGTGGGCGGCATCCTCCACGTCGCGCGGTGGGCCGCTGCGGACCTTGGCGGAGGCCTCGTCGATCGGCATGCGCAGCACCATGGTGGCCTTTGCCTCCTGGCCGGTCATGGCGCGCAGCGTGTCCCACCGCCCGGGGAACAGCGTCTCGACGAAATAGCGCAGGCTCGCGACCTTCGCCGCCGGGTCCGAGACGTGCTCAGCGGTGCCGAACAGCATGGCCGAACGGTAGTTGATCGAGTGATTGAACGCCGAGCGCGCCATCACGAAGCCGTCGAAATGCGCGACCGAAAGGCAGACCGGCGTGCCCGCCGAAGTCTCCAGCATGCGGCTCGCCCCCGAGCCGTGCCAATAGACCTGGCGGCCCTCGCGCCAATAGAGCGTCGGCGTGACCACCGGCGCGCCGTCGAGCACATAGCCGACATGGCAGAGGCAGCCGGCGTCGAGCACCGCGCACAGCGCCTCGAAATCATAGCGGCCGCGCTCGTGCATGCGGCGCAGCCGCACCCGGTCGGAGCGCGGCGGGACAGGGGGTTGGCTCGCTTGATCGTCGCTCATCTCTCAACTCGCACGCGAAAGGGAGGCCCGGTCAGGGCCACGATAGGGGATGGAGGCGGCAGGCGTCCATGACGCAGGCCGCAAGGCAGACCTTCGCCCGCAGCCGCACGGACAAGGCGCTGGCCAGGGCGATGGGGATTCGATATATTTATTGAAACATATCGAGGCGCCCGGGCCAATGACCGATGCGTTCCAGGCAGATCGCTCTTCGCGTCCGCACGCCATCCTGATGGCGCAGCCGGCGACGGCACGGTTTGCCGAGCCGGCCCTGCTTCCCCACCATCACCATCATCATCA
Organism: Alphaproteobacteria bacterium; assembly: GCA_050173345.1. Classification (GTDB taxonomy): domain Bacteria; phylum Pseudomonadota; class Alphaproteobacteria; order UBA828; family UBA828; genus SHWC01. Next base: position 33,279 of record JBFXKW010000011.1, on the reverse strand, counting down.
CCCCCATCAGCTTCCCGCCTTCGCCAACGTGGACGAGGCGCAGCCCCGCAAGGCGCCGCTCTCCCGCCGGCTGCGGCTGAACGAGCTCAAGAACACCCTGCACTGCTCCATCATCGGCACCTGCCTGACGATGGGCGAGCTGCGCGAGGTGGCGCGCCGCTTCATGCCCGAGGGCAGCAAGGAGCTTGACGCCGCGAGCGACCAGGACGTGCACGAGCACATGGTGCTCGCCGCCGGCCAGAGCCCGCTGGTCAGCCGCCAGATCAACAAGGCGCTCGACCGCCGCCACGCGCCGGTCATCAGGCGCTTCGCCGCCGCGCGCGACGAAGCCGCGGTCAGGGAAGCGTGGCGCACGGCGTTCGATCTCGGCGACATTCCGGGCGCCTACTGGGCGGTCCTGACGCACCCCGCGGCCGGCGAGGAGCTCCGCCAGGAGGCGTTCGGCGAGGTGCACATGCTGTCGCACCTCCTCGGCGCGTCCAACCGGGCCGACATCAGGCGGCTTCGCTCGCTCGAAGCTGATAACGCGGCCCTGCAATCCAGCTTGGCGCATGCGCAACTGGCGCACCGCCAGGCGCTGGCCGAGCGCGACGCGCGGATCGCCCAGCTCGAGCAGAGCCTGGCCGGCGAGCCGGAGCGCCTGCGCGAGGCTGCCGCCAACGCCCTCCAGCACAACGCGGCCGAGCTCGCGAGCCTGCGCAGCCGCCTCGACAAGGAGGCGGCCGCGCGCGCTCATGCCGAGCTCAAGCATGCGGCGTTGAGCGAGGAGGTCGAGGCGCTCCGCGCCTCCCGCGCCGATCTCGAAAGCGAGCTCGCCGCGACCATGGACGAGCTGATCGCGCAGCGCGACAGCGCGACGGATCATACGGCCAGAGCCGACAGGAGCGCGGACGACGCCACGCCCCACCGGCTCGACGGCCAATCCATTCTCATCGTCGGCGCGCGCAACCGGCAGGCGGTGGCGTGCCGCTCGTTCATCGAACGCCGCGGCGGCGTCTTCCTGCACCATGACGGCGGCCTCGAGCAGAGCATCGGCACCCTCGCCGGCTTGATCAGCCGCGCCAGCATCGTCCTGGTCGCCATCGATTGCGTGAGCCACGAGGCGGCGCTGCTCGTCAAGCGCCAGGCCGGCAAGGCCGGCCAGCCCTGGCTGCCGCTGCGGACGGCGAGCCTCACGGCGCTTGCCCAGGCGCTCGGCGCAGCGCCGCAGCGGCGGATCGAGGCGAGAGAGCCGGCCGCCTCGGGTGGCTAGGCGGGCGCCGGCCGGTTGCGGCAGCGGCGCTCCGCCCGCGACGGGTGACCGGCGACATGTCCATCGGTATAGTTCGATCGGGGCAGTGCAAAGAATAGGAGAGGAGATCATGAACACGGTTGCGTTGGCGGAGCGGGTCAGCAAGCCCGTGACGAGCTTCTTGAGCGGCGGCCTCCAGCTATTGATCGACGGCCGGCGGGTCGATGCCAAATCCGGCAAGCGGTTCCCCATCTACAACCCCGCGACGGGAGACGTCATCGCCCAGGCCGCCGAGGCGGACGCGGCCGATGTCGACCTCGCCGTCAAGGCGGCGCGGCGTGCGTTCGAGTCCGGCGCGTGGCCGCGCACCACGCCGTCCGAGCGCGGCCGGCTGCTGTGGCGGCTCGCCGACCTGGTCGAGGAACATCTCGAGGAGCTGGCGGAGCTCGAATCGCTCGACAACGGCAAGCCGGTCGCGGTCGCCTGCGTGGCGGACGTGCCGCTCACCGTCGACATGTTCCGCTACATGGGCGGCTGGGCGACCAAGCTCAACGGCACGACGATCTCGCTCTCGCTGCCGGGCGAATACCATTCCTATACCCTGCGCGAGCCGGTCGGCGTGGTCGGCCAGATCATCCCGTGGAACTTCCCGCTGCTCATGGCGGCCTGGAAGATCGCCCCGGCGCTCGCGGCCGGCTGCACCGTGGTGCTCAAGGCCGCCGAGCAGACGCCGCTTTCCGCGCTCCGCCTGGCCGAGCTGATCACCGAGGCGGGCTTCCCGAACGGCGTGGTCAACGTGCTCGCCGGCTATGGCGAGACCGCCGGCGCCGCGCTCGCCGCGCATGACGGCGTCGACAAGGTGGCCTTCACCGGCTCCACCGAGGTCGGCAAGCTGATCGTGAAGGCGGCGACGGGCAACCTGAAGAAGGTGTCGCTCGAGCTCGGCGGCAAATCGCCGGCGATCATCTTCGACGATGCCGATCTCGAGCGCGCGATTCCGGGCGCGGCCAGCGCGATCTTCTTCAACCACGGCCAGTGCTGCTGCGCGGGCTCGCGCCTCTACGCCCACGCCAAGGTGTTCGACAAGGTGCTCGAAGGCGTCAGCGCCGAAGCCAAGAAGATCCGGCTCGGCTCCGGGCTCGATGCCAACACCGACATGGGCCCGCTGGTCTCCGACGAGCAGTTCTCGCGCGTCACCGGCTACATCGAGTCCGGCGTCGCCGAGGGCGCCAAGGTGGTGGCCGGCGGCAAGCGGCACGGCGAGCGCGGCTACTTCGTGCAGCCGACCGTGCTGACCGACACCAAGCCCACCATGAAGGTGGTGCAGGAGGAGATCTTCGGCCCGGTGGTGTGCGCCGAGCGCTTCACCGACGCCGACCTCGACGCCATGGCCAAGGTCGCCAACGACACGGTCTACGGCCTCGCCGCGAGCGTGTGGACCCGCAATATCGGCCTCGCGCACAAGATGGCGAAGCGCGTCCGCTCCGGCACGGTGTGGATCAACTGCCACAACGTGTTCGACGCGGCGCTGCCCTTCGGCGGCTACAAGCAGTCCGGCTGGGGCCGCGAGATGGGCGAGTTCGTGTTCGCCAACTATCTCGAGACCAAGGCAGTCACCGTCGCCCTGTAAGCCCTCCGGGCGACGGTGCGCTCCGCGCGGCGGCTCCAGATAGGAGCCGCCGCGCGGAGCTTACGGCAAGCGGGGCCTCTCAATGGGCGGCGGGCGGCTCGACGCTGATCACCGTGAGCGTGTGCCGGCCGCCGTCGCGCCCGGTCCACGCGATCGACTGGCCGGGCGAGAGGCCGATGAGCGCCGCGCCGATCGGGGTCAGGATCGAAATCCGGTTCGCCGCGATGTCCGCCTCGCCGGGAAAGACCAGCGTGACGCACCTTTGCTGCGCGGTGTCCGAGCGGTACTCCACGGTCGAGCCCATGCGGACGACGTCCGCCGGCAGGGCGGCGGGCGAGACCACCTGTGCCCTGTCCATTTCGGCCTGGAGCTCTTCGGCGACCTCGGGGAACCGGTCCAGGGCGGCGGCGGCGAGGTCGCTCAGCCGCTCATAGTCGATGTCGCTGATAACGATGCTGGGCTTGCTGCTGCTGTTCATGGGCTGGGTCATGGCGGCCGGTTGTCTCCTTGGCGGCATACAATCGCGATCAGCGCGGGCTCGCGCTGTTCGAATCATCTCGGTGTCCTGCTGGATGCGCCTCGAAGACGATGCTGCCCGGACGGCAGATCGAGATGCGCCCCCGAAGCTCGGGGCGCACATGGCCGAGCCCAGGGGCTACGATTCCGCGATCGGATGAATCCGGAGAAACCTGGGGCGGCGCTTGCTCATGCCGGTAATGTGGCTGCTTCCCGCGCGTTGTCAAGCCGGGGCATGACGACGAAACCGACGACGCAATGCGCTTCTACTGCGCCGCCTCTTCCTCGCGGGCGATGCGGGCCTTGAGGCGGGGCAGCACCTCGGCCGCCATCAGCTCCATCGAACGCAGCAGACGCTTCTTGTGGTTCGCGTCTATGAGATCGGTCGCAGCCATCAGGATGGTGCCGAACGGGCCGATGTCGCGGCGGAGTGCCGCGAGCTGGTCCGCGACCGATTCGGGATCGCCGGCGATGACCAGCGTCCGGCACGCGAAGTCCGGCGTCAGCGCGTCGTCCGGCATGGCGGGGTCGGGCTTCAGGATGGCGTGGAAGCCCGCACCCTTCACCAGCGTGATCAGATAGCCGAAATAGTGCGCGAACGGCCCGTTCGGGTCGCGCACATAGGCTTTCGCCTCGGCATCGTCCTCGCCAACAAAGATGGTGCGTGCGACGCGCCAATCCTCGCCGAACGGCGTGCGCCCGCCGGCCCGGCAGCCCTCGACGAAGCCCTCCCAATGGGTCTTGACGTTCGCGGCCGGCACGAAATTGGCCGACACCACGCCCCAGCCGCGCGCGCCGGCGCCGCGCGTGCTCAGCGAGTTCGGGCTCATCGCGGAGGCGACGATCGGCGGATGCGGGAGCTGATAGGGGCGTAAGACCTTGCCGACACCGATCTCGGGATAGACGTGCTCGTTGAGCGCGATGCGCCAGTATTTGCCGTGAATGTCGAACGGCGCCTCGCTGCTCCACAGCTTGAGCACGGACTCGATCGCCTCGACCGCCATCTCGCGCCGCACCGCCGGGTCGGTGATGCCGAACGCCTCGAAATCGCTGGCGAGCCCGCCGGGGCTGACGCCGAGGATCAGCCTTCCCTCGCTCAGATGATCGAGCAGCGCGGCGTGCGCCGCGGTCTGCACCGGGTGACGCTGCGGCAGGTTGACGACGCCGGTGCCGAGCCGCATGCGCCGGGTGCGGGCGATCAGGTTCGAGAGGAAGATGAACGGGCAGCTCACCGGCTCGGAGAGCGTCGTGTAGTGCTCGCCGATCCAGAACTCGTCGAAGCCGAGCTCGTCGCAGCGCACCGCGACCTCGACATCCTCCATGAGCACGTCGTGGATGTCGCGCCGGTGGTCGTTGACCGGCATCATGAACATGCCAAGCTTCATCGGCCTTCTTTCATCGCCTGCGCCGCTTCTCCCCTCACCCTATCCCTCTCCCCGAAGGGGAGAGGGAACTCGGAGCGCACCGCCTTGTCCCCTCTCTCCCGTGGGGAGAGGGGGGGGCATGCGATCAGCTCTCGTCTACCACCCCGTGCAGCGCGCCCAGCGCCCGATCACCGCGTTGCTTGCGCCCTCGACCACGTTATAGTGCGGATACATCGCGGACGTCGCGCAAGAATGATTGGGCAGGATGCGCACGCGCGCGCCGATCGGCAGCCGCTCATAGTCCTGCGCGGTGCGTATGGCGATCTCGCCATGCTCCTGGTTGACGCCGGTCACCGAGAGGCCGGGCAGCCGGCCGCGGCAGCGTTCGTCCATCACATAGCCGAGGCCGGCATCGGGCAGGAACTCGTGCGCGCCGAGATCCTTGGTCAGCGCCATGAAGCCGGCGTCGATCAGGATATGGCCGGCCTTGCGGTTGTGGCCGATCACGCTCGCGAGCACCGAGACCGCGATGTCCTCCTGGCGACAGACCCCGAGCGAGACCATGGTCAGGTCGTAGAACACGTAGTTGCCCGGCCTGATCTCGCTGAGCCCGTCGAACCGGGTGCCGTGCACCGCGGTCGGCGTCGAGCCCGCGCTGACGTTCGGGCAGGGCAGGCCGGCGTCGCGCAGACGCTCCGCGGCGCGCAGCAGCGCGAGCCGCTCGTCCTCGGCGATCGGCTGGATCGCGCCTGCCCCCTTGGCGTGATAGGCCTGACCCGCATGGGTGAGCACGCCGGCGAGCACGACATAGGGCGGCAGGTTGAGCGCGGCACCGAGCGGCACGAGCTCCGGCGCTTCGGGGTCGAGCCCGGCGCGGCGCTGGCCGGAGTCGATCTCGATCAGGGCATCGAGCTTGACCGCGGCAGCGCGGGCATGCTGCGCCAGCGCATGCGCGACCTCGAGGTCGTCCACCAGCACCTTCAGGTCGACGCCCTCGCGCCTGAGCCTGATCACGTCGTCGAACTTGCCGGGCGCGAGGCCGACCGCATAGACGATGTCGCGGAAGCCGTGGCCCGCGAAGAACTCGGCCTCGGCGAGCGTCGAGACGGTGATGCCGCCGAAATTGCCCTCGGTCGCGAGTTTGGCCACCTCGACGCACTTCGCGGTCTTCATGTGCGGGCGCAGCCTGATGCCGTGCTGGCGCGCCTTCCGGCTCATGCTCGCGGTGTTGCGTGCGACCGCCGCACGGTCGAGCACGAGCGCCGGCGTCCTCAGCTCGGAGAGCTTCATGCCGGCTTCTCGATCTCGCCGCCGGCCTTGGCCCAGGCGTCGATCCCGCCGACCAGGTGACAGACATTGGCGAGCCCCTGCCCTTGCGCGGCCTCGACCGCCATGCGCGAACGCTCGCCGAAGGCGCAGTAGAAGATGATGCGCCGGCCGGTGGCGAGCGCCATCTCGCGCAACAGGCCGCCCGAGCCGATGAACTCGTCGAGCTCGGTATAGGGCGCATGCACGGAGCCTGGAATCACGCCCTTGCGCTCGCGCTCGGCCTCCTCGCGCAGGTCGACGAGCGTGGCATCCCTGGCGCGCCACGACGCCATCACCGCCGCCACGCCGAGCGCCCAGGCGGCGTGCTCCAGCTCGCCCTGGCCGAGCCCGATCTTCATGTTGGCCGGCACCGCGACATCCATCATCTTCGGGTTGGGCAGGTTGAGGCCGCCCATCAGCTTCTCGTATTCCTCGACCGAGCCGACCTGCAGGCGAGGGTTCCAGCGCTTCTCCTCGCCGATGGTCGAGACCGTGTCGCCCTTGTAGTCGTGCGCCGGGTAGACCAGCGTGTCGTCGGGCAGCTTGAGGAGCTTGTTGAACAGCGAGTCATATTGGGCGCGCGCGCTGCCGCTCTGGAAGTCGGTGCGTCCGGTGCCGCGGATCAGGAGCGTATCGCCGGTGAAGACGCGGTCGTCCATCAGGTAGGAATAGGAATCGCCGGTGTGGCCCGGCGTGTGCAGGGCCTTGACCACGACGCCCTCCACCTCGATCTCCTCGCCGTCGGCGACGCGCCTCGAGACCACGTCGACCGGGCTCTCCTGCCCCATCACGGTGGCGCACTTGGTGCGGTCCCTGAGCTCGCCGAGCGCCGTGATGTGATCGGCGTGGACGTGCGTGTCGATCGCCCAGACCAGCTCGAGGTCGAGCTCCTTGAGGAGCTGCATGTAGCGCTCGATGCGCTCGACCACGGGGTCGATGATGAGCGCCTCGCCGCCCATGCGGGCCGCGATCAGGTAGGTGTAGGTGCCGGACTCGGCATGAAAGAGCTGCCGGAAGATCATGGCGCCGGTGGCCTCCGCGCTGGCCCGGATAGTGCCGCGCCTGCCTCGGGCGGCAGCGCCTTATTTACCACGGGAGGCCCGGCGCCGACCACCTCGGGCACCGCCGCCGGCAGCCGCGCGCGGGCGAGGCGCGCCTCCCGATAGGTGATGTAGACGGTGGCGCCGCAGATCATCGCGCCGCCGACCCAGACCAGCACCTCGGGGATCTCGCCGAAGAACACGAAGCCCCAGAGGCTCGCCCAGATCAGGCGCAGGAAATCCGCCGGCAGGACGGCGGTAGCCTCGGTCTCGCGGAAGGCCTGGGCGAGCGAGATGTGGGCGAGCGTGCCGAGCACGCCCATCGCCGCGTAGCAGCCGATCAGCTCGAGCGTCGGCCATTTCCAGTGGAAGGCGGCCGGGATGATCGAGAGCGGGGTCAGGATCACCATCATGTAGGCGGTCGAGGTCACGCTCGATTCGCTGCGCCCGAGCCACTTGATGTTGATCATCACCACGGCCCAGACGAAGGAGGACGCGACGATCAGAAGGCTGCCGATCTCGAGCTCGCCGAAGCCCGGCCGGATGATGATGAGCGTGCCGGCGAAGCCGATCACCAGCGCCGCGATGCGCCGCGCGCGGATGCGCTCGCCGAGCAGGATGATCGCACCGAGCGCGGCGAACAGCGGCGAGGTGAAGGAGAGCGCCGAGGCGGTGGCGAGCGGGGTCATGCTCAGCGCGTAGAAGAACATCAGCATCGAGCAGAGATGCAGCGCGTTGCGCAGCACATGGTGGTGCAGCCGCCTGGTGCGGAACACGCCGGGGCCGTGCCGCATGAAGAAGGGCGCGAGCGCGAGCAACCCGAACAGGTTGCGCCAGAACACGACCTCGAAGGGATGGTCGAACTGCGTCGTATAGCGGACCAGCGCCTGCATGCCGGCAAACGCCACGGTAGAGACGCCGACCACGAGGAGGAGGCCCCTCGCCTGGCCGGGCAGGCGCCGGTAGGCGGCGAGGACGGCGTTGACCGGGTTCATGAAAAGGCAGGTTGGACCGGGATCGGAGGATGGCAGGCCGTCCAGCTTCCCGCGCCGGACGCGCCCTGTCCATCGGGGAATGCGGGCGGCGGCCGCTCAGCCGCTTCGTGGCGGGCGCACCTCCTGTGATCGCCGCTACGGATCGCGGCGGACGGCCGTGTAGTCTAGAGTGGGCGGGCGCGCTCGGGCCGAGCCGCCGGATGGACATCGAGGTGGCCCATGGGACGCCTGGCATCGGTCATCGCTGTCTCTCTCGCCCTCGCCGGATCGTGCATGGCGGCGGCCGGTGGCGCGCATGCCGCCGAACCGGCCCAGGCGATCGCCGAGCGCATGGGCCAGGACACGGCGTGGCTGCTGGATGCCGACGAGGCGGGCGGCGCGCTGATCCTCACGCAACCGATCGCCCTGCGCGAGGGCGGGGCGGAGCTCGCCTATGCGTATGTGGTGTGCAAGGGCCAGGGCGGCGTGCCCGACCAGGCGGATTGCACCGAGGGGAAGAACGGCGTCAGCTACGAAAGCCACGCGGCGTATCTCCGGCTCGCCTCGATCGACCCCGGGACGATCACGATCGAGGCCAGTGCCGACGAGGCATCACCCCGCTTCCCACGGGTCGCGTTCCAGTGCCACTTCGACCGGATGTGCGGCGTGCTCGAGCCGCCGGCCTTCTGGCGGGAGCGGAGCGCGATCCTCTGCGGCGGCGGCGAGGCCTGCGCGCGGCTTGCCGCCGACCTTTCGACACTGGTCGCGCTCGCGGCGGCGGCCGAGCCCGGGCGCCAGCAGACGGCACTCGACACGCTCAAGACGCTCGACTGCAACTGCGGCGATGAGGGCATGAGCTTCGCCGAGGCCGCCGAGCGCACCTCACTCTTGAGCGCCATGCTGCTGGGCAGCCGCTACGCCGCGCTGCGCCCCGGCGGGCCGGGCGTGATGACGGCGATGCCGCTCCACCTCACGACCGACGAGGACGAGGAGTGGATCCTGCACTATGGCGCGGCGGGCTGCATCGCGGGCGAGGGCGAGCTGTCGGGCCTGATCGAGGCCTGCCGGAGCACGGCGGCGGGGCCCGAGCGCGTGGCGGCGAAGGTGCCGCTTTATCAGCTCAACGTGGCGAAGACCGAGCGGCTCGACGGCGCTGCCACCGACCCCGCGGGCCAGGGCTTCCTCCTCGCCATCCCCTGTTTCGGCGCCAAGCAATGCGTATCGAGCGAATCCAGCATGGAGACCCTCAATACTATGCTGCTGCCCTGCCGCGACCAGGAGACCTGCGACGAGGCCCTCCGCCATCTCGACTACTTGTCCGACGAGGCGGACTGGATCGGCTGGTAGCCGCGCTCCATCCGCCCGTGCGAGGGAATATCGGCGTGGCTCGCGCGCATAACCCCTCTCCCCTTGCGGGAGAGGGAGGGGCCCATTGCGAAGCAATGGGAGGGTGAGGGGTATCCGAGACCGCGCACGTCAACTACGCCGCGACGCCACCGAAGCCGAGCGGCAGCTTTGGAAGCGTCTACGGAACCGGCAAATTGCCGGCGCAAAGTTTCGCCGCCAAGTGCCGATCGATCCCTATATCGTCGACTTCATATGCTTCGAAACCAGGCTCGTTGTCGAAGTGGACGGCGGCCAGCACGCCCGCTCAGGCGTCGATGCCGCACGGACGGCATTTCTCGAATCCCACGGTTTTCGGGTCGTTCGGGTTTGGAATCACGAGGTCTTGGGCAACATCGAAGGGGTGCTATCCACGATCGAGGACGCGCTCGTAGGCGGGTCGTCTTGACGTTGATTGCGCCTCTCCCCTCACCCTCCCACGGCTACGCCGTGGGCCCCTCCCTCTCCCGCGAGGGGAGAGGGTATTTCTCGCTCGGCACGCTGTTCCCGGTTCCGCTCCGAGGATTAGGCCAGCGGCCAAGCCTTGAGCCAAATGCCGCCGGGGCCTATATGACAGCCGCGATGGCGGCCGCCAGCCGGGCCGCCGCCTTAACCACCGGACCCGGACCGATCCCGTGAGCCTCGATGCCTCCCTCGCCCCGGCGGGCGCCCGGCCGGACGCCTCGCCCGCCGCGCGCCGGCGCACCTTCGCGATCATCTCGCACCCGGACGCCGGCAAGACCACGCTGACCGAGAAGCTGCTGCTGCTCGGCGGCGCGATCCACCTCGCCGGCGCGGTCAAGGCCAAGGGCGAGCGGCGCCGTGCGCGCTCGGACTGGATGAAGATCGAGCAGGCGCGCGGCATCTCGGTCACCACCTCGGTGATGACCTTCGAGCGCGACGGCACGGTCTGCAACCTGCTCGACACACCCGGCCACGAGGACTTCAGCGAGGACACCTATCGCACGCTCACCGCGGTCGATTCCGCCGTCATGGTGATCGACGCGGCCAAGGGCATCGAGGCGCAGACCCGCAAGCTCTTCGAGGTGTGCCGCTTACGCGACGTGCCGATCATCACCTTCATCAACAAGGTGGACCGCGAGGGCCGCGACCCGTTCGCGCTGCTCGACGAGATCGCGTCCACGCTCGCGCTCGACGTCTGCCCGATGAACTGGCCGCTCGGCCAGGCCGACGCCTATAAAGGCCATGTCGATCTCGCGACCGGCACGCCCTATCTGTTCGGCCCGGCGGATGCGCGTGGCCTCGCGACGCTCCTGCCCTGCCGGGGCCTCGACGACCCGGCGCTGGTTGCGGCGCTCGGCACGGCGCGCGCCGCCACGCTCGCCGAGGAGGTCGCGCTGGCAGAGGGCGGCTATCCCGGCTTCGACCGCGCGGCCTATCGCGAAGGCCACCTGACGCCGGTCTTTTTCGGCTCGGCGCTCCGGACGCTCGGCGTCGAGGAGCTGCTCGGCGCGCTGACCCGCCTCGCCCCCTCGCCGCGCCCGCAGCCGGCCGAGCCCACCCCGGTCGAGCCGGAGGACGGCGCGGTCTCCGGCTTCGTCTTCAAGGTGCAGGCCAACATGGACCCCAACCATCGCGACCGGGTGGCGTTCGTGCGGCTCTGCTCGGGGCGCTTCCGGCGCGGCATGAAGCTCCGCCAAGTGCGCACCGGCAAGCAGTTCGCCGTGCACAACCCGATCCTCTTCTTCGCCCGCGAGCGCGAGCTCGCCGAGGAGGCCTATGCGGGCGACATCATCGGCGTGCCCAACCACGGCACGCTCAGGGTCGGCGACGCGCTGAGCGAGGGCGCGGACGTTCGCTTCACCGGCATCCCGAACTTCGCGCCCGAAATCCTGCGCCGGGTGCGCATCGAAGACCCGATGAAGGCGAAGCACCTCCGGCGCGCGCTCGAAAGCCTCGCCGAGGAGGGCGTCACCCAGGTGTTCCGGCCTAAGATCGGCAATGCCTGGATCGTCGGCGTGGTCGGCCAGCTCCAGCTCGACGTTCTGGTCGCGCGGCTCGCCGCCGAGTACGACCTCGAGGTCGCGCTCAAAACCGCGCCCTGCGAGACCGCGCGCTGGCTCTCCGCCGCCGACCCGGCCGAGCTCAAGCGCTTCGTCGCGGAGAACCAGGGCGTGCTCGCCGAGGACGGCGACGGCGCCCCGGTCTTCCTCGCGCGCAACGCCTGGGAGCTCAACTACATCCGCGAGAAGTGGCCCAACGTCCGCTTCCACGCCACCAAGGAACGGGCATAGGCGCGGAGGCCGCCGCCTTTCCTCACGTCACCTCGCCGCCCGAGATGACGATGGCCTGGCCGGTGACGGACGCCCCGCCGATGCCGCACAGCCAGGCGATCGTCTCGCCGACCTCCTCGGGCTCGATCAGGCGCCCCTGCGGGTTGTGGCGGACGAGCTGGGCGAGCGCCTCGTCGCGGCTCATGCCGGTCTTCGCCACCATGTTGTCGAGGCCGCGCTCGACCATGGCCGTGCGCACATAGCCGGGGCAGACCGCGTTGACCGTGATGTTCTGCTTCGCGGTCTCGGCGGCGAGCACGCGCGTCAGGCCCAAGAGCGCGTGCTTGGAGGCGGCATAGGCGCCGAGATAGGCCGGGCCGTGCACCGAGGCGAGGCTCGCGACGTTGACGATGCGGCCCCAGCCGGCCGCGATCATGCCGGGCAGCGCTCCTTGCGCGCACAGCATGGCGCCGATCAGGTTGACCTCCATGATGGCGCGCATCTGATCGGCCGTGATCTTGAGGAACGGCGCGGTCTCGGCAATCCCTGAGTTGTTGACCAGGATCGAGACCGGGCCGTTGACCGCGGCGGCCTGCTCGAAGGCGGCCTTGACCTGCGCCTCGTCGCGCACGTCGAGCCGGAGCGCCCGGGCGTTCGGCAGGCCGGCGGCGACATCCTCGAGCGCCGCCATGTCGCGTCCGGTGAGGGTGAGCACGGCGCCGCGCTCGGCCAGCGCCCGCGCCGCCGCCGCGCCGATCCCCTTGCCGCCACCCGTGATGAGCGCATGGCGGCCGCTGAGCTGGTTGGGCATGTAAGGGCCTCTCCCTGTCTGATCGCGCCAGACCTGATACGCGAGGCGGCGGCGGATGTCACCCTCCAGGACACGCCGCTGCAACGTGGGCGCCGTGCGGCTTCGCGCTCGCCGCCCACGTGCATTGTCCGTCATTCCCGCGGAAGCGGGAATCCATGGGGGCCGCCTGTCGATCTTACGGCGCGATGGATTCCCGCTTTCGCGGGAATGACGAATAGAAGGCGCGCCTAATAGCTCAGCTCGAGCTTGGTCTCGACCTTGGCCTTGGGAGGCAGCTCGACCGCGGCGTCCTTGAAGGAGGGCGGGCCGAGGAAGACGCGGGCGCCGTTCGAGAAGCCGTAGCCCTCGGTCGGGATGCCGAGGAAGTTGGTGTCCACGCTGCCCGAGACGTTCTCGTCGTGGAAGGCCGCGACCGCGTAGGTGCCAGGCGGCAGGCCCTCGAACACCACCGGGATGTCGCCGGGCCGCGCCGGCACGTCGATCGAGGCGAATTCGAGGTCGTTGTCGAGGAAGGTCGCCTCGGAATTGAACACCGAGACGGTGATGATGCCTGCGGCGTTGCGCGCGTTGCGCACCGTCACCGTGAGCGAGGCGGCATCGGCGTCGGCCGCGGCGCTCGTGGCCAAGCCGAAGGCGAGGACAAGCAACGCGAAGCCGCCACGCCATGCGCGCATCTTGGAACGCTTGCGGTCCTTGGGCTGAGGAAGCGGGCCGAGACGGGCCATGGAACGTCGCTGCCGGAACGCCGCCGGCCCGAAACCGGGCCGTCACGAGGGTTTCACAATGCAGGGAGAGATAGCGGCGCGACCGGCGCTTCGCAAGTGACAAGCGTCACGTGATAGCTATTTGCCGTCGCCGGCGGATCGGGGTTCCCGACTGCACGCCTTTCCCGTCATTCCCGCGAAAGCGGGAATCCATCGCGCCGCAAATCGCCAGACGGACACATGGATTCCGGCTCGTAAGGCTCGCATCCGGGAACCTGCGGTTCCCGGGCTCGCCTAACGGCCGGAATGACGAACAGAGACGTAGCGCCGGAAGCTAGTAGCTCAGGTCGAGCTCGGTCACGGCCTCGGATTCGACCGGGACGGCGGCGTCCTCGAACGCCGGGGGGCCGAGAACCGCCTTGGCGCCGTTCGAGAAGCCGTAACCTTCCTTCGGGATGCCGAGGAAGTTGGTGTCGAACTTGCCCGACTCGTTCTCGTCGTGGAAGGCAGCGACCGCATAGGTGCCGGGCGGCAGATCCTTGAACACCACCTCCGTGCCACCCGCCGCGGGCGACACGGTGGCCGAGGCGACCGCGGCATCGTCCGCCAGGAAGCCGTCCTCGGAGTCATAGACCGCGAGCGCGATGACGCCCTGCGTGCTGCGCACCTCGCGCACGTTGACGATCAGATCGGCCGCCTGCGCCGTGCCGGCCAGCACCATGCCGATAGCGGTCGCGGCGATGACGAGCTTGCTCAGGCGGTGCATGGCGTTTCTCCAGGGCGGCTCAAGCACGGGTTTCGCGAAGCGATGCCTGGCCTTGCCTCAGGACCGGAACCGGGTTGCCGGTGGCCTCAAGGCTCGATGACCGGGCGCTGCGGATCGTGCCGCCCAATTCTTAACGGGAGGTCGGAAGAAACAGTTAACAAACGGCTGATGGCCGCAGATATCGGGCTGGAAAGCGCGGCTCATATAATCGGCGTCCGGCGCGCGTGCCAGTGACAAGCGCCGCGGCCCGGCGCAAGGCTGATCTGCCATGAATGCAGGACGCACCGCCGGCCTGTTGCGCCATTCGAGACCGCAGCGCTGCATCCGATCGGCTATGCTCGCGCGTATCTTGGCGAGAGAAACGCGGGGCTCGGCGTGACGAACGGAGAGCGCGAGGGGAGGCCGGCGCGGCAGGCGCGCCGTCACAACAACGCGGCCGCGCCGCGCTGCCCATGAGCCAGGCCGCGGCGCGCAACGACCTGCTCGCCGGCCTGCTCGCCCGAACGGCGGGCGGCGACGAGCGCGCCTTTGCCCGGCTCTACGAGGCGACCTCGGCGCAACTGTTCGGCATTGCGCTGCGTATCATGAAGGAGCGCCAAGCCGCCGAGGACGTGCTGCAGGACACCTATGTACGGATCTGGGACAGCGCCTCGAGCTACACGCCGGAAAAGGGCGCGGCGCTCGGCTGGATGGTGGCGATCCTGCGCCACCGGGCGATCGATGCGCTGCGCAAGCGGCGGCCCCATCTGCCGCTCGACGCCGCGCCGGAGGCCGCTGCGCTCGCCGATGCCGGTGCCGATCCGTTCGACCGCGCGGCGGAGGGCGCCGCGGCGCGGCGGCTCATGTCCTGCCTCGACGAGCTCGGCGACCAGCAGAGGCAATGCCTGATGCTCGCCTACTATGACGGGCTGACGCAGGAGCAGCTCGCCGCCCGCCTGGCTGCGCCGCTCGGCACCGTGAAGAGCTGGGTGCGGCGCGGGCTGATGCAGCTCAAGGAGTGCCTCGAGCGATGACGCCGGAGGAGCGCGCGGAGCTGGAGCGGCAGGCGGCCGAGTATGCGCTCGGCACCCTGCCCGAGGACGAGCGCGCCCGCTTCGAGGCGCGGCTCTCCTGGGACGCCGAGGTGTGCCGCCTGGTCGATGACTGGGACCGCCGCCTCGCGCCGCTGGCCGAGGCGGTGCCGCCGGTCGCGCCGCCGCCCGGGCTGTGGCAGCGCATCGAGCGGGCGGTCGCGCCCGGGACCGGCCCGAAAGGGGCGCCGCGCTCGGCCTGGTCGAGCCTTGCCCTCTGGCGCGGGCTGGCCGGCGCCGGCCTCGCCGCGGCGCTCGCGCTCGCCCTTGTCTTCGCGCTTGTGCCGCGCGAGGCGGCGCTCGGGCTGCGCTATGTCGCGGTGCTCGAAGACGAGCAGGCCAAGCCGGTGTTCCTCGTCAGCGTCGATCCGGCCGCCGCACGCCTGACCGCCCGGCCGATCGCCGCCGCGCCGCCCGACCAGGCGGATTACGAACTCTGGCTGATCGCGGGCGACGCCGCGCCGCGCTCGCTCGGCCTGCTCGATGCCGCCGCCGATACCGAGCGCGCCCTGCCCGCGGGCCTCGGCCAAGCCATCGCCGAGCCGGCGCTGCTCGCGGTCAGCCTCGAGCCCCAAGGCGGCTCGCCGACCGGCCAGCCGACCGGCCCGGTGATCTGGAAGGGCGCCCTGCTTCGCACCGGCACTTGATACGATATCCCGATGATCAGAGACGATCATCGGGACGCCCTCAGCCGCCGGGCGCGCGGCGTCGCACGACGTGCCGTCAGGCGCGCGGCGTCGCACGACGCGCTTGGCTTTCGCCGCATCGGCGGCGCGGCGCAGTCGCGCCGGCCAAGCCTCGATGAGCCGAACTCATCGAGGCTCGGAGCAAGGCACGTTATTTGTCGAGTTCTTCCTCGGCCGATCTGGGCCTGATGCGCTTCAAGAGCGCCCAGAGCGGCAGCGCGACCACGCCGCCGACCAGGCCGCCGAGATAGGGCGGCATGTCGAAGTTCAAGACCGAGCGCCAGATCAGGCCGGCGATGAAGCTCGACGCCAGCATGGCGACGAGCGTGACCAGCAGCCTTTGCCAGAACGGCAGCATGGGCGCCTCCGTCACAGGGTCGGGTCCGGGCAATCGAGGCCGAGCGCGACGCGGCCCCAGGTCGAGGCATTGACGTCCCAGTTCTGGCTGATGTGCGTGTTGGCCGAGCGCAGGTCGCGATAGGCGCGCGAGATCGGGTTGTCGTCGTAGATGCCGCTGCCGCCGGCGAGCTCGAGCACCAGCTCGGCCGCGCGCATGCAGAGCCGGCCGGCGAAGGCGCCGTCGCGGCGGAATTTGGTCTTCTCCTGGATGGTCGGCGCGCGCCCCGCCTCGACGATCGACTGGGCGAGGTCGCAGGCGGCATGGAGGATGCTGCGCGCCGCGTCGAGCGAGGCCGCCGCCTCGCCGAGCTTCAGATGGGTGGTGCCGTAGTCCACGACCGCCTTGCCGGAGGCAAGCGAGGCGCGGCGCTTGGCCTGTGCGTAATAGGCCTCGAACGCACCGGTCGCGATGCCGAGCGAGGTCGAGGCCTGCACGATCGAGAAGAGGGCATAGCTCGGCGCCTTGAAGAGCGGCGCAAGGTTGACCGCGCTGCCCGGCGAGGCGCCGCCCCTGCTGCCGTCGATATGCAGGCTGCGATGGTCGGGCACGAAAACACCGTCGACCTTGACGTCGTGACTGCAGGTGCCGCGCAGGCCGATGGCGCGCCAGGTGTCGATGATCTCGAACTGGCCTTGCGGGAGGGCGAACTGCCAGATCGCGCCGGGCGTGGCCCCATCGCCGGTCTCGGCGAACGCGGAGAACAGGCACCAGTCGCACACCGAGACGCCGGAGACGAAGGGCCAGCGGCCGGACAGCCGCCAGCCGCCCGCGACCCGCTCGGCACGGCCGAGCCCCGAGATCAGGATGCCGCTGAGGAAGGCCTCCGGCTTCGGCCCCCAGACCTCGTCCTGGCCCTCCTTGGGCCAGGCCGCCAGCATGAAGTTGTGGATCAGGTTCTGGCCGTGCACCCAGCCGCTCGAGCCGCAGGCGGCCGCGATGGCGGACTGGATCTCGACGATGCCGCGCAGAGGCCCCTCGGCGCCGCCGAAGCGCGCGGGCTGGAGCAGCCGGTGGCAGCCGGCCTGCGCGAAATCCTGCATGGTCTCGGGCGAGAGGGTGCGCGCCGCCTCGGTCGCTTCGGCGCGGGCGCGCAGCTTGGGTTGGAGCGCCTTGGCGCGTTCGACCAGCGTCTCCAGCGTGCCGACCGGCTGGTAGGCGATCTCGGCGCGCGCTTTGCTCATCGGCGGTGTTCCTGAACCGAAGCCTGGATGCGCGAGCAAACCAGATCGCGACGGACAAGACAACTCGGCCGGCGAAGCCTGGGATTTAGCGGGACATGGCGGGATATGCCGGGATTTTCCGGGGCAGTGATAATGACTCAGTGGCCGGCCAGCGCGCCGAGGCGGGCGATCTCGTCGCCCCACAGGGCGGCCTGCCTGGCGGCGCCCGTGCCGGCCATGACCGCGTGATAGTTTTCGAGGCCGACGGTCAACGCCACGGTCTGGTCGACCGAGACGCCTTCGGCCGTGTTTTGCACCGCCGCGGTGATGCCGTTCTGGAGCTGATGCGTGATCGTGGTGCCGTCGAGCACATAGGCCGCGCCATTGGCAAGCTGCGTGATGTCGACCGCGGGCAGGTAGCCGCCGGCGCCGGTCGCGCTGACGCCCGAGCTGAGCTGGGCGCCGAGCAGGTCGGCCTCGACCGTGAGCACGGTCTGCACCGTGACCGCATCGTTGACGGTCGTGGTGATCTGGATGCCGAGGTTGAGCATGAACGGGCCGAGGCTGAAGCCGCCGCGATGACGGTCGAGCTCATCGCTCGACATCGCCATGACGCCGGCCGCCTCGAGATCGAGCTCGGCCGCGTCATCCCCATCGCTGCCGACCCCGGCCCATGCCGCCGGCGCGCAGGAGACCAGCAGCGCCGCGAGCGCCGCCGCGCACAGGGCGGCGTCCCATGGGCGAGGCCGCCCGTGCCTTCCGATTCGTTCCGCGGCTTCGTGCCCAGAGCAGGATTGTTTGAGATGGATCACGAGGCGATGCCATCTCAAACGATCCTGCTCTGCTTCGATAAAGTAGAGCACGATTCACCGATCAGGTTGATTCAACCTGATCGGATCGTGCTCTGCGCGCCGACGTCTACCTGACAGCGACATGGTTCCGTTCCCATCGATCCGGTCGAGGCGGACGATGGTTTCGCTTTATGGCGCAAATGCGGCTGGCGGCTGTGACTTTTGGTTTCTCGGCTATTCAGAACGAGTATTTGCTGTGACAAATCGAATAAGAGGCAACTCGCCCGTCTACACCGGTTGATCTTGTACTACGTCTTGCATAGTACACGGTCGGGCGGACGCAGCCCTGGATGCCCCGCCTGCGCGGGGCATGACGAAGAGGTGATGACAGGATCGTCAATCCGTGGAATAGCGTCCGGCCGACATGCAAAGCGGCGGCACGCATGGAGCGTGCCGCCGCCTGGCGTATCGAGAGAGGCTAGTTCGCCCCGGAGAAGCGCGCGATCTCGGCGGCCGTGATCGACGCCTTCATGTTGGCGAGGGCGTTGTTCATCAGCGGCGTGAAGTTCTCGATGACGAAGTTCAGCTCGATGGTCTGATCCACCACGGTGCCCGCCGCCGCGTTCTGGACCGCGGCCGTGATGCCGTTGTTGAGCTGATGCGTGATCTGCGTGCCGCCCACGGTGAACTGAGCGCCGCCCGGCAGGTTGATGATGCCGACCTCGGAGACCGGATCCACCGCGCCATCCGACGGATTGATCTCCGCCCCCGCCGGCTGCGGGCCGACGCCGGTGCCGGTGTAGGAGCCGAGATCGTCGAGCGTCTGGGCATCGACGTCGAGCGTCGCCGTATCGAGCGTCCCGAGGTCGCTCGCGTTGTTCCCCGTCGCCGTATCGATGACGCTGTTGGCGTACTGCGTGGGGTCGGGCAAGGCGTTGACGATGCTGTTCGCCTGCTCGCCGACGAAGGTCTCGGAGGTCTGCTGGTTCGGGGCGCCGCCGATGATCAGATCGGCGAGCTCCTGCGGCGTGTTCACCGGCCCGTTCGGCCCGTCGGGATCGCTCGGCGGGGGCAGCATGTCGCCGAGCGCGGAGTCGCCGACCGACTCCTGGATCTCGGCGATGATGTCGGCCGCAACCGGGATCGGGATGCTGCTGGTCGCGCCGCCGGTATCGAAGCTGCCGCCGGTATCGCCGGTGCTGCCGTTGTTGTTCTGGTTCGGATCGCCGGCAACCGCACCGATGATGATCTGCGGCAGGGTGACGCCGATCTGCGCCCCCGGCACGCCCGCAACGGACAGACCGCCCGCGCCGGCCCCTGCTCCCGCGCCGGCCCCGGCCCCGATGCCTGCGCCAATCCCGGCGAAGCCAGCGCCGGCCCCGGCACCCGCTCCGGCACCAGCACCCGCCCCGGCGCCCGCCGCGCTGGCCGTCGAGGCGATGTTCGTCGCGTTGGTCTGGGGATTGACGGTCAGGGTGGTGGTGAGCGTGACGAGATTGTTGACGGTCGTGGTGATCGTCATGCCGAAGTTGACGAAGAAGGGGCCAAGCGCGAAGCCGCCGCGGCTTTCATCGAGCTCGGCGCGCGACATCAGCCTGACGCCTTCGATATCGAGATCGAGCTCGGCGGGCTCGACCGCCGCGATCGCCGCCGGCGTCATGCTGCCGAGCGCTACGGCCAACGCGGCGCCGCAAGTGACCGTACGCCGGCCCATGCGCCTCCTCTCCCGCGTGGTCTGCTTCAGCGCTTCCTGCTGCCTCTGCAGTTTCCGAGTAAACGACATGTTCCGTCCCCTAAAACTCGTTGGATGCGAATGGTAGTTGTGCCGTGAACGACGCTAGTGCGTCGCGACTTATTGCCGTTGCATACGGCGCTTTTCGTCTCACGCTCCAATCGCGGGCCAGGTTGAAGTGCGAACGTCCGACTTGTGGTTCGCTGCGGACCAGGAAGGCAATGCCATTCCAAACCGCAGCAAACTGCTCGTACGTGTATACCCGCACGCCGAGCGCCGGATCGCCGACCACGATCTGGCCGTCCTCCGCCCCTTTGAAAACGACGAAATGGTTGTAACCGAAGAGATTGATCAGCGCGATCGACGGCGCGCCGATCTCGATCAGCTTGGGCAGGTCCATCTTGAACCCGTCCGCACGCAGACCGCGGCGCTCGAGATAACGCTTCATGTCGAGCAGCGAGAAGCCGACCTGCTGGATCTTCGCCTGGTCGCCCGAGGCGTACATGGAGAGGAAAACGTCCTGCTCCGAGGTCGGCCGCTCATAGTGGTAGGTCAGCAGCGTGGCCAGCGCGGCCGAGCCGCACGAATAGTCATACTGCTGCAGGATGACGGTCTGGAACCGGCCTTCGCGAATGCTGATCGAAGGCACGTTCAGCTTGCCGCCGCCGAAATAGGCGACCATCTCGCCAGCCCGGGCTTCCGGCTGCGCGAACAGCGAGGCCGAGAGCAGGGCCGCGCCGAGGCCGGCGGCGGCTAATACGGGCTTGATGCGCATGGCCATGGGGGATGCGCTCACAACCGCTTGGCAGACCGGCGCGTTACGGAGTTGGCCCCGCGCCGTCGCCCATGATGATCTGGACCGTCGTGCTGTTCTGGAAGCTCGCGTTGGGTCCGGAGTTCTGGAAGAAGGTGTTGATGCCACCGTTGTTGTTGGTGGCGCCTTCGATCAGGCCGGTGGTCAACGTACCGTTGTCGCTGACGATCACGTCGTTGCCGACCTGCACGTTGTTGTTGGTCGGCGCCGCAATCTGGGTGAGGTCAGCCTCCTCGAGCAGCTCGCGACCTGAAAGCTCCGACAGGTCGTCGTGGCCCACCGCCTCGCCGTGCTCGACCGCCTCGAGCACATCGCCGGTCTCGGCGAGCGGAATGACGTGAACTCCCGTGGGATCTTGCGCGTTCGATCCGGTTCCGTAGGCGGCCAGTGCCAAAACCGACAGCGCCGCGCCCGCCTTGAGAATGGTCTTCATGACTCCCCGATCTCCCGTAATGAAGTGCTTACCCGAATGCCTTCCGGGCAATCGCGGCGGCAGGTTTGGACCCTGCCGCCGCGCGCCTTTTGCTAGCCAGAAGAGTGGCGGGCACGAACGAACGCGCCCGCCGCTCACCCGGTACTCTCATCAACCGCCAGGGAGGCCGCCGCCGCCACCGCCGACGCTGTTGAAGCCAGCGGTCGAGGCGTTGGCGTTGATCGAGATCGCATTGCCCTGGTTGTTCATCAGACCGGAGTTGATCACCCCGTTGTTGATACCGCCGAGGTTGGCCTGATCGATGGTACCGACCGCACCGGTAACCAGCGTGAAGGCCGCGGTCTGCGACGAGGTCTGCGACGCCGTGCCGGCGTTGCCGCCTGCACCACCAGCGCCGCCAGCACCCGTCGGGCCGTCGTTCGACGCGGTGTTGGTGTTGCCGCCGCCCTCGCCGCCGTTGCCGCCGGCGCCGCCGCCAGCCGAGCCAGTGCCGGTGGCACCAGTACCGCCAGTGCCGCCAGCCGCGGTGCCGGAACCGGTACCGGAGCCAGCGCCACCACCCGCGGTGCTGCCAAGGGCAGTGCCGCTGCCAGTGCCGCCATCGGCGCTGTTACCACCGCCTGCGTTGCCGTCGCCGTTGCCGGCGTTGCCGGTGGTGTGGCCGCCGTTCTGGGTGACCGACGTCGGGTCTTCATCACCCTCGGTGGTGGGGTTGTTGGTGTTGTCGCCGCCGGCCACGCTGCCGCCGTCATTGCCGTTGGCGTCGGCATTGCCGCCCTCGGAGTCGCCGCCGTCATTGCCGTTGGCGTCCGCATCGGCGTCGGCGTCGCCGCCGATACCCTTGCCGAAGCCCTTGCCGATGGCATGGCCGCCTTCGGCGCCGTCGCCGCCCTCGTTGTGGTTGGCGTCGGCGTTGCCGCCTTCGGCGCCGTCGCCGCCGTCCTGGTCGTTGTACTTGACGTCGCCGTCGACGTCGATGTCGCCGCCGTTGCCGCCGTCACCGCCGCTGCCGCCCTTGCCGGCGTCGGCGTCCTTGTTGAAATTGACGGCATCGCCAAAGACTTTGACCGGGCTGTAGGTGACCTCGTTGGAGAGGTTGACCACCGAAAGCTGGACGGTATTCAGGCTATTGCCGCTCAGCAGATCGTTGTCCGTGGTCACCGAGCCGCCGTTATTGGCCGCGATCGACTCCCCGTACGCGTCGGCATCGCCGGAAACCGCAACGCTGCCTGCGCCATTGGCCGCCGCGCCGCCTTCCTCGGCCTCGGTGCCGTTGTCGGTCACCGTCGAGCCGTTGTTGGCCGCGTTGCTGCCGTCCTCGGCATCGGCATCGCCCGACACCGCGGTGCTGCCATTGTTGGCTGCCGCCGCGCCATCGTCCGCCCCGGTGCCGTTGTCGGTCAGGGTCGAGCCGTTGTTGGCCGCGTTGCCGCCCTCGGAGGCATCGGCATCGCCCGACACCGCGGTGCCGCCATTGTTGGCCGCCGCCGCGCCGCCATCCGCCTCGGCCTCGCTGCCGTCCGCGATGCTGCCTTCGCCGTTGGCCACGACACCGCCATCGTCGGCCTGGACGTTGGTGGCACTGCCGCCCAGGGCCGCCGCGCCGCCATTGCCTTCGATATCGTCACCGCGGAGCTGGCTGTTGTTGTCGCCGTTGGCCGCGTTGCCGTCGTCGCCATCGACGTCGCCGTCGACCTGGTTGTTGCTGTCGCCGTTGGCCGCGTTGCCGCCGAGCGTGACGGCATTGTTGGCCGTGCCGCCGACCGCGGCCGCGCTCAACCACTCGGCCTCGTTGTCGTCGAACTCGGTCTGGGTGTTATTGCTGCCGTTGGCGGCGTTGCCGTCGGCCTCGACATTGTTGACCGTGCCGCCGTTGTTGGCCGCAATCCCGCCCTCCGAGGCATCGGCCTCGCTGTTGTCGGTGCTGGCGGCCGAGCCGTTGTTGGCCGATGCCGAATTGTCCTCGGCATCCGCATCGCCGGAGACCGCGGTGCCCTCGGTGGTGGCGGAAGCGCTGCCATCATCCGACTCGGCCTCGTTGTCGATGTTGCCCGAATCGCTGTTGGCCACGCTGCCCGCACCGTTGGCCGCCGCCGCACCATCATCGGCTTCGGTCTCGTTGTCGATGCTGCTGTCGATGTTGTTCGAGTCGCTGTTGGCAACACCCTCGGTGGTAGCAGACGCGCTGCCGTCATCCGAATCGGCCTCGTTGTCGGCATTGCCCGAGTCGTTGACCGCCGAGCTGCCGGCGCCATTGGACGCCGCGCCGCCGTTACCCTCGGTCTCGGTCTCCTCGCTGTCGTCTAGGTTGTTCGAGTCGTTGGTCGCGGTGGAGTCACTGTTGGCCGCCGCACCAATATCCTCGACATCGACATTGTTCGAGTCGTTGAGCGAGGTGTCGCCCTGCTGGACGTTGTCGTCGCCGTCGTCGACGCCCTGCTGGCTACCGACATTACCGTCACTGTCGTCAACGCCGTCGGCCCAAGCCTGGCCGGCGGAGATGGCGAAGCTCAGCGCAGCCGCTGAGACCGCCGTAAGAAGGATCTTCCTCATTGTATCGCTCCCAATTCCCTAAGTCGGTTCTCTGTTCCTAGAGCGGGGATGGTGGGCACCCGCGGCGCCCACCATCCCCTTAGCGTCCTGCCTTACTGACCAACCGAAGGAAGGTTGTTGAAGCCGGCGGCGCTCGCCGCGTTGGCGTTGATCGACACCGCGTTCTGCTGGTTCGACAGCATGCCGGTGTTGACCGCCAAGTTGTTGATGCCACCGGTATTCGCCTGGCTCACGCTGCTGATCGCACCGGTCGCGAGGGCGAAGGTCGCGGTCTGCGTCGCGCTCTGCGACGCGGACCCGGCATTGCCGCCAGCCCCGCCGGCGCCGCCAGCACCAGTCGCGCCGGTGTTCGACGCGGTGTTGCTGTTGTCGCCGCCAGCGCCGCCGGCGCCGCCGGCGCCGCCGTTGGCCGTGCCAGAGCCGGCACCGCCAGCGCCGCCGGCGCCGCCAGTACCGGAGCCAGTGCCGGAGCCGGTGCCGGCGCCGCCCGTAGCCGGGCCGCCCGTCGCGCTGCCCGAGCCGCCGGCGCCATTGCCGCTGGCACCGCCAGTCGCAGTGCCAGTGCCGGTGCCACCATTGCCGCCAGCGTCGCCGCCGGTCTGGGTGACGGTGTCGGCGGGCGCGTCGTTGTCGTTGTCGCCGCCGAACGAACCGCCGCCGTCGTTGCCGTTGGCATCGGCGTTGCCGCCGTCGGTGTCGCCGCCGTCATTGCCGTTGGCGTCCGCATCCGCGTCGGCGTCGCCGCCGATGCCGACGCCGCCGCCGGCACCGAACGCACCGCCGCCTTCGCCGCCGTCGCCGCCTTCGTTGCCGTTGGCATCGGCGCTGCCGCCGTCATCGCCGTCGCCGCCATCCTGGTCGTTGCCCTGGATGTCGCCGTCGACGTCGACGTCGCCGCCATTGCCGCCGTCGCCGCCGCTGCCGCCTTCGCCGGCGTCAGCATCCTTGTTGAAGTTGATGGCATCGCCGCTGACGATGACCGGGCTGCCGGTGATCTCGTTGCCCAGCGTGACGATCGAGAGCTGCACGATGTTGCCGCTGTTGTTGCTCAGGAGATCGTCATCGGTGGCCACCGAGCCGCCGTTGTTGGCCGCGATCGAGCCCTCGGCCGCGTCGGCGTCGCCGGACACCGCGGTACCGCCATTGTTGGCCGCCGCGCCGCCCTCTTCCGCCTCGGTCTCGTTGTCGGTCACGGTCGAGCCGTTGTTGGCCGCGTTGCTGCCATCATCGGCATCGGCATCGCCCGACACCGCGGTGCTGCCATTGTTGGCCGCCGCCGCGCCGTCATCCGCGTCGGTCTCGTTGTCGGTCAGGGTCGAGCCGTTGTTGGCCGCGTTGCCGCCCTCGGAGGCATCGGCATCGCCCGACACCGCGGTGCCGCCATTGTTGGCCGCCGCCGCGCCGTCCTCGGCATCCGCCTCGCTGCCGTCGGCCGAGCCGCCATTGTTGGCCGCGACGCCGCCGTCCTCGGCCTCGACGTTGGTGGCGTCGCCGCCGACCGCCGCCGCGCCGCCATTGCCCTCGACATCGTCGGCACGGACCTGGGTGTTGTTGTCGCCGTTGGCCGCGTTGCCGTCATCGCCCTCGATGTCGCCGTCGACCTGGGCGTTGTTGCTGCCGTTGGCCGAATTGCCGAACGCGCTCACCGCGTTGTTGGCATCGCCATTGACCGCCGCCGCGCTGCCGAACTCGGCCTCGTTCTCGTCGAACTCGGTCTGCGTGTTGCCGTCGCCGTTGGCGGCGTTGACGCCGTCGACGTTGTTGGCGGTGCCGCCATTGTTGGCCGCGATGCCGCCCTCGGAAGCATCGGCCTCGCTGTTGTCGACGCTGGAGGTCGAGCCGTTGTTGGCCGACGCCGAATCACCGTCGGCGTCCGAATCGCCGGAGACCGCCGTGCCGCCCGTGGTGGCGGAGGAGCTGCCGTCGTCCGAATCGGCCTCGTTGTCGGTGTTGTTCGAATCGCTGTTGGCCGTGCCGCCCTGGTTGGCCGCGGCCGCACCGTCATCAGCCTCAGTCTCGTTGTCGGTGCTGCTGTCGCTGTTGTTCGAATCGCTGTTCGCGGTGCCGCCCGTGGTGGCCGACGCGCTGCCGTCGTCCGACTCGGCCTCGTTGTCGGCGTTGTTCGAGTCGTTGACGGACGTGCCGCCGCCATTCGCCGCCGCGCCGCCGTTACCCTCGGTCTCGGTCTCGACGCTGCTGTCGGTGTTGTTCGAGTCGTTGGTCGCGGTCGAAGTGTCATTCGCCGCCGCGCCGACGTCCTCGACCTCGATGTTGCCCGAGTCGTTGGCCGAGGTATCGCCCTGCTGGACGTTGTCGTCGCCGTCGTCGACACCCTGCTGGCTGCCCGTGTTGTTCGCGCTGTCGTCGATGCCGTCAGCCCAAGCCTGGCTGGCGGAGATGGCGAAGCTCAGCGCAGCCGCCGAGACCGCCGTGAGAAGCAACTTCCTCATTGTCTAGCTCCCTTATGGGTCAGTTTCCGCACCATGGTTCGGAAGTTCTGACGACCATTGTGTCGGTCGGTTCAGTTCTCCCACAGCCTCCCGCCCGCCTTTCTGAGGGGGCAGACCAGGAGACCGCGCGCACCAAGCCTTACGTGGCCCCGGCGCGCGCCTGCCCCTTTGCTAGCAAGCCGCGTGCCAGCCCCGCGGTGAATCGCTACCGCGTTGAAATACGGCCGATTTTAGGCAGAGATCGGTCACAGTTTCGCCACCATCCGTCACGCCGGTGTATCGCGGACCCGTTTCGGCGGAGCCCGCCACCGCGCCTTCTTCAATGATTCCCTGCCTGATCTCGTCTCGGTTTTGTGACACCGCATGATGATTCCCGGTTGAATCCGGGATTTCGAAGGTTAACGCCAATTACCCGCAAGCATTCATCTCAAGAAGCTCTTGGAGGCGCGGCGCCGCGGCGGGTGTTAAGAGGATGTAAACCTATGTACCCCGAGTCCTCGGGGTCGATCAAAATAATTCAGATTTTTCAAATAATTATGAGCTCTTTCGAAGCTGTATCAGATATGAAACAGCGGTACCCGGGGATAGCGGCGGCGCTCCAAGAAAAGCGGGACGCCGGGACGCCAAGACGCGATGAGGAACTCTTCGCCATCCCCCTGTAGCGCGTGCCGATCGAGGCGCCTCAACCTGATCGGCGAGAGCATCCTAATCTGTTGAGGAAAGGCAAGATTCCTTCTCCGGCTGGGCCGCGGGGCGATGCCATCTCGAACCGTGCTGCGCCGGGCCTCGGTGACTTCACGGTGAGCGGGCCCAATTGCGCGGCCCGTGCTGCCACAGGCAGCGCCCGCCAGCTCGATCGGGCCCGAGAGCCCTGAAAGCCGCGGTGGGTAGGTGTCCCGGTAAACCTCCATCGAGCCTGGGGAGCGGCTCGACGACCAAGGGATGCGGCCTTTGCTTCAGCGGCCGAGGTTTCGAGGCGTCCCGTCGAGCTCGTCCCACAGCACGATACCGCCGGGTTCTTCGGCCGGCGGGTGTTCGACATAGAGCGACACGAACAGGCCGCGCGCCAATTCCCGGCGCACCTCGGAGCTCAAGCCCGCGCCGCGCAGCGCCAACGCCCAGTGGAAACAGTCGAAATCAGGCACCAAGCTCGCCATTGCGATTCCCCGCTCATCCCCCGGCCGGCCCACGCGGTGGCGTGCGCCGCGTCGGCCCGGTTCTTCACGTGATTTCGAACGTTGCAAGAAACGTTGTAGCCGTGATCATCGGCCGTCCCGCCCGACGCCAATGTCGAGGGCTGAAATGCAAGCGTTATGCCAATTGCCGGGGCCGCGCACGCCGCAGGGGCAAGGTTCGCCCCTTAAAAACGCGGGAACGCGGGCCGATTTGCTGACGCTCGGATGGTGCTGATCGTTCGGAGCCCCCACCTCACCCTGACCCTCTCCGCCCCGAGGCGGAGAGGGAACCGATTTGAGCGGGATGGATGAGCGGCGGAACGGCTGGGCGGGTTGTCCGGGGAACTCCCGCCCGCCATCGAAGGCTATTCGGGGTCGGGCGCGATCTTGATCGCGTGCTTCTCGAGCATGCGATAGAAGGTGACGCGCGAAACCCCGAGCTCGCTCGCGGCGCGCTTGACGTTGCTGGCGTTGAGCCGGAGCGCCTCGTGCAGGAGTTTGCGCTCGAGCTCTTCCCGCGCCTTGGAGAGCGTCGGCACGGTGAGCCTGGTCTCCGGCTCGCCGCTCGCGCCGAACAGGTCGGCCGTGCGGATCCAGCGGCCCTCGGCGACCACGACCGCGCGGCGGATCGCGCTGATCAGCTCACGGACATTGCCCGGCCAGGTGTGGCGGCGGATGCGGTCGAGCGCGCTGTCGTGGAAGCGCAGCGCGCGCCGGCCGAGGTCGCCCGCGAAGCGGCGCAGGAAGTATTGGGCGAGCAGCTCGGCATCGCCCTCGCGCTCGCGCAAGGGCGGCAGGCGAATGGTCAGCCCGTTGAGCCGGTAGTAAAGATCCTCGCGGAAGCGGCCGGCGCGGATCGCCTCCTCGAGCTCGACGTTGGTCGCCGCGACGACGCGGACATCGACCCGGATGGTGGTGGTCGAGCCGAGCGGCGTGACCGTCTTGTCCTGCAGGAAGCGCAGCAGGTGGCCTTGCGCCTCCATCGGCAGATCGCCGATCTCGTCGAGGAAGATGGTGCCGTTCTGCGCCGAGACGATGCGCCCGGTCTTGCGCCGGTCAGCGCCGGTGAAGGCGCCGCGCTCATAGCCGAACAGCTCGGATTCGATGAGGGTGGTCGGCAGCGCCGCGCAGTTGACCGAGACGAACGGCCCGGCCCTGTAGCGCGAACGTTCGTGCACGGCTTGGGCGGCGAGCTCCTTGCCGGTGCCGGTCTCGCCCGTGATCAGCACCGGGGCGTCGACCTCGGCGTATTTGCGGATGATCGAGAAGACCCCGAGCATGGCGGCGCTGGAGCCGAGGAAGTAGGCGCCGCCCGCCGAGACCTGCGAGGCGTCGGCGCCCGCGGCACCCGGCCGCTCGATGCGTTCGTGGCGCGCCAGCCTGCCGAGCGCCGGCGCGAGCTGCTCAACCTCCTCCGGCGCCAGGAAGATCTCCTGCACCAGGCCGCGCCGCGCCAGCGAGGCAAGCGCCGGCGCCTCGAGCGCGGCGCCCGAGACCAAGGCGAGGCAGCGCATCTTGAGGTCGAGCGCGGCCAGGGACGCGACCAGCGCCTCATCCTCCGCAGAGACCTCGTCGCCGAGCTCGACCAGGCAGGCCAGCGGCGCGGCGCGCTCGATCGCCTCCTTCGCCTTGGCGAAATCGGCGACGGTGCTGACCGTCAGCCCGGCCTCCTCAAGCCGGCCGCGATAGGCCGTCGCATGACGCGGTCCCCGGACATGGTAGACGCAAACCGCGGGCATCATCCCCCCAAGAGCGTTTGCACCAGTCAATTCATGTAACTGGCCTTAACAATTTTATTGTACGCCAGAAATGCCGCCTCTTTCAGTGTTTTCCGTCACTTTTTCGCGCGAAGCAGCGAAACCGGTGATGGCGATTCAAGCGGGTAAGGGACGCATTGGGACGGGTGCTTATTTCGGTACCCCTGGCACAGCCTTGGAGCACCGTGTCGAGCCGGTCCTAGATGCTATCCCGAAGGTGACATTCCTCTCCCGGCAACGCAGCGCGCATGATAGCGCACGGGGCGTGTTAAGTCTGTGGTACCAGCACGTTATGGCCAGCCGAAATGACCAGGGGCGAGCCGACCGGCCTGAAATCATGGACAGAACGGGTGTCGTGCAGGCGCCACACCCAGCCTGCCTCATCGTTGTGAACAATTAGTTTTCTTTTGCCAAGTCCTTGCTGTTTCGGGTAAAAGGCCGACTGAACTCGGGTCGTCGGCGCAACACGCGGCCGGGAGCAGTTGCGGTATTGGGGGGAGGCGATGATCGCAAACCAGGTACGGGCGATCGGCGTGGCGGCCATCATAGCCGGTCTCGTCGGCCTGCCTTCGGCGCCTCCCGTGTTTGCCGAGGATGACGGCAGCTTCGTAACCCGGGACGAGCTCAAGGCGCTCTACGAGGCCGTCGCGGCGCAGAAGGAGCGCCTGGCCGAGCAGGAGCGCCAGCTCGACGAACAGAAGCGCCGGCTCGAGGCGCAGGCGCGCGAACTCACGATCCTGAAGGCGACGCGGCAGGCCGTGGCCGGCGAGCAGGGCCCGGTGCAGGCCAGCTTCACGGCGCCGAAGGTGCTGCCGGACAGCCTGGCGCGGCCGGCCGCTTCGACCAACAATGCGGGCAAGCAGGTCGCCCAGTCCGAAGAAGGCGCGCAGAACCAGGGCAACGGCCAGGACGGGCAGCCGCAGCCGCCGACGCAGCCGGTCGGCGAGGCGCCGCCCACTCAGGAGGAGGTGCCGGCGGTCGCGATCGCGGCGGACGTCTCGGTGCTCACCAAGGTGGGCCAGCTCAGCGTCGAGCCGCAGATCGAGTACGCCAACTCCACGGTCAACCGCTTCTCGTTCTCCGGCCTCGAGATCGTCGATACGATCCTGATCGGCCTGATCGAGGCGACGCAAGCCTCGCGCGACACCTATACGGCCTCGCTCGGGCTGCGCTACGGCCTGTTCCACCGCTTCGAGATCGACGGGCGCCTGCCCTATCTCTACCGCGACGACCGCATCACCAACCGCATCGTCAGCCTGAACGCCGAGCGCACCGAAGAGCTCGACGGCAACGGCATCGGCGATGCCGAGTTCGGCGCGCACTACCAGCTCAATGGCGGGCAGGACGGCTGGCCGTTCTTCGTCGGCAACGTCAAGGTCAAGACCGACACCGGCACGGGGCCGTTCGACATCACCGCCGACAGCAACGGCGTGCTCTCCGAGCTGCCGACCGGCTCGGGCTTCTGGGCGGTGCAGCCGAGCATCACCGTGATCTACCCGACCGATCCGGCCGTGATGTTCGCCAATGTCGGCTACATCTATACCATCCCGAAGGACATCGACACCGCGTTCGGCAGCAACATCATCGGCGAGGTCGACCCCGGCGATACCATCGCGATCAGCTTCGGCATGGGCATCGCGCTCAACGACATCACCTCGATCAGCTTCGGCTACGAGCACAACTTCATCGGCGGCACGGAGCAGGTGATCAACGGCTTCACGGCGGAGAGCGACGACCTCCAGGTCGGCTCGCTCTTGATCGGCTTCTCGCACCGCGTGCTCGACAACATGAACATGAACCTGAACATCGCGGTGGGCGTGACCGACGACTCACCCGACATCAGGCTCTCGCTGCGCACGCCGATCTCCTTCCAGCTCTTCTGAGGCCGGGCGCTTCCGGGCGGAAGCGGCGCGCGCCGCCGGCTGCCGGCTTGCACGCCGCTTGAGTTTCGCCGCCGCTGCACGGCGCGGCCGGCCGCCCAGGTCTCGATGGATCGGGTTTGGTCGGAACTCGGTGAAAGCCCCTTCGAATCGCTTTCAGGACCGATAGAAAAGAGGACGGGACCGCGCCTCCGTTCCCTCGCCCAGAGAGCATGGGCAGGCATCGCCGCTCCTGCCCGCCGCCAATACCATCGAGACCTGCCAAAGCGAAGGCCCGGACCGGTTGCCCGGTCCGGGCCTGTCTCACTCCCCAGTTCTCCGCCGACCGTGTTGTTCGGTGCTCCGGCCTAGCGGTCGTTCCTCTATGCCGGCCTAGACGTGCGGCGCGACGTTCACATCATCGATGATAAGTGCCGAGGCCTGGATGTTCGCGCTCCCCGCGTTGACCACGCCAAACGCCACGTGGATGACCCCATCGCCGTCAACATCGGTGATGTTGCTCAGCAGAGTGTCCTGGTTGTAGCTCGTCGAGAAGCTGAACGCCTGACCATCCACCGTCACCGCACCGCCATCCACGGTGTCGAGGAAGCTGCCCTGGTTGTCGGCATTCGCCAGCACGAAGAGCTGGCCTTCAACCACCACGAATGCCAGGTCGTTCTCGCCGCCATCGGCATCCGCAACGTCGGTCAGGAACTGCCAATCGAACTGGACATCCACCGACGTTATGCCGGGCGCCAGATCGAGCTCGTACTCGCCCTTGAGCACGGCGCCGGACAGGACGTCGAAGCCCGTGGTCGTGTCCAGATTGACAGCCAGGCCAGGATCACCGTCAGAGATAAAGCCTTCGAGATCGGCCTGATTGTAGACGGTCCGATCAGCATCTGGCGTGAGCACGGCGTTGGAGCCCTGCCCACCCGTGTGCAGCACCGCCGCGAAGTCGCCGTCGACTGCGCCGCTCGTGATGTCCGCCGCGTCCTCCACCCACACGGACCCGGCGGCAGACCAGAACAGGAGCGTGTCGGTCTCGAACCCCGAATTGTCAGCGATTGTGCCGGCAGGGCTGATGTTGATGATGAGCGAACCGTTCAACGGATCATCGTCACCATCATGGATCACATAGGTGAACTCCTCGACGGCAAAGGTACCCGAGGTCGGTGCGTTATAGGTGTAGTTGCCGGTCGAGAAATCCACCGTGATCGTGCCGCCGAGTGCGGTCACATGAGTACCGCTCGTGAAGATCGTCACGACGTCAGGATCAGAGTCAGGGTCAGGATCGCCGGGATTGTTCGTGTTGTCCGGCGCAAAGAACGTAAACGAGAACAACACTGGCGGACCATCGGCACCGATGATCGGCTTCAGCCCATCGGCACCCGGCCCGCCGATCAGATCATCATCGACGAACAGGTTTCCGGTCGCCTGCGTGACCGGGTTTAGCGTCCCGAACCCGAATACGATACCTTCTGCACCCTCCGCATCGGTCACGATAGTGGCCGATCCGTTGATCAGGTTATCGTCGGACTGATCGACGATACTGGCAAAATCGTCCGCATCAGGAACGCCGTTCGGACCGCCGGTCGTCGGATTGCCGCTGGTATCGCCATTGAGGATGGCGACGGTGCGGATCGTCAGGTTCGGGATATCGTCCCCAAGCGATCCGGCGTTCGTATAGAGGCGTGCGACATCGAATTGGTTCGGATTGAATCCGCCGATGCCTTGGTTATTGCCACCGTCAGTCAGGAAGAACAGGCGGTTATCGGCACCTGGCACATTCTGTACGCCATTCGTCACGCCCGGCGGCAACGCGCCCCCGAACCAATCCGCCGCCACGTCCAGGCCCCCTTCCCACTTCGTGCTGCCCGGGTTGGGTGAGGTGTTGGGCGAGGCATCGTCGAACGGCGGGCCACCAAGCGAGGCGAAGAACGCATCGACCCCGGCCAGCGCGTCCGACACAGAGGCGAACGAGGTGCTGATCGTCACCGGATCGACGCCGGTGACAGCGGGCACGCTGTTGAAATGGACGAGACCATGGAATGCGACGATCAGGACAGGACCGACCACGCCAGCGTCGATCGCCTGCTGCAGGCTTGCCTTGATCGCTGCTATCTCGACGGAAAGGCGCGACTGATCGCCAGGCGTGTTCGGATCGACGTCCAAGGGCGTGCCGTCAAGATCCCGCACCGTGCTGTTCGACACGTCGACCACATAGGCGATGTTGAACTGCGGCTGTCCGAACTGAACCGATTCCTCCTTCACTACCGTGCCCGTGGGCTCGTCGTCATTGACGGTGACGGTCAAGCTGCCGGTGGTCTGCGTGCCGCTGCCGTCCTGGATCGTGTAGCTGAAGCCGAGCTGGATCGGATCGTCCGCTTGGCCCTCGCCCTCATCCGGGTGATCGAACGGGCCGAACTGCTGGTAGC
>JBFXKW010000010.1:70000-105643 GCA_050173345.1 Alphaproteobacteria bacterium | reverse complement strand
AGTGGAGGACCTGGGAGGCGGGAGAATTTGGAGCGAAGCGTCCGCGAGGAGGCCCGCTTGCGGGCCGGGGAAATTCTTTCGCCGGACAGGTTGGAGAGGGGCGACGCGGGCTCTAGCGCTTTGAGAGGCATGCAGGGACGGTCTGCGAATCTCAGCATGCAAGGAGACCCTGGCCGAAGCACCCGCGCCCCTTCATCTCCGTCTCGACCGTGCCGGAACGGCCGCCCCTGACCCGCGTCGCCACCGTCTTCCAGACCCGTTTCGACGAGTCCGCCACGCCCCGTCACACGGGCCTTCAAGACGGCAGCGCGAAGTCGGTGACGGGCTGCCAGGGCAATGCGGTCGCGGGATGAGACAGGCTGATTCTCATGGCGAACGCGACGATGATCGGGCTGAAGTGCACCGATGCCGGCTTCACGATCGGCGCAACGACGGACGCAATCCATGCTCATCGCGCGCGGTGGACGCGATACCGATAGCCGCCACGAAGCCGTGCGGATCACCGCAGCGGGGCATGCCGAAGATCTGCACGCCGATCTCTCGGAACGACTCCGACGGGAGACCACCACGGCTCGCCTTGATGCCTCTCGGAGCCGGCATCTGTGAGCGCTGCGCCAGGGATCGAAGCCCGCCAGGGCCGAGACGCCGCGAGGCGGCTCGGTTCACGAGAGCCCGGCGCGCGGGCTTGCCTGCGCGGGCGCCACACCAAGCTCACATCTAGGTGAAGGCGAAAGGCAGATTTTGACCCTAAGCGGACATCAGGCGTGCCGTCTTAACTTAAGGGGCGCGGCATGCTTGGAATGCGAGTAGCGAGTTGAAAGTGCGCGTGTCGGCAGTTCCCTTCTTTCCCTAAAGTCGACTTGCGCCTCACTCCACTCTCGGACCGGCTTGGAAGAGGCCTCCTTCGCCACAAGACCAGACGCATTCATGAGCGGCACCCAAGTCGATGCCAGGGGTTTCCGAAGAAGGCTTATCCCTGACCCTCCGGTGCGATCAACATCGTGTAGGTGGCCGGCGTGATTGTGACGCCGATGGCGAGAATGGAGCGGAAGGCGGCGTGCCTGGTCCGGCGTCGGTTGAATCGGAACACGAACTCGTCGAGGTAGGCTTGCAGGTGCTGGGGCCGCAGGCCGTGGTAGACGCCGAGCGCCCAGGTCTTGAGGTTGGAGAATACGCGGTGGACCCAGGGCAGCACGACATGGGCGGCCATCTTGCCGACGACGCGCGGGTCGTGGGTGATGTCGGGGGCGCCCGGGTAGCTTGCCCAGCCGTCGGTCTTGGCGGTGGCGCCGGCGGCGAGGTTTGCGGCGAGGAAGGCGTGCAGGCTGCGGGCGGAGAAGTCCGGGATCTTCGCCAGGCGTATGCGGCCTGGGCCGCCATTGGGGCCGCCGTCGCCGACCTCGACGGCGCCGGCGATGAGCAGCTTGCCCTGGTGGCTGCGGCCGCCGCCGCCGGCCGGCGGGTCGTCCTTGGTGCGGCAGGCGATCGTGGCCTCGTCGACCTCGACCAGGCCGGCCAGGGGCGAGCGCTCGGGCGCGACCATGGCGCGGCGCAGCTTGGCACACAGCAGCCAGGCGCTCTTGTAGGAGCCGAGGCCGAGCTGCTTCTGGACTTGCAGGGCCGAGATGCCGTTGGAGTGGGTGGCCATCAGGTAGGCGGCCCAGAACCAGACGGTGAGCGCCAGCTTGGAGCCGTGCATCACGGTGCCGGCCGTCACCGAGGTCTGCCTGTGGCAGTCGGCGCACTCGTGGGTGTGCGCCTTGGTCGCCAGTGCCCAGCCTCGGGTGCTGCCGCAGGCCGGGCACACGAAGCCCTCCGGCCAGCGCACTTGCCGCAGGTACGCGGCACAGGCTGCCTCATCGGGAAAGCGCCTCTGGAACTCCAGCAGCGAGCGGGGAAAGTCGGTCATCGCGGGGCACTCCGAGGCCGTGATGTTCGCGTTATGTTCTATCACGAGCCTCACACCGCGTCACCACATCTGGTGGCACCGGAGCTTTGGGGATAAGCCTTTTCCGAAGGTCCCGCAAACGGCATATACTGGCAGTTGCATGGCGGGATCGGCTAAATGGCGCGTCTAACAAAAATCGAGATTGAGCAAAGCCTTCTAGCGGGTAAGAAAATTGAGTGGAAGGATGCTGCAGGCAAGAAGACATCCATCATCTTGGACAGCCCGAAACAGCGAAGGCTCTTCGCCTACCTCCTGTCCTCAACGGTCCGAGAAGTCAAAGGCATACCCGAAGACTGCGTGAAGGGCCTCGCTTCGGCCTATTCCGCTGCTGGCGACCCCGCTACTCAGCAGGTCTCTACAGGAGGCACAGCCGCCCAATCCGGACCATGGAAACTTCACTCTATAAAGGCCGAGGGATTCGGTGGTGTGAATGCCTGGAAGGGCGCGCCTTTCGAGCTCGAACTCCAAGGGAACAGTATTCTACTGGAAGGGCCAAACGGGAGCGGAAAATCCTCGCTCACTGCGGCGATCGTCTGGGCGCTTTCCGGGGAACGTCCTCGCGACCAAGCGGAAGCTCCCGCTGATGAAGCAAAGCCCGTCTTCGGCACGGCGGATACGAAGGCCGGCGATTGGCCGCCGGTAGCCACCTACCCCCAGGACCTCACGGAAATTCTGCTTGGTCCGAAGGTTAGCGTGGAACTCACCTTCGCCAATCCTACCGGAGCAACTGCCGTCGTTTGTCGAGCCTTCGACGGGAAAAAAATGACGCATTCGGTCGATCCCCAACTCAACATCCCACCTATTCTGCTGGAAGCCGGCTTATTGATGCCTTCGCGGCTGCCCAAACTTCGCTTCGACGAGGGCCGCGGCAAGCTTACCGACGCGGTCCAAACGCTGACCGGGCTCGACGAGCTTATCGAGCTGGGGGCGTTCATACAGGGCCTGTGCCACAGCGGACGCGATTACCTCTCCTACAAGAAGACCGAGCTGGCAACGGCCAAGGCCGAATTCGAAAAGCAGGTAGAGGCCGCTAAAACCGCGCTGGCGGCGGTCAGTATCGTCGTTCGCGATTTTAAGATCGCAGAAACCGACGATCCCAATGGCGCCATGGCCAAGTTCGGAAAGGAACAGATCGATAAGGCCGGTGATCTGACAAAAGTCGTTTCGGATGACTTGGCGCCCGGTCTGGACTTGGCCGACGCGCAGACACAGAGGCAGATCGCCATTGCTTTGTCAGGAGCCGAGGGTGATATCGAATCCGGGCTGGCTGGACTCCAGAAATGGAAGACCTTTGAAAGCATCTCCAATTCGTTACCCGCGGAGATCCGGCAGGAATTAGCGCAGGCCGTAGCAAACGCGAGAACCGCCCTCGCTACTGCAATCGAATTCCACAACAAGGCGATATCGGACACGCGCTATCGACTAAAGGCCGCAGCGGCACGATGGCACGCTGAGCATGGCGGCGGAGCGATCGACGAATGTCCCACTTGTAGACATTCGCTCAAGGATAAACCCGAACTGCAGGCTGAGCTAGGCGAGTTGCAGAGCGCCGGTGAAGCCGCCACCCGAAAGTTGTCCGACAACGTGATCGGGATAATGGCGGAGTTGGAAGCAGCTGTCCCGCAGGCCATGCGGCGCTACCTTTCCGAGGACGTCGCCACAGAACCTCGTTCGGATCTGGTTAGGGCCTTTGAGGCGGCATTCGTGAATGCAGACCGCTATCAAAAATATCTTTCAAGGTGCGGCGCGCTCTCCAAAGTCGCACTGGTGACCGCGCCATCAACGGAAATGAAGGCGCCGGCCCTCGAAGAGGAGACCGTTGCTGGAACTGGGGCAATCTTCGGCCGCATCGCAAGGATAGAAAAGCTGTCTAGCCTCGCGACTTGGTTCGAAGTTGAAAGCTCGCTATGGTTGAAATGGTGGAAGGCTTTGTCAGCCGCCGACCCCCTACCCGATGGGACTATTCCGGCGACAGACCCTGAAACGTTGTCGGCCCATGTCGGTCGGATCGCAAAGTCGTTGGGGGAGGCGGAGCCGTTTAGGCTGGGTGCTGAGGCCATGCGGGCCGCCTGGAGGCAGGGCGTGGCCGCTCGGAAGATCGAAAAGGAGCTCGAACAGCGGCAGGCGATTGCCGATGCGTTGGCTCCGCTCAAGAATCTTGGGAACATGGCAGAGGCTCAGGCACGAGACGCACTTGACGCTCTCTCTGCGAGGATTGGCCAGATCCACAGTGCCAATTACCTATCCGACACCCTCAAATTCCAGAGCGCCGCACTCGAAAAGAAGGCGGGGCTCGTCGTTCGGGGCCAGTTGGGCGCTGAAATCCGCATTGATGCAACGCTAGTAGCCAACACGTCCTGGATCAGAGGTGTCTTGTGGTCGTTCATATTTGCTCTCCGGGAAGAGGCTGTAGAGCAGATGGGCAGTGATGGATGCCCCCTTATGGTATTGGACGACCCGCAGCAAACCTTTGACACCATTCATCGGCATAGGTGGGCGGAATATATCGCCACGCTCCAAGCCAAAGCTCCTGGCGTGCAAATCATTCTTTCTTCGCATGACGAACAGTTCCTTTCATTTCTCGCGGTTGACGGAGTCGTTGGCCGAAAGGCGCTCATCGCATCCGCCGGGCCTGAGCTGGGCCATATAGGCGTCTTCGAAGGCGACGAGTTGGACAGGCGATGGCAGCGCGTACACAAGGAAAAGACGCAAAAAGCAGCCCAGGACTACATGGCCGCAGTGCGAGTGTACATCGAAGGCATGCTCAAGCTGATGTTGCGGGGTGAGGACGTGAACGTACCCACCTTTGTTCTGGGGGATTCTCGCGAAAAACTCACCGTCCTCCACAATGCCAAACACGAGCCTTGGGTACGCAAGGCGTTCGAGTCGCTAGCGCAAGCACTTGGAAAGAACGTGAAGGAGATAAAGTTCATCGAAAAAGCCCATCATTCCGATGGTGCACACTTGGGGATGGCAGAAGCCACCGACGTGCAGGCGTACTGGGCAAAGCCGTTACGGCCCGCCCTCGAAAGGGCTTTCAGGATTGTGCGCGAGCACCGGGCATTGCACGGTGGCCTGACGGCCTTACATGCGATGCCTCCGACTGTTTCCTTGCCTGAAGGCCGAAAGGCTGCCGTCGGTGCGATTAAGTTGCCTTTGGTGGGTTCTGTGGCCGCCTTGAGTGATGGCAAGGCCGCGGATGGCTGCGTCAATCTTCAGATCGATGGCAAAGCGAAGGAGACCATTGAGCTCAAGAGCAACGTGATCTACCGCCTCACAACGCCGACCTTGGAGCCAGTCGCGCGTTCCGGCGACTTACTCTTGGTCAGCGAATTCAAAGCGCCGAGCGCTAAATCCCTCGTGGTAGCGCGCAGCGAAGACCGGCTCATGGCACGGCGGCTGGAAATCGCCGACAATCACTCCGACGTCGCGGTCCTGACGGCTAGTGCGATCAACCCTCGCATGATTTCTGCGCCCGTTGTGGCGAAGTTGTCGACATTGACGATGCAGAAAATTATCGGGGTTCTGTACGATCACGGGAAATCAGCGTTTGGTAAGGCCGCTGATGGCGAGGTGTGTGACTGCGGCGGCGACTCCTATATCAAAGTGGCTTTCGCGAATATGCAAGGGCTGGTCGAGGTCGAAGGGCATAGCGCTGAACCGCATGCGCTGGACAAGCAATTTCTCATCATCGCAAACCCGATGCCAACGCTTGAGGCGTGCAAGAAGCTCGAAGATCAGCCCGTGATTGCCGAGGATTCATCCGGCAGTCGATATTTCAAGCGGCTTCGATCCGGAGGCGATGGCCTAGTTATCCTGGAGAGCTTGGAAATCGGCGGTGGCTTTCCACCAGTTGTCTTGGCTGACAAGCCTGGCGCCGCTTCACACATACAGACCATCTGGCCGGTGTTGGGGGTTCTATTCGAACGCCCTTCTTAGATAGGACGTTATGCGAAGGAGCTCTTAGCGTTGCCTTGACGTCCGCTGTTGGCGCAAGTCCGACATTGTCGCCCGGCATCGATGGATATCGAGAGAACGGCGCTCACGCGCCGCCCTCCTCGCTGAACCGCCACACCGGGATGCCCATCTTGCGGGCCTTGTCGGCGAGGTTGGCGGAGATGCCCGAGCCGGGGAAGACGATGACGCCGATCGGCAGGGCTTCGAGCATCTGGTCGTTGCGCTTGAACGGCGCGGCGTTGCGGTGGCGGTTCCAGTCGGGCTTGAAGGCGACCTGCACGACCTTGCGATTGTCGGCCCAGCAGGCGGCGATGCGTTCGGCGCCGCGCGGGCTGCCGCCGTGCAGCAGCACCATGTCGGGATGCTTGGCGTGGACCTTGTCGAGCGCGGCCCAGATCCGCTGGTGGTCGTTGAAGTCGGAGCCGCCGGTGAAGGCGATGCGGCTGCCCGTGGGCACGAGGAGTTGCGCCTCGGCGCGGCGCTGGGCGGCGATGAACTCGCGGCTGTCGATCATCGCGGAGGTGAGCGCGCGATGGTTGACCATCGAGCCAGAGCGGGGCCGCCACAGCGAGCCGGTGACGGCCTCGTAGTGCTCGGCGGCATGGTCGCGGCAGAACTCGAAGGCGTTGCGACGCTCGATCAGGCCGACGCCCTGGTCGATGAGGCGCTCCAGCTCGACGGAGCGGACCTCGGAGCCGTTCTGCTCGCGCTGCGAGCGGCGCTGCGCCTGCTCGTTGGCGTCGAGATCGCGCTCGATGCGGCCGATCTTGCGGTGGAACAGGTAGACGAAGGACCAGAGCAGGTCGTCGAGATCGTCCTCGAGCCGGGTGTCCGTCAGCATCGCGGCGAAGCCGTCGACGATCGCGCCGAGCTCGGCGCGGACGGCGTCCGCCTCGGGCAGCGGGCGGGAATCGGGCTCGTCCTGGCCGGGCCGGTGGCCGTAGAGCGCCAGCTCGTCGAGCAGATGCGCGGTGGGCGAGGCGGCGTGCAGCTCATCGGCGGGCTCGGTGTCGGGAAAGAGGAAGGGCATGGGATCGTGCGTCATGGCGGGCTCCTGTTGCCGGTCTGGCCGCGCCCATCGCGGCCTTCACGGCGATCGCCCGCCGGGGACGGAGCCGGGCCCGCACCCCGCCGCCGGCGTGCCGGCAAGGGGCCGGAGCGCGAGCGGAGGATGGCGGGAGGCGGCTATTTTGCTTCGCGATGCAAAGCCGGGCGGTCTTCCGCCCGGCGGCGGAAAATAGCCGCCGGACGCCATTGCGGGACCGGGGCCGGCCCTGGCAGATCGCCGCTCGGGAAGGCCGCAGGCGCGGCCCCTTGGCCGGCAGGCGAGTCCGCGGCACGCCTCCCCCCGTCCCCTTCCGGCCCGACACCGGACCGCGTGAGATGCCGGTCGCGGCCCACCGGTCAGGCGGCATCGAGACGGCGCACGAACCGCAGGACATCGGCCGGGATGAGCTGGTCCGCCAGCCGGGCGAGCATGGCGTCGGGACCGAGCCGGCGCAGATCGACGTTGAAATCGCTCCTGGCCGGCATGAGGTCTCGAACCTCGATGCCGGCGTCGCGTCCGCGCGCATGGAGCCGTTCCGCCGCCAGTCGGCCAGCGGCATCGCGATCCCGCGCGACATAGAGCCGGGCCAGCATCGGAGAGAGATCGAGGGCGGCGAGATGGTTGGCCGAGAGCGCGGCGATCATCGGCAGCTCGGGCAGCACCGATTTGAGCGCGAGCATGGTCTCGATGCCTTCACCGGCGACGAGCACGTCGGCGGCGCGGCCGAAGCGGACGCCATTGCCGAGAAGATGGCCGAGAGCGCGGCGCGGATCGGCCAGCGGGGCCTTCTCGGGGCGTAGCCGGTCGAGCCAGGTGCGGTGGACACCGGTGATCCGGCCGGCCGCGTCGGTCACGGCGGCGAGCAGTCCCGGCCAGGACTCGCGAATGGCATTGCGGTCGGCGCGATACCAGAGCGCGGGATGGAAGCGCAGCGACGGCCAGTCGAGCCGTGCGGTGATGCCGCGCGCGCGGAGATAGGCTTCGGCCTGAGTGCCGGCGAGAGACTTGCCGGCACGAAACAGACGGCGGGCGGCGTCAGGCGATCCGCCGGGCACAGGCGGTTCGCGGGTCGGATGAAGCGGCTCGAAGCGCGGCAGGCAGAGGAAGCGGCGTGCTTCGTCGAGCACATCGCGCAAGGCGTCGAGCCCGCGATTGAGGGCGATCAGGTCGAGAAGATCGCCATGCTCGCCGGTGG
Source organism: Alphaproteobacteria bacterium (assembly GCA_050173345.1). GTDB lineage: Bacteria > Pseudomonadota > Alphaproteobacteria > UBA828 > UBA828 > SHWC01. The sequence continues at coordinate 97,495 of JBFXKW010000010.1, read as the reverse complement.
CGGCGTCGGTCCATTTGCCGGCGGCGCCAGGGCCGGATTCCGGCCCCGTGAGGCGGACATAGAGGCTGCGGCCGGGCGTGTCCCGGACATCGCCCACCAGCCAGTAGCGGCCGTGGCGGCGGCCGTTGGGAAGGTAGTGGCGGCAGACGCTTTCGGCATCGCGCGCGAGACGCCGCGCCAGATCGGCGGCCCGGCTGGACATGATGCTGGACATGATCGCCTCCCCTCACGCCGCGCTACGGTCGGCGATGCGCAAGAGCGGATGGCTCTCCATCAACGTGGCGAGGATGGCCGGACCGGTCGCGCCGGTGGGGACGAACAGCCGGAGCTTCCAGGCGATGATCTCGGAAGTAAGCCCCATCGCCTTCAGCCGGTCGACCATGCCGTCGGTGAAACCGGAGAGCTCGACGCGGAACGCGCCCATGACCTTGGCGCGACGTAGCTGGAGGCCGTCGGCGAGCTCCAGCACGGTGCGGCCGTCGAGCACGGCGGTCCAGGCATCGGCGGCGCTGATCGTCGGTGTGTCGGTTGCAACCGCCTGGGCGACCCAGGCCGGCGAGACGAGGCGGCCGATCACCCGCTCGCCCTCGTCGGTCTGGAGCCGGTAGACGCGGCAGCCTTCGTCGGGAAGCCGCTTCCAGATCGGCAGAAGCAGCCCGGTGACGATATGGATCCGGCTGTCGGTGAACTCCGGCAGATCGGCGATCTCGGCGTTCCAGGCGGCGCTAAAGGTGTCGCGGTCGGCTTCGCGCCAATGGGTCTGCGCCATCGCGGCCAAGGGGATGGCGGGGCGCTCCATCGGCCGCAGGAGGCGGACGCGCCGCTCGACCTCGCCGTCATCGAGCATCAGGCTGGGCGCGGGGACCTGGACGGCGGCGCGGTCCGACTGGCGGTTGACCAGGAGCGTCGCCCGGGGATCATCGGCGCGGCCGAGCGCCTCAGCAAGGCCAAGCGGCCGGTTGCGATCGCGGCGGGCCACGGTGAAGACCTGTGTCTCGGCGCCGCTGCCCGGATGGACGTAGATGGTGCGGCGGTCGGTGACGCGCAGCGACTCGGCGGTGACCGTCTCGACGCCGAGATCGTAGGTGCCGGAGGCGACGGCGCCCTCGATCTTCGCGCGCAGCAATTCCTCGAACACGCCGAACAGGACGTTCTGCAGGTCGATGGTGAGCGCCAGCAGGCGGTTGAGGAAGGTGGTGATCGGCGGCAGCTCCTCGCGCAGGCTGCCATCGCCGTCGGTGAGCTTGAGACCGGTGGCGTCCTCGAACGCCTGGAAGGAGCAGCCTTCGACCTTGCCGGAATAGAGCAGCATGTAGAGCTGGCGCAGGGCGGCGCGTCCATAGACGGATTCGAGGTTGTCGTCGGCGCGGAACAGCCCCTGCCCGCCGGTCTGGCGCTGCCCCTTGGTGATGGCGCCGAGCGTGTCGAGGCGGCGGGCGATGGTCGAGAGGAAGCGCTTCTCCGCCTTCACGTCGGTGGCGATCGGCCGGAACAGCGGCGGCTGCGCCTGGTTGGTGCGGTTGGAGCGCCCGAGGCCCTGGATCGCCGTGTCCGCCTTCCAGCCGGCTTCGAGCAGGTAATGGACGCGCAGGCGGCGGTTCCTCGCACCGAGATCGGCATGGTAGCTGCGCCCCGTGCCGCCGGCGTCGCTGAACACGAGGATGCGCTTCTCGTCGTCCATGAAGGCCTGCGTCTCGGCAAGATTGGCCGATCCGGCCCGGCTCTCGACGCGCAGGCGGTCTGCGTGCCGGACGATGCGCCGCGAGCGGCCGGTGACCTCGGCGACCATTTCTGTGCCGAAGCGCTGGACGATCTGGTCGAGGGCGCCCTGCACCGGCGGGAGTGCCGCGAGCTTTTCGATCAGGCGGTCGCGCCGCTCGATGGCGTCGCGGCACCGGACCGGCTGGCCATCGCGGTACACCGGGCGCGACGACAGATTGCCCTCGCTGTCGGTGAAGGGCTCGTAGAGCTGCGTCGGGAAGGAATGCGCCAGGTAGTCGAGGACATATTCGCGGGGCGTGATATCGACCTGCACGTCGCCCCATTCCTCGGTCGGAATTTCCGCCAGACGCCGTTCCATCAGCGCCTCGCCGGTCGAGACGATCTGGATGATTGCGGCGTGGCCCGCACCGAGGTCGCGATCGACGGCGGCGCTCAGCGTCGGCGTCTTCATCGCAGTGATGAGGTGATTGAAGAAGCGCTGCTTGGCGCTCTCGAAAGCCGAACGGGCGGCCGACTTCGCCTGACCGTTCAGCGTGCCGCCCTCGCCCGTGATGTTCACGGCCTCCAGCGCCGCGGTCAGATTGTTGTGGATGATCTGGAAGGCGCCGGCATAGGCGTCGTAGATGCGGGTCTGCTCCGGGCTGAGCGGGTGCTCGACCAGCTCGTATTCGACGCCCTCGTAGGAGAGCGAGCGTGCGGCGTAGAGGCCGAGCGCCTTCAGGTCGCGGGCCAGCACTTCCATCGCCGCGACGCCGCCGGCCTCAATCGCCTGGACGAACTCGGCCCGTGTGGCGAAGGGGAAGTCCTCGCCGCCCCACAGACCGAGCCGCTGGGCATAGGCAAGATTGTGGACCGTGGTGGCGCCGGTCGCCGAGACATAGAGGATTCGGGCATTGGGCAGCGCATGTTGCAGGCGAAGGCCTGCGCGACCTTGCTGCGACGGAGCCTGATCGCCGCGCTCGCCCTTCCCGCCCGCGGCGTTCTGCATGGCGTGGCTCTCGTCGAAGACGATGACGCCGTCGAAGTCGCGGCCCAGCCAGTCGACGATCTGCTGAACGCGCGAGGCCTTCGCCTCGCGCGCATCGGAGCGCAGCGTCGCGTAAGTGGTGAAGAGGATGCCGTGCTCCAGCCGGATCGGCGTGCCCTGGCGGAAGCGGGCGAGCGGCGTGATCAACAGCCGCTCCTGCCCGAGCGCGGACCAGTCGCGCTGCGCGTCCTCGATCAGCTTGTCCGACTTCGACACCCAGACAGCGCGGCGGCGGCCTTGCAGCCAGTTGTCGAGCAGGACACCGGCGACCTGGCGGCCTTTGCCGGCGCCGGTGCCGTCGCCGAGCATCCAGCCGCGACGGAAGCGGACGGCGGTCTCGGCATCGTCCGGTGCGGCGGCAACGATGTCGAAGGTCTCGTCGACGGTCCACGACCCGGCGAGGAAGCCGGCGTGGGCCTCGCCGGCATAGATCACGCTCTCGAGCTGGGCGTCCGACAGCAGGCCGTCGGCGATGACGGCGGCCGGGAGACGCGGGCGGTAGCTCGGCTTGGGCGGCGCGACCGACGCCATGGCCGCCGACTGCACCAGCCGCGTCGGATGCGGCTTGGCATTCGGGATGCGGATCGACTGGAGGGTATAGCCCTCATAAAGCGCCTCGCTGATGCGCCCGTCTCCGGCGGGCGCCCAGTCGCAAGGTTCATAGGCGACCTCGGCCGCGTCTTCCGGAACGGGTCCGATGGGCGGGGGCGGCGCCACGCGCGGCGCCGAACGTGCGGATGACGGACGCCCTGCGGGCGTCGCGGCCGGTATCGTTGGGGAATCAGCCATGGCGGCGCGCGGCGGGAGGTGACGGATGACCCAGTCGAGCAGCGTGGCGGCGTCGGGTGCTACGTCCCGCGATTGGGGGATCGCCTTCGGATCGTCGGCGGGGATACGGTCGATCACCGTCAGGCGTGTCTCGACGCTGGTGCCATGGCGGGCATAGACGCGACCGTCGACGGCGGCGGAAAACACGACACGGCCCCGCTCCTGGAGCCGCACGAATCCGTCGCGCCAAGTGGGGTTGTCGGGGGAAACGTTGGCGCCGGTGATCGCGACCATGCGGCCGCCTTCGGCGAGGCGCGCCAGCGCCGACGAGACATGGCGCAGGGCGGCGTCGGCGACCTTGCCGTCCACATGCGCCGCTGCCGAGAAGGGCGGGTTCATCAGCACGACGCTCGGCCGGATGCCGGCGTCGAGATGATCGTGGATATGCGCCGCGTCATGGCGGGTGACGGCCGCGCCGGCGAATAGATGCGAGAGCAGCCCGGCACGCGTCTCGGCCAATTCATTCAGGACGAGCGAGGCACCACCGTGCTCGGCGAAGATGGCGAGCAGTCCGGTGCCGGCCGATGGTTCCAGCACCAGGTCGCGGGGCGTGATGCCGGCCGCGACAGTGGCGACATATCCAAGCGCGATCGGTGTAGAGAACTGCTGAAGCGCTTGTGATTCTTCTGAACGACGCGTCTGCGACGGCAGGAGGGCGGCGAGCTTGGCCAGCATCGCGAGAAGCACGGTCGGAGCTTCGGCCCGGGCGCGCATGGCCGGGCCGAACTTGCGCAGGAACAAGACCTGAGCCGCTTCGCAGGCTTCATAGGCGTCCTTCCAGCTCCATGCGCCGTCGGCGTCGGAGCCGCCGAAGGCGTGTTCCATGGCAGCGCGCAGGCGCCGCGCATCGACGATGCGGCCCCGCTCCAGGTCCGGGAGCAGATGCCCTGCGGCGTGGAACAGTGCGGATGCAGGGACAATGGGCTGGCCCGCCGCCGCGGCGGCGGCGGAAGATGCGGTCATGACGTTCATGGCGGAGGTTTCCCGGGAGAGCGCGGGGAACGGGACGAGCCGCGGGGGCGCTCTCTCTCATGCCCCTCGGCTCACCCCGTCCCGGCCCTTCTCTTCCTCTCAGGCGACACGGACCGCGCCACCGCCTGCCGCCATCACCGTCCGGACTCTGGCCGCCAACGCCGGAATGTCGTCGAGCATGGACAGCGGTGCGAAGTGATTGCGGCCGCCCGTATAGTCGCGCCGGCCTTCGCAGGTGCGGATGAGGATGCCGGTGTCGGCGCGGGTCGCCGGTTGGCAGACCTGCACATAGACGCGCTCATGATGGAGCGTGATCTCGCCGGAGACGGCGATGCCACCCTGGTTCGAGCGCAGATCGAACGATGCGCGTGGAAAGCCGAGCTCCGCGGCGAGACGGCGAAGCCGCGCCCGGGCGACGGTATGGAAGCGGCGCTTCCGATCGGGCTCGTAGGAGCAGGAAGTGTACCAGTCCATCGAAAATCTCCTGAAATGCGAAAGCCCGGCGCCCCTGGGACAAGCTCAGGAGGCCGGGCTCGGTGTGAGAGGGTGCGGGGCGACGAGCGCCGCCCCGCTGGTCGAGGTCACTGCGCCGCGATGGCAGGCGGCTGCGGCTCTTCCGGATCGGAGTCCGTGGGGGCGCCCTCGTCGTCATCGAGGAACGCCGGCAGGTCTTCGGTCGTGGCCGCCTCGGCGTCAGGCATGCGAAGCGGCTCAGGCAACCATCCGGATCCGGCGAGCAGGCGCTCGGCCTCCTTCGCCATGTCCGGCTTCTTGAGATGGTCGATGAGCTGGGCCGAGGCTTCGCCCTTGGCCTCGCGCACGGCCTCAAGGATGCGCGCCTTGGTGACGCGGCCGAGATAGTTGTCGACGGTCGGTATCCAGCCGGCCGCGACCATGTCGAGACCGACGGCCCGAGCGACCTGTCCAGCATGGACGATGCGGCGCGGATTGCGGTTCCACGGCTCATGGACCGCGTTGACCGAAAGTGACGCGCAATGCGCGAACAGCGATGCGCGGCTGTCGCCGTCGAAGGCGACCAGCGTGTTCCAGAGGTCGCCGGCGTCCTTCGGCAACTGTCCGGCCCATTGCGCGTGCCGGTCCTCGATCGCCTTGGCCGAGGCACTGTCGTTGAGCCCCGGCGCCTGCGTGCCGAAGCTCGCGCTCTTCGCCGTGATCTCCAGGCACGTCTCCGAGACGTAGTGATAGAAGCCATTGAGGCAGAGCGCGTGGAGAACCGCGACGAAGGCGGTGTCGGGCTCGTTCGCCAGCGCGTCGCGCAGCGCCAGGGTGCGATGGGCGGTGAGCTCGGTGACGAGACGGTCGGGCAACGGCTTGATGCCGTCTTCTTCCTCGGCCGCATCGACGGCTGTCGACGATCCGTCGCCGCCGATGGTGATCACCGTGCGCTGGACATCGCCGTCGTCCTCGGAACCTTCGGGCGCTTCGCCGTCGGCGTCCGGCTCGGCCGGCGCTTCATCCTCGGGACGGACGTAGCCGCGCTCGATGCGCAGATCGCCGTCGCCATCGATGCTGACGAAGGCGCCCGCACGGGCGATATCGGCCGGATTGTAGATCACAGGGCGATCGTCGAACGCCTCCAGCGCCGTCTCGATCTCACCAAGACGCTGGTCGACCTCGTCGGGGAGCTCGTCGGGCTCCGCGTAGGTCTCCTCGAGCTTGTCGTACTCGGCGCGCAGCGCGTCGTGGCTCGCCTGCTCCTCATCGGTAAGCGTTGCCGTCTCCCCGGCAAGGCGGCGGAGACCGGAGGTATGGCCGTAGGGAAACTCCGCCGCGACCTCGATCCATCTCCAGCCCTCGCCGCGGAGCGCCTCCGCTTCGCTCGTCAGCTTCTCGACGACGAGCCGGTCGAGCAGCGCCGGCTCCTGCAGCCAGCCGCCATCGTCCTGCTGGAAGAGATCTCGCATGACGGCACCACCGGCCGCCTCGTAGACGTCGATGCCGACGAACTGCGCCCGCTTGTCGGAAGCCCGGATGGCGCCTTCGGTAAGCTGGCGGCGGATGTAATAGGGCTCCTTGTTATAGGAGCTGGCGAGCTGCTCCCACACCTGCTCCTGGCGGTCATGGTCATTGGTGACGGTGAAGGCCATGAGCTGCTCGAGCGTCATCTCGTCCTCGGCATAGATGTCGAGGAGCTTCGGCGAGACCGAAGCGAGCTTCAGGCGCTGCTTGACGACGTTGGGGCTGACGAAGAAGCGCGCGGCGATCTCCTCCTCGCCCAGGCCCGACTCGCGCAGGGCCTGGAAGGCCCGGAACTGGTCGAGCGGATGGAGGGCGACGCGCTGCACGTTCTCGGCCAGGCTATCCTCTTCAGCGAGGCCATCGGTCCGCACCACGCAAGGTACGGGCTGGGTCTTGGTCATGCGCTTCTGCTTGACCAGCAGCTCCAGCGCCCGGAAGCGGCGGCCGCCGGCCGGGACTTCGTACATGCCGGTCTCCGCGCCGTCGGCGTCCAGCACCGGCCGCACGCTGAGGCCTTGCAGCAGTGTGCGCCGGGCGATGTCCTCGGCCAGGTCCTCGACCGAGATGCCGGCCTTCACCCGGCGCACATTCGCCTGGGACAGCACGAGCTTGTTGAAGGGAATGTCCTGGGACCGGCTCAGGACGATCTTGGGATTGGCGGTTGCCATGTCGGTTCTCCATGACGGGCCGGCCGGGAGCCTCTCTCTCGGCCTCCAAACCCGTCACAAAGTCCCCTTCCCGCCTCTCCCTCTGTTGCCGCCGCCGGGTCCAGCTTGGCTGAGGAATCAGGCTGTGGGGGAATCCATGGTGGGCGTTCCGGGTCGATTCGACCGGTGTCGATGCCGTGCAGCATTTCGAGCAGATAGACGGGATCGGCCGGATACGGGCTGTCGCGCCAGAGCTGGATCAGCAGCGGGCGCAGATTGTCCCCATAGCCAGCGAGCCGCGCACGGGCGCGTCGCCAATCGCGTGCATGGCGGTCCCGATCGCGCTGCTGCACCTCTGGCCACCATGCGGCGCGGCGCGCCATCTCGGCGTCGGCGCTCGGCTGCCGTTCCGCGATAAGGGGCGCGAACAGCGGGAACTTGTCGCGCTGGGCCTGTTGAGCGCGAGCCAGGGCGGCGCGTTTGCGGGACGTGTCCTCATAGGCCGACACGCGCGGCCAGCGGCGGAACCGCATCACGCCGCCTCCCGCTCGTCTTCGCCGGGCGCCATATCGACGGGCTCGTCGGGATGGGGCCGGAACGCGAGCAGATAGTCGGCGGCTTTCGACGCGGCGCTCGCAGCACGAACGATGGCGCGGTCATCTTCGCGCAGCACCTCGAGCCAAGAGCCGATGTAGTCGGCATGGCGAACGGTCGGCACGATGCCGAGCGAGGCACAACAAAACGCGGCGTTCATTTCGGCAACCAGCTCTTCGAAGGCGTACTTCTTCGAGCCGAAAGAGCCGGAGAGATCGCGATTGAGCCGGTGCGGGGCGCCGCTGGCGTGACCGAGCTCGTGAAGCGCCGTGCGGTGCCAGTTGATCGGCTCGAAATAGGCTTGTGGCGGCGGGACCTGCACATAGTCCTGCGCGGGCATGTAGAAGGCCCGGCTGCCGCCGATGCGGAAATCAATGCCGGTCGCCTTGATCAGCGCCTCGACCTTGGGCTCGATCAGTCCGGGCTCCGGCGGCGGTGTGGCGACCACGAGCTTCTCCGGCAGGCCTTCGCATTGCGCCAGGTTGAAGACGGTGAAGCGCTTCAGGAACGGGATCGCTTGTGCTTCCTCGCCGGTCTCTCGCGCCCGTTTCTTCTCGTCGTCGGGAATGAAGCGGTCGGCATAGACCACGGTGGTGCCGTGCTCGCCCTTGCGGACATTGCCGCCAAGGCCAAGGGCCTGGCGAAATGTCAGCCAGCCCTGGACCGGGAAGCCGTGCTCGATCACCGAGCCCCAGAGGATCAGCACGTTGATCCCGGAATAGCAGCGGCCGCTCGCGGCATTCTTCGGCATGGCGAGCGATGCCTTCGCTGCCGTCGTGCCCCAGGGCTGGACCCAGGGCACGCGGCCTGCCTCCAGCTCGGCGATGATCTTGTCAGTGATTTCCTGATAGAGGCTCGTCCGGTCCCGGCCGGAGCGAGCGCGAGCGGCTGAACGTGACATCGCAGATCTCCGCGACGGGCCGGCGAGAGCCTCTCTCTCGCCTCCTCAACCCGTCACGGAATCCCCCGCCGCCCTCTCACTCCTACCGTGGTCCCGGGCCGCTGCTCCTTCCGCGTTCCGGCTCATCGCAAGAGATCGCGATAGCCGCCGTTGACCAGTTTGTCCGCCATTCGGAGGAGCCGTTGGACCCGCAGGCGCAGATAGTCGGACCGGCCGTACCAGTCTTCCTTGACGACCTTCTCGCCGAAGAGCGCCGCGGCGATTTCGCGATGACTGGCACCGGCCCCCACCGCGTCATGGGCCCGAAGCGCCATCGCCCAGCGGCGGGCGCGGCGTTCCGGGGGATAGAGCCCGCTCGGGAAGCGTCCAAGGCGGTGGAGCAGCATCAGGCGGCGCAGGGTCAGCGTCTTCGCCTCGATATGCCTGAACCCGGACAGCTCATAGCGGAAGCGAACGGGGCCATCGAGCAGGCTGCCCGCCGTCACTTCCATCTGGAGGTGATGCACGCCATCACTGAGGAGCAGATGCTCGTGGCCGTCAGGGCACCGTAGTACGGTCGCCACGCTGTCGAAACGGCGGATGTCGAAGGCATCGCCATCGCCGTGCCGCACCGGCAGCGTCTCGGCGGCCAGCACCGAGGCATCCCAGTCGGCTCGCCAGAAGATGCAGGCATCGGTTACCGGGCGGATTGACGACTCGGCGAAAGTGCAAACCCCAGTCGCGCGCCTCCTCGGCATCCGATGTGGTGATGACACGCAATCGCGTGCCGGGCTGTCCGAGCCTCGGACGCGTGAGAAGTTGGCTCGTTCGCGCAATGTAGTCGGGGTTCCGACGGAGCCATTTCCAAGCCCAGCCAGCGCGGTCGAGTGTGAGCAAGGATCTGTAGTTCGTGGGGTCGCGCCAACTGGCGCGCGATAACTCGCCGGGTTCTTGAGAAATCTCCTTGGACATGGCTCTGCCTCCTCCCGTCGCGTCGCTCGTGGCATCAATGGGCCGAGCGGAGCTGTTCGACGATCTGTCGCTGGGGAGAATGGCTCGTCGCTCAGATGCGGCACGGGCCTCGGGAAGAAGTCACCAACGACACCCGTTGATATTGGTGCGCGGCAGACGCACCGCTTCCGAATTCAACCGGAGATTGTCAAGAAATCGGGGTAATCGTCAGGCGACGGGACTGGCATAGTGCCGCAGCGCAAGAGGCGGTTGCAGCCCGTGGCTGTGTAGCACGAGTTCGACTTAGATTTCGACCGGCTTTTCGTCAGCGTACGTCGCGTTCGTGCTTCCAGCCGCTGTCGGTCTGAACCAGAACGTCGGTCCCCTGGTTGCCGGGCTTGGCCAGCAAAGCCGCAATCTGAGGGAAGGCGCCCGCGATATCGGGTCCCATGGCCCACGGCTCGACGTCTTTCAATTCATAGTCATAAGTGACACGTGAGACCTTCACCCCGGCAGCGTCGGCGGGCTCGGTGAAGGAATCGATCTTCACCACCTTCCGCCGCGCGAAGCAGATGTCCGTGCCACCGAGAAAACTGTCCGCGCCCTTTCGTACAACCTTCTCCCCGGCGGTGGTCGGCGCATAGCGGAGATAGTCGGTCGCCTGTCCTTGTCCCGACGCCGCTGGCTCGTTCTTCTGGATCGTCGCGACCGCGATCAGACCGGCCGCGACCAGCGGCTCCAGCTGTCGCTTCCTGGCGGCGTCTCCGTCGCTGCGCAGATCGACGGGGAACGTCAGCGGAATGGCGGCGCAGACGGGATGCGAGTCGTAATAACCCTGCAGCGCTTTCTCGAAGTTGCTGTCATCCGCCTTCGGAGAATTATCGCATGCAACGAGCAGCAACAGCGCAGCAGCGCAAATGAACAGATTGGAGCGAGGACTCATCGGGCATTCCTCCGTTTACTGCGCATTGGTCCATAAAGTATCAGGGCCATAAATAAGGTAGAAAGACAAAATTAATATAAATATTTACCGATATTCTCTCTTAATTACTCGCCTTATACTTGTCCCAATCTTCTGCTATTCCTTTCTACATTGCATGGGAACGTTATCCGAGAGATCGAGACAATATATGGATACTCGATTTTCGGATGCCAACCTCGAATACCATTGTATGGAGGTCTCGAGGGATGCCGGATTCGCACCCCAAGAGCCAAATAGAATTGATCGACTTCGGCTCCGAAACACCTCCGGCTCGGTTGTCCTACGCCGAGCGAGTGGTCCATGACGGCGTCGGCGTCAGCCGCTGCACATTGCAGCCGAACCCGGGAACGGAGATCGGCGCCACGCAGTTCACGGTCGCCATTCACGAGGGCACGCCGTTCCAGATGGAGTGGCGCCTGCCGGAAATGCGTGAAGCGGAGCGTCGCCGGATCGTCGCCGGCGATCTCCATATCAACCCCGGGGACCGCCCGATCTTTCAGCGCTGGTCGAGTTCGCCGCGCATTCTCGTCATCGCGATGGAACAGGCCTTCATCAAGCAGATCGTCGGCGAGGCCTTCGATGGGAAGGAGCTGGAGCTGAGGACCCAGATCGGCATCCGGGATCCGGTCATCGAGGGCATGGCTACCGCGTGGCGCCGGGAACTGGTCGAACGCGGCGCGGGCGGCCGGCTCTATGCGGAGGGGCTGGGGTCGGCGCTCGCCGTGCATGTCTTTCGTGCCTATGGCGATGGGCTCAGCCGCTCGCCACCGGTAATCGGCGGACTCGGCGCGCTGCGCCTGCGGCGCGTCGTCGACTATATTGAAGCACACCTCGCCGACGACATCAGCCTGCGTGACCTGGCCGCGCAGGCGGGTTTGAGCACGCATCATTTCGGCGAGGCCTTCAAGGCCTCCACCGGCACATCGCCGCATCGCTACCTGGTCGAACGACGCATCCGCCAGGCCAAAGAACTCTTGCTCGGTGCCGAACAATCGATCGCCGAGATTGCGATCTCCGTTGGCTTCGCCAGCCACAGCCACTTCACCGACAATTTCCGGAGGCTGACGGGCACAACGCCGTCCCGCTTCCGGATAGACCGGACCTGATCTGCATGACGATCACGATACCGATTCCTCATGCGCACCCGAAGTGATATGTTGACGGCGTGAGTGCGTGGCGGACGGACGCGGCTAGACCGGCCCACGAAATCTGGACGGGCAACGAATTCGCCTATGCTCTGGTGCGCCTAGATCGGCGACCTTGGATCGCAGGGGGCAAAGGCTCGTCGGCGTAAAGAAGGTTCGAGAGCAATGCGCAGGGGTCTGTTTCAAGCGCTTCGGCGACCTCAACGAATTCAACGACATCCAGCCTGCGCTCCCCGCCTTCATACTTGGCCACAAACGACTGCGGACGATCGAGCCGTTCGGCAACATCGGACTGCGTGAGCTTCCTGGCTTTCCGGACTTGGGCTAATAATGCTTGCAGTCGTTCTTGCCGCGGCGTGCGGAGCGATTTGGGCATGAAAACCGGCTAATGGTGAGGCCGGTTCTTCCATTAATCCTGATTTCGGATTATCCCATATCGGGATATTCTTCGACGGTGGCGCCTCCGTCTGCACGCAGCGGAGACGGACGGCTTCAGGAAGGCCGGACTATGACCGAGCTTGACCCCGACGTTGCCGACGACGTGCCTTGGTCAGACAGCGTCACCCCCTACGACGAGCAGCACTTCGTCACCTACCTCCGGCTGCTGGATGCAGACGACGAGGGTGCCGACTGGCGAGAGGTGGCTCGGGTCGTCCTGCACCGCAATCCGGCGGCCGAGCCCGACCGGACACGGCGCTGCTGGGAGGCGCATCTGAAGCGGGCCAAATGGATGACGGAAAGCGCGTATCGCCAACTACTCCTTGATGTCCGTGGCACGTCGAGCCCGAAATACGGCGGACCGCATTAAGACGGCAGGCGGTCTTGGCATCCTAAGTGACGCGTCGAGGCCAGATTCCTGCCACGTTGCGCCGTGGTCTGCCGGTACATGGTCGATTGCCGAGGCCCTCGGCAAGTATTCAAACCCCATAGTGCATCGACCTCGGTTCGGCGAGGCGCCTTTGCGGTTGAGTCAACGGTCTCGCTCGGCTATCGTCTCAACATGCGGCAAGTAACTATTTGGGCATAGTAAACCGCCGCATGTTCGAGTCGGGAGCGCCGGGTGGCTGAAGCGCGGGAAGAGCTGCGGTGGGGCATGGAACGCCGCCTCGAGTTCATCGAGTTCCGGCTGTTCTGGGAGGGGCATGTGAACCGCAGAGATCTGATGGATACGTTCAAGGTCTCGATCGCGCAGGCTACGACTGACCTCAACCGCTATCTCGCGCTGGCTCCGGGCAACATGGCCTACGACAAGAGCGGCAAGGCCTATGTCCGCACGCCCGAGTTCAAGGCCCAGTTCCGGGAGCCCGGACCGAGCCAGTATCTCAACCAGCTCAGATCGGTCGGCGACGGTATCGTCGAGGCGGGCGAAACCTGGATCGGGCACTTCCCCTCATTCGACGCCGCGCCGACGCCGGTGCGCTCGATCGATCCGGTCATTCTCCGTTCGGTGGTTGCCGCCATCCGCCGGAACGAGGCGATCGAGATCAAATACCAATCACTCTCGCGGCCCGAGCCAAGATGGCGCTGGATCGCACCGCACGCCCTCGGGCATGACGGCTTCCGCTGGCATACCCGCGCCTTCTGTGAGACCGATCGAACATTCAAAGACTTCCTCCTGGCTCGCATAATCGAGGTTCGAAGGACACGGCCGGCGGAAGTTGAACCAGCAACAGACAGCGACTGGCATGAGCAAGTTGTTCTCGTGATCGGACCACATCCGGAGCTATCGGAAACCCAGCAGAAAGTGGTTGGGCTCGATTACGACATGCGCGGCGGCAAAGCGAAGATCAATGTGCGGCGCGCGTTCCTATACTACGCTCTCAAGCGGCTTGGTCTGGATACGGATCCAGCGGCACGTCAGCCACACGATCAGCAGATCGTCTTGTTAAATAGAGAGGCAGTCCAGGCCGTGTTGGCGGGGCAACGCGACGGGGTTCGGGTCTAATGGACGTATTTTCCCTGGACGACCATCTCCTGGCGCAATACACCGCTTTCGCGCGTTCCTTCACCCGTATCCGCGCGAGTGAGATCCAGAACAAGGTCGACGAACTTTACGCGGGCCGACGATTCTGGCCAGAGCCGCTCATTCAGTTGAACCCGCATTACGAAGGTGGTGGCTCGATCCAGGCTCTCGTCGGTCCCAAGGGATTGATTGCCGACTGCGCGCAGATTTTTCGAGATCCACGACCCGGTCCTGCTGATACCGACACGAGCCTCAAGCTGCGCCGCCATCAAGAGCAGGCGATTGGCCTAGCGCTTGACGGGAAGAGCTTCGTGGTCACGACGGGCACCGGATCTGGAAAGTCCCTTTGCTTCTTTATTCCAATCGTGGACGCCGTAGTGAAGGCGAAGCGATTGGGAGAGACCGCACGCACCCGCGCCGTGGTGGTCTATCCAATGAATGCGCTCGCCAACAGCCAGCTTGAAGAGCTGAAAAAATTCCTCGTTGGTCAGAACCATCCCGTGCCGGTCACCTTTGCGCGCTATACAGGGCAAGAAAGCTCCGAAGAGCGGGAGCGGATAAAGGACAACCCGCCAGATATCCTGCTCACCAATTTCATGATGCTCGAGCTCCTCATGACCCGCCAGTCTGAGCTCGACAAGGCCGTCATAGAAAACTGCCGCGGCCTGAAGTTCGTCGTCTTGGACGAATTGCACACCTATCGAGGCCGCCAGGGCGCCGATGTCGCAATGCTGATGCGTCGCCTGCGAGCACGGGTCGGCGATCCCGATCATCCGCCGATTTGCATTGGAACCTCTGCTACGATGGCAAGCGAAGGCGTGGAAGAAGATCGTAATCAGATTGTCGCCGGCGTAGCGTCACGCCTTTTCGGCACGACAATATCTCGTGACGCGATCGTCACCGAGACCTTGCGGCGCGCGACCGACCCCAACCGATCAGCGGACGACGGACTCCAAGACCTCGGGCCGACGGTCGTCCGTGCGTCGGACGGTTCTTTTTATCACGGGAAGTCCAATGCTGAGATCGCTCAAGATGCTTTAGCGATCTGGGTCGAAACACGTCTTGGACTGAAAGAGGTTAATCGCAAGCCTCTGCGGGCAAGCCCTCGGTCTCTCAGAGACGCAGCGAGAGTCTTGTCGCAGGATTCAGCGCAAGGTTTGGACGTCTGCGAAAGAGCACTGAAAAACGCCCTGTTGGCGTTCAGCTTGCCTGAAAGGGATCGTGGATACGCAGATGGCGATGACTCGCCTCTGTTCGCATTCAAGCTCCATCAGTTCATATCCGGCGCTGGACGTCTGTACTCCACTCTCGATGCTGCCGGATCCAGGACAGTCATTTTTGACGGGCAGATATTTGATCCTGATCATGCCGAAAAACGCCTCTACGCTACGCATTTCTGCCGGCGATGCGGACAGGAGCATCACCCGGTCACTCTTGTGGATGAGATCGGATCCAGCCTGTTTGAGAAGCGAGAGATCGACGATGTCCCGGTCACCGAGGACGAAGATCCGGATGGCGTCGCCGGCCGTTGGGGCTTTCTTATGCCCGAACCGGTGGATGGAGAGTTCGCTTTCCAGGGCAGGGATGAAGATTACCCTGACCTCTGGCTTGAAGAGACGAAGTCCGGCGATCTCCGGCTGAAAGCAACCTATCGAAAGACCAGAGCCGAGCTGTTCTCCGTTCTGCCTGACGGCTCGATTGGCTCTGGTGGGCGCCGCGCTTGGTTTATGCCCGGGCGCTTCAAATTCTGCCCCGCATGCGGTGAGCACCACAGCGATTCAACGCGCGACATCAACCGCCTCGCAGCGTTGAGCGCAGAGGGGCGAAGCTCGGCCACGACGATAATCATTGCCGCCATTCTGCGCTGGCTGAACAATCCCGACGCAGCCATTCCTGAAACCACGCGGAAGCTGCTCGCATTTACTGACAACCGGCAAGATGCCGCCTTGCAGGCGGGCCATTTCAACGACTTCATTTTCGTTACGCTCTTGCGTGGTGCGATCCTGGCGGCGCTGGCCGAAGCCGGAGATGAGGGGCTGCACGAAGACCAAATTGGGCAGGCGATTCAGCGCATGCTTGGGTTCGTCGCCTCTAACCTGTCCCGGCGGTCGGAATGGCTGGTCGAGCCGGATCTGAAGGGCGCCAACTTGCTGGGCGCCGAGCGCACCATGCGTGAAGCCCTCACACATAGATTCTGGATCGATCAACGTCGCGGCTGGCGTTACACGAACCCCAATCTCGAACAACTCGGCCTGATTGAGGCGCGCTACCTCTCGCTTGAGGATCTGGCACGCGATGATTCCGAATTTGAGGCAACACCAATACTGCAAACCGCCTCCGCCGATGAGCGGGCGTCGGCTCTGCGCGCATTGCTCGATTTTATGCGAAAGGGTCTGGCCGTCGAATGCGACGCCCTGGATCGGCTGAAGATCGAGAGTCTTGCCGGGCGGATGCGGAGCCTGATTAAAGCGCCATGGATATTGGATGAAGAACGCTTTCTTGCGGCACCGGTATTCATGCCGCGACCGCCGACGCGGCGTGAAATATTTCCAAAGGACGAAGAGCTGATTCTTCGCGGCAGCCCGACAAGTACGATCGGCCGTGTTCTGAAGGCAATGACTTTTGCGGGAAAGCGCCCTACGGGTAAACAGATCACTGAAATTGTTGAAGGGCTCTTGCACGCGGCGAATCGTTATGGGCTGGCGACTCAGGTTGCATCCCCGATCGGCGGAGACGGATGGCGACTCGTTTCGTCTTCAATCGCGTTCGGCCTCGCAAGAGGCAATGCGGAGCCTGAGCGTGACAACAGATTTTTCCAGGAACTGTATCGCGGCATTTCCAGCTTACTCGTCGACGGCGGTGCAGCTCTCTTTGGGTTTGAGGGACGGGAGCATACTGCTCAGGTCGAGGGCGACCTACGAGAGCTGAGAGAGGCACGTTTCCGCTTCGGGTTGGATGATCAAACCGCCCTTACCGAAAAGGCGGAAAGGCTGAAAGAGCTACGGGAGGATAGCCGCTTCCTGCCAACGCTCTTCTGCTCCCCCACAATGGAGTTAGGCGTCGACATCTCGTCGATGAACGTCGTCTACCTGCGTAACGTACCTCCAACACCGGCCAACTACGCCCAGCGCGGCGGGCGTGCCGGCCGCAGCGGTCAGGCGGCACTGATAGTGACCTACTGCGCAGCCCAAAGCCCGCACGACCAGTATTTCTTTCAGCGACCAAATGCGATGGTCGACGGCATCGTCATCCCGCCCTCGATTGACCTCGCGAACCCGGACCTCGTCGAGAGCCATCTCCATGCCGAGTGGCTCGCGGCCAGTGGTGCGGCTTTGTCCGCCTCGATTTCCGAGAACCTGGACATGGCCGTTTCAGGCAAACCCCTTCTCCCGCATCACTGGGAGCGCGTGACGTCAGAGGACGCGCGGAAGGCCGGTGAAGAGCGTTTATCGGTCGTCCTTTCGGCACTGTCACGCGATTACGGCGATACGTCACCCGCATGGTTTGGCGGCCCCGCTCCCCATGCCCGCAGCGTCGTTGCAGCGGCGCCCAAGCGGTTTGCGGACGCTTTCAACCGCTGGCGGGACCTTTTGGCAGCCGCCGAACGGCAAGTGGAAGACGCTGCCCGTACGCTAAAGGATTACTCGATCTCGCCGCAGGAACGCCGTGCGGCGGAGACACGGCAGGCGGCCGGCAACATTCAGATCAAGCTGTTGCTGCGCGGCGCCGAGGGCCAAGGCTCCGACTTCTATGTGTATCGCTACCTGGCCACGGAAGGCTTCCTTCCTGGCTACAACTTCCCCCGGCTTCCGTTGATGGCATTCGTGCCGGGTGGTCAGGGAGGCAAAGGCCAACGCTATATCCAGCGGGCACGGTTCCTGGCCATTTCAGAGTTCGGTCCAGGGAGCCTCGTCTACCACGAAGGTCGTGCCTATCGCGTCGACCGTGCCCTGCTCAAGGAAGCTGGGGGCGGACAGGATGGAAATCTACCAACCTTCAGTACGGCCATCTGCCCCATGTGCGGCGCTGGTCATGACGGAGAACCACCCGAGGAGTGTCACGTCTGCGGACATGCGCTGAGCGGCGCGAACATTACTCGCGAGCTCCATCGCATCGAAAACGTCGGCACCAGGCAGGTAGAGCGCATTACGGCCAACGACGAGGAACGGCGCCGGCAGGGTTACGATCTGCAGACCACATTTTCGTTCCGTGGTGGGAGCGGTGTCACGTCGAGAGTGCTTGCGGACGCGACAGGAGAGATTCTGTCGGCCGACTTTGCACCGGCGGCCTTGGTTCGGCGCATCAACAAGGGACTCCGGCGACGCAAGGACGAGAGCGACATCGGGTTCTGGATCGATCCCAAGAGTGGCTACTGGACCAGCGCAAGCCGCTCGCAAGACGAGGATGAACCCTCGCCGACCAAATTGCGGCAACGCATCACACCGGTTGTCGAGGACCGCAAGAACGCGCTGCTCATTCGCTTTCCCTCAAAGTGGTTGGCTGCAGCTGACGACAACACCGAATCTATTGTCGCGACGATCCAGCATGCGCTCGCGAGGGGCGTCGAGGCGGTCTACCAGCTGGAAGAAGGCGAAATCCTGGTCGAGCCAACACCCTCTCGCAAGGACCGCCGTGCCCTGTTGTTTTATGAAGCTGCGGAAGGCGGCGCAGGCGCCTTGTCACGCCTCACTGAGGAAAAATCAGCATTTCGGACCATCGCCCGCAAGGCGCTCGAGATCATGCACTATGATCCCGCCAGTATTGAAGATGCCGCCATCAACGGCCCATCGGCGCTTGCGAGCGTTCCCGATGCACGCTGTGTGGCCGGCTGTTATCGATGCCTACTTTCCTATTTCAATCAGCCGGATCACGAACAGATCGATCGTCGGCAGGAGCTTGCCATACGATTCCTGCTCAGACTGGCATTTGCCGATACGCATGATCCGCAGGACGATACCGAACCACATGCGGACCTGGGGGACTGTCCTCCACCGGACCCAGAGCCGATCGAGATCGACGGGTGTCGTGTCGGTCTGATTTGGCGTTCGGCCAGGATGGCAGCGGCCGAGCAAGAGTCCGCTCCGCCGAAGCTCGGCGACAAACTTGCTGCAAAGGGCATCGAGCTCGTCCTGCTTCCGTCGGAAAGGAGCGCCCGAAGTCAGGCCTTAGCGAACCTGGCTGTCGTGCTCGGGGGTAAGTCCACATGAGCACGACTGAAACATTTTCGCCGGGCGAGTTGGTTCATGCGCGGGGGCGGGAGTGGATCGTACTTGGCGTGGGCGATGCTCTTCGGCTGCGCCCGCTTACCGGCTCCGAGCAGGAAGCTGAAACGGTCATCCCGGAACTCGAGGCGGAGCCAGTCACCTACGCGGCTTTCGATCCGCCGATTGGGGATCGTCCGGGAGGCCGAGAGGCTGCCCAGTTGCTGCGGGATGCTCTGAGGCTGTCGTTGCGACGGGGTGCAGGGCCGTTTCGCGGTGCGGGCAGGATCAACTTCGAGCCACGCGCCTATCAGCTGGCGCCGCTCATGATGGCGCTGCGACAGGAGACCGCCCGGCTGCTGATTGCCGACGACGTCGGCATCGGCAAGACCATCGAGGCGGGCCTCATCCTACGGGAGTACATCGATCGCGGCGAAATCGACCGCTTTTCGATTCTCTGCCCGCCGCATCTCGTCGACCAGTGGACGGCCGAGCTCGAAACCAAATTCTCGATCACCGCGACACCGGTAACGGCCTCGGCGGCTGCCCGGCTGGAGCGCGATCTGCCCAATACGATCAGCGTGTTCGAGGCATATCCGTTCACCGTCGTCAGCCTGGATTTCATCAAGAGCGAACGACGCCTCGACGACTTCCTCCGCGCCTGCCCCGAAATGGTTGTCGTCGACGAAGCGCATGCCTCGGTGTCCGGAGGTCGGGCCCGCCATCGGCGCTTCAATCTGCTCCGCAAGCTCGCGGACGACCCGGCGCGGCATCTTCTCCTGCTGACGGCGACGCCACACTCAGGCGATGATGACGCCTTCCACAACCTGCTCGGGCTGCTGGACACTGAGTTTGCCAGCCTGCGAGACGCGACCGGCGATCAGTATCGCGTCCTGCGCGAGCGACTGGCGGGTTACTACATTCAGCGGCGACGGCGCGACATCGATGCGTGGCGCGAGCCGGGCATCTTCCCGCAACGGGAAGTCACGGAGATCAAGTACCGCCTCTCGGGCGACTATGAACGCTTCTATGGAGCAGTTCTTGACTATTGCGCTGAGGTTGTCGCTTCCGAAGAAGGCGAACTGAGGCAGCGGCTGGCCTTCTGGGGAACTCTGTCGCTGATGCGCTGCGTTGGCTCCAGCCCGGCTGCAGCAGCGCGCGCTCTGGGAACGCGTGCCGTTCTCGATGCCGATGAAGCGGAAGCCGAACTCATAACGGCACGAGCGATCGATGACGAGGAAGCGGCCGAAGACGATCTTGAGCCTGGCGCCGCGATCGAGGATAGCCGTCTCCTCGGGTTGATTGCGCAGGCCGACGCACTTGCTGGGAATTCAATGCGGGATCCGAAATTCACCGTCCTGAAGTCGGCTCTTCAGGGGCTTCTGAAAGACGGATACTCCCCCGTTGTTTTTTGCCGCTTCATTGCAACCGCCGAAGCAATCGGTGCCACTATCACATCGGCGTTTAAGGATTACACGGTTGAAGTCGTTACCGGCTCCCTGCCGTCCGAGGAGCGGGAGGCGCGGGTCGAAGCTCTCGGCGAATTCGAGAAGCGTATTCTGGTGACGACCGATTGCCTCTCGGAAGGCATCAACCTCCAAGCCTTCTTCGACTCTGTCGTTCATTACGATCTCTCCTGGAACCCCACGCGGCATCAACAGCGCGAGGGGCGCGTCGATCGGTTTGGGCAGAAGCGCGACACCGTCAGAACGATCCTGATCTATGGCGAGAACAACCCTGTCGATGGCGCTGTGCTCGACGTCATCCTGCGTAAGGCGCGGGCGATCGAAAAGCAGACCGGCGTTCAGGTGCCCATGCCCGACGAAGGGGGAAGTCTCACCAAAGCCCTGATGTCGGCGGTTCTGCTGCGAGCACGCGAGCGTCGCCAGCTGACGCTCGACCTCGACATGTCCAGCGCGCCGGAGGCGAAGAATATCGAGATCGCCTGGTCGAACGCGTCGGAGAAGGAGAAGAAGGCTCGCACCATCTTCGCCCAACATAGTCTCAAGCCCGAGGAGGTCGCGGCGGAATGGGCGGCGACCCAGAGTGCTCTGGGCGGTTTTGCCGACGCCGAGCGCTTTGTGTCTCGCGCGATGATGCGTCTAGGCGCCGCGCTGGTCCCGCAGGCCCGTGGCGGCTACGCGGCTCCTCTGCATCTTGCGCCCGATATGCTGAAGGAGCGGTTTCAGGCGGAAGGCCTCCTCGAAGAGACGGCATCTCCGAAACCGCTCAGGATCGCCTTTGAGGCGCGGCCGCGCGCGGGGTTTCTGTCCATACATCGCGCGCACCCGTTGCCGGGCATTCTCGCGGAAACCTTCCTCGAGAACGCACTCGATGACCTGGCAAAGCAGGATGACCCGGCAACCCTGCCACGTTGCGGCGTCTGGGAATGCGAGACCACAGAGACGGTGGTCACGCTGCTCTTGGTTCGCATTCGGCACCGCATCGATTCCCGTGGCCGGCTTGGGCCGCAATTTGCGATGGCGGAGGAAGCCGCGGCGATCGCGTTCGACACGACGTCTGGAAGCCGGGTTCTCGCAGGGGATTCGGCGCTTGCGCTGCTGGAAGCGAAAAGCGGAAATGTGCCCGAGCGTGTCCGCAACGTTCAGTTGGCCAGGGCCGTCGCTCAGATTGGGGCGCTGAAGCCGGCATTGAATGCCTTTGCCGCCGAACGGGCGACAGTGCTGGCGGCCGATCATAGTCGGGTACGCCAGGCGCTGGGGTCGCGCGCCGGCGTCCGGGTCGAAGCCATTATCCCGGCCGACGTGATCGGACTCTATGTCCTGATGCCGCGGCTCTGAGGGTGGTTCATGGTTCGTAGACCCACCCGCTCTCGCCAATCCCGACGCTCAGCCCGGCTCGATTTCGCCGGTCTAGAAATCGTCGGTGCGTTACTGACGCCCGATATCGTCGCCCGGCTGGCAGCCTTCGAGGCCAACGACCAGTCGGAAGAAAGCTATGACATTCCGGCGGGATTGAAGCTGCGCGATGAGATCGCGCGCTACTTCCGCATCGGAGAGGCGCTGTGGTCGCGGTTCGAGGCCACGCGCGGCCATAGCGTTGCGGCCTCTGAACGGTTTGTCCTCGACCTGTTGCGACAGTGCTTCGGCTTCGATTCCATCAAGCCCCAACCCATCACGCGTCTCGGTGAACGCGAATTTCCTGTCCGACACGCCGCCTTGAGAGGCCGAGTACCGATCGTCGTCGCTCCTGCGCCGGCCGACGATGCGCGCCGTTCCGGTGTGGACGAAAGCCTTTCGCAGTTCGGAGACAGCTCCCGACGACGGTCGGCGACCCTGCTCCTGCAGGAGTATCTGAATGCCAAGGACGACGCTGGCTGGGGCTTGACCTGCGACGGCGTGACCTTGCGCCTTCTGCGCGACAATATCAGTCTCACGCGACCGGCCTGGATCGAGGCGAACCTCTCCAAGATTTTCTCCGAGGGGCTGTTCCCGGACTTCTCCGCGCTTTGGTTACTGATCCACCAAAGCCGTTTCGGACAGGCCGATGCGGCGGTATCGGATTGCCCGCTGGAGCGGTGGCGCGATCGCGGGCGCACCGATGGCGTGACCGCACGCGACAAGCTGCGTCAGGGTGTCGAGGCGGCACTGTTCGAACTGGGGCAAGGTTTCATCGAGAATCCAGCCAACGGTGCCCTTCGTCAGGCCTTGAGCGAAGGCGCCGTGAGTGGGCAGGCCTACTTCGAGGAGTTGCTACGGGTCGTCTACCGCCTAATCTTTCTCTTCGCGGCAGAGGATCGCGGACTGCTCCATCCTTCCGGGACGTCCAAGCAGGCATGCGAGGTCTATGCCGAGGGCTATTCGCTCGGCCGTTTGCGTGAACGATCGATGCGTCGTACGGCCTGGGATCGGCACGCAGATGCATGGGAGGGACTCAAGGCGACGTTCCGAGCGCTCGCCCGCGGCGAGGAGCGACTGGGGTTGCCGGCGCTCGGCGGCCTCTTCGCGCACGATGTCTTGCCCAATCTGGAGAAAGCCCGGATCGAGAACCGTCGCTTTCTGGCGGCGATCTGGCGACTGGCCTGGCTACGGCCCGAGGGGCAGCCGCTCACCCGCGTCAACTGGCGCGACATGGAAACGGAAGAGCTAGGCTCCGTCTACGAGAGTCTCTTGGAGCTCATGCCGCGCGCCAGCGCCGATGCGCGAACATTCGAGTTCGCAGAAGGTGACGAAACCCGCGGCAACGCGCGCAAAACTTCGGGCAGCTATTACACTCCCGATGCCCTGGTGAAGCTGCTTCTGGATTCTACGCTCGAACGGATGCTCGACGTAGCCGAGGCGCGCAATCCTGATGATCCGACTGCGGAAATCCTAAAACTCTCGATCATCGATCCCGCCTGCGGGTCAGGCCACTTCCTACTAGGCGCCGCGCGCCGGGCAGCCGCCCGCGTCGCCAAGCACAGAAGTCCCGGCGCTCCGTCGCAAGACGAGTTCCAGCACGCGCTACGCGAGGTCGTCTCGCGCTGCATCTATGGCGTCGACCGCAATCCGATGGCAGTGGAGTTGTGCAAGGTCGCTCTCTGGATCGAGGCGTTGGAGCCAGGAAAGCCGCTGACCTTCCTGGACGCGCAAATCCGCTGTGGCGACAGTCTGATCGGCGTGTTCGACATCGAGATGCTAAAGAAGGGCATCCCTGATGAAGCCTACAAGCCGCTCACGGGTGACGATAAGAAGAGAGCTAAAGCCTATAGCAGGTACAATAAACAGCAGCGCGACGGGAAAGGCGCGACCGGCCTTCTTTCCGAATTGCGGCCGCCTGAAAGCCTTTCGCGCTCGGATCGCCGGCTCAACGAAATGCCCCAAGATGAGCTGAGGCAGGTGGACGCCAAGAGCCGCAGCTTCGACGAGATGCGCGCGTCCGAAGAATGGCGGCGCCTGAAATCAGCCGGCGATCTCTACGTCTCGGCCTATCTATATACTGCAGCCTTCTTTTCGCCAAAACCGGCGACAGCGTCGGATTTCGATGACTTGCCGCTTACTGAGCACGTCTGGAAGGCGGCCGGAGGTCGGGAAGTGGCGACGCATCTGGCCGAAGGCGCAAGGAAAACCTCCGGTGCCGTAGGCGCCTTCCACTGGCATATTGAGTTCCCACGTATATTCGAGACTGGCGGCTTCGACGTCGTCATCGGCAATCCGCCTTGGGAACGAATCAAGCTTCAGGAGCAGGAATTCTTCGCGGCGCGCTCACCTACGATTGCCAACGCCCCCAACAAGGCCGAGCGCGAAAAATTGATCAAAGCGCTGGAAAATGCGGATTTGGACAGCCCAGACGGACGACTTTGGGCCGATTTCCAGTTCGCCAAACGCACCGCCGAAGCCACAAGCGAATTCGTTCGCTCATCCGGCCGATATCCCCTGACCGGCAGGGGAGATGTCAACACTTACGCTTTGTTCGCCGAGCACTTCTCAAAGCTGGCCAAACCACAAGGCCGCGCCGGTGTCATCGTGCCGACCGGTGTCGCCACCGATTCCTCGACCTCCGCTTTCTTCGGCGATCTGGTCGCGAAGAAGCGTCTGGCGCAGCTCATCGACTTCGAGAACCGGGACGCGATTTTTCCTAGCGTCCACCGAAGCTATAAGTTCTGCGTGCTCAGCATGGGGGCGGCGGAAAAGGCACAGTTCGCCTTCTTCCTGACCAACGCGGCGCAGCTTGAGGAACGCGAGCGGGGCTTCACCCTGACGGCCGAAGAGATCGCGCGCATCAATCCCAATACCAGGACGGCGCCCGTATTTCGCTCCCGCGCCGATGCGGAATTGACGGCGAAGCTCTACGCCAGCGCGCCGGTGCTGATCGTGGAACGCCCAATTTTGGAAGGTGGAAACGTAAACCCGTGGGGCATCACTTTCCAGACTCGCTTGTGGCATATGGCGGAGGATTCTGCGTGGTTTCGATCTGCTGATGTGCTTGAAGCTGAAGGATGGGAGCGCAACGGCGTCTCTTGGATCAATGCGGGGAGCTCTTCTGAAAATCAAGAGCGTATGCTTCCCCTTCTTGAGTCCAAGATGATTCATCATTTCGATCACCGTTGGGCGACCTACGCCAGCGGGTCAACGAATGAGGAAGAAGGCGCGCGAGACACAATCCTCGCAGAGAAGATAAATCCCGCCTTCGAGGTATCGCCTCGTTATTGGTTTCCCGAAAAGGAGTCTAGGATTCGATCAGCTCGAATTCCATCCAACTTAAAGCGAGCGTTTCGTGAAGCTGACCCATCACGATGTCTCAAAGCTCTAGCCGAATGGATGGCGGGATATTTCACGGCTATTGAGGGCCGCGCCATGCGGGAGGCTGACCTGATTGCGATTCTTGGGCGCGGTCATGCCTGGCGTTCGTTCCTTGGCGTCTCTTTGGACCGCTTCCTCCTCGACCCCAAACCGATGTTCATTGGCAAAGGGATGCAGCGCGAAACGCCATTGACGGCAGATGACATCACGTTTCTGACATATGGCCCCGACGATCCGCTCGACCTCGTTGCGTCACTCATACACCGCAAGCAACCGCGCTGGCTGATGGGCTGGCGGGATATCTGCCGCTCGACCGATGAGCGCACGGTGATAGCCAGCGTTTTCCCAGCCTTGCCCATGAGCCATACCGCCCCGCTAATGTTTACGACGCTGGGAGCAACCCATACTTCTGCGTTAGTTGCATTATTGAGTAGCTTGGCCCTCGATTTCATAGCTCGCCAGAAGGTTGGCGGAACCCACATGACTTTGGGATATCTTCAGCAATTTCCGATCTTTCTACCGACGGATTTTGAAGGCGGCGGATTCTCGTTCATTACCCCGCGTGTGTTAGAGTTGACGTACACTAGCTATTCTATGCGTCTCTGGGCAGAGGACCTGGGGCATTCGGGGCCGCCCTTCACCTGGGATGAAGGCCGCCGTGCGGAGCTTCGTGCCGAACTGGATGCATACTTCGCTCTCAAATACGGCCTGACCCGCGACGAGCTGCGGTATGTCCTCGATCCCGCGGACGCAAAGGGCGCGGATTATCCGTCGGAAACGTTCCGGGTTCTTAAGTCTAAAGAAGAGGCGCGTTTCGGCGAATATCGGACGCAGCGATTGGTCTTGGAAGCTTGGGACAGACTCGCCGGGACGCAATTTGGCGCCGCAGCGCCTACCGTTATCACCCTGCCCACGCCGATGCGCCAACTGCAGCCTGCGCCTGACATGCGTGCTGTCCGGGATGGCGACTGGGCACGCCCGATGACGAACGCACGCGGCGAAACGATGGAGGTGTTCCTCGCGATTCTCAAGGCCATGGATCGCCCCATGCCTGCCGAACGCGTA
This sequence comes from Alphaproteobacteria bacterium, assembly GCA_050173345.1. Lineage (GTDB taxonomy): Bacteria > Pseudomonadota > Alphaproteobacteria > UBA828 > UBA828 > SHWC01. The sequence continues at coordinate 71,296 of JBFXKW010000010.1, read as the reverse complement.
CGTCTCGCGGCCCTTCTGGCGATGGAGCCCAATCTGCTCACCCCTCATCTGGAGGCAGACCAGGCCACTCACTGGTCGCGCGTCATCGGCGGCGAGGCGGCTGGCCCGGCGCCCGACAGCGCGGAACTCGACGGGCATTGGGGAGCCACGCTGCGTCATTTCCGCAGTCGCGGTTGGCTTGAAGAAACGGCAGGCAATTGGTCCCCAGGCGTTTGGCCTGATGATCTACCAGCCGGAGACTGGGCGGCCGGCCGCGCCGCAATCGCCTGGGACGCGATGCACCTGATCGGCGACAAGGCGGAGGTCATAAGCCTGTTCTCGACACAGCTCGACAGGTGGAGGAATGCCGAAGCAGCCTGACGATCTTTTTGGCGGCGCCAAGTTTTCGTTGACTCCGGACAGGACGCGTTCAGAGCCACGCCTGTGGGTGCGCCGTCTGGCGATCTGGCGGGAGCCTGGCACTCCTCCGATCCGCGACTTCTCCTTTCGGCCGGGTCTCAATATCGTTTGGTCGCTCAGCGTGCGTGAGACCACGGGGGAGCACGAAGGGGCCATCGGGCACGGTAGTGGCAAGACGCTTCTTTGCAGACTCATCCGCTACTGCCTAGGCGAACGGCGCTTTGCGCCCGAGGATCAGCGAACTGCCATCGGAGCCCGCTTCCTCGAAGGGTTCGTCGGCGCTGAGGTCGTGCTCGACGGCACTTGCTGGGCCATCGTACGACCGCTTGGACATCGACAGCGGCATGTTGCCGTGGCCAATGGCAATCTCGATGAGATTGCCGCCGGTGAAGGCGTCCATACCGGCATGGAGCCCTTCGTCACCGCTGTTGAAGGCGCATTCTTCACGCCTGAGAACATCGACCTAATTCCTGGAAAACAGGCATGGCTGACCGAGCTCGCGTGGCTTAGTCGAGACCAAGAGTGCGGTTTCGACAAGGTGCTTGAATGGCGTGATGCTGCCTCCGGTTCGGAATCGCCGGCACGTAGTTTGGCGACCGACGAGGCCAAGCTCTTTGCCCTTCGTGTTTTCTTGAAGGCTATAACGCCAGAAGAACGAGCGCTGGGTGATGAAATCAAAGAAATGGAATCGGAACGTGACCAGGCGAAGCAAGAGGCCACACATCGCGAATGGGAGACCGAGGACAAGAAGAGGCGACTTGTTGCCGAATTGGGCCTGAAGGAAACGGATTTGGACGGCGCACTTGCTGCCGACGCCCTGAAGCGGGCTGCGCGAATGAGGTTCGCCGAAGTCGCGCGCGTTTCACCAGACTCTGGACATATCGATCCCGGACCCCT
>JBFXKW010000010.1:0-62500 GCA_050173345.1 Alphaproteobacteria bacterium | reverse complement strand
TGCGTATACTCTCACGCGGTTGGAGAGTCAAGCAAGCATCATATAGGAAAGATGACGGGCCGTTTCTAGCCTTCGGCCGGGCCGGTGCGGACCGGCCTTCCGGCTACCCCGACCGCCCTGTCATATGCTCCCGACGACCCCGAAAAGTGTGGAAAAGTGTCGCACAACAAGCCTTTGCGCGTTGACAACCGGTGCGATCATCAGCATGGTTAACCTCCAGTTCATCGTGAGTCCGCTAGGATTCGCTCGCAAGAGATTTCGGGGGAGGTTGTGAGTCGCGTCGCGCCCTCGACGCGGAACGCGGTTCCCTAATAGCTGCAGTATCTGAGAACAGCCAGATAAGAGCGGGGGCTCTAGGATGAGGGGACGCGGTCTCGCCATCGGCGCTGCGCTGGCATTGGGGTGCGCCATCGGCGCCGGTTTCGGAGGGACCGCTTCCACCGTCATGGCGAAAGCAGGCGCTGCACAATCGGCAGTTGCAGCGGCCTCGGCCCATGAGGTGGAAGTTCGCCCGGGCGACACGCTCGAAGGCGTGCTGCTCGGCGCCGGTGCCAGCCCGGCCGATGCCGGCCGGCTCGGCAAGGTGCTCCGCAAGCTCTTCGATCCGCACGATCTCAAGCCCGGCCAGCACGTCATCGTCCTGATCGAGCCTGACTCGAGCGGTTCGCCGCGCCTGCTCGGCGCCAGCATCAAGCTCGCCAAGGGCCGCTTCGTCGAGGCGACCCGCACCGGCGACGACGACTTCACCGCCCGGCGCAGCAAGCGGCCGCTCGCGGTCGCCGCGCCGGCCGCTGATTCGGCGGAGGCAAGCCCCGATGGCGCGCCGAGCGTTTCGGACGACGACCGCATGGTCAGCATCAAGCGCGGCGACACCCTGGCCGACATCCTGAAGGCGGCGCGCGTCGATGCCGGCGATGCGCAGCGCGCCATCGCGGCGATCAGCCGCCATGTCGAGCTCCGTTCGCTCGGCATCGGCGAGCAGATCGAGATCGTGCGCGGCGCCGAGCACAAGGGCCGCTACGCGCTGTCCCGCCTCGGCATCCGCTCGAAGGGCGGCGCGCTGGTTGAGGTGGCGCGGCGCGATGACGGCAGCTTCGGCCCGCCCGGCACCGCCGCCGCGGCGCAGGCCGAAGCCGGCGCGGCCGGCAAGACCGACGCATCGCACCAGGAGCGCGAGGAAATCGTCGCGCTCAGCAAGGGCGGCACGCTGCACTCGCTGCTGAAGGCGCGGCGCTACCGGGACGCCGACATCGCCGCGGCGGCCAAGGCGCTCGCGCTCTCTATCGACCCGACGACGCTGCGCTGGGGCCAGAAGATCCGGCTCGGCTACACGCTCGACATCACCGGCAAGAAGCACCTCGAGAGCCTGGCGATCGCGCAGAACGGCCGCGGTCCCGTCGTGATCGCGCGGCGCGAGGACGGCGAGTTCGGCCCGCTGACCGCTGCGCCCCAGGGCGCCCGGGCTGCTGCTGACGCCCCCGCGACCCTATCGGCGATCGAGCCAGCCGCCGGCGTGACCGAGACGCAGGCCGCGCTCGACCAGATCACCGCCGCCGACAGCCCGGCGGTCTATATCGAGGAGCAGGCCGCGCCGCGCGATGCCGCCTACCGGCTCGTGGTGGAGGCCGGCGATTCGCTGATGAACATGCTGCTGCGCGAAGGCGTCGACATGGCCGAGATCGACCAAGCGGTCCGCGCGCTCCGCAAGATCTACAACCCGCGGCGGCTGCGCGACGGGCAGGTGATCGCCCTCCTCACCGACCTCGATCCGTCGGGCGCGCTGCACCTCTCGGGCCTGAGCATCGCGCTCAGCGAGCAGCGCTATGTCGACGTACGGCGCCAGGCCAATGGCCGCTACAAGGCTGAGTTCGCGCGCGCGCCGAGCTTCGCCGACCGGCTGCTGCCCGAAGGGCTGGAGAAGCTCTATGCCGGCTATCCGGCGCTCGCGGTCCCGGAAGGCGGCGTCGAGCCCGGGATCAGGCAGCCGGCCGGCGAGTTCGACAGCGGCGAGGAGGGCGGCTGGTCCGTGCTCTCCTGGCTCGGCAGCATCGGCGACGTGCTCGGCCGCACCGGCGCCGCGGAGGCCGCCGCCATCGACCTCGCGCCGGAGCCGAAGCCCAACCGCGCGCTCGACCTCGAGGAGCGTGCCGGCGTCGGCGAGGAGGATCCGTACTTCCGCAAGATCGAGATCAGCAAGGGCGACACGCTGGTCGCCGCGCTCACGCGCGGCGGCGCCAGCACGGCCGAGGCCGAGGCCGTGGTCTCGGCGTTCAGCAAGGTGCACAACCCGCGCCGCCTGCAGGTCGGGCAGACGCTCGCGCTCACCTTCGAGGCGGCCGCGCCTGTCGAGCAGGGCAGCACGGCGGACGACGAGCCCGCGCTCGCGCTGATCCGGGTCTCGCTCGGCGTCTCCGCGGACCGCGACATCGTGATCGAGCGGCGCCCCGGCGACCACTTCGAGGCGCGCGACGTGCAGCGTCCCCTGATCAGCACGGTCTACAAGGCAAGCGGCGAAATCTCGTCGAGCTTCTACCAGACCGCGCTCTCCGCCGGCCTCTCGATGGACGTGGTCGCCCAACTGACCCAGATCTTCAGCTACGACGTCGACTTCCAGCGCGGCCTGCATCCGGGCGACCGTTTCGAGGTGCTCTACGAGCGCACCGAGACGGACCGGGGCGACGTCGTCGAGCAGGGTGCGGTGCTCTACGCCATGCTCACCGTCAACGGCGAGGCGCTTGCCTTCTATCGCTACGAGCCGCCGGACGGCCCGACCGACTATTTCGACCGCAACGGCAGGAGCGTGCGCAAGGCGCTGCTGCGCACGCCGATCGACGGCGCGCGCATCTCGTCCGACTTCGGCATGCGCAAGCACCCGATCCTCGGCTACTCGAAGAAGCACAAGGGGGTCGATTTCGCCGCGCCCTCGGGCACGCCGGTCTACGCCGCGGGCGACGGCGTGATCGAGAAGATCGGCTGGTTCTCGAGCTACGGCAAATATGTGCGGATCAAGCACAACGACACCTACAAGACCGCCTACGCCCACCTCAAGAGCTATGCCCGCGGCATGAAGGTCGGCACGCGCGTGCGCCAGGGCCAGGTGGTCGCCTATGTCGGCACGACCGGCCGCTCCACCGGCCCGCACCTCCACTACGAAGTCCTGAAGCACGACGCTCAGGTCAACCCGAACGGCACCAAGCTGCCGACCGGCAAGCAGCTCGCCGGCAAGCAGCTCGCCCAGTTCAAGCAAACGATCGACAACTACCAGGTGATGTTCGCGCAGGCCGAGACGATCGACGCCCGCCTCGCACAGAACGCCCTCCGCCTCCCCGGCACGGGGAACTGAAGCGGACCCACGCGTCCCCCTCTCCCGCGCGGCGGGAGAGGGAACCGCACCGGGGCTGGCTTCCAGAAATACCTAGCCGTTCTTTTCCGAAGCGACCCGCCTCAATCCGCCGCGGCGGAGGCCTTCGGCTTCGGCAGCGTGCCGCTTTCGAGCAGCGCCGCGAGGTCTTCCTGCGAGAGCGTCTCGCGTTCGAGCAGCGCCCGCGCGCCGGCCTCCAGGATCGCGCGGCGCTCTCTGAGGATCCCGGTCGCCCGGTCGAACGCCTTGTCGATCAGCGCGCGCACCGCCTTGTCGATCGCCTCGGCGGTCGCCTCGCTGTAGTGCCGCTCGCGCGGCATGGCGGCGTACGGCCCGAGAAACGGCGAGGGCTCCTGCTCGTAGCTCGCCTGGCCCAGGCTCTCCTCCATGCCGTAGCGCGTCACCATGCTGCGCGCGATGTCGGTTATCTTGGCGAGGTCGTCCTGCGCGCCGGTCGAAACCTCGTCGAACACGAGCTTCTCCGCGGCACGCCCGCCGAGCAGCACCGCCATCTTGTTCTCGAGCTCGGCGCGCGACATCAGGTAGCGGTCCTCGGTCGGCCGCTGGATGGTGTAGCCGAGCGCGCCGATGCCGCGCGGGATGATCGAGACCTTGTGCACCGGGTCGCTGCCCGGCAATGAGAGCGCGACCAGGGCGTGGCCCATCTCGTGAAAGGCGACGGTCTCGCGCTCCTTCGGGTTGAGGATGCGGCTCTTCTTCTCGAGCCCGGCGATGATGCGTTCGATCGCGCGCGTGAAGTCCTCCATGGTCACCGACTTGGCGCGGCGCCTCGTCGCCAGCAGGGTCGCCTCGTTCACCAGGTTGGCGAGGTCGGCGCCCGAGAAGCCGGGAGTCAGCGCCGCGATCTGCTCCGAATCGACGTCCGGCGCGAGCTTCACCTTGCGCAGGTGAACGCCGAGAATCTGGATTCGCCCCTTCTTGTCCGGCCGGTCGACCAGGATCTGGCGGTCGAAGCGGCCGGCGCGCAGCAGCGCCGGGTCGAGGATCTCGGGCCGGTTGGTTGCGCCCAGCAGCACGATGCCGGTCGAGGGATCGAAGCCGTCGAGCTCGTGGAGCAGCTGGTTCAGGGTCTGCTCCTTCTCGGACTCGCCGCCGACGAAGCCAAGGCCGCGCGCCCGGCCAAGCGCATCGAGCTCGTCGATGAAGATGATGCAGGGCGCCTTCTTGCGCGCCTGCTCGAACAGGTCGCGCACCCGCGCGGCGCCGACGCCGACGAACATCTCGACGAACTCGGAACCCGAGATCGAGAAGAACGGCACGCCCGCCTCGCCCGCCACCGCGCGGGCCAGCAGCGTCTTGCCGGTGCCGGGCGGGCCGACCAAGAGGATGCCCTTGGGCAGCCTGCCGCCGAGCCGGCCATAGGTCTCCGGGTCCTTCAGGAACTCGATGATCTCCTTGAGCTCCTCCTTGGCCTCGTCGACGCCGGCCACGTCGTCGAAGGTCACGCCGACCTGCTTCTCCATGTAGACGCGCGCCTTGCTGCGCCCGACCTCCATGTAGCCGCCGAGCCCGCCGATGCCGCCCTTGCCCGTGGTCAGCCGCCGCATCAGGAAGTACCAGATGCCGACGAAGATCAGCACCGGGATGATCCACGACAGCACGGTGCCGAGCACCGTCTTCTCGGTGTCGCCGCCGAACTCGACGCCGGCCGCCGCCAGGCGGTCGGCGATGTCGCCCTCGACCTTGTTGGTGGAGAAGTGCTCGACGCCACTCGGCAGCGGCGATTTGAGCTTGCCGCGGATCTGGCTCTCGGTGACGGTGGCCTCGGCGATGTTGCCGGCCTCCAGCTCGGTGAGGAACCTGCTATAGGGAATCTGCTCGACCGTGTTCCCCGCCAGCCAGAAATACTGCAGCAGCAGGATCGCGCCGATCGCGATGATCACGTACCAAATGTTGAAGCTGGTCTTCTGGTCCACGGCTGGTTACCCCCGTGCCGGAGAGACGCGCCACCCGTCGGTGCCCACGCTCATGGCAGCTTAGCCCGAACGAGGCCCCATCCCGGGCAGATTACGGGATGGAGCCCCGCGGAGTCTCATACCAAGCCTCGATGAGTTTGACTCATCGAGGCTTGGACGGCGCGACCGCGCCGCGCCGCTTGTGCGGCGAAAGCCAAGCGTGCGGACGCACGCGCCCGGCGACTGAGGGCGTCCCGATGATCGTTTTCCATCATCGGGACTAACACATTAAGCCGCGGCTTCGAGGTCGGCGAGCGAGCGGCCGTTGACGCGCAGGCCATCGGCGCCCGCCGAGACGCGCACCGTCTCGCCGTCCTTGATCGTGCCGGCCAGGATCAGGCTGGCCAGCGGGTTCTGCAGCTCGCGCTGGATCACCCGCTTCAAGGGCCGCGCGCCGTAGACCGGATCGTAGCCCTTGTCGGCGAGCCAGTGGCGCGCCTGGTCGTCGAGCTCTAGCCTGAGCTTGCGGCTTTCGAGCAGCTTGCCGAGCCGCGCGATCTGGATGTCGACGATGGCGTCCATGTTCTCGCGCGACAGGCGGTGGAACAGGATGATCTCGTCGAGCCGGTTCAGGAATTCCGGCCTGAAGCTCGCCCGTACGATCTCCATCACCTCGTCGCGCACCGCGCCCGAATCCTTCGCGCTCTCGCGGGCGAGCACCTCGCCGCCGAGGTTCGAGGTCATCAGGATGACGGTGTTGCGGAAATCGACCGTGCGGCCCTGGCCATCAGTCAAGCGACCGTCGTCGAGCACCTGGAGCAGCACGTTGAAGACGTCCGGGTGCGCCTTCTCGACCTCGTCGAACAGGATCACCTGATAGGGCCGCCGCCTGACCGCCTCGGTCAGCGCGCCGCCCTCCTCATAGCCGACATAGCCGGGCGGCGCGCCGATCAGCCGCGCTACCGCGTGCTTCTCCATGTACTCCGACATGTCGATGCGGATCATGGCGGCTTCATCGTCGAACAGGAACGCGGCGAGCGCCTTGGTCAGCTCGGTCTTGCCGACGCCGGTCGGGCCGAGGAAAAGGAACGAGCCGATCGGCCGGTTGGCGTCCTGCAGGCCGGCGCGCGCGCGGCGCACCGCGTTCGACACCGCGACGATGGCTTCGTCCTGGCCGACCACGCGCCTCTTGAGCGAATCCTCCATGCGGAGCAGCTTCTCGCGCTCGCCCGCCAGCATCTTCTCGACCGGGATGCCCGACCAGCGAGAGACCACCTGCGCGATCTCCTCTTCGCCCACGGTCTCGCCCGTCATGCGCTGGCCGTCGGCGCCCTCGATCGAGGCGATCTTGCGCTGCAGCTCTGGGATGACGCCGTAGGCAAGCTCGCCGGCACGCGCGAGGTCGCCCTTGCGCTGCGCGATCTCGAGCTCGCTCTTGGCGGCGTCGAGCTCCTCCTTGAGCTTCTGGCCGCCGGCGAGCCGCTCCTTCTCGGCCTGCCAGACCGAGGTCTTGTCGGCCGATTCGCGCTCCAGCGCGGCCAGCTCCGTCTCGAGCTTCTGGAGGCGCTCCTTGGACGCCTCGTCGGATTCCTTCTTAAGCGCCTCGCGCTCGATCTTGAGCTGGATGATGCGCCGGTCGAGCTCGTCGAGCTCCTCGGGCTTGCTGTCGATCTCCATGCGCAAACGGCTCGCCGCCTCGTCCACCAGGTCGATCGCCTTGTCGGGCAGGAAGCGGTCGGTGATGTAGCGGTTGGAGAGCGTCGCCGCGGCGACCAGCGCGGCATCCGCGATGCGCACGCCGTGGTGCAGCTCGTACTTCTCCTTCAGCCCGCGCAGGATCGAGATGGTGTCCTCGACCGTCGGCTCGGCGACGAAGACCGGCTGGAAGCGCCGCGCCAGCGCCGCGTCTTTCTCGACGTGCTTGCGGTACTCATCGAGCGTGGTGGCGCCGACGCAGTGCAGCTCGCCGCGTGCGAGCGCGGGCTTGAGCAGGTTCGAGGCATCCATCGAGCCTTCCGCCCGGCCGGCGCCGACCAGGTTGTGCATCTCGTCGATGAACAGGATGATCTCGCCGCTCGCCGCGCCGATCTCCTGCAGCACGGCCTTCAGGCGCTCCTCGAACTCGCCGCGATACTTCGCGCCGGCCACCATGGCGCCGAGGTCGAGCGCGAGCAGCTTCTTGTTCCTGAGCGATTCCGGCACGTCGCCGTTGACGATGCGCTGGGCCAGGCCCTCGGCGATCGCGGTCTTGCCGACGCCGGGCTCGCCGATCAAGACCGGGTTGTTCTTGGTGCGCCGCGCCAGCACCTGCATGGCGCGGCGGATTTCGTCGTCGCGGCCGATCACCGGGTCGAGCTTGCCGTTGCGCGCCGCCTCGGTCAGGTCGCGGGCGTATTTCTTGAGCGCGTCATAGCCGGCTTCGGCGCTCGCGCTGTCCGCGGTGCGGCCCTTGCGCATGTCGTTGATCGCGGCGTTGAGCGCCTGCGGCGCGACGCCGGCATCGGCGAGGATGCGCGCCGACGGCGTTCCCTTCGCGAGCGCCAGCGCGAGCAGCAGGCGTTCCGCGGCGACGAAGGAATCGCCCGCCTTCTCGGCGACCTTCTCCGCGCTGTCGAATAGGCGGGCCAATTCCGGCGAGAGGTGAAGCTGGCCCGCGCCCGAGCCTTCGACCTGCGGCAGCTTGGCGAGCTCGGCCTCGACCGCCTTGAGCGCCGCGTCGGGCTGCCCGCCCGCCGCGCGGATCAGGTTGGCGGCGAGCCCCTCATCGTCGTCGAGCAGGACCTTGAGCAGATGTTCGGGGACGAGGCGCTGATGCCCGCTGCGCAGCGCCAGCGCTTGCGCGGATTGGATGAAGCCCCGCGAGCGCTCGGTATACTTTTCGAAATCCATGTCAGTGCTCCCTTGGCCGCCAAGCCGGTCGCGCCGACATCATGCCGCACGCAGCCGCGCCGTGACGCGCAGGGGCGCCTGCCGTGAAGATTGCGCGTCACGAGCCGTATATGGGTAGCCGGCACGCGCGCGCAAGGGAGCCGCGCCGGCAACGAAGCGGCGCCAGAGCAGGATCGTTTGAGATGGAATCGCGAAGCGATTCCATCTCGAGCGTGAATCCTGCTCTACTCAGCAAGTTAGAGCACGATTCACCGATCAGGTTGGGGCAACCTGATCGGACCGTGCTCTACGGTCTCGCGAAAAGCTTTCAGGAGCCGGCGGGGTTAGCCGACCGGCTGGCTCTCGGGCTCGTGGCTCGGCTGATTGCGGGTGGCGCTCGCGGCGCCGGCCTCGCCTTGGCCTGCGTCTTCGCCATCCAGCGGCTGCTCGGCCGGCCCGCGGTTCGGGCGGGGATCGATGCCGCTCGCGACCAGCACGCGGTAGTAGTGCTCCGCGTGCTGCAGGTAGTTCTCCGCCGCGATGCGGTCGCCAGCCGCCAGCGCATCGCGCGCCAGCGCCTGGTACTTGTCGATCACCTGGTGGGCCGAGCCCCGGATCTTGCCCTCGGGGCCGCTGCTCTCGAAGGTCGAGTTACGCGGCTGGAAATTCGGGCGACGCCCGTTCCCGCGGAAGTTCCGGGAGCGTTTCTGATTCGGCATTTGCTTCATGCTGTTTTCTCGTCCATCGCACAAACGTCACCCTGCGCGGCCGACCCGGACACGCGTGCGCCTGTCCCGACTGGTTCGGCAATGATGGGCGGCGTTGGTCGAAAAGGGTAGTCGATGAGAAAGAGCCGACGGGCCGTATTCATCGCTACCATGAAAATAAGTAACCCGGATTCGCCTGATTGCAACCGATTTTTTCCGGGATGCAGCCTGCCATCTTATGGTTAACAGCCGGTTAGCGGCGGCCGAACAGCGCGCAGCGCTCGATTCCCGCGAGGTCGCGCCGCCTTCCGGTCTCGGTGAGGCCCGCCGCTTCCATGATCCGCGCCACCGCATCGGCCTGGCCGACGCCCAGCTCCAGCGCGGCGACGCCACCCGGCGCGAGCAGCCGCGCCAGGTCGGGCGCCAAGGCCCGGTAGGCGGCAAGGCCGTCGCGCCCCGCAAACAGCGCGTGTGGCGGCTCGAAGCCGGCTACCTCCGGCTGCATCGCGCCCGCCTCGCCCGCCGCGACATAGGGCGGATTCGCGACGATCACGTCGAACACGCCTTCCAATGCCGCCCCCCACGAGCCGCCGACGAACGCCGACCGCCCACCGAGACCGTGGCGCGCCGCGTTGCGCCGGGCAACCGCCAGCGCCGCCTCGCTCGCGTCGACGCCGATGCCGAACCCGCGCGGCAATTCGCTCAGCAGCGCAAGCAGCAGGCAACCCGTGCCGGTGCCGAAATCGAGGAGGCGCAAGGGCGCCACACGATCGTCGAGAGCAGCGAGCACCGCCTCGATCAGCGTCTCGCTGTCGGGGCGCGGGATCAGCGTGGCCGGCGAAACCTCGAAGCTCAGGCTCCAGAACTCGCGCACGCCCGTGAGATAGGCCAAGGGCTCGCGCCGCGCGCGGCGCGCGACCAGCGCCTCGAAGCGCCGGGCGGCCTCCCGCTCCAGCGCGCGATCCGAACGGCTCAGCAACGTCTCGCGCGAGCAGCCCAGCACATGGAGAAGCAGCAGCCGCGCCTCGCCGCGCGGCGTCTCGATGCCGGCGGCCGCGAAGCGGCGCGCCGCATCGCGCAGCGCATCCTCGATGGTGAGCGCGGTCACGCTCATTCGCCCACCTCTGACAGGCGCCGCGCCTGATCGTCCGTGATCAGGGCGTCGATCAGTTCGTCGAGCGCCTCGCCGCCGAGCACCGCGTCCAGCTTGTAGAGCGTCAGGTTGATGCGGTGGTCTGTCACCCGGTTCTGCGGAAAGTTGTAGGTGCGGATGCGCTCCGAACGATCGCCCGAGCCAACCTGCTCGCGCCGCTGCGCCGAGCGCGCCGCCTCATGGGCCTGCCGCTCGCGCTCGAACAGCCGCGCGCGCAGCACCTTGAGCGCCTTCGCCTTGTTCTTGTGCTGCGACTTCTCGTCCTGCTGCGTCACCACGATGCCGGTCGGCAGATGCGTGATGCGCACCGCGCTGTCGGTCGTGTTGACGCTCTGGCCGCCCGGCCCCGAGGAACGGTAGACGTCGATGCGGAGATCCTTGTCGTCGATCTTGACGTCGACCTCCTCGGCCTCGGGCAGCACCGCGACCGTCGCGGCCGAGGTGTGGATCCGCCCGCCCGCCTCGGTCACCGGCACGCGCTGCACGCGGTGCACGCCGGACTCGAACTTGAGGCGCGCATAGGCGCCCTTGCCGCCGATATTGGCGATCGCCTCCTTGATGCCGCCGAGCCCGGTCTCGGACAGCGACATCAGCTCGAAGCGCCAGCCCTGGGTCTCGGCGTAGCGCTGATACATGCGGAGCAGGTCGCCGGCGAACAGCGCGGCCTCCTCGCCGCCGGTGCCGGCGCGAACCTCGAGGATGGCGTTCTTCTCGTCCGCCGCGTCCTTGGGCAGCAGCAGCACCTTGAGTTCATGTTCGAGCGTCGGCAGCCGCTCGTGCAGCGCGTCCAGCTCGGCTTCGGCGAGGTGGCGCATCTCGACGTCGGCCGCGCTGTCCTCGGCGAGCGTCTCGAGATCGCGCGCCTCGGCCTCCGCCTTGCGGTAGGCCTCGATCGCGCGCACCAGGGGCGCGAGGTCGGCGTATTCCTTGGAGAGCTTCGCCATCTCCTCGCCGCTGAGCTGGCGCGCGCCGGCCAGCACCTCGCCCAGCTCCTGGTGGCGCTTGCTGACCTGCTCGAGCCTGCGGTCGAGGTTCACGGCGCGGCGGTCAGCCGCTCGGCCAGGGCGGCGCGCGCGACCGTCTCCTGCGCGCCGCTGTCGAGGTCGCGCAGCGTGACGACGCCCTTGGCGAGCTCGTCGTCGCCGATCAGGAGCGCGTATCGCGCCTTGACCTTGTTCGCGTGCTTCATGCGCTTGGACATATTGCCGCGATAGCCGAGTTCAACGGTCACGCCGTGACGGCGAAGCTGGTTGGCGAGTTCGAGCGCGGCGGCCTCGCCCGCAGGCCCGACCGGCACCAGCGCGACCGGGCGCGGCGGCGGCGGCGGCTCGGCCACCAGCATGGCGAGACGCTCGATGCCGGCCGCCCAGCCGACGCCCGGGGTCGGCGGGCCGCCCATGGTCTCGATCAGGCCGTCATAGCGGCCGCCCGCCAGCACCGTGCCCTGCGCGCCGAGCGCCGCGGTGGTGAACTCGAAGGCCGAGTGGCAGTAGTAGTCGAGCCCGCGTACCAGGAACGGGTTGACGACATAGCGCACGCCGATGGCGTCGAGCCCGTCCTTGACCTCCTTGAAGAAGGCGCTCGACGCGGCGTTGAGATAGGCGTCGTTGCGCGGCGCGTTCTCGATCAGGCGGCGGTCGCCCTCGTCCTTCGAATCGAGGATGCGCAAGGGGTTGCGTTCGAGCCGGTCGCGGCTGTCTTCCGAGAGCTGGCCGCGCCGCGCGCTCAGATAGTCGTAGAGCGCGGTGCGATAGGCCTGCCGGCTTTCGGTGTCGCCCAAGGTGTTGAGCTCGAGCGTGGTGTGTTCGAGCACGCCGAGCGCCTCGAGGACATGCGCGCCGAGGCCGATCACCTCGACGTCGCCGAGCGGCTCCGCGACCCCCATCAGCTCGACGCCGATCTGGTGGAACTGGCGCAGCCTGCCCTTCTGCGGCCGCTCATGGCGGAACATCGGCCCGGCATAGAAGAACTTGAGCGGCAGGAGCTGGCCGAGCCCGCCCGAGATGAAGGCGCGCGCGACGCCGGCCGTGTTCTCGGGCCGAAGCGTCAAGAGCTCGCCGCCGCGGTCGGGGAAGGTGTACATCTCCTTGGTGACGATATCCGAGGTCTCGCCGAGGGTGCGCTTGAATACCTCGGTGAACTCGAAGATCGGCGTCTCGATCTCGCCATAGCCATAGCGCTCGGCGATCGCCCGCGCGGTTTCCGCGACGTGGCGATGCCGCCGGCAATCGTCGGGCATGAGATCGCGCGTGCCGCGCACGGGCTGCAGTTTGGACACCATGGTCTCCGAGACGGGAGGCGGAACGGCGCGCGATGGCGCCGCCCTGTGGTGCGCGGTTTAGTGCCTCAAATCGAGGCGCGGCGCAACCGGCCGCCCGCCGCCGCTACTGGCCGGCGCCGCCATAGGTGGCGCGCAGGCTGTCGGGGTCGAGCGCGATGCCGCGCTTGACCACGCCCATCGCGCCTAGCGAGCCGACCGGCTGGCCGTCGACCGCGACCTCGAGGCCGCCCGCATTGCCGGTCACCATGGTGAGGCCCGGCCGCTCCGGCACCGCGTAGCTCTCGCCGGGCCGCAGGATGCGGGTCATCACCAGCTCGTTGCCCGGCCCCTGGATCTGGACCCAGCTATCGGCGCGCGCGGTGATCACGACGCGGGAATCGGCGCTCGCCGTGGCGAGCGGGGCGACGGCGGTCTGCGCCGGCGCCCCGGCGGTCGCGGCCTCGCCCTCCTGGTCGAGCGCGGCGACCGCGGCTTCGTCGCCCAGACGCACCGGCTCGACGCTCGAGGCGCCGAAATCGTCGCCATCCTCGGCGAGCGCCGCGCCAAGCTCGGCGCCCTGCTCGCCCTCGATCCCGGGCGCGACGGATTGCGCCGGGCTCGATGCCGTCGTTGCCCCGGTATTGTCCCACAGGTTGCCCGAGGTGGTGACGTTCGTGGCGGTGGCGGCGCCGTCTGCGGTCGCCGGCGGCGGCAACGTATCGGTGGTCACGGACGGCTCGCTCGCGGCGGTTGCGGCATCGCTGCCGGCCGCGACGGTTGAGGCCGCGTCGGTGGCCGTGGCGGTCGCGGTGGTGGCAGCGGTGTCGGTGCCGCCGAACAGCGAGCCGCCCACGCCGCCGGAGGCCGCGGTCGTCGCGCTGTCGTCCGGCGCACCGGCGGTCGCATCGGAAACCGGATCGGCCGCCGCTTCGGACGGCGCGCCGGCATCCGCGATCGCCGGCTGCTCCGGCGACGCCGAGGATGGCTCCGCCGCGACGGGGATGCGCTGGTCGGCGGCGGCGTCCGCCGCCTGCATGGTCGCCTCGGCCGGCGGCTCGGCCACCGCCTCGCGCTGCCCGCTGTCGCGCGTGCTGTAATAGTGCCAGCCGCCATAGGCGAGCCCGACCAGGATCAGCGCCACCAGGATGAGCCAGGGGCGCGGCATGCGCCCTTCATAGCTCGGCACCGGGAAGCTCAGCTTCTGGCGCCCGGCGGCGCCGATCTCCTCGCGGTAGCGGTTGACGATCTGGTCGCGGTCGATACCGAGGAAATCCGCATAGCTGCGCAAAAAGCCGGTGACGTAGGTCGGTCCTGGCAGGTCCTTGAAGCGGCCCGATTCGATCGCCTCCAGATGGGCCGCGCGGATGCGCAGCACCTGGGCGACGTCCTTGACCTCGTAGCCGGCGCGTTCGCGCGCCAGGCGCAACGTCAAGCTGACGTCGGGGATATGGCCGGCGCCGGCAACCTCGCGAAGGACCGGCGAACCTGCTTCCGGAGCATCCGGGTCGAGCAGGAGTTTCTTGTGCCGTTCAGCCATTGGCTTAGCCCCAACACTGTTGACGGGGTTGCTATACCACCAGGCGGACGATCGGTAGACGGTCCGATCACGCATCGACGGCGGGGAGCTCTGCCCGGCGCGGAAACCGATGCGCGGCGAGCCGTCCTGGCATCGTCCGTGTCCGCCCCAAAGGCCGGCGAACACCGTCTACATTATTGACATAACGTAAATTTTTCGTGTCGACGATAACACTGTGCCATTGCGGTTGCAATTCTATATCTTCCCGAAGGCGTAGATACTGGCCCGACGCAAGCATCGGCGCACCAGTATGCCGCGTTGTTCCTGCGACTTCCCGCCCCGGCACGCGGCCGTCAGGCGCGCCCCGCCGCCCCGATCGCGGTCTCGGCGATGGCGTTGACCGCCTGCCCGACCAGCTCGTCGATGATCGCCTGGGTGGACTGCTCGGCCGTCACCATGCCGACGCTCTGGCCCGCCATCAGCGAGCCGTTCTCCACGTCGCCCTCGATCACGGCGCGGCGCAGCGCGCCGGCCCAGAAATGCTCGATCGCGAGCTGGGCCTCCTTCTGGCTCAGCTCGCCGGCGCGGTAGCGGGCGATGGTCTCGCGCTGCGCCTCGACGAACCGCTCGGTCGCCCGGTTGGCGAGCGCGCGGACCGGAATGACCGGGAACTCCGGATCGAGCTGGATCGAAGGCTGGGCGTCGCGCGCGCTGGCACGGATGATCGCCTGCTTGAAGCGCGGATGCGCGATCGATTCGGTGGCGCAGACGAAGCGCGTGCCGAGCTGGCAGCCCGCCGCGCCCATGCCGAGATAGAGCGCGATCGCATCGCCGCGCCCGATGCCGCCCCCGACGAAGACCGGCACCTCGCGCAGATGCGGCAGGATTTCCTGCGCAAGCACCCCGGTCGCGACCGGGCCGATATGGCCGCCCGCCTCCATGCCCTCGATGATGAAGGCATCGACGCCCTGGCGCGCCAGCTTGCGCGCGACCGGGAGCGTCGGCGCGAAGGCGAGCACCTTGACGCCGGCCTGCTTGAGCCGGTCGAGCGCGCCGCGCGGCGGCAGGCCGCCGGCGAGCACGACATGGCCGACGCCTTCCTCGATGCAGACGCCGATCAGCGCATCCAGCTCGGGATGCATGACGATGACGTTGACGCCGAACGGCTTGTCGGTGAGCGCGAAGGTCGCCTTGATCTCGGCACGCAAGAGGTCCGGGCTCATCGAGCCGGTCGCGATCACGCCGAAGCCGCCGGCGTTCGAGATGGCCGCGACCAGGTGCCGCTCCGAGACCCACGACATCGCGCCGCACAGGATGGCATAGCGCGTGCCGAGGAAGTGCCGGCCGCGCGCCCACAGCTCGTCCAGGCGCTTCTGCGCCCAGTCGAGCGAGGACGCCTCAATCGCCGTCGAGGCCATAGGCCGAATGGAGCGCGCGGACCGCGAGCTCGGTGTATTCCTCGGCGATCAGGACGCTGATCTTGATCTCCGAGGTCGAGATCACGAGGATGTTGATGCCCTTCTCGGCCAACGCCTTGAACATGGTGTTGGCGACGCCGGCGTGGCTGCGCATGCCGACGCCGATGACCGAAATCTTGGCGACATTGGAATCGGACGAGATGCGCTCGAACTTGAGCGCGTTCTTGGCCTGCTCCAGCGTCATGATCGTGCGCTGCAGGTCGGAGCGCGCGACCGTGAAGGTCAGGTCTGTCAGCTTGCCGTCCTGCGAGATGTTCTGGACGATCATGTCGACGTTGACGTTGCTCTCGGCGAGCGGCCCGAACACGCTCGCCGCGACGCCCGGCCGGTCGGGCACGCTGATCAGCGTCACCTTGGCCTCGTCGCGATTGTAGGCGATGCCGCTTACCAGCTCCTGTTCCACGATCACGTCCTCATCGACAACGAGGGTTCCCGGCGCGCTGTTGAAGCTCGACAGCACCTGGACCGGCACGCGGTGCTTCATGCCAAGCTCGACCGAGCGCGTCTGCAAGACCTTCGCGCCCTGCGACGCCATCTCGAGCATCTCTTCATAGGTGATCTTAGCGAGCTTCCTTGCCTTCGCAACGATGCGCGGGTCGCTGGTATAGACGCCGTCGACGTCGGTATAGATGTCGCAGCGATCGGCCTTGAGCGCGGCGGCGAGCGCGACCGCCGAGGTATCGGAGCCGCCGCGGCCGAGCGTGGTGACCCGCCCGTCGTGGCCGATGCCCTGAAAGCCGGCGACCACCGGGATCACGCCGCGCGCCATCAGCCGCCTCAGCTCGTCAGCCTCGACGTTTTCGATGCGCGCCTTGCCGTGCGCGTCGTCGGTGCGCACCGGCACCTGCCAGCCGAGGAACGAGCGCGCCTCGAGGCCGAGCTCGTTGAGCGCGAGCGCGAGCAGGCCGACCGTGACCTGCTCGCCGGTCGCGACCACCGTGTCGTATTCCGCCGGGTCGTAGTGCGGCGAGACCTCGCGCACCCATTTGACGAGCTGGTCGGTGACGCCCGCCATCGCTGAGACCACCACGGCAACTTGGTCGCCCGCGTCGGCCGCCGCCTTGACGCGGCCCGCGACATTGCGAATGCGCGCCACGTCGGCCACCGACGTGCCGCCGTATTTCTGGACGATGAGGGCCATGAGCTCGACCTGAACCTGCCGCCGGCGCCTCGAAGCCGGCATCTCGGCACGATTGCCGGGCGCAGGGGCGCCCCTACATACTGATTTCGCTGATTCGAGGCAAGCGCCGCCGGCCCAGCGAGGTAGCATCCGAGGATGATCGAGACCGCACGCGAAACGCCGGGGCAGGACGGCGCTGCATCGAGCGTCGATCCGGCCGAGGTCGCGCGCTTCGAGGCGCTCGCCGAACGCTGGTGGGATGCCGAGGGTGCCTTCCGCCCGCTGCACCGATTGAACCCGGTCAGGATCGCCTATGTCCGCGACAGGGTGACGGCCCGGCTCGGGCGCGACCCCAAGGCCCCGAAGCCGCTTGGCGGCCTGAGTCTGCTCGACATCGGCTGCGGCGGCGGGCTGATCGCCGAGCCCATGACCCGGCTCGGCGCCAGCGTCACCGCGATCGACGCCGCCGCCAAGAACATCGAGGTGGCGAAGCTGCACGCCGCGCAATCCGGCCTCGCCATCGACTACCGGCACGAGCCGGCCGAGGCGCTGGCGGCGCGCGGCGAGGCGTTCGACGTCGTGCTGGCGCTCGAAGTGGTCGAGCACGTCGCCGACCTGGCGGGCTTCCTCGACGCCTGCGCGCGGCTGCTCAAGCCGGGCGGCGCGCTCTTCCTCGCCACCCTCAACCGGACGCCGCAATCCTTCGCCCTCGGCATCGTCGCTGCCGAATACGTGCTCGGGCTGCTGCCGCGCGGCACCCACCGCTGGTCGAAGTTCGTGCGCCCTTCTGAGTTGGTCCACATGCTGGAACGCGCGGGCGTCCGCGTCGAGGCGCTGGACGGCGTCAGCTACGACGCGCGGCGCGGCACGTTCGCGCTGAGCCGCAACCTCGCGGTCAACTACATGGCCTACGCGACCAAGCCGGCTTGATGGGGGACTCGGCGGACCAATTCCTCGGCATGGCCGCATCCCTTCTTCGTCATGCCCCGCGCAGGCGGGGCATCCAGGGGCGGCTGCACAGTGGTTTCGAACGATTCCTGGATCGCCCGGTCAAGCCGGGCGATGACGATTTAAGTACGGACGTCCGTTACCGCGTACTCAGGCGTCGTGGCGCGGCAGCCAGGGGATCTGGCCGAACTCGATGCCTTCCTCGCGGAGCTCCTTGGACTCCTCCGGCGTCGCCGAGCCATAGATCGAGCGCTTCTCGACCTCGCCATGGTGGATCTTGCGCGCCTCGTCGGCGAAACGGTCGCCGACATGGTCGAACTCCCGCTCGATCACGGTCTGGAGCTCGCGGACCTTCTTCATCAGCTCGGCCCGGCTCGCCATGTCGGCGGCGTCCTCCGCCGGCACCGCCGGGACGGCAGGCCTATCGTCGCGCTTGCCGACCGATAGGTTCGGCGCCATCGGCGCCTTCTCCACCTTGGCGCTGCCGCACAGCGGGCATTCGACGCGGCCGGCCTTGGCGTCGCGCTCATAACCCCGGCTCGATGCGAACCAGGCCTCGAACACATGCCCCTTGGCGCATTTGAGATCGAACGCGATCACGGCCCATCCATCTCCAGCACTCTCGGACGCCGAGTGCTACATCCTGGTAATATAGGCGCAAACCCAATGTGCGCAACGGCTTCGACCAAGTGAACGAGCCTCACCTCATCCCCCGGGACGCCTCCTCCTGGGTCGTGCGCTTCGCCCCCTTCGTGCGCGCGGGCGGGCCGGTGCTCGACCTCGCCTGCGGCGGCGGCCGGCATGCCCGCCTCTTCCTCGGCCTCGGCCACCCGGTGACCGCGCTCGACCGCGACACGGCGGCACTTGGCGGGCTGCCGCGCGCGGCGCTGCTCGAAGTCGTCCAGGCGGATCTGGAGGATGGCTCGCCCTGGCCGCTTGCCGGCCGGCGCTTCGCCGGGATCGTGGTGGCCAACTATCTGCACCGGCCGCTCTTCCCGGCCATCCTCGCGGCGCTCGAACCCGGCGGCATCCTGATCTACGAGACCTTCGCGGCGGGCAACGAGCGCTTCGGCCGGCCCAGGAACCCCGACCATCTGCTCAAGTCCGGCGAGCTGCTCGACATCGTCCGGGACCGGCTCGAAGTGATCGCCTATGAATACCTGGAGGTCGCGGAACCGCGGCCGGCCGTGGTGCAGCGCATCGCCGCCCGGGCCGGCGGCCACATGTCGCTGCTTGATTAAATTTACCGGTCGCCAAATTGCGCCATGCTTGGCGTCGGTGTTAAGAAATCTGGCTGGAAACCGCACCCCAACGACACGCCTTCCAGAGGTTGGCACCGGTCGCTACTTGCGTGCGGAAGGCGGGCGTCGTCCACTACGGCCAGTCAAACCAGGGAGATCAACGCATGAGCTTGCGCATCAACGATACCGCCCCGGACTTCGAGGCGGAGACCACCCAGGGCAAGATCAAGTTCCACGAGTGGATCGGCGACGGCTGGGCGATCCTGTTCTCTCACCCCAAGGATTTCACCCCGGTCTGCACCACCGAGCTCGGCTACATGGCCGGCCTCGAAAAGGAGTTCAAGAAGCGCAATTGCAAGATCCTCGGCCTCAGCGTCGACCCGGTGACCGACCACGAGAAATGGTCGAAGGACATCGAGGAGACCCAGGGGCACAAGGTCAACTACCCCCTGATCGGCGACCCCGAGCTCAAGATCGCCAAGGCCTATGACATGCTGCCGGCCGCCGCCGGCGACAGCTCGAAGGGCCGCACCGCGGCCGACAACGCCACCGTGCGCACCGTGTTCCTGATCGGGCCGGACAAGAAGATCAAGATGCAGCTCACCTACCCGATGAGCACCGGGCGCAATTTCGACGAGGTGCTGCGCGTGCTCGATTCGGTGCAGCTCACCGCGAAGCACAAGGTGGCGACGCCGGTGAACTGGAAGCAGGGTCAGGACGTCATCATCGTGCCGTCGGTGTCGGACGAGGACGCCAAGAAGGCCTTCCCCGGCGGCTGGAAGGCCCCGAAGCCCTACCTCCGCATCGTGCCGCAGCCGAAATAAGGCGACACTTGGCACATGCGTTCCCCTCTCCCCCGCCAAGGGGGAGAGGGCCAGGGTGAGGGGTGCCTGCCCCCGGCTTAGCCCATTCGGGTGTAATACCAAGCCTTGATGAGTTCGACTCATCGAGGCTTAGCCGGCGCGACCGCGCCGCGCCGCTTATGCGGCGAAAGCCAAGCATGCGGAGCATGCGCCCGGCGACTGAGGGCGTCCCGATGATCGTCTCCGATCATCGGGACCAGCATTAGCCGGCCGCCGCGCCGAGCGAAGTCTTCGCCTTGAGCGCGACGGGCCGGTCGTGCCGGAGCGCCGGGATGCGCCCGCGCGCCTCGGCCACCTTGTCGAGGTCGAGCTCGGCGACGATCACGCCTTCCGCCTCGCCGCCATCGGCCAGCACCGCGCCCCACGGATCGACGATCAGCGAATGGCCGAAGGTGCGCCGGTTGCCGGAATGGCTGCCGCATTGCGCCGGCGCCACCACGAAGCAGCCGGTCTCGATCGCCCGCGCGCGCAGCAGCACGTGCCAGTGCGCCTCGCCGGTGAGCTTGGTGAAGGCGGCCGGCACGGTGAGCAGCTCGGCGCCCCCTTGCGCGAGCATCCGGTAGAGATAGGCGAAGCGCACGTCATAGCAGACCGTGAGGCCGATGCGGGCGAACGGCGTCTCGGCGATCACGGCGTCGCGGCCCGGCTCGAAGGTCTCGGACTCGCGGTAGGTCGCACCGTCCGGGATGTCGACGTCGAACATGTGGACCTTGTCGTAGGCCGCGACGATCGAGCCCTTGTCATCGAACAGCACGGAGCGGTTGGAGAGCTTGCCGTTCGGCGCGAGCGCCGCGTGCGAGCCGAGCAAAATATGGACGCCGAGTTCGCTTGCGAGCGCCGAGAAGCGGCGCACCGCCGGGTGGCTCTCGGTCGGCGCGGCCTGCGCGCGGCTGATCTCGGCGCGGTGCTCCATCAGCGGCGCGTTCTCGGGCAGCGCGATGAAGCGCGCGCCTTGGGCCTGCGCCTCGCGCACCCGCGCCTCGGCACGGTCGAGGTTGCGCGCCATGTCCTGGCCGCCATTGAGCTGCACGCAGGCGGCGCGAATGAGCCGACTCATGCGGCGAGGCCCAGCTTCCGGTCGAGCTCGCCCGACTGGTCGAGCTTGGCGAGATCGTCGGAGCCGCCGATCGGCTCGCCGTCGATGAAGATCTGCGGCACGGTCTGGCGGCCGCCCGAGCGTTGCCGCATCTCGTCGCGCAGCTCGGGGCTGCTCGTCACGTCGATCTCGTCATAGCGCACGCCCTTCTTCTCCAGGAGCCGCTTGGCGCGATGGCAATAGGGGCAGAGCATCGTGGTGTAGATTTCGATCTTGGGCACGGCCGGTCTCTTGGCTGAAGGGCTGATCATTCAACATGGCGATCGCGCCGGGCCAACGTCAAGACGTCGACCGCGCTTGCCCCTGCCCTCAGCAGGGTCTCGGCGCAGGCGCTCACCGTGGAACCGGTGGTCATCACGTCGTCGATCAGGAGCAGCCGGCGTCCCTCGATCAGGGCCTGCGCCCGTGCCGGCACGGCGAAGGCGCCCCTGACATTGCGCCGCCGCTCGGCCGCCGGCAGCGTTGCCTGCGATGGCGTCGGCCGCAGGCGCACCAGGGCGGACGCTGCCCACGGCTTGCCGGCGCGGCGGGAGAGCTCGCGCGCCAAAAGCGCCGACTGGTTGAAGCGCCGCGCGAGGAGGCGCCAGCGATGCAGCGGCACGGGCACCAGCAGGTCGGCGTCCGCGATCAGGGCCGCGCCGGCGCGCTCCAGCCACGCCGCCAGGGGCGGCGCGCAATAGGTCCGGTCCGCCATCTTGAAGCCGAGCACGAGGCTCCGCCCGACGCCGGCGTAGCTAAAGGCCGCCCGGGCGCGGTCATAGGCCGGCGGTGTCTTGAGGCAGACGCCGCACAGCGTATCGGAGGGGACGTCGAGCTCGAACGGCATGCCGCAGCAGGCGCATTGCGGCGGCCCGATGAAATCGACGCCGCGCCAGCACTCGGCGCAGAGCTGGCCGGGTCGCTCGACCGCGGCGGCGCAGGCGAGGCACTGCGGCGGCAGGAAGGCATCGAGCACGGCCCCGGCGGCGCGCCGCCAGGAGCGCGCCACGTCCGCCGGCATGGTGTCGAACCTCATCATGGCCGGCTATGCTACGCCCGTCCGAGCCACACCTGACAAGAACGGAAAAAACCAGTGACATCCTCCAACCCCGCCTTCCTCTCCGCGAGCGCCGCCGCCCAGGCGATCCA
The DNA here is from genome assembly GCA_050173345.1 of Alphaproteobacteria bacterium. Taxonomy (GTDB): domain Bacteria; phylum Pseudomonadota; class Alphaproteobacteria; order UBA828; family UBA828; genus SHWC01. The sequence goes on along the minus strand of JBFXKW010000010.1, from coordinate 40,845 downwards.
GGCGGGGAAGCTGAGCCCGGTCGAGCTCGTCGATGCGCTGCTCGCCCGCATCGAGAGGCACGAGCCGAAGCTCCGCGCCTTCACCGCGGTCTATGCCGAGCGCGCGAGGGACGCAGCCGAGGCGGCACATAAGGCGATCCGCGCCGGCCACGCCGTCGGCCCCTGGCACGGCGTGCCGGTCGCGCTCAAGGACCTCATCGAGATCGAAGGACAGGTCACCACGGGCGGCAGCCAGCATTGGGCAGAGCGGGTCTCCACGGTGACCGCCACGCTGGCGCGCCGCCTGATCGCCGCCGGCATGATCGTGCTCGGCAAGACCCACACGGTCGAGTTCGCCATGGGCGGCTGGGGCACCAACCAGCACCGCGGCACGCCGTGGAACCCGTGGGACCTCGCGACCCACCGGGTGCCGGGCGGCTCGAGCAGCGGCTCGGGCGTTGCCGCCGCGGCCTATCTCGTGCCCTGGGCGATCGGCACCGATACCGGCGGCTCGGTGCGCATCCCGTCCGCCTGGTGCGGGCTCAGCGGGCTCAAGACCACGCTCGGGCGGATCAGCGTGGCCGGCGTCCTGCCGCTCGCGCCGAGCCTCGACACGCCGGGGCCGATGGCCCGCACGGTCGAGGACGCCGCCCGTCTGTTCGCCCTGCTCCAAGGCCCGGACCCCGACGACCCGCTGACGCTCCGCCGCGCGCCCGACGACCCGCTGCCGGGCTTGCGCCGCGGCGTCGCGGGCCTCCGCCTCGGCATCCTGGCCGAGGTCGAGCGCGACGGTGTCGCCGCCGAGGTGCTGGCGGCCTATGACGCCGCTGTCGAGCGGCTGGCCGCGCTCGGCGCCCGCATCGAGCCGTTCGCCCTGCCGGAATCGCGGGCGGCCTATGGCGCGAAGGTGGGCCGCCTGATCGGCGCCGAGGGCTATGCCCTGCTCGGCGAGCTGGTCGACGATCCGAGTCTCCCGCTCGATGCCGACATGCGCCCGCGCATCCTGGTCGGCCGCGGCGTGCTGGCGAGGGACTATCTCGCCCTCTTACGCGAGCAGCAGAAGGATGCCCAGGCGTCGCTCGCCGCGCTCGACGGCTTCGACGCCTGGCTGACGCCGACCCTCACGACCCCGGCGGTGCCGGTCGAGGCCGCCGACCAGAAATCGACGCCCGCGCACTTCACCCGGCCGGTCAACTGGCTCGGCTGGTGCGCCCTCTCGGTGCCCAACGGCTTCAGCAAGGGCGGCCTGCCGATCGGCCTGCAGATCGTCTGCCGCGGCTTCGACGAAGCGACGGCGCTGCGCATCGGCTGGGCCTATCAGCAGGCGACGGACTGGCATGAGCGCATCCCGCCCGGCCTCGCCGAGTGACGACACGGCGGTCTTCGACCGCCGGCTGGTGCGCCTGCATCGCGACCGCGCGGCGGCGCACTTCGCGGCGCACGACTTCCTGTTCCGCGAGGTCGCGGAGCGCGTGCTCGAACGGCTCGACGAGATCACGCGACGTTTCCCGCTCGCGCTCGAGCTCGGCTGCCGCACCGGCATCGTACGCGGCCTGCTGAACGGGCGCGGCGGCATCGAGACCCTGATCGAGGCCGAGCTGTCGCCGGCCATGTGCGCCAAGGCAGGCGGGCCGTGCCGCCTGGTCGCCGACGAGGAGCGCCTGCCGCTGCGCGACGGCAGCCTCGACCTCGTGATCAGCGTGCTCGGCCTGCACTGGGTCAACGACCTGCCCGGCGCGCTGATCCAGATTCGCCGCGCCCTCAAGCCGGACGGCCTCTTCCTCGGCGCCCTGCTCGGCGGCGAGACGCTGCACGAGCTGCGCGCGGCCTGGCTGCATGCCGAGCTGGAGCGGAGCGGCGGCGCCTCGCCGCGCGTCTCCCCGGTCGCCGCGGTCGAGGACGTGCCGGGGCTCATGCTGCGCGCCGGCTTCGCGCTGCCGGTGGTCGATACCGACCGGATCACGGTGACCTACCCCGATCCGTTCGCGCTGATGCGCGAGCTGAGGGGCATGGGCGAGAGCAACGCGGCATGGGCACGGTGCTCGCGCTTCACGGGCCGCGGCACGCTGTTCGCCGCGGCGAACGCCTATCGCTCGCTGTTCGCGACCGCCGAGGACCGGATCCCTGCAACCTTCCAGACGGTCTACCTGACCGGCTGGTCGCCGCACCCCTCCCAGCCTCAGCCGAAGCCGCGCGGCAGCGGCGAAGTCAACCTCGCCGACGTGCTTCGCGGGGATGATGATTACACCAAGCCTCGATGAGCGCACTCATCGAGGCTTGAACGGCGCGACTGCGCCGCGCCGCTTATGCGGCGGAGCCAAGCGAGCGGATGCGCGCGCCCGGCGTCTGAGGGCGCCACGATGATCGGCTTCGATCATCGTGGCATAAAGACTACTTAACCCGGCTCGGGCGGCTCAGGATGTAGGCGCCGACCACGGTGTTGATCACGCCGATCACGGTCGGCAGCGGCCAGCGCGCGTCGACCACCGGCACGAGCCAGGCCTCGCCGGCAAGCGCCGGATGGCCGGGCAGCATGAACGCGACGAAGAAGACGCTCGACACCAGGCCGCCGACCGCCGCGATCTTGGCATGGACCGGGATGACCCGATGCTCGCGCCAGTTCCTGATGATCGGGCCGACCCAGGGATGGCCGACGATCCAGTCATGGATCCGCTCGGAGCCGCGGGCGAAGCACCAGGCCGCCAGGATGAAGAAGGGCGTGCCGGGGATCAGCGGCATGATCGCGCCGAAGATGCCGAGCGCGACGGCCATCCAGCCGGCCAGCAGGAAGCCGAGCCTGACGACGCTGAGGCCCGGAAAGACCGTTGCAAGCATGAGCGACCCGCCATTCGTTGAATGGGCGCAAAATGCGCGCGGGCCGTTAACGGTAGGTTAATCCGACCGGTTAACCGCCGCCCGGCGACACTATCTCACAACAAATCCCGCAGCGCCGCGACCAGCGGCTTGTCGGCGGGCGGCATGGGCAGCTCGGCGAGCGCGTTGGGGCGGACCCAGCGCAGGCGCTGCCCCTCGCGCGGCGTCGCGACGCCCTTCCAGACGCGGCAGACATAGAGCGGCATCAGGAGGTGGAACGCCTCGTAGGCATGCGAGGCGAAGCTGAGCGGCGCGAGGCAGGATTCGTGCACGTCGATGCCGAGCTCCTCGTGGAGCTCGCGGATCAGCGCCGCCTCGGGCGTCTCGCCGGCGCCGAGCTTGCCGCCCGGGAACTCCCAGAGCCCGGCGAGCGGCTTGCCCGCGGGCCGCTCCGCGACCAGCACGCGGCCGTCGGCATCGACCAGTGCGACGGCGACGACCAGGACGAGCGGGGCCGCCGGCTCAGGAGCGGTAGTCGGCGTTGATGTCGATGTAGGCATGGGTGAGGTCGCAGGTCCACACCGTTGCCTTGCCGGGGCCGGGGCCGACCTCGATCTCGATCTCGATCTCCTGCCCCTTCATGTGGCGCGCCAGCGCCGCCTCGTCATAGCCCGCGGCGCGCGCGCCCTTCTCCGCCACCGGCCAGCCGCCAAACTTGATGGCGAGTGCGGCTTGGTCGAACGGCTCGCCGGCCTTGCCGAGCGCCGCGACGATGCGGCCCCAATTGGGGTCCTGCCCCGCGACCGCGGTCTTGACCAACGGCGAATTGGCGACCGCGTAGGCCAGCCGCTTCGCCGACCTGGCCGAGCGCGCGCCGCCCACCTTGACCGCGACGAACTTGGTCGCGCCCTCGCCGTCGCGCACGATGAGGTGCGCGAGCTCCAGCGTCACCGCGTCGAGCGCCTGTTTGAAGCCGCGCAGCCTGGGATCGCCTGCGCCCTTGATCGTCGGCTGGGCGCGGCCGACCGCGCCGGTCGCGAACAGGAGGCAGGTATCACTCGTGGAGGTATCGCTGTCCACCGTGATGCAATTGAAGCTGCGGTCGGCCGCGCGCGCCAGGAGCGCCTGCAGCACCGACGCCGGCAGCCGCGCGTCGGTGAACAGGAACGCCAGCATGGTCCCCATGTTGGGCTCGATCATGCCGGAGCCCTTGCAGATGCCGGCGAGCGTGACCTCGGCGTCGCCGATCCTCGCCTGGCGCACCGCGCCCTTCGGGAAGGTGTCCGTGGTCATGATCGCGTGCGCCGCGCGCGCGAAGCCGTCGGGCGAGAGCGACGCGAGGAGGCTGGGCAGCGCGTCGATGATGCGCTGCTCGGGCAGGGGCTCGCCGATCACGCCGGTCGAGGCGATGAAGATTTCCGTCGGCCGCGCGCCGAGCGCCGCGGCGGCAGCCTCGGCGGTGCGCTTGACCGAGCGTTCACCCACCTTGCCGGTCGCCGCGTTCGCGTTGCCGGCGTTGACGACGAGGCCGCGCGCCCTGCCCTTCTTCAGCGCGGCGCGGCACCAGGCGACCGGCGCCGCCGCCGTCTCCGAGCGAGTCAACACGCCGGCGACCGTGGTGCCCGGCGGCAGCTCGGCGATGATCACGTCGTCGCGCCCCTTGTAGCGCACGCCGGCCTCGCCCGCGGCGAGGCGCACGCCCGCGACCGGCGGCAGGGGCGGCAGGCCGGCGGCCGGCGCCAGCGGCGAGACGGCGGTGATCTTGGCCATGCGTCCTCCTCCTACTCGCCTGTCGGGGCATCCGCCGGGGCATCGGTCGCGCCCTCCGGCTGGTCCGGCGCCTCGGCGGCCGGCGGCGGCCTCGGCAGGCCGAGCACCGCATAGGGGTCGTTGTCGCCGATCTCGACCTTGCGCTCAGCGCGGACCTCGCCCGACGCGCGGCTGACCAGCTCCGCGACCAGCTCGTCGCGCAGCTGCGGCACAACCTCTTCCAGGGTCGGCGGCTTGGCCTGCCGGCGGTCGTCCACCCGGATCAGGTGCCAGCCGAACTGCGTCTGCACCGGCGCGGAGAGCTTGCCGGGCTCGGTGGCGAACGCCGCCTCGGCGAACGGCGCCACCATCTTGTCCTTGGTGAAATAGCCGAGGTCGCCGCCCTTCTCGGCGCTCGTCTCGTCGATCGACTTCTCCTTGGCGAGCGCCTCGAAATCGGCGCCCTTGGCGAGCTGGTCCGCGAGCGCCTTCGCCTCGTCCTCGCTCTCGACCAGGATGTGGTGCGCGCGCACCTCGTCCTGGGGCTGCGCCTCCGCGATCATGGCCTCGTAGCGCTGCTTGATCACGTCGGGCGTGATCTCCGCGTCCGCCCGCTTCTTGAGATAGGCCTGGCGCAGCAGGCGCTCGCGGTAGAACACGACCTGGCGCTCGATCTCGGGCGTAGCGAGGCCCTCGGCATTGGCGGCGGCGGCCATCAGCTTGACGTCGATCATCTCCTTCAGCACGGTCTCGAACAGAAACTCGGCGGGCAGGAAATAATACTGCTGCGGCAGGAACTGGAAGGCGACGCGGACCTCGCCGGCCGTCACGGGCTGGCCGTCGATCGTCGCCACGGTGGCATCGGGCGGCAGCGCGGCGGGCGCCTCGGCATCCTGCTTGGCCTCCGGCTTCGCCTCGCCATCCTGCGCGCCGGCCGGCGCCGAACCGGCCGCAACGGAAAGAGCGCATAGCGCGGCGACGCCCAGGCTGGCGACCGTCCGTAGAACCGTCATGGCAACATCCTTTTCTGGAGACTTCCCGGCCGAGGGATCGGCGTTTCGCCGGGCATCATGCACAACCCCCGGCGCGCGACAAGGGCGCCCTCCGGCACGGCCGCGCCGGGCGCCACGTTGACACCCCCGGATCGCTCGCTTATCTCTCATCGGTACGCCAACCGCGCAGCCCCCACCCTTCCCGCGATAGTGTCGAGGCCGTCCCATGCTCGGGGCCATCACGCAGCGACTGTTCGGAACCGTGAACGACCGCGCCATTCGCGCCCATCGCGGCTCGATGGACGCCATCAACGCGCTCGAAAAGGAACTCGAACGGCTTTCCGACGACGCGCTCAAGGCGCGCACCGCCGAGTTCCGCGCCCAGCTCGAGAAGGGCGCCAAGCTCGACGACCTCCTGGTGCCGGCCTTCGCCACGGTGCGCGAGGCGGCCAAGCGCACCATCGGGCAGCGCCATTACGACGTCCAGCTCATCGGCGGCATGGTGCTGCACGAGGGCCGCATCGCCGAAATGGCGACCGGCGAAGGCAAGACGCTGGTGGCGACGCTCCCGGTCTACCTCAACGCGCTCACCGGCAAGGGCGTCCACGTCGTCACGGTCAACGACTACCTGGCCAAGCGCGATGCCGAGTGGATGGGGCAGATCTACCGCTTCCTCGGCCTCAGCGTCGGCGCCATCGTGCACGGCCTCGACGACACCCAGCGGCGCGACATCTACGCGAGCGACGTCACCTACGGCACCAACAACGAGTTCGGCTTCGACTATCTGCGCGACAACATGAAGTTCTCGCTGGAGAGCATGGTGCAGCGCGAGTTCAACTACGCGATCGTCGACGAGGTGGACAGCATCCTGATCGACGAGGCGCGCACGCCGCTGATCATCTCCGGCCCTGCCGAGGACAGCTCGGAGCTTTATCAGAAGGTCGACGCGCTGATCCCCGAGCTGGAAGAGGGCGACTACGAGAAGGAAGAGAAGTCGCGCGCCATCAACCTGACCGATGCCGGCGTCGAGCGGCTGGAGCGCCGCCTCGGCGAGATCGGCCTGCTGCGCGGCCCCAACCTCTACGACTACGAGAACGTCACCGTCGTCCATCACGTCAACCAGGCGCTGCGCGCGCACAAGATGTTCGAGCGCGACCGCGACTACATCGTGCGCGACGACAAGGTGGTCATCATCGACGAGTTCACCGGCCGCATGATGCCGGGCCGTCGCTTCTCCGAGGGCCTGCACCAGGCGCTGGAAGCCAAGGAGCATGTGCGCATCCAGCCGGAGAACCAGACGCTCGCCTCGATCACCTTCCAGAACTATTTCCGCCTCTATCCGAAGCTCGCCGGCATGACCGGCACGGCGGCAACCGAGGCCGCCGAGTTCGGCGACATCTACAAGCTCGACGTCGCGCAGATCCCGACCAACGTGCCCTGCCTACGCAAGGACGAGGACGACGAGGTCTACCGCTCGGCCGAGCAGAAGTGGAAGGCGATCGTCGCGGAGATCAAGGCGTGCCAGGAGAAGGGCCAGCCGGTGCTGGTCGGCACCACCAGCATCGAGAAGTCGGAAATGCTCTCGGCGCGCCTCAAGAAGGAGAAAGTGCCGCACACCGTCCTGAACGCGCGCTATCACGAGCAGGAGGCGCATATCGTCGCCCAGGCCGGGCGCTTCGGCGCGGTCACCATCGCGACCAATATGGCCGGCCGCGGCACCGACATCCAGCTCGGCGGCAATATCGAATTCCGCCTGCAGGACGAGCTCGCCAACGTCGCCGAGCCCGAGGTGCGCGACGCGACGGCGGCGAAGATCAGGGCCGAGGTGCTGGCGGAACGCGAGAAGGTCAAGGCCGCGGGCGGGCTCTGCGTCATCGGCAGCGAGCGGCACGAGGCGCGGCGCATCGACAACCAGCTGCGCGGCCGTTCGGGCCGGCAGGGCGATCCCGGCCGCTCCAAGTTCTTCCTCTCGCTCGAGGACGATCTCCTGCGCATCTTCGGCGGCGAGCGCATGGACGGCATGCTTTCCCGCCTCGGCCTCAAGGAGGACGAGGCGATCATCCATCCCTGGATCAACAAGGCGCTCGAGAAGGCGCAGCAGAAGGTCGAGCAGCGCAACTACGAAATCCGCAAGAACCTGCTCCGCTACGACGACGTGATGAACGACCAGCGCAAGGTCGTCTACGACCAGCGCAAGGACCTGATGCGCTCGACCGACGTGACCGAGACCGTCGAGGACATGCGCGACGAGGTGATCGAGCGGATGATCGACGACGCCATCCCCGAGAAGAGCTACGCCGAGGAATGGGACCTCGCCCGGCTCGACGAGGAGGTCAAGCAGGTCTTCGGCCTGACGCTGCCGATCAAGAGCTGGGCGGCCGAGGAAGGCATCGCCGACGAGGAAATCCGTGATCGCATAGGTGACGCGGCCGACGAGAAGATGGCGCGCAAGGCCGAGCTCTACGGCGCCGATCTCTGGCGCGTCGCCGAGAAGAGCATGCTGCTCCAGATCCTCGACCAGTCGTGGAAGGACCACCTGCTCGCGCTCGACCACTTACGCCAAGGCATCGGCCTGCGCGCCTATGGCCAGCGCGACCCGCTCAACGAGTACAAGCGCGAAGCCTTCGACATGTTCCAGGCGATGCTCGGCAGCCTGCGCGAGCGCGTCACCTCGGTGCTCTCCCATCTGGAGCTCCGCATCGAGGGCGATCGGGCGCCGGAGCTAGAGCCGCGCAAGCCGGTACGGATGATCGAGACCCGCCAGGACCCGGCGCTCGCCGGCGTCGCGCCCGCGGGTGCCGGCGCCGAGGCCGAGCTGCTGACGGCAGGCGCCGCCACCGCCCTGCGTCACGAACCCTCGGCCGCGGCGGCGAAGAAGCCGCAGGTCCGGCGCGACGACCCCGCGACCTGGGTCAACACGCCGCGCAACGCCAACTGCCCGTGCGGCTCGGGCAAGAAATACAAGCACTGCCACGGCAAGCTGGCCTGAAGCGGCGGGCGCGACAGCGCGCCTCGCCTGCGTTCAGCCGTGGTTGAAGGCGACCGTTTTCAGCGACGAGAAGCCGAAGAGCGCCTCGAAGCCCTTCTCGCGGCCGTGCCCCGAGTGCTTCATGCCGCCGAACGGCAGTTCGACGCCGCCGCCCGCGCCATAGTTGTTGACGAAGACCTGCCCGGTGCGGATCGCGCGGGCGAGGCGCATCTGCCGGCCGCCGTCGCGGGTCCACACTCCTGCGACCAGGCCGAACGCGGTGCCGTTGGCGATGCGGATGGCCTCCTCCTCGCCTGCGAACGGGATCAGCACCTGCACCGGCCCGAAGATCTCCTCCTGCGCCAGGCGATGGCCCGGCTCGACGTCGGCGAGGAGCGTCGGGCGGACATAGTGGCCGCCGCTGGGCGCGTCCGAAACGATCTCGCCGACCGCCGCGATGCGCAAGCCATTGTCACGCGCGAGCGTCAGATAACCGTCGACGATCTCCTTCTGTCGGCTCGAGACCAGCGGCCCGACATCGAGGTCGCGCCATGACGGGCCGACCTTGAGCGCCCGGTAGCGTTCCGCCATGCGCCCCGCCACCTCGTCATAGACCGGGCGCTCGACCACGATGCGCGACGCCGCCGAGCAGGTCTGGCCCGCGTTCTGGATGCCGGCATTGACCAGGAACGGCAAGGCGGCGTCGAGGTCGGCGTCGGCGAACACGACCTGGGGCGACTTGCCACCCAGCTCGAGCGTCACCGGCACCGCGTGCTTGGCCGCGGCCGCCTGGACCAGCGCGCCGGTCACGGCCGAGCCGGTGAAAGAGAGATGATTGACGCCGGGATGGGCCGAGAGCGCGGCGCCGGCCTCCTCGCCGAGGCCGGTCACGATGTTGAGCGCGCCCTCCGGCAGGCCGGCCTCCATCGCGATGCGGCCGAAGGCGAGCGCGGTCAGGCAGGCCTCCTCGGCCGGCTTGAGCACCGTGGCATTGCCCATGGCGAGCGCGGCCGAGACGCTGCGCCCGATGATCTGCATCGGATAGTTCCACGGCACGATATGGCCGGTGACGCCGTGCGGCTCGCGCAGGGTCATCACCGTGTAGCCCTGCTGGTACGGGATGGTCTCGCCGTGAACCTTGTCGGCAGAGCCGCCGTAGAATTCGAGATAGCGCGCGAGCGCGAGCGCATCCGCCTTGGCCTGACGCAACGGCTTGCCGACATCCAACGTTTCCAGTCGCGCCAGCTCGTCCACGCGGTCGAGCACGATCTGGCTCATGCGGATCAGGATGCGGCCGCGTTCGAGCGCCGTCATGCGGCCCCAGGCGCCGGCGAGCGCAGCCTCGGCCGCGCGGACCGCCGCATCGATCTCCTTCGCGCCGCCGCGGCTGATCTCGGCCAGCACCGTGCCGTCCGAGGGGTTGATCAGCGGAAGAGTCTCGCCGCTCGCCAGCCTCTGCCACCGCCCGCCGATCAGCATCTCGGTCGGATCGAAGGGGATGGATCTCTGAATCTCGTCGCTCAAGGCCATGTCTCCCTGTAACTAACGCCTCATCCTGTTCCTAGAATACGACCGGCTTGTAGAGCGCGCGGCCGCGGCACGGCACCGCGATCTCCTCCAGCTCGCAGGTGCCGAGGTCGGTCACCACCGCGCCGTCGGCGCCTTCGCGGAACGCGATGTTGGTGGGCCGCTGGCCGTTGGTCTTGATGCGCTCGGCGAGCTTGCCGGCGCGGTCGAGCACGGTCACGTCGCCCTGGCCGAACACCGTGCAGTAGAGCCGGCGGTCGGCGCCGAACGCCATGCCGTCCGGGCCGACGAAGGCATCCGGCTTGCCGTTGATGACGTTGCCGAACACCTCGCGTTTCGGCGCCGCCTTACCGAACACGTCGTAGCGGTAGACGTTGCCCGACAGCGTCTCGTTGACGTAGAGCACGTCATCGGCGTCGAAGGCGATGCCGTTGGTGAAGCGGAGGCCGGTATCGAGCGTGCGCAGCACCTTGCCGTTCTTCGGGTCGAGCTCGAAGACGCGGCCGTGATAGGGCACGGTGCGGTAGTCGTCGCGGATCTTCTGCCCGTCGATGAAGTCGTCCGGCAGGATGCCCGAATCGGTCAGGTAGAGCAGGCCGTTGGGGCCGAAGGCAAGGTCGTTCGGCCAGAGATAGGGGTCGCCGTCAGGGCCGAGGAAGCTCTTCAGGATCCTGCCGTCCGGCGCCATGCAGACCACGGTCTCCCTGTCGCCGCCGGCGATCCAGAGATTGCCGCTGCCATCGATGGTCAGCCCGTTCGGCCGCCCGCCGGGCCGGCCCACCTCGTGCCGCCCGCCGGCCCGGTCGATCCGGCTGACGCAGGCGCGCGCCTTCGCCATCTCGACCAGATAGACTTGGCCGTCCTCCAGGCACACCGGGCCTTCCGGCTCCAGCACGTCCTTCGCCACCACGCGATTGGCCATGATTCTCCCCCTGCTGTCGCGCGCCGAACCGCCATTCGGCTTCACGCCTTACTGGCATGTTAGGCGCGCGATGTGCAAGGGAACGTAACCGAGGTCAGCCGGCCTTGACCTCGAGGCCGCCGCTCGGGCGGCTCGCGACGATCTCGTGCCAGGCCTGGCGCATGATCTGGACGCCGGCGAGGATGGCGAGGCCGGACATGATCGCGGCGACCGCGAGGTCGGGCCAGGCGGTGTTGCTGGCGAACACGCCGGCCGCCGCCAGCATGACCGCGAGGTTGCCGATCGCGTCGTTGCGCGTGCAGAGCCAGACCGCGCGCCGGTTGCTGTCGCCCTTGCGGTAGCGGAACAGCATGACCGCGACCGCGAGGTTGGCGGCGAGCGCCAGCGCGCCGATCACGCCCATCGATTCGGCGTGCGGCAGGCTGCCGCGGAGCGCGGCCTCGACCGTCGCGCCCGCGATGGCGAGCCCGAAGACGAGCATCGCCGCGCCCTTGAGGAAGGCGGCGCGGGCGCGCCAGACCAGCGCGAGGCCGAGCACGAACAGGCTGATGCCGTAATTCGCGGCGTCGCTCAGGAAGTCGATCGAATCGGCGAGCAGCGACTTCGAGTCCGCGCCGAGGCCGACGCCAAGCTCGGCCGCGAACATCGCGCCGTTGATCAGGAGCGCGAGCCACAGCACGCGCCGGTAGCGCGCGTCCGCATCGCCTTGCGGCGCGCCCGGCGCCGGTCCCGGCTCATGGTGGCAGCAGGCGCCGCTCATGGCACGGCCCTCTCCTGCACGCCATTGGCCTCCGCCACATGGTCGAGCATGTCGCCGATGACGCGGATGACGTGCGCGTCGGCCAGCGTGTAATGAACCCGGCGCCCGGCGCGGCGGGCGCGCACCAGGCGGGCCGCACGCAGCAGCCTCAAATGATGGCTCACCAGGGACTCGGACAGGCCGAGCGCCTGCGCCAGCTCGCCCACCGAGGGCTCGGCGTGGCGGCAAAGGATCATCAGGCGGAGCCGGCTCGGATCGCCGAGCATGCGGAACAGGTCGGCGGCCTGCGAGGCCGCCTCGTCGCTCACCGCTTGCCTTGCCATCGGACAATCCTCTTCATGTGTCAATTTGAACACTTGTTCATATGAGCAGGATGAAGCGGAACACCAAGCGCGAAGACATCACGACCAATAGATACACAAAGTTGTGAAAAAACCGCTGAGGCGGGCCCGGCCCGGCCTCCCTGGCACCGGCTAGGTATTGATTATGCTAGAGTTTTCTGCCCGATCGCGAGGAATTTCTCGCGCCGCAGGTTGCGCAGCTCGCCGCCCGAAAGGCCGCTGAGCACGCCGAGCGAGCGCTCGATCGCCTCGCCTACTGCCGTGATCGCCTCGTCGGGCGCACGGTGCGCACCGCCGAGCGGCTCGGGGATGATCTCGTCGATCACGCCGAGCTTGAGCAGGTCATCCGCGGTCAGGCGCAGCGCCTCGGCGGCCTCCTGCGCGTGCTCGGCGCTGCGCCAGAGGATCGAGGCGCAGCCTTCCGGCGAGATCACGGAGTAGATCGCGTGCTCCAGCATGAGCACCCGGTTGGCCGTGGCGAGCGCGATGGCGCCGCCCGAGCCGCCTTCGCCGATCACCACGCTGACATAGGGCACCCGGAGGTCGAGCCCGGCCTCGATCGCCCGCGCGATCGCCTCGGCCTGGCCGCGCTCCTCGGCACCGAGGCCGGGATAGGCGCCGGGCGTATCGACCAGCGTCACGACCGGCAGGCCGAAGCGCTCGGCGAGCCGCATCAGGCGCACCGCCTTGCGGTAGCCCTCCGGGTTCGGGTAGCCGAAATTGTGGTAGACGCGCTCGGCGGTGTCGCCGCCCTTCTCCTGGCCGATGATCATGATCGAGCGGCCGCGGAAGCGGCCGAGCCCGCCGATGATGGCGTGGTCTTCGCCGAACTTGCGGTCGCCCGCGAGCGGCACGAAGCCCTCGATCAGCTTGCCGATATAGTCGACGAAGTGCGGCCGCTCCGGATGGCGGGCGACCAGGGTCTTCTGCCAGGGGGTGAGCCGGGCATAGGTCTGGCGCAGCGTGCGGTCGACCTTGCCCTGGAGCCGCGCGACCTCCTCGACGATGTTGAGGCCGCCGCTGTCGCTCAGGTGCCTGAGCTCGCGAATCTTGCCCTCGATCTCGGCGATCGGCTTCTCGAAGTCGAGATAGGAGTTCATCTAGCCTGCCAGCCTGCTCCTCAGCGCGCGAGCGGATGGTGGTCGCGGACCACGGCCTTCAGCCTGTCATCGACAACATGCGTATAAATTTCGGTGGTCGCAATATCGGCGTGGCCAAGCATGGTCTGCACCGCCCGGAGGTCCGCGCCGTGGGCGAGCAGATGGCTCGCGAAGGCATGCCGCAGCACATGCGGCGAGAGCCGCCGCGAATCGACCCCGGCGGCCGCGGCCAGACCCTTGAGGAGCTGGCCTACCCGGTGCCGGGTGAGCCTGCCGCCCGCGCCGCGCGACGGGAAGAGGTGCGGCGAGGGCCGCCCGCCGGACAGGTGCGCCGCCCGCACGGCGAGGTAGCCAAGCACCGCGACGCGCGCCGGCTCGCCGAGCGGCACGACGCGCTCCTTGGACCCCTTGCCGCGCACGAGCAGGCTCGCCGACTCGGGGCCGACGGCCGAGAGCGGCAGGCCGATCAACTCCGAGACACGCAGCCCCGTGGCGTAGAGCAGCTCGATGATCGCGAGCAGCCTGAAGGCATCGGCCCTCGCCCGCACCGAGCCGCCGTCGAGCGCCCGCCTGGCGCCTTCCTGGGCCGCGTTGATGAGCGCCTCGACCTCGGGCTCGCCGATCACTTTGGGCAGCGGCCGGCCGAGCTTGGGCCCGTCCAGGATTTCGGTCGGGTCGTCGGCGCGGCCACCTTCCGCGATCAGGAAGCCGTAGAACTGGCGCAGGCTGGAGAGGCGCCGGGCCGTGGTGCGCGGCGTGAAGCCCCTTGCCGCAAGGCTCGCCAGATAGCCGCGCAAATCCTCCCGGCCGGCGTCGACGAGCGAGCCTTGCCGGGCCGCGAGGAACTTGGCGACAACCTTCAGGTCGCCTTTATAGGAGGCCTCGGTGTTGGCGCTGGCGCCGCGCTCGCTCAGCAGCATCTCGCCGAAGCGCTCGATGGCGAGGCGGTCGGCCGCCGCCATCTCGGGCGCGTCCTCTCCCGGCGGCGCCGTCACAGCCCCTTCCCGAGCGCGGCTTCGAGCGCGAGGGCACGCGCCGGGCCGCCAAGGCCGACCGTGGTCAGGCTCTTGACCACCTGGCCGAGCGTCGCGGTCGCGGCGGCCGACGGCCCCGCATTGCCGAGCGCGACGAGGCCGAGCAGCACGGCCTCGCCGACCCGTTTCGAGCCGGCCGCGTCGTCGAGGGCGAAGCTTGCCGCCGGCGTCGCGACATGGGCCTCCTCGTTCATCACGCCGAGCGCGAGCGAACGCCAGACCGAGGGCGGGACATCGGCGCTGCCGGCGGCCTGAAGCAGGGTGAGCATGAGATTGGCCTTGGCGCTGGCGGAAGGCACGCCGGCGCCGCCTTCTGCCTCGAGCCAGGCCTCGAACCGGTTGGCGTCGAAGCCGCGCGCCGGCGCCTCGCCGGCCAGCGTCATGATCGGCCAGAGCGAGAGCGCGGTGGCATCGGCTTCCGGATCGACGGTCGCCTGCTGCGTCGCGAGCCGGTACCAGTTTGCGGCCATGGCCGGCTCCGAAGCGGCGAGCAGGGCGCGCGCCGCATCCCCGGCGAACCAGGTGAACGCCGGCCCGGCCTCGAGCTTGCTGACCAGCACGAAGGCGGCGCGCGCGAAGGTCGGGAACATGCCGTCCTTGCGGGCCTGCGCGAAGCCGGCCTGCAGCAGCCTGGCGCGCGCCTCGGGCGCGGTCTCGACCGTGGCGGCGCGGAAGAGCAGGGCGCGTGCCAGCGGGCCGGGCAGGCTCTCGGCGGCCGCCACCGGGTCGGCGCGCGGCTCCTTCTTGAACTCCGCCGCCATGTAGAAGCGACCGACGCTCTCGGCCGGCACGGTGCCGGCGGCTTCCGCGGCTTCGGCCGCGGCGATGCGCACCTCGATCGGGCTCTCGGCCGAGGCCGCGACCAGGCGCAGCAGGGCCGGGTTGGCGCCGGCGACCGCATCGGCCGGCACCGGCAGCTTGGCCTGGCGCAGCATGGCGAAGTGGAGCGGCGTCGGGTCCGGCAGGGCGGCGAGCTCGGCCTTGCCGCCGAGCAGCGCATCGGCCAGCGCGAAGAAGGCCGGGTCGTCCACCCCGCCCTCGCGCAGGAGATCGAGGCTGGTGCGCGCCGCCTCGGTCTCGCCCGCGACCACCTGGCAGAACACCAGCACCTGCTGCCAATAGGCGCTGCTCTCGCGCTGCACCTCGCTGCGCGCCTGGTTGCAGGCCGGGCCATAGTCGCCGCCCGCGAGGAAATGCAGGTCGCTCTCCAGCCGCCGCCACAGGGATTCGGCGAGCCCGGCGGCAGCGCCCTCGCGCAGCAGCGCGCCGGCGATCTGATACTCGCCGATCGCGGCGAGCGCCGAAGCCCGCGCCGAGAGGAAGCTGCCCGGGGTCGCCCCGCCCTCGGGGCCGGTGGGCGGCGGGCCGGGCGTCGCGAGCAGCCGGATCATGAGTTCGCGCATGGCCGGCGAGGGCGGGCCCGAGGGCAGCCGGGCCACCAGCGCCTCGATGAAGCGCCGCGCCGAGCCCTGCCAGAGCGTGCGCGGCAGGGCGCCACCCGGCACGTCCGACAGCCCGAGCGAATCGGGGCCCACTGCCTCGAGCTCGCCGACCACGACCGCATCGCCGCCGCTTGCCGCCGGCCGCTTCGGCTCACCGGTCACCGCGGGCGGAAGCTCGGCCGGCGCGCCGGCCCCCTCGCCGCGCTGCGGTACCAGCCGGATCGGCCCCTCGTCCTCCTGCGCCGAGGTGGCAGGGGCGAGGAGCGCGAGCGCGCAGGCAAGCACGAGCGGCGTGATGGCCGCGCGGCACCGGCGCCGCGCGAAAACGCGGTGGCTCAAGGCTCGAGTTCCCGGCTGATCGGCTCGTCGATCGGCTGGTTCGGCGGCGGCGGCTCCCAGATCATCAGGAACGCCAGCACCCCGCCGATGACGAGGAGGACGAGCACCAGGATGACGCGCAGCGCCACGCTCATGCTGCGCCACGTGCTCCGCTTCGCGGTTCGAGCGCGACGGGAGATCTTGCGCCGTCGCGTGGATCGAACCACCAGCTAGGGGGTCTGGTGGACTCTACCTGAACCATCAGGGTGCACGGGCGGTCCGCTGTGATACATTGAACCGATGGCGAATCGAAGAGAGTTTACAGAGCGTTTCTCGCGGCATCAATCATCGGCCCATCTGGGCGGCGGGTCAGTTTGCCCTCATGCTTCGACAAGCTCAGCATGAGGACCGCGATTTTCGGCCTCATCCTGAGCCTGTCGAAGGATGAAGCCACCGCACTGACCCACCACCTCCATCTGGGGATCCCCGCGAGGGCCGGCGGATGAGCCATGAGCGACTGAACGTCGATCTCGACCGGAGCATCGTCCTGGTCGGCCTGATGGGCGCCGGCAAGAGCGCGGTCGGCCGACGCCTGGCCGCCAGGCTCGGCCTCAAGTTCATCGACGCCGACCAGGAGATCGAGAAGGCGGCCGGCTGCTCGATCGAGGACATCTTCGAGTTCCACGGCGAGCCGGCGTTCCGCGAGGGCGAGCGGCGCGTGGTCGCCCGCCTGCTCAACGAGCCGCCGCACGTGCTCGCGACCGGCGGCGGGGCGTTCATGGACCCGAGCACGCGGCAGCGCATACGGGAACGCGGCGTATCGGTCTGGCTGCGCGCCGACATCGAGCTTTTGCTCTCCCGCGTCTCGCGCCGCAACGACCGGCCGCTGCTGAAGGACGGCGACAAGCGCGAGACCCTGACCCGGCTGATTGCCGAGCGGCATCCGGTCTACGCCATGGCGGACATCGTGGTCGACAGCGAGGACGTGCCGCACGACCGGATGGTCGATAAGATCATCGCGGCGTTGAACGCCTATTTCGGAGAGCATGCGACCGGCGCACCGCGCCAGGGCATGGGAGTGGCGCCGCCAATCGACCCGTGAGATGAGCGAGCCCGTGAGCGAGCCCGGCCCGAGCATCGACACCGTCAGCGTCGAGCTCGGCGACAGGCGCTATGACATCCTGGTCGGCCGCGGCCTGCTCGCCCAGGCGGGAGAGCAGATCGCCGCGCGCTTCGCCGGCCGGCGCTGTTTCGTCATCACCGACCGCAACATCGCCGCCGCACATCTCGCGACGCTCGAACGCGCGCTGTCCAGCGCCGGCCTCAATGCCCGGAGTTTCGTCGTCGACGCCGGCGAGGCGACCAAGGACTTCGCGCATCTCGAAAGCCTGATCGAGCAGCTCCTCGAAGCGCGCATCGAGCGCTCGAGCCTGCTGGTCGCGCTCGGCGGCGGGGTGATCGGCGACCTTGCCGGCTTCGCCGCGAGCATCATCCTGCGCGGCATCGATTTCATCCAGGTGCCGACCAGCCTGCTCGCCCAGGTGGACAGCTCGGTCGGCGGCAAGACCGCGATCAACAGCCGCATCGGCAAGAACCTGATCGGCAGCTTCCACCAGCCGCGGCTCGTGCTCGCCGATACCGGCGTGCTCGACACTCTGCCCCGGCGCGAGCTGCTGGCCGGCTATGCCGAGGTCGTCAAGTACGGGCTGATCGACGATCCGGCGTTCTTCGCCTGGCTCGAAGCGAACGGCGCTGCGCTGATCGAAGGCGACGACGATGCGCGCCGCCATGCCATCGTGACCTCGTGCCGGTCCAAGGCCCGCATCGTCGCGGCGGACGAGCGCGAGACCGGCGTGCGCGCGCTGCTCAATTTCGGGCACACTTTTGCTCATGCGCTCGAAGCCGAGACCGGCTATGGCGGCGCGCTGCTGCACGGCGAGGCGGTCGGCGCCGGGCTCGGCCTCGCCTTCTCGCTGTCGAGCCGGCTCGGGCTCTGCCCGCCGGAGGATACGGCGCGGGTGCTGCGGCATCTCGCGGCGATCGGCCTGCCGACCCGCCTCGCCGACCTGCCGGCGCGCGACTGGCGCACCGAGCGGCTGATCGAGCACATGGCGCACGACAAGAAGGTGCGCCAGGGCCGCATCACCTTCGTGCTCGCACGCGGCATCGGCCGCGCCTTCGTGGCGGACGACGTGCCGGTCGAGGCGGTGCGCGGCCTGCTCGACGCATTCATCGCCGCCGGCTCAGGCTCCCACAAGGCGGCACGCGGCTTGCCATGATCGGCGCGGCCGCCGGCATCGCCGTCCTGCTCGTGCTCTCCGCCGCCTTCTCGGGCAGCCAGACCGCGCTGAGCGCGGTCTCGCGGGCGCGCATGCAGCGCCTGGAGAAGCAGGGCAACGGCAGGGCGCGCCTCGTCGCGCGGCTGATCGAAAAGCGCGAGCGCGTGATCGGCGCGCTCTCGATCGGCAACCATGCGGTCAACATCCTGGCGGCATCGCTCGCGACCAGCCTGCTGATCCAGCTCATCGGCAACTGGGCAATCGCGGTCGCGACCATCGGCCTGACGCTGCTGCTGGTCGTGTTCGCCGAGGTCCTGCCCAAGACGCTCGCGCTCCGCCATGCCGATCGCGTCGCGCTCGCGCTCGCGCCTTCCGTCACGGCGGTTGCGTACCTGCTGTCGCCTGTCGCGAGCACGGTGCAGCGGCTGGTCAACGCGGCGCTCCGCGCGCTCGGCAGCCGCGAGCGGCCGGGCGACCTCGAAGCCGCGGACCGCAAGCTGCGCAGCGCGATCAGCCTGCACGCGGAGAGCGGCGCCGCGGTCGCGCACGAGCGCGCGATGCTCGCCAGCATCCTCGACCTCGACCATGTCTGGGTCAGCGAGGCGATGACCCACCGGCGCAGCATGGTCACGCTGAGCGCCGACCTGCCGGCGGCGGCGCTGGTCGAGCGCGCCATGGCGAGCCCCTATACCCGCATCCCGATCTGGCGCGACGAGCCGGACAACATCGTCGGCGTCATTCATGCGAAGGACATGCTGCGCGCGCTCGGCGCGGCGCGGGGCGAGGCCGGCGCGATCAACGTCGCGGCGATCATGACGCCGCCCTGGTTCGTGCCGGAGACCACGACGCTCGCCGAGCAGCTCAACGCGTTCCGTGCCCGGCACGCCCATTTCGCGCTGGTCGTCGACGAGTATGGCGGGCTGGAGGGCCTGATCACCCTCGAAGATATCCTCGAGGAGATCGTCGGCGAGATTTCCGACGAGCACGACACCGCAACGCGCCTGATCGCGCCGCAGAGCGACGGCAGCTACCTGGTGCAGGGCGGCGCCCCGATCCGCGACGTCAACCGCCGGCTCGGCTGGGAGCTGAGCGAAGAGGAGGCGACCACGATCGCCGGCCTCATGCTGCACGTCGCGCAGACTATCCCGAACGTCGGCGATGCTTGCGAGGTGGACGGCTTCCGCTTCGAGCTGACCGCGCGCCAGGGCAACACGCTGACCCAGATCAGGATCACCCCGCCCCCCGACGTCGCCGCGCGCGCCGGATAGGGAGAGCGCCCGGATGCTCGATTCCCGCTCTTCCGTCATTGCCGGGCTTGACCCGGCAATCCAGGCTTCGGCCAACTTTTCCTGCGGAAGCCTGGATGCGCGGGTCAAGCCCGCGCATGACGATATAGAGTGGGTACAGTGCCGACGCGTCCTTAGTCACCTTAGCCTTAGCTATCTCCGCCTCAGCTGCCTTACCGGCTCACCAGAAAATCAAAACCCGGCGGTGACGGCCTAGAGGGATGATCCTCGACATCCTCGAAATCGTCGCGCCGGTGTTCCTGTGCGCGGGCGTCGGTTATGGCTGGCGGCGCGCCAAGCAGCCCTACGACACCGCGCTGGTCACCCGGCTGGTCTCGCTGGTCGGCGCGCCGTGCCTGATCTTCTCGACGCTCGCCGGCATCGAGAGCATGGCGGACGACATCCTCGGCATGATCGTGGCCGCGCTCGTCGCGGTCGCCGGCTTCGCCGTGCTTTCGGCGCTCGCGCTCAAGCTGCTCGGCCTGCCGCTGCGCAGCTTCCTCGCCGCGCTGGTCTTCCCGAACGCGGGCAACATGGGGCTGCCGCTCTGCCTGTTCGCGTTCGGCGACGAAGGGCTCGCGCTCGGCATCGGCTACTTCGCGGTCACCGCGACGCTCAACCTGACGCTCGGCAACTGGTTCTACTCCGGCGCCACCACGCCGTGGCGCGCGCTCAAGACCCCGATCCCCTACGCGGTCGCGCTCGGCCTCGTGCTGATGGCGACCGGCACCGAGCCGCCCGACTTCATCCTGAAGACAACCAGGCTGCTCGGCGGCTTCGCGATCCCGCTGATGATGCTCTCGCTCGGCGTCTCGCTCGCCGACCTCGGCATCACGAAACCGGCGCGCACCCTGCTGCTCGCGCTGCTGCGCTTCGGCACCGGGCTCGGCGTCGGCTACGCGGTTGCGGTCGGCTTCGGCTTCGAGGGCGCGCAGAAGGGCGTCGTGATCATCCAGAGCGCCATGCCGGTCGCCGTGTTCAACTACCTGTTCGCCGCGTTCTACAAGCGCAACCCTGAGGAGATCGCGAGCCTCGTCCTGATCTCCTCCGCGCTCGGCTTCCTGTCGCTGCCGCTCCTCGTCTACCTGGCGCGCTAGAAGGGTTCCCGGCCGGCGCGCTTGACTATTTCGCACTTGCGAACGAGCTATAGGGCGAGCTCTATCGCGAGGAACCCGCATCATGCCGCTTTCGACGCCTGCCGCGCGTACGCACCTGCACACCCGCACGATCACCTGCAAGGGCTATCAGCGCGAGGACGGCCTGTTCGACATCGAGGGCCACATCACCGACGTCAAGACCACGCCGGTGCCGAACGACTGGCGCGGCGGCATCGAGCCGGGCGAGCCGATCCACGAGATGTGGCTTCGCCTGACCATCGACATCGACTTCACGGTGCACGAGGCGGAAGCGGTCTCAGACCACACGCCGTTCGAGATCTGCCCGGCCGCGGCGGCGAACTTCGCGGCGCTCAAGGGTCTGCGCATCGGGCCCGGCTGGAACAAGGCGGTCAAGCAGCGCATCGCGCATACCGAGAGCTGCACCCACCTCGCCGAGCTCGCCGGCGTGCTCGGCACGGTCGCGTTCCAGACGCTCTGGCCGGTGCGCATGAAGCAGCAGAAGAAGGCCGACCCCGCTGCGCGGCCGCCGCTGCTCGACACCTGCCACGCCTTCCGCGCCGATGGGCCGGTGGTCAAGCGCTACTGGCCGCAGCACTACACCGGCGGTTGAGCGTCCTCCTCAGGCGTCAGCGTGGTGAGCGCGAGCGCGTGCAGGCCGGCGGCGAACTCCTCGGCCAAGAGGCCATAGACCAAGCGCTGGCGCTGCACGCGGCTCAGCCCCTTGAAATCGGCCGAGACGATCGCCACGCTGAAATGCGTCTCGCCTTCGGGCCTTGCGCCGGCATGGCCGGCATGACGGCCGGAATCATCCACGATGTCGAGCCGGGTCGGCGTCAGCCGCTCGTTAAGCTTCGCTCGGATAGCATCGATCCTGGCCATGACGAGACCAACCGTGGGAACCACATGGCGCGCTGTCAAGCGCGGCGCGCCGACAAATTTCCGGCGGCTTCCTTGCCTCGCGCGGGAGCCGGGCGCATAGTTTGACGATGAACCTGAACGGCAGGAAACGGGCGCCTCGCGACGGGCGCGTGGCGGACGGAGTGGCGCGCCCTTGCGAGCATCCGGGCTGCGCGCAGCCCGGCGAATACCGCGCGCCGCGCGGGCCGGGCGAGCTGCGCAGCTATCGCTGGTTCTGCCTCGACCATGTGCGCGCCTTCAACCAGTCGTGGGACTATTTCGCCGGCTGGAGCCAGGCCGAGATCGAGCAGTTCCAGCGCGAGTCCGTCACCGGCCACCGGCCGACCTGGCCGCTCGGCAAGCGCCCGCTTGACGAGCTGCGCTATCAGGCGGCGCGCCGCGCGTTCCGCGATTTCACGCGGGAGTGGCTCGACGAGGAGCCGGAGGACGAAGCCGGGCACGGCGAGCCGCGCCATGACGGCAAGCGGTATTCCGGAAACGGCGAGCAGACCGGCTTCGAGGCAAGGGCGGCGCGCCATCGCAGCGAATGGGCCGAGGCGCTCGCCGTGCTCGACCTCGCGCCGCCGATCAGCCGCGACGCGCTCAAGCGGCGCTACAAGGAACTCGCCAAGCGGCATCACCCCGACGCCAATGGGGGTTGCAGAGAGTCCGAAGAACGATTGAAATTGATCAACAGGGCCTATACCTATTTACGGCAGCAAATCGTGGTTTGACGGTCGCCCCACCGGCCGCCGCTTGCCTCCCCAGAAGGAACGTCTCTGAATGGCCATCCAAACTCAGGCCGGAAACGGCGCGGCCGGCCCCAATCGCGTCCCCGACATCGAGGTGTCGGTCCGTCAGGTTTTCGGCATCGATTCCGACATGGTGGTGCCGGCCTTCTCGACGCCCGACGACTATGTGCCGCCGGTCGATTCCGCCTACCGCTTCGATCGCGACACCACGCTCGCGATCCTCGCCGGCTTCGCGCACAACCGGCGCGTCATGATCCAGGGCTATCACGGCACCGGCAAATCGACCCATATCGAGCAGGTCGCGGCGCGGCTCAACTGGGCCTGCATCCGCATCAACCTCGACAGCCACATCAGCCGCATCGACCTGGTGGGCAAGGACGCCATCGTGATCCGCGACGGCAAGCAGGTGACGGAGTTCCGCGAGGGCATGCTGCCCTGGGCGCTGCAGAACCCGGTCGCGCTGGTGTTCGACGAGTACGACGCCGGCCGGCCCGACGTGATGTTCGTGATCCAGCGTGTGCTCGAGGTCGACGGCCGCATGACGCTGCTCGACCAGAACCGCGTGCTGCACCCGCATCCGGCGTTCCGCGTCTTCGCCACCGCGAACACGGTCGGCCTCGGCGACACCACCGGCCTCTACCACGGCACGCAGCAGATCAACCAGGGCCAGATGGACCGCTGGAACATCGTCGCCACGCTCAACTACCTGCCGCACGGCGAGGAAGTCGAGATCGTGATCGCCAAGGCACCGGCCTATGCGACGCCGGAAGGCCGCAAGCTGATCGATTCGATGGTCGAGGTCGCGGCGCTGACCCGCGCCGGCTTCATGGCCGGCGACGTCTCGACCGTGATGTCGCCGCGCACCGTGATCCACTGGGCCGAGAACGCCGAGATCTTCGGCGACGTCGGCTATGCCTTCCGCGTCACGTTCCTGAACAAGTGCGACGAGCTCGAGCGGCCGACGGTGGCGGAATACTATCAGCGCTGCATCGGCCGCGAGCTGCCGGAGGCCGCGGTCAAGGTGCGCGCGGCGCGCTGAGGCGCTGGTCTCCGTGGCCGAGCAGGAAACCGAGGTCGAGCGCTTCCAGCGCGCGGTCGGCTCCGCGATGCGCGCGCTCGCGGGCGACGAGGAGCTGACCGTCAGCTTCGGCGCCGAGAAGCCGCGCGTCGCCGGCCACGAGGCCGAGCTGCCCTTCCCGATCCACGAGAAGCTGACCGCCGAGGACGTCGCCATGGTGCGCGGCTCGGCGGATGCCATGGCGCTCAAGCTGCGCTATCACAGCGCCAAGCGGCACACCCGCCTGCAGCCCAAGGGCCGCGCCTCGCGCGCCATCTACGACGCGATCGAGCAGGCGCGGGTCGAGGCGATCGGCTCGAAGCGCCTCCAAGGCGTTTGCGACAACCTGAACGCGGCGCTCGAGCAGCGCTGCCGCGCCAAGGGCTATGACCACATCGCGGCCGCCGAGCAGGCGCCGCTTGCCGAGGCGCTCGGGCTCTGGCTGCGCGAGCGGATGAGCGGGCAGGAACAGCCGCCCTCGGCCCAGCGGGTCATCGAGCTATGGAAGCCCTGGCTCGAAACCACCATCCCGGATGCGCACGTCGCCGCGCTCGCCGAGACGATGAACGACCAGGTCAGCTTCGCCCGGGCGGTCAAGACGCTGATCCGCGACCTCAAGCTCGAGGACGACGAGAACGAGAACGAGGAGGACGCCGACAGCGACAGCAACCCCGAGGAGACCGACGACGACAATTCGGGCGAGTCGGGCGCCGCGCAGTCTGGCGAGAAGATGGAGGGCGAGGGCGAGAGCGAAGCCGAGATCGAAGCCGGCGAGGACGCCGAGGATTCCGACGAGAGCGACGCCGAGGCCGATGCCACCGCAGGCGAAGGCGAGGAGGAATCGGACGAAGGCGGCAGGCGGCGCATGCTGCCGCAGGGCGGGCCCGAGACCGGCGGCGAACCGCCCTACAAGTCCTACACCCTCGAATTCGACGAGACCGTGGAGGCGCAGGAGCTATGCGAATCCGACGAGCTGACCCGCCTGCGCGGCCAGCTCGACCAGCAGCTCGCTTTGCTTCAGCACGTCATCGGCCGGCTTGCCAACCGACTCCAACGAAAACTGCTGGCGCGCCAGACCCGCGCCTGGGAGTTCGATCTCGAAGAGGGCGCGCTCGATGCGGCACGGCTCTCGCGCATCGTGACCAATCCGCTCCACCCGCTCTCCTACAAGCAGGAGAAGGAAACCGAGTTCCGCGACACCGTGGTCTCGCTGCTCTTGGACAATTCGGGCTCGATGCGCGGCCGGCCGATCATGGTCGCTGCGATGAGCGCCGACATCCTCGCCCGCACGCTGGAGCGCTGCGGCGTCAAGGTCGAGATCCTCGGCTTCACGACGCGCGCCTGGAAGGGCGGGCAATCGCGCGAGAAGTGGCTCGCGGAGGGAAGGCCGCGCAATCCCGGCCGGCTCAACGATTTGCGCCACATCGTCTACAAGGGCGCGGACGCGCCCTGGCGCCGCGCGCGCCGGAGCCTCGGCCTGATGCTGCGCGAGGGGCTCCTGAAGGAGAACATCGACGGCGAGGCGCTGCTCTGGGCGCATGAGCGCCTGCTCGGCCGGCCCGAGGAGCGGCGCATCCTGATGGTGATCTCGGACGGCGCGCCGGTCGACGATTCGACGCTCTCGGTGAACGCGCGCAACTATCTGGAGCGCCACCTGCGCCAAGTGATCGGCTGGATCGAGCAGACCTCGCCGGTCGAGCTGATCGCGATCGGCATCGGCCACGACGTGACGCGCTATTACCGCCGCGCGGTCACCATCACGGACGCCGAGCAGCTCGGCGGCACCATGATGGAGCAGCTCACCGAAATGTTCAGCGAAACCGCCCCGAAGGCCGTCCCCGCCGCCCCGCGCCGCGCCGGCCAGCGCAAGGCGGCGGGCGGGTAGAGAGCCCACGCGCTCGGCACCCCCTTGTCGGGGAGGGCAAGGATAGGGGGCGAACCGAGGCGGGCGATAGCCTGCCCACTTCTTCCAGCGCCGGACGCGACGTGCCGGTTGCAGACCCATCGCTGGCTCCGCCATCATTCTCCAGAACGACTCCGGAGCGGCCGTGGCCAACCAACTCTACTATGGCGACAATCTCGGTGTGCTGCGCGAGAGCATCGCCGATGAATCCGTCGATTTGATCTATCTCGACCCGCCGTTCAACTCGAACGCGACCTATAACGTCCTGTTCAAATCGCCGACCGGCACAGAGGCGGAAGCACAGGTCGAGGCCTTCGAAGACACCTGGCACTGGAGCCATCAGGCGGCGCGCGCCTATGACGAGGTGTTGAAATCGGCGAACACCGATGCCGCGCAGCTCTTGAAGGCGATGCGCGACTTCCTGGGCGAGAACGACATGATGGCCTACCTCGCCATGATGGCCGTCCGGTTGCTCGAACTGCATCGCGTACTCAAGCCGACCGGCAGCCTCTATCTGCACTGCGACCCAACAGCGAGCCACTATCTAAAGCTCTTGCTCGACGCGATCTTCGGTACGGAAAATTTTAGAACCGAGATCGTATGGAAGCGGAGTAGCGCACACAGCGATACCAAACAAGGTAGAAAACAACATGGGCGAATCCACGATATTTTATTTTATTATACAAAAGGAAAAGCGTGGATCTGGAACCCCATTTATACCATCTACGATAGTGATTACATCGAAAATTTCTATAAACACATTGAACCCGGGACGGGCAGGCGCTATCGCCTAGGGGATCTGACTGGACCGGGCGGCGCAGCAAAGGGAAACCCCGAGTATGAGGTGTTGGGCGTCAGACGCTACTGGCGGTACAGCCAGAGAAAAATGCAAAAACTCATCGCCGAAGGTCGCGTTGTTCAAACCAAGCCCGGCGCCGTTCCGGCATACAAACGATACTTGGATGAGATGCCAGGGGTGCCGTTGCAAGATGTCTGGACCGATATTCCACCCATTGGGGCTCAAGCGGCGGAGCGCCTAGGCTACCCAACTCAGAAGCCCCAAGCCCTCCTCGAACGCATCATCCTCACGTCGAGCAACGAAGGCGACGTTGTGCTCGATCCGTTTTGTGGCTGCGGCACCGCCGTACACGCCGCGGAGAAGCTGCGTCGGCAATGGATCGGCATCGATATCACCTGCCTTGCGATCGGCCTGATCGAGCGCCGGTTGAAGGAAGCATTTCCGGGCATCAAATTCGAGATTCACGGCACGCCGAAGACGCTGGAAGACGCATTCGACCTCGCTGAGCGCGACAAGTACCAGTTCCAGTGGTGGGCAGTGAGCCTGATCGCGGCGCGCCCCTATGGCGGCAAGAAGAAGGGCGCCGACCGTGGCATCGACGGCATCCGTTTCTTCCATCCCGACGGCAAGAAAACGGAAGCCATCCTCGTGTCGGTCAAGGGTGGCGCCAATGTTGGCGTCAACATGGTGCGCGAGCTCCACTCCGTGCTCGAACGAGAACGGGCACCGCTCGGAGTCCTGATCGTCCTGGCGCTACCCACCCGCGCGATGGAAAGGGAGGCGGCGGCGGCCGGCTTCTACGAATGCGACTTCGGCAGCTTCCCGCGCATCCAGATCGTCACCCTGGCGGAACTATTCCAGCGCAGGCTGCCGAAGCTGCCGCCGGAGCCGACGGACACGACGTTCCGCAGGGCGCTGCGCGAAGACCGGACCGAACAGCACGAGTTCAAGCTTTGAGCCGTCGTCTCGCACAACGCAAGGCAGCCGCCGGGTAGAGTCCGCACATTTGACACGCTCGCTCCCCCGAAGGTGGGAGAGAGCTGTGTTGAAACGACGAGGATGAGGCGGGAAGAAGTTCCGACCTAGCCTGCGGGGAAGGTCGACGGCTGGGGGTTGAAAATCTTCCCCTGAAAAGCGAAAGGCCCCGAGGAAACCCCGAAGCCAGCCGCCGACCGGGAACAGCCCCCAGTCCGATGATTAAAAAGTCGTCGCACGAAGACGGAATGTCAAGGTCCGTCCCAAAAGGCGCGGCTTCTTCTCGAGAGATCGCCGCCTCTCGCCGGCGATCCGCGGCAGCCCTACCCGATCGTGCCCTTGAGGAACGCCAGCGTGCGTTCCCAGGCGGCTTTGGTGTCGGCCTCGTCATAGCTGCCGCCGGTCGGGTTCGCGAAGGCATGGTCGGCGTCGTACCAGCGCGCCTCGACGCCCTTGCCCGCCTTCGCCATCGCCGCCGTGAAGCCGTTCACCATCTCCTGGTTGATCCATTGGTCCTTCAGCGCGAAGTGGCCGAGCACCGGGCCCTTCAGGGGGGCGAGCTCTTCCGCCGTCTTGGCCACGTTGCCGTAATAGACGACGGTGGCATCGACCGGCTCGGCGAGCGAGGCGTTGAGCGCCCAGCCGCCGCCGAAGCACCAGCCGATGCTCGCCACCTTGCCGGTCGAGCGCGTGTCGGCCTTGAGCCAGCGCAGCCACGACTTCACCGTATCGGTGGCCGCCGCAGCGTCGAGCGCGCCGATCAGCTCCTTGGCGCGCTCGGGATCGCTCGCGACCTCGCCGCGGTGCAGGTCGATCGCGAGCGCGAGATAGCCGAGCTTGCCGAGCTCGGCCGCGACGGATTTCATCTGGTCGTTGAGGCCCCACCATTCATGCACCAGCATGACGCCAGCGGCCGGCGTCGCTTCGGGCACGGCGAGCGCGGCGCTGACGCTCTGGCCGCCTTCCGTGGTGATGGTGACCGTCTCGAGGCTTGCCGCCGCGGCGCGGGCGAGCCGCGGGTCCGCCAGCACGGCGGCGAGCGAAACGCCGGCGAGCGAGGCACCCATTCCAATGATGACATCCCTGCGCACGACACTCATGGCTGTCCTCCTTCGCTTCGGTGAAAATGGCTGCGGGCCCAAATCCGATGTGCCCTGCCCAAAGGCATAGCTAGGAGGCGTGAACGGGTGAAGACAACAACGCGTGAACGAGCGGCCGGTCTGTTACCGATCGGTGTCCTGCTCGCGCTGGCCACGCTGATCGCGACGGCATGGCCGGCGCCCGCGACGGCGGAGCCGATCGAGGTGAGCGCATCGCGGCTTTCGCTCAACCCGGCCAAGCCGCACGAGACGCGGCTCGGCCGGCTCGTCTATCGCGGCGGGCTCAGGCTGAGCGCGGACGCGGCATGGTTCGGCGGCTTCTCGGGGATGGCGGTGAGCGCCGACGGCGCGCGCCTGATCGCGATGTCGGATCGCGGCGCCTGGCTCACGGCGCGCCTCGACCATGACGAGGCCGGCCGGCTCACCGGCCTTGGCGATGCCTCGCTCGAACTGATGGCGCTGCCGATGGGCGGCGCGACCTTCGACCCCGAGGCCTTGATGCTTTCGGCGGACGGCGCGCTCTTGGCCGCGACCGAGCGCGACCATCGCCTGCTGCGCTATGCCGGCGGCGCGGCAGGCGACGATCCCTTCGCGCTCGATGCACACAGGCTGTCCCGCCGGGTGCCGGTCGAGATGAAGGTGGAGGCGGATTTCTCGGTCATGCCGTCCAATGCCGGCATCGAGGCGCTGGTCCGCCTCGCGGACGGCCGCCTGCTCGCGATCGAGGAAGGCCCCGACGGCGAGGCCGACGGCCTGTCCCATGCCTGGCTGATCGACGATGACGGCGCGAGCGCGGCGCTGCACTACCGGCGCGCCAACAATTTCCGGCCGACCGACGCGGCCATCCTGCCCGATGGCGACCTCGTCGTGCTGGAGCGGCGCTACACCACGGTCGGCGGCGTCGCCGCGCGCCTCAAGCTGGTGCCGGGCGCCTCGATCAGGCCGGGCGCGGTGCTGGAGGGAACGGAGGTGGCGACCCTGATCCCGCCGGTCACGGTCGACAACATGGAGGCGCTCGCGGTCTACGAGCGCGACGGGGAAATCCGGCTGCTCATCCTGTCGGACGATAATTTCAACACGCTGCAGCGAACGCTGCTGTTGCAGTTCGCGCTGCGGCCGGCCGACGCCCGATGACCGTGCGCGCCAAGCCTGTGGGCCGGGCACGCCGAAATAACGCGGGATCGTCGAGCGACTACTCTTCGCGCAGCGCGCGCTTGCGGGCCAGCTTGCGGGTGCGGCGGACCGCCTCGGCCTTCTCGCGGGCCCGGCGCTCCGACGGCTTCTCATAGTGGCGGCGCATCTTCATTTCACGAAAGACGCCTTCGCGCTGCATCTTCTTCTTGAGCGCCTTCAGCGCCTGATCGACGTTGTTGTCGCGAACCAGAACCTGGACCAAGCGGCGGACATCTCCTTTCTCGCAAAAACACATGACGGGACGGACCCCGGTCCGTCCCGCTGCGGGGCGGCTTCTATAGCACGGCCCCGGGGCGCCCTCAAGCCGGCCGGCATGACGATATCGGGTCAGTTTGGCGTCGAGGCCGGCTTTGACCGGCGGGCGCGGCCTCGCCATAGTTAACCCATGGCCATCCTGAAGATCGCCCGCGCGGGGCACCCGGTCCTGAAGCGCCGCGCCGCGCCGGTCGCCGACCCGACCGCACCCGAAATCCACCGGCTGATCGCCGACATGATCGAGACCCTGGCGGACGCCAACGGCGCCGGGCTCGCCGCGCCCCAGGTCCACGCCTCGCTCCGGGTCGTGATCTTCCACGTGCCCGAGGCGCGCGCCAAGGCCGAGGACGGCGAGGCGGCCGAGCCGCAGCCGCTGACCATCCTGATCAACCCGGAGATCGAGCCGCTCACCGACGAGATGGCGAGCGGCACGGAGGCCTGCCTCTCCCTGCCCGGCCTCGCCGGCCGGGTGCCGCGCCATACCCATATCCGCTATCGCGGCGTCGACCATGAGGGCCGGCCGATCGAGCGCGAGGCGCGCGGCTTCCACGCCCGCGTGGTGCAGCACGAGTGCGACCATCTGGACGGCGTGCTCTACCCGATGCGGATGACCGACCTTTCGACCCTCGGCTTCACCACCGAGCTGGGCCGAACGGAGGAGGCGGAGGAAGAGGAGAAGCCATGACATCCCCCTTCTGGCGGCCGCCCGAGCCGAGCGAGGCGCGCGACCGGCTGCTCGATGCCGTGCTCACCCATGCGCCGTTCGACGGCTGGGGCGACAAGGCGCTCGCCGCCGCCGCGGCCGACCTCGGCATCGAGCCGGACGAGGCACGACGGACTTTCCCGGGCGGCGCGCTCGACCTGATCGGCTATCACTCGGTGCGCGCCGACCGGCGCATGGCCGAGGCGGCGGCCAAGCTCGACCTCTCGGCGCTCGGCACGCGCCAGCGCATCGCCGCCGTGCTGCGCGCCCGCTTCGAGGCCAATACGGAAGCGCGCGAGGCGATCCGCGCCGCGATGAACCTGCTCGGCCTGCCGCCCAACCTGCCGGTCGCGCTCGCGCTGCTCTACCGCACGGTGGACGCCGCCTGGTGGGCCGCCGGCGACATGTCCACGGACTTCAGCTTCTACACCAAGCGCGCCCTGCTCGCCGGGGTCTATGTCGCGACGCTCTCGTTCTGGCTGGGCGACCGCTCCGAGGGCTGCGCCGAGACCTGGGCGTTTCTGGAGCGCCGGCTCGACGACGCCATGCGCCTGCAACGGATGCGCGGCCGGCTCGAAGCGGCACTGCCCGATTTGCCGGGGCTGCTGCGGGCGTTCCGCCAGGCCACCGGCCGCCGGCCGCCCCACCGCCGCGAATGGCCGGACCCCGAGGGCTTCGGCGACGACCCGCCCGCGGACGCCGACGACGCCGATCGCGGCACGGCCTGAGCCCGACCACCACGCCGGAGACACGGCGATCTGAGGCGCCGCTTTCTGCGCCAACAGTATTGCGAATGATAGTCATTTGCATATACTTCCAAGCCCATGAGCGAAGCAACGGATAGTAGTGCCGCCGTCAAGGTCACGCTGACCGGCGTGCCCGAGACCATGCTCTGGCCGCTTTGGTTTCGTGCCGCCAAGGCTGGCGCGGCCGATCCCCTGCTCGACGACCCGATGGCCATCGAGCTGGTGCGGCGGATCGACTACGACTTCGCCGGAACGTTCGGCCGGCCCCACATCGCGCACGCTATCCGCGCCCGCTGGTCGGACGACCTGATCCGCGGCTTTCTCGCCGCCCACCCCGGCGCGGTCGTGGCCTCGCTCGGCGAAGGACTCGAGACGCAGTTCTGGCGCGTCGACGACGGCCGCGTGCAATGGCTCTCGATCGACCTGCCCGAGGCCATCGCGCTGCGCCGCCGCCTGCTGCCTGCGCATGAACGGCTGAGGCCGATCGAGCGGTCGGCGCTGGACACCGCTTGGTTCGACGAGGTGCCGGCCGGCGCGCCGCTCTTCGTGACCGCGGCGGGGCTCCTCATGTATTTCGGGGAGCGCGACGTCGTCGCGCTGCTGCGCGCGATCGCCGAACGCTTTCCGAACGCCGAGCTGTTCTTCGATACCATCCCGCCCTGGTTCTCGCGGAAGACGCTCAAAGGCATGAAGGTCACCGAACGCTATACGGCACCGCCGATGCCGTTCGCGCTCCCGCTCGGCGCGCTCGAACGCTTCGCGGCGCAGATCCCCGGCCTGCGCATCCTCGAGGCGCTCACCTATGCCGAGCCGTTTCCCGACCGGATGCGCTTCTTCGCGCTGGTATCGCGTATCCGCTGGCTCAAGAACCGTATCGCGCCGGGCCTGGTCCACGCCCGCTTCGAGCCGGCCTGATCAGGCGTCGCGGCGCGGCCTGAGCCAAGTGACGTGGCCCATCTTGCGGCCGGGGCGGATTTCGGCCTTGCCGTAGAGGTGGAGGCAGGCGGCCGGATCATCGAGCAGGGCGCGCCAGCGCGACACGTCGTCGCCGATCAGGTTCTGCATCACGGCGTTCGAATGGCGCTCGGGCGTGCCCAGCGGCAGGCCGCACACGGCGCGGACATGCTGGGCAAACTGGCTGGTGGCGCAGGCATCGATCGTCCAGTGCCCGGAATTGTGCACGCGCGGCGCGATCTCGTTCATCAGGAGCGCGCCGTCGCGGCTCACGAACAGCTCGACGCAGAGCACGCCGACATGGTCCAGCGCCTCGGCGATGCGGCCGGCGAGCAGCGCGGCGTCCCTGGCGAGCGCCGGCGGGATCGGCGCGGGCGCGGTAGTGATGTCGAGGATGCCGCCCCGGTGACGGTTCTCGACCGGCACGTAGGGCGCGACCTCGCCGCTCAGCCCGCGCGCCGCGACCACCGAAATCTCGCGCTCGAAGTCGACCCTCGCTTCGAGGATCGCGGGCGCCGCGCCGACCGCGCGCCACGCGGCGTCGAGATCGCTGCCCGCCTCGATCGATGCCTGGCCCTTGCCGTCATAGCCGAGCCGGCGCGTCTTCAGGATCGCGGGCGCGCCGACCTTTGCCAGCGCCGCGTCGAGCCCCGCGCGGTCGTCCACGGCGGCGAACGAAGCGGTGCCGATGCCGAGCGCGTTCGCGAACTTCTTCTCGGCCAGCCTATCCTGCGCGATTTCGAGCGAACGGGCGCCGGGCCTGACCGGCACCAGCGGCTCGAGCAGGCGCACCGTCTCGACCGGCACGTTCTCGAACTCGTAGGTGACGACCGAGACGCTGTTGGCAAAGGCTTCGAGCGCCCGCCTGTCGTCATAGGCCGCGTGCGTCGTCGCGGCCGAGACCTGGGCGGCGGGCAGGTCGCCCTCGGGCGCATAGACATGGCAGCGATAGCCGAGCGCCGCCGCGGCGAGCGCGATCATCCGCCCGAGCTGGCCGCCGCCCAGAATGCCGATGGTCGCGCCGGGGGCGATGATCCGCTGCTCAGCCCTCGTCGCGGGGCTCATGCTCGACCGCCTCGGTCTGACGCGCCCGGTAGGCTTCAAGCGCCGCGGCCACCGCCGGGTTGGCGAGCCCGACGATCGAAGCCGCGAGCAGCGCGGCGTTAATGGCGCCGGCCTTGCCGATCGCGAGCGTGCCGACCGGCACGCCGCCCGGCATCTGGACGATCGAGAGCAGGCTGTCGAGGCCGTTGAGCGCCCGGCTCTCGATCGGCACGCCGAGCACCGGCAGCGTGGTCATCGAAGCGGCCATGCCGGGGAGATGCGCCGCGCCGCCCGCGCCCGCGATGATCACCTTGAGGCCGCGCTCCCTCGCGCCGCTCGCATAGTCATAGAGCCGCTTCGGCGTGCGATGGGCGGAGACGATGCGGGTCTCCGCGGCGACGCCGAGGGCGGCCAGCGTTTCGGCGGCATAGCGCATGGTTGACCAGTCCGACTGGCTGCCCATAATGATGCCGACGTCGCATGCTCCGCTCATCCGGCCTCCCTCTCGTCGCGCGCGGATCGTAAGAGCCAAACACCCATTCTACCAGGGCTTTTCTATCGCGCTTCGGGCCGGGGCCGCAGCGCAGAGTCGTATCGGCATACCTGAGTCCTTAACATTTTGTATAGGACGTTTGGTCAAACTCGGCGATGCACGGTGTCAGGAACACACGCAAGGGCGGATCTTCTCCGATGAAAGTCGAACGTTTTGGCAGCACCCCGGCCGGCGTCGGCAAGGTCCGTTCGAACGCCACAGGACGCACGCGCCCGGCCGATGGCGGCAGCGCGCACGCCGTCGATGACACCTCCGAGATCCTCGGCATCCCGGAGGCCGAGCTGACGCCCAAGGTGCGGGCCGCGCTGATGCAGCTCATGGCCGAGGTGACGCGCCTGCGCGACGAGCTCGCCCGCAACCGCGGGCGAATCGACCATCTCGAGAAGCTGGCGGACCAGGATTCGCTCCTGCCGATCTACAACCGGCGCGCCTTCGTCCGCGAGCTGACCCGCGTGATCTCGATGACCGAACGCTACGGCCAGCCGAGCTCGATCATCTTCCTCGACGTGAACGGCCTGAAGCGGATCAACGACCAGCACGGCCACGGCGCCGGCGACGCGGTGCTGATGAACGTCGCCGACCGGCTGCGCCTGAACGTGCGCGAGTCCGACATCGTGGGCCGGCTCGGCGGCGACGAGTTCGGGGTGATCCTGTTCAACGCCGATCCGGAAACCGCCCGCGCCAAGGCGGCGGCGCTCGCCGCGGACGTCGCCGCGGCGCCGATCGCCTATGCCAACGAAAGCTTCGAGCCCGGCGTGACGTTCGGCACCTACACCTTCACGGGCAAGGAAGACCCGGCCCAGGCGATCGCGGCGGCCGATGAAGACATGTACGCGCGGCGGCGGTCGACGAACGGCGACGAGAGCTGACGTCCGCGCCGCACAGACAACTCGCCTGCTTCCCCATCGAAACGAAACGGGCGCCCCAGGGCGCCCGTATTCATGCGATCAGATTGGGAACCAGCGAGCTTTCCAATCTTGCGATCTCGTCCTTCAGCGCCAGTTTGCGCTTCTTCAATCGTCGGAGTTGGATTTCGTTGATGTCGACCGTCTC
This sequence comes from Alphaproteobacteria bacterium, assembly GCA_050173345.1. Classification (GTDB taxonomy): domain Bacteria; phylum Pseudomonadota; class Alphaproteobacteria; order UBA828; family UBA828; genus SHWC01. Next base: position 6,231 of record JBFXKW010000010.1, on the reverse strand, counting down.
GGCAAGACGGGAGATGACTTCATCCAGGTCACGATGCTCGATACGAAGCTCGGTCAGCTTCATCTCGGTATCGATACGCTCCATCAGACCGCCTCTCAATGTCAGCACAAGCGACGATGGAATATACCACCCGGCAGGCCGAACCCCAACTGCTTTGAAGGCCGCCGGCGCGCTGCGTTACCCTATCTAACTATTTGTAAGTGTTCGGTATTTCTGTCCACAACGGATTGTGGATAGCCGCCTAAAGGGCTGACAAACGGCGCTTTTTCCGGCCGCTTTCGGGGTTCAGGAATCGGCACTGCCGCGCGGGCCTAGAGCAGGATCGTTTGGGATGGAATCGCTTCGCGATCCATCTCAAACGTGAATCCTGCTCTGCTCAACTAATTGGAGCACGATTCACCGATCAGGTCGTGCCAACCTGATCGGTGAATCGTGCTCCGGGCGGCGGATTTCGGCGCCCCGGTCGGGCGCTTCCCGCCAGCGATGGGCGAGGCCGGCGTCGATGTCGAAGAGGTCGAGCAGCCGGCCGACGGTATGGTCGATGACCTCGTCCATGCTCTGCGGCTTCGGATAGAGCGCCGGCATGGCGGGCGCGATGATGGCGCCGAGCTCGGCGAGCTGCGTCATGGTGCGCAGGTGGCCGAGATGGAGCGGCGTCTCGCGCACCATGAGCACGAGCCGGCGGCGCTCCTTGAGGCACACGTCGGCGGCGCGCGTGAGCAAGGTCGAGGTCGCCCCGGTCGCGATCTCGGACATAGAACGAATCGAGCACGGGGCGACGATCATGCCCGCGGTACGGAACGAGCCGCTCGCGATCGGCGCGCCGACGTCGCCCGGCGGGTAACTGGCATGGGCGAGCGCCCTGACCTGCTGGGGCGAGAGGTCGGTCTCGTAGGCGAGCGTCATCTCGCCCGCACGGGTCATGACCAAGTGGGATTCGACCCCGAGCGCGCCGAGCGCGCGCAGCAGGCGGATGCCATAGGCCACGCCCGAGGCGCCGCTGATGCCGACGATCAGGCGCATCGCTGTGGTCAAGCGGGACGCTCCATGGCACTATCGTGACGAGTTCGTGAAAAGTCAGACTAGCGCTGACACCCCCAAATCGCCACGGAAGGACAATGATCGGATCAGGGGAGCTCGTCAATTCGGAGGAGGAGTTCGGTGTCGATGATTACCGCGCCTGCTTGGCCGCGCGCCACGCCAATCTGGAGCGCGCGATCCAGGAGGAATGGCGCAGGCCGGTGCCGGACCAGCTCTCGCTCACGGCGCTGAAGCGCCGGCGCCTCCGGGTCAAGGAAGAGATCGTCGGCCTGCGCGGGCGCGACCTGACGCGACGCCTCAGCGCCACCGGCGCGTGACCATCCGATGATCAGCGCCTGAGGCGCTCGATCGTCCGCGTCGTCGAGAAGCCGGGCGTCAGCGCGGCGAGCAGCACCCGCCCGCCATAGCCCTGCACGATGTCGCCGCCGACCACCTGGTCGAGCGCGTAGTCGGCGCCCTTCACCAGCACGTCGGGCCTGAGCGCCTGGATCAGGGCGAGCGGCGTCTCCTCCTCGAAAATCACCACGAGATCGACGAGTTCGAGCGAGGCGAGCACCTGGGCGCGCGCGGCCTCGTGCTGAACCGGGCGCTCCGGCCCCTTGAGCCGGCGCACGGATTCGTCGGCATTGAGCCCGACGACGAGCCGGTCGCACGCCGCCTTGGCCTGGCGCAGCAGCGACAGATGGCCAGGGTGCAGCAGGTCGAAGCAACCGTTCGTGAAGCCGATGGTGCGGCCCTCGGCGCGCCAGCCCTCGACTGTATGCAGCGCGTCGGGCAGCGGCAGGACCTTGGCATCCTCCGCGGTGCGGTCGAAGCTGCGCATGGCGCGCGCGAGTTCGGCGCTGTGCACGACCGCGGTGCCGACCTTGCCGACCACGACGCCGGCCGCGGCATTGGCGAGCGCCGCCGCCTCGACCGGGTCCATGCCTTGCCCGAGCGCCGCGGCGAAGGTCGCGACCGCGGTGTCGCCCGCGCCCGAGACGTCGTAGACCTCGCGCGCCTTGGCCGGCAAATGCTCGACGCGGCCTTCGGCCGAGACGTAGGTCATGCCCTCCTGGCTGCGCGTCACCAGGACCGCGCCGAGCTCGAAGCGCTCGATCAGCCGGCGCGCGCCCTCGACGATCCGCTCGTCGCCTTCCAGCCGCTCGCCGAGCGCGCCCGACAGTTCGCCGCGATTGGGGGTGATCACGCTGGCGCCGCGATAGCGCCGATAGTCCGTCCCCTTGGGATCGACCACGACGGTGCGGCCCGCCTTGCGCGCCTCCGCGACGACGGCCTGCACGACCTCCTCGGTGAGCACGCCCTTGGCGTAGTCGGAGAGCACCACCGCGGAGGCCTGCTGCGCCAGCTCCGCGGCGACGCGCAGCAGCTTCTCGGCGGTGCGCGCATCGACCGGGCGCGTCGTCTCGCAATCGGCGCGCAGCAATTGCTGGTTGCCGGCGACGAAGCGCGACTTGACCGTCGAGGGCCGGCCCGGCTCGACCAGGAGATAGGGCTCGAGCTGCGGCTCGCGGCCGACCATGGTGGTGAGCTGGCGGCCGATCTCGTCATCGCCGATCACGGCGACCAGCCAGGCGCGGGCGCCGAGCGCGGTGACGTTGCGCACCACGTTGCCGGCGCCGCCGAGCATCGCGCTCTCGCGCTCGATGCGCAGCACCGGCACCGGTGCCTCGGGTGAGGTGCGCTCGACCTGGCCATAGACATAGCGGTCCAGCATCAGGTCGCCGATGCACAGCACCTGGGAGAGCGCGAGGCGCTCGACATGGCTCGACAGCGACGCCGGCTCGATCATGGGCGGATCATACCCCATCCGGTTGAGGATGGATTACATGCCGGGTACGGCGCCCCGGATCAAGCCGGGCGATGACGACGAAGAGGAAAAGGCTAGCCCTTATCGTCATTGCCGGGCTTGACCCGGCAATCCAGTCCTTCTTGTAGAAGCCTGGATGCCCGGCTCAAGGCCGGGCATGACGAAGAAATGAAGAAACCGCCGGCTCATTAACCTTGATTTGCCGCCGGCGCGCGCCGAATTACGCGGATTTGAACGAGCTTCGCGGTTTGTTCATGACGAGCGTAAACATTTGCATTTGACTCGTGTCGATCGAGCAACGACAAAGGAAGGCAAAACCGTGCGCCGATTGACGCGCGGAGGTTAACCATCGTGCCGCGCCAGTAACGGCGGCAGGCACGAGCGAACGATACTGAGGGGAGGATTCGAGATGGCAGCCATTCCAAGCCCGGGCACCACGGGCAACGACACCATCGTTCCAGGCGACGGCGGCGACACGCTCTACGGCGACCCGTACTTCACGGGGGTAATGATCACTCTTACTGAACGATCCCATGAGTTGCGCTCCGGGGCGAGCTGGTGGATGCATCCTTCGGCTCGTAAGGCTAAACTGTGTCTCATGTGTGACGACGTGAAAACCGGCGCCGTGGAGGCAACGGAGATTCTGTCTCCATTGGATAGGGCGAAGCGTGCACTCGCCCCATATTTGGAGATGCACCCGGAGTCGGCGGTCGAAGAAATCAAACAACCCGACCGCCCGCGTCTTGCCATTACGAAGCCATGGGGCGAAGAGGGGCTGGTGATCTTTTTGCCCGACCCTTTGGAACCTTTGGCGGACGCGTTGAATAACGTGCTTCTCCCGGAATCCTTTACCGCGATGTGGCATCGGGACACCCGGCAACTCGAAGTGATCTGGACGGCTTTCCCGCTCAAGGGGCCCTTTGCGGATGTTGCGGGCCGAAAGTTTACATTCAGGTTCGAATCATGTGAGCACGAATGTCAATTTGGATCGTCTAGCGCCCGGCTCCTACTCATAGCCGAGCACACTGCACCTACGGGGATGTCGGCTACCCAGTATCGAAACTTGCAGTCCTATCACCAATATATCGATTGGCAAAAGCAGACGGCGGGAAAAGAGGATGCACCGAAATGGCCAGGCAGCCCGCGCTCGTTCTGGGTCCACAATTTTGATTGGAATGCAGAACGCGCCTTGCGGTTTGCGAGACATTTGAATTTTTATATGACCTATTACGACAGCAGCTCGCCGGACATGCTTGTATGGCCGCCGAAAAGCGACGATCCAAAACCTAGAACACGATACATAATCGGGCAATTCCCTTCGCTGATTGATGCACGACTTGTGGAAGATGATTTGCTTCATTATTGGGACGCATCTCGGAAAGGCGATGCTGCGCGCCAGTTCGTGTATGCGTATCGAATTATTGAATATGCTTCCTACACGCATATCGGGCACGATGCGCGGTTGAAGGTCAGGCAGTTGCTGAATGCGCCGCATGCATTCAGCGATACAGCAGCGCTAGCTGAGAGAGTCATCGCCGCAGCCCTGGGTTCTGAGACGGACGACATCAGACGAATCTTCATGCTTCTCGAGGATACCGTTAATCCTGGTTTGGTTTGGCGGGAGATCGCTGAAAATCGCGCGGCATTTGAAAATGAAACCAGATTTGATGGCGGCTGTGTGATGAAGCCGCTTATCAGCAAGACGGAAACCGAATCGACCTTCGTTACCAACGGCGTGAGCCAGTTCGCCCAGTCCGCCCGTCAAATCCGCAACCATTTGTCACATGGCCGGGACCAAAAGACACAGACATCGATCACGCCAACCGTGTCTAACTTTCGCAAGCTAAAACCTTGGGTTTCGGTGCTTTCTGTGGTGGCAGGAGAGGTTATAAATAACAGGCGGTCGCTGTGAAATCAATCCTTGACAGGGACGCAAGCCATCTATGCAATCTCATCGGGTTGCCGAGGAACGAAGCTGTAACCAATTTCGTTGCACACTCGCAGCCCCACATTGGGAGAGACAGCCATGAATCCGGGCGGTTGAGCTTTAGGCAAGAAAGCACTTCGCGACATTCGCAGCAGACATTTCGCCGCCCCTTAGGGGCGGCGATTTGCTTTTCGGAGGAAGAATGACCGACGCACACAACGAGCGTGGCGATCAGTTGTACAGCGATGCCGAGATCGCTCGCCGGCGCGACGAGGTTGTCCGACGCATGGCAAATACCCCGCCGCGACCGCGCAAGACTAAGGATCATCCTCGAAGAAAGGCAAAGCCAACTGCCTCGGATCGGGCGGCTCATAAGCGCGGCGCTGGTAAGGCGACCTAGACCGTCGTGGCTTTGGCCGATCCGCCATTAGTTTGTTGATAGGTCACCCGCTTGCCAATGACGCCGCGAACCGCCTTATCCGCACGCTGCGCATCCGTTACCTCAAGCGCCATGCGCTCATTGTACCGGAAGTCGAACTCGGCGAGGTAACGCTTCAAATGCTGCTGCGAGACGTGATGGTAGGTGCCTGTGATGCCACGCTTGAGGATCGAGAAGTAGTTCTCGACCGTGTTGGAGTGCGCCTCGCCACGAACGTACTCGCCGATGCCGTGGTTGACCGTCTCATGGGCGGGAAAATCCTCTCGAACATGGCGGTACTGCCCGGCATCATCGGTGACCAGGAACGACGCGCGGTCGATCTGAGCAACCAGGATCGGCCGAAGCGTAGCGGCGCTCACGTCGGGAACGTGCTGCGAGCGAACCTTGCCGCCGCGCTCGACCAGGGCGAAGGCAATCTCTTTGCCCATGCCGCCGACTGCGCTCGTGCGCTTCCGGCGATGCTTGTTCTTCTCTTTGCCGCCGATATAGGTCTCATCCGCTTCAACTGCCTTGCCCTCGCCGCCAAGCGGGCCGGGGTTCAGCTCGCGCATGCCCTCGCGGATGCGATGCGCCATGAACCACGCGGTTTTGTACGGCAGGCCAAGCATGCGGCTGAGCTGGTGCGCGCTCATGCCCTTCTTGCTGGCGCACATGAGATGCGTCGCAAGAAGCCACTTGGTCATGGGAATGTGCGACCGCTCATAGATCGTGCCGACCGCGGCCGTGAACTTGCGCCGGCAGTCCTTGCAGTGATACCAGCCCGGCCCCATCGACGCGCCACCGAGCGGCGCCACGCGGTCAACCACGCCGCAAAACGGGCAGTAAGGACCGTCCGGCCAGCGAATAGCCTCGAAATGGGCGCGCGCCGTTTCCGGGTCGGTGAAGATCGGGTTTGTAAGGTCAACGGTACGCATGGTCGGTTCTCCCTATGCCGACCAATGTAAGGGATCAGCCGCGTTCAGTCAAAGTGATAATTGCCTTCACGGGGGGGGGGGGGGGCGCGGCCCCCCGACC
>JBFXKW010000009.1:0-126417 GCA_050173345.1 Alphaproteobacteria bacterium | reverse complement strand
GCCTTCGGAGGGCAGCGCTCTATCCAGCTGAGCTACGGGTCCGCGTGCGCCGCATGGCCGTTTCAGCGAACGGCGTCGGGCGAGGCCGCTACTCTATATGGCGTCGGCCGATTGTAAAGCCAGCCGGCGCGGCCGGCCTGACGGCTCGGTCCCCGATGCGCCCGGCGGCGCGCCCCTCAACGCACCCCGCGCCGCCGGCCGCCGCGTGCGGCGGCGATGCCCGGCCCGCCACCGCCCTCGCCGCCGCGGATGAGCTGGAGGAAGACGTCTTCCAGCGCGCCCTCCTGGGTCGAGAGGTCGGCGATCTCGATGCCGGCCGCGCGCACCGCATCGAGCACCTCGGCGATGCCGGTCTGGCTGCGCCGGTATTGCAGGCTGAGCTGGCGCGGCCCGTTGAGCCTCGCCTCGAAGCGCGCGAGCGACGCCGGCACCGCGTCCAGGTCGCTCGCGGCCACGATGGCGAGCGCCTTCTGGTCGATGCGCGCGAGCAGCGCCTCGGTCGGCTCGGCCGCGATCACGCTGCCCTTGTCGATGATCGCGATGCGGTCGCACAGCGCCTCGGCCTCCTCCAGATAGTGCGTGGTGAGCACCACCGTGGTGCCGCCCTCGTTCAGCCGGCGCATATAGTCCCAGAGCTGCTGGCGCAGCTCGACGTCGACGCCCGCGGTCGGCTCGTCGAGCACCACGACCGGCGGGCTGTGCACCAGCGCCTTCGCCACCATCAGGCGCCGGCGCATGCCGCCCGAGAGCTGGCGCGCATAGGTGTTGGCCTGCGCGGTGAGGCCGACCGCGGCAAGCAGCTCCGCCGTGCGGCGCGCCGCCCTGGGCACGCCGTAGAGCCCGGCCTGCACCTCGAGCGCCTCGGCCGCCGGGAAGAACGGGTCGAGCACCAGCTCCTGCGGCACCACGCCGATCGAGAGCCGCGCTTTCCGCATCTCGCGGTCGATGTCGTGGCCGCAGATCGCGACGCGGCCCGCGGTCTTGCGGGTCAGCCCGGCGAGGATGTTGATCAGCGTCGACTTGCCGGCGCCGTTCGGGCCGAGCAGGCCGAAGAAGGCGCCGCGCGGCACCGCGAGGTCGATGCCCTTGAGGGCTTCGACCGGCTTGCCTGCGCGCCCGCGATAACGCTTGGTCAGGCCCTCGATCGCGAGCGCCGCGTCGCGCGCCGTCATGGCGTCGGTGGTCAAGGTCGGGAATGGGGGACAGTTGAAAGGCAACGGGTTATCGGTATCATCGGCGCCCCGCGAGCGTCAATCAGGGGCAACTGAGCCATGGAACCGCCCGAGGTGATCGAGGTCGAGACCGCAACGGTCGGCTGCGACGGCGGCGGCGGCGTGCTCGGCCATCCGCTGGTCTACCTGAACCTCGGCCCCAAGGGCGCGATCGACTGCCCCTATTGCGGCCGGCGCTTCGTGCTCAAGGCGGGCGCCGAGGCGGCCTCCGGCCATTAGCGGCCGCGCGCCGATCGCCATACGCCCGGCCGCGGCGGGGGACCGCGAGGCGCTGCTCGAGCTGATCGTCGTGCTGCAGGAGCATGAGCGCCTTCTGCATGACGGCCTCCTGCCCGGCGCCGCGATCGCGGCACCCTATCTCGCCTATCTCGAACGCCAGGTCGCCCGGCATGACGGCGTGCTCCTGGTCGCCGAGCGAGGCGGCGCGGTGGTCGGCTTCGTCGCCTGCCTCATCGAGCGCTATGACGGCCCTGAGGAGGCGCCGGACTCGGCGGTCTACGGCCTCGTCTCCGACATCGCGGTGAGCCCGGCCGCGCGCCGCCAGGGCATCGGCCAGGCCCTGCTCGCGGCGGCCGAGGCGCATGCGCGCGGGCGCGGCATGGCGCGGCTCCGCGTCCATGTGCTGAGCGCCAACGAAGAAGCGCGCGCCGCCTATCGCCGCTTCGGCTTCATGCCCTATACCGAGGAGCTGGAGAAGCGGCTGCGCTGAACTCAAACACCCCCGACAGGCGGCAGCGGCGCCCGCTTGATCTTGTTGCCGATCGAATCGAGAGCGGAGCGCAGCACGTCCTCGCCGACGGAATTCATCAGCATGAGCCCGAGGTTGAGCGCCTTCACCTCGCCGGGGATCGCGCTCGGCTCCTTGAGGCGCTTGACCGCCTCGCCGATCTGGCCGACATCCTCGGCCGAGAGGTTCTGCATGAGCGCTAGGCAATGCGCGGGCAGCGCCTCGCTTGCCAGATCGAAGTCGATGTCGTGCATCAGCCTGCCGACCGCCTCGGCGCGCTTCGCGGCGCGGTTGCGGTCGACCGCCCGGTCCATCGCCCCGGTGATGATCTGGAGCACCGCACCCGGGCCGACCTGCACGTCCTTCTCGCCGAGGCGGACCGCGAAGAACGAGCTGCGGAAGAAGGCCGCCGCGGCGAAGCCGGCGACCAGCACCTGCCAGAGCGGCACGAGCGACGGCGAGCCATCCGGCAGCGCGGACGCGCCGAACGTCCAGCCCGCCTCCTTGATGATGAAGAGCGCGACGCACGAGGCGCCGCCGTTGACGAGCAGGTAGGCGGTGCTGGCGATCGAGGTGACGGCGCGGAACGGCTCGTCGCGGTATCGCGAAATCAGCTCGGCCAGCCCGACCAGCGCGCCGAGGCAGAAGACGCCGAGATAGAGGATGGCATCCATCGCCGCCGCTGCCCCGCTTCAGGGCAGCGCCTCGCCGGCCGCGGTCAGGCGGTAGCGGAGCGCCTCGCCCTCGCCTTCCGAGGCGACGAGGCCGCGCTTCTCGAGGCGGTCGAGCGCATCGTCGAGCTCGCCGAAGGCAAGCTGGCTCTCGCGCATGAGATCGGGAAACGATTTCGGGCCGGCGCGCAGCACCGCGACGATCGCCTCGACCGGGCCGACCGGGCTGGCGGCGCGTTCCGGGGCGGCTTCCGGGCCCGGCGCGCCGCGCACGGTGCGCAGGAACAGGTCCACATTGGCGGCCGCCGTGGTATCGGCCGAGCCTATCGCCGTCTGCTCTTTCCGTGGGCGCATGGCGGTGTCTCTCGCGCGTCGGGGATGCCGTACCGGCTTGTCATTCTTAGCACAATCGCAGGCTCGGATGGTATGGCGATGGTGGGGCTTCAGCGCGCCGGCGCGCCGATCACCGCGCCGCGCCAGGCGAAGCCGAGCGCGAGGGCCGCGGCCGCGCCGCCGGCCGACAGCGCCGCGGCGGCAGCATAGGCGCCGAACGGGCTCAGCGCGTAGAGCCAGCCCGCGAGCAGCATGGCGCCGCCCGTCATGGCGCCGAAGGTGAGGCCGGAATAGAGGCTCTGCCCCACGTTGGCGTAGCCGGGGCCGACGGCGCGCGCGATGAACAGCATGGCGCCGAGGTGCATGGCGCCGAAATTCGCCGCGTGCAGGAGCTGCGCCGGCACCACCGCCCACAATTCGGTGGTGACGCCGAGCACCAGCCAGCGGAGCGCGCCGAGCCCGCCCGCGATGCCGAGCAGCCGGCTTGGCCCCAGCCGCTCGACCAGGCGGCCGCCATAGGCGAAGAGGAGGATCTCGGCGGCGGAGGCCTCGGCCCACAGGAGGCCGATCAGCCAGCTCGGATAGCCGGCCTCGGCCCAGCGCAGGCTGCCGAAGCCGAACTGCACCGCATGCCCGCCCTGGATCAGCCCGGCCGACAGCATCATCAGGAGGAAGGGCGGGCTCGCCAGCAGCCGGCGGAACGGTTCCGACCGCAGTTTCTGGCGCGGCGGGTTGAGGTTGGGCAGGAGCGGCGCGCTGAGCGCGACGAACGCGGTCGCGATGACCACCAGCCAAAGGATCGTCTCGGGCGACAGGCTGCCATAGGCCTCGAGCGCGAGGCCCGCGACGAAGGCCGCCGAGACGAAGGTGATCGAGCCCCACAGCCGGATGCGGCCATAGCCCCGGAACGCGGCGGCGCCGCGCAGCGTGATCGCCTCGACCAGCGGCAGCATGCCCGACAGCATGAAGTAGTAGCTGAAGCTCAACGCAAAGGTCGGCCCGAAACCCGTGACGCCGAACAGCGCGAAGGCGAGGCCGAGCGTGGCGAGCGCCGAGAGCGTGACGACCAGGCGCGGGTTGCCGGTGCCGTCGACGACCAGCGCGGTGAGCGGGCCGGCGACCATGCGCGCCCACAGCGTGGTGCCGAGCAGGAGGCCGATCTGGCCGGCGTCGAGGCCGCGGCCCGAGAGGAACAGCGGCCAGAACGGCGCGAGCACGCCGAGCAGCAGGAAATAGGTGCCGTAGAACAGCGAGAGCCGCGCGCCGAAGCCGGGAAAGGCAGGCGCGGCGGTACCACCCGGCTGGCTCGGGCCGTCGGCCGACATGGCTTCCTCGGTGGGAGGCGGAGGCGGGGCGTGGCATAGTGCGGGCCGCCGCGCCCGCTTTCAAGCCGGGTGCCGCGCCGGCAACCGGATCGAGCGATGAACGAACCAGCCAAGGCCAGCACGCCGCGCCATCTCTTCCTGATCGACGCCTCGGGCTTCGTGTTCCGCGCCTTCCATGCCCTGCCGCCCCTGACGCGCAAGGACGGCACGCCGATCGGCGCGGTGCTCGGCTTCGTCAACATGCTGATGAAGGTGATGCGCGACACCGATGCGGACGCGGTCGCGGTGGTGTTCGACGCCGGGCACATCACCTTCCGCAACGACATCTATCCCGCCTACAAGGCGAACCGGCCCGAGACGCCGCCCGAGCTGATCCCGCAGTTCGCGCTGGTGCGCGAGGCGACGCGCGCCTTCGGCCTGCCCGCGGTCGAACTCGACAATTTCGAGGCCGACGACGTGATCGCGACCTATACGAAGCTGGCGCGCAAGCGGGGCATCGACGTCACCGTGGTGTCGTCGGACAAGGACCTGATGCAGCTCGTCGAGGACCACAAGGTCGTGCTGTTCGACTTCTTCAAGAACCGCGAGATCGGCCTCGCCGAGGTCAAGGAGCGCTTCGGCGTCGCGCCCGACAAGGTGGTCGACGTGCAGGCGCTCGCCGGCGATTCGACCGACAACGTGCCGGGCGTGCCCGGCATCGGCGTCAAGACCGCGGCCGAGCTGATCAGCATCTATGGCGATCTCGACGGGCTGCTCGCGCACGCGACCGAGATCAAGCAGCCGAAGCGGCGCCAGAGCCTGATCGAGCATGCCGAGAAGGCGCGCCTGTCACGAGAGCTCGTCAAGCTCAGGGACGATGCGCCGGTGCCGGCGTCGATCGAGGAGCTGGTGCTGACCCCGCCCGATCCGGACAAGCTGCGCGCCTTCCTCGAGGCGCAGGAGTTCCGCTCCGTGCTGGCGCGCATCGGCGCGGCCGAGAACGCGGCGGCCGGCAAGGAGAAGGCGGCTGCCAAGCCGGCTCCGCGTCCCTCATCACAGGAGAAGGCGCCGGACCCCGGCAAACCGCGCTATCGGCTCGTGCAGAAGCTCGACGAGCTTGAGGACTGGGTCGCGCGCGCCTACGAGGCCGGCTATGTCGCGGTCGATACCGAGACCACCTCGCTCGACGCGGCGCGCGCCAAGCTCGTGGGCTTCTCGCTGGCGATCCTGCCGGGCGAGGCCTGCTACGTGCCGCTGCGCCACGTGGCAGCCGATCTGCTCGCCGCCGACACGCCCGAGCAGATTCCGTTCGACGATGCGATCGCCTGCCTCAAGCCGCTGCTCGAGGACGAGGCAGTCCTCAAAATCGGCCACAACATCAAGTACGACATGCGCATCTTCGCGGGCTGCGGCATCGCGCTCGGCCCGGTCGACGATTCGATGCTGCTCTCCTACGTGCTCGAAGGCGGGCTGCACGGCCACGGCATGGACGAGCTGGCGCTGCTCCATCTCGGCCACAAGACGATCAGCTACAAGGAGGTCGCGGGCACCGGCAAGAGCCAGGTGACGTTCGACAAGGTGCCGCTCGACCGCGCCTGCGACTACGCGGCGGAGGACGCCGAGGTCACGCTCCGCCTGCACCAGACGCTCAAGCCGCGCCTCGTGCCGGAGAAGCTCTGCACCGTCTACGAGACCATCGAGCGGCCGCTGATCCCGGTGCTCGCGCGCATGGAGAGCGCCGGCATCAAGGTCGACCGCGCCGCGCTCGCCCGCCTGTCCGAGGATTTCTCGACGCGCATCGCCGCGCTCGAGAAGGAAGTCCACAAGCTCGCCCGGCGCAGCTTCAACATCGGCTCGCCCAAGCAGCTCGGCGAGGTGCTGTTCGAGGACATGGGACTCGAAGGCGGCAAGAAGGGCAAGACCGGCGCCTACGGCACGGATTCGGACGTGCTCGACGGGCTCGCCGCGCAAGGCCACGACCTGCCCGCGCGCGTGCTCGACTGGCGCCAGCTCACCAAGCTCAAGAGCACCTATTCGGACGCGCTGATCGAGCATATCGACCCGAAGACCGGGCGCGTCCACACCTCCTATTCGATGACCGGCGCGGCGACCGGCCGGCTCGCCTCGACCGACCCCAATCTCCAGAATATTCCCGTGCGCACCGAGGAGGGCCGCAAGATCCGCGAGGCCTTCGTCGCCGAGCCGGGCCATGTCCTGCTCTCGGCCGACTACTCGCAGATCGAGCTGCGCATCCTCGCCCACATGGCCGATGTCGAAGCGCTCAAGGAGGCCTTCCGCCAGGGCATCGACATCCACGCGCTGACCGCGAGCCAGGTGTTCGACGTGCCGATCGAAGGCATGGACCCGATCGTCCGGCGCAGCGCCAAGGCGATCAACTTCGGCATCATCTACGGCATCAGCCCGTTCGGCCTGGCGCGCCAGATCGGCGTCGACCAGGCCGCGGCACGCGCCTATATCGACGCCTACTTCAAGCGCTATCCCGGCATCCGCGCCTATATGGAGGCGGCCAAGAAGACCGCGCACGCGCAAGGGTTCGTCACCACGCTCTACGGCAGGCGCGTGCATCTCACCGGCATCAACGAGAAGAACCCGGCGCACCGCGCCTTCTCCGAGCGCGCCGCGATCAACGCGCCGATCCAGGGCACCGCGGCCGACGTGATCAAGCGTGCCATGCGGCGCATCGACCCGGCCTTGGAGAAGGCACGGCTCAAGGCGCGCATGCTGCTCCAGGTGCACGACGAGCTGATCTTCGAGGTGCCGAAGGAGGAAGCCGAGGAGACTGCCGCGCTGGTCAAGAAGGTGATGGAAGCCGCCGCCCAGCTCTCCGTGCCGCTCACGGTCGACACCGGCACCGGCCATAGCTGGGCGACCGCGCATTGATCGCTTGTCCCCGAGAGACACGAGCCTCCGTCACCGATTTTTTCCTGAGTCACCCCCACCCCATCCCTACCCCGTCAAGAGGGAGGGGGTAAGATACCGTGCCACGGCGACCCCTCTCATTCCCTCCCCCCTTGAGGAGGAGGGTTAGGGCGGGGGTGAGAAACAAATCCGATGCGGAACGCCGCGCTCCGGCGTCGGCGCTTGAGGGGGAGGCTTTCGATGACCCAGGTCTTCTTCGCGACCAACCGATGCCCGGACAATCAGGACAACCCGAAGAGGTTCGGCAAGGACCCCTGCGCTGGCGGGCTCGATTCGCTTCGCTTCGGCGAGGCCGAGGTCGATGCTGCGAAGGAGAAGCTCGGCCCGATCTTCGTCTATCCGGAGAAGATGGACGCCAAGCCGGGCCGGCAGAAGCTCGGCTCGAACGCGGCGTTCGACGAGCTGCGCAAGCTGATGATGAAGGAGGAGGCCGACACGCTCTTCTACATCCACGGCTTCGCCAACACCTTCGAGAGCGCGCTGGTGCGCGCCGCGCAGATCAAGGAGTATTACGCGAAGCGGAGCCAGGGCGAGGGCAAGCCGCTCAATGTGCTCGCCTTCCTCTGGCCGTCCGACGGCGCGGTGACGCCGGTGTTCCGCGCCTATGCCGACGACCGGCTGGATGCCGCGAGCTCGGGCCACGCCATCGCGCGCACCATGCTGAAGGCGCGCGACTTCGCCCGCAACCTCGCGCCCAAGGACCGCTGCAACCAGCGCATCCACCTGCTCGCGCACAGCATGGGCAATTGGGCGCTCAGGAACGCCATGCAGGCGCTGCGCCAGCTCGGCGAGGACGGTACCCACCAGCTCTTCGACCAGACCGTCCTGGCCGCGCCCGACGACGACGCCGACACGCTGAACGACATCGGCAAGATGGCGCCGATCGTCAGTCTGACGCGCCGGCTCACCGTCTATTACAGCCCGCGCGACACCATCCTGAGCGGCTCGGACTGGACCAAGGGCATGCCGAGCCGGCTCGGCTCCAACGGCCCGAGCGACCCGCACGTGCTGGCCGAGAAGGTCGAGCTGGTCAACGTCGCGCCGGTCATCATCGAGAAGGGCGAGCCCAACGAGACCGAGCATCAGTACTATCGGAACAACGACAAGGTGCGCGACGACATCGTCGACGTGCTCAAGGGCCTCGCCGGCGACGACATCCCGAACCGCACCTTCCGCCCCGACAAGCGCTACTACCGGCTCGGCTAGAGCACGCGCCGGCTACTCGCCGCCCTGCGCCTTGAGGAAGGCGATCACGTCGGCGCGGTCCTGGGCGTCCTTGAGGCGGAAGCCCATCTTGGTGCCGGGCACCAGCTTGGCCGGATTGGCGAGCCAGGCATCGAGCGTCGTCTCGTCCCACACGATGCCGGACCCGGCGAGCGCGGGCGAGTAGCCATAGCCGGGGACAGTGCCGGCCTTGCGGCCGACCACGCTGCGATGCAGCGGCCCGACCCGGTTGGCGTCGAGCGAGTGGCAGCCCTCGCAGCGCTCATAGACCTTGGCGCCGCGCGCGGGATCGCCGCGCAGGTTCTCGGCGCTCGCCACCGTGCCGAGCGCCGCCCCGAGGCCGGCCAGCAGCATGGCGGCGAGCGCGATCACCCCGAGCCGTCTCCTCCGGTTCGGCGCCGGCATGGCTCACGCGCCGAACGAGAGCGCCTCTTTCGGCAGCGCCATGCCGAGCGCCTGGGCGAGCACGGTCCAGTGCATCGCCTCGTCGGCCGCGAGCCGCGCCGAGACCTGGCCGAGCGCCGGGTCGGCGAAGGACGGGATCACGCCGAGATAGGCGTTGGTCGCGCCGAGCTCGAGCTTGGCGGCGAGCTTGAGCACGTCGGCCTCGGACTTGAGCATGGCGGCGTTGAGTGCCGCGGCATAGTCGGCGAGCGGCTTCGCCTCGACCGGCGTGCCGCCGAGCGACTTGATCGCGCCCATCAGGGTGTCGGCATGCGCCTTGTGATGGTCCTGGAACATCACGGCAACGTCGAGCACCGGCTTGGTCAAGAGGCCGCTCTCGGCGCCGAGCTGATAAGCCCCGATGCCCTCCCATTCGAGCCCGAGCGCGACGTTGAGGATGTCGACGTCGTGCTTTGCCTCGGCGCCGCCCTTGACCTTGCTCGCCGCGCGCGCCGGGCTGCCGGCCAGGAGGCCGACCGCCGCGGCGGACAGCACGCCCGCGCCGGCCACACGCATGAACCGGCGCCGCGCAGGCTGGTTGAGTGTCGGTGTGTCGTGATTCGGATGCATCTTGCCCCTCCTTGGCCTGAGCCGGCGGATCGCCCCTCGATCCGCCATGCCGGCACTACGGAGGAAGGCCCGCGCGCGGATGCACCGCAGCCGTTGAACTATTCGTGAGCGGAAGGGTTGGCGGCGCCGCGTCACCCGCCCTGCTATGCTCGATCGCAACCGGCGGACATGACGGGGAGACGGCGATGGCGCGGCGGATCGAGGCGGAGCGGCAGGGCGAGCCCGGCTGGTGGCGCGACTTCAAGGGCTATGGCCGCGACCTGCCGGAAGCGCGCTGGCCCGGCGGCGCGCGCCTCTGCGTCAACTTCAACCTCAACTATGAGGGCGGCGGCGAGCGCCATGTGCTCGAAGGCGACGGCTGCTCGGAAAGCCTCTTGACCGACACCGGCTTCCCGGAGGTTCAGGGCGCGCGCAGCATACATCCCGAAGGCTCGTTCGAGTACGGCACGCGGGTCGGCATCTGGCGCTGCCTCAATATCTTCGAGCGCTTCGAGGTCAAGCTCAGCCTGCTCGGCGTGGTCCAGGCGATGCTGCGCAACCCCGAGGTCGCCGAGGCCTGCGTCGCGGCCGGGCACGAGATCGTCAGCCATGGCTGGCGCTGGATCGACTATCAGGCGATGCCCGAGGCCGAGGAGCGCCGCCATATCGACTACGCCATCCAGGGCATCGAGCGCCTGACCGGGGCACGGCCCGAAGGCTGGATGACCGGCCGGCCGGGGCCGAACACGCGCCGCCTGCTCATCGAGGCCGGCGGCTTCCTCTACGACCGCGACGCGCTCAACGACGAGCTGCCCTATTGGGTCGAGGTCGCAGGCCGGCCGCACCTCGTCATCCCCTATTCCTACGAGACCAACGACAACCGCTTCGACGAGCATCGCGGCTTCAAGACCGCGGACGATTTCTTCACTTACCTGAAGGACGCCTTCGACCTGCTCTATGACGAGGGCGCCGAGCGGCCGAAGCTGCTCTCGATCGGCCTGCACGACCGCATCACCGGCCGGCCGGGCCGCGCCGCCGGGCTGATCCGCTTCCTCGACTATGCGCGCTCGAAGGACCGCGTCTGGTTCGCGCGCGGCATCGACATCGCCCGGCACTGGCGCAAGGAACATCCGTACAATACCAAGCCTCGATGAGCTCGACTCATCGAGGCTTGGCTGGCGCGACTGCGCCGCGCCGCCTACGCGGCGAAAGCCAAGCGTGCCGGAGGTACGCGCCCGGCGATTGAGGGCGTCCCGATGATCGTCCTCGATCATCGGGACTGTTATGAGTCTAAACCGCGCTATTCCGCCTCGTGGACGGTGCGCACCGTGTAGCGCCGGAACATCATCGGCTCGCGCAGCAGCGGCCGGAGCTGATCCGTCACCCTCTTGCGGTGCGGCGAGGCCTGCCAGGCATCGAACGCGGCCTCGCTCTCATAGCAGACGATGCCGATGAGCTCGTGCTCGTCGTCGTTCGTCGCGTAGCACATGTGCACCGGCTGGCCATGGGCCCTGTAGGCCTCGGTGAAACCCTCGATGGTCAGCTTGCAGGCCTGCGCGAACGCGTCGGGCCTGAAGCGGTCGACATAGGTGACCAACACCTGACCTGGCTTCGGCGCGTCCATTTCGTGTTCTCCTCGATCGTCTTCTTGATGCGGCCGATGACGGATTGGCTGTCGAGGTCCGGACAAGAGCGGGCATGCGGCCATCCTTCGCCGAACCGCGATGGCCGCCCACCGTTTACAGTGATTCGTCTCGCAGCCTGCCTGATCGACGGGCACGCAGACCGTACCCGCGCATCACTTTGTACCAATGGCAGGTTTATGCAACAACCGTATAGCCGTAAATAGTGCGTGAGCCTATGTAATCGCTGTAATCTTATGGTGATCGTGCGGCCTGCACTAAGGCTGGATTACCGGCTGCTCTTTCCGCGCGGGCAAGGCCGGCCTAGTATTTCTTCAAAGAGCTTGTCGAGCGCGCCAGGCCGCGGGCAGGGCGGCGAGCGTCCGACGCTCTTCCTTGCCGGCACCGCCCCCTGGTGTCGGCCAAAAGGGGAGGCTGCCATGATCGTCAGTCAGATCCTCAAGGCGAAGGGCAGCGACGTCGCCACCATCGCGCCCGACGCGCGCGTGGCCGATGCCGCGGCGCGGCTCGCGAACGGGCGGATCGGCGCGCTCGTCGTCAGCGGAGGCGGCGGCGCCATCGCCGGCATCATCTCGGAGCGCGACATCGTACGGGCGCTCGCCGTGGCGGGCGCAACCGCGCTCGACAGCAGGGTCGAGACCCTGATGAGCCGCAATGTCGCGACCTGCGCGCCGGCCGATTCGCTCGAATCGCTGATGCGCGAGATGACCGCGCGGCGCGTGCGCCATCTGCCGGTGGTGAAGGAAGGCCGGCTCGCCGGCATCGTCTCGATCGGCGACGTAGTCAAGCACCGGCTCGACGAGCTCGAACGCGAGCGCGCCATGCTGGTCAGCTACGTTGCGAGCGGCTGACCGCCGCTCCTTTGTTCCGTCATTGCCCGGTTTGACCGGGCAATCCAGGAATATTCGGCGCGCGCCATGCCGCCGCCCTGGATGCCCCGGTCAAGCCGGGGCATGACGATCTAGGGTCGACGCCCGCCTCACGCCGCCTTGGGCGCGGCGGCCATCACCTCGTCGCCGACATGCGCCTCGAACTGCGCAAAGTTCTGGTGGAAGCGGCCGACCAGGTCGCGCGCCGTCAAATCATAGGCGCCCTTGTCGCGCCAGGTGCCGCGCGGGTTGAGCACCGCGTCGGGCACGCCGGGGCAGGCTTGCGGCACGGCGAGGCCGAACAGGTTGTCGCGTGAGAGCGGCACCTTGTCGAGCGCGCCCTCCAGCGCAGCGCGCAGCAGCGCGCGGGTATAGGCGATGCGCATGCGCTCGCCGGTGCCGAAGGCGCCGCCGGTCCAGCCCGTGTTGACCAGCCAGCAGGAGGCGCCGGTCGCTTCGATCCGCTCGCGCAGCATGCGCGCGTAGACCGACGGGTGGCGCGGCATGAAGGGCGCGCCGAAGCAGGTCGAGAAGGTCGCCTGCGGCTCCTTGCCGAGGCCCTTCTCAGTGCCGGCGACCTTCGCCGTGTAGCCCGAAAGGAAATGGTACATCGCCTGCGCCGGCGAAAGCTTCGCGAGCGGCGGCAGCACGCCAAAGGCATCCGCCGTCAGCATGATGACGTTCTTGGGATGGCCGGCGATGCCTTCTAGCGAGGCGTTCGGGATGAAGTCGAGCGGATAGGCGCCCCGCGTGTTCTCGGTCAGGCTCGCATCGTCGAGGTCGAGCTCGCGCGTCGCCGGGTCCATCACCACGTTCTCGAGCACGGTGCCGAACATGCGCGTGGTGGCGTGGATCTCGGGCTCGGCTTCCTTGGAGAGGCGGATCACCTTGGCGTAGCAGCCGCCCTCGAAATTGAAGAGGCCATGGTCGCTCCAGCCATGCTCGTCATCGCCGATCAGGGTGCGATGCGGATCGGCCGAGAGCGTGGTCTTGCCGGTGCCGGAGAGCCCGAAGAAGACGGCGGCATCGCCCTCGGGCCCGACATTGACCGAGCAGTGCATCGGCAGCACGCCCTTCGCCGGCAGCAGATAGTTGAGGATGGTGAACACCGACTTCTTGCACTCGCCGGCATAGGAGGTGCCGCCGATCAGGACGAGGCGCTGCGCGAAATCGACCAGGATGACGGTCGGCGAGTTCACGCCGTCGCGCTTGGAATCGGCCTCGAAGCCGGGCGCCTGGATGATGGTGAACTCGGGGCGGAGGCTCGCCAGCTCCTCGGGCTTCGGCCGGATGAACAGGTTGCGCGCGAACAGGCTGTGCCAGGCGAGCTCGCTGATCACCCTGACGGGCAGGCGGTGCGTCGGATCGGCGCCGGCAAAGCAGTCGAGCACGAAGAGCTCGCGGCCCTTCAGATAGTCGAGCATGCGCGCCTTGATCGCCGCGAAGCGCTCGGGCTCGATCGGCCGGTTGACGCTGCCCCACCACACCGTCGCCTCGGTGCCGGCGTCGCGCACGATGAACTTGTCGTTCGGCGAGCGGCCGGTGTGCTGGCCGGTGCGCGCGACCAGCGGGCCGTGCGCCGCGATCTCGGCCTCGCCGCGCCTGACCGCGTGCTCGTAGAGCGCGGCCGGCGAAAGGTTCAGATACGCCTGCGCCGTCATGCCGTGGCCGAGCGCCGTCGTGCCCGCCTGTCGCTTGGGGGATGCTGCGTGCTCCATCGTCTCCGTGAACCTTGGATGTCAGGGTGGGCCGCGCCGGCGAGCCCCTCAGTCGCGGCGCAGCGGGACGGTAATCGCAGCGTCATTCAACACGCCGACCGGGGCGCTTTCAAGCATCTCGGCCGCCATCGGCCGGGGCGGCCCCGCGCGCCCGCTTGACCAGGGCGACCAGCGTCGCGCGCGCGCCTGCCGCGTCCCGAATCGGCGCGTCGAAATCGAGCCGCGCGAGCGCGCCCTCGCGGCGCAGGTCGAGCCCCTCGGGGTCGATGCCGCAGGCGCGCCAGCCCGCGCCCGACCGGCCGAGCAGGACGCCGGCATAGAGATCCAGCGCATCGCCATGGTCCTGGTTCATGTGGGCGAGGATGCCGGGCTCGGCCTCGACCAGCGCCGCCGCATCGCCGGCATCGAACATCAGTTCGTTCCGCTCGATCCAGACGATGCGGCCGAAGCCCGCGACCAGATGGCCGCGTGACGGCTCGATGCGGATGAGCGAGAAATCCTTGAAGCCGGCATAGGCCTCTGCGCTCGGATGGCGGGCGAGGAAGCGTGTTCGCTGATGAGGCGCGGCAGCCGGCACCGCCTCGCCGAGCAGCGTGAGCCGCGCGCCTTCGAGCGGGTCCACGAGCCCGGCCGTGCCGTCGAACAGCAGCGAGACGCGGCGCTCGGCCGCGATGTTCCGCGTGTGCTCGGCGAGCGCCGAGACCAGCAGCAGCGGCGCGCCGTCATGGTCGGTCGCGGCCAGCACGAGCGAAGCATAGGGAAAGCCCGCGGCCGGGCTGCCGGCGCGCCCCGCCGTCGCCAGGGTCGCGACCCCGGACTGCCGCACCAGCCGCCGCGCCGCCTTGCCCATCTCCGCCGCCGTGTCGTTCATGGCCCGCCCCGCAATGAGATTGCCACAAAGGGTCTTATGACGCCGATCGCGGCAGCCGCCAACCGCCGCGCGCCCGCTCGCCCCGAGCGACAGGCGGGACCGCTTTGGCTATTGTCGCGCGCCATGCCCGCGACCCAGACCAGCGCCGCCCTGCCGGCGCGCGACCCGAACCGCCTCGCCGGCCACATCGTGCCGACGCTGAAGCTCGCGGTGCCGGTGGTCGCGACGCGCGCCGGGCTGCTCCTCATGCTCGCGCTCGACACCGCCATGCTCGGCCATCACGACACGGGCGAGCTCGCCGGCTTCGCCGCGGCGAGCGCGGTGCAGATCGTGATGATCCTGATCGCGGTCGGCCTGCTGCAAGGTACCGCGATCCTCACCGCCCAGGCGGCCGGCGCCGGCCAACGCCACGCCTGCGGCACCTATTTCCGGGCGAGCCTGGTTCTCGCGCTCGTCGTCGGCGCGGCGCTCGGCCTGCTCTGCCTCGCCGGCGGCTGGTTCCTCGGCGTGCTCGGCCAGGAGCCGGCGGTCGCCGCGATCGGCGGGCGCGCCTTCGCCATGTTCGCGTGGAGCTACCCGGCCTTCGGGCTCTGGCTCGCCATCGCCATGTTCCTTGAGGGCCTGAGCCGGCCGGTGCCCGGCATGGTCATCACCTTCCTCGGGCTCGCCGCCAACGGCCTGCTCGACTGGCTCTTCATCTTCGGCGGGCTCGGCCTGCCGCCGATGGGGGCCGAAGGCGCGGCGATCGCCACCTCGATCGTGCGCCACCTGATGCTGTTCGCGCTCGCAGGCTACGTGCTCACGCTGCGCGACCGCAAGGCGCTCGGGCTCCTCGACTGGCGCGACACGCCCCTCAGCGTGGTCCGCAAGCTGTGCCGGCTCGGCCTGCCGCTCGCGCTCTCGCGCGGGCTCGAGACCGGCGCGTTCTCGGCGCTGACCCTGATCGCCGGGCTGATCGGGCCGGCCGCGCTCGCCGGCTACCAGATCACCTACAACCTGATCGGGCTGGTCTTCATGGCGGCGGTCGGCACCGGCACCGCGACCATGATCCGGGTCGGCAATGCGGTCGGCCGGCGCGACGCGCTCGGCGCGCGCCGGGCCGGCTGGGCCGGCGTCCTGGTCGTCTCGGCGGTCACGGGGGCGGCGACGGTGGTGTTCTTCTCGGCGCCGGCCGCGCTCGCCTCGCTCTATACCGACGAGCCGGCCCTGCGTGTGATCGTCACCACGCTGATCTTCGTCGGCGGCTTCACGCTGGTGCTCGACGGCGCGCAGATGGTGCTGCAGGGCGCGCTGCGCGGCCTCGCCGACATCTGGACCACCATGATGATCCAGTTCTCGGCCTGGTGGGTGGTCTGCGTGCCGCTCGGCTACGGCCTCGCGCTCGCACTCGGCCTCGGCCCGAGCGGGCTGATCTGGGCCATTCTGGCCGGCTCGATCGTCGCCGCCGGGGTCTCGGCGCTGCGCTTCCGGGTTCTCACGGCGCGCGGCATCGCCCCGGCCTGAGCCCGGACGGGTGGCATTTGCCCGCCCCAAGACCTAGACTTATCGGCAAAACAGATACCGCCAAGGCGGCCCTCCGCCTCGCATGTTCAAGGGCGAGACCCTATGCCGCAGACCATCGCGTTGATCGACGACGACCAGAACATCCTGGCCTCGGTAACCATGGCGCTCGAGGCCGAGGGCTATGCCGTGCGCGCCTCGAGCGACCCCGAGAAGGGCCTGCGCGAGCTGCTCGCCAAGCCGCCCGAGGTCGCGGTCATCGACATCAAGATGCCGCGCCTCGACGGGCTCGAGCTGCTGCGCCAGCTCCGCCGGCACAGCCACGTGCCCGTGATCTTCCTGACCTCCAAGATCGAGGAGGCCGACCAGATCGAGGGCCTGCGCCTCGGCGCCGACGACTACATCACCAAGCCGTTCTCGCAGAAGCTCTTGATCGAGCGGATCAAGGCGGTGATCCGGCGCAACACCGAGGCGCGCAGCGCCGTCGAGAGCGGCGAGCCGGCGCAGGAGCCGGTCATCGTGCGCGGCGAGCTGGTGCTCGACCCGACGCGCCATCTCGTCACCTGGCGCGGCGAATCGATCGTGCTGACCGTGACCGAGTTCCTGCTGCTCAAGTCGCTCGCCTTGAGGCCGGGCCACGTCAAGAGCCGCGACCAGTTGATGGACGCCGCCTATGACGGCGAGACCTTCGTCGACGACCGCACCATAGACAGCCACATCAAGCGGATCAGGAAGAAGTTCAAGAGCATCGATCCGTCGTTCTCGCAGATCGAGACGCTCTATGGCGTTGGATACCGTTTCGTCCAACCGTGACCGCGCCGGCATCGACGCGGCGTCGGGGCCGAAGCGCGGGCGCGCCGCGCGCGGCGGCAAAGAGCGCCTAGGCGCGGACGCCGAGGCGGAGCACGCCGCCGGCCCGCGCCGCCTGCGCCGGCCCTTCATCTCGCTGACCGCGCGCATCCTCGCCATCAACGTGCTGGCGCTCGCCATCCTGCTCGGCGGCTTCTTCTATCTCGACCGTTATCAACGCAGCCTGTTCGACCAGAAGCTCGCCGCGCTCAAGCTCCAGGGCAGCCTGATCGTCACCGCGCTCACCAGCAACACCACGTACGATCTGGGCGACCCGGACAGCGGGCGCGACCCTTTCGACGCCATGGGCTATCTCGCGCGGCTGCCTTTGCCGCCGGAACAGCGCATCCGCGTCTTCGACACGCGCGGCAACATCATCGTCGATTCCCAGCGCCTGCCGGGCGCCCGGGTGGTGACCACCGAGCTGCCGCCGCCCTCGAACGAGGGCCCGCTCGGCCGCATGGCGATCGCCATCTACGAGTGGATCGTGCGCGACCTGCCGCCCAGGGCGCGCCTGCCGCGCATCGTCGAGGGCCGCGGCTCGCGCATGGTGGTGAGCGCTACGGTCGGCCGCGCGCTCACCGGCGAGACCACCAGCCTGATCGGCGAGACCGCCGAAGGCTCGCTCGCCGTGCTGGTCGCCATGCCGATCCAGGCTCTGAAGCGGATCGAGGGCGCGCTCCTGATCTCGGCCAACGCCGACGACATCGACGTCGCGGTGCGCGAGATGCGCTTCGCCGTGCTCCAGGCCTTCGTCATTTCGGCCGCGATCACCATCCTGCTCTCGCTCTATCTCGCCGGCACCATCACGCGGCCGGTGCGCCGGCTCGCCGAGGCCGCGGCGCGCGTGCGCAGCGTACGCGGCGAGAAGCCGCTGATCCCCGACTTCACGCAGCGGCGCGACGAGATCGGCGGGCTCTCCGGCGCGCTCAGGGACATGACTGATGCGCTCTGGCAACGGCTCGATGCGATCGAACGCTTCGCCGCCGAGGTCGCCCACGAGATCAGGAACCCGCTGAGCTCGGTGCGGAGCGCCGTCGAGACCGCGATCCGCATCGGCGACGACGAGAAGCGCCGCCAGCTCCTCGAGATCGTGATCGACGACGTGAAGCGGCTCGACCGCCTGCTGAGCGAAATCTCCGCGGCGTCGCGCCTCGATTCCGAGCTGTCGCGCACCGCGCTCGAGCCGGTCGACCTGGCTCGGCTGCTCTCGCTCCATGTCTCCTTCGACAAGGAGATGCACACAGACCAGCCGGCGATCGCGCCGCTCCGCCTCGAGGTGCGGGGCGGAGGCCCGTTCGTCGTGCTCGCGGTGGAGGACCGGCTGACCCAGGTAGTGCAGAACCTGGTGAGCAATGCCCGCTCGTTCAGCCCGAAGGGCGCCGTGGTGACGATGCGGCTGCTGCGCGAGGGCGAGACGGTGCGCTTCGAGGTCGAGGACGAGGGGCCGGGCGTGCCCGAATCGATGCGCGAGCGGATCTTTGAGCGCTTCTACTCGTCGCGGCCCGAGGGCGAGAAGTTCGGCACCCATGCCGGCCTCGGGCTCAGCATATCGCGCCAGATCGTCGAGGCGTTCGGCGGCCGGCTCACCTGCCATGGCGGGCGCACCGGCCGCGGCGCGCGCTTCGTGGTCAGCCTTTCCACGGCGTCGGATGAAGAATAGATAAAGCCATGCTGGTTTGCCGGTACGCCCTGGCCTGCCTGCTGCTCGGCGCCGCGTTGGCCCTGACCCCGCTCGCGCGGGGCGCCGATGCGGCGGACGCTACTAGCGCGCCGAAGTTCCAGCTCCCGGTCAACTGCACGATCAGCCTGACCTGTGAGGTCCAGTTCCACGTCGACCTCGCGCCCGGCCCCGAAATCCTCGACCATGCCTGCGGCCGGCTCACCTATGACGACCACAAGGGCACGGACTTCCGCGTGCCCGACCTGCCCGCCATGCAGGCCGGGGTATCGGTGCTCGCCGCGGCCGACGGCGAGGTCCGCGCGATCCGCGACGGCGAGCCCGATTTGAGCGTCGACGAGCGCGGCCGCGAGAACCTGTCGGGCAAGGATGCCGGCAACGCGGTCGTCATTGCGCATGGCGACGGCTGGGAAACCCAGTACAGCCACCTGATGAACGGCAGCGTCGTGGTCAAGGCCGGCGACAGGGTCGTGGCCGGCCAGGCGATCGGCAAGATCGGCCTGTCCGGGCGCAGCAACTTCCCGCACCTGGACTTCCAGGTACGCCGCAACGGGGCGGTCTACGACCCGTTCCTGGGCGCCGCGATCGGCACCGCCGCCTGCGGCGTACCGGCGACCCCGCTATGGGACACGGCGACGCTCGCCATGCTGGCCTACCGGCCGGGCGGCGTGCTGATCGCGGGCTTCGCCACCCGCCCACCCGACAAGGTCGCGGTGCGCGGCGGCGCCGACCGCGACACCGCGTTCGGCGACGACGCCGAAGCCTTCGTCTTCTATGCCGACGTGTTCGGCATCAGGCAGGGCGATGTCGAAATCTTCGAGATCTACGCGCCCGACGGCAGCGTGCTCGCGCGCATCGCCAATGAGCTGAACGAGGACGCCCATCAGCGCTTCCAGTTCGTCGGCAAGAAGCGGCCGCCGGACGGCTGGCAGCGCGGTACCTATCGCGGCGAGTACCGGCTGCTGCGCAAGATCGATGGCGAGGAGAGCGTGGTCGCGTCCGCCACGCGCGAAGCGACGATCAGTGCACGCTGACGGGGTCGAGGTCGTGCTGGCGCGCGGCCGCGAAGGCGAGCTCGCGCGTGGGCGCGGCGCCGAGCATGCGGCCGTCGGCCGCGAAGATGGCGTAGCCCTGCTCGCCGTTGATGTCCGCTGCTTTGATGTAGGCCAGCGTCGGCGCGCCGAGGGCGAGGAACGCCTCGGCCGGGATCTCTGGATTGGCAGCCTTGGTCAATTCTTTCATGATGCACTCCGTTCCCGCGACGGCGCTCTGATGACACGCCGTACGGGCCGATTCTCGGCACCGTCCGTCTCCGTAGCAGGCTCGCGCTGCGCCGGGCCGATGACGCGCGCGCCCTCTGATTCGCTTGGCCCCGCCTTGCCGATCGGGATGGTGCGGACCGTTTCGGCGGGAACCGGGCGGATCAGGTCGATGTTGAGCAGGCCATTCTCGATCGTGGCGCTGCCCACCTCGATGCCGTCCGCGAGCAGGAAGCTGCGGTGGAACTGCCGCGAGGCGATGCCCCGGTATAGGTACACGGCGCTTTCATCGGCCACTTCCGACTTAACGCCGCGGACATGGAGTTGGTTGCCCTCAACCGTGACGCCGAGCTCGGCCTCGGTGAAGCCCGCGACCGCCAGCGTGATCCTGAGCCGGTCGTCGCCGATCTGCAGGATATTATAGGGGGGATAGCCGTCGCCCGCGCTCTTCGCCACCCGCTCGAGCATGCGTTCGAGCTGGTCGAAGCCGAGCATCAGCGGGCTGTTGAACGGCGAAACTCTGGTCATCGCGTGCGCCCCTCCTTGGTGAGCGGGCCTCATGTCGCGCCCCCAAAACAACCAGGCAGCGGCGACACCCGTGATATAGGTGCGGCGCAATAAGGTTCAAGGGCTGGCCGGCGGGCAGCCAACCCCCCCGATTCAATGGGTGGTTTCGAGGCCGCCCGCCTCGCGCAGCTCGGCCTCGCCGCGTACCCGGTAGCCGACCGTGCCGATCAGCGCACCGACCCGCTTGCGCTGCTTCGAGACGGGGAGGACGATCATCCGGTAGCACACCGGATGGCCGAATATCCTGGCGAACTCCTTCTCGCGCAGGACCGGCTTCGACGAGGCGATCGCCGTGTGGCATATGTCGAGCGCGTCATGGGCGATGTTCTCCGGCAAGGCGTCGATCGAATAGCCGGAGAAATCGACGCCGGCGACCTGGGTGAGCGCGGCGCCGAAGCGCGTGAAACGATAGCCGCACGGCCCCGGGCTGACGTCGATCACGAAGCTCTGGTCCTGGAGCGCCTGGTCGGCGCCGGCCTCGACATCGGCGAGCCGCGGCAGAGGCTTGCCGTGCCGTGCGTCCTGCCACATGGAAAGCAACCGGTTGGTGAAGCGACGTTCATGCTGCCCCATGTCTCCCTCGCGCAGCCGTCCGATGCGATGCCGGGCAAACATGATCGGCCCCGGCGCATGACCTACTCGTTTGTTAACCGGATATTCTAAAGATAACCTTGTCGAGCCGGTTTCGTCCCTTCCCTCGATCCTAGCGCGCCCTATCCTCTGCTCCCATGCCCCACAAGTATTCATGGCTGCCCTCGCTCCGTCGAGCGGTCCGCGCGCGGAGCGCCATCGCTCTGCTCGCCGTGCTGGCGGCGCTCCTGCCGGCGGCGGGCGGTGCCGGCGCGGCGGCGCCTTCCGCCGCCGAGCCCGAGCTCCGCGCCGACGGCCTGCGCGGCGGCGGCACCGAGGAGGAGGCGGCCAAGATGGGGCGCTACAGCGCGCTCGTGCGCATGATCCAGCTCCGCCTGGCCGAGCGCGGCCTCTATACCGGGCCGGTCGGCGGCGTGATGTCGCCCGAGACGCAGGATGCGATCCGCGCCTATCAACGCCTGGTCGGCAGCGAGCCTGACGGCCTGCCGACCCTCGCGCTGCTCGCCCGGCTCAACCAGAACGAGGGCGCCGCGAAGCAGCTGCTCGACCAGCTCGACGCCGCGCGCAAGGCGCAGATCGAGGAAGCCCGCGCCGGCCTGATCCGCGAGTTCGGGCCCGAATGGGCGACCTCGCTCGCCGAGCACAGCGCGCCGCTTGCGGCGGGCGATGCCGAGGCCTGCTTCGCGTCACCCACCCCCGATTGCCTGATCGGCCTCGCGCTGCAGAGCGCCGCGCGGATCGAGAAGCAGGGCCTGCGCGACTGGGCGCTCAGCCATGTGGTCGAGGCGCAGGCCCGCGCCGGCCAGCGCGGCGCGGCGCTGAACACGGCGCGCGCCATCGCCGACCCGCGCTCGGTGATCGCCGCGGTCGGTGCGATCGCGGTCGCGTTGGCGCGGAGCGGCGACATGGGCGAGGCGACCAGCGCGGCCGAGCGCGTGCCGGACGAGATGCTGCGCGACAAGGCGCTGCGCGCGGTCGCCGACGGCCAGGTGAAGGGCGGCAACCCGACCGCCGCTGCGGCAACCGCCGCGCGCATCAAGGCGCCGGCCGAGCGCATCGGCGCGACGATCGCGGCGGCACGCGGCTTCGCCGCCCTCGGCCAGCGCGACGCGGCACGCGGCCTGCGCGACCAGGCGCGGCGCATGCTGGGCGAGGTGAAGCCCGGCGGCATCCGCGATTTCGCCGCGGGCGAGCTCGCCGTGCTCGAGGCCGAGCTCGGCGACGCCGAGGCCGGCAAAGAGGCCGCGCGCGGCATCGCGAGTGGGACCGAGCAGGCCCGCACGCTCGCGGCCATCGCGGTGGTCGAGGCCCGCGCCGGCGATCCCGAGGACGGCAGGGCGACGCTCAACACCGCGGCGACCGCGCTGACCTGCTCGGTCGACCGGCCGGAATGCCAGCACGCCCATGCCCGCCTCGCCATCGCGGATGCCGAGCTCGGCGGCTATGAAGCGGCCATGCGCACCGTGCACACGCTGAGGAGCGGCTACACGCAATCCTTCGCGCATCGCGAGGTCGCGATCGCCGCGGCGCGCGCCGGCGACCCGGCGGAGGCGGTGCGCATCGCCGGCTCGATCGCCGAGCCGGGCATCCGCCTCGAAGCCATGCTCGGCATCGCCGACGTGCAGGTCGATGACGGCGACCTCGCCGGCGCGCTCGCCACCAAGACGCGCGCCGCCAAGATCGCCGAGCTGCTGGAAAACCCGGTCGAGCGCGCCCTCGCGCTGATCGACCTCGCGCTGCTCGGCGCCCGCTCGGGCGGCGCCGAGACGGTGGACGGCACCCTGAAGGAAGCCGCCGCGA
Source organism: Alphaproteobacteria bacterium (assembly GCA_050173345.1). Lineage (GTDB taxonomy): Bacteria > Pseudomonadota > Alphaproteobacteria > UBA828 > UBA828 > SHWC01. The sequence goes on along the minus strand of JBFXKW010000009.1, from coordinate 103,645 downwards.
TCGCCCGCAGCGTCGAGGATCCGTTCGGCCGCGCCCGTTCCTTAAGCCGGATCGCCACCGCGCTTGCCGTGCTGCGCGGCGGCTGACGGAGGCGCGGCGCCCATGCCATGAGCCTGCTCGGCTCCATCGGCGGCCTCCGCACGCGCCGGCTGCCGGCTGCGATCGAAGGCGCGCTGCTCATGGTCCTGAGCTGCGCCTGCTTCTCCGCCATGTCGGCGCTGATCCGCCATCTCTCGGCGGACATCTCGGCCTTCGAGATCGCCTTCTTCCGCAACGCCATAGGGCTGGTCGCGCTGCTCCCCTGGATGGCCCATCTCGGCCTCGACAAGCTCAGGACCCAGCGGCTCAAGCTCTACCTCTCGCGCGGCACGCTCGGCGTCGTCTCGATGTGGGCGTGGTACGCAGCACTTGGCATGATGCCGCTCGCCGAGGCGATCACGCTCAACTTCACGGTCGCGCTCTGGATGATCCCGGTCGCCATCCTGATGCTCAAGGAGCGCATCGGCGTGCGGCGCTGGAGCGCGACGTTGGTCGGCTTCGCCGGCGTGCTCATCGTTCTGCAGCCGGGCGCGGACACGATCTCGTTCGGCGGGCTGCTCGCGATCGGCTCGGCGCTGCTCTTCGCGGTCTCGATGTGCATCATCAAGCTGCTCTCGCGCACCGAGACGCCGCTCCAGATCGTCTTCTACATGAGCCTGGTGATGACGCCGATCTCGCTCGGCCCGGCCATCGCCTTCTGGACCATGCCGAGCGGCATCCAGCTCGGCCTGCTCGCCGCGGTCGGCATCATCGCGCTGATCGGCCATTTCGCGATGGCGCGCGCATTCTCGCTCGCCGAGGCCAGCGCGCTGATGCCGCTCGACTTCACGCGCCTGCCCTTCGCCATCCTGATCGGCTATTTCGCGTTCGGCGAGTTTCCGGGCGTGTGGACCTGGATCGGCGGCGCCATCATCATCGCGAGCGCCCTCTACATCGCGCGCCGCGAGGCCCAGCTCCGCCGCACGCCCGCCGTGCCCCCGCGCGCGGACGGGGTGGCGTGAAGCCCGAAACGCCGCTTCGCGCGAGCGGATGCATTCTGCTATAGAGCGCGCCGAACCACGGAGGCAGCCTCATGCAGATCAAGGGACACGGCGCGATCGTCACCGGCGGCGGCTCGGGGCTCGGCGAGGCGAGCGCGCGCGAGCTTGCCAAGGCCGGCGCCAAGGTCGCCGTCATCGACCTCAACCTCGGCAACGCCAAGCGCGTCGCGGACGAGATCGGCGGCGTCGCGGTCGAGGGCAACGTGACCAGCGCGGCCAGCATGGAGGCCGCCTACGAGACGATCCGGGGCGCGATCGGCCCGGCACGCATCCTGATCGCCTGCGCCGGCGTCGCGACCGGCGCCAAGCTGATCGGCAAGGACGGCAAGGCGACGCCGCTCGACGCCTTCCGCCGCACCATCGACATCAACCTGATGGGCACGATCAACTGCATGCGCCTGACCGCGGCGGATGCCGCTGCCCTGCCGCCGCTCGAGGACGGCGAGCGCGGCGTGATGATCGGCACCGCCTCGGTCGCCGCGTTCGAGGGCCAGATCGGCCAGTGCGCCTATTCGGCCTCCAAGGGCGCCATCGTCTCGATCACGCTGACCTTGGCGCGCGAGCTGGCGCGCGACGGCATCCGCGTCAACGCGATCTCGCCCGGCCTGATGGACACGCCGATGATGGCCGGCCTGCCCGACAATGTGCGCGAAGCCTTGGTCGCCACCTCGGTCTACCCGAAGCGGCTCGGCCATGCCGTGGAATACGCCGCGCTCGCCCGCCACATCGTCGAGAACACCTTCCTCAACGGCTCGGTGATCCGTCTCGACGGCGCGCTCCGCATGGCGCCGCGTTGACCGGCGGCCTCACCTCATTCTTCGTCCTTCGACAAGCTCAGGACGAGGAGGCTCGGGATGAAGGCTCACTGGCGAAAAAGCTCACCCTCACACTGAGCTTGTCGAAGTGCGAGGGTGAGCAGCACATCACCCCGAAATCCCGCTACAGCGCATCGAGCGCCTTCTCGACCGACTGATAGGCTTCGGAGCCGGGCGGCAGCACCGAGAGCAGCTTGCTCCAATGGCCACGCGCGGCCTCGCGGTCCGGCGGCTCGGCGGTCGCTTCGGCGTAGCCGACGAACCAGAGCGCATCGGCATGGTCGGGGTCGAGCGCGAGCACGCGGCGGTAGAGGCTGATCGCCTCTTCCGGCACGCGCTCGCGCGACGGCGCGGCATCGAGCATGGCGCGGGCATATTCGGCCTGCGCAGCCGCATCCTCCGGCGCGAGCGCGGCGGCGCGCGCATAGGCGGGCAGCGCCTTCGCCCAGTCGCCGAGCACGCGGTAGGAGAGCGCGAGCCGCTTCCAGCCTTCGAGGTCGTCGGGGTTTTCCTTGAGCCGTTCGGCGAGCCGCTCGACCATGCCCTCGATCATGGCCTGGCGCTCTTCCGCCGATAAGTTGTTGTTGTCTTGTTGGCCCCTATCGGCTTCGCCTGATTGTTGGTTTTGCCCCCTATCGGCTGCGCCTACTTGAGGGGGTGTTTGTTGGTTTTGCCCCCTATCGGCTGCGCCTACTTGAGGGGGCTTGTCTTCCGTACCCGGTCCAGGGGGAAGCTTGGGCTCGACGCCGAGCTCGGCGGCGGCCTGGGTCATCATCGCGATCAGGTCGGCGCGCCAGGGGGCGTCGGGCGGCGTCAACGCGGCGAGCCTTTCCCAGGTCTCGAGCGCGGCGGCGGGGTCGCCGCCCTGAGCGTCCGCCATGCCGATGTAATAGAGCGCGGCCGGGTCGTCGGGCCGCGCCGCCTCGACGCTCGCGAACAGGCGGCGCGCCTCGGGCGTCACCGCGCCGCCGGCGTCGAACACCATCGCCTCGGCGAGCGAGGCGACCAGGTCGGGATCGTTGTCGGAGAGTGCGGCCGCGCGCTTCAGCGCATCGACCGCCTCGCCATAACGGTTGAGCACGATATAGGAGCGGCCGAGCGTGACCCAGCCGTCGAGGTCATCCGGCTGGCGTTCGAGCCGCGCCTCGAGCCGCTCGATCGCGGCCTCGACGTCGGCATGGCTGACGCCGGCCTCGCGCTCGGCCGCGCCGAAGGGCCGCGACGGCAGATCGGGCGAGCCGATCGAGACATAGAGCGCGATCGCGAGCGCCGGCAGCGCGAGCCCGAGCGCGCCAAGCGGCGCGAGGCGGCGCGCCGTCCGGCCCGGCGGCTTGGGCAAGGGTGCCGCGTCGGGGGAGGCGGCTTCCTGCCTCGGCGCCAGCTTGAGCATGCGGCGCTGGATTTCGAGCCGGGCGCCTTCCGCCTCCGCCGCGCTGATCACGCCGCGCGCGAGGTCGCGGTCGAGCTCGGCAAGCTGGTCGCGATAGACCGCGAGGTCATAGGCCTCGCGCGGCGGCGGCGCGGCGCGGCGGCGCAGCACGGGCCAAGCGAGCAGCCCGATGGCCGAGAGCGTCATCAGCCCGACGGCGAGCCAGATCACCGGCGCGCGCCCGCTTTCATGCGCCGTCGTCCCGCGTCATGGCATCGAGTGCGCGCTTCTCGTCCTCGCTCAACGGCCGCAGCGCCGCATCGCTGCCGCGCCGCGTGCGGCGCAGGAACAGGAACACCGCGGCGCCGCCGATGACGAGAAGCGCGGGCGGGCCGAACCAGAGCGCATAGGTCGCGGGCTTCACCGGCGGCTCCAGCAGCACGAAGTCTCCGTAGCGCGCGTGCAGATAGTCGAGCACGGCCGCATCGCTGTCGCCCGCCGCGAGCCGCTCGCGCACCAGCATGCGCAGGTCGTGCGCGAGGTCGGCGTTCGAATCGGCGATCGACTGGCCCTGGCAGACCATGCAGCGGATCTCCTGATGGAGCGCCAGCGCCCGCGCCTCGAGTGCCGCATCGTCGAGCGGCACGTCGACCGCGGCCCATGCCGCGAGCGGCGCCAGCGCGAGCAGGGCGGCGAGCCTGCCGAACAGGCGGCGCATGCTCAGCCCTTGAGCCGTGCGATGACGGGCAGGATCTTGCCGTCGAGGTCGCGCTGCGTCATCACGCCGACATGCTTGTAGACGATGCGCCCTGCGCCATCGATCACGAAGGTCTCGGGCACGCCGTAGACGCCGAAGTCGATGCCGACGCGGCCGTCGAGGTCGGCGCCGATGCGGGTATAGGGATCGCCGAGCCGCGCGAGCCAGCCCGCGGCATCGTCGGGCTTGTCCTTGTAGTTGAGGCCGAACAGCGCGACCGCATCGGGCCGCTTGGCGTATTCGACCCAGAGCGGGTGCTCGACGCGGCACGGCCCGCACCAGGAGGCGAACACGTTGATGATCGAGACGCCGGCCGCCCTGATGTCGGCATCCGAGAGCCCGGCGTCATAGCCCTTGACCGGCGCGAGCGTGAAGCCCGGCATGGGCTTGTCGATCAGGGCAGAGGGAACGTCGCGCGCGCCCTGCTCGCTCTGGCGGCCGAGCCCGAGGCCGAGCGCGAGCGCGACGCCGGCGAAGACGAGCACCGGCACGACGAACCAGAGGCGCCGGATGCGACTCGGCGCCGCCGCCCGTGCTTCCGTCTCTTGCTCCGGCGTGTCGCTCATGCGCCGCCGCCTTGCGCCGGGGCGGCCGCGGTTGCAGCGGCCCGCCGCCGCGCCGGCGCGCCGACGCGCAGCCGGCGGTCGGAGAGCGACAGCGCGCCGCCCGCCACCATCATCAGCGCGCCGATCCAGATCCACGGCACGAAGGGATTGTGATAGAGCCGCACGCCGAAGCCGCCGCCCGCGGGGTCGGCATCGCCGAGCGCGATATAGAGGTCGGACGCCCAGGTGGTGCGGATCGCGGCCTCGGTGGTGGTGGTGCCCTGCACCGGGTAGAAGCGCTTCTCGGGATACATCAGGTCGATCAATTCGCCGTCGCGCTCGATCCTGAGCTCGGCGATCTGCGCCGTGTAGTTCGGTCCCGGCTCATCCCAGACGCGCGCGAGCGTCGCGCTGTAGCCGGCGAGCGAGAGCGTGTCGCCGGGCCGCATCGCGCCGATCGTCTCGCTGCGCCAGGCGGTGCCGGCGATGCAGCCGACCACCAGCACGGCGACGCCCATATGCGCGGCCGTGGTGCCGAGCGCCGAGCGCGGCAGGCCGTGCAGCCGCGCCATCGATTCGGCGAACGGCGCGCGGAACAGCCTGATGCGGTCGGCCAGCTCGACGGCGGCGCCGACGAAGAGCCAAGCCGCGATGCCGAGCCCGATCGCCGGGCCGACCGGCCCGCCATGCAGCGCATAGACCAGCGCGATGACGGCGACGAGCGCGGCGAAGGCGACGGCGAGCCGCTGCATGACGCCTCCGAGGTCGGCGCGCTTCCAGGCGAGCATCGGCCCGGCCGCCGCGACCAGGAGGAGCGGCGCCATCAGCGGCACGAAGGTCTTCTCGAAGAAGGGCGGGCCGACCGAGACCTTGGAGCCGTCGATCGCGTCGAGCACGATCGGGTAGAGCTCGCCGACGAACACGGTGGCGCAGCCGACCACGAGCAGCAGGTTGTTCAAGAGCAGCGCGCCCTCGCGCGAGATCGGCTTGAACGTGCCGGTCGCCTTCAAGGCGGGCGCGCGCCAGGCATAGAGCGCGAGCGAGCCGCCGATCACGAGGATGAGGAAGCCGAGGATATAGGCGCCGCGCGCCGGATCGCTCGCGAAGCTGTGCACCGAGGTGAGCACGCCCGAGCGCACCAGGAAGGTGCCGAGGAGGGAGAGCGAGAAGGCGAGGATGGCGAGCAGCACGGTCCAGCTCTTCAGCGCGTCGCGCTTCTCGGCGACGATCGCGGAATGCAGGAGCGCGGTGCCCATCAGCCAGGGCATGAAGGAGGCGTTCTCGACCGGATCCCAGAACCAGAAGCCGCCCCAGCCGAGCTCGTAATAGGCCCACCAGGAGCCGAGCGCGATGCCGGCGGTGAGCGCGATCCAGGCGAGCAGCGTCCACGGCCTGACCCAGCGTGCCCAGGCGGGATCGACGCGGCCCTCGATCAGCGCGGCGATCGCAAAGGCGAACGGCATCGCCATGCCGACATAGCCGAGATAGAGCAGCGGCGGATGGAAGGCGAGGCCGGGATCCTGCAAGAGCGGGTTGAGGTCGTTGCCGTTGACCGGCGCGGGATCGAGCCGGATGAACGGGTTCGAGGTGCCGAGCGAGAACAGAAGAAAACCGACGCCGATCAGCGCCTGGATCGCGAGCACGCGCGCCTTGAGCGCGGGCGGCAGGTTGCCGCCGAAGGCCGCGACCGCGAGGCCATAGGCCGCGAGGATCCAGACCCAGAGCACCATCGAGCCTTCATGGTTGCCCCAGACGCCAGTGAACTTGTAGAGCAGCGGCTTGTCGGAATGGCTGTTGGCCGCGACGTTCATCACCGAGAAGTCGGAGACGACGTAGGCGTACATCAGGCAGGCGAACGCCATCGAGACGAAGACGAACTGGCCGAGCGCGGCCGGCCCGGCCAGCGACATCAGGAGATGGTCGCGCCGCTGCGCGCCGATCAGCGGCAGCACGCCCTGCACCAGCGCGAGCATGAGCGCGAGGATCAGCGCATAGTGGCCGAGCTCGGCGCTCACTCGGCCGCCTCCGCTCCCTTCCACTCGCCGGATTTCTTGAGCGCGTCCGCCACCTCGCGCGGCATGTAGTTCTCGTCGTGCTTGGCGAGCACCTCGCTCGCCGCGAACACGCCGTCCGCCCCGAGCGTGCCTTCCGCCACCACGCCCTGCCCCTCGCGGAACAGGTCGGGCAGGATACCCTTGTAGGTGACCGGCAGCGTGGTGGTGAGGTCGGTGACGCGGAAGCTCACGGTAACGCCGTCCGCCTGCTTGGCGAGGCTGCCCTCCTCGACCAGCCCACCAATACGGATTCGCTGATCGGCGCGCAGCTCCTTGGCCTCCAATTCGGTCGGGCTGAAGAAGAAGACGAGGTTGTCGTCGAACGCCGAGACGACGAGGCCGGCCGCGATGCCGAGCGCCGCCATGCCGCCAAGCACGTAGAGCAGCCGCTTGTGCTTGCGCTTCATGGGCCGTCCTCCTCCTTGCGCGCCTCGGCCTCGCCGCCGCGCGCAGCAGCCTCAAGTTCGCGCAGCACGCGCTGGCGGGCGCGGAGCGTCAGCACGCTGACCACCAGGAGCGCGATCAGGACGGCAATGGCGGCGCCGAAGGCCGGCCAGACATAGGCGGCGTAACCGCCCATTTCCCAGAAGGACATCAGAGGACTGCGATCAAGCGACCTGTCTTTGCCCCCGGCCGAGGCGCGGTGCGGGCGCCTCTAGCTGCCCGCACCATATAAGGCTGGCCCTGCGGAGCGTCCAGTCAAAGGGGCGTGCACGCCCGTCATGCGGCAATCGCGATGTAGCAGGTTACGCCGATTGCCGCCAGCGCGAGCGGAATTGCGACATATAGCCGCGACGAGCGGATCGCCTGCGCGGCGTCGAAGCCGGGCTTCAGCGGCTTCTCGCCGGTGATCATGGCGCGCACCAGGTTGTCGCCGGTGAGCAGCCAATCGACCAGCACGCCGAGCACGTGGATCACGATCAGCGCGATCAGGAGGTTTGCGAACATTTCATGAACATCGCCCAGCGTATCCGCGGTGGAAGGGGAGATCAGATGGGCCAGCGGGCCGCCCTCGATGGCCTCGCCGGCCTCGCCATGCTCGCCGCCCTCGCCCGCGAACAGCCCGGTGCCGACCACCGCGATCAGGTCGGCGAGCAGGAGCACGATCATCCAGGCGCCGAGCGGGTTGTGGCCGAGCGAGGCGGGCGGCGAGAGGCGCAGCAGCGCGCGGGCGTAGCGGATGACCGTTTTGGGCCCGTGGATGAAGCTCGCGAAGCGGACATGGCGCGTGCCGACCACGCCCCAGGCGAGCCGGAACAGCAGCAGCGCCGTCACCAGCAGGCCGAACAGCTGATGGATCGAGAGCACGCCCTCTTCGCCCTCGTCGCCGGTGATCAGCGCGACGAGCACGCCGAGGAAGAGCAGCCAATGGAAGACCCGCGTCGGCAGGTCCCAGACGAAAATCTTTTGCATCTCGGGGGACATCTGGGCGGGGAGCGGGCGTGCATCGGTGCACGCCGATTGCCGCCTCATCGCCGCGACGCTAGGCGCGGAAGCTCCGGCCGTCGTTGAGCCAGGTCAAAGCGGCCCGTATCGGGGCGGTGCCGCGTCAGCCGGCGGCCTGGGCGAGGCGCAGATTCCGGATGCGGCGCGCCAGGATGTCGCTGCGCAGGCGGATGGTCAGGATCAGCAAATAGTAGGCGAGGAAGCCGACGAACATCAGGAGCAGCGGCGCCATCATCGAGGGGTCCATCGAGGGCCGGTCGAGCTTCGAGATGGTGGCGGGCTGGTGCAGCGTGTTCCACCAATCGACCGAGAACTTGACGATCGGGATGTTGACGACGCCGACGAGGGCAAGAATCGCGGCGGCGCGCGCGCCCTTGGTGGGGTCCTCGAAGGCGCTGTGCAGCGCGATGTAGCCGAGATAGAGGAAGAGCAGGATCAGCATCGAGGTGAGCCGCGCGTCCCACACCCACCAGGTGCCCCACATCGGCTCGCCCCAGAGCGAGCCGGTGACGAGGTTGATGAAGGTGAAGGCGGCGCCGACCGGCGCGCTGGCGCGGCCGATCAGGTCGGCGAGCGGGTGCCGCCAGATCAGCGCGGCGGCGCCCGAGAGCGCCATGACCGCGTAGATCATCAAGGCGAGCCAGGCCGACGGCACATGGACGAACATGATGCGGTAGGCATCGCCCTGCTGGTAGTCGGCCGGCACCACGCCGAGCCCGAGCACGAGCCCGGCGATGATGCAGGCCGCGGCGACGCCGGCCGCCCACGGGAACATCGCGCTCGCGAGGCGCATGAAGCGCGCCGGGTTGGCGAGCGCGTGCAGCCTGCGGCCCTTGCGCGGCTGCGGTGCTGCCTGCTCCGTGCCGTTGGCCCTGACGGCCATGATGCCTCCTATTCCAGCGCCAACCTCAGCGCCGCCGCGGCGGCGAAGGGCGCGAGCACCAGCGCGCCGACCAGCCCGCCGGCCAAGATTAGCAGATGGGCGCGCTCGCCGAAGCCGTAGACGGCGCCCTCGACCGCACCCACCCCGAAGATGAGCACCGGGACGTAGAGCGGCAAGACCAGCAGCGAGAGCAACACGCCGCCGCGCCGCAAGCCCACCGTGAGCGCGGCGCCGACCGCGCCGATGAGCGACAGGATCGGCGTCCCCAAGAGCAGCGAGAGGATCAGCACGACGAAGCCCTGGGTCGAGAGGTTGAGCAGCACCGCGAGCAGCGGCGCCGCGACCACCAGCGGCAGCCCGGTGCTCAGCCAGTGGGCGATCGCCTTGGAGAGCGCGACCAGCTCCAAGGGCAGCTTCCCGAGCGCGATCTGCTCCAGGCTGCCGTCCTCGAAATCGTCGTGGAACAGGCGGTCGAGCGAGAGCATGGCGGCCAAGAGCGCGCAGACCCAGAGCACGCCCGGCGCGACGCGCTCCAAGAGATCGAGCGCCGGGCCGACGCCGAGCGGGAACAGCGCGACCGCGATCACGAAGAAGACGACCGAGACCAGGCTGCCGATGCCGCCCCGAAGCGCAAGCCTGAGGTCGCGGCCGATCAGCGCGAGGAACGGCCTCACCATGTCTCGTCCTCGAAGCCGGCGGCCGCGCCGGCCCGCGCGGGCGTAACGGCGAAGCGCGCGAGGTCGAGCCGTGCCGCGCCCTCGATCGCGATGCCGGTGTGGGTCGCGAGCACGATCATGCCGCCCGCCGCGCGGTGCGCCGCCATCATGACCTCGAGCGCGGCGGTGGCGTCCGCATCGAGGGTGACGCTCGGCTCGTCGAGCAGCCAGAGCGCGGCCGGCGAGGCGATCAGGCGCGCCAGCGCGACGCGGCGCTTCTGCCCGGCCGAGAGATAGCGCCCCGGCATGTCGGCGAGACCGGCGAGGCCGAGCCGCTCCAGCGCCTCGCCAACACGCGCCGTCTCCCCTCGCATGGCGGCGAAGAAGCGCAGCGTCTCGCGCGGCGTCATCAGCGGCTTCAGCGCGTCGAGATGGCCGACATAGTGCAGCCGCGCGCGGCGCGCCTCGGCATCGTCCCTGACCGGCGCGCCGCCCCAGAGCAGCCGGCCCGAAGCCGGCCGCAGCAGGCCGGCGAGAATGCGGAGCAGGCTGGATTTGCCGGACCCGTTCGGCCCGTGCAGCACGAGCGCGCCGCCGGCCTCCACCGCGAAGCCGAGCCCGCCGAACACGGCCCGGCCGCCGCGCCGGCAGCTAAGCTCGATCGCCTCGAAGCGCGCCGGCTCGCTCAGTCCGCCTCCTCCTCAATTCGGGTGCCGCGCCGTTGCGCGCGACGCGCCCGCCGCGACACAATGCGGCGCCCGGATCGCGGCAGACCATAGTGGCCGGCCCGAGAGCCGGCAAGGCACCGACCCCGCCATGCGCTTCTGGCCGAGATTCACCTCGAAGCCCGCCGAGCCGCCGAAGCCCAAGCCGCGCAAGCTCGCGCAACCCATGACAGTGGCGGACGAGGTGCGCGAATCCGCGGTGCTCGAGCTGCGCGCCGGCGGCAAGCGGCTGCGTGCGGTCGTCATCGGCCAGGGGCCGAAGCAGGGCCGCCACCTGGTCTTCCTGCACGAGGGGCTCGGCTGCATCGCGCTCTGGCGCAGCTTCCCCGCGAGCATCGCGCGCGCCACGGGGTGCAACGCGCTGGTCTATGAGCGGCAAGGCCATGGCGGCGCCGACCCGATCGAGCCGCCGCGCCCGCTCGACTATCTGGAGCGCGAGGCCGAGACCGTGCTGCCCGAGGTGCTCGACCATTTCGGCATCGAGCGCGCCATCCTGATCGGCCATTCGGACGGCGGCACCATCGCGCTGCTGTTCGCCGCGCGCTACCCGGAACGCGCCGAGGGCGTGGTCGCGATCGCCGCGCACGCCTATGTCGAGGACGCCGCGCTGGAGGGCATCAGGCGCACCAAGGCGGCCTACGAGAAGGACAACAGGCTGCACGAGCGGCTCGCGCGCTATCACGGCGAGAACACCGACGGCCTGTTCCACGCCTGGGCCGACACCTGGCTGTCGGACGGCTTTCGCACCTGGAACATCGAGGCACGGCTCGCCGATGCCAAGGCCCCGGCGCTCCTCATCCAGGGCACGGCGGACGAATATGCGAGCCCCGAACAGCTCCACCGGATCGCCGCCGCGCTCGGCGGCCCGGCCGAATCGCTCCTGCTCAAAGGCAGCGGCCACGAACCCCAACGCGACGCCGAGCCCGCCGTCACCGAAGCCATCGCGCGCTTCGTCAAGCAGGTGCAGGCGGGCGCGCCAGGGGAAGTCGCATTAGACCCCCCACCCTAACCCTCCCCCACAAGGGGGGAGGGGACCGGAAGGCCTGTGCCGTGGCACTCCTCTTACCCCCTCCCCCTTGATGGGGGAGGGCGGGGTGGGGGTGACTCATGAGACTCCGAGACCTCCCATGGCCGGTGCGCCGCGCTTGATTACGGGCGTCATGGTACGATGCTATAGAGTTGCGGCGGGCGCGGCTTCCGCCGCGGCATCAGCCAGTTTCTAGGAGGGGCAATCGTGACGAGTGTCGGCCATGACACGTTGAAAACCCGTCGGACGCTCGAGGCCGGCGGCAGGAAGTACGACTATTTCAGCCTGGACGCGGCGGCCAAGGCCGGGCTCGGCGACATCTCCCGCCTCCCTTTCTCGCTCAAGGTGCTGCTCGAGAACCTGCTGCGCTACGAGGACGGCGGCTCGGTCACGGTCGATGACGTGAAGGCGGTCGCGGCCTGGCTCAAGGAGCGCCGCTCGGAGCGCGAGATCGCCTACCGGCCGGCGCGCGTGCTGATGCAGGACTTCACCGGCGTGCCCGCCGTGGTCGACCTCGCCGCGATGCGCGCCGCGATGGCCACGCTCGGCGGCGACCCGGAGAAGATCAACCCGCTCTCGCCGGTCGACCTCGTGATCGATCATTCGGTGATGGTCGATCATTTCGGCACGCCCGCCTCGTTCCGCGAGAACGTCGAGATCGAGATGCAGCGCAACGTCGAACGCTACGCCTTCCTGCGCTGGGGCCAGACCGCGTTCAAGAACTTCCGCGTGGTGCCGCCGGGCACCGGCATCTGCCACCAGGTCAACCTCGAATACCTGGCCCAGGTGGTGTGGACCGCCGACGTGGCGGGCAAGACGGTCGCCTATCCCGACACGCTGGTCGGCACCGATTCGCACACCACCATGGTCAACGGCCTCGCCGTGCTCGGCTGGGGCGTCGGCGGCATCGAGGCCGAGGCCGCCATGCTCGGCCAGCCGATCTCGATGCTGATCCCCGAGGTGGTCGGCTTCAAGCTGACCGGCGCGCTCAAGGAGGGCACCACCGCGACCGACCTGGTGCTCACCGTCACCCAGATGCTGCGCAAGAAGGGCGTGGTCGGCAAGTTCGTCGAGTTCTACGGCCCCGGCCTCGATCACCTCGCGCTCGCCGACCGCGCCACCATCGCCAACATGGCGCCCGAATACGGCGCGACCTGCGGCTTCTTCCCGATCGACCGCGAGACCATCAACTACCTCAGTTTCACCGCGCGCGAGCCGGCGCGCATCGCGCTCGTCGAGGCCTATGCCAAGGCGCAAGGCCTGTGGCGCGAGGCGGATACGCCGGACCCGGTGTTCACCGACACGCTCGAGCTCGACATCGGCACGGTCGAGCCCTCGCTCGCCGGGCCGAAGCGCCCGCAGGACCGCGTCGCGCTCTCGAACGTCAAGGCGGCGTTCGCGACGGCGCTTGCCGAGCTGCTGGGGGGCGACCAGGAGAAGATCGCGAAACAGGTGCCGGTCGCCGGCGCCGACTACAAGCTCAAGAACGGCGACGTGGTGATCGCCGCGATCACGAGCTGCACCAACACCTCGAACCCGAGCGTGATGCTGGGCGCCGGCCTCATCGCCAGGAAGGCGCACGAGAAGGGGCTCAAGGTGAAGCCCTGGGTCAAGACCTCGCTCGCGCCCGGCTCCAAGGTGGTGACCGACTATCTGAAGCAGGCCGGGCTCGACGGCGCGCTCGATGCGCTCGGCTTCAACCTGACCGGCTATGGCTGCACCACCTGCATCGGCAATTCGGGACCGCTCGCCGAGCCGATCGCGGACGCGATCGACCAGGGCGGCCTCGTGGTCAACTCGGTGCTCTCGGGCAACCGCAATTTCGAGGGCCGCGTGCATCCGCAGGTCAAGGCGAACTGGCTGGCCTCGCCGCCGCTCGTCGTCGCCTACGCGATCGCGGGCTCGCTCAACGTCGACATCACCAAGGAGCCGCTCGGCACCGGCAAGGACGGCAAGCCGGTCTACCTGAAGGACATCTGGCCGTCCAACCAGGAGGTCCAGGAGACGGTGCGGAACGCGGTGTCGCCCGCGATGTTCCGCAAGGAATACGCCGACGTCTTCACCGGCGACCAAGCCTGGCGCGCGATCAGGACCGCGACAGGCCAGACCTATGGCTGGGACGCGAGCAGCACCTATGTGAAGCACCCGCCCTATTTCGAGGGCATGGGCAAGCAGCCCGGCCGGCTGAGCGACGTGAAGGGCGCGCGGCCGCTCGCCATCCTCGGCGATTCGATCACCACAGACCACATTTCGCCGGCCGGCTCGATCAAGAAGGCGAGCCCGGGCGGCTCATACCTGATCGAACGCGGCGTGACGGTGGCCGACTTCAACTCCTACGGCTCGCGGCGCGGCAATCACGAGATCATGATGCGCGGCACCTTCGCGAACGTGCGCCTCAGGAACGAGATGGCGCCCGGCACCGAGGGCGGCGTGACCCGCCACATGCCGGACGGTGAGCCGATGTCGATCTATGACGCCGCCATGCGCTACCAGCAGGAGGGCGTGCCGCTCGTCATCGTCGCCGGCAAGGAATACGGCTCCGGCTCGTCGCGCGACTGGGCGGCCAAGGGCACCAGGCTGCTCGGCGTGCGCGCCGTGATCGCCGAGAGCTTCGAGCGCATCCACCGCTCGAACCTGGTCGGCATGGGCGTGCTGCCGCTCGTCTTCAAGGACGGCATGACGCGCAAGAGCCTGTGCCTCGACGGCTCCGAGGTGTTCGACATCGTCGGCGTCGAAACCGGCTTGAAGCCGCGCCTGGACCTCGCCTGCACGATCAGGCGCGCCGACGGAAGAAGCGAGACGATCACGCTGCTCTGCCGCATCGACACCGCCGAAGAGGTCGAATACTTCCGCCACGGCGGCATCCTGCACTACGTGCTGAGGAGCCTCGCCAAGGCGGCGTAGCGCCGTCGATACACACGATAGCAAGCTTCCTTCCTGAGACCAGGGAGAGGGTTGGTTGAGGGGCTGACCCACCCGCGGCTGCGGGCTTTCCGTTTGACAGCAGCACCAAATTAGCTAGACTAATTTAGCTAAACTCGAACATCGGATCATGGCCCGGACTACCATTCACAAGGCGAAGACCGAGCTGTCCCGGCTGATCAAACGTGTAGAAGCCGGCGAAGAAGTCGTCATCGCGCGCGGTAAAACACCGGTTGCACGCCTTGTGCCTTACTTAGCACCTGAAGAGACCGGCCGCCGATTCGGCCGCCTGCGTGGCCGCATCAGCGTGCCCGACACCTTCTTCGAGCCTCTGCCGGAGGACGAGCTTACGGCCTGGGAGCGCTGAACCCTGCGGCTTCTGCTCGACACGCACACGCTGCTCTGGTGGTACGCCGGCGACCGACGACTCTCCGCTCGCGCCCGGCGTGCCGTAGGCAATGCATCGAACGAGGTACTGGTAAGTGCGGCCAGCGCGTGGGAAATCGCGACTAAGGAACGATTGGGAAAACTGGATGGCGTTCGTGTGCTGGTCTCCGATTTGGCTGACTGGTTGGCAAAGGAAAACTTCTCCCAACTCTCTATCAAGCTCGACCACGCCTTGCGCGCCGCCCGCCTACCAGGCCCACTTCGAGATCCATTCGATCGCATGCTGATAGCACAAGCCTCGGCCGAAGAGCTTCTTCTCGTGAGTAATGAAGCCATCTTCGACGAATATGACGTCCGGCGCTATTGGTAAGCCGATGACCGCCAGCACAGGCGATCACTATGACGTCATCGTGGTGGGGGCGCTCTGCGCCGGGGCGCCGAGCGCGACGCTGCTGGCGCGGCAGCCTTGCTTCAGGAGGTTTGAGGGCGGCCGCCATTGATACCGTGCGTCAATGTGCCGCGAAAAAATCCCGGTCCCGTGCAACGGATCGGCGCACGGCGCGTTCCTTTGCCGAGTCGCGAGCGAGAGCGAGAGCGACCACAGCAATGGAGACCTGCCATGAGAATGCTCGGCATCGCCCTGGCGTCGGTGGCCGCGCTCGGCGTAGGTGCCGCCCATGCCGACAGTGCGGGCGACGGCGCCGTCACCGACCCGGTCGCCTGGTGGCTGGAGAAGATGGATGTCGACGATGACGGAAGCGTCACGCTGAACGAGTTCGACGCCGGCCGCGCGCGCCAGTTCGCGAGCCTCGATGCCGATCGGGACGGCGCGATCAGCGCCGCGGAACGGCAGGCGGCGATCGAAGACTGGAACCGGAAGTTCCCGAACGCCGCGGTCGAATTCGACCCCGGTGACGGCGATGTGAACCGGACGGACTTCGAGGCCGAAACCGCGAGCCTCTTCGAGAAGCTCGACGCCGACGGCGACAACGTCATCAGCGGCGGCGAGATCGAGGCCGCGCGCGTCGCCGGATAAGTCCGGCCGGGGCCGCCGCGCCGCCGGCGCGGCGAACTCCGCTGCGGGACCGTTCGAGACGGCATCGCTCCGCGATCCGTCGCAGACGTGAATCCTGCTCTACTTCAATGAAATAGGGCACGCCACGCCACGTGCGAGAGGGCGGGGCGTTTCGCCGCGGCGCGACGGATCGGCCGCGCCCATGCGTTGTATCGGTCAGTCGCGCCGGTCGCGCGATGCAACGGATGGAGTTAGATTGATGAAGAAGCTCGGATATGCGCTGGCTGCCTCGCTCATCGCCTTGGCCGCCGTGCCGGCGGTCGCCGGCGAAGGCCACGGCGACGGCCACCACAAGCACGGCAAGCACGGCGAGTGGTTCAAGTCGCTCGACACCGATGGCGACGGCAAGGTCAGCCAGGCCGAGTTCGACGCCCCGAAGGCCGAGAGGTTCGCCAAGGCCGATGCCGACAGCGACGGCAAGGTGACCCTGGAGGAGCTGACGAAGGCGTTCGAGCAGAAGCAGGCGGAGCGGATGAAGAAGCACGAGGCGCGCCTGAAGGAGCATTTCGCGGCGCTCGACAAGGACGGCGACGGAGCCGTGAGCGCGGCGGAGGCACAGGCCTCTCACGGCGAGTGGTTCGGCAAGCTCGATACCGACGGCGACGGCTTCGTCACCGAGAACGAGATGAAGGCCCACAAGGAGTCGTTCAAGGAGCGCAAGGGCGACAAGGACGACAAGCCCGCGTCGTAGTGACCTGAAGGCCGAATGGCGGTTCAATGCCCGCATGGATGAAAGCGCGGCGGCGGACGGTGAGCTGATGGAGCGCGTCGCGGCCGGAGACGAGGCCGCGGCGCGCCTGCTCGTCGAGCGCCATTTGCCCCGCGCGCTCGGCCTCGCTCATCGCATGCTGGGCAACCGGGCCGCCGCCGAGGACGCGGCGCAGGAAGCCTTCCTGCGGCTCTGGAAGCAGACCGGCCGTTGGCGGCCCGAGGCCCGCGTCAGCACCTGGCTCTACAAGGTCGTGCAGAACATCTGTCTCGACGAGTTGAGGCGGCCCATGAAGAACGTCGGCGAGGTTTCGCCCGAGCACCCGGACCCGGCCGCAGGGCCGGGCGAGGCGCGCCAGCGCGGCGAGGTCGCGGCGCTGGTCGAGGCCGCGCTCGCCGCGCTTCCGGAGCGGCAGCGAATCGCGCTCGCCCTGGTGCATTATCAGCAGGTCGCCGCGGCCGAGGCGGCCGAGAGCATGGGAATCACGATCGAGGCCTTGGAATCCCTCCTGGCGCGCGGGCGGCGTACCTTGCGGAGCCGGCTCGCGAGCCTGAAACCAGACCTCCTTGGAGGTGTCGAATGAAGATCGATGACGGATTCACCGTGGCGCGCCTAGCGGACGCGCTCGACGCCTATGGCGGCGATTTCAGGCGCTGGCCGGATGGGCTGCGCGCGCCCGCCGAGGCGCTGGTCGCGCGCGACGCCGAGGCGCGGCGGCTGCACGAGGCGGCGCTCGCGCTCGATGCGCTGCTCGACGCCGCGCCCGCGCCGCTGCCGTCCCGCGAACTGAAGGCGCGCATCGTCCGGCGCGCCGCGCCGCCGCTCTGGCGCCAGGGGCTCGCCGCGCTCTGGCCGTTCGGCCCGGCCTGGCAGCCGGCCGCGGCGCTCCTCTTGATCGCGGCGATCGGCGTCGCGATCGGCCCCTATCTCGGCAGCGACGAGCTGGCGGCGCGCGAGATCGACGTGCTGGCGCTCGGCAGCTTCGACGATGAGATCAGCCTGAGCGCGGATGACGGCGAGGCCGGGTCATGAAGCTGCGCCTGCGCCATCTGCTCGGCATCGCGCTGCTCGTCTCGATCGGCGTCAACGTGCTGCTCGCCGGCATCGTGATCGGTCGCTGGGTGGACCACGGCCCGCATGGCGACGGCATACCGCGCTTCGACCGCGAGGCGGCGCGCGAGGCGCTGAGCCCCGAGGCACGCGCCATCGCCGACGAGGTATGGGAGCAGCACAAGGCGGCCGTGCGCGGCAAGTTCAAGGCGGTCAAGGAGGCGCGCAACGCGGTCGAGGCCCTGCTGCGCGCCGACGAGGTGGACCGCGCCACGCTCGAGGCGGCGCAGGCCGAGATGACGACACGCTGGGCCGAAGCACGCGCCGAGATCGCCCGCGGCGTCACCGAGGTTGCCCTCGCTTTGCCCGCGGACCAGCGCAAGCTCTATTTCAAGGCCGGCGAAACGCAGAAGCCCTGGGACCAGCGCCGCCCGCCCCCGCCCCCGGACGCCGCCGGTGAGCCTCCGCCGCCGCCGGAAAACTGACGAAGAATCGAAGCGAACCGGCCGCGACATAAGCGCCCCGGCTCTCCCCCGTCATTCCCGCGAAAGCGGGAATCCATCCCCGCGCGGACCCGAACGGCCCAACCACGGAGGTCGGACGCCATGGCCAAGCGATACGGAAGCGCCGCGTCGGCGGCCGTCCACGAGACGGCGCTCGGCCTCCGCGAGGCCGGCGTCATGGACAAGCAGACCATGAAGAGCTTCGACGCGATGTGCCTGACGCCGGTCGAGGCGTTGACCCCGGAAGACATCCGCCGGATCAGGCTGCGTGAGAAGGCGAGCCAGGCGGTCTTCGCCCGCTACCTCAACGTCACCACCGGACTCGTCAGCCAATGGGAGCGCGGCGAAAAACGCCCACGCGGCGCCTCGCTCAAGCTCCTCACCCTCGTCGCCAAGAAGGGCCTGCAAGCGGTGGCGTGAGGCGCGGGCCGGCTTTCCCCCGTCATTCCCGCGAAAGCGGGAATCCACCCTTACGCCGACTCGGGCGGCCCAACCACGGCTCCGGCTCGACGCCTATGCCCGAAGGCCGGCACTCGCTGGGCTTCAGAGTTCAGCACTGACCCGCTTCATGTCTGTCGGCGGAATTTAGCTACCGCACGTGCAACCTTTCGGGCTTTATCAGGCCTGGGCAATGTAGTATGTTCTTCATATGTTCTCCGGTGACTCATGGCGAGCATGACGGCGATTGAATGGACCGACGCGACCTGGAATCCCGTCACGGGCTGCTCGAAGATCAGCGCCGGGTGTGACCGCTGCTATGCCGAACGCTTCTCCGAGCGGTTCCGGGGTGTGAAGGGACATCCCTTCGAGCGAGGGTTCGATCTGACCTTGCGCCCGGAGCGCCTGGACCAGCCGCTGCGTTGGCGCTCGCCGCGCATGATCTTCGTGAACTCGATGAGCGACCTCTTCCATAAAGGGGTGCCCGAGGAATTCATCGGTCGCGTCTGCGACACGATGGAGCAGGCGCATTGGCACACCTTCCAAGTGCTGACCAAGCGCTCGTCGGTGATGCGCAATTTTCTCAGGCGCCGCTATGGCAAGCAGAGTGCGCCGCCACACATCTGGTTCGGCGTGTCCGTAGAAGACGGGGGCAAGAAGTCCCGCATCCGTCATCTTCAGGAAATACCCGCAGCCGTGCGATTCCTTTCGATCGAGCCGCTCATCGGACCAATCGGTGAACTCAATCTCAACGGCATTGATTGGGTCATCGTCGGTGGGGAGAGCGGCCCCGGCGCGCGGCCGATGCAGCTCGAATGGGTTCGAGAAGTACGCGATCAATGCGTCGATGCAGGTGTAGCTCTCTTCTTCAAGCAGTGGGGCGGGCTTCGTCCGAAATCCGGCGGCCGCGAGCTCGACGGCCGCGAGTGGAACGAATACCCAAAGGTCCGACCGTCTTACACGCTTGCGGCGGAGTGAGATGGTCTCGCTGGACGACTATCAGGGCCGCGAGCAATCCTACGTCAAACACGTCTTTCTCGAACGCTATCTCGAAGCCCTCATCCACAAGACCGCCAGCAGATACCCACGCGTTGTTTATGTCGACGGTTTCGCCGGACCATGGCAAAGCGCCAATGAGGCGTTTCAGGACACGTCCTTTGGTATTGCATTGAACGCGTTGAGCAGAGCGAGGGCTTCATGGAAGCCTCGTCACGACGTACAAATGTCGGCGTTCCTCGTTGAGCAGGATCGTGCAGCCTATGCCCAACTTGCCACCATACCGGCGCGATATCCCGACGTCTCGGTGACGACCTATCATGGCGACTTCTTGAAGGTCCTGCCGCAAATCCTTCAAGCCATACCAGCTAGGGATGCGTTCACCTTCTTCCTCCTTGATCCGAAGGGTTGGGGTATCCGGTTGCAGGAACTGCAACCACTGCTGTCGCGCCAGAATTCCGAGGTGATCTTCAATTTCATGTTCGACTTCATCAACCGTGCTGCGAGCATCAGGGACCCTGCCGTGATGCGCGGTCTCAACGAGCTCATGCCCTATGGTGATTTCCGCCGGAAGCTCGTTGAAGCCGAAGATTCACACCCTGGTGGACTGAGCCCGGACGAGCGTAAGGCAATTCTCGTTGAAGCCTTCGGTGAGAGCCTTGCCCGTTTGGGGAACTACCCTTATGTGGCGGAGACGACCGTCCTTCGCCCCCTAACGGATCGCCCCCTGTATTGCCTCTTCTATGCAACACGGCATCCGAAAGGGATCGAGGTCTTTCGCGATTGCCAAGTCAGAGCCCTCATCGAGCAATCCGAGACTCGGGCTGCGACGAAGGTAAGGCACGCAGAAACCAGCACCGGACAGACGGAGCTGTTCCAATCTCTACATGAGATGGGGCCAGACGAACTGACCGCATTCCTTGCGGATCAACGCGAAAAGGCGGAACAGCTGCTTCTCGCGCTTACACCCAAGCAACCCGACTGGATTTTGTACGAGAAGCTCTGGCCTCAGCTTCTCGCAAAGCACATCGTTCGGCTGCCAGATATAAACAGTATCGCCGCACGACTGCGCACCGAAGGGGTACTGTCGTTCCCAGATTGGGAGAAAGGCAAGCGGGTGCCTCAATCAGGATATCGAGTGCAACGCCCGTGAGTCCTCGGCGGGAACGTTATGAAGTCATTGCCGCGGATCACTAATCGATGACGTCAACAGCACTGCCACCCACTCCCCTCACCCCCGCTCCTTCGCCAGAATCCCCGCCGCGATCGCGAGGCCGAGGGCCGGGCAGATCAGCATGGTCCACCAGGCTTGCGTCCAGCCGCCGAGGCTGCCGACCACGGCGGCCATGAGCGGCGGGCCGGCGAGCATGCCGATCGCCGCACCCTGCACCAGGAAGCCGCTCGACATCGCGACCAGGGCGGGCCGCGGCGCGTGCACCGCGGCGCCCGAGAACGCCGCTGCCGGCAGCACGCCGCTGACCGCGCTGAACACGAAGGCGAGCGGCACCTTGGCGGCGTCCGGCGTGAAGGCGCCGAGGATGGGCGCCGCGGTCGCGCCCATCACCAGGTTGGCGAGCGCGATCAGGCCCCAGCGCGGCACGCCGCGATGGAGCAGCCAGGCGCCCGCCAGGTTGCCGAGGATGTTGGCCGCGACCACCAGCGCCGCGTAGAGCGCGGCGGCGAGCGGCGAATGGCCTTGCGCCTCGACCAGGAAGGTCGGCAGCCAAGCCGCGACCGCGAACCATTGGATGGTGTAGAGCAGGAAGGCGCCGGCATAGAGCCACAAGGCGAGCCGGCCGAGCGTCTCGCCCGCGCCGGCCCAATCGAAGCGCGCGCCGGCGACGCGCCTCGGCTGCTCGGGCCAGCGCCGCGGCGCGGTGCCGACCGCGGCCAGCAGGGCGACCACGAGCGTGACGCCCGCGCCGGCGAGCCAGGCGCCGCGCCAGCCGATCGCAGGCAGCAGCAGCGGCACGGCCACCATCGCGAGCGCCATGCCGGCCGGCATGTAGGCGCTCCAGATGCCGAGCGCGAGGTCGCGGTCCTTCCCGCTCGCGGCGTCGAACACCAGCTTCGGCGCCGCGGCCGTGATGGTCGAGAAGCCGATGCCCTCGATCACGCGGAGCGCGAGCAGGACGCCGCCATCGGGCGCGAACGCGCCGAGCGCGCCCGCCGCGGCGAGAACCAGGAGGCCGCCGAACAGCAGCGGCCGCGCGCCGAACAGCCCGCCGGCCATGCCGGTGAACACGCCGAGCAGCGCGCCGAACGCGAAGAAGATCGAGGCGAGCCAGCCCGCCACCAGCCGGCCGAGGCCGAAATCCTCGGCGATCACCGCCATGGCCGGCGGCACCTTGCCGACCGCGAGGCCGACCATCACCCCGCCGGCGACGGCCAGGGCGACGATGTCCCACCGGGTGCGCCCGGCGGCGAGACGGTCCGTCATGGGGGATCACACTCTCGGGGTTCGGGGGCTGAACGCAGGAAGGTGTTTCGGGACGCGCGCTTCGCGCATGGATAGTATGCGTCTCGATCCATACGCACCAGCATCCGCCTGCGCCATGATGACGGGCAATGTCTCAGCGTCGGTCCGCCGCGACTCATCCCGAAGCTCTGGAGAGCCGCTCGATCATGGCGGCGAAGCCCGCGAGCGCCGCCATCGGCTTTGCGGCGGCGACCGCGGTCGTCCTCATCTGGTCGGGCTGGCTGGTGACGACCCGCGCGGGCGCGCAGTCGGCACTCACCATCTACGACATGACGGCGCTCCGCTTCGGCGTCTCGGCGCTGCTGGTTTCGCCGATCGTCGCGTATTACCGGCCATGGCGCGGCATGACGTTCCGAAAGACGGCCGGCCTCGCGATCACGGCCGGCGTGCCGTATGCGCTGTTCTCCTATCTCGGCTTCGTGCTGGCGCCGGCCGCGCATGGCGGCGTCTTCATGAACGGCATGCTGCCGGCGCTGACGCTCGGCATCGGCTTCCTGTGGCTCAAGGACCGGCCCTATCGCACCCAAATGGCCGGCGCAGGGCTGATCATCGTCGGCGCCTGCATGGTCGCGGCGGACTCGGGCTCGCTCGGCGCGGCCGGGGCCTGGCAAGGCGATCTCCTGTTCCTCGGCTCGGCGCTGAGTTTCGCGGCCTATATGGTGCTCTACCGGCGTTGGCCGGTGACCGTGCCGCAGCTCCTGATGTGCGTGCCGCTGATCAACGGCCTCATCTACGTGCCGATCTGGGCCGCCTTCCTGCCGAGCAGGATGGCCGAGGCAAGCCACGGCCAGCTCCTGCTGCAGGGCTTCTATCAGGGCGTGGTGCCCAACCTGATCGGGCTCATGCTGGTCGCGATCGCGATACGCAATGTCGGGCCACCGGCGACCGCGGCCTTCATGTCCGCCGTGCCCGGCCTCGGCGCGATCCTCGGCTGGGTCATCCTGTCCGAGCCGCTCGGCCTGTTCGGCTGGCTCGGCATCGCGGTGCTGACCCCCGGCGTACTCTTGACCGCGCTCTGGCGAAGGCGGTCCTAAGCCGAGGGATGCAGCGCCGGGCGCACCAGCCGGGCGCCGGGCCAGAGCTTGGGCCGCGCGCGCTCGTATTGCACGACGACCGCGAGTTCCTCATCGAGCGCCTCGGCGGCGTGCCAGGCCCAGCGCGGGTCGTCGAGGAAGCCGCGGGCGAGCGCGACGAGGTCGGCCTCGCCCGCGGCGACGATGCGGTCGGCCGCGCGCGGGTCCGCGATCATGCCGACCGCCATGGTGACGATGCCGCTGCGCCGCCGCACCTCGGCCGCATACGGCACCTGATAGTGCGCCTCGACCGGGATCTTCTGGGCCGGGCTGTTGCCGCCGCCCGAGACGCAGGCATAGTCGACGCCGATCTCCTTGAGCGCCGCGGCGAAGGCCGCCGCCTCGGCGACCACGATGCCGCCCTCGGCCCAGTCCGTGCCGTTGAGGCGGACGCCGAGCGCCCGCTCGCGCGGCCAGGCGGCCCTCACCGCCTTCGCGATCTCGAGCGGAAAGCGCATGCGGTTCTCGAGCGAACCGCCATACTCGTCGGTGCGCTTGTTGGCGATCGGCGAGAGGAACTCGCTGATCAGGTAGCCGTGCGCGCCGTGCAGCTCGATCAGGTCGAAGCCGAGCCGGAGCGCCCGCTCGGTTGATCTCACGAAGGCCGCGACCAGCGCGTCCATGCCGGCGCGGTCGAGCGGCGCAGGCGCGGGCCAGCCCTCGGCATAGGACACGGCCGAGGGGCCGATGGTCGGCCAGCCGCCGGCGGCGGGCGCGAGCGGCTTGTTGCCGCGCCACGGCACCTCGACCGAGGCCTTGCGCCCGGCATGGCCGAGCTGGATGCCGAGCTTCGCCTTGCCGTGGGCGCGCACCGCCGCCAGCACGCGGGCAAGCGCCGCCTCGTTGTCGTCCGAATAGAGGCCGAGGCAATGGGGCGAGATGCGCCCGCGCGGCTCGACCGCGGTCGCCTCGACGATCAGGAGCCCGGCGCCCGAAAGCGCGAGCTGGCCGAGATGCATGACGTGCCAGTCGGTCGCCGAGCCGTTCTCGGCGGAATACTGGCACATGGGCGAGACCACGATGCGGTTGTCGAGCGTGAGGCCGGCGAGCCTGAACGGGCTGAACAGGGCGGACATGAGGCGCTTTCCTCCGGAACGGACGATCGGCCGGCACTCAAGCACACTCGCGCCGCCCGACCAAGCGGTGGGAAGCGCGTGACCGGCTCGGCGGCACGCCGCAAGGGCGCTATATTCAGGCCATGACCATGCATGGGGACCATCCATGGTGCTGAGGGTGCACAGGCCGGGGCCGCCGCTCGACCGTTTCGTCGAGTGCTTCTGGCACAATGAGGGCGAGCGCCTGAGCCATCGGCGCGAGCGCCTGCTGCCGAACGGCAGCTTCGCACTGCTCTTCAGCCTGAGCGAGGCGCCCATCCGGCGCTTCGTACACGATACCGACACGGCGGGCCTGACACTCCCGGACGCCGCGATATGCGGAGCGCAATCGAGCTATGCGGTGCGCGATACCACACAGCCCAGAACCGTGCTCGGCGTGCATTTCCGCCCCGGCGGCGCCGCGCCGCTGCTCGGCCTGCCCGCCGGGCTCGTCACCGACGGCCATGTCGGGCTCGACGCGCTGTGGGGCCTGCACGCACGCGAGCTGCGCGAACTTCTGGTCGAGGCCGCGACGCCCGAGGCGCGCTTCGGCCTGATCGAGCGGGCGCTGTTGGCGCGGCTTGACACCGCGCCACGCCATCATCCCGCCGTCTCCTACGCGCTTCGCCGCCTCGGCGCGGCGCCGTCGCTCGCCCGCATCGCCGAAGTGCGCGACGAGACCGGCTATGGCGCCAAGCGTTTCATCGCGCTGTTCCGCGATTCGGTCGGCCTCACGCCCAAGCTCTACTGCCGCGTGCGGCGCTTCCAGGACGCGATCGAGCGGCTCGCGCGCGGCGAGGCGGTGGAATGGGCCGAGATCGCGGCCGATGCCGGCTTCGCCGACCAGCCGCACCTGAACCGCGAGTTCCGCGCCTTCGCCGGCCTCACGCCGACGCAATACCGCCCCGTGGCGCCCGACCGCCCGAACCACGTCGCTATTCAGGAAAATTCCGTTCAAGACGGGCCACGCGCTCTCGGCCATGTTGGCGGCGGATCATGCGTCGATCCGCTCTAGCAATCTGGAGGAGCCGGATATGGATGAGGTCATGACACGCCAGAAGACGGCGATCCGCGAGGCATTCCCCTATCTGAGGCTGCGCCGCGCCAATGAGGCGATCGCGTTCTACAAGAAGGCGTTCGGCGCCGAGGAGCTGTTCCGCCTGACCGAACCGTCGGGGCGCATCGGCCATGCCGAGCTGAAGCTCGGCCCGATCACGCTGATGCTCTCGGACGAATACCCGGAATACGGCATCGGCGGGCCGGAGACGGTCGGCGGCACCAGCTTCTGCATCCACCTGCACGTCGACGACGCCGACGCGGCGATCCGCCGCGCGGTCGAGGCCGGCGCGACGGTGGTGAGGGAAGCCACCGACCAGTTCTACGGCGAACGCTCGGGCGCGGTGCGCGACCCGTTCGGCCACGAATGGATGATCGGCCACGAGATCGAACGCGTCGAGCCCGCCGAAATGCAGCGCCGCTACGACGCGATGTTCAAGTAGCGCCACGCGGCCACATCTCTTTCGTCATGCTTCGCAAAGGCGGAGTATCCAGGGGGCCCGTCACGCCGTCGGCAATCTTATGCGGGTATCTCTGGGTCCCCCGGTCAAGCCGGGGGACGACGACGGAGCAGGGCTAGTTCATGCCCGGCGTGATGTCTACGCGCTCGCCTTGACGGCCTGCCTCACTCCGGCGGGCGGTAGGCCGCGCACTTGTCTTCGAAGGTGTCGTGGCGGTCCGAGCAGTGGTCGTAGCGGATGTAGTGCTCGTCATTGTCCCGCACATAGTCGAGCCGCCAGAGCAGGGTGTCGGTCGAGCCGTCGTCGAGCTTGAGGCTCGCGGTGCAATAGCGCGAGCCGACCACGCGGGTCGTCTCGGTCGCGTACTGGTTGGCCGATTCGGGCGGCGCGCCGAGGCCGGCCTCCTCGACCGCATCCATCGCGGCGATCGGGTGGCCCTCGCGCATCGACTCCGCAAAGTCGTATTGCGACCTGATCTGCTGCACATAGGTCTTGTCCGTGCAGGCCGGCAGCTCGGCCCCGATGTCGGCCTCCGCGGCAACGGCCGGCCCGACCGGGCCGGCGAGCAACGCGCCGATGCAGGCAACCCGCAGCAAACGACGGAGCATCGCCGTTCTCTCCCTCCTCGAGGGTTACGCGCTCGCCTTGGCCGCTTCGTCCGATAGCGGGTGGGCGAGGCGGTTCAGCATCTCCTTCGGGCAGATCTGCCAGAAGCGGCCGAGCTCGAGCTCCCAATCGGCGAGCAGGCGCTCGGCGAACGCGGACTGCGTCGCCTGGAAGTGGCCGGCGACCAATTCGCGCGCGACGCCCTCCCAATAGCGCGAGGCGATGCGCTGGTAGACCACGGTATCGGTGTTGAGGTTGCGCTCGAAGCTGCCGTCGGTGTCGTAGACGAAGGCCATGCCGCCGGTCATGCCGGCGCCGAAATTGTCGCCGACTGGCCCGAGGATCACGGCGATGCCGCCGGTCATGTATTCGCAGCCGTTCGAGCCGCAGCCCTCGACCACGGCGCGCGCGCCGGAGTTCCGCACGCAGAAGCGCTCGCCCGCCTGGCCGGCCGCGTAGAGCGTGCCGCGCACCGCGCCGTAGAGCACGGTGTTGCCGATGATGGTGTTGGCGTTGGAACTCAACGGGCTCGACACCGGCGGTCGCACCACGATGGTGCCGCCCGACAGACCCTTGCCGACATAGTCGTTCGCATCGCCGAACAGTTCGAGCTTGATGCCCTGCACCGCGAACGCGCCCAAGGACTGCCCGGCGGTGCCGCGCAGGCGCACGGTGATGTAGTCGGGCGGCAGGCCGGTCATGCCGTAGCGCCGCGTGATCTTGGACGACAGCTTGGCGCCGATGGTGCGCATGGTGTTGCGCACGGTATAGGCGAGCTGCATCTTCTCGGGCTTCTCGAGCGCGTCCGCCACGTCGCGGATCATCTGCTCGTCGAGCGTGTCCGGCACCTCGTTGCGGCCCTTGCGCGGCGAGAAGCGCGGATGCCCCGCCGGGTCGGCCTGGACCAGCAACGGGTTGAGGTCGAGGTCGTCGAGGTCGGTCGCGCCGCGGCTGATCTGCTTCAGCATGTCGGTGCGGCCGATGATCTCGTTGAGCGAGCGCATGCCGAGCGATGCCAGGATTTCGCGCACCTCCTCCGCAATGAAAGTGAACAGGTTGACCAGCTTCTCGGGCGTGCCCGTGAACTTCTCGCGCAGCTTCGGGTCCTGCGTGCAGACGCCGACCGGGCAGGTGTTGGAATGGCACTGGCGCACCAGGATGCAGCCCATCGCGACCAGCGAAGCGGTGCCGATGCCGTATTCCTCGGCGCCGAGCATGGCGGCGATCACCACGTCGCGCCCGGTCTTGATGCCGCCGTCGGTGCGCACCGTCGTGGTGTGGCGGAGGCGATTGAGCGTGAGCACCTGGTTGATCTCGGCGAGGCCGAGCTCCCACGGCACGCCGGCGTATTTGAGGCTCGATTGCGGGCTCGCGCCGGTGCCGCCGTCATGGCCGGAGACCAGCACGACATCGGCCTTGGCCTTGGCGACCCCGGCCGCGATGGTGCCGATGCCGGCCTCGGCGACCAGCTTGACCGAAACGCGCGCCTGCGGGTTGATCTGCTTCAGGTCGTAGATGAGCTGCGCCAGGTCCTCGATCGAATAGATGTCGTGGTGCGGCGGCGGCGAGATCAGCGTGACGCCGGGCGTCGCATAGCGCAGCCGGGCGATCTCGTCGCTCACCTTGAAGCCGGGGAGCTGGCCGCCTTCGCCGGGCTTGGCACCCTGCGCCATCTTGATCTCGATCTCGCGGCAGCGGTTGAGATACTCCGCGGTCACGCCGAAGCGCCCCGAGGCGATCTGCTTGACCGCCGAGTTGGCGTTGTCGCCGTTCGCGCGCGGCTCGTAGCGCGCCTCGTCCTCGCCGCCCTCGCCCGAGCACGATGCGGCGCCGATCCGGTTCATCGCGATCGCCAGCGTCTCGTGCGCCTCGCGCGACAGCGCGCCGTGCGACATCGAGCCCGACATGAAGCGCTTCCGGATTTCGGTGATCGATTCGACCTCTTCGAGCGGCACCGGCGGCCGCTCGCGCTTGATGTCCAGGAGGTCGCGGATGTGGATCGGCGGCTGTGCATAGACCGCCTCGGCGTATTTCTTGTAGCGGCCGTAGGAATCGCTCGCGAGCGCCTCCTGCAGCATGTGGATGAGCTGGCCCTCGAAGGCGTGGCGCTCGCCCGAGCGGCGATATTTGTAGAGCCCGCCGACTGGCAGCACGACCGGCCCTTCCTGGTAGGCCTTGGCATGCAGCTTGAGCACGCGCCGCTTGATGCCCGAGAGCCCGATGCCGGAGATACGCGAGGTCATGCCGGGGAAGAAGTCGGCGACCAGGGTGCGCGACAGGCCGACCGCCTCGAAATTGTAGCCGCCGCGGTAGGAGCTGATCACCGAGATGCCCATCTTGGAGATGACCTTGAGCAGGCCCTGGTCGACCGCCGCCTTGTAGCGGTCGACGCACTCCTTGAGGCTCAGATTGCCGAACAGGCCGCGGGCATGGCGGTCTGCGATGCTCTCCTGCGCCAGATAGGCGTTCACCGTGGTGGCGCCGACGCCGATCAGCACCGCGAAATAGTGCACGTCGAGGCACTCGGCCGAGCGCACGTTGAGCGAGGTGAAGGTGCGCAGCTTCTGGCGCACCAGATGGCTATGCACGCCGCCGGCAGCCAGGATCATCGGGATCGGCGCGCGCTCCGGCCCGACATTCTCGTCGGACAGGATGAGATGCACCGCGCCGCCGCGCACCGCATCCTCCGCCTCGGCGCGGATGCGCTCGATCGCGGCGGTGAGCGCACCGCGGTCGCTCGCCGCCTCGAAGCTGCAATCGATCCACGCCGCCTTGTCGCCCATGTAGCGGCGCATCGCGTCGAACTCGGCGTTGGTCAGCACCGGCGATTCGAGCTGCAGCAGGCGCATCTGCTCCGGCCGCTCGTCGAACATGTTGCCGAGATTGCCGAGCCGGGTCTTCAGGCTCATCACGCGGTATTCGCGCAGCGAATCGATCGGCGGGTTGGTGACCTGGCTGAAGTTCTGCCGGAAATAATGGTGCAGGCCGCGATACTGGTTGGAGAGCACGGCGAGCGGCGTATCGTCGCCCATCGAGCCGATCGCCTCCTTGGCGCCGTCCACCATGGGATGGAGGATCAGCTCGAGCTCCTCCATGGTGTAGCCGACCAGGCGCTGGCGCAGCTTCAGCTCGTCGCGCGCATAGGCGACCGGCTCGCTCGCCGAATCGATCAGGCTGTCGAGCTCGACGACGTTGCGTGCCCACTCGACATAGGGCTTGCGGTCGGCGAGCCGGTCCTTCATCTCGGGGTCGTGGTAGAGCCGGCCCTCCTGCAGGTCGATCGCGACCATCTGACCCGGCCCGAGTCGGCCCTTCTCGACGACGTTCATCTCCGGGATCGGC
This sequence comes from Alphaproteobacteria bacterium, assembly GCA_050173345.1. Taxonomy (GTDB): domain Bacteria; phylum Pseudomonadota; class Alphaproteobacteria; order UBA828; family UBA828; genus SHWC01. The sequence continues at coordinate 74,098 of JBFXKW010000009.1, read as the reverse complement.
ACCATGCCGGTCTCGGAGCCGGCAAACAGCAGGCCGTCGTTCGTGATGGTGTAGCGCATCGGGCGGAGCCCGTTGCGGTCCATCGCGGCGAGCACCCAGCGCCCATCGGTCGCGGCGATCGCGGCCGGGCCGTCCCACGGCTCGATCACGCAGTTGCAATAGGAGAAGAAGGCGCGGCGCTTCTCCGACATGTCGGGCCGGTGCGACCACGATTCGGGCACCAGCATGCACTGCGCGACCGGCGCAGCGCGGCCGGCGCGGATGACCGCCTCGATCACCGCATCGAGCGCCATCGAATCCGAGGCGCCCGGCGGGATCAGCGGGAACAGGTCGCCATTGTGCTGGCCGAACACCTCGGAGACCGCGCGGGTCTCGTGGCTCTTCATCCAGTTGGTGTTGCCCTTGAGCGTATTGATCTCGCCATTGTGGGCGAGCACGCGGAAGGGCTGGGCGAGACGCCAGGTCGGGAAGGTGTTGGTCGAATAACGCTGGTGGAAGATCGCGAAGCTCGAGACGAAGCGGTCGTCGAGCAGGTCCGGGTAGAAGGCCGAGAGCTGCTCGGCCAGGAACATGCCCTTGTAGATGATCGAGCGCGACGACAGCGAGCAGATGTAGAAATCGTTGATCTGGTTGTCGAGCACCTTGCGCTCGATGCGCCGGCGGATGATGTAGAGGTCGAGCTCGAACTGCTCGTCGGAGACGCCTCGGTCGTTCGAGATCATGATCTGCTCGATCTCGGGCCGCGTCGCGTTGGCCTTCTCGCCGATCACCGCGGAATCGATCGGCACCTGGCGCCAGCCATAGATGCCATGGCCGAAGCCGAGGATTTCGGATTCGACGATCGAGCGGCAGACGTCCTGCGCCGCGAGGTCGGTCTTGGGCAGGAACACCTGGCCGACCGCGAGCCGGCCGAGCTTCGGCCGGTGCCCGGTGTTCTCGATGTGCTCCTTGAAGAAGTCCTGCGGGATTTCGACGTGGATGCCGGCGCCGTCGCCGGTCTTGCCGTCGGCGTCGACCGCGCCGCGATGCCAGACCGCCTTGAGCGCGTTCACCCCGGCCTCAACCACGGCGCGGCGCGGCTTGCCGTCGATCGCCGCGACCAGCCCGACACCGCAGGCATCATGCTCCTGCGCCGGGTCGTAGAGCCCCTCGCGCGACAGCCGCGCCGCTTCGCGCGGATAGGAAGCCGCGAACCCCGCGGCCACCTCGATGGGGTGCTTGGTCATCGTCGTCGCCCCTCTAGCTCGCGAGCGCAAGCGAGGCTTCGGTCGCGACGGCCTTGGCCTCGACATAGCGGTGGATCGCCTCGGCGGCGTCGCGCCCATCGCGGATCGCCCAGACCACGAGCGAGGCGCCGCGCACGATGTCGCCGGCCGCGAACACGCCCTCGATCGAGGTCATCATCGACTTCCAGTCGAGCTTGAGCGTGCCCCAGCGCGTCACGCCGAGCTCGGGCGCGGCGAAGCGGGCGGGCAGGTCTTCGGGATCGAAGCCGAGCGCCTTGATGACCAGCGAGGCGTCGAGATTGTAGCTCGAGCCCGGGATCGGCTGCGGCGTCTGGCGGCCGCCCGCGTCCGAGACGCCGAGATGGATGCGCACCGCGCGCACCGCCTCGACCACGCGGTCACCGAGGAAGGCCTCAGGCGCGCCGAGCCAGACGAACTCGACACCCTCTTCTTCCGCGTGCTTCACCTCGCGCATCGAGCCCGGCATGTTGGCGCGGTCGCGTCGGTAGAGGCAGCGCACCGAGCGCGCGCCCTGGCGCACCGCGGTGCGCACGCAATCCATCGCGGTGTCGCCGCCGCCGACCACCACGACGTCGCGATCCTTGGCGTCCAGCGTGCCGTCGTCATAGAGCGGCACATGGTCGCCGAGGTCCTTGCGGTTGCTCGCGGTCAGATAGGTCATGGCCTGGATGATGTTGCCGAGCCCGGCGCCCGGCATCTGCAGGTCGCGCTCCTTGTAGGCGCCGGTCGCAATCAGCACGGCGGCGTGCCGCTCGCGCAGCTCCTCGAGCGAGACGTCGCGCCCGACCTCGGTGTTGAGGTGGAAGCGGATGCCGGCCTCCTCGAGCAGCCTGGCGCGCCGCTCGACCACGCGCTTCTCGAGCTTGAAGTTCGGGATGCCGTAAATCAGCAGCCCGCCGACCCGGTCGTAGCGGTCATAGACATCGATCTGGTAGCCCTTCTTGCGGAGCTGCTCGGCGGCGGCGAGGCCGGCCGGGCCGGCGCCGATGATGCCGATCGATTCGGCGCGCTCGCGCGCGGGCTTCACCGGCTTGACCCAGCCGCGCTCGAACGCGGTCTCGGTGATGTAGCGCTCGACGGCGCCGATGGTGACCGAATCGAAGCCCTTCTCGATGACGCAATTGCCTTCGCACAGCCTATCCTGCGGGCAGATGCGGCCGCAGATCTCGGGCAGATTGTTGGTCGCCGAGGAGACCTCGTAGGCTTCCTCCAGGCGGCCCTCCGCGGTCAGCATCAGCCAGTCCGGGATGTTGTTGTGCACCGGGCAATGGATCTGGCAGAACGGCACGCCGCACTGCGAGCAGCGGCCGGCCTGCTCGGCAGCACGCTCGTTCGAGAACTCCTGGTAAATTTCGTCCCAGTCCGCGCGCCGCTGATCGGCCGGACGCTTGTTCGGGTTCTGCTGCGGCAGGCTGACGAAACGAAGCATCCGTGACTCGGCCACGGCGGCGCTCCTCTGATTCCTCCGCCCACGGAGGGGTTCCCTGGCGACGGTCGCGATCGACAAGGGTCGCGGGCGATTGTTGTTCAGTCCAACCTAGCGGCGTTCAAGCCGCGAGGCGAGCCAAAAAACGGATTTAGGTCAGATATTCTGCCTAAATAAACCGGATTGTCAAGCTAAGCCCTCGGTCACGGGTGGTTCACAGGATGAAACACCGTTCATTTAGGGCCGATACGGGACCATCCTGCCCGTACCGCCCGGATTGAGCCGGTGCTATAAGGGCTTAGCCCGAGACGCCGGCGCCGCCGGCATGGCCGGCACCAGGAGGGCCGCGTGTCGCTGCTGCAGCTCGTCGTCCTGACCATCGTGCAGGGCATCACCGAATTCCTGCCGATCAGCTCATCCGGCCACCTCCTGCTGGTGCCCGTGGTCACCGGCTGGCCCGACCAGGGCCTCAACCTCGACGCGGCGGTCCATGTCGGCACGCTGCTCGCGGTACTGGTCTACTTCTGGCGCGACATAGCCGCCATGGCGGCAAGCCCGTTCGCGCCGCCCGGGCCCAAGCGGACCGGCGCGCGCCGCCTCATGTTCTACCTGATCATCGGCACGATCCCGGCACTGATCGCGGGCGGGCTGCTGCATACCTTCGCGCCCGACTTCTTCCGCTCGGCCAAGGTGGTGGCGTGGACCACGCTCGGCTATGCCGTGCTGCTCTTCCTGGCCGACCGCCTCAGCCCGGCGATCCACCGCATCGAGCACATACGATTGAGGGGCGCACTCCTGATCGGCTTCGCCCAGATGCTGGCGCTGGTGCCGGGCACCAGCCGCTCCGGCATCACGATGACCGCCGGCCGCCTGCTCGGGCTCGAACGCACCGAGGCGGCGCGCTACGCCATGCTGCTGTCGATCCCGGCCACCGCGGCGGCCGGCGCGCTTGCCATCGAGGACATCCTGACCTCGGATGGTGGCGGCGCGAGCGCGAGCGACACCGGCATCGCGATCGGCCTGACCTTCCTCACCGCGCTGCTGGCGATCTGGTTCCTGATGAGCCTGCTGCGCCGCTTCACCTTCACGCCGTTCGTGATCTACCGGCTGCTGCTCGGCGTGGCGCTGGTGGTCTGGCTGTACGGTTTCGCCTGAGCTTCGCTTCTTTGATTAGGCCTACCGCTTCGCTGCTTGAGGCCCGCGGTCACGCCTGACGCGGCGGCGTGCCCTCGCTCCGCCCGGAGCGGTAGATATGCATGTAGGTGGGCAGAATCAGCTCGGCCGCGGTCGGCTCGGCGCCGAGCGCCCGCAGGCCGTCCGCGCCCTCGGATACCACATTGTCGAGCTTCATCAGGCGCACGAGGTCGGGCGTCAGCGGCGAGTACGGCACGATCTGCGCCACGAACGCCGCCGCCTCGAGCGCGAAATAGGGCACCGGCAGGAGGAGCGGGCGCCGGTTGGCGGCGTCGAGCGCGAGCTGCACCGCCTCCCTGAAGGTATAGACGGTCGGGCCGCCAAGTTCATAGGCGCGACCCGCGCTGGCGGGATCCTGGAGCGCCGCGACCAGGGCGTCGGCCACGTCGCCGACATAGACCGGCTGCAGCCGGCTGGTGCCCGCGCCGGGGAATTCGGGCGCCGGGAAGATGCCGTCGAAGCGGAGCCTGGGCCAGCCCGAGAAGAACAGCGGGAAGACCGGCGCGATGCGGCTGAGCGAGCCGATCATGTTGAAGAAGCCATCCTCTGGGCCGAACACGACGCTCGGCCGCAGCACCGTCGCGCCGGGGAAGGCTTGGCGCGACGCGACCTCGCCGGCCGCGCGGCTGCGCAAGTAAGCCGCGGGCGCGGCCGGCGAGGCGCCGAGCGCCGACATCTGCACAAGGCGCGATACCCCGGCCGCGGCGGCTGCCCTGGCGATACGGCCGGGCAGGGCGGCGTGAACCTCCTGGAACTTGGCGCCGGGCCGTTCGGTCAGGATTCCGACCAGGTTGATCACCCAGTCGACGCCCGAAACCGCCGCGGCGAGCGAATCGTCCCGCCCGTAGCGCACCGCGAGCGGCACGATCTGGCCGACATTGCCGAGCGGCTTGAGATAGAGCGCGCGGTCCGGCCGCCGCGTCGCCACCCTGACCTGCGCGCCGAGCCGTGCCAGCCTGCGAATCACGTGGCGGCCGATGAAGCCGGTGCCGCCGAATACGGTCACGACCGGATCGGTCATGAATCGCCCTTCGCCCTGCCGTTGATTCGCCGCGCCATGTACCATGATCCCCGCGCGCAGGCCAGAGCGCAGCCCGCTACCCATGGGTAGCGGGCGGGCCGGGCCGCCTTCATGCTTCGACAAGCTCAGCATGAGGGCTTTAATATTCGGCCTCGTCCTGAGCCTGTCGAAGGACGAAGGATGAAACCACAAAACCAGCCCGCTACCCCGGAACGCCCGCCGATCACGGGATTCCTGCGGGCGGACAAGACCTGCTATTCTCCGATGCCCGAGTCGGGCGGCATAGATCGGCCGGCGCGACTGCCCCCAACGACCAGACGCTCGAGGCCTGATGAGCCTGCATCTCCACAAAGGAGACCTTCCGGAAGGCCTGACCTTCGGCGACTCGGTTGCGATCGACAGCGAGACCATGGGTCTCAACCCGGCGCGCGACCGGCTATGCCTGATCCAGATGTCGCGCGGCGACGGCGACTGCCACCTGGTCCAGTTCACCCCGCCGCTGCGCTACGCGGCGCCCAATCTGTGCCGCGTGCTGACGGATGCCAGGATTCTCAAGCTCTTCCACTTCGCGCGATTCGACCTGGCGGTGATCCAGCACTATCTTGGCGTGACATGCGCGCCGGTCTACTGCACCAAGATCGCCTCCAAGCTGACCCGCACCTTCACCGACCGGCACGGACTCAAGGACCTGTGCAAGGAGCTGCTGAACATCGAGCTCTCCAAGCAGCAGCAATCCTCGGACTGGGGCGCGGCCGAACTGAGCGAGGAGCAGCTCACCTATGCCGCATCCGACGTGCTGCATCTGCACGCGCTCAAGGAGAAGCTGGACGAGATGCTGGAGCGGGAAGGGCGCCAGGCCCTGGCGCAGGATTGCTTCCGCTTCCTGCCGACGCGCGCCGCGCTGGACCGGCTCGGCTTCGCCGATGCCGACGTCTTCGCGCACTAGGATGACCGAACCATGACGAGCGAAAGCGCCGCCAAGACCGCAAGCGACGGCTCGATCGAGAGCCAGGACCTGGCGCGCGCGCGGCGCGTGCTGCAGATCGAGGCGGACGCGCTGCGCCAGCTCGCCGGCAGCATCGACGGGAAAGTGGCCGCGGCGGTCGAGCTGCTGCATGCGGTATCGGGCCGCATCGTCGTCTCGGGCATGGGCAAGAGCGGGCACATCGCCAACAAGATCGCCGCGACCATGGCATCGACGGGTGCGCCCGCCCTGTTCGTTCATCCTGCGGAGGCGAGCCACGGCGATCTCGGCATGATCACCAAGAACGACGCGCTGATCCTGCTGTCGAACTCGGGCGAGACGGCCGAGCTTGCCGACATCATCCAGTTCGCCAAGCGGGCGCATATCCCGCTCGTCGGCATCGTCGGGCGCGCCAAGTCGACGCTGGCCGAGGCGGCGACCGTGGCGCTCGTGCTGCCGCCGGCGCCGGAGGCCTGCGCGCTCGGCCTCGCGCCGACCACCTCGACCACCATGATGCTCGCGCTCGGCGACGCGCTCGCGGTCGCGCTCTTGGAGCGCAAAGGCTTCTCGGCGGAGGACTTCCAGGTCTTCCACCCCGGCGGCAAGCTCGGCAGGCGCCTGCTCCGCGTCGCCGACATCATGCACACGGGCGATGCCATGCCCACCATCGCCGCCGCCGCGCTCATGCCGGACGCCCTGATCCGCATGACCGGCAAGGGCTTCGGCTGCGTCGGCGCGCTCGACGACAAGGGCCGCCTGATCGGCATCATCACCGACGGCGACCTCAGGCGGCACATGGGCGACGGGCTGCTCGGCCAGAGCGTGGCCGCGGTGATGACCGCCAAGCCGCACACCGTGCCCGCCTCGACCTTCGCGGCGGAAGCGCTCAGCGTGATGAACGAGCGCAAGATCACCAGCCTCTTCGTGGTCGAGGACGGCCGCCCGGTCGGCATCCTGCACATCCACGATTGCCTGCGGGCGGGGATCGCGTGAGCAGCTCGAGCGAATCCTTCGGCAGGCGCGAGACGCCGGACGACGCGGGCAGCGCGCCGGAGCGCCTCGCCGGCTTCATCGCCGGGCGCGCCGCCGCGCCCGCGGCGCGCACCGGCCGCTACAGCGCGTTCGTCGGCGTCATGCGCTACGCGCTGCCGCTCAGCGCGGTGCTGCTGCTCGGGCTCATCGTGGTGTGGCCGCTGGTCTCCGGCCGCGAGGACGGCTTCCGGGTCACCTACAGCACCAGCGTCCAGGAGGACGGCAGCCTCAAGATGCTCAACGCGCGCTATATCGGCACCGACGACAAGGGGCAGCCCTATACCGTGACGGCGGTCGAGGCGGTGCCGAATGCCGTCGATACGACGCTCGTGAGCTTGAAGACGCTTGCCGCCGACATGTTCGTCAAGGACGGCTCCTGGCTCGCCATGACCGCGAACGAAGGGCTCTACGACCGCGACGCCTCGACGCTAGACCTCGCCGGCGACGTCACGCTGTTCTCCGATGAGGGGCACGAGCTGCATACCGAAAGCGCGCACATCGAGATCGCCGCCGGCACGGCGGACGGCGACCGGCCGGTCGCGGGCCAAGGGCCGCTCGGGCTGATCGAGGGCGATGCCTTCCGCGTCACCGAGCGCGGCGACAACCTCTTCCTGTTCGGCAACGTCAAGGTGACCGTCTTCCCGAAAGGCGCAAACGAAGCGGGGGTGCGCTGATGCCGGCGGGCCGCACCGGACGCCGCGCGCCGCTCGCCGCAGCGCTGCTCGCCGTCCTCGCCCTGGCCGCGCCGCCTGCCCTGGCGCAGGAGACGGGCTCGTCGGCGCCGTTCATCGGCACCCGCACCGATTCGAGCGCGCCGATCGAGATCGTGGCCGACACGCTCGAGGTCAAGCAGAAGGAGCAGCTCGCCATCTTCCGCGGCAATGTCGATGCGCTGCAGGACGACATGCGGCTGCGCGCCGACACCCTGATCGTCCACTACCGCGAGAACAAGGAGAACCCCGACCAGCCGGGCATCTCCAAGATCGAGGCCGAGGGCAACGTGTTCGTCTCCTCGCCCAAGGAGACCGCGGAGGGCGCGCGCGGCATCTACGACGTCGACCGCTCGCGCATCGACCTGGTCGGCGGCGTGGTGCTCACCCAGGGCGAGAACGTGGTGCGCGGCGAGCGGCTCGAGATGAACCTCGCGACCGGCGAGAGCAAGGTCGCGAGCAGCGACGGCGGCGGCCGCGTGCGCGGCCTGTTCGTGCCGGACAAAAAGGATGCCAGCGCGCAGAAGAAAAATTAACCGCATGAGGTGTAGTTCTGGCCATGACATCGGGTAAGAGCGAAGGTCGCGGCGGCGGACAGCGCGGCGAACCGGACGATCCCCGGGTGCAAACCTACCAGGCGCCGCGCCTGGTCGCGTCGAACTCGGGGCTGATCGCCGACAAGATCGGCAAGCGCTTCCACAAGCGCCCGGTTCTGCGCGAGGTCAGCGTCGCGGTGCAGCGCGGCGAGGCGGTCGGCCTGCTCGGGCCGAACGGCGCCGGCAAGACGACCACCTTCTACCTGATCACGGGGCTGATCGCACCCGACTACGGGCAGGTGTTCTTGGACGGGCATGACATCACCGAGCTACCCATGTACAGGCGCGCGCGGCTCGGCGTCGGCTATCTGCCGCAGGAGGCGTCGATCTTTCGGGGCATGACGGTGGAGAACAACATCCGCGCCGTGCTCGAGGTCTCGGAATCGGCGCGCGAGAAGCGCGAGGCGCTGCTCGACGAGCTGCTCGCCGAATTCTCGATCAGCCATTTGCGCAACACGCCGGCGCTCGCCCTCTCGGGCGGCGAGCGGCGCCGCGTCGAGATCGCCCGCGCGCTCGCCAGCCGGCCGAGCTTCATGCTGCTCGACGAGCCGCTCGCCGGCATCGACCCGATCGCGGTCGGCGAAATCCGCGAGCTGATCTCCCATCTGAAGGACCGCGGCATCGGCGTCCTGATCACCGACCATAACGTGCGCGAGACGCTCGACATCGTGGACCGCGCCTACATCCTGCACGAAGGCGCCGTCTTGATGGAAGGCGCGCCCGACGACATCGTCGCGCACGAAGAGGTGCGCCGCGTCTATCTCGGCGAGCGGTTCCGGCTCTAGCTCCGGCGCGAACCCCGATGGCCACCGTCAAACCCCAACTCGTCCTCCGCCAGGGCCAGGCGCTCGTCATGACGCCGCAGCTCCAGCAGTCGATCAAGCTGCTGCAGCTCGGCGCGCAGGAGCTCCAGGCCTTCGTCGAGGAGCAGCTCGAAAGCAACCCGCTGCTCGAGCGCGACGAGGGCGAGGCGGCCACCGAGGGTGAGGGCGAGGCGGGCGAGGAGGCGGCCGATGCTGGCTTCGCGACCGACGAGGCGATCAACCGGCTCGAAGCAAGCGGCCCCGAGGCGGCCGGCCTCGACCTCGCGCCCGAGGCCATGTGGGAGGCGGACAGCGCGCCGGGCGATCTCGGCCACTGGGCACGCGCCGGCGCCCCGGTGGGCGACGAGGAGCTCGACCGCATCGAGCAGACCGCCTCGGGCGGGCCGACGCTGCGCGAGCACCTGCTCTCGCAGCTCCGCGTCGCCTGCACCGACCCGACCGACCTCCTGATCGGCAGCCGGCTGATCGAGCTGATCGACGAATCGGGCTACCTGCCCGAATCGCTCGACCATGTCGCCGTGCAGCTCGGCTGCGAGCCGGCGCGCATCGACCGCGCGCTCGCCATCCTGCAGCGCTTCGAGCCGACCGGCGTGTTCGCCCGCTCGCTCAAGGAGTGCCTCGCGCTCCAGCTCGCCGAGAAGAACCGCCTCGACCCGCTGATGAGTGCGTTCCTCGACAATCTCGACCTGCTCGCGGCACGCGACTTCGACGCTTTGCGCGCGCGCTGCGGCATCTCGCACGAAGATCTCGCCGACATGATCGCCGAGATCAGGCGGCTCGAGCCGAAGCCCGGCCGCGAGTTCGGCATCGAGGCGGCGCCGACCGTGGTACCGGACATCTTCATCCGCCCCGGCCCCGAGGGCGCCTGGCTGGTCGAGCTCAACCCCGACACCATGCCGCGGGTGATCGTCAACACCGCCTATTTCTCGCTGCTCACCAAGGGCGTCCGCTCGCCGGCCGAGCACCAGTTCCTGACCCAGCAGATGCAGTCGGCGAACTGGCTGGTCCGCTCGCTGGTGCAGCGCTCGCGCACCATCATGAACGTGGCCCAGACGATGGTCGGCCTGCAATCCGGCTTCTTCGCCAACGGCGTGCGCGACATGCGCCCGATGACCTTGCGCGACATCGCGGCGATCGCCGAGGTGCACGAAAGCACGGTGAGCCGGGTGGTCGCCAACAAGTACCTGGCCTGCCCGCGCGGCGTGTTCGAGCTCAAGTTCTTCTTCACCTCGGCGCTCCAGAGCAACGCGGGCGGCGACGCCCATGCCGCCGAGGCGGTGCGTCACCGCATCAAGGCCATGATCGACGCCGAATCGCCCGACCGCATCCTCTCGGACGACCATATCGCCGCCTCGCTCAGCCGCTCCGGCATCGCGATCGCACGCCGCACGGTGGCTAAATACCGTGAATCGCTGCGCATCCCGTCCTCGGTCGAACGCCGCCGCCTGAAGCGTTCCGGGCTCCGCGAAATCGAGATAACTATCTGATTTATATTAATTAATTTGGGATCCGGCGCGGCCCTCATCGGGCCGGGTTGACTTGCCGAAACCTCAGTCCTATGGTGCGCCGCCTTTTCGCCCCGGGGTTACGCTCCCACATTTGACGGCAGGGCGGCGCGGCGCGCGCGAAGGACCAAAGAGGCATGCAGGTTTCGGTGACTGGCAGGCACATCGAGGTCGGTGACGCCCTCGAGGGCCATGTCCGCAAGCGACTGGACAGCGCCATCAGGAAATACTTCTCGGACGCCATCGAGGCCCATGTCGTGTTCACCCGTGAGAACCACAAGATCGACACCGACATCACGATCCACGTCGGCACCGGGATCAGCCACCAGAGCCACGGCGAGGCCGACCAGGCGGTCATGAGCTTCGACCTCGCCGCCGAACGGCTCGAAAAGCGGTTGCGCCGCCACAAGAGGCGGCTGCGCGACCACCGCAAGAGTGAGCACCCCGGGGCGGAGAGCTAGGCTCCGCCGGCCGCCATCTGACTGACACGGAGAACCGATGGAGATTCGGGACATTCTCGATTTGCGCGGCGTGATTCCGCGGCTGCGGACGACCAGCAAGAAGCACCTGCTGCAGGAGCTGGCGGCGCGCGCGGCCGAGCTGACCGGCCTGCACGAGCGCACCATCTTCGATGCCCTGCTCGAGCGCGAGCGGCTCGGCTCGACCGGCAGCGGCAAGGGCATCGCGATCCCGCATGCCCGCCTGGCCGGGCTCGACCGCCTGGTCGCGGTGTTCGCCCGGCTCGAACAGCCGGTCGATTTCGACGCGGTGGACGGCCAGCCGGTCGACCTCGTCTTCATGCTGCTCGCGCCGACCGGCGCGGGTGCGGACCATCTGAAGGCGCTCTCCAGCATCGCCCGCCTGCTGCGCACCGAGGAGGTGGTCGTGCGCCTGCGCGGCTCCGACCGCGCCGAGGCGATCTTCGCGCTCCTGATCGAGCCGCCTGCCCGCTCCGCCGCCTGAGCCGGGCGGAGCCTCTCACCGGCCTTCCGGGCGCGACGCAAACGGATTCACCGTCGCCACGCCCAGCAACTCGAAGTCGCGCACATTGCGCGTGACCACAGTCAGGTTGTGAAGGATCGCGGTCGCCGCGATCATCGCATCCTCGATCAGTTCGTCGGACCGGCGGTACATGAGTCGCGCCCAGATGCGGAAGGCGCTGCCGTCCATCGGCAGCACGTTCAACGTCCCCGCGATTAGCTCAAGCCATCCTTCGATTTCTTCCGCCTTGGTCCGGTCCTGCTCGCGCGTGGCCTCAACGCCGGCCTGGAGCTCGCCGAGGGTTACCGCCGAAATGTGAAGATGCTCGTCGGGAACGCTCTCCAGCCACGCGACCACGCCGCCATGCGGTTTGGGTCTGCGCAATTCGGAGATGACATTGGTATCGAGAAGATACATGCGTTCAGCCGAGCGGCGCAGGCGGGCGGCGACGCAGCCTGCCGCGCGGCGGCACGGGAATCTCGGCACGCGGCGCTTCGGCTAGGAGAAGCTCCTTGAGCGTCGGACGGGCGGACCGCTGCAGGCGGCGCCACTCCCGGATGGGGACGAGTACGGCCGCTTCGACGCCGCGCTTGGTGACGACCTGCGGTCCTTCGCTCAGGCTCGCTTCAAGAAGCTCGCTGAATCGTGCCTTCGCATCCTGAACCTGCCACTTGCGCATCCGCATCCTCGCTTCTTGAGCTTAAGACTAGTCATATGACTAGATCGTATCCGATTCAAGGGTGAAACGGCGGGCTGGCGATCAGGGTGCCCGGCCGTCGAAAAGTGAGAGTGCGGTTGCATAACGCGCCCGCCGCCCAAACATCCCCAGCGCCGTTGACTCGGCGGCGGCTCGGGGCGAGTTTCTGGGCCGATGACATTCCAAATCCACGGCAGTTGCGTCGCCTTCGAGGGCATCGGCATGCTGCTGCGCGGGCCGTCGGGGGCCGGCAAGTCCGACCTCGCGCTGCGCCTGATCGAGGCCGGCGGCGAGCTGGTGGCGGACGACCAGGTGCTGCTGGAGGCGCGCGAGAACCGCCTGGTCGCCCGCGCGCCCGAGCCGCTCGGCGGGCTCATCGAGGTGCGCGGCCTCGGCGTGGTCGAGCTGCCGCACAGGAGCGGGGTGACGGTCGAGCTCCTGGTCGACCTGGTGCCGCCGGCCGAGGCCGAGCGCCTGCCCGGCCGCTTCGCGGAGCGCATCCAGGGGGTCGAGCTGTTCGCGCTGCGCCTGCCGGCCTTCGAGAGCTCGGCGGTGGCCAAGCTCAGGCTCGCCGCCCAGATCGTCCGCGGCGAGCGGCGGCGCACCGATTCGCTGGTCGGCGGCGGCCTTGAGCGGCGCCCGGCCTGAGCCGGAGGGCGGCCGCAGGGCCGGCGCGGCGGCGCGGCGGCGCGTCGTGCTGGTCACCGGCATGTCGGGCGCCGGCAAATCGACCGCGCTCAAGGCGCTCGAAGACCTCGGCTACGAGGTGGTCGACAACCTGCCGGTCACGCTGATCGGCGGCCTGGTGCGCGGCGTCGAGGAGGAGGCCGGCCAGGACCGCCCGCTCGCGATCTGCGCCGATGTCAGGACGCGCGCCTTCGACGTCGAGCATTTCGAGCGCTATTTTGCGCCGCTGCTCGAACGCGACGATCTCGACGTCACGCTGCTCTTCCTCGACAGCGGCGACGAGGTGCTGCGCCGGCGCTTCACCGAGACGCGGCGGCGCCACCCGATGGCCGACGACCGCCCGGTGAGCGACGGCATCCGGCTCGAGCGCGAGCGGCTCGCCTGGGCGCGCAACCAGGCCGATCTGGTGGTCGATACCTCGGGCCTCTCGCTGCCCGATTTCAGGCGCCTGCTCGCCGGCCATTTCGCGCTGTCGAGCGCGGCCGGCCTCGGCGTCGAGATCGTCTCGTTCGGCTATCGCCATGGCCTGCCGCCGGAAGCCGATCTCGTGTTCGACGTTCGTTTCCTGAGCAACCCGCACTACGAGCCGGACTTGCGGCCGGGCACCGGCCTCGATGCGCCGGTCGCCGCCTTCATCGAGCGGGACTCCGCCTTCGCGCCGTTTTTTGCTACGCTCAGTTCCATGCTGGCCTCCCTCCTCCCCGCCTATGAGCGCGAAGGCAAATCGTACCTGACGATCGCCATCGGCTGCACGGGCGGGCGTCACCGTTCGGTGTTCGTCGCCGCGCGACTCGCGGAGGCCCTCAAGGTGGCCGGGTGGCGCGTCGGGCTGCGCCACCGCGACGTCGAGCGGACGGCGCCGAGCCGCGATTGACCCGGCCTCGTCCGGTTCCCCTCCAAGCGGAAGACAACATGATTGGTCTCGTTCTGGTTACGCATGGCCGCTTGGCCGAGGAATTCATCGCCGCGACCGAGCACGTGGTCGGCGCGCAGGAGCGCACGCGCGCTGTCTGCATCGGCCCGAACGACGACATGGAGCAGCGCCGCAAGGACATCCTGGAAGCAGTCGCCGCGGTCGATGACGGCGACGGCGTGATCCTGCTCACCGACATGTTCGGCGGCACGCCCTCCAACCTCGCGATCTCGGTGATGGACAAGGCCAAGGTCGAGGTGATCGCCGGCATGAACCTGCCGATGCTGATCAAGCTCGCCTCGGTGCGGAAAGAGGAGAGCCTCAAGCAGGCGGCCTTGAGCGCGCAGGAATCCGGGCGCAAATACATCAACGTCGCGAGCAGCCTCTTGAACGGGGACGGCGCATGAACAAGATCGCCGACGAGCCCGGCGGCAGCCGCGCCGACGCGCAGCGCCGCACCGTGACGATCTCGAACCGGCTCGGCCTGCACGCGCGCGCCGCCGCCCGCTTCGTCCAGGTCGCCTCCGGCTTCAACGCCGAGGTCACGGTGACGCGGCTCGGCACCAGCGTCTCGGGCTCGTCGATCCTCGGGCTGATGATGCTGGCGGCGGCGCCAGGGCAGGACATCGAGATCGAGACCAAGGGCGCCGAGGCGCGGGCTGCGCTGGTCGCGCTCTCGGCGCTGGTCGAGCGCGGCTTCGACGAGGACTGAGCGGGCGGTGGTGGAAGCCTACGAGGACGATACCGAGGAGGGCAACGACGCCCTCGAGGTCCGCTTCGATGGCCTCGGCGTCTCGACCGGCGTTGCGATCGGCCCGGCGCACGTCATCGAGCGCGGCCTGATCGACGTGCCCGAATACGGCCTCGCCGCGCACGAGGTCGAGCCCGAGGTCAAGCGCTTCGAGGACGCGGTCGCGCTCTCCGCCAAGCAGCTCAGGAAGCTGCGCGGCAAGGCGGGCGCGCTGCCCGGCGCCGCGGCCGAGGAGCTCAGCTACCTGCTCGACGCCCATCTCCAGATGCTCAAGGGCTCGCGCCTGGTGCGCGGCGTGGCCGAGCGCATCCGCAGCCAGAGCGTCAACGCCGAGGCCGCGGTGCAGGCCGAGCTGGTCGAGATCGGCCAGGCCTTCGCCGAGGTCAGTGACCGCTACTTGGCGAGCCGCATCGACGACGTGCGCGAGGTCGGCTCGCGCATCATCCGCAACCTCTCGCGCGTGCCCTATCAGGCGTTCTCCTCGCTGCCGCAGGGCGCGATCATCATCGCGGAAGAGATCACGCCGGCCGACACCGCGCTGATGGACCCGGCGCGGGTCGGCGGCTTCGGCTCCGCGCTCGGCGGCGCCGAGGGCCACACCGCGATCATGGCGCGCTCGCTCGGGCTGCCCGCGGTGCTCGGCGTGCCCAACCTGATCACCGCGGTGCGCTCGGGCGACCTCGTCATCGTCGACGGCACGCGCGGCCGCATCGTGATCAACCCGACGCCCGAGACGGTCGGCCGCTACGAGCGAAGGCGCGAGGCCGAGCAGCGCCGCCAGCGCCAGCTCGAACGGCTCAAGGGCATCGCCGCGGTGACCCGCGACGGCGGCCGCATCGGGCTCCAATGCAACCTCGAACTGCCGACCGAGCTGCCGCTCGCGCACGCCGCGGGCGCGGAGGGCATCGGCCTCCTGCGCAGCGAGTTCCTCTACATGAACCGCGACCGGCCACCCGGCGAGGAGGAGCAGTACCGGACCTTGCGCACCATCGTCGAAGGCATGGGCGGCCATCCGGTGACGGTGCGCACCCTCGACCTCGGCTCGGACAAGCTCGCCTATTCGGTCGGCGACCATATCAGCCCGAGCGTCAACCCGGCGCTCGGCCTGCGCGCGATCCGGCTCTCGCTCAAGGTGCGCGCGCTGCTCGACGCCCAGCTCGGCGCCATGCTGCGCGCCAGCGCGCACGGCCCGGTGCGCATCCTCCTGCCGATGATCACGACGGCCGCCGAGGTCAAGGCGGTGCGCGAGGCGGTCCAGGCAGTGGCGCGGCGGCTCGCCCGCGCCCGCGTGCCGTTCAGCGAGCCGCTGCCGCCGATCGGCGTGATGATCGAGACGCCGGGCGCCGCGCTCGCCGCCGACGCGCTCGCCCAGGTCTCCGACTTCTTCTCGCTCGGCACCAACGACCTGACCATGTACACGCTCGCGATCGACCGCGGCGACGAGCAGGTCGCGCACCTCTACGATCCGCTGCACCCGGCCGTGCTGCGGCTGATCCAGTTCGCCACCGCCGCCGCCCGGCGCGCCCGCATCCCGGTCAACCTGTGCGGCGAGATGGCAGGCAACCCGCGCTACACGACGCTCTTGCTCGGCCTCGGCTTGCGCGACCTCTCGATGGCCGCGCCCAGCCTGCCGCGAGTCAAGCAGCGCATCCTCGACATCGACCTTGCCGAGGCCGAACGGCGCGCCGAGCAGATCATGCAGCAGTCCGACCCCGGCGTGATCGCCGCCCTGCTCGACGATTTCAACGCCCTGAGCTGAACCCGCCGCAGGCCGGCCGCCGGGTGCGGTTGTCAGCCCGGCGGACGGCTGTTACAACCCCCGCCTGCCCAAAAACCGGAGCTTTTCGATGCCGCAGCAGAACGATTACAAGGTCGCCGACCTCTCGCTCGCCAAATGGGGCCGCAGCGAGATCGACATGGCCGAGACCGAGATGCCGGGCCTCATGGCGCTGCGCGAGGAATATGGGAGCAAGGCGCCGCTCAAGGGCGCGCGCATCGCCGGCTCGCTGCACATGACGATCCAGACCGCCGTCCTGATCGAGACGCTGAAGGCGCTCGGCGCCGACATCCGCTGGGCCTCGTGCAACGTGTTCTCGACGCAGGACCACGCCGCCGCCGCGATCGCCGCGACCGGCATCCCGGTGTTCGCCCACAAGGGCGAGAGCCTCAAGGAATACTGGGAATACACCCATCGCATCTTCGAGTGGGGCGACGGCGGCACGCCCAACATGATCCTCGACGACGGCGGCGACGCCACGCTGCTCGTCCACCTCGGCGCGCAGGCCGAGAAGGACGACAAGCTGATCGCCAAGCCGCAGCATGAGGAAGAGGAGGTGCTGTTCGCCGCGATCAAGGAGCGGCTCAAATCGAAGCCCGGCTGGTACGGCACGCTGCTCAAGCAGATTCGCGGCGTCACCGAGGAGACCACCACCGGCGTGCACCGCCTCTACCAGATGCAGAAGGAGGGCCGCCTCGCCTTCCCGGCGATCAATGTCAACGACTCGGTGACCAAGTCGAAGTTCGACAACATCTATGGCTGCCGCGAGAGCCTGGTGGACGGCATCCGGCGCGGCACCGACGTGATGATGGCCGGCAAGGTCGCGGTGGTCGCGGGCTTCGGCGATGTCGGCAAGGGCTCGGCGGCCTCGCTCCGGAACGCCGGCTGCCGCGTCATCGTCACCGAGATCGACCCGATCTGCGCGCTGCAGGCCGCCATGGAAGGCTATGCGGTGAAGACGATGGACGACGCGGCGGCGGAGGGCGACATCTTCGTCACCGCGACCGGCAACATCGACGTCATCACCGTCGAGCACATGCGCAAGATGAAGCACCGCGCCATCGTCAGCAACATCGGCCATTTCGATTCCGAGATACAGGTCACGGGCCTGCGCAACTTCAAATGGCACAACGTCAAGCCGCAGGTCGACGAGATCGAGTTCCCGGACGGCAAGCGCATCATCCTGCTCTCGGAGGGCCGCCTCGTGAACCTCGGCAACGCCACCGGCCATCCGAGCTTCGTGATGAGCGCGTCGTTCAGCAACCAGACGCTGGCGCAGATCGAGCTGTGGAGTAATCCGGGGCGCTACAAGAACGAGGTCTACATCCTGCCCAAGCACCTCGACGAGAAGGTCGCGTCGCTCCATCTCGCCAAGCTCGGCGCCGCCCTGACCAAGCTCAGCCCGGCCCAGGCCAAGTATATCGGCGTGCCGGACAAGGGCCCGTTCAAGCCGGACCACTATCGCTACTAGGCAGGATCGCTTGAGCACGATTCACCGATCAGGTCGGAGCGACCTGATCGGATCGTGCCCTAGCGGTATCGCCGGCTTGCCCGGCCGCGGCAGGGTGGTACCATCGCAGGCGGTCTCACCCGAAATCCGCAATCGGATGGCGCGATTGGGCAGGCTTGCGGCGGCGGCATTGGCGGCATGGCTCAGCCTGGGCAGCCGCAGCGCATTTGCCGCCTGGGAGGCCGAGCAATGGCTGGCCGCCGGCTTCGGCGCGGTGGCGCTGGTCGGCGCAGCGGCCATCCTGCTCTGCATCGGCGCCTTCCGCCGGGTGGCGCGGCAGCGCGCCGCCTACCAGGCCGAGATCGCGCAGCTCGGCCATGATTCGGCGATCTTCCGCGAGGCGCTCTCCCACGTGCCGGCGCTGCTGCTGTTCTGGCGGCGCAGCCAGCCCGAGGCGCAGCTTGTCACCACGCCACGCGACCGCGACGCGCCGTTCAGCGGCCTCACCGTGCGGAGGCTCGATGACCTCGCCGGCCAGTTCGAGGCCGAGGATTTCGCCGTACTGCGTGACAGCGTGGCGGGCCTGCAGCCGGGCGAGCGGTTCCGCAAGACCTGCCGGAGCGCCGACGGCGCCAGGCGCTTCGACGCGATCGCGACGGCTGACGACGACAGCATCTGCCTGACGCTGCAGGATGCGACCGAGCGCGTCAGGACCGTCAGCCAGCTCGAGGCCGAGCTCGCCACGAGCCATGCCGCGCTGTACCACTTCCAGGCGGTCGGCGATGCGGTCCTGGTGCCGATCTGGCGGCGCGACGCCAAGCTCGGGCTCATCTGGTGCAACCAGGCCTATGCCAAGGCGGTCGAGGCCAGGGTGGAAGACGTCTTGAAGGCGCCCGGCATCGAGCTGATCTCGACGCTGCCGGGCGCCGATGCCTATGCGCTGGCGCGGCGCGCCATCGCCGAGAGGCAGGCGACCACGGTGCGCTATCACGTCGTGGTCCACGGCGAGCGCCGCCTGCTCGAGATCACCGAGCGGCCGCTCGAAGGCGGCGGGACGGTCGGCTGGGCGCGCGACGTGACCGACCTCGAGGAAGCCGAGGCGACGCTCCGGCGCCACATCTCCGCCCATGCCGAGGTGCTCGAATCGCTCTCCGCCGCGATCGCGATCTACGGCGCGAACATGCGGCTCAACTTCTTCAACGCCGAGTTCAACAAGCTGTTCGGCCTCGACGAGATGTTCCTGCGCACCGAGCCGACGCTGAGCGAGGTGATCGATGCGATGCGCGAAGCCCGCCGGCTGCCCGAGCAGGCCGACTGGCGCGCTTACAAGGAGCGATTGCAGCGCCTCTTCACCACCGTCACCGAGCCGATGGAGGAGCTGCTCCACCTGCCGGACGGCTCGGCGCTGCGCCAGATCGTGACGCCGCATCCGTTCGGCGGCCTGCTCTTCATCATCCAGGACGTCACCGACCGCTTCGCGCTCGAACGCTCGCACTCGACGCTCGCCGCGGTGCAGCGCGCGACGCTCGACAACCTCTACGAAGCGGTCGCCGTGTTCGGCGCCGACGGCCGGCTCAAGCTGTCGAACCCCGGCTACGCCACGATCTGGGGCCTCGACCCCAAGCACCTCGATGCGGAGCCGCACGTCAACGACATCCTCGACCTGGTGCGCGACCGCTTCGAGCCGGCCGATTTCGAGCCGTTCCGGCGCGAGTTCATCGCTCGCATCTCGGAACGCGCGCGCTCGACCCAGCGCGTGGTCAGGCGCGACGGCACCGTGCTCGATTGCGCCTACGTGCCGCTGCCCGACGGCGCGACGCTGCTCACCTATCTCGACATCAGCGACAGCTTCCAGGTTGAGCGCGCGCTGCGCGACCGCACCGAGGCGCTGGAGACCGCGGACCGGCTGAAATCCGAGTTCGTCGCCAACGTCTCCTACGAGCTGCGCACGCCGCTCAACACGGTGATCGGCTTCACCGAGATCCTGGTCAACCAGTATTTCGGGCCGCTCAACGAGCGCCAGCTCGAATACGCCAAGGGCGTGCTCGAATCCTCCCAGCAGCTCCTCTCGCTGATCAACGACATCCTCGACCTCGCCACCATCGAGGCCGGGCTGATCTCGCTCGAGATCGAATCGGTCGACGTGCATGGCATACTGGTCAGCATGCTCAACCTGGTGCAGGAAAGCGCGCGCAAGCAGCGCCTCGACCTGGTGCTCGACTGCCCGCAATCGATCGGCCGGATCGACGCCGACGAACGCCGGCTCAAGCAGGTGCTGTTCAACCTCCTGAGCAACGCGCTCAAGTTCACGCCGGAGGGCGGCCGCGTCGCGCTCGGCGCGCGGCGCCACGAGAAGACGCTGACCATCTGGGTCGCCGATACCGGCGTCGGCATCGAGCGCGACGAGCAGAAGAGCGTGTTCGACAAGTTCCATCGCGGCCTCCAGCCGCTGGCGCGCCAATCCGGCGCCGGGCTCGGGCTTTCCCTGGTGCGCTATTTCGTCGAGCTGCATGGCGGCGAGCTCACCCTCGAATCGCAGCCCGACGTCGGCACCACCGTGACCTGCATCCTGCCGCTCGAGCCGCCCAAGGATGTCGAGGCCGTCTCGCCCTTCGGCCGATGACGGCCGGGCGGCCCGATGAGGCGGGGCAGGGCGAGGCGAGGCTCGATCTCGTGCTCGCCGACCTCGCCGCGACCGAACGGCTCGCCGCCCGCCTCGCCCGCCACGCCGAGCCCGGCGACGTGATCGCGCTCGAAGGCCCGCTCGGCGCGGGCAAGACGTCGTTCGCCCGCGGCTTCATCAGGGCGCTGACCGGCGCGGCCGAGGTGCCGAGCCCGACCTTCACGCTGGTGCAGAGCTATGACGCCGGCAGGTTCACGATTTGGCACTTCGACCTCTATCGGATCGCAAGACCCGAGGAGGCGGACGAGCTCGGGCTCGACGAGGCGCTCTCGGAAGGCGTCGCGCTGATCGAATGGCCGGAGCGGCTCGGGCCCGCCGTGCCGGGCGACCGGCTCGTGGTGCGGCTCGAACCGGGAGACGACCCGGACGCGCGGCATGCCCGCCTCGTCGCTCACGGCGCGCGTGCCGCCGCGCTGCTGCGCACCCTGCGGGAGGAAGCGGCGTGAGCGAGCGCGGCGATGCCATCGCGCACTTCCTCGCGGCGAGCGGCTGGGGCGAGGCATCGCGCGCGCCGCTTGCCGGCGACGCCTCGTTCCGCCGCTACGATCGCCTGAGCCGCGGGAAGGAATGCGCGGTGCTGATGGACGCGCCGCCGCCGCAGGAGAACGTGCGGCCCTGGCTCGCCATCGCGCGGCATTTGAGCGGGCTCGGCTACAGCGCGCCCCGCGTGCTCGCGGCTGACGAAGCGGCCGGCCTCGTGCTGCTCGAAGACCTCGGCGACGGTCTCTATACCCGCCTGCTCGCCACGGTGCATGACGAGAGCCTGGAAGCGGTGCTCTACGCCGCCGCGATCGACCTCCTGGTCGACCTGCACCGCCGGCCGCCGCCGCAAGGCATCGACCGCTATGACGAGCCGAAGCGGCTCGCCAACGCCGAGCTGTTCCTCGACTGGTATTTGCCGCGCCGTTTCGGCAGCCACGCCGATGAGCGGGAGCGCGCGGCGTTCCGTACGGCCTGGCGCGAGGTGCTGCCGCTTGCCGGGCGCGTGCCCGAGGCGCTCGCGCTGCGCGACTATCACGCCGACAACCTGATCTGGCTGCCCGGGCGCGCGGCCGACCCAGGCGATCCGAACGGGCTCCGCCGTGTCGGCCTGCTCGACTTCCAGGACGCGAGCCTCGCGCCCTTGACCTATGACATCGTCTCGCTGCTGGAGGACGCGCGGCGAGACGTGCCGCCTGCGCTCGCCGAGCGCATGATCCGCCGCTACCTCGCCGCCTCGCCCAATCTCGACGAGGCAACGTTCCGCGCTGCTTATGCCGTGACGGGTGCGCAGCGCAATGTGCGCATCCTCGGCGTCTTCTCGCGCCTCGCGGTGCGCGACGGCAAGGCGCGCTATCTGGACTATCTGCCGCGCGTCTGGGGGCTGGTCGAGCGCGACCTCGCCCATCCCGCGCTCGCGCCGGTCGCCGCATGGTTCGCCCGCGCGGTGCCGCCGGCGATGCGCGAGCGCGCCGCATGATCGCGCCGCGGCGCGCCATGGTGCTGGCCGCGGGCAAGGGCGTCCGCCTGCGGCCGATCACCGAGCGCGTGCCGAAGCCGCTCGTCGCGGTCGGCGGCAGACCGCTCATCGACTATGCGCTCGGCCTGCTCGTGGCGGCAGGCGTCGATGAGATCGTGGTCAACGCGCATCACCTCGCCGACGCGATCGAGGCGTTCGTCGCCGCCTACGGCAAGGCCCATCCGTCACTCCGGCTGCACGTCTCGCGCGAGGAGACATTGCTCGAAACCGGCGGTGGCGTCGCCCGCGCGCTCGACCGCCTGGGCGACGGACCGTTCTACGTGCTCAACAGCGACGTGATCCTGCGCGACGGCGCGACGCCGGCGCTGCTGCGCCTCGCCGAGGCGTTCGACCCCGCGCGCATGGGCGCGCTGCTGCTGCTCCAGCCCTTGAGCGAAGCGATCGGCTTCGAGGGCAAGGGCGACTATGCCCGCGCGCCGGATGGCCGGCTGCACAGCCGGGGCGACGCCGCGTCTGCGCCCTTCGTCTTCACCGGCGCGCAGATCCTGAGCCCGGCGCTGTTCGACGACGCGCCGGGCGGCGCCTTCTCGCTGCGCCTGCTCTACGATATCGCGGAAAGGAAACGGCGCCTGTTCGGCCTCGTGCATGATGGCGCCTGGCTCCATGTCGGCACGCCCGACGCGCTGCGCGAGGCGGAACGCGCATTGCGGGGCGCGCCATGAGCGCGGCGAAGGCGAAGCGGCGCACGCAAGCGGTCTATTCGATCCCGCCAGCGCTGCCCTTCGCCGACACGCTGGCGGCGGCGCTGCTCGGCGACGGCCCGCTGAGTCTTTCGAGCGACGATCCGCTCGCGCTCGCCCGCGCTGTGATCTTCGTGCCGACCCGGCGCGCCGCGCGCGCCCTCGGCGATGCGCTGGTGCGCCGGAGCGGCGCGCGCGCCACGCTCCTGCCGCGCATCCGCCCGTTCGGCGATCTTGACGACGACGAGGCGTTCATCGACGGCGCCGGCCTCGACGATGCCGAGGAGCTGCCGCCCGCCGTCTCGCCGCTCGCCCGCGAATTCCTGCTCATGCGCCTCGTCGTGGCCTGGCACGCGGCGCGCAAGGATCATGCGCTGCGCGCCGACGAGGCGGCGCGGCTCGCCCGCGCGCTGGCGCACTTCCTCGACGAGCTGCAGAGCGAGCGGGTCGACCCCGCGAAGCTGACAGACCTCGCGCCCGAGCGCTTCGCCGCGCACTGGCAGGAGGTGCTCGACTTCCTCGCCATCATCACGCGGGAATGGCCGAAGGCGCTCGCGAGCCTCGGCCTGATGGACCACGTTGCGCGCCGCAACGCCGCGCTCGAACGCCTCGCCGCGCGCTGGAAGAAGAGTCCGCCGCCGCATCCCGTCATCGCCGCGGGCTCGACCGGCAGCCTGCCCTCGACCGCCGAGCTGATCGCCACCATCGCAGGGCTGCCGAAAGGCGCGGTGGTACTGCCCGGGCTCGACCGCACATTGGACGATGATTCATGGGACGCGCTCGAACCGTCGCACCCGCAATACGGCCTCAAGCAGCTCACCGAGAAGCTCGGCGCGCCGCGCATCGCGATCGACGATCTGGTCGCCGGCCATCGGGTCGAGCCCGCGCTTGCAAAGCGCACGGCGCTGATCGCGCAGGCGCTGCGCCCGGCGACGACGACCGATGCCTGGCGCAGATTGCCGTCCATCGCGCCGGACGCGCTCGACGGCTTGCACCGCGTCGAATGCGCCAACGAGGAGGAGGAAGCCGGCATCATCGCGCTCAAGCTGCGCGAGACGCTGGAGACGCCGGGCCGCACCGCTGCGCTGGTCACCGCCGAGCGCGGGCTCGCCCGGCGCGTCGCCATGCAGCTTGAGCGCTACGGCATCGAGGTGGACGATTCGGCGGGCCGGCCGCTCGTGCTGACGCCGCCCGGCGCGTTCCTGCGGCTCTGCGCCGCGCTCGCCACCGAGGGCGTGGCGCCGGTGCCGCTGCTCGCGCTGCTCAAGCACCCGCTCGCGGCCGGCGGCCTGCCGCCCGCGCTGTTCCGCAGCCGCGCGCGATTGCTGGAGCGCACCTGCCTGCGCGGGCCGCGTCCGGCCGAGGGCTTCGCTGGCTTGCGCGCCGCGCTCGACGACGCGAGAAACAACCGGACGGCGGAACGCATCGCGACGCTCGAAGCATGGCTCGCCGATCTCGAAGCCGCCTATGCGCCGTTCGGCACGCTGATGGCAAGGCAGACGGCCACGATCGGCGCGCTGCTCGCGGCCCATGTCGGCTTCGCCGAGTGGCTGGCGGCGAGCGACCGGGAGCGCGGGCTGGGCCGGCTCTGGGCCGGCGAGGACGGCGAGCGGGCCGCGGCCTTCGTCGCCGAGCTCGCGGAAGCCGCCGCGGACGCGCCCGAGATCACGCCATCGAGCTACCCGGCGCTGATCGAGGCGATGATGGCGGGCGCCATGGTGCGCCCGGCGCGGCCCAGGCATGCGCGCCTCTTCATCTGGGGACCGCTCGAAGCCCGGTTGCAAAGCGCGGACCTGATGATCCTCGGCGGCCTCAACGAGGGGAGCTGGCCGCCCGAGCCCGAGCCCGACCCGTGGCTCAGCCGGCCGATGCGCGAGGCGATCGGCCTGTCGCCGCCCGAGCGGCGGCTCGGCCTTGCCGCGCACGACTTCACGCAATGCTGCGCGGCGCCCGAGGTGCTGCTGACGCGCTCGCGCCGCGCCGGCACCACGCCGACCGTGCCGTCGCGCTGGCTGACCCGGCTCGACGCGCTGCTCGGCCTCGTCGCCAAGGACCATGCGGCGAAGATCGAGGCGCCTCACTTGCGCGCCTGGCAAGCCGCGCTCGATACGCCCGACGCGGTGACGCCGTGCCCGACGCCGCGGCCCTGCCCGCCATTCGAGGCGCGGCCGCGCAAGCTCTCGGTCACCGCGGTCGAGACCTGGCTTGCCGATCCTTACGCGATCTACGCGCGCCATATCCTCAAGCTGCGCCCGCTCGACGCACTCGACGCCGACCCGAGCGCGGCCGAACGCGGCTCGCTGATCCACGAGGTGCTCGACGCCTTCGCGAGCGAGCATCGCGACGCCCTACCGGACGATGCGCTCGACCGGCTGGTCGCGCTCGGGCGCGAACGCTTCGCGCCGCTCGCCCATCGCCCGGCGGTGATGACCTTCTGGTGGCCGCGCTTCCTGCGCATCGCCGCCTGGTTCGTCGGCGTCGAGCGCGAGCGGCGCATGGCCGGCACGCGGCCGCGCGCGACCGAGGTTTCAGGCGAGCTCGTGATCGACGTGCCTGCCGCGCCGTTCACCCTGAGCTGCACGGCCGACCGCATCGACCAGGACGGCGACGGCGACCTCGTCATCATCGACTACAAGACCGGCGTGACGCCGAGCAAAAAAGCGGTCGAGGGCGGCGCGAGCCCGCAATTACCGCTCGAAGCCGCGATCGCCAAGGCCGGCGGCTTCGGCGACGCGGTGCCCGAGGCACCGGTCGCGCGGCTCGAATACTGGCGGCTCAGCGGCGGCGGCGAGCCCGGCGAAATCCGCCTCGCCGCCGACGATGCGGACGCGCTAGCGCGCCAGATGCTCGCCCGGCTGCGCGACTTCGTCATCCGGTTCGACGACCCGGCGACGCCCTATCTCGCCTCGCCGCGCCCCTCGCTGATCCGGCCCTATCAGGACTACGCCCACCTCGCCCGCATTGGCGAATGGACGGCCGAGGACGAAGCATGACGAAGAAACAATCGTCCAACCCACGTGTCCGCGCGCTCGACCCGGCGGCCTCGGTCTGGGTCTCGGCGTCGGCCGGCAGCGGCAAGACGCAGCTCCTGACCGAGCGGGTGATCCGGCTCATGGTCGGCGGCGCCGCGCCGGCGCGCATCCTCTGCCTCACCTTCACCCGCGCCGCCGCCGCCGAGATGGCGCAGCGCATCAACCGGACGCTCGCGCTCTACGCCACCACCGACGACGCGACGCTCGACGGCAGGCTCGCCGCACTGCTCGACCGCAAGCCCGACTCGACCGAGCGCCGCCGCGCCCGCGAGCTGTTCGCCCGCGTGCTCGACGTGCCGGGCGGCATGCGCATCATGACCATCCACGCCTTCTGCCAATCCCTGCTGCGCCGCTTCCCGATCGAGGCCGACATCGCACCGCATTTCGACGTGCTCGACGAGCCGGGCCAGCGGGAGCTGCTCGCCGATGCCGAGACGCGGCTGTTCGCCGAGGCCGGCTCGCAGGCGGGCGGGCCCGCGGCACGCGCGCTCGAACGGCTGATCCCGTCGTATGACGAGGCGCGCTTCTCCGAGCTGATCAGGAGCCTGAGGGTGGAACGCGCGCGGCTCGCCACGGCGCGCACCGCGCATGGCGGGATCGACGGGCTGATCGGCGCGCTGCACGAGCGGCTCGGCGTGCCGGAGGGCAGCGACGAGACGCGCATCGTGCTCGACGCGGCGGCGGAAAGTGCGTTCGATCGCGGCGCCCTCACACACGCCGCCGGGATGCTGGCCCGGCACGGCACCACGACGGACAACGAACGCGCGGCGCGCATCGCGCATTGGCTTTCGCTCGACCATGCAGGCCGCGCCGCCGGGTTCGACGACTATCTCGCTGCGTTCCTCACGCAGAAGCTCGAACCGCAGAAGCGCCTGACCACCAAGGCCGTCGACAAAGCCTCGCCCGAGACGAACGAAATCCTGTCGCGCGAACAGTCGCGCTTGATGGCGGTGATCGAACGGCGCAGGAGCGCCGCGCTTGCCGCCAACACCGCGGCGGTGCTGCGCGTCGAGGCGCGCTTCGATGCGATCTATGCGCGGGAGAAGGCCGGCCGCGCCGCGCTCGACTTCGACGACCAGATCGAGCAGGCGCGCGCGCTCTTGGAAGAGAAGGGCGCCGGCGCCTGGGTGCTCTACAAGCTCGACGGCGGGCTCGACCACATCCTGCTCGACGAGGCGCAGGACACGGCGCCGGCGCAATGGCGCGTCATTGCGGCGCTCGCCGCCGAGTTCTTCGCCGGGCTCGGCGCACGCGAGGCGGCGCGCACCGTGTTCGCGGTCGGCGACGAGAAGCAGTCGATCTTCAGCTTCCAGGGCGCCGACCTGAAAGCGCTGCTCGCCGAGCGCGACCGGCTGATCGCGCGCGCGAGCGATGCCGGCCTCGACTTCCACGACGTGCCGCTGGTGCGCTCGTTCCGCTCGACCGCGCCGGTGCTCGCGCTCACCGATGCCGTGTTCGCGCCGGAGGAAACGCGCGCCGGCGTGACGCGCGAGGGCGAGCCGCTGCGCCACACCCTGGTGCGCGAGGGGCAGGCCGGGCTGGTCGAGCTGTGGCCGATGATCGAGCCGGAAGATGCCGAGGCGCCCGACCCGTTCGACGTGCCGCTCAGACACGAGGCGGAGGACGACCCCGAGGCGCGGCTCGCGGATTGCATCGCGCATCGCATCCTGCGCTGGCTCCGGCCACGCGATGCAGCCGAGCGCGAGGAAGCGACCCTGCCGGCGCGCGGCCGCCGCCTGCGCCCCGGCGACATCATGGTGCTGGTGCGCCACCGCACCGGCTTCGTGCCGCACCTGGTCGCGCAGCTCAAGAGCCACGGCGTGCCGGTCGCCGGCGTCGACCGCATGGTGATCACCGAGCAGCTCGCGGTGATGGACCTGATGGCGCTCGGCCGCGCGGCGCTCCTGCCGCAGGACGACTTGAATCTCGCCTGCGTGCTCAAGAGCCCGCTGATCGGCTTCGACGACGACCGGCTCTTCGCGCTCGCCTATCGGCGCGAGGGCCGGCTCTGGCAAGCGTTGACCGAACGCCGCGACGGGAACGCGGCCTTCGCCGAAGCCCATGGCGCGCTCACGCGCCTGTTCGCGCGCGCCGATTATCTGCCGCCCTTCGAGCTGTTCGCCGGCCTGCTCGCGGAGGGCGGCCGCGCCAGGCTGCTGCGACGGCTCGGGCCGGAGGCGAATGACGCGATCGACGAGTTCCTCTCACTCGCGCTCGACTATGAGCGCGACCACGCGCCCTCGCTGCAAGGCTTCCTGCATTGGCTCGAGACCGGCCAGAGCGAGATCAAGCGCGACCTCGAACAGGGCCGCGACGAGGTGCGCGTCATGACGGTGCACGGCGCCAAGGGGCTGCAGGCGCCGGTGGTAATCCTGCCCGATACCGTGTCGATGCCGAACCCGCGCCCGGGCCTGCTCTGGACCGAGGGCCGGCAGGGCGCGCCGGCGCTGCCGCTGTTCCCGGCGCGCGTCGCCAATCTCGACGCCATCGGCGAGGCCGCCTACGCCGCCGCCAAGCAGGCGGATGACGAGGAGTACCGGCGCCTCCTCTACGTCGCGCTGACCCGCGCCGAGGACCGGCTCTATGTCGGCGGCGCGCGCGGCCGGCAGAAGGCCTCGGACGATTGCTGGTACCGGCTGATCGAGCAGGGCTTCGGCAGGCTCGCGCCGGTCGAGCAGGTGCCGCTTGCGGATGGTCTCGGCGGCGTGGCGCTGCGCCACGCGAGCGCGCAGACGAGAGACCCCGACAAGGCGGACCCGGCGGTCGCGGCACCCGCCGAGGCGCCGCCGCTGCCGGCCTGGGCGCGCACGCCCCCGCCGCCCGAGCCGAAGCCGGCCCGCGCGCTCGCGCCGTCCGGCCGCTTCGAGGCCGAGCTCAGGCCGCTTTCGCCGCTCGGGCCCGAGGGCGGCTCGGCGCGGCGGCGCGGCCGGCTGATCCACCGCCTGCTCGAACTGATGCCCGAGATCGCGCCCGAGGCGCGCGACGCCGCGATCGAGCGCTATCTGGCACGCGCCTCGCTTGGCCTGCCCGAGGCGGAGCGGGCCGACATCGCGGAGCGGGTGCGCCGCGTGCTCGCCGACCCCGAGATCGCGCCCCTGCTCGGGCCGGACAGCCTCGCCGAGGTGCCGCTCTCGGCCGAGATCGACGGCGCGCTGGTCGCGGGCCGGGTCGACCGGCTGGCGATCGGGCCGGAGCGCATCACCGTGCTCGACTACAAGACCGGGGCCACCATCCCCGAGTCGCCCGCCGAGGTGCCGCCGGCCTATGCCGCCCAGCTCGCGGCCTACCGCGCGGTGCTGAGCCGGGCGTTCCCTGGGCGCCGAATCGCCTGCGGCCTGGTCTTCACCGACGGGCCGGCGGTCCATTGGCTCACGGATTCCGTGCTCGACGCCTTCGCGCCTTGACCGCATCCCGCCGGCACCCCAAATTTTGTTATCTCACCGCAAGGAGCCTCCCATGAGCATCGTCCACGTCAGCGACGCCGAATTCGATCAGAAGGTATTGAAGGCCAATGGCCCGGTCCTGGTGGACTTCTGGGCCGAGTGGTGCGGGCCGTGCAAGGCGATCGCGCCGGCGCTCGAAGACCTCGCCAACGAGATGACGGGCGCGGTCACGGTCGCCAAGGTCAACGTGGACGAGAACCAGTCGACGCCGGCGAAATACGGCGTGCGCGGCATCCCGACGCTGATCCTGTTCAAGAACGGCCAAGTCGCCGCCATGAAGGTCGGCGCCATGCCGAAGCAGAAGCTCTACGACTGGGTCAAGGGCGCGGTCTGACGCCGCCCCACCCGACCCTTAAAGCCGAAAGCCCCGCGCCTCAGCCGCGGGGCTTTTGGTTTGTGGAGGCCGGCGCTTCGCTTCAATGCCGTCGTCCCCCGGCTTGGCCGGGGGACCCAGACCCTGGATGCCCCGCCTGCGCGGGGCATGACGATGGGGGAAACGGGAAACGCCGCGCCGTGCCCTACTCCGCCGCCTGGGCCGCGTGTGCCTTGCGGCGCGGCTGCGGCGGCTTGTGGAAGCTGCCGTCCTTCATGATCATCAGGATGTTCGACCGGTCAAGGAACAGAGTCAGGTCCTCGAGCGGGTTGCCGTCGAGCATGACGAGATCGGCGAGATAGCCGGGCTTGACCTGGCCGAGCTCGTTCGGCTTGCCGAACGCCTCGGCGCCGTAGGCGGTCGCGGCGCGCAGGATCTCGTAGGGCTTGAAGCCGAGCAGCTTCTGGAAATGCTCGAAGTCGCGCGTCTCGGTGCCGTGCGGCGTCCACGGGAAGCCGTAGTCGCCGAACGGCAGCACCCTGATGCCGCGCGCGTGCATCTTCTTGAGCGCCTCGGCGCCGATCTCGAGCTCGCGCACGAAGCCCATCTCGGCCGCCTTGTCGGGCGGCAGGCCGAACGCCCCGGCCTCGTAGGCGCAGGCATAGGTGAAGCCGATCGCCGGCACCACCCAGTGCCTGTCCTTGTTGGCCTCCAGGAGATCGAGCGATTCCTCGTCGGCGTAGGTGGCGTGATAGATCAGGTCGATGCCGTACTTGACGGCGCGCTTGATCGATTCCGGGTTGCGCGCGTGGCAGTTGAGCTTCTTGCCGCGCTGCTTCGCGATGTGCGTGCCGATGGCGACCTCATCTTCGTCCATCGCGCTCTGCCCGGCATCGCAGATGCCGGGGATCAGATGATCGCCTGACAG
Organism: Alphaproteobacteria bacterium; assembly: GCA_050173345.1. Taxonomy (GTDB): domain Bacteria; phylum Pseudomonadota; class Alphaproteobacteria; order UBA828; family UBA828; genus SHWC01. The sequence goes on along the minus strand of JBFXKW010000009.1, from coordinate 43,725 downwards.
CATCAGTTTCACGACGTCGACGCCCTCGCGGCAATAGCCGCGCACGATCCGGCGCAGCTCCTCCGGCCCGTCGAAATACTCGCACAGGTCGTTGTGGTAGAAGTGCATCTGGCGCGAATCGCCGAGCCCGCCGGTGACCGTGATCTCGGGCGTCGCGGCGAGATAGCGCGGCCCCGGCACGTAGCCGGCGTTGATCTCGTTCCTGACCGCGATGTCGAGCCGCGGCTTGGCCGAGCCGGCGCCGATAGCGGCGGTGGTGCCGTGGTCGAGGATGGTGCGCGCCTGACGCACGGTGAGCAGCGTGTGCTCCTCGACCGGAATCGTCTCCATCGCCATCGGGCCGGTGTAGCTCATATGGCAATGCGCGTTGACGAGGCCCGGCATCAGGGTGGCGCCGCCGCCGTCAACCACCTCGGCGCCGTCGCGCGCGATCCTGGCGCCGCCGGTTGCGACCTCCTTGATGCGGTTGCCCTGCACCAGCACCTCGCCGGCGCTCAACGCCGGCGAGATGCCATCGAAGATCCTGACATTGGTAAAGAGGAGCGGCCCACGCCGCTCGGATGACGCCTTCGAATCACCGCTGTTCGTCATGGCGCAACTCCTATGCGTTTCCGGTCCCGTCAAAGCAGCGGGACGTCGGGCGAGAGGCCCAGCAGATGCTGGGCGTACAACGTGGCGTTCATGTCGAGGTTCTGCGTGATGTGCGAGGTGCCGGCGTGCACGTCGCGGAAGTGGCGGGCGAACGTGCTGCTCTCATAGAGGCCGCCCGCGCCCGCCATCCGATGCAGGATGTCGACGGCGCGCACGCAGAGCTCGCCGGCGAAGGCGCCGTCGGCGCGGTATCTGAGCTTCTCATCGAGGCTCGGCACGCCGCCTGCCTGCACGATCGCCTGCGCGTCGCGCACATTGCCGTAGACGAGCCGGCGCGCCGCGCTGAGCGCGCTCGCCGCCTCGCCGAGCTTGAGCTGAACGCCGCCGAAACCCGCCATGTTGCCGCCGCTGATGCGAGCGACGCGGCGGCGCGTCTGCGCGACGAACTCATCGAGCGCACCCTCGGCTGCGCCGAGCACGGTGGTGCCGACCCAGGTCGAGAACAGCGCGAACAGCGGCATGCGGTAGAGCCAGCCGGTGTTGACGCGGGCACCAAGCGAATCGCCGCCGCGCGTCTCGATCGCGGGCAGCGTGCGATGCGTGGGCACGAAGCACTCCTTCATCACCACGTCGTTCGAGCCGGTGCCCTTCAGCCCCGAGGCGAACCAGGTGTCGATGATCTCGTAATCCTGCTTCGGCGCGAGGAACATGAGGAAGCGGCCATCGCCCGCCTCGCCCTCGACGGTTGCCGCGAGCAGCAGCCAGTCGGCATAGTCGCAGCCCGAGACCAGCGGCCAGCGCCCGCCGATCCGGTAGCCGCCCGCTGCGCGCACCGCCTTGCCGCCGGCGAAGATCAAGGAGCCCGCGAGCAGCGTGTTGGCGGACTTCGACCACAGCTCGTCCTGCGCCGCTTCCGGCCAATAGCACGGCATGAAGTTGCAGCTGATCAGGTTGGCAAGCACCCAGGAGGTCGAGGCGCAGGCGGTGCCGACAGCGCCGACCACGTCGATCAGCGCGACATAGTCGAGCTCGCTGCCGCCCACGCGCTTCGGCAGCAGCAGGTTGACGATGCCGGCATCGACCAGTTCTTCGACGGTCTGGCGCGGCACCTTGCGCAATTGCTCGCATTCCGTGGCGCGCGCGGCGATCGCGGGCAGCAGCGCGCGGGTGCGCGCCAGCATCTCGTCATGCGTGCCGGTGGGCGCCGCGATGCGTTCGGCCGTATGCGCCATGCCCCTCTCCCTGGTTCGTTTCAGGCTAGCGCATCGGGACGCCGCGCATAAGGCGCAATTCAGCCGTTCTCGGCGAGCACCGTGCCGGCCAGGTAGAGCGAGCCGCAGATCAGGATACGCGAGGGCGATACATCGGCGAGCCGGCCGAGCGCAGCGGCGACGCTTGGCGCGGTCCCGGCCGCGATGCCGAGCCCATGCGCCGCCGCCGCGACCGCCTCGGCCGGCAGGCTGTTGGCCTCGCCCGGGATCGCGACCGCGGCGAGCCGGCGCACATGCGGCGCGAGCGGCGCGAGGAAGCCATCGACCGTCTTGGTGTTGAGCATGCCGACCACGAGGTCGAGCGGCCGGTCGGCGAACATGGCCTCGGCGGCACGGCCGAGCGCGAGGCCGGCCGCGGCGTTGTGGCCGCCGTCGATCCAGAGCTCGACATGGGCCGGCAGCGCGTCGCGCAGCGGCCCGCGCGTCAGGCGCTGCAAGCGGCCCGGCCAGCGTGCGGCGATCAGGCCATCGGCGATTGCCTTGTCGGAGAGCGCGAAGCAGGTGAGCGCCTTGGCGCCGGCGATCGCCATGCCGGCGTTCGCGATCTGATGCGGGCCGAGCAGCGAGGGCAGCGGGAATGCGCGATGCGCGCCCAGCGCGTCCCACATCAGGAGGTCGCCGGCGCGTTTCGCCGTCCATTCCCTGCCGTGGCGGAGCAGCGGCGCACCGAGCGCGACGGCGCGCGCCTCGATGACGGCCATGGCCTCCGGCGCCTGCGGGCCGATCACCGCGGGCACGCCGGGCTTGAGGATGCCGGCCTTCTCGGCCGCGATGAGCACGAGCGTATCGCCGAGATAGTGCGTGTGGTCGATCGAGACCGGCGTGATGATGCCGAGCATCGGCCGCGCGATGACGTTGGTGGCGTCGAGCCGGCCGCCGAGCCCGACCTCGAGGATCAGCACGTCGGCAGGCCGCGCGGCAAAGGCGACGAAGGCCGCCGCCGTGGTGATCTCGAAGAAGGTGATCGGCGCGCCGGCATTGACCCGCTCGCAATGTTCGAGCGCGGCGACGAGATCGCCCTCCGCGATCGGCTCGCCGCCGAAGCGAATGCGCTCCGCGAAGCGCACCAGATGCGGCGAGACATAGGACTGCACGCGCAAGCCTTCCGCGCGCAGCATGGCGTCCAGATAGGCGAGCACGCTGCCCTTGCCGTTGGTGCCCGCGATGTGGATGACCGGCGCGAGGCGCCGCTCGGGATGGCCGAGCGCCGCGAGCAGCCGCTCCATGCGCCCGAGCGAAAGGTCGATCGCCTTCGGGTGCAGCGCCTTGAGGCGCTCGAGCACCGGATCGCTGGCCGGCGGGCTCATTGCGATGGCCCCACCCCAACGGACTCTTTCTGAGTCACCCCCACCGATTCTTTGTGAGTCACCCCCACCCCTCCCTCCCCCTTCAAGGGGGAGGGGGTATGAAAGGAAGATGCCGCACCAATGCACTTCCGACTCCCTCCCCCCTTGAGGGGGAGGGTTAGGGTGGGGGGTGGGCCGCCCGCGAGGTTCGAGCAGACGATTCTCAGCAAGGATCCCTTGGGCACGCGATCAGGCGGCCGAGGTGCCGGGCGTCGGGATGTCGAGGCCGCTGCGGGGCAGCGTCACCACGTCGGCGCTGCGCGGCGCGGCCATCAGGAGCTCGATGATGCGCACCAGCGTCTCGCGCAGCTTGTGGCGATGCACCACCATGTCGACCATGCCGTGGTCGAGCAGGTATTCGGCCTTCTGGAAGCCGGCGGGCAATTGCTGGCGGATGGTCTCCTCGATGACGCGCGCGCCGGCGAAGCCGATGGTGGCGCCCGGCTCGGCGATCGCGATGTCGCCGATCATGACGAAGGAGGCGGTGACGCCGCCGGTGGTCGGGTCGGTCATCACCACGAGATAGGGCAGCCCGGCCTCGCGCAGTTCCTCGATCGCGACCGTGGTGCGCGCCATCTGCATGAGCGAGAGCACACCCTCCTGCATGCGCGCGCCGCCGGAAGCCGGGATCACGATCAGCGGCGCCTGTTGCAAGACGGCGAGCCGCGCCGCCGCGACCAGCGCCTCGCCCACCGCCATGCCCATCGAGCCGCCGAGGAAGCTGAACTCGAAGGCGGCGATCACCGCCTGGCGCCCGCTCATCCGGCCATGGCCGACGATGATGGCGTCGATGAGCCCGCTCGCGGCCTGTGCCTCGCGCAGGCGATCAGGGTAACGCTTGCGGTCGCGGAAGCGCAGCGGATCGGCCGGCACGGCGGGCAGCTCGATGGTCTGGTAGGCGCCGTCGTCGAACAGCAAGGCTAGCCTTCGCTTGGCGTCGATCCGCATGTGATGGCCGCAATGCGGGCAGACGTTCATCTGCGCCTCGAGCTCGCGATGGAAGATCATCTGCTCGCAGGCCGGGCACTTCTCCCACAGCTTCTCCGGCGTATCGTCGCGGCGGAAGAAGCCGCGGACCTTGGGCCGCGCGAAACGGTCGAGCCAGCTCATCCCACCTTCTCCTTGCGCGCTTCGCGCACGCCTTGGCTGAGGCGGCGCACCAGCGAGAGCACGGCATTGACGGTCGCGCCGGTCGCCCGGCCCTTGTCGTCGAGGCTCGCGGCGAGCGCCGAGACCAGCGCCGAGCCGACCACCGCGGCGTCGGCGACGCGCGCGACCTCGGCGGCATCTTCCGGCGTCTTGATGCCGAAGCCGACGGCGAGCGGCAGGTCGGTATGGCGGTGCAGCCGCTCGATCGCGGCGCGGGTCGCGCCTGCGTTCGCGCCGGCCGCGCCGGTGATGCCGGTGATCGAGACATAGTAGACGAAGCCGGCCGTGTTCCTGAGCACCGTTGGCAGCCGGCGATCATCCGTGGTCGGCGTGGCGAGGCGGATGAAGCGCAGGCCCGCCGCGAGCGCCGGCAGGCACAGCTCCTCGTCCTCCTCGGGCGGCAGGTCGACCACGATCACGCCGTCGAGCCCGGCATCGAGCGCGTCCCTGATGAAGCGCTCGGGGCCGTAGATGTAGATCGGGTTGTAATAGCCCATCAGCACGAGCGGCGTCTCGGCATCGGCGGCGCGGAAGCGGCGCACCAGTTCGAGCGTCTTCCGGAGCGTTATGCCGGCCTTGAGCGCGCGCTGGCCGGCGACCTGGATCACCGGGCCGTCCGCCATCGGGTCGGTGAAGGGCGAGCCGATCTCGATCAGGTCGGCGCCCGCCGCGGGCAGGCCCTTCAGGATCTCGAACGAGGTCTCGATGTCGGGGTCGCCGATCATCGTGAAGGTGACGAGGCCGGCGCGGCCCTCGCGCTTGAGCCTGGCAAAGCGTTGCTCGATGCGCCCTTCACTCGTCGCGCCGCTCATAACCCGACCCCAAGCGCATCGGCGACCGTGAAGATGTCCTTGTCGCCGCGGCCGCACATGTTCATGACCATGATATGGTCCTTGGGCAGGGTCGGCGCGAGCGCGATGACGTGCGCAAGCGCATGCGCCGGCTCGAGCGCCGGCAGGATGCCTTCGAGGCGCGCGCACAGCTTGAAGGCGTCGAGCGCCGCCTGGTCGGTGACCGGCACGTAGCTCACCCGCTTCGCGTCCTTGAGCCAGGCATGCTCGGGGCCGATGCCGGGATAGTCGAGCCCGGCCGAGATCGAATGCGCCTCCAGCACCTGGCCATCGTCGTCCTGCAACAGGTAAGTGCGGTTGCCGTGCAGCACGCCGGGTGAGCCGGCGTTGAGCGAGGCGGCGTGCTTGCCGGTCTCGATGCCCTCGCCCGCCGCCTCGACGCCGATCATCTTGACGCCGGGCTCGTCGAGGAAGGGATGGAACAGGCCGATCGCGTTCGAGCCGCCGCCGACGCAGGCGATCAGCGTATCGGGCAGGCGGCCCTCCGCCTGCATGATCTGCTCGCGCGCCTCCCGGCCGATCACCGATTGGAAGTCGCGCACCATCGCAGGGTAGGGATGCGGGCCGGCCACCGTGCCGATCAGGTAGTAGGTGGTCTCGACATTGGTCACCCAGTCGCGCAGCGCCTCGTTCATCGCATCCTTCAGCGTGCGCGAACCGGATTGCACCGGCACGACCTCGGCGCCGAGCAGCTTCATGCGAAAGACGTTGGGCTTCTGCCGCTCGATGTCGACCGCGCCCATATAGACGACGCAGGGCAGCCCCATCAGCGCGCACACGGTCGCGGTCGCGACGCCGTGCTGGCCCGCGCCGGTCTCCGCGATGATGCGCGTCTTGCCCATGCGCTTGGCGAGCAGGATCTGGCCCATGCAATTGTTGATCTTGTGCGCGCCGGTGTGGTTGAGCTCGTCGCGCTTGAAGTAGAGCTTGGCGCCGCCGAGATGCGTGGTGAGCCGCTCGGCGAAATAGAGCGGGCTCGGCCGGCCGACATAATGCGCCAGCCAATAGTCGAGCTCGGCCTGGAAGCTGCGGTCGGCCTTGGCCTTCGCGTAGGCCGCTTCGAGGTCGAGGATGAGCGGCATCAGCGTCTCGGCGACGAAGCGGCCGCCATAGAGGCCGAAGCGCCCGCGCTCGTCGGGCCCCGCCCGGTAGGTGTTGATCGAGGTGTTCATGGTCGGTCCCGTTGGTCAGGCAGCCTGCGCGGCGGCCAGGAAGGCGCGCACCAGGGCGGGGTCCTTCCGGCCGGGCGCGCGCTCGACGCCGGATGATACGTCGACCGCGGGCGCGCCCGCGACCTTGATCGCATCGCGCACGTTATCGACCGTGAGCCCGCCCGAGAGCAGCCAGCCTTCGCGGCCCTTCGAGGCGCGGCCGGCGAGCAGCGTCCAGTCGAAGGCGAGCGCGTTGCCGCCCGGCAGGCCGAGCCCCTGGCCGGGCGGCGCCTTGGCGTCGTAGAGCAGCCAGTCGGCAACCGCGGTGAACGGCGCGGCGGCGGCGACGTCCGCCGCGCTCGCCACCTTGACCGCCTTGATGACACGCTTGCCGGTGAGCGCGCGGACGGCTTCGATGCGCGCCACGCTCTCGCTGCCGTGGAGCTGGATGAGTTCGAGCGGCACCCGCTTCAGCGTCGCCATGAGATCGTCGTCGCGCGGATCGACGAAGACGCCGACGCGCTCGGTGGTCGGCGGCACCAGGCTCGCGAGCGTGCCGGCGACATCGTGCGACACGGAGCGCGGCGACGGCGGATAGAACACGAAGCCGACGAAGCGGGCACCGCCGGCCAACGCCGCTTCGAGCGCCGGCCGCTCGCCCAGGCCGCAAATCTTCACGGAAACCGCCACGCCCGGACCGCTAACGCGCCCCCGTTGCCGCTTCGGACGAGCGCGAGGTCGCCGCCGTCATCTCTTCCGCGATGCGCCGCGCGGCCGCCGCGGGATCGGACGCCTGGGTGATCGGCCGGCCGACCACCAGATAGTCGGCGCCGCCGCGCATGGCATCGCCCGGCGTCATGATCTGCTTCTGATCGTCGGAGGCGGACCAGACCGGGCGGATCCCCGGCACCACGAGCAGGAAATCCGGGCCGAACGCCGCGCGCAGCGCGGGCAGCGAGGCCGCCGAGGTCCACACCCCGTCGAGCCCGCAAGAATGGGCGAGCGCAGCGAGGCGCAGGATATGGTCGCGCATCGGGCCCGCGACGCCGGTGGCGTGAAGCTCGGACTCGTCCATGCTGGTCAGCACGGTCACCCCGAGCAGCTTCGGGCGCGGGAAGCCGCCGGCCTGCGCGGCGGCATGCGCGGCTGCGGCGGCCGCGCGCATCATCGCGGCGCCGCCCGAGGCATGCACCGTGATCGCGAACGGCCGGAGCGCGGCGGCCTGCCTGATCATGTTGGAGACCACCCTCGGCAGGTGGTGCAGCTTGAGGTCGAGCAGGATCGGCAGGCCGAGCGCGTGAAACGGCTCGAGCGCGCCGAGGCCGTTGAGGAAGACGTATTCGGCGCCGAGCTTCACGCCGCCGACCTCGCCCTTGAGGCGGCCCGCGACCTCGAGCCCGCGCTCCGGCCCGACCCAGTCGAGCGAGCAGAACAGGCACTTCACCGCCGCTCCGTGGGCATGGCTGAAATCGCCGTCGAGCGCCGCGGCCATGGTCACGCCGCGCTCCGTGTCGAGCCCGCCACGACCGACGTGCCGCCCGCCGTTGCCGTACCGCGCAGCCGGTCGCGCTCGGCCCTGAGATCGGCGACCTCGCGCTCCAGCGCCCGGATGCGGTGCAGGCGGTCGCGCGCGATGCGCCGGTGCGGGCTGCCGGCGAGCGTCTTCGCGAACACGCCGGCGATCAGGCCGAGCGCCAGCGCACCCAACGCCACCGCGAAGAGGGGCACATCGAGGGTGAACGGCAGCGGCGCGAACGAGACCGCGACGCCGCCGCGGTTCGCGATCGAGAACGCGATCAGAATGAGCGCGGCAACCGCCGCGACGGTCCACCAGAAGACACGCACCTGACGACTCCGTAAGCCGCGCCGCCATCGCGCGGCGCCGTCGTGCCCCAACTTACCCGGACGACAACCGCGGCGCGGGGGCTCAGCCGCTGTTGACGCGGTCGCGCAGCTCCTTGCCGGTCTTGAAGAAGGGCAGGCGCTTCTGGCCGACCTCGACCGCCGCGCCGGTGCGCGGGTTGCGCCCGACGCGCGCGGCGCGGGCGCGCACCGAGAAGGCACCGAAGCCACGCAGCTCGACCCGGTCGCCGCGGATGAGCGCCTCGCTGATTTCCTCGAAGATCGTGTTCACGACCCGCTCATAGTCGCGGTGATAGAGGCGCGGGTCCGGATACATCTCGGCGAGGCGTTGGATGAGTTCCGACTTGGTCATCGCTGATTGCCCCGCGGGCCCGCGCCTGACTGCGCCAATGGCCTGTTCTCGTTGGATTATTCCATCACCTGCCGAGCTGAGCCTGCCAAAGCGAGATGAGACCGTCAAGCCTCAGTCGCGCCGGCACAATGGCATCGCCGAGCCGCGTGCCGAGCGCATCGAGCCAGCCCTGCTCCGGATCTTCGCGCCGGATGTCGCGCACCGGCAGGTCTTTCGACACGCCGTGGCTCGCCTCGAGCCAGGCGCGCGCCTCGGGCTCGCCGCCGATCGCATCGACCAGGCCGAGCGCCTGCGCCTGGCGGCCGGTGAAGATGCGGCCGTCGGCCAGCGCCAGCACGGCCTGGCGCGACAGCTTGCGGCGCTCCGCCACCATGTCGACGAACATGGCGTAGGTATCGTCGATCACCGCCTTGACGGCGGTGCGCGCCTCCGCGGTCAACGGCTCGAAGGGCGAGGGCTGCGCCTTGAGCGGCGCGCTCTTGATCGCCTCGGTCTTGATGCCGAGGTCGGCAAGCAGCTCGGTCAGCTCGGCGGTCTGCAATATGACGCCGATCGAGCCGGTCAGGCTCGAGACGCGCGCCAGGATATGGTCCGCGCCGAGCGCCACCATGTAGCCGCCCGAGGTGGCGGTGGTGCCCATCACGGCGACCACCGGCTTCTTCGCCGCGACGCGGCGCAGCGCATGGAAGATGGCTTCGCCGCCGGTCGCGGTGCCGCCCGGACTGTCGATCCTGACCAGCAGCGCCTTGACGCGATCGTTCCCGGCAACCTCGTCGAGCCGCGCTTCGAGCGTGGGATCGTCGAGCACGAGGCCGTCGACCCAGAGCCGGACGACGCGGTCGCCGCCCAGCCCGTCGAAGCCGAAGCGCACCACCGCGACGATCGCGAGCAGCACCAGCGCGACGATGCCGAGCGTGCGCCAGACGATGACGCCGCGCTTGAGGCGGCGCCGCTCGATCAGGCGATCGGGATCCAAGGCCATGACGCCCGCCCCGCCGGCCCGGCGCTAGATGAATGGCATCTTCTTCCGGCCCGGGCCGGCGCTTGGGCCGCGTGATGCCGAAGGCTTGCGAGGGCCGCCGCGCGGGCGGTCAGCGCTCGCCGTCCTTCTGCTCCTTCTTCTTGAGCGCGGCGCCGAGGATGTCGCCGAGGCTGGCGCCGCTGTCGGCCGAGCCGAACTCGGCCATTGCCTGCTTCTCCTCCTCGACCTCGAGCGCCTTGACCGAGAGGGTGGCGCGCCGCCCGCCGCGTTCGATCTGCGTGATCTTGGCGTCGAGCTTGTCGCCGACCGAGAAGCGGTCCGGCCGCTGCTCGGCGCGGTCGCGCGCCAGGTCGGCGCGGCGGATGAAGCCGGGCGTGCCGTCGAGGAAGCTGACCTCGAGGCCGGCGTCGGTCACCACGGTCACGGTGCAGGTCACCGCCTCGCCCTTGCGGCCTTCGAGCGCGCGCATGGGGTCTTCGCCGAGCTGCTTGATGCCGAGCCCGATGCGCTCCTTCTCGGTGTCGACCGAGAGCACCTTGGCCTTGACGACGTCGCCCTTCTTGTAGCGCTGGATCGCCTCCTCGCCCGGCGCCTGCCAGTCGATATCCGACATGTGGACCATGCCGAAGATCTCGCCGGGCAGTTCGACGAACAGGCCGAACTCGGTGATGTTCTTGATCTCGCCCTCGACGACGCTGCCCTCGGGATGCTTCTCGGCGAAGGCCTGCCACGGGTTCGGCATGCACTGCTTGAGGCCGAGGCTGATGCGCCGCTTGTCGGGATCGACGTCCAAGACCATCACCTCGACCTCCTGGCTGGTCGAGATGATCTTGCCCGGATGCACGTTCTTCTTGGTCCAGCTCATCTCGGAGACGTGGACCAGGCCCTCGACGCCCGGCTCGAGCTCGACGAAGGCGCCATAGTCGGTGATGTTGGTGACGCGCCCGGTGAGCTTCACGCCGACCGGGTACTTGGCCTGCACGCCCTGCCACGGGTCGGCCTCGAGCTGCTTCATGCCGAGGCTGATGCGCTGGGTCTCCGGGTTGAAGCGGATGACCTGGACCTTGACCGGCTGGCTGATGTGCAGCGCCTCGGACGGGTGGTTGATGCGCTTCCACGAGATGTCGGTGACGTGGAGCAGCCCGTCGACGCCGCCGAGATCGACGAACGCGCCATAGTCGGTGATGTTCTTGACCACGCCTTCGAGGACTTGGCCCTCGTGGAGCCCTGAGATCAGCTCGCTGCGCTGCTCGGCGCGCGTGTCCTCGAGCACGGCGCGGCGCGACACCACGATGTTGCCGCGGCGGCGGTCCATCTTGAGGATCTGGAACTCCTGCTCGGTGCCGAGCAGCGGCGTCACGTCGCGCATCGGGCGGATATCGACCTGGCTGCCCGGCAGGAACGCGACCGCGCCGCCGAGATCGACGGTGAAGCCGCCCTTGACCCGGCCGAACAGCACGCCCTTGACGCGCTCGTTATCCTTGAAGGCCTGTTCGAGCTTCTCCCAGGCTTCCTCGCGCCGCGCGCGCTCGCGCGACAGCGACGCCTCGCCGCGCTTGGTCTCGATGCGGTCGATGAAGACCTCGACCACGTCGCCGACGCTGAGCTCGGCCGGCTGGCCGGGCGCGCCGAACTCCTTGAGCGGCACGCGCCCCTCGACCTTGAGCCCGACATCGATGACCGCCGCGTCGTTCTCGATCGCGATGATCTTTCCCTTGACGACCCCGCCCTCGAAGCGCGGCTTGTCGCTGACATATTCGTTCAATAGGTCGGCGAAGCGCTCCTTGGCCGGCGACGACGTGGCGACAGTTTGCGTAGACATTCTCTCTCCTAGCTGGCGGCCCGGCATTCCGGGCCCGCGGCGCGCTCCCGGCGCCGCTCCTGTTAACCTTGGCGGGCGCCCTACTTAGGCACCCGATGGACATAGAGCCCCGCTCCGTCCGCGACCACTCCCGCGGACACGAGGCCGGTCACCCGCCCTTCGAATCGATGAACGAAACCGCCCGGCGAAAGACCTCGTCCGGGTCGAGGTCCGTGCTGTCGATGACCAACGCGTCACCGGCCGGCTTCAATGGCGCAACGTCGCGACCGCCATCGCGGGCGTCGCGTTCCTTCATTTCCGCGAGGACGCGCGATTCTATAGCCCCGATCCCCTTTTCCCGCAACTGCTTGACGCGCCGGCGGGCGCGCACCTCGGGGCTGGCCACCACGAACAGCTTGGCCTCGGCATCGGGGAACACCACCGTGCCGATGTCCCGGCCGTCGAGTACCGCGCCGGGCGGGGTGCGGCCGATCCGCCGCTGATAGTCGAGCAGGGCCGCGCGCACCCCCTGATGGGCAGCGACCACGGAGGCGGCCTGGCCGACCCGCTCGTCGCGCAGCTCGGGGCGGGCGAGGTCGGCCGGCTCCAGCGCCCGGGCCTCGCGCGCCGCTTCCACCGCGTCCGCGGGGTCGATGCCGGCGGCCAGCACCCGCGCCGCGACCGCCCGGTAGAGCGCCCCGGTATCGAGGAAGCCGAGGCCGTAATGGTCGGCCAGCCGGCGCGCCAGCGTGCCCTTGCCCGCCGCGGCCGGCCCATCGACCGCAATCACCCGCGCCCGGCCGGCAGCGGTTTCAGGGGCCATGGCCGGCAACGCCGCTGCGGCGGCCCCACCCCCACCCCAACCCTCCCCCTTCAAGGGGGAGGGGGTAAGAGGAAAGGCGGCCGTTGGAGAATTTCGTACCAAACGTAGGCACGACAAACGCGGGCGCGATCCCTTCTTGTTCCCTCCCCCCTTGAGGGGGAGGGTTAGGGCGAGGGGTAGGCCGCCGCACCATGCCGGCCACGGTCTTAAACCTCCTCGATCGACGCGCCGAGGGCGGCCATCAGGGCGGTGAAGCCGGGGAAGCTGGTGGCGATCGGCGCGCCGTCGTCGACCGTGACCGCTTCTTCGCTGACCAGCCCGAGCACCAGGAAGGCCATGGCGATGCGGTGGTCGAGCCGGGCCGGGATCAGCGCGCCGCCCCTGGGCGGGCGCCCCCTGCCCTCGATGACCAAGCCGTCGGCGCGCGCCTCGACCGCAACGCCGCAGGCGGCGAGGCCGTCCGCGATGGCGGCGAGCCGGTCGCTCTCCTTGACCCGCAGCTCGGCGAGGCCGTTCAGCCGGGTGGTGCCTTCGGCGCAGGCGGCGATCACGGCGAGGATCGGGTATTCGTCGATCATGCGGGGCGCGCGCTCGGCCGGCACGTCCACCCCCTTCAAGGCCGTGGCCCTGACCCTGAGGTCGGCGACCGGCTCGCCCGCGGCCTGGCGCAGGTTCTCCAGAGCGATATCCGCGCCCATCTCGCCGAGCGTGTCGAGCAGGCCGGTGCGCAGCGGGTTGACCCCGACATTGGGCAGCCGCAGCTCGGAGCCCGGCACCAGGAGGGCGGCGGCGAGCGGGAAGGCGGCCGAGCTGATGTCGCCCGGCACCGCGACGTGGCGCGCCTCGAGCTCGGGCTGCCCGACCAGGGTGACCAGCCGCTCGCCCGCCTCACCCGCCTCGACCGCGATCTCGGCGCCGAAATGGCGCAGCATCAACTCGGTGTGGTCGCGGCTCGGCTCGGGCTCGATGACCTGGGTATGGCCGGGCGCGCTCAGCCCGGCGAGCAGCACGGCCGACTTGACCTGGGCCGAGGCGACCGGCAGCCGGTAGGCGATCGGCAGCGGGCTCGCCGCGCCCTCGATGGCGAGCGGCAGCCGGTGACCCTCGCGGCTCACGAAGCGGGCGCCGATCTCGCGCAAGGGTGCGATGACGCGGCCCATCGGGCGGCGGCGCAGCGAGGCGTCGCCGGTCAGGAAGCTGGTAAACGGATGGCCGGCGAGCACGCCCATCATGAGCCGGGCGCCGGTGCCGGCATTGCCGAAATCGAGCACGTCGTCCGGCTCGGCGAGGCCGCCGACGCCGACGCCGTGGACCCGCCAGATACCGTTGCTTTCCCGCACCACCTCGACGCCGAGCGCACGAAGGGCGCGGCCGGTGTTGAGCACGTCCTCGCCTTCGAGCAGGCCTTCGATGCGGGTTTCGCCGACCGCGAGGCCGCCGATCATCAGCGCGCGATGCGAGATCGACTTGTCGCCCGGCACGCGCGCATCGCCCCGGAGCGCGCCGGCGCGGCGGGCGCGCAACGGAACGGCGCCTTCCGCGTTCGACGAAGGGTCGGAGGCCGGCATGGCGGCGCTCTCTATCACAACGCCGCGGCGGGCGAAACCGGGCCGCCGCGCGGGGCCGATTTTGCTTTTGACAGGCCCCCGCCAGTCGTGGCAATTGCCCAGCGCCGAGGCCGTCGAGGTCGCGAACCCAAGGAGGTCATCCGCGTGGTCAAGCCCGAATGGGGCGCCAAGCGCATCTGCCAGAGCTGCGGCGCGAAGTTCTACGACATGAAGCGCGAGCCCGTGGTCTGCCCGAAATGCGGCACCGTGCTCGACCTCGACGCGCTGACCAAGCCCCGCCGCTCGCGCGCGGCCGCCGTGGCGGCGGAGCCGAAGGCGCCCAAGGCCGCGCCCAAGCGCGCCCCGAGCGAAGAGGAAGCGGAGGTCGGCGAGGAGCTCGACGTCGAGATCGAGGGCGCCGAGGAGGACGAGGACGAGGAGGTGATCGAGGACGCCTCCGAGCTCGGCGAGGACGAGGACGACATGGCCGAGGTGATCGACGGGGTGGACGACGAGGCCGAGGACCGCTAACGGTCGCGAAAGGTCCGCGTGCGAGGCTCTTGAACCGCGCGCGGCGCCACCCTATCGTCGAAACGCACGCCGCGCCGCGCCAGGCACGAGATTCCGGGGCCATAGCTCAGTTGGGAGAGCGCTTGAATGGCATTCAAGAGGTCAGGGGTTCGACTCCCCTTGGCTCCACCAGACACCCCAGGGGCCTAGCGAGAGATCGCTAGGCCCCTGATGGTTTTTGGGTACGAGACCGCTGCATCAACCGCCATAGCCAGGCAGCCTGAGCCCGGCGCTCACCGGCAAACCGAGGCGCTTGCCTGCCTTGATCAGCGTCTTGTCGAGGCTCAGGACGGCTTCAGCGCCGTGATTCTTCGCGATTGCCAGGTGCAGGGCATCGCCGGCACGCAGGCCGGTCTCATGATGGCCGAGATATGCCTTGGCGAGGCTGAAATCATCCGCGTTCGGCAGCAGGGCGACGAAGGCCTCGGCGACCATCTCCTCGAAACGCGCATCGGCCTCGCGCGCGGCGCGGGCATCCAAGCCGCCGATGCGCACCTCGCGGGCAAGAAGCGACGAGAACTCGGCGCGCGTCCAGTGGCTGATCGTCAAACCGCCGACCGGCAGGCCGCCGACAAACCTCGCGATCTTCTCGCTGGTCGCCTCGGGAAGAACGAGCGGCACGAGAAACGAAGTGTCGAAATAGAACACCCGCCGCTTCCGCCTTACAGCCCTTCGTCCCGCGCCTCACGCAGCAGCGCGGCGCTCGGCCGCCGCAGGCGCGGCATAGCGGCGCGGAATTCGGCCAGCTTGTCGAGCGGGAGCGGCTTTCTGGGAGGCATGGCGGGCGAGATGCGGGCCACCGCACGGCCGCGCCGGGTGATCACCACCTCCTCGCCGGCCTCCACCTTGTCCAACAGCTCGCTGAAACGTGCCTTTGCCTGGGCCAGGTTGACGGTAACCACGGCACCCTCTTTATGGTCACAAAACTGGTCATATGATAGCCCTATAAGGGCGTGCTGGCCATGGCCAAGAGGCCCGGACGGCGGACATGCGGATCACGGACCGGTGGCTGTTCAGTCGCATTGGGCACTTGCACCGGATGCCCGTCGGGCGACTCCCTGGCCTCAGAGGCTCTCGGGCTAAGATCGGGACGTGTGGTAAACCCGGACGATCTCGATGCGGTTCTCGATGAGCCGGTACGGCACCACGAACGGCAGCTTGGGAACGATCAACTCGCGCGTCCCGGCGACGCGCCCTTCACGGCCCGAGCGCGGGAACCGTGTGAGCTGACGCTCCACGAAGGATACGATCGCGGCGGCGACCCTTCCTGCGGCCCGTGGGTTGTCACGTTCGATGTATTGCCGGACGCTGAGCAGATCGTCGATCGCCTGGGGCGACCAGACAACCCTCATGGTTTCGGTTTTGGAAGTTCGTTGGCCGAGCCCCAGGAATCGACCCACGCGGCGACCTTGTCATGCGGCACGGCTTTGCCTTGGTCGAGCGAGCGCAGCGCCGCCTCGATCCCCGCCATCTGCCACTCCTGGACGGCGATGAATTCCTGGATCGCCTCGCCGGCAAGGTAGGACTTGCTGCGGTTCATCTGCCGCGCGATCGCCTCGAGGCGATCCTTCACGGAACGATCGACGCGTATCGTGAGGGTGGTGCTTTCAGTCATCGGGCAGTCATCGGGCAATCCGTCATGTTGATTTGTGCACAAAATAACACAATCCAACAACATCGAGCAAACTCGGCTGCCGCGAACCTGTGGAACGTCCTCAGCCCTCCGGCTCGACCACGATGTCGAAGGTGCCGGCGAGGGCGTTGGGCTCGATCTCGGGCGCGGGGGCGAAACGCACCAGCAGCATGGCCTGCTGCTCGGGCGCAAGGCGGGAGAACAGGAAGTCCCGCTCATTGCCGGGCGCGCCCTCGACATAGAGCTGGGTGACCAGGCGGCGCATGCCCGGCGCGCTCACCATCACGTGGATATGCGGGGTGCGGCCGGTATAGGGCACCGGGTGGATGGTGCGGAAGCGGTATGCGCCGTCGAGCCCGCTCGGCGTCACGCCATAGCCCTGGAACGCCGGGTCGGCAGCGCCGCGCTGGCGCGGATGGTGATAGAGGCCATCGGCGTCGCACTGCCAGATCTCGACCCGCGCGCCCGGGATGGCCTCGCCGTCCGTGCCGCGCACGGTGCCGAGCACATGCACGACCTGACCAGCCGCGTCGGAACCCTCGGCGACGCGGACCAGGTCGTTGTCGTATTCGGCAGGCAGCGTATCCGGATAGAACGGCCCGAGGCTCTGCGTCGGCGTGGGCGCGAGGCGGGCCGCCGCCAGCCCCTGCCGGCCGCCGAGCATGCCCGTCAGCGCCAACGCACCGCCGGCCAAGCCGGCCTGGATCATCCGCCGCCGCGACAGCGCCAGCTTGCGCTTGGTCATCTATATGCCCTCAGTCGCCGGGCGCGCGCAGTCGCGCCGTTAGGCGCGCGGCGGCGCGCGACGCGCTTGGCTTTCGCCGCATAAGCGGCGCGGCGCGACCGCGCCGTCCACACCTCGATGAGCCTTGCTCATCGAGGCGCGGCATAGCTTAACATGGTCCCAGGAGCCGACGGCGCCTACGCCCGAATTGATTGGACAGGGGCGGCGGAACGAGTCAGTCTTTCTGAATATTGTATACAAGGACGCGCCGGCCGAGGGGCATGGCGGGCGCGCGGCGATCGCGACGGGGGCAGCGTGGCGTTCAACGAGATCGACGTCGAGGCGGCGGGCCATCGGGTGCATGCCTGGGAGGGCGGCGCCGGCTTCCCGATCCTGATGCTGCACGGCTCGGGGCCGGGCGCGGGCACGATCGGCAATTGGCGGCTGGTGCTGGAGCCGCTCGCGGCGCGCTATCGCATCCTCGCGACCGACCTGATCGGCTTCGGCCAGTCGGCACGCAAAAAGACTGAGCCCTATTTCGACCCCGCGCTCTGGCTCGCCCAGGCCGAGGCCATGCTCGGCCGGCTGCCGGCCGGGCCGGTCGGCATCATCGGGCATTCGCTCTCGGGCGCGCTCGCGCTCAGGCTCGCCGCGCGGCAGCCGGAGCGCGTCGCCAAGGCGCTGACCACCGGCTCGATGGGCGCGCGCTTCAAGCCCAACCGCTACACCGAGGAATGCTGGAGCTTCCCCGAAACCAAGGAGGCGCTGCGCTCGGCGGTCGGCAATCTGGTGTTCGATACCTCGGTGATCAGCGAGGAGTTCCTCGACAACCGCATGAAGATCCTGCACGGCGGCGATTACGGCCCGTACTTCCGGGCCATGTTCGCCGGCGACAAGCAGCGCTTCATCGACGCCGCGGTGCTGAGCGACGACGAGCTGAGCCGCGTGCGCGGCGACGTGATCATGATGCACGGGCGCGACGACAAGCCGTTCCCGTGCGCCGAGAACACGCTCGCGCTCGCGCCCAGGATCGCGCGCGCCGACGTCATGGTGATCGCGCGCTGCGGCCATTCGCCCGCGCTCGAGCACCCGGAGAAGCTCTTGGCCGCGGCGCACATGCTGTTCGGTTAGATGAGGGCGAGATAGAGCAAGGCCAACCTCCTCACCCAACTTCGGCTAGGCTCGCTCATCGCTCGCCAAGCCTCCGTATCCCTCTCCCCCCTTCAAAGGGGAGAGGGCAGGGTGAGGGGGTCCGCTTCAGGCAAATGACGACAGGAAACCGTAGAGGAGAAAGACGTGGCGCCGTTGAAGATGCAGCGTGTCTACACCGATAAGGTCGCCGAGCCGCCGCCGGGGCTGTGGTCCAACTGCAAGCGGATCGGCGACTGGTTCTGGGTCTCGGGCTTCGTCGCGCTGGACGCCAAGGGCGACATCGTCGGCCCCAACGACCCCGGCGCGCAGGCCGAATACATCTTCACCAACATCCGGCACTATGTCGAAGCCGCGGGCGGCAAGATGGCCGACATCGTGAAGCTCAACATCTACCTGACCGACATGCGCCATCGCCCCGCCGTGCTTGATGCGCGGCGCAAGTTCTTCACCGGGGATTTCCCCTGCTCGACCCTGGTCGGCGTGACCTCGCTGTTCGACGTCCGCGCCCTCGTCGAGATCGACTGTTCCGGCCATATCGGCTCGAGCTCCTGAGCGAGCCGGCCACACCCTGGAGGCTGTCCATGCGCAAGCACATCCGTTGCGGCAAGCTGTTCACCGGCCTTTCCGGCAAGGCGGAGACCGACCAGACCATCGTGATCGAGGACGAGCGGATCGGCTATGTCGGCCCGAGCGCGGGCGCGCCCAAGGCTGCGCCGGGCGACGAGCTGGTCGACCATTCGCGGCACTTCGTGCTGCCCGGCCTGATCGACATCCATGTCCACCTCGCCTACGGCAACTGCAAGACCGAGGAGGACATCGACCTCTACGCGCCGGTCGAGTTCCGCGCACTGCGCGGGCTGGAGGCGGCGCAGCGCGTGCTCAAGGCGGGCTACACCTCGATCTGCGATCCGGCGACCAGCGGCCTCGTCTCGCCCTCGATCCGCGACGCGATCGAGGCCAACCTGTTCGTCGGGCCGCGCGTCACGGCGTCGGGCCCGCAGATCACCAACCGGCAGGGCCTGACCGACTGGTACCCGACCTGGATCGGCGTGCCGTCGACCGCGATCGGCGTGCTCTGCAAGAACGCGGAAGAAGGCATCGCCGAAATCCGCAAGGAGGTGAAGAACGGCGTCGACTTCATCAAGATCGCCATGGACGGCGACGCGATGAACCCGATGACCACCACCCTCACCGCCGGCTACGACCAGGACGAGATCAGCGCGATGACACGCGAGGCGCACCGCCTCGGCAAGAAGGTGGTGGTGCATGCGCGCGGCGACGAGGCGACGCTCTATGCGGCGCGCGCCGGCGTCGACGTCATCCTGCACGCCTCGTTCATGACCGAGCGGACGCTCGAAGAGGTGGTCAAGGCCGGCAGCTGGCTCTGCCCGTCCTATCTCCTCGTGGTCAACGACATCGACTTCACCCGGCCGGGCGACGGCGCCTATCCGGGTTTCCCCGACGCTCACAAGCGCGAGCTCGAGGCCGGCGCCGCGATCCACACGCTGGCGCGCAAGGCCGGCGTCAAATACCTGGTCGGCACCGATTCCGGCTTCGCCATCACGCCCTATGGCGAGTGGCACGCCAAGGAGCTCGAGATCTACGTCAAGTATTTCGGCTTCACGCCGGCCGAGGCGATCCAGGCCGCGACCGTGAACAACGGCCAGTTCGTGCGCCATGCCGGCCAGGTCGGCGCGCTCGAGCAGGGCCGCCTCGCCGATATTCTCGTCATCGACGGCGACCCGCTCGCCGACATCCGCGTGCTGCAGGACCGCTCGCGCATCCGCGAGATCTTCCTCGGCGGCGAGACGGTGACGCACGAGGTCAACCCGAAGGCGCATAGGCTGCGCTCCGAGTTCTCCTACCAGATGTGGAACGAGGTCTACAGCCAGGCGCGCATCGCCGAGCTCCGGCGGCAGGGCACGCTGCAGGCCGCCGAGTAGGGCCGATGTCCAACCGGAGGAAGCCCGAGCGGTGGGTGATCTCCGCAGACAGCCACGTCATCGAGCCGCATGATCTGTGGCAGAAGGCGATCGGCAAGAAATGGGGCGCCAAGGCGCCCCACCTGGTCGACCGGCACAAGGGGGTGAAGTCCAAGTTCTTCTTCACCGGCTACGAGCACATCCGCATCGACGAGATCGTCGAAGGCGACGCCGAGCTGCAGGCCAAGCTGGTCGCCTCGGGCACCGACCCCAAGGTGCGCGTGACCTGCATGGACGAGGACGGCGTGTGGGCCGAGATCGTCAATGCGACCTGGACGCTCTACGGGCTGCGCATCCCGAACGACGAGCTGGCGCGCGACGTCTGCGCGGTGTTCAACGACTGGCTGGCGGACTATTGCAAGGCGGCGCCGAAGCGGCTTTACGGCACCGCCATGATCCACATGGAGGACGTGGATTGGGCGTGCCGGGAGCTGGAGCGGGCGCAGAAGCTCGGCCTCAGGAGCGTGCTGATCAACTGCGACACGCGGCCCAGGTGGAAGCCCTACCAGGACGGCATCTACGACAAGTTCTGGGCACGCGCCCAGGAGATGGATATGCCGGTGACGCTCCACATCATCACCGGCAACGTCATCGACCTGTTCACCCTGCACGGCGAGCGGCGCATCAACATTCCGCGCTACACGCTCAACATCTTCGAGGAGGCGGGCTGGACGCTCGGCAACGAGTTCATCTTCGGCGGCATTCTCGACCGCTTCCCGAAGCTGAAGCTGATCCTCTCCGAGTACGAGGTGTCATGGCTGCCGCATTGGCTGTTCCGCATGCGCCAGCTCCAGAAGAACTTCATGCCGGCGATGCGCATGCCGCCGATCAGGCGGCCGATCGACGCCTATATGAGCCAGGTGCATCACGGGCTGATCGACGACCCGCTGCTGGGCGAGGCGCTCAAGCACGTCGACCACAGGACCGTGATGTGGGGCTCGGACTTCCCGCATGCGCGCTGCACCTACCCAAACACGCACAGGATCATCGACGAGCTCTACGGCCATCTCGACAAAGAGATCCGCGACGACATCACGATCTACAACGCCGCGCGCTTCTACGGCTTCGAACTGCCGGACGGAACCAGGGCCCAGGCGGCATAGGGCCAGCCCGAACCGCTCCCGGCGAGCGCGCTTCTGCGCGTCTGCGTGCGTGCGGTCGCGAGATTGACCAACGAAAAATATATTTGTTGGGCAAGCCGGCCAGGCACCCTGACTTGCCCAACCCTGGCAACCCGCATAGAATTTTGCCCAACGATCATTTCTTTTGTTGGGCAATCGGCCAGATGACCAAGCCGCCGCGCTTCCGGCGCTTCCCGCTGACGGTTCAAACCGCCTACTCGGACCTCCTGGCGCGGGCTCAGGAGGACGCCATCCTCGACCTTGGCGGAACACCCATTCTTCGAGAAAGGGGCGGCAGGCAATACTGGTACGCGGTGCAAAGGCTCGCCGGCCGGACCGCCGAACGCTATCTCGGGCCGGACAGCGCCGAGCTTCGGGCACGGGTTGAACGCGCGAAGAAAATCAGGGAAGACGCAGCGAAGCGGGAAAGGCAGCGGGGTCAGTTGACCCGGATGTGCCGCGAGGGCGGCCTGCCCTCGGTCGACGCCCAGACCGGCAAGATCCTGCATGCGCTATCCAAGGCCGGCCTGTTTCGCCTGCGGGCGGTGCTGGTCGGGACCCACGCCTTCCGCTGCTACCCCGCCGTCCTGGGAGTCGATCTGCCGGAAGCCCGTGCCGCGACCGAGGATATCGACGTGGCAGCGTTCCATTCGATCTCCGTCGCGCTCGACGATCATCTCGACCCCGCCCTCGCCGATGCTCTGCGCCGGATCAGCCCGTTCGTGGCTCGGCCCGGCCTTCACGCCCAGGCGACCGCCTGGCGTGACGAGGAAAGCGGGGCGCTCGTCGAGCTTCTCACGCCCAATCAAGGGCCGGACCGCGAAGAGCCGCTGGCGCTGCCCGCCATCGGCGTCCATGCGGTTCCGCTCCGCTTCCTCGACTACCTGATCCATCGACCAATTCAAGCCGTGGCGCTCTATCGCGCCGGCGTTCTCGTGAACGTCCCTCAGCCGGCGAGATACGCCATCCACAAGCTCATCGTGGCGACGAGGCGCACGGCAGCGGCCGCGGCGAAGGCACGAAAAGACATCGAACAAGCCGCCGCACTGATCCGCGTGCTCTGCGAAGACCGTCCCGACGAGCTCGAAGACGCCTTCGTCGAAGCCCGGGGGCGCGGCCGGTCATGGCGGGAAAGCCTCGACGCCGGCTCGAGACGCCTGCCCAAGGATGCCAAGGAGGCCCTCGGGGCCGTCGTCGAGACGACGTTCAAGGCGTAGACGCGTGACTCGGCGTCAATCCCGCAGCGTCAGCAGCACGCGCTGGCGGTAGTTGTCGGCGATGACGGCGAGGATGAGCAAGATGCCGATCGCAATCATCTGCTGGTAGGAGCCGATGCGCATCAGGTTCATGCCGTTCTGCACCAGGATGATGAAGACCGCGCCAAGCACCACGTTGAGGAGCCGGCCGGTGCCGCCGAACAGGCTGACGCCGGCGATCGCGCAAGCCGCGATCGACTGCAGCGGGTAGTCGCGCCCGATGTTCGATTCGCCGCTCTCGAGCCTAGCGGTCAGCATCAGCGCGGCGATCGTCGTGATCAGCGCGCACATGACATAGGCCGCGAACAGGTAGAAGCGGGTGTTGATGCCGGACAGCATCGACGCCTTGAGGTTGCCGCCGAGCGCGTAGAAGTAGCGGCCCATGCGCGTCCATGCCAGCAGCACGTAGACCAGGATGATGAAGCCGATCGTGATCCAGATCGGCACCGGCACGCCGGCGGCGGAGCCATAGCCGAACACGTTGGCGAAGGTCTCCGGCATGCCGTAGATCGGCGTGCCGCCGGTGATGGTCAGCGCGATGCCGAACACCACGGTGGACATGGCGAGCGTCATGATGAAGGGCGGCACGCGGAAGATCGCGACGCCGATGCCGTTGATGACGCCGACCGAGGTACCGGCGGCCAGCCCGGCGAGGCAGCCGATGAGGATGGCGCCCCAGCCCGCGCCCGAGCCGTCCCACACGCCGACCATCACCATGGTGCTGATCACCGAGGTGATCGCGAACGTCACGCCGACCGAGAGGTCGAGCCCGGCGGTGAGCAGCACGATCATCTGCGCCATCGCCACCATGACGAGATAGGTCGCCTGGCGCGCCACCAGCATGAAGTTCTGCCCGGTCAGGAAGGTGTCGGTGGCGGCGGTGAAGATGATGATGGCGATGACCAGGAACCAGGGCAGCACGCCGCCGCGCACGAAGACCTGCGCCGCGATGCGCTCGACGGTCTTGAGGGCCGTGGGCCGGTCTGCCGCAATCTCCGCCATGTCGTATCCCTGTCCTGTCGACCTCAGGCCGCTTGCTTCTCGAAGAAGTGGCTCAGCACGGCCTGCTCCGAGATCTCCTCACGGGGCAGCTCGGCCCTGAGCTCGCCCCGGTACATGACGTAGGCGCGGTTGGGCAAATGGAGGATCTCGGGCAGGTCGGACGAGATCAGCAGCACGCCGGCACCGGCCTCGCACAGCTCCCTGATGAAGTTGTAGATATGGACGCGCGCGCCGACATCGACGCCGACCGTCGGCTCGTCGAAGATGAAGAGCTTGACGTCGCGCGCCAGCGACTTGCCGACCAGCACCTTCTGCTGGTTGCCGCCCGAGAAGTGCTCGAGGTCTCGCTCGATGTTGAGCGGCGCGAGGTCGAGCCGGCGCGCCAGGTCCTTGACGAAACCCCGCTCGTTGCCCCGGCGCAGGAACAGCGCGTTCGAGAAGGTCGAGAGCCAGAGCGAGGAGAGCGCGACGTTCTCGCGCACGTTCTGCATCATCACCAAGCCCTCCTGCCGGCGGTCGGAGGGCAGGTAGTAGAGGCCGCGGTCGAGCATGCGCCGCGGCTTGAGCAGGTTGCGCTTGTGCGCCTCGTACATCACCTGGCCGTCGAACACGATGCGCCCGGCGGCGAGCTTCTCGAGGCCGAAGCAGGCGCGGCCGACCTGCGACTTGCCCGAGCCGACCAGGCCGGCGAGCCCGACGATCTCGCCGCGGCGGACATTGAGCGAGACCTGCCGCACGTCGCCGCTGGCGGTGCTCAGGCCCTCCACCTGCAACAGCGTCTCGCCGGGCGCGAAGCGCACGATCGGGAAGATCTGGTCGATCACGCGGCCGGTCATCAGCTCGACCAGCTTGGTGTCCGAGGCCTCCTCGACCGGCAGCGTCGCGACGAACTTGCCGTCGCGCAGCACGGTGATGCGGTCGCCGATCCGCGTGATCTCGTTCATGCGGTGCGTGATGTAGATGATGCCGATGCCCTCGGCCTTGATCTGCTCGATGAGCGCGAACAGCCGGTCGGTCTCGCGCTCGGTGAGCGAGGCGGTCGGCTCGTCGAAGATCATGACGGAGGGCTTGGTACGGAACGCCTTGGCGATCTCGACCATCTGCTGCTGGGCGCGCGACAGGTACATGACCGGCTCGCGCGGCTTGAGGTCGAAACCGAGCCGGTCGAGCACCTCGCGCACCTGGCGGCGCAGCGCGACCTTGTCGAGCAGCGGCCCGCGCGTGATCTCCGAGCCGAGGAACAGGTTCTCCTCGATCGAGAGCTGCGGCACCAGCGAGAATTCCTGGAACACGGCGCTGATGCCAAGCTGGCGCGCATGATGCACGGAATGGATGTGGATCGGCTCGCCCTTGAAGAAGATCTGGCCGTCGCTCGGCCGATGCACGCCGGCGATGATCTGGATCATGGTCGACTTGCCGGCACCGTTCTCGCCGAACAAGACGTGGACCTCGCCCGCCCGCACGTCGAAGCTGACATGGTCGAGCGCGAGCGTACCAGGAAACTGCTTCGAGATTCGATCGAGGCGCAGCAGCGCGGGAACCCCGGAGGCATCCGCCTCCGGGGTTCCCGCCTGATGCTGGACCATCGCGTCCGCCACGCGATCCGGCCCGTCGGAAACGCTCAGTCGACGCTGAAGACCGGCGTCCAGCCGTCCGGCGCCAGCGTCGTCGCCGTGTCGAACGCCTTGATGCTCTCCGGCGTGACCAGGGCCACCACCGGCTGCACGTGCTCGACGACGCGGCCGGTGTCGTTGTACTCGGGCCGGCCGCCGGAGGCGAACGGCTTGCCTTCCAGCAGGCGCACGGCCTGGTCGATCGCGATCCGGCACTGGATGATCATCTGGTCGGTCGGCGCCATGGCGACTTGGCCGCGGCCGATGAACATGTGCATGCCGGGCGTATAGTAGTAGCCGACCACCTTGATCTGGCCCTGCAGGTCGCGGTCGCGCACCGCGGAGACCGCGGCTTCCGCCGTGGGCGCGGTGCCGATCAGATAGCTCAGATCGGCATGGGCCTGCAGCACGTCTTCGACCAGCCCGAGCTGGATCTCCTTGCCGGTGTCGCCCCACTTGGTGTCGACGAGCTCGACGTCGCTGCCGGCCACGGCCGCGGCGCAGCCGTCATTGCCGGCGACCGACCAGCCGGCGCCGGGCGGACCCGGAAACCAGGCGGCCTTGATCTTGCCGCTGCCCGCAGGATGCTGGTCCGCCACCCATTTGCAGGCGACATAGCCCATGTTGTAGTAGCTCTCGAGCGACTTGGCATCGACTTCGGTGTTGATGCCGTTGATCAGGTCGATGACCTTGATCCCCTTGGCGCGCAGCTCGTCGACCTGCTTGGCGTTGCCGTCGGCCGAGATCGCGCCGATGACCACGGCTTCGGCGCCGTTGGCCACGCAGTCCTCGACCTGGGCGATCTGCTTCTCGAGGTTGGTGTAGCCCGCCGCCTCGACCAGCGTGATCTTCTGGCCGAGCCGCTTGCCTTCCTCGATGATGCCGTAGGCCGCGCCCACCCAGTAGGAATCCTTGAGGTGGGGGAACGAGACGCAGATGTGATGCTTCTTCCCCACCTCGTTCGGCATCAAGGGAACGTACTCGATGACCTCGAGCTTGGCCGGCGTGTTGCGCTCGTCCGTCCAGCACTTGGGGTCGCCGTCCGTGCAGGACGGGTTGTAGACCTGGACCTTCGCGGGCCACCACTGGCCCTCTTGTGCCTCGGCCGCCGGCGCATCGACAAACGCCCCGACAGCCATCGCAGCGCCGAGCACAGCCCCGGCGCCGATCGCGAATGTTCTCATGTTCGTATTGCCCTCCCGTTCACGTATGCGCGCGACGCCCTCGCGTATCGCGCGCTTGCCCCTGGAACCGGCGATCAACGCGATAAGCGTGGCGACTTGGGTAAACGATGTCAACGCCGCTCTCGGCGCGGAAACTCGCATCATGGCGCGCTGCTCAGCGCCGCGGCAGTTGCTCAAAAATTGAATAGCCGGGCGACGAAAAGATGAGCGGTACACCCAGCAGGACGGGCGTCGAAGCGACGCGTCGTTCCCGGCGCCATCCGATCCGCCGTCATCCCGCTCAGCGCTGCGGGAACGGATCGTGCCAAACCGGCGACGCCCGAGACGATCCGTTGCACGGCGGCGCGCGCTGGACTTTCGCGCGGCGTGAAGCTTGGCCTTGCCGAGCATGCTCCATTTGCGCTTCCATGACGCGTTGGAACGGCCGGCAAGGTCGTGGGCTGCCGGAAGGCGGCCGCGAAATATGACGGGAGGAATAAGCGCGTGAGGCTCGAAGGCAAGGTTGCAATCGTCACCGGCGGCTCGCGCGGCATCGGCGCCGCGATCAGCCGGCGCTTCGGCAAGGAGGGCGCCAAGGTCGCCGTGGTCGGCAACGCCAACATGGCGAAGGCGAAGGCCGTGGTCGCCGAGATCGAGAAGGCGGGCGGGACGGCCAAGGCGTTCAAGGCCGACGTCTCGAAGCCGGCGCAGTGCGAGAAGCTCGCCGCCGAGGTGCGCAAGGCGTTCGGCACCATCGACATCCTTGTGAACAACGCCGGCATCTTCCGCTGGGCGCCGATCGAGAAGACCACCGAGCAGCTCTGGGACAGCCAGCACGACCTCAACCTGAAGGGCGCCTTCTTCATGGCCAAGGCCGTGGTGCCGACCATGAAGAAGAAGCGCTACGGCAAGATCGTCAACATCACCTCGATCGCAGGCGTCGGCGGCTTCCCGGAGGCCGCGGCCTATTGCGCGACCAAGGGCGGCCTCGAACTGCTGACCAAGGCGCTCTGCCTCGAGCTCGCCAAGTTCGGCATCAACGTCAACTCGCTCGCGCCCGGCAACATCAAGACCGACATGAACGCGCCGCTGCGCAAGGCCGACCGGAGCTACGACAAGCGCCAGGCCGCGCTGACGCCGTCGGGCATCGGCCATATCGACCCCGACGATCTCGCCGGCGGCGTGGTCTACCTCGCCTCCGACGACGCCGCGCAGACCCACGGCGCGACGCTGCTGGTCGATGGCGGCTGGTCGGCCTGGTAGGAGGCTTCGAGACGACCCGCGGCCCGGCTGGCGGAGGCCGGGCGGCGGCAACAAGGGGAGGCGATACGAATGAAACCCGCGCCATTTCGCTATCTGCGCGCCGGCACGGTGGACGAGGCCGTGGCCGCGCTCGCCAGGGAGAAGGAGGCGAAGGTGCTGGCCGGCGGCCAAAGCCTGATCGCCATGATGAACCTCAGGGCCGCGAAGCCCGACTGCCTGATCGACATCAACCGCCTCGCCGGCCTCGACTACATCAAGGTCAAGGACGGCGCGCTCGCGATCGGCGCGCTGACCCGGCACGAGACGGTGAAGAGCTCGAAGCTGGTGGCCGAGCACTGCCCGCTGCTCGCCGAAGCCTATGAATGGATCGCGCACCGCGCGGTGAGGAACCGGGGCACCTATGGCGGCAATCTGTGCCATGCCGACCCGGCCTCCGAGAACCCGGCGATCGTCCTCGTGCTCGGCGCCACCCTGGTGCTGAAGAGCGCCAAGGGCGAGCGCAGCGTGCCGGCCGACGATTTCTTCCAGGGGCTCTACCAGACCGCGGCGCGCGCCGACGAGCTGCTCGTCGAGGTGCGCATCCCGTCGCGTCCCAAGGGGCAGGGATGGGGCTTCGCCGAGGTCAGCCCGCGCAAGGGCGATTTCGCGCTGACCGCGGTGGCCGCGACGCTCGAGCTTGACGGCGGCAAGGTCAAGCGCGCGCGGCTCGGCTATGCCGGGGTCGGCGACCGCGCGCTCCGCATCAAGGCGGTCGAGGACGCGCTCGACGGCAAGCCGGCGAACGAGGCGAGCTTCGCCGCCGCCGGCGAGGTTGCGCGCAAGGCGATCAACCCGCCGTCCGACTATCACGCCGATGAAGCGTTCCGGCGCGACCTCGCCGCAACGCTGACGCACCGCGTGCTCGCCGCCGCCAAGTCGCGCTGCGCCTGAGGGGAATCACGCCATGAGCAACCAGAAGATCGCCGTCACGGTGAACGGTCGCCGATACGAGAAGGAGGTCGAGCCGCGCCGGCTGCTCAGCGACTTCCTGCGCGAGGATTTGCACCTGACCGGCACCCATGTCGGCTGCGAGCACGGCGTGTGCGGCTCGTGCACCGTGCTCGTCGATGGCGTCTCGGCCCGCTCCTGCCTGACCTTCGCGGTGATGGCGGACGGCGCCGAGATCACCACCATCGAGGGCCTCGGCACCGCGGAGAACATGCACCCGCTGCAACAGGCATTCTGGGAGAGGCACGGCCTGCAATGCGGCTTCTGCACGCCCGGCATGCTGATGACCGCGGTCGAGCTGCTCAAGGAGAAGCCGAAGCCGAGCGTGGACGAAATCCGCGAGGCGCTCTCCGGCAATCTGTGCCGATGTACCGGTTATCAGACCATCGTCGAATCGGTGCAGCGCGCCGCCGAGCTGATGCAGGGAGGCAAGTGATGGCCCAGAATCGCGGCTACATCCCGAAGAGCCGGCAGCGCGAGAAGCCGCGCAGCGGCCTCAAATACATCGGCCAGAGCATGAAGCGGGTCGAGGACCCGCGCATCGTCACCGGGCGCGGCGTCTACGCCGACGACATCCAGCTCCTCGACATGGCGCATGTCGCGATCGTCAGGAGCCCGCACGCGCACGCCCGCATCAAGCGGATCGACACCTCGAAGGCGGAGAAGCTGCCGGGCGTGCTCGCGGTGGTCACCGGCGCGCAGGCCGCCGGGCTATGCGACCCGCTGCCGACCTGGTCGAGTCCGCCGGTGTTCCAGCGCGTCATCGCGCACGAGAAGGTGCGCCATGTCGGCGAGGCGGTCGCCGCCGTGTGCGCGGAGAGCCGCTATATCGCTGAAGACGCCTGCGACCTGATCGAGGTCGAGTACGAGCCGCTGCCGGTGGTGGTCGACCCCGAGGCGGCGCTCAATTCGCGGGGCGACGCCGTGCTGCATCCCGAGCACGGCGACACCAACCTGATCCTCGAAAGCAAGTTCGACTTCGGCCCGGTCGCGGAGGACTTCGCGCGCGCCGACCACGTCGTCAAGCGCCGCTTCCGCTGGCCGCGCTCGGGCGGCACGCCGATGGAGACCAACGGCGCGACCGCGGTGTGGGATCCGGGCGCGCAGAAGTTCACCATCTACGTCAATTCCTCGATGTACAACTTCGTCGGCTGGATGATCGCCGACACGCTCAAGGTGCCGCATCACAAGCTCAACATCGTGCCGACGCTCGCCGGCGGCTCGTTCGGCGCCAAGCTGTTCCTCTACAAGCAGCCGGTGCTGGCGGCGATGTTCGCGCGCCTGGTCGGCCGGCCGGTCAAGTATCTGGAGGACCGGCTCGAGGCCTCGCTCAACAACGACGCGCACGCCTCGGACCGCGTCTACTATGTCGAGCTCGCCTGCAAGAAGGACGGCACGCTGCTCTCCTTCCGCCAGCGCATCATCGACGACTACGGCGCCTATTTCCAATACGGCGTCGGCCAGCACGGCAACGCGCTCGCACAGGTCGTCGGGCCGTACCGCATCAACTCGGTCGGCGTGCACGTCCAGGCGGTCTTGACCAACAAGAATCAGCAGGGCGCCTATCGCGGCTTCGGCTCGGAGGTCGCCAACTTCGTGATCGAGCGGCTGGTCGACGCCGCGGCCGACGAGCTCGGCATCGACCGCATCGAGATCAGGCGCAAGAACTTCATCCAGCCCGACCAGTTCCCCTACCTGATCCCGACCGGCAACATGTACGACTCGGGCGACTACGAGAAGGTGCTCGACGAGACCTTGAAGCTGCTCGACTACGAGGGCTGGAAGAAGAAGGTCGAGGCGATGCGCAAGGAGGGCCGCTATGTCGGCATCGGCGTCGCGAGCACGCAGGAGCGCAGCGTGTTCTCCTCGACCGAATTCTGGATGTGGAACCTCGACGGCAAGATCGGCTGGACCTCGTCACCCGATTCGATGTCGCTCAAGATCGACCCGCGCGGCCGCATCTTCGCCACCTTGCACTCGCCGTTCTGGGGCAACAGCCCGGAGACGGTGGCGACCCAGGTGATCGCCGAGCAGTTCCAGTGTGACCCCTCCAACATCGAGATCAACTATTCGGACACCGACCACGGCATCCATTCGACCGGGCCGGGCGGCAGCCGCTTCACCGTGATGGTGACCGGCGCGATCGTCGGCGCCGCGGCGATCCTCAAGAAGAAGATCTTCAAGATCGCCGCGCACCTGATGGAGGCCAACCCGGACGATCTCGAACTCCTCGACGGCCATGTCGTGGTCAAGGGCGCGCCGGCCAAGAAGATCTCGCTGCAGGACCTCGCCTTCCACGCCTACTACATGCGGCTCAACATGCCGGACCCCGAGGACCCGGACCTGACCAGCGGGCTCGACGCCACCTATGTCTACGACCACCCGGCGACCACGCTGCCTGACCCGAAGCGCGAGCATATGGGCATCTTCTATCCGATCATGGGGCACATGTGCCATTCGATGGTGGTCGAAGTCGACCCCGAGACCGGGCAGTTCAAGTTCCTCGACTATGCCTGCGTGCACGATTCGGGCGTCATGGTGAACCCGATGACGCTCGAGGGCCACATGCGCGGCGGCGTGGTCAACGGCATCGGCACCGCGACCAGCGAGCACTACTATTACGACGAGAACGGCCAGATTCAGAACGCGCTGTTCACCGACTATCTGCTGCCCTCGATCAGCGAGGCGCCGGTCAACATGAAGTGCGGCCACGTCGAGACGCCGTCGCCGTTCACCGAGTACGGCATCAAGGGCGGCGGCGAGGGCGGCCGCATGGGCACGCCGCCGGCGCTCGCCATGGCGATCGAGGACGCGCTCAGGCCGTTCGGCGTCAAGATCACCGAGCTGCCGCTCACCCCGCGCCGCATCCGCACCCTGGTGCGCGAGGCCGAGGCCAAGAAGGCGGCCGATTGATGCGAAGGTGGGCCGGCAGGAAGCAGAGCGAGAGCGTGTGACCGGCCCACTGTCTTCCATCGCCGCGGTCCAGGACGGCCTGGCGCGGCAGGGCTATGTCGCCGACCGGCGGCTCTCGACCGCGGTCTTCCTCGCGCTCGCGATGGACAAGCCGCTGTTCCTCGAAGGCGAGCCCGGCGTCGGCAAGACCGAGATCGCGAAAGCATTGGCCGCGCTGCTCGGCCGCCCGCTGATCCGGCTGCAATGCTATGAGGGGCTCGACGTCTCGACCGCGGTCTATGAGTGGGACTATGCGCGCCAGATGCTCGCGATCCGCCTGGCCGAGGCGATGGGCGAGGCGGACGAGGCGCGCGCCGAGGAGCGCATCTTCAGCCGCAAATATCTTCTGAAGCGCCCGCTGCTCGAGGCGGTCGAGCCGAGCGGCACCGAGCCCGTCGTGCTCCTGATCGACGAGCTCGACCGCGCCGACGAGGAGTTCGAGGCGTTCCTGCTCGAGTTCCTCTCCGAATTCCAGATCAGCGTGCCCGAGATCGGCACCATCAAGGCGGCGCGCCCGCCGGTCGTGATCATCACGTCCAACCGCACGCGCGAGATCCATGACGCGCTCAAGCGCCGCTGCTACTACCAGTGGATCGACTATCCGAGCTTCGAGAAGGAATGCGAGATCGTGCGCGCGCGCATTCCCGGCGCGGCCGAGGCGCTGACCGCCGAAGTGGTGCGCTTCGTGCAGGCGCTGCGTGCGGAGGATGTCTACAAGCGGCCGGGCGTTGCCGAGACGCTCGACTGGATGCGCGCGCTCCAGACGCTCGACAGCGAGACGCTTTCAGAAGACGTGGTCGACGACACGCTCGGCCTCCTGCTCAAATATCGCGACGACGTGGCGCAGATCGAGGGCGCCGCAGTCAGGCGCCTGCTCGCGCGGCGGGGTGGCTGAGCCCGAGCGGTTGATTCGGGGGAGGACAACAATGTGCGTGCTTCGCTGGCTCCGGCTCGTTGGCATCACGGCCCTGATGGTGGCTGGCCTGAGCTTGGGTGCCGATCGCAGCCATGCTCAGACGGCGGTGGATGCGAGGGGCGACATCGTCTTCGGCCCCGAGACGGCGGCGATCGTCGTCGTGTCATACATCTCTCTCGCCTGCCCGGCCTGCGAGACATGGCTCGACGTGTTCCACGCGCCGCTGCTTCAGGAACTGGAAAAGAACCGAAACCTCAGACACGTCATCAAGCTGATCGGCGCCAGCGAAAGCCGCGTCGAGGAGGAAAACGCCGTGATGGCGGCGGCCCTGACCTCATGCGCGGATCTGACCAACGAGCGCAAGATCGACTTCGTCCGGGTCTGGCTCGGGAGCCGAAACGATTGGCTCAACGATGCGAGACGAATACGGGCGGTCGCCATGCTGGCGGGCCGGCCGCTATCGGATGAATGGATCGATTGCGCAAACGGCCGCGAGCTCCAGCTTCGGTCCCATTTGCTCGAGCTCTTCGCCCTGAGCCCGGGCCCGGACGACGCCGGCATGATTACCATCAACTACCCGCTGAGCATCGTCGGCCCGGTCGTCGACGGCAAGGTCATCGTCCAAGATCGGGCCATGTCCGGCATCAGCCGCGAGGCGGACCGCCTGCTCGCCTCGATCCGGCTCATGGCGCGCAAGGGCGGGGTTGACTAATAATCGTTCCGGCCGACAAAGAGCTGCAAATGGGGGGAGGGGTCGATGGGCAGCTTCGTCAAGCGGGCTCGGCTCCCGGCGCTGGTGCTGGCCGTGGCGTTGTCCGCTGGTTTAGCGGGACAATCGCGGGCCGATGCGCTCTCCGAGTATCTGTTTTGGTATTCGATGGGAGAAGCCACCGAGTTGGCGGCCGAGAGCTATGCGGACTACGAGGCGGAGCGGCAGCTCTGGCGCGACAACATCGCAGCCGCCAAGGAAGAGCTGGAGCGCTGCGGCGGCTGCGCCTCGGCGCAGGCGGAGCTCGACAAGTGGCAGGGCATCGAGAACCAGTTCCAGGACGTGGCCGGCGCGCTCGCCCAATCGGTCGGCATGCCGCCGATCCTCGCCGAGGTTCTCGGCATCGACTTGCCGATGACGACGGGGCCGACGGCCGAGCAATTGAAGCAGCGCGAGGTGGTCCGGCCGGATTGGGTCGCCGAGCGGCCCGCGTTCTGCCAGGTCGCGGTCGACGATCATTTGAACTGCCTGAGGAACCATCAGGCCCAATCGGGATCGATGATCATCCTCGATTCGGTCGAGCTGTCGCCCGAGGGCGCCTGCTACGACAGCTACAAGCTTTATCAGCACTGCGCGGTCGAGAACTACGACGCCTTCGCCGGCGAGCAGGCACTTCGCAAAGCGCGCGCGTCCGGAAAGATCATCCCGGAATACATCAAGGACGTCCAGTCGCCGGCCATTTTCTACGGCGAGGTTCCCGATGATTTCGTTCCCGATCTTCCCCCAGACAACATCGTTTCAGATGAATTGAACGAAGGAGATGTCGCTGAAATACGCTTCCTTATGGAAAAGAAGGCGCCAGATGCGCTCGACCGGATCGTGCTTGCCGAGTTTTATTTCTTGGCGGTGGATCCTAAGAGCGTATGCAACGGAGAACCGTCAGACGAGATCCAGCGCCGAGTTTGCGAGGATTTGTGGTATTTTTACCGTCTCGAGCCCATGCCGCTGGTACTGACCTGCTACTACGCCGGCGAGACGCACAGCAAATATTACGCTCTCCACCTTTACTGGTACAAGGCGAGGCCCGCGGTCGCCGAGCCGGCGGACTTGCTGAGCCACTCCCATACCCACCCGATTTTGCGGATCGGCGAGGCGAGGGCCCATTGCCCCGCGACGCTCGCCGAAGCCCGCGAGACTGACTCCCAGTATCAGGCCAAGCTGGCGAGTCTGTCGGCGGAGGTGCCGGAGGTTTCCGCCGCGGCCGTGACGCCTCGCCCGGCATGGCAGCAGAAGCTGCATGAGGAGGAGGCCGCGGAGCGGGAGGAGGCGAACGATCGCCTGCGTCGCAAGACGGAATTGGAGGCGGCGCGGGGTGCCGCGATGGCCGAGTTTCCCTTCGAGGGCCTCTACAGGCTCGAACGGACCGTCGACGGGAAAACGACGACCAGCGAATGCACGATGGTGCTGGGCACCGAAGTCACCAGCGAGTTCGTCTTGCGCTGCCGCGACAGCGACGGAACGATGCAATGGGGCGAGGCGCAGTTGAGGAGCGGGACGCTCTATGGCCCCAACGAGCAGGGGGAGGTCGTGCTTGTCGCAACGATCATCCAGTATCTCGATGTTTCCTTGGCACCTGCTTCGCTGTGGCTGAGGCTCGCCGTCGATCTCGACCACAAGAAGAGCGGCCAAGGCGATGCGCTCGTCACCGTGGCCCCGGACGGCGACGCCGCAGAGGCCGGTGCGGTGTCGGGCCGGCTAGTACGCACCGGCGACCTGGTTCGGCAAATCGCCGACCGACCCCTCGAAGGCGGCTACGAGATGGAATTGTCGGTCGACGGCGTCTCGCTCGCGGCGGATTGCACGATCAAACGCGAACCCTGGTCCGAATCGTTCCGGTTTCCCACCGTCTGCACGACGGGAGATGGCGCCACATTCAAGGGGGAAGGGTATCCCGTTTCCCGCGACGGAGCCGCCGTGAAGTTTGTGTCGTGGTGGCCACGCCGCTTCATCGTGAACGGCAAGGATGTCGGCGACATGTATTTCATTGTCGACCCGGCGGCGCGAGACAAGGCTGCCGACGATGGCGCCCTCATCGCACACGCCGACAACGGCATCAGCGGGCGGCTGGTGCGCACGGGCGGCATGCAGACCGCCGCGCTGGAGGAAGCACGAACCGATGGTGTGGCGGGCGAGGCACGCCAGGTTCCCAAGGGCGATGAGACGCTGTCGAGCGGAGGTCAGTGCAGCACGGCGTCGATCGCCGGGACCTATCCATCCCAATATGGCCCGATCGTCTGCGAGCCGGGCGAAACCGGCCTCGATTGCTGCTATGGCAGCCCTTGTGTCAATCGTCTCCATCTCGGCCTCGCGCCCGACGGAACCAGGCTGACCGGCGAATGGGAGGAGGGCAGCCAGCGCGGCTATGCCGAGTTCGGCGTCACGGCATCCTGCGAGATGGGAGAAGGTCGCTGGAGCCGGAGCCTCGATCCGAACCGGATAGACGGCTCTTGGACCGTGAGCAGAAAACATTAGGGCCCGTTTGCCCTCGGGACCGCCCGACATGAACCTCCCGCCGAACGCCGACGGTTCCGGCCATCTGCTGCCCAACCTGCTGCGCTTCGCCCGGCTGCTGCGCGGGCTCGGCATCAACGCGACGACGCGGCAGGTCGCTGAGCTCGGCCGCGCGCTCGGCCTGGTCGGCATCGAGAGCCGCGAGGACGTGCGCGCCGCCGCCGCCGCGATCTTCGTGCGTCGGCAGGCCGACCTCGCGCCGTTCGAAATGGCGTTCGACCAGTTCTTCCGCGACCCCGAGACGCGGGCCAGGCGCTCGCGCCTGCCGCACCACTATCAGGCGGACCGCCCGCCCGCCGCCGGCGCGGCCGAGACGCCGGTGATGCCGGGCGCCGACGAGGCGGCGCGCGCGGTCGAGGAGCGGCAGGGCAGCGCCGCCGGCAAGCAGGGCGTCGCGCTCGCGCAAGCGCCCGCGGAGGCCGCCGGCGAGGACGACGCCGAGACCGTCGAGCGCGCCAGCTACAGCCCGGCCGAAGCGCTCGGCCGCAAGGACTTCGGCGCGATGAGCGAGGCCGAGCTCGAGGCGGTCAAGCGCTTCCTGCGCGACCATCGTTTCGTCTTTGCCGGGCGCCTCACGCGCCGGCTGCGCCGGGCCACGCGCGGGCCGCGGCTCGACCTCCGGCGCATGCTGAGGGGCGAGGCGGCGGCGCGCTGGCGCTCCCCGGCGCTACGCTTCCGCGCGCGCCGGCAGAAGCCGCGGCCGATCGTCGTCTTGTGCGACGTGTCGGGCTCGATGGAGCCCTATGCGCGCGTGCTGCTCGCCTTCGTCTACGCGCTGACCCACGAGGCGCGCCGGGTCGAGGCGTTCGCCTTCTCGACCCGGCTCAGCCGCATCACGCACGCGCTGAAGGAACGCGAGATCGACGCCGCGCTGCACCGCGCCGCGGCGAGCATCCAGGACTATGCCGGCGGCACGCGCATCGGCGCCGCGCTCAAGGCGTTCAACTATGACTGGGGGCGCCGCGTGCTCGGCCAGGGGCCGCTCGTGCTGATCATCTCGGACGGCTGGGACCGCGGCGAGACCCAATTGCTCGCGCGCGAGATGGAGCGGCTGCGGCTCTCCTGCCACGCGCTGATCTGGCTCAATCCCTTGGGCGGCATGGCGGGCTTCGAGCCGCTGACCAAGGGCCTGGTCGCGGCGCTGCCCTTCGTCGACCACTTCCTGCCGATCCACAATCTCGACAGCCTGGAGCGGCTCGCGCACCTGCTCGCCGTGCTCGACTCGCCGCTGCCCTTGCGCCGCGCCGCGCGCCTCAAGGCGGCGTGAGGTGGCGTAATGCCGGCTTCCAGCTTTACCTCCGTCATTGCCGGGCTTGACCCGGCAATCCAGCTTCACAAAGAGCCTGGATGCCCGGATCAAGTCCGGGCATGACGACGAGTGAGGCGGCCGCCGGTGGCCGGGTCAAGCCCGGCAATGACGACGGGAGGGTGGGATAGCGCCCTCGTCTGCTCTCCCTATGCCGGCTTGACGACCTGCTTCCAGTAGGTGTCCTTCTTGACGATCTTGCCGCCGTCGAGTTCCCAGATGTCGATGCCGAGCCAGTCGATCGGCGCGCCGTTCTTGGGCGTGCCGGTCACCGTCCATTCCGAGCAGACCACGTTGCCGCTCGCGAAGTGGCGGTGCACCTTCCACGCCATGTCCGGGATGTCGCGAAAACGGCTACGCAGCACCTCGCCGATCGCCGCCTTGCCGACCAGCCGGCGGCCCTCGGGCGTCGGCCCGATCGAGAGCAGCCAGACCGCGTCGTCGGCGAAATCGGACAGGATGCCCTCGACGTCGTGCGCGTTGAACGCCGCGCAGCAGCGATCGACGATCTCGATCGCCTGGTCGCCGGCGCGGTTATGGAGTTTCGCTGCGGCCTGACTCATCCGTCTCTCTCCCTCGTTCTGCCTGCCCGAATCCTCGGCGCGCCGGGCCGCGCGTCGGCTCGACGGCCTCATCCTTCGTCCTTCGACAGGCTCAGGACGAGGCCGAGAACCATAGTTCTCCCTCATGCTGAGCCTGTCGAAGCATGAGAGCAAACGCACCCGCGGCACCGCGCCGAGACTCTTTGCGCCGCTCTCCTCGGCTATGTATACTTTATTCAGTTTCCGGAACGCCTACAACCCGCGATCGCGCGCGAGCGATCGTTCATGCCCCGCGGAGGCAGCCATGGCCAACACCTTGATCACCGGCGGCACCATCCTCGATTGCACGGGCGCGGCGCCCAGGAAGGACCAGGCGCTGTTCGTCGAGGACGGGCGCATCGCGAAGCTCGGCGGCACCGAAGCAGTCCAGGCGTTCGCCGCCGCGCGCGGCCCGCACCAGGTCGTCGATGCCGCCGGGATGACCGTGATGCCCGGCCTGATCGACGCGCACTGCCACGTCTCCTACGGCGACATCCTCTCGGCCGAGGAGCTCGACCTCTATGCCGGCCCCGAGTTCCGCGCCATCCGCGCGGCCTGGAACGCCAAGAAGGTCCTGCGCGCGGGCGTCACCGCGATCTGCGACCCGGGCTCGACCTGGAACATCTCGGTCGCGGTCAGGGACGCGATCAATTGCGGCATGATCGACGGGCCGCGCATGGCCTCGGCCGGCCGCTACATCACCACCTTCAACGCCATCGGCTCGTTCTGGCCGACCTGGATGGAGCACCCGCAATCCTCCTTCGCGGTGCTCTGCAACACGCGCGACGAGATGATCACCGAAGTCAGGCGCGAGGTGAAGGACGGCGTCGACATCGTCAAGGTGGCAGGCGACGGCGACCCAACCGCCGCGCACGAGCGCGACAATAGGGGCTCGCTCGCGCCCGAGGACCTGGCGGCGATCGCCGAGACCACGCATAGGCTCGGGCGGCGATGCACCATCCATGCGCGCACCGGCGCGGTCGCGGCGGCCGCCGCCGCGGCCGGCTTCGACTGGGTGATCCACGCCTCCTTCATCAACGACGAGGAGCTCGGCGTCTTCGTGCGCCACAAGACGCCGATCAACCCGACGCTCTCGCTGCTCGCCAACGCGGTCGACTGGGCGCCCGAGCTCGGCGCCTCGCAAGGCCTGATCGACGCCTACAAGCGCGAGCTGGAGGCCGCGAGCCGGGGCCTCGCCAAGGCCTATCGCGAGGGCGTCATGATGATCGCCGGCACCGACAGCGGCCAGGGCGCGGTGCCTTATGGCGAGTGGCATGCGCGCGAGCTGGAGCACCTGATGCACTATCTCGGCATGAACGCGATGGATGCGCTGAAGGCGGGCACCATCAACGCCGCCTTTACGCTCGGCATGGAGAACGAGATCGGCACGCTCGAGGAAGGCAAGCACGCCGACATCCTGGTGGTCGACGGCGACCCGCTCGCCGACATCCAGGTGCTGCAGGACAAGGCGCGGCTGAAGCTGATCATGAAGGGCGGCGCGCTCGTCGACACCGAGACGCCGATCCCCGAGCGCAGCATCTACGCCTGGGAAAAGCCGATGCTCTACTGGAACGACCCGCGCCTGCCCGACCAGGCCTATGTGCGCGACCACGCCGCCTCGAAGCCGGACTGGATGAAGAAGCAGGCCGCACCCCGCCGCGCCGCGGAGTAGCGGGGCGGGACGCTGCGTCTTTCTTCATCGTCATTGCCGGGCTTGACCCGGCAATCCAGCTTTCTTGAAGAAGCCTGGATGCCCCGGTCAAGCCGGGGCATGACGACAGGGAAGGAGGCCCGGCCGCCTCACGCCCGCGCCGGGGCGAGCGTGGCGCGGCGCGGCAGGGCGGCGTTGGCGAGCAGGCCGGCGACGCCGACGATCGCGGCGATCAGCACCGCGAGGTCGTAATTGCCCTGCATGTCGTGAAGGCGGCCGGCGATGAACGGCGCGGCGAGCCCGGCGGGGCCATAGCCGGTGCACACCCGGCCGAAGATCGCGGGCATGCGCGGCAGGCCGTAGTAGCTGACGAGCGTCACCGGATAGCACGAGGTGCCGGCGCCGAACGCCGCCCCGACGCAGGCAAGCGCGACCAGGCTCATCGGCCCGCTCGGGAACGCGTAGAGCAGGAAGAGCGGCGCAGCGGTGAGCACGCCCATGCCGATCAGCACGCGCCTGCCGGTGAACAGCTCGCTCAGGAAACCGGCCGAAAGCGCGCCGCCGATATAGCCGAGGTTGAACAGCATCGGGCCGAGATAGGCCTCGCCCGCGGGCACGCCGTAATCGGCGGCGATGCCGGCAGCGTGGCTCACCGCCATCAGCCCGCCCAGGGCCAGGAACACGAAGCCGACCCAGATCGCGATCACGACGCGCGGCCGCTCGGTGAAGAAGTTCTGGAAGGCGCCCTCGCCGGTCTCGGCCGCGCTCGCTACGCGCGCACCCGAGAGCCAGAGCAGCAGCGCGCCGACGAGGCCGGCACCGAGCAGGACCGCGGCGATCACCTTGAGCGTGCCATGCGGCCCGAGCGCATCGAGCAGCGGCGTCAGGATGCCGGGCCAGACCAGCCCGCCGAGCGCGAACGATGCCGTGGCTATGCCGAGCGCGATGGAGCGGCGCAGCTTCAGATCGGTGCTGGCGGCGGCGATGCAGAGGAAGTAGTTGACGCCGCCCGCGAAGGCGAACAGCACGCCATAGCCTGCCATCAGCGTGCCATAGCTCTCAACGAGGCCGGCGAGGCCGAGCCCGACGCCGCCGACCGCAAAGATCACGAGGCCCATAACCGGCATCGCAGCCAGCCGCATCACCGCGGCGCCCATGAACATGCCGAATGTGAAGCTGACGAGGGCGACCGAATAGACCGCGCTGACCGCGGCGCGGCTGGCGCCGAGGCTCTCCTCCAAGGGCGCGACCAGCACGCTCCAGCCATAGAGCGAGCCCATGCAGAAATTGAGCAGGATCGCGGCGATCAGCGCGAGCAGGGGGAAACGGCGCATGAGGCGAGGGCTCGTTTATGTGGCTTGGGGGAGGGGGAAGCGCGGGCAGTGGGATCGCCCGCCTGGAGCGGCTTAGGCTTCAATCGGGTTTCAAGGCGCAACCTCCTTGTCCGGTCATCCCCGCGAAGGCGGGGAGCCATCTCGACATCCGCCCGTGCCGCCCTGTCATGGCTTCCGGCTCGCAAGGCTCGCACCCGAAACCCGATGGGTTTCGGGCTCGCCTAGCGGCCGGAATGACAATGGAGGCTGATCGCGCCTGGCCCACTTGGTGACCGCTCAGCGCGCCGGCGTCGCGAGCGCGAGCAGGCGTTCGCAGGACTTCTTGATGTGCTCGGCGGCGAGCGTGCCGGCTGCCTCGGCTTCGCCGCGGCGCACCAGGTCGAGCAGGCGCGCGTGCTCGGCGGGCGCCTGCTCCAGATAGTCGAGCATGCTGATCTCGACGCGGACCAGCGGCTCGAGCTGGTCGCGCGCCAGCGAGATCAGCCGGCACAGGCTCTTGCGCCCGCTGATGGCGAACAGGCGCGCGTGGAACTCGCGATGCTTGGCGGCCCAGGCGCCGAGCG
Source organism: Alphaproteobacteria bacterium (assembly GCA_050173345.1). Classification (GTDB taxonomy): domain Bacteria; phylum Pseudomonadota; class Alphaproteobacteria; order UBA828; family UBA828; genus SHWC01. The sequence continues at coordinate 2,949 of JBFXKW010000009.1, read as the reverse complement.
CCTCCTCATCGCCGGTGCGGGCGAGCGCGCCGATCCGGTCCATCTCGGCGAGGATGGTTTCGAGCGCCTCGATGTCGGCCGGCGTGCGGCGCTTCGTGGCCTCGCACGCGGCCAGGCTTTCGAGCCGCTCGGCGATCTCGGAAATCTCCAGGATCTCTTCCGGCGAGAGCGCCACCACCATGTAACCGCGGCGCGGCCGGAGCTGCACGAGACCCTCGCTCTCGAGCCGGGTCAGGGCTTCGCGCACCGGCACCCGGCTGACGTTGAGCGCGCGCGCGATCTCCTCTTGGCGGAGCGGCTGGCCGGCGGCGTAGCGCCCGCTCAGGATGCGGTCGCGCAGATGGCCGTAGACCACCTCGGGCAGGCTCGGGACGGGATGCGGCAAGGACATTTTTCTGACCCCTGACGGATGACTCGCGTTTGGTGGATTCGGGCTGTAGATTGTATACGGTTTCGCCAGGGGTCGACAATTTCCGGCCGAGTAGAGCCCGACTCCGTACGGCGAGCAAGGGAGGGGCACATGTACGTTGGACAAGCGATCCGGCGCCGGGAGGACTTTCGCTTCCTCACGGGCCGGGGCCAATTCGTCGACGACGTCCAGTTGACGCAGCCGATCGCGCACGCGGCTTTCGTGCGCAGCCCGCATGCGCACGCCAGGATCAAGGCGATCGACAGCGCGGCGGCGCGCCGGATGCCGGGCGTGCTCAGCGTCCTGACCGGGGCCGACTGGGTGAAGGCCGGCTATGGCGAGGCCGAGGGCGTCTGGCCGGTCAACGACCGCAGCGGCAAGCCGGCGCGCACCAAGAACCGGCCGTTCATCTGCGTCGACGGCGTGGTGCGCTGCGTCGGCGAGATCGTCGCCATGGTGGTGGCCGAGGACCGCCACCAGGCGCTCGATGCCTGCGAGGCGATCGAGGTCCAGTACGAGCCGCTGCCCGCCAACGTGGTGACGGCCAGGGCGCTCGATGCGGAGACGCCACTCGTCCACCCCGAGCTCGGCACCAACGAGGTGCTCGAGACCCATCACGGCAACCGGGACGTGGTGGACGAGGCGTTCAGGAAGGCGCACCACGTCACCCGGCTCGAGGTGCCGACCAACCGGGTCACCGCCTCGCCGATCGAGCCCAGGGCCTATATGGGCCACTATGACGAGATGAACGACCGCTACACGGTGTGGACGACGCACCAGGCGCCGCACATCGTCAGGCAATATTTCACCAAGTCGCTGCGCATCCCCGAGCACAAGCTGCGCGTCATCGCGCCCGATGTCGGCGGCGGCTTCGGCATGAAGCTCTACCACTACCCGGAGGAGCCGCTCGTGCTGTGGGGCGCGATGGAGACGCTACGCCCGGTCAAGTGGACCGGCACGCGCTCCGAGTGCCTGCTCGGCGACACCCACGCGCGCGACCATCACACGGCCGGCGAGATGGCGTTCGACAAGGACGGCCGGATCCTCGCCATGCGCTTCAAGACGCTTGCCGCCTTCGGTGCCTATGAGAGCCAGTGGCAGGCCTCGATCACCAACGCCTACCACTACACCATGCTCTCGCTCGCCTATGACGTGCCCGGCATCCTCACCGAGGTGAAGGGCGTCTACACCAACACCACGCCGGTCGATGCCTATCGCGGCGCAGGGAGACCGGAGACGGTCTACCAGGTCGAGCGGCTGATCGAGAACGGCGCGAAGGAGATGGGCATCGACCCGCTCGAGCTGCGCGTGAGGAACGCGATCCCGCCCGAGAAGATTCCGTACACCACGGCGATCGGCATCACCTACGACTCGGGCGACCCGCCCGAGCTGTTCCGCAAGATGAAGGCGCTGTGCAATTACGACGTGCTGCGCGCCGAGCAGAAGAAGCTGCGCGCGCAGGGCGTCTGCATGGGCATCGGCATCTGCGGCTTCTTCGACATGGCGGGCGCCGGCCCGGTCAAGATGATGAACGACCTCGGCGCCAAGATCGGCTGCTACGATGTCGCCAGCGTGCGCGTGCACCCCTCGGGCAAGGTCACGGTGTTCGCCGGCTCGCACAGCCATGGCCAGGCCCATGCCACCACCTGGACGCAGATCGCCGCCGACCGGCTCGGCCTCGACATCGAGGAGATCGACCTGGTCGAGGGCGATACCGACCGCGTGCCGTTCGGCATCGGCACCTGGGGCTCGCGCTCGCTCTCGACCGCGGGCATGGCGGTGGTCCAGGCCTGCGACCGGGTCATCGAGAAGGCGAAGAAGCTCGCCGCCCACATGCTCGAATGCGCGGCCAGCGACCTCGTGATCGAGAACGGCGCGTTCATCGTCAAGGGCACCGACCGCAAGGTCGCCTTCGCCGACGTGGCGAACGCGGCCTATCATTCGGGCGACCGGCCCAAAGGGCTCGAGATCGGCCTCGAGGAGACCGCGTTCTACGACCCGACCGACTGCACCTACCCGTCGGCCGTGCATCTCTGCGTCGTGATCGTCGATCCCGAGACCGGCCAGGTGAGCTTGCGGAACTATTGGGCGGTCGACGATGTGGGACGGGTGATCAACCCGATGGTGTTCGAGGGCCAGGTGCATGGCGGCTGCACCCAGGGCATCGGCCAGGCGCTGATGGAGGAATGCGCCTACGACCCGTCGTCCGGCCAGTATCTCGCCGGCACCTTCATGGACTATGCGATCCCTCACACGACCGACATCCCCTCCTTCGGCATCGAATCGCATGTCACCTTGACGCCGTCCAACCCCTTGGGCGCCAAGGGCGGCGGCGAATCCGGCACGATCGGCGCGCCCGCCTGCATCGCGAACGGCGTGATCGACGCGGTCTGGCCTCTCGGCGTGCGCCAGGTCACGCAGCCGATGACGCCGAAGAAGATCTGGCGCGCCATTCAAGACGCCAGAGCCGGCCAGTGAGGGGAGGACGCGCCATGCCGACCGCCAAGGTCTCGATCAGGATCAACGGCCGCCCGGTCTCG
>JBFXKW010000008.1:0-130649 GCA_050173345.1 Alphaproteobacteria bacterium | reverse complement strand
GGATCCGATCCCATTCGTCATCGCTGAGCCAAAATAGCTTCCGAGCCATTCAAGCCTCCATTCCAGATGAAGGCTTGAATCACACTCTCGCCTCCGGCGGAATCCCTTAATTGAGTACAGAGCCTAGGGCGAAATGCCTCTCGGCTGAGACTGTCCTCACCCAGCTCCGGCCAGGCTCGCTCAACGCTCGCCAAGCCTCCGTATCCCTCTCCCGCTGCGGGAGAGGGTCAGGGTGAGGGTGCTCAGCGCAGGAAGAAGCGGATCGGCACCACGAGCTCGAGCCGCTCGCGGTCGAAGCCGTCCGGCGCGGCGGGCAGCGGCTGGGCGCGTGCGACCAGATCATGCACCGCGTCGTCGAGCAGCGCGAAGCCGGCGCTCTGCTCGATGCGATGGTCGAGCACGTTGCCCTCCTCATCGATCATCAGATAGAGCAGCACGGTGCCTTCCTGGCCGCGCAGCCGGGCGCGACGCGGATATTCCTTATGGCGCTCGAGCCAGGAGCGGAGGATGGAGATGTAGTCGGCGGTGCCGTCGGCCGAGGCGGTCGCGCTGCCGATGGGGTGGCCGCCGGCGGCCGGCTTCGCGTTGCTCGCGGTGTTGGAGCTGGGCGCGCTGCGGGAGGGTGCTGCGGGCTGCGCCGGCCGCTCGCTCGGCTCGACGGCGGCAACCGCGACGGGCTGCGGCGTGGCTTTCGCTTCCACCGGCGGCTTCGGCGTCGGCTTCGGCTCGACCTTCACCTCCTGCGGCGGCTTGGGCGGCGGCGGCGTAACCCGGGCGACGACGACCGGCTCGGGCCGCTCGATCTCCTCGACCGTCTCGGTCTCTTCCGGCTCGATCGTCTCGGCGACGACCGGCTCGGCCGGTTCCTCGATCTCCGGCTCGGGCTCGACGACCTCCGCCTCGTCGACGGTGACGTCCTCGACGCTCGGCGTCTCGACCGCCTCGACGAGCTCGGGCGTGGGCTCGACCTCGTTGGCCTGCTCGATGATCTCGGCCGGGGCCGCCTCGGCGGGCTCGACCGGGGTGGCGTCGGTCAGCTCGCTCGCGCCGACCAGGCCGCCGACGCCGAGCGCGATCTCGAAGCCGCCGACGCCGTCTTCCGCCGTCTCGGGGTCAGGCGAGGGAAGCAGGATCGCGGTCGCCACGCCCGCGTGCATCGCGAGCGCGCCGCCGAGCGCGATCCCCCATTTGGTAGCGGTCCTTCTCACAGCGGCCAACCGCGCTCATTTGATGAACGGGACCGGCCCGCGCGCCTTGGTCTCGATGAGCCCAAGGCAATCGTCGAACGCCGCCCCGCCGTCGCCGTCGCACGCTAGCACGTCGTTGAAGAGGACGTGAGCGATCTCTTCGCAGCGCAGGCCGGCGGCATCGAACACTTCGAGCCGCGTCTTGCCGGCGGGCAGCGGTGCGCCGTCCACCGCGAGGCGTTTCAGGATCACGCCGGAAGCGTCGAACATGACGAGGTCGAGCTTGAGCGAGGCATAGCTGCGCGGCGTGGTGTTGGCGAACACCATGTAGAAGCGGCAGGCGCCGTCCGCGGGCTCCAGGCGGTTCAGGTCGATCTCGATGCGTTCCGGCGCAGCGGCGGCTTCCTCTGCGGCGGCGCCCGCCTCGGTCGCGAGCGCGGGGGCCGGCGCGAGCCCAAGGATCGCGAGGCCGAGCATGATCGGGCGTAGGTAGGTCATCTCGAGGCTCCGTGATGGATAGTCGCGCCGGCAGGGCAGAGACGCACCGGGCGGCAAGGTCGGGCTGTCATCGACCTTACCATCCGGGCCATCCGCGCCTCAAACCCTGCCGGCGCCCCCCGAGTGCTTCGACTGCTGCACTACGTGGAAGCCTTCGAAATTCGGATGCCCGAGATACATGCCTTTGTGGTCGCCCGCGTTCTTGTGCGCCTGGCGGAACGCTTCCGATTGGGTCCAGGCCTGGAACGCCGCCTGGGACGCCCAGAGGGTGTGCGAGGAATAGAGCGTGTGGTCCTCGGCCTCGGGGCCGCGGAGCAGATGGAACTCGACGAAGCCGGGCACCTCGTCGAGGTGCGTGTCGCGCTCGGCCCAGAGCTTCTCGAAGGCGGGCTCCTGTCCCTTGCGGACCTGGAAGCGATTCATCGCGATGAACATGCGGGTCTCCTTTCTCCTGTGTCTCGCCCGCCCGCCGTCGCTCGGCGGGCGGGGTGCCGGCTCAGGCCGACAGCATGAACGGCGTGCCGTGCTCCGGATGGCTCATGACGTGCACCCGGAGCCCGAAGGTGGCCTCGAACAGCGCCTCGGTAAACACCGTCTCGGGCGGGCCCGAGGCGACCATGCGCCCGCCGTCCATCACATAGACGCGATCGGCATGGCGGGCCGCGAGGTTGGGGTCGTGCAGGATCGCGACCACGCCGAGGCCGTCATCGGCGAGCCGCCGTGCGGTTATCAGGCTACCTTGCTGGTGCGCGAGGTCGAGATTGTTGGTCGGCTCGTCGAGCAGCAGATAGCGGGCGCGGAACGAGGCCTCGCCGCCCTCCACCGGCCAGATCTGCGCGAGCACGCGGGCGAGCTGGACGCGCTGGCGCTCGCCGCCGGAGAGCGTGGTGTAGACGCGGTCGGCGACGTGCAGCACGCCGGTCTCGCGCATGGCGGCTTCGACGATACGGAGGTTCTCCTTCCGGCCGGTCAGGCCGGCATGGGGGCTGCGCCCGAGCAGCACGACGTCATAGGCGCGGAACGGGAAGCTCAGGCTGTCGGCTTGCGGCAGCACGGCGCGTTTGCGCGCGAGCGCCTGGCGCGGCCAGTCGTCGACCGGCATGCCATCGAGCGTCACGCGGCCGCCGTCCGGCCTGAGCGCGCCCGAGAGCACGCCGAGCAGGGTGGACTTGCCGGCGCCGTTCGGGCCGATCACGCCGACCACCTCGCCGGGCGAAACCGCGATCGACGCGCCGTTCAGGATGCGCGCCGCCTTGCGGCTGAGCGAGATGTCCCGTGCCTCCAGCATCACCACACCCCGAAGCCGCGGCGGCGCACCAGCAGCCACAGGAAGAACGGCCCGCCGATGCAGCTGGTCAGGATGCCGATCGGCAGCTCGGCCGGCAGCACGATGGTGCGCGCGAGCAGGTCTGCGATCAGCAGCAGGATGGCGCCGAGCAGGGCGGCGGCCGGCAGCAGCGTGCGATGGTCCGGCCCGAGCACGAGGCGCAGGAGATGCGGCACGAGCAGGCCGACGAAGCCGATCACGCCGCAAAGGGCAACGGCCGCACCGGCGGCGAGCGCGGCGAGCACGACGGTGATGCGCTTGACGCGCTCGACATCGAAGCCGAGATGGTGGGCCTCGGTCTCGCCGAGCGCGAGCGCGTTGAGCTGGCGCGCGAGGAAAGGCAAGGCGAGGGCCGGCGCCAGCATGAGCGGGCCGGCCACCATCAGCCGCTCCCAGCTCGCACCGCCCAGGCTGCCGAGCAGCCAGAAATTAATGTCGCGGAGCTGCTGCTCCGAGCTGATGAAGATCAGGAGGCCGATGCCGGCCGCGGTGATCGCGTTGAGCGCGACGCCCGCGAGCAGCATGGTCGCGACGTCGGTGCGGCCCTCGCGGGTCGCGATGCGATAGACGACGAAGGTGGTGAGGAGCGCCCCGGCGAAGGCGGCGAGCGGCAAGAGGTGCATGATCAGCCCGGCCGGCAGGTGCGCCGCCGCGAGGCCGCCGAGCACGATCGTCACCGCGGCGAACAGCGCGGCGCCGGTCGAGATGCCGATCAGCGCGGGGTCGGCGAGCGGGTTGCGGAAGAGGCCCTGCAGTGCGCCGCCGGCGACCGCGAGGCCGGCGCCGACCAGGACGCCGAGCACGGCCCTCGGCAAGCGGATCGAGAGCAGCACCGCCTGTTCGGTGGCGTCGGCCTGGCTCGCCGCGATCAGGCCGATGCGTTCGAGCAGGATCGCGACGACGCGGCCGGGCTCGATCGAGACCGCGCCGTGCCCGATCGCGAACACGAAGACCACGACCAGCGCGACCGCGAGCGCGCCGAGCGCGAGGCCCGTCCGCTGCGAGCGGGCCTGGGCATAGCGGGCGAACGCGGCCGCCGCGGTCATGCCGGCTTCGCTCATTCGGTGGTGGCCGAGGTCCGTTGAGCGGGATGCAGCGCCTCGGCAAGCGTGCGGATCGCCTCGGGCGTGCGCGGCCCGAAGCCGAGCAGCAGCAGCGCATCCATCGCGACGACGCGGCCCTCGCGGCCGGCCGGCGTCGCCGCGATCTCGGGGCGCGCGATCAGCTTGTCGCGGCCGCCGAGCGCCTTCAGGGTCTGCTCGGTGACCAGCACCACGTCGGGCGCCGAGGCGACGGCGGCCTCGGGCGAGAGCGGCTTGAAGCCTTCGAAGGCATCGAAGGCGTTGCGCCCGCCGGCGAGCGCGATGATGCCGTCGGGCGCGGTGTCGCGTCCGCCCGCGAGCGGCGTGCCGCTGCCGAGCGAGAAGAAGAAGATGACGCTCGGCCGCTCCGGCAGCCCGGCGACCTGCTTCAGCACGGCGTCGAACTCGGCGCGCAGCTTCGCGGCGAGCGCCTCGCCCTCGGCTTCCTTGCCGAGCGCCTGCGCCACCGCTGCCACCTTGGCGATCACGCCCTCTGGCGTCGGGTCGTCCTTGATCACCTGGAGGTTGAGGCCGGCGGCGCGCATCTGTTCGAGCGCCTGGGGCGGCCCCGAATCCTCGATGGCGAGAACCAGCGTGGGCTGGAGCGCGACGACCGGCTCGGCGCTGAGCTGGCGCATATAGCCGACGTTCGGCAGGTCGCGCGCCTTTTCGGGATAGAAGCTGGTGCTGTCGACCGCGACGAGCGCATCCTCGGCCCCGAGCGCGTAGACGATCTCGGTCAGCGCGCCGCCGATCGAGACGACACGGGTCGTCTCGGCCGCCGCATCGTCCGCGGCGAGGCTGGGGCGCGGGAACGCCGCGACGATGCCGAGGACGGCCAGCGCGGCCAGGGCGCGGATCGCCACCCTCATGGCGTATCGCCCGCGGCGCGCGGCAGGCCGTCGAGCACCCGGCGCCATTCCTCGCGCTCCGGCGCGCCGCGCTCGCGATGGCCGAACATCCAGCCGATCTGGCGCTCGTTCTCGTCGAAGATTTCGAGCGAGGTGATGGCGCCGTCCCTGGTCGGCTTGCGCACCAGCCAGGCATCGGCGATAGCCTCGTCGCGCAGATGCAGGTTGAAGTGCGGGTCGAGCACGTTGAACCACGGGCCGACGCGCTTCAGGATCTCGATCGGGCCGGTATGGATCTGCACCACGCCGCCGCTCGGCACGAACACCATGACCGGGAGGCGCTCGGCCGCCACCGCTTCGAGCGCGCTGACGAAGCTCGACGGCGCGAGGCGCTCGGCGTATTCCGGCCCGATCAGGCGGAACGCCCTGGTGCGCTCGAAGCCGAACGCCTTGAGCATGGCGGCGAACTCGTGAACGTCGTTGAGCGAGGCCCAGCGCTCCTTCAAGGTCGCTGCATCGACCGCGTCCTCGGGCGGCGCCGGCCGGCGCGGGCGGCGCGTCTCGACGATCTCGCCCGGGTGCTGCCGTGGTGCTGCGTGCGCGGCCACCAGCCGGATGAAGCCGTCCCGGTTGCTGTTGTCGCGCAGGAAGATCTTGTGCACCGCGGTGCCCGAGGGATCGAAGAATTGCAGGCTGAGCCGGCTCGCATTGCGGCTCTCCTCGGTCACGGCATAGGCGAAGCGCCAGCGCGAGAGCCGCAGGCGCAGGTCGATGTCGGGCCCGGTCACGAGCCCGCGCGTGCCGTCGCTCGACACCGAGATGCGCTCGTAGCGGCCGATCTTTTCGTGCACCGCGTGGTCGTTGCGGGTCAGCGCCATGACCTGGCCGAGATCGCCGAGCGCGCCGATCAGCGTCGGCCAGTCATTGTTGAGGCGGATGACGCCGTGCCCGCAGCGCGCCGCGATCAGCTCGCCCTCGCTGACGCCGAGGCGGGTCGCCGCATCGCGCAGGCGGAGCCTCGGCTCGTCGCGATGCAGCGCGTCGTAGCGCTCGAGAAGGTCTTGCGGGGCCGCCGCCGCGGCCGTCATGGGCCGTGCCATCATGTTCACCTGATCAGAAGTTCACCGCGTAGCTGACGCGGCCCTTGAAATCGCGGCCCGGCTCCAGCGCGTCGGTGAAGACGCGGGCATAGGCCTTGTCGAAAATATTGTCGATGCCGAGGTCGACGCGCAGGCCGGCGAGCGCGCGGTTCTGCGGGATCCACGCGAAATAGAGGTCGTGCACCGCATAGCCCTCGCGCTCCTCGGAGGGGTCGTTGGTATCGTCGAAGCTGAGCGCGCCGAGCGTGCGCCAGCCGACGAGCGAGTCCCAGTCGAGCAGCTTGTAGGCGACATCGACGGTCGCCTGGGGTGGAGTCAGCACGCCGAGATACTCGCCGGTCTGCTTGTCGCGCCCGTCGAGCGTGGAGACGCCGAGCGCGATGCTCAGATGGCGCGAGTCGTAGAACGCCTCGATCTCGTTGCCCGAGAGCTCGGCGTCGGCCACGTTGATGGCGCGCGTCGTGCCGTCGCAATTGCCGGGGATGAACGGGTTGCAGTCGATGAACGGCTCGGGCTGGATCACCTGCAGGTCGATGAAGTCCTCGCCGTCGGTCTCGAAGTGCGAGGCCTTGAACTGCAGGCGGTCGCCGCGGGTCGCGATGTCCTTGAAGTCGAAGCCGAAGCCGAACTCCAAGGTCTCGGTGCGCTGGGGCTTGAGGTCGGGGTTGGCGACGAAGCGGTTGGTGATGCCCGGGCCGATCGGAATTTCGAAATGCACGCCGTCGAGATAGGCCTCGTTGATGGTCGGCGCGCGGAACGCATGGGCGTAGCTCGCGAACAGGATCGCCCACTCGGTCGGCAGATAGCTCACGCCGATGCGCGGCGAGACCTCGTCGTCGTCGATCTCCGTCGAGACTGCGCTCGACGAGGTGAAGCGGTCGAAGCGGACGCCCGGAATGATCAGGAAATCGCCGGGCAGCGCGTTGAACGGCTCGGTCACGCGCAGCTCGGCCTGGGCGAAGATGCCGGCGAACTCGGCCTCGGCATTGGGCACGCCGTCGCGGCTGCCGCCGCTGCTTGAGCCGTCCTGCGTGTCGCGATAGGCCTCGGCGCCATAGGTGAAGGTGACGCCCACATCGTTGCCGAGCATGGCGCGCGAGCGGTTGTCGAGCCGGAAGCCGACGGTATCGACGTCGCGCGTCAGCCTCTCGCCGAGCGGGCCGAGGCCGAGATTGTCGAGCCGCGTCTCGTCGACCTGGAAGTCCGTGTAGTAGACCAGGGCATCGAGGTCGATCAGGTTGTCGGTGGGGTTGCTGTAGTTGTAGGCGAGGCGCCAGGTGTTGGTGGCGATGTCCTTCTCGACGATGTCGTCGCCGCCGACGCCCTGGCCGTTGTTCGGCTCCTCGGCCTCGTTGCCGAAGCGCATATACGACGCCTCGACGCGATGATGGTCGGCGAAGGCGTAGCCGAGCTTGGCGAGCCCGGCCAGGATGTCGTCATCGGTCTGGTCGAGCTTGCTGCCGTCGCCGAGCTCGATCGAGCCCGAATCTCGCTTGGTGACGCTGCCCACCAGGTCGAGGCCGTCGCTCGGCTGGGCGTACAGGCTGACGATGCCGAGGCGCTCGCGGTTCGCCGTGGAGTAGCCGCCGCCGATCGAGAGGCCCGCAGTCTCGCCCGGCGCCAGCAGGTCCTCGGCACGCACGGTGCGGAAGGCGATCAGGCCGCCGGTGCCGCCGCTGCCATAGAGCGAGGAGGCCGGGCCGCGCAGCACCTCGACCGCGCTGAGCAGGCTCGGGTCGAGGAAGAAGCGGCCATTGTGCCCGGTCTCGATGTTCTGCCGCGCGCCGTCGACGGTGACGATCACGTCGGCGCCCGAGAAGCCGCGGATGCTCGGCGTCTCGCCGGTGCGGCGCGGCCCGCCGACGAACTCGACATTGGGCACGAAGCGCAGCACGTCGTCCGGCGTCGAGGGCTGCTGGCTCAGCATGCGGTCACGCCCGATGACGCTGACCATGCCGGGATACTCGAACGCCTTGATCGGGTTGCGCGTCGCCGAGACCGAGATGGTGTCGACCGGGATCGGCTCGTCGTCCGCTGCGTTCGCGCTGTCGATCGCGAGGATCGAGGCGCCGCCGATCAATGCCGAAAGAAACGCTGCCACCGCGCGGCAGCCCAATCGCAAGTCCATGCCAGTTCCCTATGCTCCTATGTCTCGACGCTGAGACAGAGTCCTGGCTGGCTGCGATGGCCGAACGGCCTTCAATGGCTGGCTTGGACGCCGGTTCTCCCGAATCCATGATTTCGCTGCGCGACGGCTTGGCCGTCATTTGGTGAGGATCAGCTTTCCCTTGCTGGTGCGGCGCAGCCGGTAGAGATCGCCCTGATGCTCGATCACCACCTCGTTGACGCCGCCGAACAACGCCGCGCTGGCGAGCAGGCGGGGCGCCTTGGGCACAGGCGCTGCGCCATCCGGCGCTGCTTTGGCCTCGCTCGGCGAGCGTGGCGCCTGGTCTGTCCTTCCCATGAGCGGCGCAAGTCCTCGTCTGCTGTCCGGCGCCGCCGCAACCCTCCTGGCGCGGCGCGGCCCGCCCTCCAGCGCCCGCCGGTTATACTGCAAGTGAAAATCATTCGCAACAACGACAACGCCCGATATGCGACGAGGCGCATCCTGCCGGGGCGGGTTCCGCGCTCTTTTCAGCCGTTCGGCGGCTCGGCGCGGCCATGCGCCGCTGCCGGCGCAGGCTCGCTTGCACCCTCGGGCTTCCAGCCGGCGGCGATCCGCTCCGCCTCGGCGATCTGCTCGGCGCTGAGGCGGCGCTTCACCTGCTCGCGCGCCTGCGCGGAAAGCTCGCGTGCCGCGCCGGGCTCGTGATGGGCGATGGCGAGCGTGAACCAGACATAGGCTTGGAGGCTGTCTTGCGCGATGCCCTGGCCGTTCGCATAGAGCGCGCCGAGATTGTGCTGCGCGTAGGGCTTGCCGCGCATGGCGGCCTTTCGATACCAAGCCGCCGCCTCGGCATGGTCCTGCGCCACGCCGAGCCCTTTCTCGTACATGTGGCCGAGATTGTTGCAGGCATCGGCGACGCCCAGCGCCGCGGCCTCGCGGTAGAGCCTGAGCGCCTCGGTGGCGTCGGCCGCAACGCCCCGGCCATTGGCGTACATGACGCCGAGGTTGAAGCGGGCCTCGGCGCTGCCCTGCGCCGCGGCGAGGCGGAAGGCGCTGAGCGCCGTCGCGTGGTCGCCCTCTGCATAGGCCGCGACGCCGCGCTGGAACGCCGCTTCGGCCTCCGCCGTCTCGGCGGCGGCCGTGTCCGAGGCCGCCTGCAACGCCTCGTCGTGGCCGGGTGGGGCGGCCTCGGTGGGTACCTCGGCAACCGGCTCAGGCTCCGGCTCCGCCGGCAGGGGTGCCGGCGCCACGACCGGTACGGCCGGGCGCAGGGATGCCGGCGCCGGCTCGGCCCGCCTGCGCCGCCGCCAGTTGAGCACGGCGAGCCCGGCGGCCATGAGCGCGGCGGCGGCGATGATGTAGAGGCTCGGCCGCTCGCCGAAGAACAGCACGCCGAAGCCGAAGCCGGCGAGCACGACGAGATAGTTGAACTGCGCGAAGAACACCGGCCCGGCGAGGCGCACCACCTCGAGGAACAGCGTCCAGAGCACGAGGTTGATCAGCACGGCATAGAGCAGCGCGAGGTCGCCGCCGAGCGCGGGACCGGGGAAGCTGTAGCTCTGGCCGAGTGCCAGCATGATCGGGAACAGCACGACCGAGGCGCCGAGCAGCAGCGTGGCCGACATCGCGAGCGAGGAGATGGCGGGCGGCCGCAGCACCGCCGCCAGCACGTTGGTCAGGCCGAAGCTCGCGGGCGCGAGTAGGCAGAGCAGCACCCAGCCCACCATGTCGGCCGCGGGCAGGCTCGCCTCGGGCAGGATCAGCAGCAGCACGCCGGCGAAGCCGAGCAGGATGCCGATCAGGCTGAGCCAGCGGAAGCGTTCGAGCCGCGCCAGCAGCGCGAACAGATAGGTCATCAGCGGCGACAGCACGACCAGCATCGAGACGATGCTGGCCGGCAGCTTGGGCGCGACGAAGGTCATCAGCGTGAACGGGAAGGCGAGCCCCGTGGTGCCGATGATCAGGTAGGTGAGGACATGGCGCGGCCGCATCGGCGGCAGGTCGCCGCGCAGCGCGCAGATGATGAGCAGGATCAGCCCGGCGCCGAACGAATACCAGAACGTGTAGCCGAAGGTCGGCAGGCCCTCATCGACCGCGACCTTGTTGACCATGACGTGCAGCGCAAAGATGATCGCCTCGGCGATCAGGAGCAGGATGAGGAGCCACAGCGCGGCGGAGCGTGCCGGCGCCGGCGCGGCGTCATCGGTCATGGGGGGCTCCTCTGCAGCCTCGCCTGTCGCCTAAGTCGTTTTTCCTTTCACTTTTAGCCGGCCCGCCCGCCCGCTGTCACGCCGCGATGGCCGGCGAGGCCTGCGCCGCGCCAGGGTTGGAGCGGCGCGGGGGCTCGGGGTACTCTCCGCGCGCCGGCCGGCCGCCGGCAGGCGGGAATCGGGAACCGACGCGGGGAAGCGATGGCGGGCGAGCGACGCGGTCTTCTCTTCGTGCTGTCCTCGCCCTCGGGCGCGGGCAAGACCACGATCACGCGCCGGCTGCTCGAGGCGGACGAGAACCTCTCCATGTCGGTCTCGGTAACGACCCGGCCGCCGCGCGACGGCGAGATCGACGGGCGCGACTATCACTTCATCGACCGCGCCGCCTTCGATGCCCTGGTCGCGCGCGACGCGCTCCTGGAGCATGCCCAGGTGTTCGACCACTGGTACGGCACGCCGCGCGAGCCGGTCGAGTCGGCGCTCGGCACGGGCAAGGACATGGTGTTCGACATCGACTGGCAGGGCGCGCGCCAGATCGGCGCCCGCATGCGCGACGACATGGTGAGCGTCTTCATCCTGCCGCCCTCGATGACCGAGCTGCACGACCGGCTGCGCCGGCGCGCCAAGGACAGCGAGAAGGTGGTGATCGCGCGCATGGCGAAGGCGGTGGACGAGGTCAGCCACTATGACGAGTACGACTACGTCATCGTCAATGACGACCTCGAGCGCGCGACCGCCGCGGTGCGCAGCATCCTCGCGGCCGAGCGGCTCAGGCGTTCGCGCCAGCTCTGGCTCGCGCCGTTCGTCGCCAGGCTGCTCGGCCCGACCTGATGCGCCGTCCGCGCACGCTGGTCACGGGCGGCGCCGGCTTCATCGGCTCTCATCTGTGCGAGCGGCTGCTCGAGCGCGGCCACGAGGTGCTCTGCGTCGACAACTACTTCACCGGCACCAGGGCGAACATCGTCCACCTGCTCGACCACCCCTATTTCGAGGTGGTGCGCCACGATGTGACCTTCCCGCTCTATGTCGAGGTCGACGAGATCTACAACCTCGCCTGCCCGGCCTCGCCGGTGCACTACCAGCACGACCCGGTGCAGACCACGAAGACCAGCGTGCACGGCGCGATCAACATGCTCGGGCTCGCCAAGCGGCTCAGGGCCAGGATCCTGCAAGCTTCGACCAGCGAGGTCTATGGCGACCCCACGGAGCACCCGCAAAGCGAGGGCTATCTCGGCAACGTCAACCCGATCGGCCCGCGCGCCTGCTACGACGAGGGCAAGCGCTGCGCCGAGACGCTGTTCTTCGACTATCACCGCCAGCACCGTCTGCGCATCAAGGTGGCGCGCATCTTCAACACCTATGGGCCGCGCATGCTGCCGAACGACGGCCGCGTGGTCTCCAACTTCATCGTGCGCGCGCTCACGGGCGAGCCGATCGTGCTCTATGGCGATGGCGGGCAGACCCGCTCGTTCTGCTATGTCGACGACATGGTGGACGGGCTGATCCGGCTGATGGCGAGCGACGATGAGGTCACCGGCCCGATCAACCTCGGCAATCCCGACGAGATCAGCGTGCGGGCGCTGGCGGAGCGCATCGTGGCGGCGACCGGCTCGCGCGTGCCGATCGAATACGCGCCGCTGCCGGCCGACGATCCGCGCCGGCGCTGCCCGGATATCGGCCGCGCCCGTGCGCTGCTCGGCTGGCAGCCCGCCGTGCCGCTCGATGAGGGCCTCGCGCGGACGATCGACTATTTCACGTCTGGTTCAGCGGCAGGCGAACCTGGCCGCCCGTGATCGCCACCGGCGGCGCGTCGGGATTGCCCGCCTGCTCGTAGGCGGCCTTGAAGCGCGTCATGCGGTGGGCGTGCAGGCCGTCCGCCGGGTTGAGCGTGTAGAACACGCTCACCGTGCGGCTCTCGCCGGACGGGTAGCGCCTGAGCGCGCGGAACACGTTGCGATCGGCCGACATGGCGGAGCGGTCGTTGTGCAGCGGCACGGCCCAGCGTCGGATCACCGGCTCGCAGGCGAACTTGTCGATCATCAGGCAGTTCGGGTCGACCCAGCCGCCGAAATTGTCGGCATAGCCGCCGCGGCCCGGGCCGATCGATTCCCAGGTGTCGATTGCGACCAGCCGGTTGGTCTCGGGGTGGACGAAGCAGCGGAAGCCATAGGCCCATGCCTTGCCCTCGATCGCCTCGCCGAGCAGGCGGAGATGGTCGCGCGACCACCAATTGTCGTCGTCGAGATAGGCGACGCGGCGGGCATTGGCGAGGTAGGTGAGGATGCAGCGGAGCGCGCCGCCGTCCCGCGCCGGGTGCAGGCCGCCATGACGCACCGAGGTGGAATAGCCGGGGTCGAGCAGCGTGACGACGCGGCGCGGCGGCACCGCCTCGAGGATGGACTTGAGCAGCCCGAGGTCGCCCTCGCGCCGGTCGATGCCGATCAGCGCCTGGATGCGGCCCGGATGGTCCTGCGCCAGGATCGAGCGCAGCGCGCGGACGAGCGAAGGACGCACCACGCTCGGCATCACCACCGCGACGTCGAAGGGCTCCTGCAGGGCGCCGGTATCGCCGAAATGCCGCAGCATGCTCCGCCTCGCCACCCCCTCGAACCGGCCCGATCCTATGCCATAGTGGGGCAGGAAGTCTTAACGCCGCGCCGCGAGCCTCATCGGATGGGGAGCAGTGATGATGGTCGCCACCCCACATAGGGTTGCCGGATGAGCGGCGCGCCGCTCGTTTCGGTCATCATCCCCGCGTACCAAGCGGCGTCGACCATCGGCCGCGCGGTGCGCTCGCTGCTCGCGCAAAGCCTGGCGGACTGGGAGGCCATCGTGGTGTCGGACGACGGGGCCGATTATCGCGCGCTGCTGGCCGCCGAGGGGATCGCGGACCCACGCCTCGTCTTCGCGGCGACCGGCGGCATCGGCACCGGCGCGGCGGCGGCGCGCAATCTCGGCTTGCGCCGCGCCGAGGGCCGGCTGGTCGCGCCGCTCGATGCCGACGACGCCTACGCGCCGTCCCGCCTCGCGTTGATGGCGCCGCTCGCGCTCGATGCCGGCGCCGCGTTCGACAATGTCCGCGTCGTGGACGATGCGAGCGGCGCGCCGCTCTTCGTGCTGTTCGACCGGCGCGCGGACTTCGCGCTCGATGCCGCCGCGTTCCTCGAGACCAGCGTGCCGCTCATGCCCGTGGCCCGGCGCGAGCTGATCGAGGGCTGGGATCCCGAGATCGAGATGTGCGACGACGTCGCGCTCAATCTCAGGCTGTTCGCCCGCGTGCCCGCGATCCCGGTCACCGCCGAGCCGCTGCACGACTACCGGGTCCGCCAGGGCTCGATGTGCCACAGCGACCGCTCGGCCGAGCGCGCCGAGCACAGCTACAACGCGCTGCTGCGCCGCCTCGCCGAAGAAGACGGCTATGGCCTCGGCGACGCCGCGCTGGTCGCGCTCGCGACCGAGAAGATCGCCGCCAAGCGGGCGTTCAACCGCGCCTTCGCCGAGGCGCGGGAGGCCGGCCTGGTCGAGACCTTCCAGGAGTTCGTTGCGCTCAACCGCAGCGCTTCATCCGGCCTTTAGCATGCCGCGCGGCTGGCGGAAGCGGCGGCCTTGACCGGCTCTATGTCGCCCGTATTGCCGTCGAGCGCGCCCGGCGCCAGCTCGTGCACCAGGAAGCGCGTATCGTCCACCTTGACCGGGAAGCGCAGGCCGAGCGGGCTCGCGCGCCGGAAGCCGAAGCGCCCGAGAAAGGCGAGGAAGCCGACGGCGACCACGATGCGATAGCCGCTCCCCTTGGCGGCTTCGAGGCCGTTGCGCACCAGGGCGCTGCCGATGCCCCGGCCCTCGTGATCGGGATGCACCGCGATCGGGCCGAGCAGGAGCGCGGCCTCGCCGCCGACCAGGATCGGCCAGAAGCGCACGACGCCGACCAGCCGCTTGCCGTCCCTGGCCACGAAGCAGAGCGCATTGCATTTCGGCACGCCCTCGCGCAGCCGGTAGGACGGCCGCCGGTGGCGCGCCGGCTCGAAGGCGAGGTCGAGGAGGCTCTCGATCGCCGGCGCATCGGCCGGCTGTTCGTTTTCGATGGTGATCATTGCGGGGCCCGTCACAGCTTCGAGAAGGAACGGATGGCGGCGCGAAGCGCCCGCATGATGGCTGGCGCTTCAGCGTGGCGGCGCGGCGGCCGCGAGCCCTCGTCGCAATGACGGTAAAGTGTTCATGGGGGCGTGCTCATACTCCTGATGGGCGGGCGCCGCAACAGAAAATCACGCACGGGCCTGGGCGCGGTAGGCGCGCGCGAGCGCGCAGAACGCTTCGATGGGCAGGTTCTCGGCGCGCGCGGTGGGCTCGACGCCGGCCTCCGCCAGCAGCCTCGCGGTATCGACGCCGAGCGCCCTGAGCGCGGCGCGCAGCATCTTGCGGCGCTGGCCGAACGCGGCGGCGAGCACGCGCTCGAAGGCGGCGGGCTCGGCCGCGCAGAGTGGCGCCGGCCGCGGCTCGAGCCGCACCACGCTGGAGGTCACCTTGGGCGGCGGCGTGAAGGCGCGCGGCGAGACGTCGAACAGCCGCCGCGCCTCGCACACCCAGCCGACGCGGACGCCGAGGCGGCCATAGGCGTCATCGCCCGGCCTGGCGGCGACCCGTTCGGCGACCTCCTTCTGCATCATCAGAACCAGGCCACGGAACAGGGCGATGCGGTCGAGCCACTTGATGAGCAGCGGCGTCGCGATGTTGTAGGGCAGGTTGGCGACGACCAGGCGCGGCGGCGGGCCGAGCGCCGCCTCGTCCACCTCAAGCGCGTCGGCCTCGATCACGCTGAGCCGGCTCGCGGCGGCATCGACGAGCGGCGCGAGCGCCGCGACGCAGCGCTGGTCGCGCTCGATCGCGACGATGCGGGCGGCGCCCTCGGCGAGCAGCGCCCGGGTCAGGCCGCCCGGCCCCGGCCCGACCTCGATCACGGTGGCGCCGTCGAACGGCTGTGCCGCGCGCGCGATCCGCCGCGTCAGGTTGAGGTCGAGCAGGAAATGCTGGCCAAGTGATTTCCGCGCGGCGAGCCCGAAGGCATCGACGGTCTCGCGCAAGGACGGCAGGTGGTCGATCAGATTCTCAGCTCGATGAAGGCGGTGCGGCGCAGGTCGCGCAAGTAACGGCGGGACGCCAGGTCGAGCTTCCGGTTGCCGAGGTCGCGCCGGATCGCCTCGCGGTCCACGCTCGTGCGCGCCGTCGCCGTCGCCGTCTCCGGCTCGGCCCGCTCGCACACCATCAGCAGCCGGCGCGTGCCCTCGAAGGGCAGCGGCTGCGACACCTCGCCTTTCCGCAGCGGCGTCACGACGGTGCGCAGCTCGGCCGGCAGGTCGTTCAGCGCGAGGCTGCCGAGCTCGCCGGAGGTCGGCGCCGAACGCCCCTTGGCGGCGGCCAGGAAGCCCGCGCAGTCGGATGCCTGCCGGAGCTCGCCGATCAGCGCGTCGGCCGCGGCGCTGCCGAGCGCCGGATCGATCACGACCTGGGCGAGCGAGACGGTGGGATTCGTCTCGCCTGCACCGCCGTCCCGCGCTTCGCGTGCGATCACGGTGAGGATGTAGTAGCCGTCGAAGGTGCGGATCGGATCGGAAATCTCGCCGGGCGAGAGGCCGACGATGGCGGCGTCGAGCTCAGGCGCGAGCTGGCCCGGCGCCACCCAGCCGATCTCGCCGCCCTGGTCGGCGGTCGCCCCCTTGGAGAACTGGCGCGCCACCGCCGGAAAGGCCGCGCCGCCGCGCAGCTCGTTGACCAGGTCGTTGGCCGTGCCGCGCACCAGGGTTTCCTGGTCGGGGTCGTCGAGCGGCAGGAAGATCTCCGCGACGCGGGTCTCGCGCTGGCCCTGGCTGGCGGTGAACTGCGCCGCCGCCGCGTCGATCTCCTCCTCGCTCACCGTGGCCGTGATGCCGAAGCGGCGGCGCACCAGCTTCGCCCACACCACGCTGGTCTGAAGCTGCTCGACCACCGAACCGAGATCGAGGCCGGCGGCCAGGATGCGGTTGTCGAACGAGCCCTCGCCCCAATTGTTCTGGCTCTCGACCTGGGCCTTGGCCGCGGCGATCTCCTCCGCGCTCGCGGTCACGTTCAGCCGCTTCGCCTCCTGGGCCTGCAATCGCTCGTCGACCATCGCGCGCAGCACCTGCGGCGCGAGCTGGCGGCGGAGCTGCACCGAATCCTCGAAGCCCGAGGAGCGGATCGCGATCTGCAGCCGGATCGCCAGGTCGAAGATCGAGATGATGTCGTCATTGACGATCGCGGCGATCCGCATCACGTCCTGCTGCGCGGCGGCATGGCGCACCACAGCGCCATCGGGCAGCGGCGAGGCAAACAGCATCGCGGCCAGGACGACGGCGGACAGAGCGAGGCGCGCCAACCGCCAGGGCTTCCGGGGCCGCCGGCGCCGGATTCCTGCTCCTCTCACCCGGTCCACCTAGCTCACGCCCTTGAAGATGATTCGAAACACGAAACTGGTATCCTCCTCTACGTCGCGCGTCTGCGTAAAGCTGCGCGAGGCACCAAGGCTCGCGAGCAGGCACTCGTCCTCATAGGTCAGTGCTGCGCCCAGGTTGACCCAGCGGCCCCCGCCCGTCAGGTCGCGCCGCGCGTTGGCCGTGAGCCGCCAATAGGGTGTCAGCCTGAGCGCCGCGCCGGCAAGCACCTCCTCACGACTCGCGAAGCTCGTCAAGTTGTCCTCGCTGGCCTGCTCCTCGATTTGCAGATAGCTCATGCTGAGCCGGAGGAAACGGGGGCCGCCCGAGACGTCGAGCTCGGTGCGCCGCGGGGAGAAATCCTCTGCGTCGAGCTGAAAGCGGTAGCCGATGTCCAGGTAGGAAGCCGGCGAGATCAGGATGCGGCCGACATAGTCCGAGAAGTTGCGCTCGAGGCCGCTCTGGCGCGTCAGCGCATCGTCCTCGCGCAGGCGGTAGCCCTGTCCGATCAGGATGGTGGTGCTGCCGCCGCCGGCGCCATAGAAGCCGAGCCGGAAGCCATAGTTGACGCGCGGCCCGACCTCGATGCGGTCGAGCCCGGTAAAGCGGTTGCTGGAGAACAGGTTGGTATCGTCGAATTCGAGGTCTTGGCTGTCCTCGTTCGGGATGCTCTCCGGATTGCCGCCATAGGGGCTCGCGATGGCCTGGACGATCGGCTCGAACAGGGTGCGCATCGTGCCGCTGCGCGCGATCAGCGGGTAGCGCCATTCGAGCGAGAGCTCGGGCACGATGCGTCCGGTGAGGCCGTCCTCGACGGCGCTGGGATCGTCGGGGTCGACCACGCCGCTGACGCTGTAGGCATCGCCTCTCAGCGTCGCCGAGAGCTTGTAGACCTCGCCGGTGTCGGCGATGTAGGGCAGGTGCCAGCCGCCGATCACCGAGACGCGGCGGCTGTCGGCGCCGTCGCGGCGGTTGAGCGCCATGCCGTTGGCGTCGAGCGTGAAGAAGCTGCCGTGCCGCCCCGGCTCGCTCACCAGGTTGATGTCGACGAGCGGCATGACGAACGGGATGCGCGACTGGACGTCGTCCGCGTCGAGCCCCTGGAAGTAGAAGCCCGTCATGCTCGCATGATTGCGGTCGTCGAAGCCTTCGACATAGGGGCTGGTCACCAGCGTGCGCCGGCTGCTCAGCTCGGGGACGTTGTAGCGCGCGAGATAGGTCGCGTCCGAGGCGCGTTCGAGCAGGAAGCCGGCGCGCCAGATGTCGTCGATATCGAACTCTCCCTCGCCCCTTATGTGGCCGCGGACCACGTCGTCGCCGAGCGTCGTGCCGAATTCGGGATCCTGCGTGTTCGGGCGCGTGATGCTGCCCTCGAAGCTGAAGGAGCCCGTTTCGGTGAGCTCGCGGTATTGCAGCGCGAGGATGCCGCTTTCGTTGGTGGTGTAGGTCGGCGAGATGGTCAGGTCCCGCCACGGCTCCAGCACGATGTAATAAGGCACCGTCAGCATGTAGCCAAGCGCGGTCGTGCTGCCATAGGTCGGCGACAGAACCCCGGTGCGCCGTTTCACCGTGGGGTCGGAGTGCTGGAAATAGGGCGTATAGACGACCGGCACGCCGAAGAATTCGAGCCAGGCGTCGTAGTAGGCGATATCGTGGTCGACCTGGTCGTGCACCACCTCCTTCGCCTTGACCTGCCAGAGCGGCGCGCGTTCCGGGTCCTCGGGGCAGAGCTCGCAGGGCGAAAAGACGACGCGGCTCATCGTGGTCCGGTTGCCGCCGGTGCGCCGCGCGCCGTTGGCGGCGATCTTCGCGCCGTCCGTGAGGAGCGCGCGGAATTCGCTGATCACGCCCTCGCGAAGGTCGTCCTTGAGCTCGACCTGGTCGGCGAACAGCACCTCGCCCGAGGGCTCCTTCATGGTGACGTTGCCGCTCGCGAAGACGACGTTTTCGCGCTCGTTGTAGATGATGGAATCGGCCACGACGATGCGCCCGCCCTGCGCGAGTTCGACATTGCCGGTCGCCGTGGTGATGCCGCGTTCGTCGTCGCGCTCGATATGGTCCGCGATCAGGACCACCGGCTGGTCGCTGTCGACCTCGCGCCCCAGGAAATCGGCCTCCTGGCCCAACGCCCCCAGCGGGACGATCAGGCCGAGCAGGGCGAAGGTGGCGAAGAAGGCGCGCCAGCGTGGCAAGGGATCAGCCGTCCTCGAGGTGGAAGAGACTCGCGACTCCGAGCAGTGTGAAGATACCGGCTGGCGCCCAGGCTGCAAGCCATGCCGGCAGCTTGCCGGAGAGCCCGAGCGCCAGGATCAGGTCCGAGACGAAATAGAGCAGGAAACCGGCCAGGATGCCGGCGACCACCAGGAGCCAGATGCCGCCCCGCCGGTGCAGCCTGAGCGAGAAGGTGGCGCCGACCAGCACCATGGCGCACAGCAGCAGCGGCCCGGCCATGATGGCGTGCCAGTGCAGGCGGTGCCGCACCGCCGAGAAGCCGGATTCCTCGAGCACCTTGATGAAGCCCGGCAGCGCCCAGAAAGAGAGGGTCTCCGGCGGCGCGAAGCTATTCTCGATCTGTTCGAGCGTCAGGTCGGTCGGCACCCGGTAGGCCGCCAGCTTGACGGCGGGGCGGTCGGGCCCGGTGATCACCGCGTCCTTGAGCAGCCACTCGCCCTGGCCGAGCTGCGCCTCGGCGGCGTCGATGCGCTGGACGAAGCGGTCATTGCCCTCGAACTGGAAGATGATCACGTCGTGCAGCGTGAGCGTCTCCTTGACCATGCGCTGGGCATGAACGACGTCGGTCCTCGCGCCGTCGCCCTGGCGCAGCCAGATGCCGGCGTCCGACAGCGCGAGCAGGCTCGATTTGCCCTCGATGTAGCGCGCCTCCATCTGCTCGAAGCGCGACACCATGGCCGAGGCGAACGGGTTGAAGGCGGTCACCATGAAGGCGCCGATCATGACGGTGACGGCGAGCGCCGGCAGCAGGAACTGCCAGACCGAGACGCCGGCGGCGCGCGCGACCACCAGCTCCTGCGTCCGGGTCAGCCGGGTGAGCGTCAGGATCGCGCCGATCAGCGCGGCGAAGGGCAGCACCTTCTGCGCCATGAACGGCACCCTGAGCACCGCCATCTGGATGAGCAGCTCGAACGCCGCGGTTTCCTTGCCCGCGCCGCGCCGCAGCAGCTCCACCATGTCGATGATGAAGGCGGTGACCACGAACAGGCCGAAGACGATGGCAAGGCCGATCAGGAACTGCCGGCTGATGTAGATGGAGAGCGTCGCGGAAAGGCGCATGGCGGCGTCCGCGTGCCCTCAGCTCTGCGCCGGCTCGCCGCCGAGCAGCGAGGGGCGCCGCTTGCGCATCAGCCGGCCGCGATTGAGGACGAGTGTCGGTAAGATGAGCCCGACAGCGAGATTGAGATAGAGCAGGACGACGAGCGAGGGGTCCTTGGCGACGATGTTGGTGAGCCCGAGCGCCACCGCCTCGAACGCAAAGCCCGCGCCGATCGCGAGCAGGATGCGCCGCCATTGGCCGCGCCGGTTGTGATCGCCAGTGGTCAGCGCCGCGAGGCCGATCAGGACGAGCGCGAAGGCATAGAGCGGCGAGATCAGCCGCTGATGGAACTCGGCGCGGAACTTGCCGAGGTTGCGCTGGTCGTCGTCGCTCGCGGACGGGTTCAACAGCTCGTGCAGGAAGCGTTCGCGCGGCTCGCGCCAGCGGCTGCCCGGCTCCTCCGAGAACTGGCCGAGGTCGAGCGCGTAGCGGTCGAAATAGAGCAGCGAGAGCTGGCCGCGCTCGCGGTCGATCTCCTGGCGGTTGCCGTTGCGCAGCACGAAGCGCGGGCCCTGGGGGCTGCTCACCAGCGCGCCCTGCTCGGCCATCATGGTGATCGGCCGTTCGATGTCGCGTTCGTCATGCACCAGGATGCCGAGCAGCACGCCGCCCGGCCCGCGCGCGCGGACATAGACCGTCATGCCGCTGCCGAGCGGCGTGAACACGCCCTCCTGCAGCAGCAGCGAGGAATAGTCGCCGCGGATGACGAACTGCTGGTCCTTGAACTCGCGATAGCTCGCCGGCGAGAGGTAGAGGTTGATCGCATAGGCGAGCACCGCCACCGCGCCCGCGAGCACCAGCACCGGCGCGGCAATGCCCCACGGGCCCCGGCCGGCCGCGCGCATCGAGATCATCTCCGAATCGAGCGTCAGCCGGTTGTAGACGAAGAGGATGGCGCAGAACAGCGCGATCGGCAGGATGGCGCCGAGGAACGAGGGCATCAGCAGCATGCCCAGATAGAGAAAGGTGCCGAGCGACAGGCCCTTGTTGACGATGAAGTCGATGAAGCGGAGCGATTGCGACAGCCAGATGACCGCGGTCAGCCCGAACGCGACGAGCACGAACGGGCCGATCAGCTGGCGCATGAGGTAGAGCTGGTAGCGATGCACGGCCGGATTATAGCGGCTCGGCCGAAAGCTGCACCAGGGCGAGCTGACCTTGCCGCTCGCCGCCGCTTCCGCCATCTATAATGGCTTCACGGGTGATCGCGGCTTCGCTATAGCTTGTCGGTTCTCGTCCCGGCCCGCGTCCGCGGCCGGGCTCCCCATGCCGATGCCGCGCGGAGGCCAGGATGAAGATCGAGTTTGCCGGTATTTCCGTGCCCAGCCGGGGCGCCATCGTCGTTGCCGTGCTCGAGGAGCGCGTGCTCGGGCCGACCGCCCGGCTGCTCGACGCACGCACCGAGGGCGCGCTCTCGCGGGCCATCGCGACCGGCCGCTTCAAGGGCAAGAAGGGCCAGCAGCTCCTGCTCGCGGCACCCCCCGGCCTGACGCTCGACCGCATCCTGCTCTACGGGCTCGGCAAGGCCTCCGAGGTCGATGTCGCGCGGTTCGAGCAGCTCGGCGGCAGCGCCGTCGCGGCGCTCAACCGGGCCGGCGAGCGCAGCGCCGCGATCGCGGTCGACGCGATCGAGGGCGTCCCGGTCTCGCCCGCGCGGCTCGCCGCCGCGGCGGCCTATGGCGCGCGGCTCGGCAGCTACCGCTTCGACAAGTACCGCACCAAGCAGAAGGAGGACGACAAGCCGACGCTCGCCGAGCTCAGCGTGCTGTCCGACGACCCCGCTGCGGCACGCGGCGCCTACGGCCCGCTCGACCGCATCGCGGACGGCGTCTTCTTCACGCGCGACCTGGTCTCGGAGCCCGGCAACGTCAAATACCCGGAGACCATCGCGGCCGACATCCGCACGCTCTCCGAGATCGGCGTCGATGTCGAGATCATGGGCGAGGGCCGCCTGCGCGAGCTCGGCATGAACGCGCTGCTCGGCGTCGGCCAGGGCAGCGTGCGCGAATCGCAGGTCGCCGTGATGCGCTGGAACGGCGCGCCCGACGGCTTCGACCAGCAGCCGGTCTGCTTCGTCGGCAAGGGCGTCACCTTCGATACCGGCGGCATCTCGATCAAGCCCGCGGCCGGCATGGAGGAGATGAAGTACGACATGGCCGGCGCCGGCGCGGTGATCGGCGTGATGAAGGCGCTCGCCGGGCGCAAGGCCAAGCTCAACGCGGTCGGTCTGGTCGGCCTGGTCGAGAACATGCCGGATGGCAACGCGCAGCGCCCCGGCGACGTGGTGACCTCGATGTCGGGCCAGACCATCGAGGTGGTCAACACCGACGCGGAAGGCCGCCTCGTGCTCGGCGACGTGCTATGGTACGCGCATACCACCTTCAAGCCTAAGTTCATCGTCGACCTGGCGACCCTCACCGGCGCCATCGTGATTTCGCTCGGCACCTATCAGGCCGGCCTCTTCTGCAACAATGACGAGCTGGCGGAGCGGCTGATCGCGGCCGGCAAGGCGGTCGACGAGCCGCTCTGGCGCATGCCGCTCGGCGAGAAGTACGACAAGGACATCAATTCCGACATCGCCGACATGAAGAACGTCGGCAAGGGCCGCGAGGCCGGCAGCGTCACCGCCGCGCAGTTCCTGCAGCGCTTCGTCGAGGACACGCCCTGGGCGCATCTCGACATCGCCGGCATGGCCTGGATGAAGAACGGCGACAACCCGCTGGTGCCCAAGGGCGCGAGCGGCTACGGCGTGCGCCTGCTCGAACGGCTGGCGCACGATTATTACGAGGCCAAGTGAGGCCTGCCACCATGAGCGCGGCGTGACCGAGATCGGCTTCTATCACCTGCGCTCGACGCCGCTCGAAAAGGCGCTGCCACGCCTGCTCGAAAAGGCGGTCGAGGGCGGCCACCGCGCCGTCGTGATGGCGGGCTCGGCTGAGCGCGTCGCCTGGCTCGACGCGACGCTCTGGAGCTATGACCCCGCTTCGTTCCTGCCGCACGGCACGGCGCGCGACGGTCATGCGGAGCGCCAGCCGATCTACCTGACGACGCGGGAGGAGAATCCGAACGGCGCCGACCTGCTGGTCCTGATCGACGGCATCGAGCCGACCCATCTCGGGGGTTTCACGCGCTGCCTCGACCTCTTCGACGGCGGCGATCCGGCTGCCGTCGAGGCGGCGCGGGGGCGCTGGAAGGCGCGGAAAGCGCAGGGCCACGCCGTCACCTACCACCAGCAGACCGATGGCGGCCGCTGGGAGAAGAAGGCGTAGCCGCCCGGCGGTTGGGTAGCGGGTCGGTGCGGCGGCTTCATCCTTCAACAGGCTCAGGATGAGGCCGAAAATCACGGCCCTCATGCTGAGCTTGTCGAAGCATGAGGGCAAACCGGCCCGTTGTCGCCGGTTGCCGCGCTTCGTCCGAGCCACTATAAGACCGCACGCAGCCACAACGAACGCGGGACCAGCGCCATGGCGATCGAGCGCACGCTTTCCATCATCAAGCCGGACGCGACCCGGCGCAACCTGACCGGCGAGGTCGTCGCCCGCCTTGAGAAGGGCGGCTTGCGCGTGGTCGCGCAGAAGCGCCTGCGGCTCACGCTCGAACAGGCCCAGGCGTTCTACGCCGTGCACAAGGAGCGCCCGTTCTACAACGACCTCTGCAAGTTCATGACCTCCGGCCCGGTCGTGGCGCAGGTGCTGGAGGGCGAGAACGCGGTGGCGCGCAACCGGGAGATCATGGGCGCGACCAACCCGGCCAATGCCGCCCCCGGCACCATCCGCAAGGACTTCGCCGAATCGGTCGAGGCGAATTCCGTGCACGGCTCGGATTCGGCCGAGAACGCCGCCGCCGAAATCCGTTTCTTCTTCTCGGACATCGAGATCGTCGGCTGAGCAGGGCGCGTCCGCGCCCGCCCTTCACGTTTCGTTCAAGCCCCGCCGCGCCCGAAACAGCGCCAGATGGCTGGCGCGCCGGCCGCGCGCGCCCCATATAACTTCCTTAGTGCACCGGCAACCGGCCGGACTTAGGGGTCTCGGAAAGGTGGGCCGTGCTATACTGGCCGCCTCGACAGCTCGAGCGATGTGCCAGCGGAGCAGATGAGCGACGACCAGAGGAACGGCGACACCAAGCGGCAAACCGGCATCGTCACGGCGGTCAAGCCCAAGACCAAGAAGCCGTCGATGTACAAGGTGCTGCTGTTGAACGACGACTACACCCCGATGGAGTTCGTCGTGGTCGTTCTGATGCGCTTCTTCAGCAAGAGCCAGGAAGAGGCGACGCAGATCATGCTTCATGTCCACCGCCGGGGAGTCGGGGTCTGCGGCGTTTACCCCTATGAGGTCGCGGAGTCCAAGGTGACCCAGGTGTGCGACTTCGCGCGCCGCCACGAGCACCCGCTGCAGTGCACGATGGAAAAGGAGTAGTTGGTTCCATGCTCTCGCCCAATCTCGAAAAGACGCTCCATCGTGCGCTCGGCCTCGCGACCGAGCGGCGCCACGAGTTCGCGACGCTCGAGCACCTGCTGCTCGCCTTGACCGACGACGCGGATGCGGTGCCGGTGCTCAAGGCCTGCGGCGTCGACGTCGAGAAGCTCAAGAACGACCTGATCGGCTTCATCAACACCGAGCTCAGCTCGCTCGTGCTGCCGCACCTCTCCGACGCCAAGCCGACGCAGGGCTTCCAGCGCGTGATCCAGCGCGCGGTATTGCACGTGCAGTCCTCCGGCCGCGGCGAGACCTCGGGCGCCAACGTCCTGGTCGCGCTCTTCTCCGAGCGCGAATCGCACGCCGTCTTCTTCCTGCAGGAGCAGGACATGTCGCGCTTCGATGCGGTCAACTACATCTCGCACCGCATCGCCAAGGTGCCTGGCCGCAGCCCGAGCCAGCCGGTCAGCGGCACCGAGGAGGGCGCGAGCGCCGAGAAGGTGGTCAAGCAGGGGCAAGAAGCGCTCGCCGCCTATTGCGTCGATCTCAACAAGAAGGCGCAGGAAGGCCGCATCGACCCCCTGATCGGCCGCGAGGCCGAGGTCGAGCGCACCATCCAGATCCTGTGCCGGCGCACCAAGAACAATCCGCTCTATGTCGGCGATCCCGGCGTCGGCAAGACCGCGATCGCGGAAGGCTTGGCGCGCCGCATCGTCGAGGGCGACGTGCCGGAAGTCCTCAAGGACGCCGTGATCTACGCGCTCGACATGGGCTCGCTGCTCGCCGGCACGCGCTATCGCGGCGATTTCGAGGAGCGCATCAAGGCGGTGCTCGCCGAGATCGAGGCGCATGACGGCGCCATCCTGTTCATCGACGAGATCCACACCGTGATCGGCGCGGGCGCCACCTCGGGCGGGGCGATGGACGCCTCGAACCTGCTCAAGCCCGCGCTGCAGGCCGGCACGCTGCGCTGCATCGGCTCGACCACCTACAAGGAATACCGCAACTATTTCGAGAAGGACCGCGCGCTGGTCCGCCGCTTCCAGAAGATCGACGTCAACGAGCCGAGCGTCGAGGACGCGGTCAAGATCCTGCGCGGCATCGCGCCCTATTACGAGAAGCATCACGGCGTGCGCTACACGCAGGAGGCGCTGCGCGCCGCGGTCGAGCTTTCCGCGCAGTATATCGGCGACCGCAAGCTGCCCGACAAGGCGATCGACGTGATCGACGAGGCCGGCGCCGCGCAGATGCTGAAGGTCGAGAGCAAGCGCAAGAAGGTGATCGGCGTCAAGGAGGTCGAGGAGATCGTCGCCAAGATCGCGCGTATCCCGCAGAAGAGCGTGAGCCGCGGCGACAAGGTCGCGCTCGAACGGCTCGAGGAGGATCTGAAGCGCGTCGTGTTCGGCCAGGATGACGCGATCAAGGCGGTGGCGACCGCGGTCAAGATGGGCCGCGCCGGCTTGCGCGAGCCCGAGAAGCCGCTCGGCTGCTACCTCTTCTCCGGTCCCACCGGCGTCGGCAAGACCGAGGTGGCGCGCCAGCTCGCGAGCGTGCTCGGCGTCGAGCTGATCCGCTTCGACATGTCGGAATACATGGAGCGCCACTCGGTCTCGCGGCTGATCGGCGCGCCGCCCGGCTATGTCGGCTTCGACCAGGGCGGGCTCTTGACCGATGCGATCGACCAGCACCCGCACGCGGTGCTGCTCTTGGACGAGATCGAGAAGGCGCATCCCGACCTCTTCAACATCCTCCTCCAGGTGATGGACTACGGCAAGCTGACCGACCACAACGGCAAGCGCGTCGATTTCCGCAACGTGATCCTGATCATGACCACCAACGCCGGCGCCGCCGAGCTCGCCAAGACCGCGATCGGCTTCGGCCGCAGCGAGCGCGAGGGCGACGACGAGGAGGCGATCAAGCGCATGTTCACGCCGGAGTTCCGCAACCGGTTGGACGCCATCATCGGCTTCAAGGGGCTCGAGCCCGCCGTGGTCGAGCGCGTCGTCGACAAGTTCGTGATGCAGCTCGAAGCCCAGCTCGAGGACCGCAATGTCGAGATCGAGCTGAGCGAGGCGGCCCGGCTCTGGCTCGCCGAGAAGGGCTACGACAAGGCCTATGGCGCGCGGCCGCTCGGCCGCGTCATCCAGGAGCACATCAAGAAGCCGCTCGCCGA
This sequence comes from Alphaproteobacteria bacterium, assembly GCA_050173345.1. Lineage (GTDB taxonomy): Bacteria > Pseudomonadota > Alphaproteobacteria > UBA828 > UBA828 > SHWC01. The sequence goes on along the minus strand of JBFXKW010000008.1, from coordinate 103,922 downwards.
CGAGCTCTTGTTCGGCAAGCTGGTCAAGGGCGGCCGCGTCGTCGTCGACCTGGTGGACGGCGCGCTCACCTTCAGCTTCCCGCCATCCGATTCGCCGCCCTCCAAGGACCGCAAGCCCAAGGTCCCCGAATACGCGCGCTGAACGTGATCGTGCTGCGAGTGTGCGGCTCACCCCCCACCCTAACCCCCCGATCAAGTCGGGGGCAGGCTCTCCCCCTCAAGGGGGGAGGGGACAGGATGTGCGGTTTCGGCCCGCTTCCGTCTCTTACTCCCTCCCCCTTGAAGGGGGAGGGTTGGGGTGGGGGTGGGGCCGCAGGCTCGGTTTCGGCCTCGACCACAGCGCTGTTCTAGCCCCGTGCCGTTCCGCTTCCTCGAGGGCATCCGCGTCCTCGACCTCTCGCAGTACGCGCCGGGGCCCTATGCCTCGCTGATCCTCGCCGACCTCGGCGCCGATGTGATCCGCATCGAGCCGCCGGGCGGCGAGCCGATGCGCAAGATCGGCCCGCTCGATGCGGACGGCGTCTCCGCCTGGTACAAGGTGATCAACCAGAGCAAGTGCGTCATCGAGCTGGATTTGAAGTCCGCCGCCGGCAAGGCCGATCTCGAAGCGCTGGTGAGCCGCGCCGACGTGTTCCTCGAATCCTATCGGCCGGGCGTGCTGGCGCGGCTCGGCTTCCCGGACGAGCGGCTCGCCGCGTTGAACCCGCGCCTGATCCGCTGCTCGCTCTCGGGCTGGGGTGAGGGCGGCCCCTACCGGCTCAAGGGCGGCCACGACATCAACTACATGGCGCTCTTCGGCGCGCTCTCGCTGAGCGGCAGCGCCGAGCGGCCCTATGCCGCCTTTCCGATGGTCGCCGACTATTCGAGCGGCATGCACGCCGCGCTCTCGATCCTCGCCGCGATCATCGGGCGCGACCGGCCGGGCGGCAGCGGCACGGGCTGCCATATCGACTGCTCGATCGCGGAAAGCCCGCTGCCCTGGAGCCAATGGGCGCTGACCGCATCGACGCGGCCGGGCTTCGAGGTGGCGCGCGGCGGCGCGTTCCTCACCGGCGGCGCCGCGTTCTATCAGATCTACCGCACCGCGGACGGCCGCTTCGTCACGCTCGGCGCGCTCGAAGAGAAGTTCTGGCAAAACTTCTGCGAGGCGGTCGGCCATCCCGAGTGGACCCCGCGGCAATGGGAGAAGATGCCGCAAACCACGCTGATCGGCGAGGTCGTGCGCCTGTTCGAGAGCAAGCCGCTCGCCGACTGGGTCGCGCTGCTCGGCGCGGTCGATTGCTGCTTCGAGCCGGTGCACGAGCTTGCCGAGATGGTGGATCACCCGCAGACCCGCGAGCGGGGTTTCGTGGTGCGCCATGACGGTGCCGACCCGTTCATCGAGGTGCTGTTCCCGGCGCGCATCGACGGCGCGGTCGAGCCTGCGCGCACCGCCATCGCGCGGCGCAGGGCGGGCGAGATCGTCACCGCCTGGGACGGCGGCAAGCAGCGGGCTTGAATCCCGGCGCGGCTTGCCGCAGCCTGATCCCATGACGCTTGCCATCGTCCCCCTCGATGCCGCGTTCGGCGCCGAAGCGCGTGGCATCGACCTCGCCAAGCCAGCCACGCCCGATGTGGCGTCGCGGTTGCGCCAGGCGCTCGCCGACCACCGCGTGCTGATCTTCCGCGACCAGCGGTTGGAGGCGCTTGCCTACGCCGATTTCATGCGCGCGGTATTCGGCCCGCTGGTGCCGCACATCCTCGACCAGTACCACCATCCCGACACGCACGACGTCTCGGTCATCTCGAACGTGGTCGGGAGCGGCAAGGGGCGCACCACCAAGGCCCCGGCCGGCGCCTATTGGCATTCCGACCTGTCCTACATGGCGGGCCCGTCGGACGCGACCTTCCTCTACGCGCTCGAGGTGCCGCCGGCGGGCGGCGACACCATCTTCGCCGACATGATCCGCGCCTACGAGGCGCTGCCGGAGGCGCTCAAGCGCCGCATCGCGGGGCTCAAGGCCGTGCATCACATGTTCGGCGGGCGGCGCGGCGAGGAGGCGAAGGTCGCGCTCACGGCCGAGCAGTCGGCCCGCATCCCCGAGGTCGTGCATCCGATCGTGCGGCGCCATCCGGTGAATGGCCGGCCTGCGCTCTTCGTCAACCCGGGCTTCACGCGCAGCGTCGTCGGGCTCGCGCCCGCCGAGAGCGGCGCGCTGCTCGAAGAGCTCTACGCCCACGCGACGAATCCCGCGTTTCAATATCGGCACGTCTGGCGGCAAGGCGACGTGGTCGGCTGCGACAACCGCGCCACCATCCACAGCGCGACCGGCGGCTACACCGCGCCGCGCACGCTCTATCGCGCGATCGTCGGCTGTGGCGCGCCGGTCAAAGGCGCGCACGCGGCATGAGCGCGCCCGACTACAAGGACACCTACCTGCCGACCAGCCTGTTCCGCGAGACGGTGCAGGTCTGCGTCGTCACGAGCGATCTCGACGCGCTGGTGCGGAGTTATGCCGACAAGCTCGGCATCGGCCCCTGGTGGGTGCAGCAATACGAGCCGCCGCTGCTGAGCGGGCGCACCTATCGCGGCCAGCCGGCCGATTACACCATGCGCCTCGCGCTCGCCTGGACCGGCGCGCTCAACTGGGAGATCATTCAGCCGCTCGACGGCCCGAGCATCTATCATGATTTCCTGAGCGAGCACGGCGAGGGCATCCACCATGTCGGCGTGCTGCTGAAGGACATGGATATGGCCTGGCCCGAGGTCTATCGCCGCTTCGCCGAGCGCGGCTTCGCGCCCGTTCAGGAGGGCAACTGGGCCGGCGTGCAATTCGCCTATTTCGAGACCGAGCCGGCCTGCAAGACCACCGTCGAGGTGATCGACCGCCCGGCCAACTGGTCCCGCCCCGAGCCGCTCTACTGGTACCCGCCGAAGCGCTGAAACACCCGCCACGTCGTCATGGCCGGGCCGACGCCTTCTTTCTTCGTCATGCCCCGCGCAGGCGGGGCATCCAGGGGCGGCGGCAGGACGGTTGCGAAGATTCCTGGATGGCCCGGTCAAGCCGGGCCATGACGAAGGGGGAATGGCCTATTCACCCGCCTCGACCGGCATCACGGCGCATTCGCCGGCGCGCCACCAGATGGCGGCGATCTCGTCGAGCCTGACGCCGCGGTCCCAGACGCGCGCCTTGACCGGGCCGATCTCGGTCTCCAGCGTCTGGTCGACATACTTGCCCTTGTAGATCGTCGAGCCCGGCCGGCAGGGCAGCCGGTTGACCGTTTCGCCGGCGCCCTCGGGTGCTGCGCCGAACTTGATGCGCTCGGCACGCACCGCGATGCATGCCTTTGCGCCGGCTTCGGGCACGCCGCGCCCGGTCCACGGGCCGCGCAGGAGATGGGTGCCGATGCGCACCGCGGCCTGGCCGCCCTGCGCGCTCTCGACCGTGCCGTCGAGCAGGTTCTCGACATTCATGAACTCGGCGACGAAGCGCGACGCCGGCCGGTCGAAGATCTCGGTCGGCGGCCCTTCCTGCACCACGCGGCCGCGCCTCATCAGGAGGATGCGGTCGCTCATGGTGAGCGCCTCCTCCTGGCTGTGCGTGACGTAGATGAAGGTGAGGCCGAGCCGCTCGTGCAGCTCCTTGAGCTCGACCTGCATGTCGATGCGCAGCTTCTCGTCGAGCGCGCCCAGGGGCTCGTCGAGCAGGAGGATCGCCGGCTCGGTCACCAGCGCGCGGGCGAGCGCGATGCGCTGCTTCTGGCCGCCCGAGAGCTGGTGCACGCGCCGGTCGTAGAGGCCGGGGAGCCGCACCAGCTCGAGCGTGCGCTCGGCCCGCTTGCGCCGCTCGTCCTTGGGGAGGCCGCGCACGCGCAGGCCGTATTCGATGTTCTCGCCGACCGACATGTGCGGGAACAGCGCGTAGTGCTGGAAGACGGTCGTGGTGTTGCGCTTGTTGGCCGGCAGCAGCGTGGCGTCGGTGCCGTCGATCATGATGCTGCGGATCGCGCTCGGCCGCTCGAGCCCGGCGACGATGCGGAGCAGCGTCGTCTTGCCGGAGCCGCTCTCGCCGAGCAGGGTCAGGAACTCGCCGCGCCGCGCCGTGATCGACACGTCGTCGAGCGCCGTCACCTCGCCATAGCGGTGCGTCGCGTCGACCACTTCGAGGATCGGCGCATCGGCCGCGGCGTTTCTCGCTGTTCCGGCCGGCATCTGGTTCACATCGGCCTCCGTCTCTCCCTAGCCTTCGCCCTTGCTTGGCTTCTGCACCTTCTCGCCGAACGCCACCTTGATGGCGATGAAGGTGAGGATGATGCTGGCGATCGTGATCAGCGTGCTGAGCGCGAAGATCAGCGGCACCGACGAATTGTGCGCGCCCGACTGGATCCACAGATAGAGCGGCAGCGTGATCTGGCCGGCGCGCATGAAGATGCTGAACGGCAGCTCGTTGAACGAGAGCAGGAAGCCGAAGAAGCCGGCGGCGAAGATGCCGGGCTTCAGGATCGGCGCCTGGATCTGCCAGAAGCGCCGCCACGGCCCGGCGCCGAGATCGGCCGCCGCCTCGAGCAGGCGCGTGTCGAAACGCGAGGCGACCACCAGCATGGCGAGCAGCGAGAACGGGAACGCCCAGATGAAGTGCGCGACCACGAGCGACCACAGGCCCATCTTCACGTTCAGCCCGAGCCGGTAGAACAGGAAGATCGAGACGCCCGCGACGATGCCCGGCACCATCAGCGGCATCAGGTAGCCGAGCAGGATCGGCCCGCGCAGCCGCACCCTCGGCAGGATCGGCCCGACCAGGAGGGCGGCGACCATGCAGGCGAACGCCGTGATCAGCGCGAGCATGAAGCTCAGCAGCAGCGGGTCGAGCACGCGCGCGTTGACGGCATAGGCTTCGCCCTCGCGCTGCCCGGTGCCGTAGAGCATGTCGTCGTACCACTGCAGCGTCCACTGGCCGGGGAAGCCGGTCAGCGGCTCGCCGCTGACCGAGAGGATCATCAGCCAGAGGATCGGGAAATAGATGATCAGCAGGACGAAATAGCCGATGAACGCCGAACCCCAGCTCGGCCAGCGCTCGGCGAAGCGCTGGCTGAAGCTCTGCCGGGCCATGCCGGCTTCGGCGGCGCGCGCGCGTTCCGTCACTGCCGTCATCGCTGCAGGCTCGCGAACACGTTGTTGAGGCCGCCGACCGGGCGCAGCACGGCCCACAGCAACACCTGGAAGGCGAACATGATGGCGAGCACGAGCGAGGCGAGCGCCGCCGCCATCACGAAATTGCCGGCGCCGATCATGTTGTAGACGTTGTGACTCAGCATCAGCACGTTGCCGCCGCCCATCTGCTGCGGCACCACGGTATCGCCCAGCATCGGCACGAAGCAGAAGATCACGCCGGCGACGATGCCGGGCAGCGCGAGCGGCAGGATGACGTGGATCAGCGTGTGCAGCCGGCTCGCGCCGAGATCCTTGCTCGCCTCCAGGTACTCGTCGTCGATCAGCGCGATCGAGAGAAAGATCGGCCATACCATGGCCGGGAAGTATTGCCCGAGGAAGCCGAGATGGACGGCGAACTCGGAGAAGATCAGCCATTCGACCGGCTCGTCGACGATGCCGATGCCCATCAGCGCGCTGTTGACCAGCCCTGAGATGCTCATCACCGAGCGCCAGACGATGACGCGCGCGACCGGGCTCAGGAAGAAGGGCACGGTCAGCAGCGTGAAGGTGAGCAGCCGGAGCGACTGGTTCTTGCAGCTCTTGGCGAGCCAGAGGGCGAACGGGAAGGCGAGCAGCAGCTCGATCACGGTCATGGTCGCCGCGATGCGGATGGTGCGCTCCAAGAGCGGGCCGCCGCCATAGAAGAACAGGCGCTCATACGCCTTGACGGTGAAGTCCCACTGGACCTTGACGCCCTTGGTCTGCAGGAACGAGAACAGCACGATGCCGATCAGCGGCACCACGATCCCGAAGAACCAGAGGAAGGTGAAGCCCGAGAGCGACCACACGCCGGCGGGCAGCCGCGGCAGCAGGCGCCGCGCCGTCCAATCCTCCCGGCGATGTCCGGCAGCGCTCATTGCGGTCTAGGATACGACATGCTGGCCGCTGCGCCGCAGGAATGTCCCGGCACCTGCGTCATGCATGCCGGGACATTCCCGAAACCCGCCCCAATGCGAGGCTCTAGGCGTTCAGCACGCGGTCCACCGCGGCCTGGATGTCCGGCAGGTTGTCGGGCGCGCCGGTGAACCAGAACAGCTCCTTGGCGAACTTGAACTTCAGCTTGTCCTGCGCCTCGGAGATGGCGGTCGCGACGTCCTCGCCGAGGCCCTTTTCCTGCGCGTATTCGGCGCCGAGGTCCGGCCGGCCGGAGACGTAGCCGCGCAACGGGCTGATCGCCGCCGCATAGGAGCCTGACAGGATCCAGTTCAGCGTCTTGTAGACCTCCTCGAAATTGCCGCGCTCCTCGACCTGGGCCGGGATGTAGCAGGCGTGCATCCACTTCATGTAGCCCTCCTTCGCGTTGGAATACACGAAGTCGGTCATGCCGGCCTTCTGCGCCTCTTTCACGGCGGGCTCCCAGCAGCGGATCGCCAGCACCTCGCCGTTCTTGATGAGCTGCACCTGGTCGTCGAAGGTGGTGTGCCAGGAGCGGAACTGTCCGGCCTTCTTGCGCTCGATCAGGTAGTCCGCAACCTTGTTCGCCTCCTCGGGCGTCAGGTTGGCGGGGTCGCCGAGTTCGAGCCGGCCGGAGCCCTTGAGGAACATGGCGCATTCCTCGAGGTAGTAGAACATCGTGCCGGTCGAGGCCTTGCCCTTGGTCCGCTCGTCCTCGAAGACCAGCGACCAGGAGACCTCCTCGGGCGGATAGGGCTCGCCGAGCTTGTCGGGGAAATAGCCGAACGAATCGGCGTTCATGGCGAGCGGCGTGCCCCACACCTTGCCGGCCTCCGGCGCCAGGTCGCGCTGCAGGTACGGCACCCGCTTGATCGAGTCCGGCATGCCGGCCCAGTTCGGCACGTTGGCGGTCTCGATCGGGATGATGTTGCCGCCCTCGATGAGCGGCCTTTCGACGCCCGCGAGCGTCGAGATGATGTCGAAGCGATCGCCCGCGTCGTTGACCTGAATCTCGTTCAGGAACAGGCCGGGATCGTCCTTCATCACGGTGTCTTCCATCTTCAGGCCGGTCTCGGCCTCGAAGATCTTCCAGTCGCCGGGGATGATGGTCGGCGCCGTCATCAGGAGGCGGATGGTGCCCTTCTCGGCGGCGCGTGCGCGGCGCGTCAGACCCTTGAGGATAGCCGGAGCACCCATGATCGCGGCGCCCGCTGTCGCGCCCTTGATGAAATTGCGACGCGACAGATGGAAATAGAGATGTTGGCTCGGCTTCTTCTTGGTCATGACGCCCTCCCGTTTCATAAGGGGATGGCCGGCGTTCGCACCCCGAAGCCGGCCATCCCTCGACCTCAAGCGTTCAGCACGCGGTCCATGGCGGCCTGGATGTCTTCCAGATGGTCGGGCGCGCCGGTGAACCAGGAAAGTTCCTTCGCGAACTTATATTCGAGCTTGTCCTGCGCCTCCTTGATCGCGGCGGCGGACTCATCGCCGAGGCCATGCTCCTTGGCGTATTCGGCGCCGAGGTCCGGCCGGCCCGAGATGTAGCCGCGCAACGGGCTGATTGCCGCGGCATAGGAGCCCGACATGATCCAGTCCAGCGTCTTGTTGATCGCCTCCCAATTGCCGCGCTCCGCGGCCTGCACCGGCACGTACATGCCGTGCATCCATTTCAGGTTGCCTTCCTTGCCGTAGGCGTAGACGAAGTCGGTCATGCCGGCCTTCTGCGCCTCTTTCACGGCGGGCTCCCAGCAGCGGATTGCCAGCACCTCGCCGTTCTTGATGAGCTGCACCTGGTCGTCGAACGTGGTGTGCCAGGAGCGGAACTGCCCGGCCTTCTTGCGCTCGATCAGGTAGTCGGCGACCTTGTTGGCTTCCTCCGGCGTCATGTTGCACGGATCGCCGATCTCCATCAGGCCGGCGCCCTTGAGATAGATGCCGCATTCCTCGAGGTAGTAGAACATCGTGCCGGTCGAGGCCTTGCCCATGGTGCGCTCGTCGTCGAACACGATCTTCCACGACACCTCCTCGGGCGGATAGGGCTCGCCGAGCTTGTCGGGGAAGTAGCCGAAGGTGTCGGCGTTCATGGCGAGCGGCGTGCCCCACACCTTGCCGCCGTCGGGCGCGAGGTCGCGCTGGAGGTAAGGCACCGCCTTGATCGAAGCGGGCAGGCCGGCCCAGTTGGGCACGTTCGCCGTCTCGATCGGCACGATCAGGCCCTCATCGATCAGCGGCTTCTCGACGCCGGCGAGCGTCGAGATGATGTCATACCGTTCGCCGGCATCGTTGACCCGAAGCTCGTTCAGGAACAGGCCCGGATCGTCCTTCATCACGGTGTCCTGCATCTTCAGGCCGGTTTCGGCCTCGAAGGTCTTCCAGTCGCCGGGGATCATGGTCGGCGCGGTCATCAGCAGCCGGACCGTGTTGTCGTCCGCCGCGTAGGTCTTGCGGGTCAGGCCCTTGAGGATGGCCGGAGCCCCCATGATGGCGGCGCCTGCCGTCGCACCCTTGATGAAGTTGCGCCGCGACAGATGGAAATAGAGATGCTTGCTCGAACGCTTCGTTGTCATGCCGTCCTCCCGTGATGGCTGAAGAATGCTCCCGTCAACTCCTTCTTCCATCGCTCCGGGACGCAACCCCCCGCGTGCCCGAAGCGGTCTCGACAACTCACGCCACTGTCTGCCCGATGCCCCTCTTCGGCGGCTTGCCGGCATAAGTGTGATCACAGCGTGGCGCCATGCTAGGCCGCCGCGCCGTTCACGGTCAATAAGGGGTCAAGCTCGACGCCAGCGCGCTTCGTATCGGCGAGAAGCCGGCGGCTTATGCCTTTTCGTCGAGGTCGCCGGCGGCGCAATGGAACGGCGCGTGCGCGGCGAGCAGCTCGATCTCCTGGACCACGAACGGGGTCTCGCGGGCGAGGAAGTCCGCGATCGCGCGGCGGAGGCCCGGATGCGCGATCCAGTGCACGCTGTGGGTCTGCACCGGCAGGTAGCCGCGGGCGAGCTTATGCTCGCCCTGCGCGCCGGCCTCGACCCGCTTCAGGCCGTGCGCGATGGCGTAGTCGATCGCCTGGTAGTAGCAGGCCTCGAAATGCAGGAAGGGGTGGTGCTCGACGGCGCCCCAATTGCGGCCGTAGAGCGCGTCGCCGCCTTTCATGTTGAGCGCGCCGGCGATCGGCCTGCCTGCGCGCTCGACCAGGATCAGCACCACCGCCTCAGCCATGCGCTCGCCGAGCAGGCTGAAGAAGTCGCGCGTCAGATAGGGCGAGCCCCATTTGCGGCTGCCGGTATCCTCGTAGAACGCGAAGAAGGCATCCCAGTGCCGCTCCTGCAAATCCTGCCCGCTCAAGACATGGACGCTCAGCCCGGCGGCCAGCGCCTCGCGCCGCTCGCGCTTGATCTGTTTGCGCTTGCGTGAAGCGAGCGTGGCGAGGAAGTCGTCGAAGCTGTCATAGCCGGGGTTCGCCCAGTGGAACTGCAGGCCGGTGCGGCGCAGCAGGCCGAGCCCCGAAAGGTCTGCCGCCTCCGCCTCGGGCAGGAAGGTGACGTGCAGCGAGGAGAGCTCGGCCTGCTCTGCCAATGCGATGGCGGATTGCACGAGGGCGCGGCGCAGCGCCGGCGCGTCGGCATCGGGGCGCACCATCAGGCGCGGCCCGGGTACCGGCGTGAACGGCACGGCGGCTTGCAATTTCGGGTAGTAGCGGCCGCCGGCGCGCTCGAAGGCGTCGGCCCAGCCATGATCGAAGACGTATTCGCCGTAGGAATGGCCCTTGGCGTACATCGGCATGACCGCGACCACGCCCTTGCCCTCGGCCTCGATCACGACATGGCGGGCGAGCCAGCCAGTCGCCTGGGTGGCCGAGCCGCTGTCTTCGAGCGCGCTCAGGAAGGCATGGCGCACGAACGGGTTGTCCGTGCCGGCGCAGGCATCCCAGTCGGCCGCGGCGATCTCGCGCATGCCCGCGATGAAGCGCACCTCGAGCTTGGCATCGGGTGTCGCGGGCGCGGCGGTCTGCGGCATGGGAACCGGATCAGGCGGAGAGCTTGAGCCCCGAAGCCGCGAGGTCGCGCAGGTCGGTCTTGAGGTGGATCAGCGCCGGGCCCGGATGCGCGAGCGCGGCCTCGAGCGCCGGCGCGAAGCCCGCGGTCTCGCTCACGCTGAACGCCGCGGCACCCCAGGCCCGCGCGACCGCCGCGAAATCCGGGCTCTGCATCGCGACCGCGTGATGATGGCCGGGGCCGAAGCGGCGCTGCTGGTGCATGACGATGGTGCCGTAGGCGCTGTTGTCGCAGACCAGCACTTTAATCGGCAAGGCGTGCTCGACGGCGGTAACCAGCTCCTGTCCGGTCATCAGGAAGCCGCCGTCGCCGACCATGGCGAGCACGGTCTTGCCCGGCCGCGCGACCTGGGCGCCGAGCGCGCCCGCGACCGCATAGCCCATCGCGCCGCAGCAGGGCGCCGCCTGGTTCTCGGGCCGGCGGAACGGCATGTAGCGGTGCAGCCAGGTCGAGAAATTGCCGGCGTCGTTGGTGACGGTGGCGTCGCCGGGCAAAAGCTCGCCGAGCGTCTTCAGGACCGCCGTCATGTCGACGCGGCCGAGCGCATCGCCCGGCGCCGGGCGCATGAAGCTCGCGGCCTGCTCGCGCCAGCGGGCGCGCCAGTCGAGCCGCTGATTCGGCGGCGGGCCGTCGAGCCGGGAGATCAGGCCGTCGATGGTCGGCGTCACGTCGGCCTGGATGCCGAGCGTCGCGCCCGAGCGCCGTAGCACCTGGTCGTCCGGGAAGATCTGGATCACGCGCTGGTCGGGGCCGAACAGCGAATAGTCCATGGTGGTGGCGCCGTCGAGCCGGCTGCCGAGCGCGACGACGAGATCGACCTCCTTCATCATCTCCTTCTGATAGGGCGCGAGCGCCAGGCCGAAATGGCCGAGATAGGCGGGATGGTCGGTCGGGAACGCGCCCTGGCGGCGGAACGCCGCGACCACGCCGGCGCCGGTGCGCTCGGCGAGCGCCGCGAGCTTCTCCTCGGCGCGTTCGAAGCCGACCTGTTCGCCCGCGATGATCAGCGGCGCCTTGGCCTTCTCGATGAGCACTGTCGCCTGGTCGAGGCGCAGCGCATCGGGTGTCACGGCGGCACGCGGGCTTGGCGCCGCGATCTCGACCTGGCCGGCGTCCTCCTCGGTGACGTCCTCGGGCAGCGAGACGACGACCGGCCCGGGCCGCCCGGCGAGCGCGATCGAGAGCGCCTCGGCGGTCACCTCCGCCACCTCGCGCGGCGCGGCCGGCTCGAACACCGCCTTCGCGATGCCGCTGAACATGCGCGCATAGTCGATCTCCTGGAACGCCTCGCGGCCGCGCTCCGTGGTTGGCACCTGGCCGACGAACAGCACCATCGGCACCGAATCCTGCGCCGCGGTGTGGATGCCGATCGAGGCGTTGGTGGCGCCCGGCCCGCGCGTCACGAAGGCGATGCCCGGCTTGCCGGTGAGCCGACCATAGGCGGCCGCCGCGAAGCTCGCGCCCGATTCGTGGCGCGTGTTGACCAGGCGGATGCGGTCCTTCGCGACCCTGAGCGCCTCGATGACCTCGAGATAGCTCTCGCCCGGCAGGCAGAACGCCGCCTCCACGCCGCGGCTCAGAAGAGTCGCAACCAGTGCCTGTCCGCCGTTCATCGCTCTCGCTCCCGTACCGCAACCGCCCCTGCGGGACGGGCCTGCGGCGCCGTCGCCCGCGGGCAACCCGTGCATCATGCGGTGAGCCGATGCGCGGCCGCAAGTGACGAGGCGGTGAGGGAGCGGGCCGGTGCGGCGGCGTCATCCTTCGACAGGCTCAGGATGAGGCCGAGAATCAAACCCCTCATGCTGAGCCTGTCGAAGCATGAGCTTGTCGAAGAATGAGAGTAGATCGGCTCACCGTCGGCGAGAAGGCTCAGGCCACGAGGTTCGGCGGGGTCTTGCCGGCGAAGAAGGCGTCGAGGTTGTCGAGCGCGTTCATGCCCATGCCGGTGCGCGTCTCGAGCGTGGCGCTGCCGAGGTGCGGCAGGAGGAAGGTGTTCGGCAGCTTCGGGTATTCCGGGTTGATGTTGGCGGGCTCGCCCTTGTAGACGTCGAGCCCGGCGGCCGCGAGCTTGCCGGACTTGAGTGCCGCGATCAGGGCGGCATCGTCCACCACGTCGCCGCGCGCGGTGTTGACCACGATCGCGCCGTCCGGCAGCAGCGCGATGCGCTCGGCGTTGAGCAGGTCGCGGGTCTCCTCGGTCAGCGGGCAATTGAGCGAGAGGAAGTCGGAGACCGGCAGCAGGCTCTCGACGCTGGCGTGGAAGCGCGCACCCTCTTCGAGCTCGGGCGGGAGCCGCGTGCGGTTGTGGTAGTGGATGGTCATGCCGAAGGCGCGTGCCCGCTTGGCGACGGCGCGGCCGATGCGGCCCATGCCGACGATGCCGAGCCGCTTGCCGCTCACCTCGTGCCCGGCCATGAAGAGCGTATGCCAACCGCTCCAGCCGCCCTTCTGGCGCATCAGCGCCTCGCCCTCGCCGGCGCGCCGCGCCGCGCCGAGCATCAGGAGAAGGGCGATGTCGGCGGTCGATTCGGTGAGCCGGTCGGGCGCGTTGGTCAGGATGATGCCGCGCGCCTTGACCGCCGCGACGTCGACATGGTCGTAGCCCGCGGTGAAGCAGGCGATGATCCTGACGCTCTTCGGCAGTTCGTCGAGCAGCGCCGGCGTGATCTTGTCGTTCGGGCAGATCATGAGCGCGTCGGCGCCGGCGGCGGCCTTTACCAACGCGGCTGAATCGTACAAGGTGTCGTTCGAATTCAGCCGGGCGTCGTAGTCGCGGTGCGCCCGCTCGTGGACCAAGGGCGGCATTCTCCGCGTGATCAGGAGGACCGGCTTCCGTCCCATGCGTGTCTTCCTTTCCTTGCGCTGCGGCCGCGCCGGCCGCGGGGGCGCACTCTAGCCAATGCGCCGCTCGGTACAAGCGGGCGTCGCGGCGCTGGCGGACCTTGCGGTCGCCGTCCTCCTCGTCGCGGCGGCGGCGCTCGCCCCGAAGGAAGTTCGCGCCGAGGAAGCCGCCCAGACCGACATCACGCCGCATCGCGGCATCTACCGGCTCGAGCTGCTGCGCTCGCGCTCGTCCAGCGGCATCATCGGCACCACGGGCACGGCCTATTTCGAATGGGCGAGGTCGTGCGAGGGCTATCTCGTCAACCAGCATGTCAGCATGCGGCTCGCGCTCGCCGAGGGGCATGCCAGCATGGCGGTGCTGACCTTCTCATCGCTCGAGAGCTTCGACGGAAGGCGGATGAGCTTCAGGATGCGCCAGATCGCCGAAGGCGTGGTGACCGAGGAGCTCGAGGGCGTGGCGGAGCTCGCCGCCGACGGCAGCGGCGTCGCGCGCTTTTCGAGCCCGGAGCAGGCGGAGATCGCGCTGCCGCCCGGCACGCTGCTGCCGACCGAATACACGCGCTACGCGCTCGCCGCGATGATCGCCGGCAAGCCGCTCTATTCAGGCACCCTGTTCGACGGCTCGACGGCCGACGGCGCGTATCACGTCACCACCTTCTTCGGCGCACAGACGAGCCGGCCGGTGCCCGGCGGCAAGCCCGGCGAGGAGGAGCCGTTCTGGAACAGCCGGGCCGGCTATTTCGAGGCCGGGAGCGGGGATGCCGAGCCGCTCTTCGAGGTCGGCTCGCTGGTCAACGCCGGCGGCATCGCGGCCTGGTTCGATCTCGACTACGGCAATTTCTCGGTGCGCGCCGCGCTCGCCGAATATGAGCGCCTGCCGGATCCGAGCTGCTGAACGCAGCTACGCCGCCGGCCACAGCCAGGCGGCGCCGCGCACCCCGCTCGAATCGCCGAAGCGCGCCCGCACCACGCGGGTCACGATCGGCTCGTGCGAGAAGACGTAGCGGCCGAGCCGTTCGGGCAGCGGCGCGTAGAGCGCATCGATGTTCGAGACCCCGCCGCCGAGCACGATGACGTCGGGATCGATCAGGTTGACGACGGTAGCGAGCGCCCGGCCCAGCCGGTCGACATAGCGGTCGAGCGCGCCGAGCGCCATGGGTTCACCGGCCGCGATGCGCGCCGCCACCTCCTCGGCCGGCACCGCCTCGCCGCCCGATGCCGCGTAGTCCCGCGCGAGCGCCGGGCCGGACAGGAAGGTCTCGATGCAGCCCGCCTTGCCGCACCAGCAGGGCGGGCCGGGGCGCTCGTCGTCGCGCGGCCAGGGCAGCGGGTTGTGGCCCCATTCGCCGGCAATCGCGTTCGGCCCGCTCAAGAGGCGGCCGTTGACCACGATGCCGCCGCCGGTGCCGGTGCCGAGGATCACGCCGAACACCGTGCCGGCGCCCGCGCCGGCGCCGTCGGTCGCTTCCGAGAGCGCGAAGCAGTCCGCGTCGTTGGCGAGGCGCACCGGGCGGCCGAGCCGCTCCGACAGGTCGCGCTCGAACGGCTTGCCGATCATCCAGGTCGAGTTGGCGTGCTTGATCACGCCGGTCAGCGGCGACACCGCGCCCGGGATGCCGACGCCGACCGTGCCGGTTTTGCCGAGCTCGGCCTCGATGCGCCCGACCAGATCGGCCACCGCCCCGACGGTGGCGCGGTAATTGCCCCTCGGCGTCTCGATGCGCAGGCGCAGCCGCTCGGCGCCGTCATCGCCGAGTGCAAGCGCCTCGATCTTGGTGCCGCCCATGTCGACGCCGATCCGCATGGTCAGTGCCCTGCGGCCCGCAGTTCCTGCTCGATCGTCGCGCGCATCGCCGCCCAGCTGTCGGGCCTGTGATGGCTGTCGGGCGCCTGGGGCAGCAGGCCGGCGAGCCTTCGGTCGCCGACGAAGTGGATGCGCCTCACGCCCGGCGCATGCGCCGCCACCGAGGCGTGATGGCCGGGGCTGTCGTCGATGAAGAAGCTCGGCGCCGCGACGCGCGCCGCCAGCCAGCCGACCGCCGGCCCCTTGAGGCCGATGTTGGCGATGGTCGGCGCCTCCAGCCCATGGCGGCGCAGCGAGCGCTCGCGCGCCGCCTTGTGCTCGAACGGCACGTTGGTCAGCACCACGACCTGGAGCAGGGCGGCGAGCGCGGCGAGCGTCGGCATGGCGTCGGGGACGGGCGGCATGTCCTCGGCGTGCTTCGCCCAGTAGCCGGCGAGCAGCCCGGCAAGCGCGGCGTCTTCCATCGCCTCAGCGTTGCCTCGCTGATACACGTTTCCCGATAGTTTGTAGCTTCGCCACACGTAATAGTGGTCATGCGCGTGGAGGAAGCGCTCGAAGCCTTCCATGAAGGCGAACAGGACTTCGTCGGCATCGCAGATCAGCAGCGGCCGGCCGCTGTCCAGCTTGACCGCTTCGAGCTGAGCGGCAACTTTGGGATCAGGTGGTTCGTTCATGCCCGGCTAAGGTATAAGTCTTAAGGTTCGACCGAGGCCTTCTGACGGTGCGTCTCAAGGACGCGCATGGTATTGCCTCGCCTCGGTGGTAGACAGGAGGTCTCCGGTGTCTGCACGTGTCCTAGTGGTCGATGACGTGGCCGTCAACGTTCGCCTTCTGGAGGCGAAGCTGGCCGCGGAATACTACCAGGTGGTCACGGCGCAGAGCGGCCAGGAGGCGCTCGACAAGATCGCCGCCGAGAAGCCCGACATCGTGCTGCTCGACGTCATGATGCCGGGCATGGACGGCTTCGAGGTGTGCCGGCGCATCCGCGCCAAGCCCGAGACCGCGAACCTGCCGGTCGTCATGGTGACCGCGCTCAGCGAGCAGGAAGACCGGGTGCGCGGGCTCGAGGCCGGCGCCGACGACTTCCTGACCAAGCCGATCGAGGACGAGGCGCTGTTCTCGCGCATCCGCTCGCTGCATCGGCTCAAATCGGTGCTCGACGAGCTGAAGCTGCGCGAGGAGACCTCGCGCGCGCTCGGTGTCGATCTGGCGCCGATCGCGACGCCGGTCGAGCATCTGCTCGACGGCTTTCGCGCCGTGGTGGTGGCCGACGACGCGGCGGAGGTCGCCGAGATCAGCGCCGTCCTGCCGCCCGAGATGGTGACCACCGGCATCGCCGCCGAGGGCGAGGAGGGCCTGGTCCAGCGCATCGTCGCGGCGGTGCCCGACATCGTCCTGATCGACCTGCATCTGGGCAGCATCGATGCGCTGCGCGTCGCGTCGCGGCTGCGCCTCGAAGATACGACGCGGTTCTCCGCGATCCTCGTGATCGCCGACAGCGGGGACCAGGCGCGCATCTCGAAGGCGCTCGAGCTCGGCGTCAGCGACTACATCATGCGGCCGGTGGACCCGAGCGAGCTTCTGGCCAGGGTGCGCACCCAGGCGCGCCATCACTACTATCGCGAGCGGCTGCGCGGTGCCTATTCGGAGAGCGTCAGCCAGGCCCACACCGACCCGCTGACCGAGCTGTTCAACCGCCGCTACGTGCTGCGCCACATCGAGCATCTGCGCAAGGCGCGGCGCGAGGGCGCCGAGCCGCTGGCCGCGCTCATGCTCGACATCGACCATTTCAAGGCGGTCAACGACACCTATGGCCACGATGCCGGCGATGTCGTGCTCAAGGTGCTGGCCGACCGCCTGCGTGGGCATTTGCGCGGCGGCGACGTGCTGGCGCGCCTGGGCGGCGAGGAATTCCTGGTCGTCCTGCCGTCAGCCACCCGCGAGCGCGCGCTCAACGTCGCCGAGCGCCTGCGCCACGGCATCGCGGACACGCCGATCAAGCTCCCCAATGTCGAGAAGCCGATCCCCGTGACGGTGAGCATCGGCGTCACGCTCGACGACGGCCGCGCCGGCTCGGTCGAGGAGATCGTCAAGCAGGCGGACGGCGCGCTCTACCGCGCCAAGCGCGAAGGCCGCAACCGGGTCGTCCTGGCCGAGGCGGTTTCCGCGGCCGCCTAATCCCGAGCCTCGGTCACATCCCCTGCGACCGAGGGAATAAAAAAACTACATCCCGAGACGTGCGGCGGCGGCTTCGGCTTCCTCGATCGCTTCCGGCGTCATGGTGGCGGCGAGCGCATCGCGCACCTTGGCGGCGTTCGGCACGCCGGCCTCGATGGCCCTGGTGAACCAGGCATAGGCGAGCACCGGGTCGCGGGCGACGCCGGTGCCCTCCGCGTAGCGCTGGCCGATCAGCACCTGGGCGGCCGGCAGCCCGCGCTGCGCCGCCTGCTCGTACCAGCGTGTCGCTTCGGCGTCATCGCCCCGGCTCTCGGCGATCACGCCGAGGCCGAATGCCGCGTTGGCATCGCCCCGCTCGGCTTCGGGCCGCCATAGCCGTTCGGCGCGTTCATGGTCGCCGGCGGTGTAGGCGCGCCAAGCAGCCGTGCTGTCCGCGGCGGTTGCCGGGAACGCGGCGACGCTCAGCATCAGGGCGGCAGACGCCGCCCATCTTAGCCACATCGGTGCAGCCATCCTTGCGGCTGGAGACGCGCGATTCCGCTCGGTCGTGGCCCGCGGCGGCCGCGCCTTCGGATGCGGGCCGGGCCCCGTGCCTGCCGGCAGCGCGGTATCGGCTTAGGCGCGCCGGGCTATTTGATCTTGCCTTCCTTGAACTCGACGTGCTTGCGCGCGACCGGGTCGTACTTGCGCACGGTCATCTTCTCGGTCTGACTCTTGGGGTTCTTGCGGGTGGTGTAGAAGAAGCCGGTTCCCGCCGAGCTCACGAGCCTGATCAGAACGCTGTTGGGTTTGGCCATGGCCCTTCCCCGTCAATCCTTGGTTTGGCTGGCGCGACAATAGCGGGCGTCATCTAGCTGTCAAGCCCGCCGCCGGCCGGAATACTTGACGATCCAGGTAATCAGGCCGACCGCTGGCACCAGCAGCATGGCGGCCGCGATGGTCGCCGGGAAGCCCTCCGGGTCGTAGGCGCGCATGGCGGCGCCGGCCAGCACCGGCCCGATCGTCGCGCCCGCCGAGACCAGCATGGTAAAGACCGTGACCGCGGCGGCCAGCGCGCCGCCGACGAAGCGGTCGCCGAGGATGGCGAGGCTGACGACGTAGAGGCCCGAGACCGAGCCGCCCAGCACGAAGAGGGCGGGGTAGAGCACGGCGTCGACGTGGAAGCAGAGCGGCAGCAGGACGGCCGCGGCGCAGCCGAGCGCACCGAGGAAGATCAGCACGCCGACCTTCGAGAAGCGGTCGGCGAAATAGCCGATCAGCGGCTGCAGCAGCACCGATCCCGCCATGACGAGCGAGACCAGGCGGACCGCCTGCTGCTCGCCCATGCCGAGCCTGAGGCCGTAGATCGGCAGCAAGGAGAGGATCGAGGGGTCCATCACCCCGAAGATCAGCACCGAGAGCGTCGCGACCGGCACGGCGACCACGAAGCTGCGCAGCCGCGGCGACTGGGTGTGCGCGACGCTCGGCTGCGGGCCGTAGGCGAACAGCATGGGGACGAGGGCCATGGCGAGCAGCACGCCGGCGCAGATGAAGGGCGCATAGCCCTCGGAGCCGGTCAGCGCGACGAGCAGCGGCCCGGCCGCGATGCCGCCGGCGACCGACGCGCCATAGAGGCCGACCAGGCGGCCGCGCGTCTTCGCGCTCGCGCCCTGCGTCACCCAGATGTCGGCGGCGATCAGCGCCGAGAAGATCGCCGCGCCGAGCGCGAAGCGGAGCGGAAACCAGGCATAGAGCGGCTCGGTGACGGCGATCGGCGGGATCAGCACGACCGAGAGCAGGATCGAGGCGAAGATCGACAATCTGAGCCCGAAGCGGCCGAGCAGGCGCGGCACCAGGGGGCCGAACAGGAGAACGGCGGCAGCGCTGGTCGCGGTGTTGAGGCCGATCACGGTCGAGCTGACGCCGCCGCGCTCCATGATGAGCGAGAGCACCGGCAGCGAATAGCCATAAGCGAGGCCGAAGAACGCGACGGAGATGATCACGCAGATGATCGCGCGCAGCGTGGTGTGCGGCTGCTCCGCGTCGCTCTCGCTCGGGGATGGGCTGCGCGATGCCGGGCTGTGCTCTGTCAAGATTCGCCTTCGCGACCCTCTGCCAAATTGCGTCCTGCGGCCGTGAGCCGGCAGACCAGCCAATCCGGCTTGAGCGGGTTGCGCCGCCACGGCTCGGCCCAGCCCGCCTTCAGGCAGGCGCGGATGGTGCGCTGGTCGACGGCGCGGCCGTCGCGGTCGAACAGCGGCAGCTTGCCGCCGGGCTCGGTGAGCCCGCGCCTCAACCAAGCAAGCTGCGTCTCGGTCGGTCGCGCGCCGCTCATCGTCCCTCCGCTCAGCGAAGCGGAGGGTAGCCCGGCCCGCCCGGCGCTGCCAGCGGGCTATACCCGTGTTTGCCTGGCGTGGAAAGCGCTCGCCGCCGGGTTTCCGAGGACGGGGAGGTTCGTGCCTGCCGAGCCGGTGCCCGCCCGATGCCGGCACTTGGCGGGGCGACACCGAACTGCTATCATTGATACCAATGCAATCATGGAGCGGCGGATGACCGGAAGCCTGCACGTGCGCAACCTGGACGACGATCTCATCCGCCGGCTGAAGCGACGCGCCGCCCGGCATGGCCGCTCGGCAGAGGCGGAGCACCGGGAGATCCTGCGCCAGGCGCTCGCCGCCGAAGCCGAGCCCGGCTTCGACGAACTCGCGGCCGAGTTGCGGCGGTTGACGCGCGGGCGCAAGCAGACGCCCGCCGAGGCCCTGCTGCGCGAAGGGCGCGAGGAGCGTTGAACGCGCTCGTCATCGACGCGAGCATCGCCATCAAATGGGTGGTCGAGGAGGATGGCACGGCGGAGGCGCTGACGCTGCGCGAGCGGGCCAGGCTGATCGCGCCCGACCTCCTGGTCGCGGAATGTGCGAACGTGCTGTGGAAGAAGGTGCAGCGGGACGAGCTGTCGAGCGACGAGGCGCTGCTCGCCGCCCGCCTGCTCGAAGGCGCCGACGTCGAGCTATTGCCGACGCGCGCGCTCTTCGAGGCCGCGACCCGGCTCGCGATCGAGCTCAACCACCCGGCCTATGATTGCCTCTATCTCGCCCTGGCGGCGGCCAACGATTGCCGCTTCGTCACCGCCGACGAGCGCTTCCTGCGCAAGCTCGATCAGGTAACACGCGGCCGGCTGCGCGAGTGGCGCGGACGGGCGGTCTCCCTGCGCGCCGTGGCCGGTTCCCACGAGCCGGCGAAGCCGAAGCGTCGATAGCTAAGACCGCGGCCGCTTCGAGGCGCGCGTGCCGCGAGCGCGTGGGCCGGGCCGCCGCAAATGGCCGTGACGAGGCCGGGCCCCGCTATCTTCGACGGGCTCGAAGGGTTTGCCGTCGAGGGCGACGAGTTCGAAGACGAGGCCGCCGGTCACCACGTCGGCCTCGGCGAGCTTGACCCTCACCGGCGCGCCGAGGCGCAGGTGCCTCCCGTCGATCTCCAAGGTATGCCGTTCGGCGTCGTGATAGGGCCGGCCGTGGCCGAGCGTGCTCGCCGGCACCAGGCCGCTCGCGCCGGTATCGTCGAGCGTGACGAAGACGCCGAAGCGGGTGACGCCCTCGATGCGGCCGGCAAAGGTCGCGCCGACGCGCGCGGCGAGATAGGCGGTGGCGTAGCGGTCCATCGCGTCGCGCTCGGCGAGCTGGGCGCGACGCTCGGTTGCCGAGACGTGTTGGCCGAGCTTGGCGAAGCCTGAGGCCTCGACCGTGCCGATGCCGTCATCGCCGAAGCCGAGCGCGCCGATCAGGGCGCGGTGCACCAAGAGGTCGGCATAGCGGCGGATCGGCGAGGTGAAGTGCGCGTAGCGTTTGAGCCCCAGGCCGAAATGGCCGTAGTTGCGCGGGTTGTATTCGGCCTGCGCCTGGCTGCGCAGGATCATCAGGTTGACCAGGTGGCTGTTCTTCGAATCGGCGGCGCGCGCCAGCACCTCGTTGAAGGCGTGCGGCGTCGCCGCCTCGCGCTTAGGTGGCTTGAGGCCGATCTCGCGCAGGAAGCCGCGCAGGGATTCGAGCTTCTCGGCGGCGGGCCTGTCGTGCACGCGGTACATGCAGGGTGCGCCCTTGGCCTCCAGCGTCTCGGCCGCGGCGACATTGGCCGCGATCATCATCTCCTCGATCAGCCGGTGGCTGTCATAGCGCGGCGCGGGCTCGATCGCGGCGACCGTGCCGTCGGGCTTGAAGCTCACCTTGCGCTCCGGCAGGTCGAGCTCGAGCGTGCCGCGCCTCTCGCGCGCCGCCCACAGCGCGCGGAACGCGGCGTAGAGCGGCTCGATCACGGGTTCGAGGAGCGGCGCCGCGGCCTCGTCGGCGCGGCCGTCGATCGCGGCCTGGACCTGGTTGTAGGTGAGCCGCGCGCGGCTCCTCATCAGGCCGCGCACGAATGCGTGGCGGCGCTTCTGCCCTTCCTTGTCGAGCCAGAGATGGACCGCGAGGCAGGCGCGCGGCTCGCCCGGCTTGAGCGAGCAGAGCTCGTTCGATAGCGCCTCGGGCAGCATCGGCACGACGCGGTCGGGGAAGTAGACCGAGTTGCCGCGCTCGCGCGCGTTGCGGTCGAGCGCGCCGCCGGGGCGGACATAGTGCGCGACGTCGGCGATCGCGACGACGATATGGTGGCCACCTCTGTTGTCGGGCGCATCGTCGGGTTCGGCGAACACCGCGTCGTCGAAGTCGCGGGCGTCCTCGCCGTCGATGGTGACGAGCGGCAGCTCGCGCAGATCAGCGCGCTTGCCGAGCGAGACCGGCCGGCCGGCGCGCGCCTCGGCCAACGCAGCCTCGGAGAAGCGCGTCGGGATGCCGTGGGTGTGGATCGCGATCAGGCTGATGGCGCGCGGCGATTCCATGTGGCCGAGCCGCTCGCGGATCCGGGCGCGCGCCTCGTAGCCGCGCTGGGGCAGCAGCTCGGCGAGCACGATCTCGCCATCCGCGGCGTCCGCCGTATCCGTAGCGGCAACCGCGACGGTGTGGCGGGCGCGCCGCTCGGTCGGCCGGATCGTGCCGCCGCCGTCCGCGCGCCGCTCGAACACGCCGAGCAGCTCGTCGCGCTTTGCTTCGAGCAGGCGCATGACCTGCGCCTCGTAGCCGCCCTCGGGCAGCTTGCGCAGGCGGGCGAGGGCGCGGTCGCCGACGCCGAGCGCGGGCACGCCGCGCGCCGCCGGTGCGACGATGATCGGCGGCGGCTCCGCTTCGCCCGCCCAGTTCACCGGGCGGGCGCGCAGCTCGCCGTCGACGTCGATGTCGTGGATGTCGATCGGGCAGACCGCGGGCAGCGCGCCGGTGCGATGCAAGGCGCGCCTGCCGCCGCGTTGCAGCGCGCCTTCGTCCTCCAGGTCGCGCAGCAGGCGTTTCAGCTCGGCGCGGGCGTCGCCCTTGATGCCGAAGGCGCGCGCAAGCTCCCGCTTGCCGACCTTGCCTTCGCTCTCCTCGATGTAGCGCAGGAGCTCGTCCCGCGTCGGCAGCTGGCCGTGCCCGGGCTTCTTTGCGGTCACGCCCCGTCCTGCGCGGCGCCGGCGCGGCGCCCGGCCGCGCCCTTCTTCGCGGGCTTGCGCTTCGCCGCAGGCTTGGCCGTGGGCTTGGCCGTGGGCTTGGCCGCCGGTGCCGCCGCCCTGGCTCTGCGGCCACGCGCCGGCCCCTTCTTCGCCGCCTTGGCGGCGACCAGCGCGAGCGCGGCCTCCAGCGTAAGGGCATCGGGATCGGTGCCCTTCGGCACCGTCGCCATAATCCGCTTGTGCTGGACATAGGGGCCGTAGCGGCCCTCCTTGAGCTCGACCGGCGCGCCGTCCTCGGGATGCGCGCCGAGTTCGCGTAGCACCTTGGCGCCGCCGCGCTTGCCCTCGGCGATCAGCGCGACCGCGCGGTTGAGGCCGATGGTGAGCACGTCCTCGTCCTTCGGCAGCGACTTGTAGACCTTCTGATGCACGACATAGGGGCCGAAGCGGCCGATGCCCGCCATGATCGGCTCGCCGCTCTCGGGATGCTTGCCGACCTCGCGCGGCAGGGAGAGCAGGCCGAGCGCGCGGTCGAGGTCAACCGCATCAGGCGACAGCTCGCGCGGCAGCGAGACGCGCTTCGGCTTCGCCGCGCCCTTCGCCTCGCTCGCCTCGCCGAGCTGGACGTAGAAGCCGTAGGGCCCCTTGCGCAGCGTCACCGCGAGCCCGCTCGCCGGATCGTCGCCGAGAGGCTTGGGGCCGGCCGCGACCTCCGCTGCCGCCTCGCCGTTCTCGCCCGAGCCGTCGACCAAGGGGCGCGTATAGCGGCACTCGGGGTAGGCGGAGCAGCCGATGAACGGGCCGTAGCGGCCGAGCTTCAGGCTGAGCCGCCCCTCGCCGCAGGCCGGGCAGACGCGCGGGTCACGGCCGTCCGCGCCCGGCGGGAACAGATGGGGCGCGAGCGCGGCGTCGAGCGCCTCCAGCACGTCCTTGACGCGCAGATGGCCGGTCTCCTCGACGGCGGCCTTGAAGTCGGCCCAGAAGTCGGTGAGCACCTCGCGCCAGCCGATCTCGCCGGCCGAGATCTGGTCGAGCTGGTCCTCGAGCGCCGCGGTGAAGCCGTATTCGACATAGCGCTTGAAGAAGTTTTCGAGGAACGAGGTGACGACGCGGCCGCGGTCCTCGGGCACGAAGCGCTTCTTGTCGAACCGGACATAGCTGCGGTCCTGCAGCACCGAGATGATCGAGGCGTAGGTCGAGGGCCGGCCGATGCCGAGTTCCTCGAGCTTCTTGACGAGGCTCGCCTCGGTGTAGCGCGGCGGCGGCTCGGTGAAGTGCTGCTCGGGGCGAACGCCGAGGCGGCGCGGCGCATCGCCTACTTTAAGCGGCGGCAGGCGGCGCTCGCTCTCGTCGTCGCCGTCATCGTCGCGGCCTTCCTGGTAGACCTTGAGGAAGCCGTCGAAGGCGAGGATCGAGCCGGTGGCGCGCAAGGAGAGCGTGCCGTCCGGCGAATCGATGTCGATGCCGACCTGGTCGAACTCGGCGCTCGGCATCTGGCAGGCGAGCGTGCGCTTCCAGACCAGCTCGTAGAGCCTCGCCTGGTCGGCGGAGAGGCTGGCGGCGACGGCGCGCGGCTTGCGCGCGAGCGCGGTCGGGCGGATCGCCTCATGGGCTTCCTGCGCGTTCTTCGCGGTCGAGCGGTAGTGGCGCGGCCCGTCCGGCAGGTAGGCGGCGCCGTATTCGCCGCGGATCACGTCGCGCGCCTCGTCGAGCGCGAGCTTCGAGAGCTGCACCGAATCCGTCCGCATATAGGTGATCAGGCCGACCTGCTCGCCGTCGAGCGAGATGCCTTCGTACAGCTCCTGCGCCACCTTCATGGTGCGCCGCGCAGTGAAGCCGAGCTTGCGCGAGGCTTCCTGCTGCAAGGTGGAGGTGGTGAAGGGCGGCGCCGGGTTGCGCCTAACCCGCTTCTCCTCGACGTTCGCGACCGTGAAGCTCGCCGCCTCGATGGCGCGGCGCGCGGCCTCTGCCTTGTCGCTGTTGTTCAGGTCGAACTTGTCGAGCTTCGCGCCGTTCAGCCTGGCGAGCCGCGCGGCGAAGCGTTCGCCCTTCTCGGTTTCGAGGTCGACCTCGACGGTCCAGTATTCCTGCGGCCTGAACGCCTCGATCTCGGCCTCGCGGTCGCAGATCAGGCGGAGCGCGACGGATTGCACGCGCCCGGCCGAGCGCGCCCCCGGCAGCTTGCGCCAGAGCACGGGAGAGAGCGTGAAGCCGACCAGGTAGTCGAGCGCGCGGCGCGCCTTGTAGGCGTCGATCAGGTGCGAATCGAGCTCGCGCGGATGCTCGATCGCCTCGATCACCGCGCCCTTGGTGACCTCGTAGAAGACGACGCGCTTGACGTCGATCTTGTCGAGCAGCTTGCGCCGCTCCAGCTCGTCATAGACGTGCCAGGAGATCGCCTCGCCCTCGCGGTCGGGGTCGGTCGCGAGATAGAGCGCGTCCGCGTCCCGCAGCGCCTGGCCGATGGCGCGGATGTTCTTCTCCGAGCCCTGGGTGATCTCCCAGTCCATCTCGAACGCGTCGTCCGGGCGGACCGAGCCGTCCTTGGGCGGCAAATCGCGGATATGGCCGTAGGAGGCCAGCACCTTGTAGCCGGGGCCCAGATAGCGGTTGATGGTGGCGGCCTTGGCCGGCGATTCCACGATGACCAGGGCTTTCGTCACGCTGTGCCGCACTCGCTGGTTTTGGGGGAGGCCGTCAGTCCGGCGCGGCGCACAGGGCAACCTTTCCACCCGGATGGCGCTCCAAGCGGCCGGCCAGCTCAAGCTCCAGCAAAATGGTGAGCATGATCGAAGGTGTCAACCGGCTCTGGCGGATCAGCTCGTCGACCGCGACCGGGGTCGGGCCGAGCAGGCCGAGGACCGCGGCGCGCCCGGCACGGAGCGCCGCCTGGTCCGGCGGTTCGGCCTTAGCCCCTTGAAATTCCGAGGTTTCTCGGGGTTCCGCGAGGGCCGGTGGGGCGCTGCGGGCGAGCGCCTCGACGACGTCCGCCGCGCTTTCGGTCAGGGTCGCGCCCTGGCGGATCAGGTTGTTCGGGCCCCTGGCGCGCGGGTCGAGCGGGGAGCCCGGCACCGCGAACACCTCGCGGCCCTGCTCCAGCGCGAGGCGCGCCGTGATCAGGGAGCCCGATTGCGGCGCGGCCTCGACCACCACGACGCCGCGGGACAGGCCGGAGATGATGCGGTTGCGGCGCGGGAAGTGGCGGGCCTGCGGCTCGACGCCGGGCGGCATCTCGGAGACCAGCGCGCCCTTGGCCACGATCTCCGCGCTCAGCGCCTCGTGCTCGCGTGGGTAGACGATGTCCGGCCCGCCGGCGACCGCCGCGACCGTGCCGGTCTCGATCGCGCCCCTGTGCGCGCCGGCGTCGATGCCGCGGGCGAGGCCGGAGGCGACCACGAAGCCTTCGCGGCCGAGCTCGGCGGCGAGCCCTGTTGCGAAGCGCACGCCGTTGGCCGAGGCGTTGCGCGCGCCGACGATCGCGACGGTCGGCCGCAGCAGGAGATCGGCGTTGCCGCGCACGATGATGAGCGGCGGCGCATCGGGGATCGCGGCGAGCGGCAGCGGATAGCCGGGCTCGTCGCGCGCGATCAGCCGGCCCCCCATGCGGGCGATGGTCTTGGCTTCGCGCTCGACCGCCGCCGGGCTCGGGATGCGGATCGAGGCCCGGCGTCCGCCGCGCCGCGCGAGCTCGGGCAAAGCGTCGAGCGCCGCCGCGGCGCTGCCGAAGCGCTCGATCAGCGCGAAGAAGGTGACCGGCCCGACATTCTCGCTGCGGGAGAGCCGCAGCCAGTCGAGCCGCTCGGCCTCGCTGAAAGGGCGCTGCGCCGTCATGCGCCAAACCTGCGTCGGCTCCTGCGCCTGGTCAATCGCGCTTGAGCCTGATCTTGGATTCGGTGCCGGCGATGAGGCGGGCGATGTTCTGCCAGTGCTTGGCGGTCACGACGATGGCGAGGAAGCCGGCGAGCCAGGCGATGCGCGGCTCGCCAAGCAGCAGCGCGAAGCCGGGCGAGGTGATGATGGCGACGAGCGCGGCGAGCGAGGAGTAGCGGAAGAAGAACGCCACGGCGAGCCAGACCGCGCAGAAGATCAGCCCGAGCGGCCAGTGGATGGCGAGCAGCACGCCGAGCGTGGTCGCGACGCCCTTGCCGCCGCGGAACAGCAGCCAGACCGGTGCCATATGGCCGACCACGGCGCCGGCGCCCGCGATCATCGCCATCTCCGTGCCGAAGCGCGCGGCGATCAGGACGGGCACGGCACCCTTGAGCGCATCGAGCAGAAGCACGGCGGCGGCCAGCTTCTTGTTGCCGGTGCGCAGCACGTTGGTCGCGCCGATATTGCCGGAGCCGATCTTCCTGATGTCGCCGAGCCCGGCGAGCCGCGTCAGGATCAGCCCGAAGGGGATCGAGCCGAGCAGATAGGCCAGCGCGCCGCACAGATAGAACGGCCAAGCCTGCTCGAAGCTTCCCGTCTCGGACATGTCTCAACGTCCCGTCGCGTCGCTGTGGCGCTCGATGTTCCCTTCGTCGGTTGCCTGTACATAAATCGTCATTGCCCGGTTTGACCGGGCAATCCAGGAGGCCTTGGAAACCGCAATGCCGCCGCTCCTGGATGCCCCGGTCAAGCCGGGGCATGACGAAGAGGAGGGAGCGCCGCGCCCTTCGCTCAATTCACGCGCCATCCAACTCACGCGCCGTCGAGGCGGTGGACGATGCGGCCGTCGACGGTGGTGATCAGGGCGCGGCCCTTGACCTGGCGTTCGTCGAACGGCGAGTTCTTCGACTTCGAGCGGAACTGCTTGGCGTCGATGGTCCAGGCCCGCTCGGGGTCGAAGATCAGGAGGTCGGCCGGCGCGCCCTTCTTCAAGCGGCCCTGCGGCAGCTTCAGGAGGTCGGCGGGGCGCACGGTCATCAGCGCGAGCAGCGCGCCGAGCCCGATCTCGCCGGCGTGGTAGAGCTCGAGCGAGATCGGCAGCATGGTCTCGAGGCCGACCACGCCGTTCGCGGCGCGCTCCATCGGCACCCGCTTGCTGTCCTGGTCGTGCGGCGCGTGGTCGGTCGCGATGGCGTCGATCGTGCCGTCTTTCAGGCCTTCGATCACGGCACGGCGGTTCGCCTCGCTCCGGAGCGGCGGCGCCATCTTGGCAAAGGTGCGATAGTCGCCGACCGCGGCGTCGGTCAGCGCGAAATGGTGCGGCGCCGCCTCGCACGATACGCGCAGGCCGCGGCTCTTCGCCTGCCTCACCGCGTCGATGCCGAGCGCGGTCGAGATGTGCGCGACGTGGTAGCGCCCGCCGGTGAGCTCGACCAGGCGGATGTCGCGCTCGACCACCACCACCTCGGAGGCGTCCGGGATGCCGGGCAGGCCGAGCCGCGTCGCGATCTGGCCCTCGGCCATGCAGCCGCAAGCCGAGAGCGAAAGGTCCTCGGCGTGCTGGCTCACCATCATGTCGAAGGCGCGGGCATAGGCGAGCGCGCGGCGCATCACCATGCTGTCGTGAATGGGCAGCCCGTCATCGGTGAAGGCGAGTGCGCCGGCCTCGGCCAGCATGCCCATCTCGGTCATCTCGGTGCCGCCGAGGCCGCGCGTGATGGCGGCGAAGGGATAGACCTTGATCAGCCCGGTCTCGCGCGCGCGGCGCTGGATGAACTCGACCAGCGCGACATCGTCGATCACCGGCTTGGTGTTGGGCATGCAGGCGACCGTGGTGACGCCGCCGACCGCGGCCGACAGCGTGCCGGTCGCGATCGTCTCCTTGTGCTCGTGGCCGGGCTCGCGCAGGTGCACGTGCATGTCGATCAGGCCGGGGCAGAGCACATGCCCGCCGCAATCGACCGTCGTGATGCCTTCCGGCACGCCGTCGTTGAAGAGGTGCGGGCCGAGGTCGGCGATGGTCTTGCCGTCGGTGAGCAGCGCGCCCTTGGCGTCGAGCCCGCTCTCGGGGTCGATCAGCCGCGCGTTGAGGTAGGCGGTGCGGCCGGGCGGCGTGCGGTCGGGCTTCAACTGCGGCATGGCTCGCTCGGCTCAGCGGTTGTGGTCGAGCGCGGGCAGGTTGCGCGCCAGCGTGTCGATGCAGGCCTGGCGCACCGCGACGCCGAGCTCGACCTGGTCGAGGATGACGCTGCGCTTGATGTCGTCGGCGACCACCGAATCGATCTCGACGCCGCGGTTCATCGGGCCGGGGTGCATGATCAGCGCATCCGGCTTGGCGGCCTCGAGCTTCTCCTCGTCGAGCCCGTAGAAGTAGAAGTATTCGCGCTGCGAGGGCACGAAGGTGCCGGCCATGCGCTCCTGCTGGAGGCGCAGCATCATGATGATGTCGACTCCGGTGAGGCCCTTCTTCATGTCGTGGAAGACCTCGACGCCATAGCTCTCGATCGCGGTCGGCAGCAGGGTCGGCGGCGCTATGACGCGCACTTTGGCACCTAGTTTGGTGAGCAGCAGCATGTTCGAGCGCGCCACCCGGCTGTGCAGGATGTCGCCGCAGATCGCGACCGTGAGCCCGGCGATCCCGCCCTTGCGGCGGCGCACGGTGAGCGCGTCGACCAGCGCCTGGGTCGGGTGCTCGTGGCTGCCGTCGCCGGCGTTGATCACCGCGCAGTTGACGTGGTGCGAGAGCAGGTTGACCGCGCCTGAATCCGGATGGCGCACGACCAGCACGTCCGGGTGCATGGCGTTCAGCGTCAGCGCGGTGTCGATCAGGGTCTCGCCCTTCTTGATCGCGCTCATCGCGACCGAGATGTTGATCACGTCGGCGCCGAGCCTTTTCCCGGCCAGCTCGAAGGAGGTGCGGGTGCGCGTCGAGGTCTCGAAGAAGAGCAGGATCAGGCTGCGGCCCTTGAGCACGTCCGCCTTTTTCTGGGCGTGGCGGTTGAGCGCGACATAGTCGTCGGCGAGGTCGAGCAGGCGGGTGATCTCGGCCGCGCTCAACGGCTCGATGCCGAGCAGATGCTGGTGCGCGAAGGGCTGGGAGACGGCGTGCATCGGCCGCCGTTATGGCAGCGGCGCCTCCGGCCGGCAAGCGCACGGATAAAGCGCGAGCCGCCGTGCGGGCTTGGCCGGGCCATGCGGCGGGCGAGGGGAGCGCGACTCGGCAGGCTGCGACGCCATGGCGGTTTGCGCTTGCCCGGCGATGGGCGCAAGGATGGGGCCCTTTCCGAGCCGAGGCCGACCGCCCGCCCCGATGAGCCAAGCCGCCAGGAAGCCCGCCGCGTTCGCCGGCCTCATCTACGTCCACGCGCTGATGCTGTTCGCCTCGCTCACGGTGGCGGGCTCGTTCGTCGCGAGCGCGGCGATCACCGATCGGCTCGACCCCGGCGTGCTCAACCTGCTGCGCTTCGCGATGGCGGCCGTGGCCATGGGGGTGATCGTTGCGTTCAAATACCCGATAAGCTGGCCGGGCCTCGGCGGGCTCGCACGCTATGCCGTCGTCAGCGCGCCGCTGGTCGGCTTCTTCTGGTGCCTGTTCGAGGGCCTGCGCACCACGACCGCGCTCAACACCAGCGCGATTCTGACCGTGGTGCCCGGCCTCGCCGCCATCGCCGCGGCGATCCTGGTCGGCGAGCGGCTCGGCTGGCCCAAGATCGGTGCGCTCCTGATCGGGCTGTTCGGCGCGCTCTGGGTGATCTTCCGCGGCGATCCCGCGCGCGTGGCGGCGCTCGAGATCAGCGTGGGCGACGGCATCTTCCTCGCCGGCTGCGTCGCCATGGCGTTCTACACGCCGCTCGCCCGCAAGCTGCATCGCGGCGAGCCGGCCCCGGTGATGACCTTCTGGGTGCTGGCGACCAGCCTGTTCTGGCTGCTGATCGCCTCGAACGTCCACCTGGCGGAGACCGATTGGGGCGGCATCTCGCTCTCGACCTGGGGCGGCCTCGTCTACCTCGCCTTGCTGCCGACGGTGGTGACCTTCTTCGCCTACCAATACGCGACCTTGCGCATCGGGCCGACCCGCGTGGTCGCCTACTACTATATCAGCCCGGCTCTGGTCGTGCTGCTCGAGGCGGCGCTCGGCTACGGCTTCCCGCCCGCCATGACGCTGCCCGGCGTGGTCATCGTGATCGCAGCGAGCTATGTGATCCAGCGCGGCGCGGCAACGCCGGCCGCCACGCTGCAAGCAGGTTAGGTTTGTTCATATCAGAGTCCCGATGATCGAAGCCGATCATCGGGACGCCCTCAGTCGCCGGGCGCGTGCGTTCGCACGCTTGGCTTTCGCCGCATAGGCGGCGCGGCGCAGTCGCGCCATCCAAGCCTCGATGAGTTGAACTCATCGAGGCTTGGTGTCAGTCCTCGCGCCGCTCGGAGACGATCTCGTAGGTGCCGGGGTGGATGCGCACCTCGTATTCGTGGCCGTCGCCGCGGCGCGCATCGTCGACGTCCCATTGGCCGTCGTCCATGTCGATCTCTTCCCAGCTCGTATAGCCGGCGCCGCGCAGCGCGGCCTCGATGAGCGCGCGCTCCTCGGCCGTCGGCACCCGGTCGTCGCTCGCGAACGCCGGGGCGGCGCCCGCCACGGCGACCGCGAGCGCGATAGCCGCCAGCCCCCATCGCTTCGTCATCGCCCGTTCCTCCCTTGCTTCCGGCAGGCGCGCCGGGGCGGCGCGTCATCCGCATGAGATTTGCACGGCGGGCCGGCTTGGCAAGCCTCGCGGCCGTAGCTTTGCTGTGTCCCGGCAGGGCGCGGCGTTTCAGCGCGGCCTTTGCAGCGCGCCCCGCTTGGGGCAAGCTCGCCGCCCATGCCCGAACCGGATCCCCCAGGTTCATGCTCCGAACGCCAGCGCGCGGCCGCGCTTCCCTGAACGTCGGCGAGCGCGGCCAGCAGGCCGCGGGCGCCGCGCACATGACCGCGTTCGCCGCGATGGTGCTGATCGCCACCACCTTCCCGGTCGGCGACATGATCACGGACGCGGTCGAGCCGGCCGTGCTGCAATCGCTCCGCTTCGTCATGGCGAGCCTGATCTTCGCGCCGTTCGTGATCGCGCGGGTCGGGCTGCCCTGGCCCGGCCTCTCGGGCCTCGCGCGCTACGGCGCGATCGCGGCCGCGATGGACGTCTTCTTCTGGACCATGTACGAGGGCCTGCGCACCACCGACAGCCTGAACACCGCGGTGATCTCGACCACGATCCCGGGCTTCACCGCGATCTTCTCGGCGATCCTCCTGCACGAGCGGCTCGGCTGGCACCGGCTCGGCGCGCTGCTGCTCGGCATGCTCGGCTCAGCCTGGGTGATCTTCCGCGGCTCGCCGGAGCGGCTGCTCGCGCTCGAACTGCACTATGGCGACGTGCTGTTCCTCGCCGGCTGCGTCGCGATGGGGCTTTACGCCACACTGGTGCGCTATTTCCACCGGGGCGAGCCGGTCATGCGCATGAGCTTCTGGATCATGGCGCTCTCCGGCTTCTGGTTCCTGCTCGCCGCCAATATCGAGCTGGGCCGCACCGATTATGGCGGGGTGGCACCGGGCGTCTGGGGCGGCATCGTGTGGCTCGCGGTCGGGCCGACCGTGATCACCTTCTTCATGATCCAGGGCGCGACCTTGAAGATCGGCGCGACGCGGGTGCAGGTCTATTCCTATTTCATCCCGGTCTTCGTGATCGCGCTGGACTGGGCGCTCGGCCGCGGCCTGCCGCCGCTGCTGACCCTGCCCGGCGTCGCCATCGTCATGCTGGCGAGCGTGGTGATCCAGCGCGGCCATATCGGCCTCGCGCCCGGCCATGCGGGAGGCAAGGCATGACCGGGTTCGGCGCGTCGCGTCGCGGCGATTTCGGCTTCGAGGACGGGCTCGTTCTCCTCAACCACGGCTCGTTCGGCGCAACGCCGCGCGCGGTGCTGGAGAAGCAGAGCGAGTGGCGCGCGCGGCTCGAACGCAACCCGCCCCATTTCATGCGGGCCGTGCTGCCGAAGGCGCTGAGCCAAGCGCGCGAGGCGCTCGCCGCCCATGTCGGCGCGAGCCCTGCGGACATCGGCTTCGTCGAGAACGCGACCGGCGGCTGCAACGCGGTGCTGCGTTCCTTCCCGCTCGAGCCGGGCGACGAGGTGGTCTCGACCAGCCATGGCTATAACGCGGTCAGGAACGCGACCCGCTTCGTCTGCCGGCGTGCCGGCGCGCGCCATGTCGAGCTGGCGCTGCCATTCGGCGGCGCAAACGCGGACGACATCGTGGCGGGGCTGGAGGCAAGCATCGGCCCGCGCACCCGCCTCGTCGTGGTCGATCACATCGCGTCCGACAGTTCGCTGATCTTCCCGATCGAGCGCATCGCGGCGCTCTGTCGGGAGCGCAATGTGCGCCTCCTGATCGACGGCGCGCACGGGCCGGGCCATGTACCCCTCGATCTCGACGCGCTGGGCGCCGATTACTATTCGGGCAACTGCCACAAATGGCTGTGCGCGCCCAAGGGCGCGGCGTTCCTCTGGGTCAGGCGTGATCGTCAACGGGACGTGCATCCGCTCGTCGTCTCTCATTTCCTCGACCAGGGCTTCGCGGCCGAGTTCGGCTGGCAGGGCACCCGCGACCCGACGCCCTGGCTCGCCGTCAAGGACGCGCTCGACTGGCGCCGCGGCCTCGGCGAGGCGGCGCTGCGCGACCATTGCAGCGGCCTGCTGGAACGTGCGGTCGGCATGCTGGAGAACGGCTGGGGCGTCGCCGCGCTGACGCCGAAGCAGGCCCGCGCCTTCATGGCGACCCTGAAGGTGCCCGGCGCGCCGCCGGCCAGCAACGCGCTCGCCGAGAAGCTGCGCGCCGCGCTCCTGGAGCAGGACCGCCTGGAAACCCAGATCAAGGCGGCGGACGGCATCCTCTTCATCCGCATCACCGCCTTCGTCTACAACGCGGACGAGGACTACGCCCGCCTCGCCGCTGCGCTGCCGAGAAGGCTCGATGCCATGCAACCCTATGATGCCGGCGTCGGTTGAAGTATGTGGCTCGGACGGGCCTCTTGAACTCGACGATCTTCGGTGAAAGGTACGGCAATGCTCTTCGTGTTTCCCTATGTCGCGGCGCGCGAGAAGGGTGACCTCGCCGTCTCCTTCCCCGGCGTGGCGGGCGCGCATACCTGGGTTCCGAAGGGCACGGCTGAGGCCGAGGCACGGGCGATCGTCGAGGATTGCCTGGTCGCCGCCCTCGGCGGCTATGTCGAGGCGGGGGAACCGCTCCCGAAGGCGCCGAAGCCGAAGCGGGGGCAAAAGACCGTCGATCTGCCTGCCCTGATCAGCGCCAAGCTGGCGCTCTATGAGGCGATGCGGGCGGCGCGGATATCGAATGCCGGGCTGGGGCGGCGTCTCGGCTTGCAGGAGAACGCGGTGCGCCGCCTGCTCGACCTCGACCATCGCTCGCATATCGGCGAGGTCGAGCGCGCGCTCGCGGCGCTCGGACGGCGCCTCGTGGTCAGCTCCGAGGCGGCATAGCCGCCTTCCCCAGCGCATCCAGCGCGCCCTGGAGGATGTAGACGGCGGCGAGCTTGTCGACCACCTCGGCGCGGCGTTTGCGCGAGAGGTCAGCGTCCAGCAGGGTGCGGGTCACCGCCATGGTGGAGAGCCGCTCGTCCCAGAACGCGATCGGCAGGTCGATGCGCTTGGCGAGGTCGGCCGCGAACTGGCGCACCGACTGGCAGCGCGGCCCCTCCGAGCCGTCCATGTTGAGCGGCAGGCCGATCACGATGCCGCCGACCCGGTCCTCGTCGACCAGCCGGGCGAGGGCGTCGAGGTCCTTAGCGAGCTTGGTGCGGCGGATGGTGTCGCGCCCGCTCGCCACCACGCGGCGCTCGTCCGAGACCGCGACGCCGATCGTCTTGGTCCCGACGTCGAGGCCGAGAAGCCGCGCCTCCAGGGCGAGCGCGGCGGCGAGTTCCTGCACGTTGCGGAGCAGCATGGCGGGTGTTAGCTTCGCGGCCTTCCCGCCGCGGGGCAAGGCGTTCGACGATTCCCCTTCGTCATGCCCCGCGCAGGCGGGGCATCCAGGGACACTGCCGAAGTTCTGGATACCCCGCCTTCGCGGGGTATCACGAACGGAGCGGGCCGCGGCATCGGCGCGGCGCAGAAGGAACGGCATCATGGCGATCGACAGGGCGACCGTGCTGAAGATCGCGCGGCTGGCGCGCATCGAGGTGAAGCCCGAGGAATGCGACGGCCTGGCGCAGGAGATCAACGGCATCCTCGCCTGGGTCGAGCAGCTCGGCGAGGTCGATACCAAGGACGTCGAGGCCATGACCAGCGTGGTCGCGATGGAGCTGCCGCGGCGCCAGGACGAGGTGACCGATGGCGGCATCCGCGACGCCATCCTCGCCAACGCGCCCGAGGCCGAGGCCGGCTTCTTCGTGGTGCCCAAGGTGGTCGAATAGTGGCCGCGCTCACCGACCTGACCCTCAAGGAGGCACGCGAGCGCCTGGCCAGGCGCGAAGTCTCCTCGCGCGAGCTGACCGAGGCGCACATCGCGGCGTGCGAGGCGGCGCGGCCGCTCAACGCCTACATGGCCGAGACCTTCGACCTCGCGCTCGACATGGCGGCGGCGTCCGACGCCCGCCTCAAGCAGGGCGAGACCGGGCTGCTCGAAGGCCTGCCGCTCGCCATCAAGGATCTCTTCTGCACCAAGGGCGTGCTCTCCACCGCCTGCTCGCGCATCCTCGACGGCTTCAAGCCGCCCTACGAATCGACGGTGACCGCGAAGCTGTGGCAGGCCGGCGCGGTCATGCTCGGCAAGACCAGCATGGACGAGTTCGCCATGGGCTCATCCAACGCGACGAGCTGCTATGGCGAGGTGGTCAACCCGTGGCGGCGGCGCGGCGACAACCGGCCGCTGGTGCCGGGCGGCTCGTCGGGCGGCTCGGCCGCCGCGGTCGCGGCGCGCACCTGCCTGGCCGCGACCGGCACCGATACCGGCGGCTCGATCCGCCAGCCGGCCGCGTTCTGCGGGCTGGTCGGCATCAAGCCGACCTATGGCCGCTGCTCGCGCTGGGGCATCATCGCCTTCGCCTCCTCGCTCGATCAGGCCGGGCCGCTGACCCGCAGCGTCGCGGACGCGGCGCTGATGCTGCGCGCCATGGCCGGCTACGATGCCAAGGATTCGACCTCGGTGGACCGCCCGGTGCCCGATTATGCGGCGGCGCTGACCGGCTCGGCCAAGGGCCTCAAGGTCGGCGTGCCCAAGGAATACCGGGTGGACGGCATGCCGGGCGAGATCGAGACGCTGTGGGGCCAGGGCATCGAATGGCTCAAGGCGGCGGGCGCCGAGGTGATCGACGTCTCCCTGCCGCACACGAAATACGCGCTGCCGACCTATTACATCGTGGCGCCGGCCGAGGCGTCCTCCAACCTCGCGCGCTATGACGGCGTGCGCTACGGCCTGCGCGAAAAGGGCGCGGACCTGACCGACCTCTATTGCAAGACGCGCGCGGCCGGCTTCGGCGCCGAGGTCAGGCGGCGCATCATGATCGGCACCTACGTGCTCTCCGCCGGCTACTATGACGCCTATTATCTCAAGGCGCAGAAGGTGCGCGCGCGCATCGCCGAGGACTTCAGGGCAGCGTTCGAGCGGGTCGATCTGGTGCTGGCGCCGACCGCGCCGTCCGCCGCGTTTGCGTTGGGCGAGAAGATGGACGATCCGATCGCGATGTACCTGAACGACGTGTTCACCGTACCGGCCTCGCTCGCCGGCCTGCCCGCGCTCTCGCTCCCCGCAGGGCTGAGCGCGGAAGGCCTGCCGCTCGGCCTCCAGCTCATCGGCCGTCCGTTCGACGAGGAGACGGTGCTGCGCGCCGCCGGCGTGATGGAGGCGGCGGCCGACTTCAAGGCGCTGCCGGCCTGGCTCGAGGAGGCGCGGGCATGAGCGCCGTGGTGCAGGGCCGCACCGGGCCGTTCGAGATGGTGATCGGGCTCGAGGTGCATGCGCAGGCGATCTCGAAGGCCAAGCTGTTCTCGGGCGCCTCGACCGCGTTCGGCGCCGAGCCCAACACGCAGGTCTCGTTCGTCGACGCCGCGATGCCCGGCATGCTGCCGGTGATCAACGGATTCTGCGTGGAACAAGCGGTCAAGACCGGGCTCGCGCTCAACGCCGAGATCAACCTGGTCTCGGTGTTCGACCGCAAGAACTACTTCTATCCGGACCTGCCGGCCGGCTATCAGATCTCGCAGTATTCGCGCCCCATCGTCGGCAAGGGCGAGGTGCTGATCGACCTGCCCGACGGCACCGCCAAGCCGGTCGGCATCACGCGGCTCCACCTCGAGATGGACGCGGGCAAGAGCGTGCACGACATCAGGCCCGACGCCACGCTGATCGACCTCAACCGCGCCGGCGTGGCGCTGATGGAGATCGTCTCCGAGCCCGACCTACGCTCGCCCGAGGAGGCCGGCGCCTATGTGCGCAAGCTGCGCTCGCTCTTGCGCTACATCGACACTTGCGACGGCAACATGGAAGAGGGCTCGATGCGCTGCGACGTGAACGTCTCGGTGCGCCGGCCAGGCGAGACGTTCGGCACGCGCTGCGAGATCAAGAACGTCAATTCCGTGCGCTTCGTGATGCGCGCGATCGAGTACGAGGCGGCGCGCCAGGTCGCCATCATCGAGGCCGGTGGCACGGTCGACCAGGAGACGCGGCTGTTCGATTCGGCGAAGGGCGAGACGCGCTCGATGCGCTCGAAGGAAGAGGCGCACGACTATCGCTACTTCCCCGACCCCGACCTCCTGCCGCTCAGGCTCGATGCCGCCTGGGTCGATCGCCTCAGGGCCTCGCTGCCCGAGCTGCCGGACGCGCGCAAGGAGCGCTTCGTGCGCGATTACGGCCTCTCGCCCTATGACGCGAGCGTGCTGGTCGCGGAGAAGGAGAACGCGGCCTATTTCGAGACGGTCGCCAAGGGCCGCGACGGCAAGCTCGCGGCCAACTGGGTGATCACCGAGCTGTTCGGCGCGCTCAACAAGGCCGGGCTCGAGGTCGCGCGCGCGCCGGTCAAGGCCGAGGCGCTCGGCGGCCTGATCGAGCGCATCAAGGACAACACGATCTCGGGCCGCATCGCGAAGGAGGTCTTCGAGATCATGTTCGAGACCGGCCGCGATGCCGATGCGATCATCGAGGAAAAAGGCCTGCGCCAGGTCACCGACACGGGCGCGATCGAGGCCGAGATCGACAAGATCATCGCGGCCAGCGCCGACAAGGTCGAGCAGTTCCGCGCCGGCAAGGTCGCGCTCAAGGGCTGGTTCGTCGGCCAGGTGATGAAGGCGACCCAGGGCAAGGCCAACCCCGCCGCCGTTAACGAGATCCTCGACAGGAAGCTGAAAGGCTAGCGCCGGCGCACGCCGCTGCGCTGTTTGGCCGCACCGCGCCCTGTCCAAGCTCGCCGCCGCACGAATCCCCGGACGGACCCCGCTGCCGCCCGTTCTTGCGGCCCGGCGATCATCGCAATGAGTTGAATTCGTCATACTCGCCCGGCCGGGCCGCAGCCTCCAGCCTCGACTATGAGAATGAGTTGCAATAACATGAATGGGGCCGAATCGGGTTTCCGGCCGGCCCGGCCGATAACGATGCGGCCGCGCGACCAAAGCCTTGAAAGCGGCAGAAACGTTACAGTATAACGTCTCTTACAGCCGGCGGGCGGCGTCGAGGCGGCACGAAGGCGAGAACCGAAATCAGGCGGGAAGCAGGGTCATGACACATCGAAGCCGGACGAATCGCACCAGCCGCTCTTGGGGAAAGCTCGCGCTCCTGGGCGCGACGGCGCTCAGCGCAACCGGCGCGCTCGGCGCCGGCGTGGCAGAAGCCGAAGATCAGCCGATCGAGGTCAGCATCGGCGGCGACTATCAGGCCGCGATGGGCATCATCGACCAGGATTCGGACGACGGCGAACTGGCCGACGATACCAATTCGATCGCCTTCGGCCAGGATCTCGAAATCTACGTCACCGGCTCGGCCACCTTCGACAACGGCCTGACCGCCGGCTTCAGCGCCGCCATCGAGGGCGACGCCGAGGGCGACGATTCCGAAACGCTGGATGAGCGCTTCGTGTTCTTCCGCGGCAATTTCGGCCAGTTCCGTCTCGGCGCCACCGAGGATGCGCGCCAGGAGCTGACCAATTTCGCGCCGAACGGCAGCTCCATCTTCGGCGTCAACACGCCGTCCTTCCTGTTCGCCGATGCGGGCAACGCGGTCGACATCTTCAGCGTCACCACCTATGACGACCTGCTCGGCTCCGAGGATTCGATCAAGCTCGTCTACTTCTCGCCGAGCTTCGAGGGCTTCACGTTCGGGCTCAGCTACGCGCCGTCCGACGAGGGGCAGAGCCAATACGGCGCCAATGCGCGCGGGGTCGACGGCCAGCTGCTCGACCAGTGGTCCGCCGGCGTCGCGTTCGAGCGCGAATTCGGCGATATCGGCCTGCGCGTCGCGGGCGGCTATAGCGGCTACACGCTCGACCGCTGCGGCACCACCGCGGGCGCGCAGAACTGCGAGGGCTCGCCGGCGAGCTGGCATGGCGGCGCGACCGTGACGTTCGGCCAGGTGTCGGTCGGCGGCGGCTACATGACGCGCGACCTCGTCGTCAACACCCTGACCGGCCAGGGGCGCGACCGCGACGACTACGAGGTCGGCATCGCCTATACCGTGGAGGATGCCTGGGCCGTCGGCCTGCAATATGGCGCGGTGCGGCAGGACGGCCTCGACGGCCTCGACGAGAGCTTCGACATGGTCGCGCTCAACGGCTCCTACGCACTCGGGCCGGGCGTGACCGTGGAGGCGCAGCTCGATTTCGGCAGCTTCGACGACGACACGCCGGGCTCGCTCGACAACGAGTTCATCGAATTCATGGTCGGCACCGCGCTGGCGTTCTAAATCCGGGATCGAATAGAGGAACCCGTCCTGCCAGAGCCGGCGTAGGAGGTAGGGACCGGGTTCTTCTCACGCTTCGACAGGCTCAGCATGAGGACTTGGTTTTTCGGCCTCATCCTGAGCTTGTCGAAGGATGAGGCCGCCTGACCAACCCACTATCGGCCTAGGGTCCCGATTGACGGCCGCTCGACCGCCCGCCTATTTTGCTTCGATGTCGAGCAAGGGCGGGCAGGCCATGAAGCGGACGACGAAACGCAAGACGAAGGCGGCTGCACGTCGTCGCCTGATAGCGCTGCTTCGCAAGGGTGTCCATCTCGGCGGGCTCAGGGTCTCTCGCGAAGAGTGCCACGAGCGGTGAACGTCGCGCGCGGAGGGGCTACGTTCGTCCCCCCGTTTCCAGCCAAGAACAGGGCGCGGCTCAGCCGGCATTGGCCTGCCCGATCGGGCTGGGGAAACCTCTAGCCCATGTTCTTCCCGCTCAAGGACGACAATCCCCGTTCGCGCATCGGCTTCCAGTACGTCACGGTCGGGCTGATCGCGGTCTGCGCCGTTGTCTTCCTCTACCAGATGACCCTCGCGGACCTTTCGGCCGTCGCCTTCCTCTACAGCTACGGCCTGATCCCGGTGACGCTCTTCCACGAGGTCGATCTCGCGCCCGAGCTCTATCGGGTGCCGCCCTGGGCGACGCTGTTCACCTCCATGTTCCTGCATGGCGACCTGATGCACCTGGTCGGCAACATGGCGTTCCTCTGGATCTTCGGCGACAACATCGAGGACGCGCTCGGCCATGCGCGCTTCTTCCTCTTCTATTTCCTCTGCGGCGTCGCGGCCGGGCTCTCGCAGGGCCTCATCGACCCGCTTTCCGAGGTGCCGATGATCGGCGCGAGCGGCGCGATCTCGGGCGTGCTCGGCGCCTATCTCATGCTCTATCCGAAGCGCGGCGTCTGGATCTTCTTCTTCTACATCGTGCGCCGCGTCCCGGCCTGGGGCGCGCTCGGCTTCTGGATCGGGCTGCAGGTGCTCTACGCGACCGTGCTCAACGACCCGAACGCGACGACCGCCTGGTGGGCCCATATCGGCGGCTTCATCGCCGGCCTGGTGCTGATCGTCCCGATGCGCCCGCGCGGCGTCCCGCTGTTCGACCGCGGCCAGGTCCTCCCGCCCCACGGTCCGTGGGGGCGGCGGCGCTGAGGGTGCGGCGCGGGAAGCTTGCTAGCGACAGGTGCGTGGGCGCATCCTCCGGCGGAGCGCTGCGCGCGACATCGAATCCGAAAGGCGCCGTCCGATGATCGACCTCTATTACTGGCCCACGCCGAACGGCTGGAAGGTCTCGATCATGCTCGAGGAGATCGGCCTGCCCTATACGGTCAAGCCGGTCGACATCACCAAGGGCGACCAGTTCAAGCCCGAGTTCCTGGCGATCGCGCCGAACAATCGCATCCCCGCGATCGTCGACCATGACGGGCCGGGTGGCCGGCCGTACGCGCTCTTCGAGTCCGGCGCGATCCTGCTCTATCTCGGCGAGAAGGCGGGCCGGCTGATCGGCACCACGCCGCGCCAACGCTACGAGGTGCTGGTCTGGCTGATGTGGCAGATGGGCGGCGTCGGGCCGATGTTCGGCCAGTTCAACCATTTCGCGGTCTACGCGCCGGAGAAGGTTCCCTATGCCATCGAGCGCTACACCAAGGAGGCGCAGCGGCTGATGGGCGTGCTCGACAAGCGGCTTGAGGGCCGGGACTTCGTGGCCGACGACTATTCGGTCGCCGACATCGCGATCTTCGGCTGGGTGAAGGACTATGCGGCGCGCGCCCCGCTCGGCGACGCGCCGAATGCGCAGCGCTGGTTCGATGCCATCCTGGCGCGGCCCGCCGTGCAGCGCGGGCTCGCGGTCGGCGCCGAATTGAAGGTCGCGCCCAAGGACCTCGACGCCAAGGCGCGCGACATCCTGTTCGGCAGCCAGCAGGCCGCAAGGCGTTAGGGCCGGAGAGGGCGACCGCCATGATCGAGCTCTATAGCTGGAAGACCTCGAACGGCCGCAAGGCCTCCATCATGCTGGAGGAGCTCGGCCTGCCCTACAACGTGCACCCGATCGACATCGGCAAGGGCGACCAGTTGAAGCCCGAGTTCCTCGCGATCAGCCCGAACAACCGCATCCCCGCGATCGTCGATCCCGACGGGCCGGACGGCCAGCCGATCAGCCTGTTCGAATCGGGCGCGATCCTCGTCTACCTCGCCAACAAGACCGGCCGCTTCCTGCCCGGCGAACCGGCCGCGCACTATGACGTGATGCAATGGCTGATGTGGCAGATGGGCAATGTCGGCCCGATGTTCGGCCAGGTGCATCACTTCCGCCGCGCCGCGCCCGAGCCCGTGCCCTACGCCATCGAGCGCTATGACCGCGAGGCGCGCCGGCTCTACGGCGTGATGGACAAGCGGCTTGCGGCGAACGCCTATCTCGTGGGCGCCGACTACACGATCGCCGACATCGCGACCTATCCTTGGGTGGTGCGTCACGAATGGCAGCAGATCGACCTCGCCGGCTTTCCCAACGTCAAGCGCTGGTTCGACGAACTGAGCGCCCGCCCCGCCGTGCAGCGCGGCCTCGAAGTCCCGGCCTGACGCCACGCCTCCGCGGACCGCAGGCCGATGCTACGACGCAATAGATAGCGGCCTACGACCGCGCCTGACCATTAGTAGTAGAAACCTCGTCGATTTCAAGAAATTGTCAGGCGCGGTTCCGATCGTGCGATTGAACCGGGCCGGCTCGTTTGGTAAAACCATACCGCCTCGAAGGCGGCTGCCAGCCCGACAGACTGGGCGCCTTGGAAACTGAAATTCAGCTCCGGTTCCTCGCCTAGCCCGCTCGGCGCAATGGCGCCGTGCGCACCCGCGCCGCAAAGGTCCGCTGGCTGCCGGCGGCGCGATTGCAGCGGGCGAAGAACCGGCAACCGGCAGGGGGAGAACGCGAGATGGCAACGATCACCGGCACGCCCGGCAACGACACGCTCAGCTCGACCGCGGGCGGCGATATTCTGTATGGCGACACTGACGCGACGATCGCAGCCGGCCATGGCGGCAACGATATCCTGAGCAGTATCCATGACAACGTCCAGCTCTTCGGCGATGCGGACATCATCCTGGGCAGCGGGCGCGGCGGCAATGATGTGCTGGACGCGACCGGCAGCTCCAGCTTCCTCATCGGCGATGCTCTTCACATCCGCGAATCGGGGCGCGGCGGCAACGACACGCTGATCGTCACGGGCGGCGACAATCATCTCGTCGGCGATGCCGGCTCCCTTTTGGAAGGCAATGGACGCGGCGGGAATGACAGCCTGAGCGCGATCGGCGACGGCAACCGCTTGAGGGGCGACGCCGGCTATCTGGGCGATCTCAACGGCACGGCGGGCCGCGGTCGCGGCGGCAATGACACGCTCTACGCCGAGGGCGATTTCAACATGCTCGGCGGCGACGCGGTGATCATGGACGATGAGACGATCGGCGGCAACGACGTGCTGACCGCCACCGGCACGCAGAACGTGCTTTACGGCGACGCCCTCCACAGCGGCAGCTTGGACAGCGGCTTCATGTTGGGCAGTGCGCGCGGCGGCAACGACACGCTGCACGCCGAGGGCAGCGGTAACATCCTGGTCGGCGACGGCTACCAGATGTCCAACGACACCCGCGGCGGCAACGACGTCCTGAGCGCCACCGGCGATAGCTTCGCGCTCTATGGCGATGGCCAGTTCATGTCGGACAACGCGCGCGGCGGCAACGACAAGCTGAGCGCGGTCGAGACCGGCGATGGCCTCACCGGCCTCGTCGGCGACGCCATCGAGCTGCACGACTTCGCGATCGGCGGCAACGACCAACTGAGCTACCAGGGCGTCGGGGACAGCCTGGTGGGCGACGGCGCCCTGTCCGAGAGCGCGCGCGGCGGCAACGACACGCTGCTCGCCACGGGCGACCAGAA
Source organism: Alphaproteobacteria bacterium (assembly GCA_050173345.1). Classification (GTDB taxonomy): domain Bacteria; phylum Pseudomonadota; class Alphaproteobacteria; order UBA828; family UBA828; genus SHWC01. The sequence continues at coordinate 60,691 of JBFXKW010000008.1, read as the reverse complement.
CACTCTCTATGGCGATGGCGGCGTCATGTCCGACACCAGCCGCGGCGGCAACGACACGCTGAAGGTGACGAGCGCCGCGGGCGAGAGCAGCACCCTCTACGGCGATGCGCTCTCCATGCAAGGCTCGGCGCAGGGCGGCGCCGACACGCTGATCGGCGGCGCCGGCAACGACGTCATCGTGGGCGACGCGCAGATCATGTCCGCCACCGCGCTGGGCGGCAACGACAATCTGTGGGGCGATGCGAAGGGCGCGGGCTCGGGCGGCAATGACACCTTCGTCTTCGCCGGCGCGATCGGCAAGGACATCGTCCATGATTTCCGCCAAGCCGACGGCGACAGGATCGACCTCAGCGCCTATGACCTGTTCGACGACGTGAACGACCTGGCGATCACATTGGCAGGCAGCAGCACGCGGATCGACATCGGCGCCTCGCTCGGCGGCCCGGTCAATGTCAACACGATCACGCTGCAGGGCTTCGACGACCCGCTGAGCAACGCCGATTTCATCTTCGCGCCCTGATCGAGGCGGCCGCGCGGGGTGCCCGGCGCCTTGCGCGGCCGGCGGCGCGGCGCATGGTTAACGCCCGTTCGCGCCGTGCGCATGGCACGGCGCCGCGCGCGGCGGGTTTGACCCGGCGGCAAGGGCCGGTCTAGGATTGGCGAGTTGGACGTAGATCGCGCGAAAGGCGCGAACGTGGTGGATCGGGCATGAAGACGCGAGGATGGATCGTGGCCGCGGCTGCGCTGGCCGTCTCCGCCGCGCTGGCGGGGGCGACGCATGCCGATGATTCGCTCGATGCGCTGACCCCGATGAACAGCGAGGGCCTCGGCGACGTCAAGGGCACCGTCGCGTCGGGCGATGAGGCCGACCCGGCGCTGAGCGCCGCCGGCACCGCCGCGCCGTCCGCCACCACCGCCTTCGACGCGGCCAGCACGCTGAGCGGCAACGAGGCCAACAATGTCGGCCTCGGCGTCGTCTCGCTGACCAACAATGTCGAGAACAGCGCGCTCAGCCTGTCGCACTCGCTGCTGAACGGCTCCGCCAACACGCCCTGACCTGACCGCCCACCGGCGCCGGCGCGGCTTCAGGTAACCGCGCCGTCCGGGAGCAGGGCGCCGCGCGCGATGTAGACCGGCCGGTCGGCAATGCCCTCGATGGCCGCCATCCAGACTTCGACGATCGCGGGCTGCCCGGCGCCATCGTCGCCCATGGGGTCTGACATGGTGACGACGGTCTTGTGCGTCGCCTCGATCAGGGTGGCGATCGCCGGCATGTCCGAATCGAGCGTGTGGCACACGCCGTTCGACGAGAGCTCGTCCCACACGGCGTCGGCCGCGGCCTCGCCGGCCTCGGCATGGCGGTCGACCACCTGCTCCATGGCCTCCCGCGTGTCGCACCACTGCACGGTCAGGAACAACTCGCCGCTGCCGGGGCCGGCCTCGGCCGGCGGCGCGGCCTCGGCTTGCGCGCTTCCGCCGACATGGAGCGCGAGGCCGACCAGGGCGACCGCAGAAACCGTTCCGAGCCATGAGCGCGTCTTCATCGTTCAACCTCCGTCATCCGGTGCCGGGCGAGCCGCTTCGAAACGGCGGCGGGCCGGCGCGATGCGTAAAGTCGCTAGAAAAAACGGCCGGGCCGCGGGGCGGTTCCGCCATGCCCGGCAGGATTCCTTTAAGCTATTGTTCTAACGAGGGGAGACGGCGGAACCGTCGATCCGGCCTCGGCGCTCCGGACGTGGTTAACACGGTGCTGCGCTGCGAACGCCGATTGACCGCTGTCGCGCGGCGGGCCTATGCTGCCGCCAAGCGCCCAGACCTCGAGGTCAGGAAGACCAGGGAGAGCCAAGATGAGCGTCAAGAAGCTGGGGATTGCCGCAGCCGCGGTGCTGATCGCGGCCGGCAGCGCGGGTGCGTCGAGCGCCGCCGATGTTCTCGATCAGGTGCCGCCGATGGTCATCGCCGGACGCGTTTTCGCGGGACCGGGCTCCCCCGTGCTTGAGCGCCTCGATCAGCTGCTGCCGCTCGACATCGCCGGACTCGGCGGCGTGCAGAGCGGCGTCGGCCTGCCCGACGACACGGCCGAACTCCCCGATGGCGAGACGATGTTCGAGGAGACCAACTCGCGTCTCGCGGCAGGCCGTGAGCGGCTGATGGACGGCCTCGCCAAGGCCTCGGAGGGGGTTGCCGCTGAGGGCGGCAACGACAAGGCGGAGGCCATGATCGCGGTGATGCCGATCGTTTATGACGCGATCGGCCCCGCCACCGTCGGCGCGCTGCAGCAGGGCACGGGCGGCCTGACTCAGGGCATGGGCCACGGCGTCGGCGCCGCGATGGGCGCGCTCAGCGGCGCGCTCAACCTGAACCCCGGCCAGGGAGCCGGCGGCAGCTTCTAACGCTCCGGCGTTACGCTACCCGGCAGACGAACTCCTCGAACTTGCCGTTCGGCCCGGCCGGGATCGAGCCTTCGAAATAGCTGAACCTGAGCGCGAACGGGTGGCCGAGTGCGTCCTGGATCACGCGCGTGAGCCGGGCCTCCTGCGCCGCGCTCAGCGGCGCCTCGGCGACCAGCCTGACCTCGACCGATTCGCGCCCGTCCTGGATCATCTGGTATTGCGCGATCGGCGCGATGTCGCGGAACAGCGCGAAGCCGACCAGCGGCCAATGGCGCGTGCCGTCCGGCATCAGCACCAGGTTGCGTTCGCGGCCGATGATGCGTTTGAGCGCCGGCAGGCCGCGCCCGCACGGGCAGGGACCGGCGGCCTCGGCATAGTCGCCGATGTCGTAGCGGACCAGCGGCGTCGCGAAATTGTGCAGGTCGGTGATCACGATGCGGCCGACCTCGCCCGCTGCGCAAGGTGCGCCGCGCTGGTTCAGCAGCTCGACGATCAGGCTCTCGGCCATGATGTGATAGAGGCCGCTCTCCGGGCATTGCAGCGCCACGCTGCCGATCTCCTGCGACGAATAGAGATCCTCGACCGCGAGGCCGAAGGCGTCCCTAGTGAGCGAACGCACGTCGTCCGACAGCGTCTCGCCGATGGTGCGGATATGCGCCAGCCCTTCGAGCCGCTCGCCGGCCGCGAGAAAGGTGCGGGCGAGCGCTGCGAGGTTGCTCGGATAGACGATCAGCGAATCAGGCTCGAATGCCTTGAGATGGGCGACCTGCTCCTCGATCGAGAGGGTGATCGGCAGGCGCTGGAACAGGCCGCTCTCGAACAGGAGGTTGAAGGGCGCGCCCCAATTGTCGCTCGTCTCGTGGCGCGAGACATTGGCGCGGATCGCGCTCATCTTTTTCCGCGCGTCGCGGCGGTGCCAGAGATGGTCGCGCAGCGTCATCGCCATCCAGACCAGGTGCGTGACGGCGGTGCGCCTCACCACCACCGGCTCGCCGGTCGAGCCCGAGGTGCGGGTCACGCCGACCGGCCCGTGATGCGGCGGCAGGCCGGTGCAGAAGAGGTCGTCGCCGGCCTTCTGCACGTCGCGCCGGGTGAGTACCGGCAGCGCGCGCAAGCCCGCCATCGAACCCAGCTCGCTTGGCGAAAGCCCGGCAGCCCGCAGGCGCATGGCGACGTGCGGCGCATATTTCGCGGCGTGCTCGGCCAACACCCGGAGCTGGGCGAGCTGCGGCTGCTCGACCTCGGCCTGCGGCAGCCACTGCGTCGCGTCGAGCTGATGGAGCAGCGCGGCGAGCGCGGCCGCCGTGCCGCGCTGCACCGGCGGCCAGGCGATGCCCGGCACGCCGCTCCTGATGCCGAGGAGGCCGTCTGCGCCGCGCGTCATCGGCCGTGTGTCTCGACGATCAGGAACGGGCAGCGCTCGGCGAGCGGGTAGCGGCCGGCCTCGACGAAGCGCGCGTCAGCGAAGCCGTCGGGCACGAGCGCCAGCAATTCCCCGCGCGTCGGGAAGCTGTAGACCTCGGCGGAGCCGTCATAGACGTCGATGGTGTCGATGTCCTCGCGCGCCCAGCCGGTCGCGCGCGCCAGCGCGGCCCGGTCCGGGAACCAGCGGATGAACGCGTCGCGGATCGCCTGGACGGCGAGGTTGGGCTCGCCGTTCTGCCGCACGAGCGCCATGGCGATGCGCCATTTGAGCGCGTGGAAGTTGCCCACTTCGCCATGCGCCGCCGCCTCCGGCAGCGCGGCGAGGGGTTCGGCCGCATCGGGCGCCGCGAAGACGCGGCAGACGAACCGCCCGCCGGGGCGCAGGATGGTCGCGAGCTGCGCGAAGAGGCGCGTCGCGCCCATGGGGAACGGCAGGGCGTTGAGCGTGCCGTCGCCGACCGCCGCGTCGAACGAGCCCGCGGCGAAATCGAGCGCGAGCCAGTCGCCGCGCCGGGCCCTCCGCCGCGCCGTGTCGCCCGGCCAGACATGGTCGATCATCGGCTGGCTGCGGTCGACCGCGACCAGCTCGTCTCCGAGGCCGGCGAGCTCGGGCGTCACGCCGAGCAGCAGCACCCGGCCCGCGGCGCCGCCGAGCGCCTCCCTGAAGGTCGCGACGATCTCGTCGTTCGGCCGGAGCGGCGCCCGCAGCCTTGCCCATCTCTCGTGGAAGCTGAGCCAGTGATTGGCAGGCATCGGTGCAGGCTCCCCGGCCGACGGGCACGCGGTCGCGTTTCGCTCTCTCGGGTATTTGAGGCCGCTTCGACCCGGCATGCAATCGGCGGGCGGCTCAGGCCGCCGCCGAAGCCTTCGCGGTGACCTCGATGATGAAACGATAGGGCGATTCGGCGCCGCCCGCGACGATTTCGTTTGAGCCGAGGCGGAGCGCCGCGGTCTGCTCGGGATCGAAGCGCGAGATGCGCCTGCCGTTCACCATGGTGCCGAGATGGCTGCCGAGATCGTGCACGGTGAGCACCCCGTCGCGCTCGTCGATCGCGAAATGGTGCGGCGAAAGCTGATGGTCGTCGGTGACCAGCAGGCTGAGGCCGCTCTTGCGCAAGGCGGGAGAGCCGTCGCCCTGCCGGTGGCAGCCGACGTGAAACGGCGTGGTGTGGATCGGCAGCGCCTCCTTGCCGATCTGCCAGCGCACGATCTCCGAATTGCCGATGATCTTGATCGAGGCGACATCGGCCATGGGGATGTGCGCCTCCGCCTCGTCCTCGGCCTCCGCCTCGTCGGCCATCTGCTGGTCGACCCTGGCAAGGCGCTCGCACAGCATGCGCAGGATCTTCAGCGCGATATGGTCCTTGCCGCCGAACGCGGCGAGGAAGTCGTCCTTCGACAGCACCATCAGCGAGGTCTCGCTGATCGCGAGCGCCGTGGTGGAGTGCGGCTCGTCGCGGATCACGCTGGTCTCGCCGAGCACCTGGCCCTTGCCGAGCGTGACCAGGCGGATGCGCCGGCCGCCCGCCCGCTTGAAGAGCTCGACCTTGCCCGAGCGGATGAAATAGACCGCATCGCTGGGCTGACCTTCCTCGTAGATCAGCGTGCCCGGGGCGAGCGTCTGGTCCTGCATCGACATGGACGGCGGTCCTTGCGCCAACTTGAAGCGCCGCCGCAGCCGTCGAGGCTGGGGCAGCCCTAGCATCTTGCCGGCCGGTCGCTGCCAAATGGTTAAGCGCCGCGGGCACGGGCCCGGCCGGCAGCTTCGCGGGTCGGCGATCCGCCATTAGAGTCAATGGCCTGGACAGGCGCCGGCAAGATGCGGTGTGGTCAATTTTAATAGCGGGAAAGTCGGCGCCGTGCCGGTGCATTTACCACGAGTTTGCACCCGGCTGTGACAATACGGTGCTATTCTTCCGCCATGATGCGTCTGCTTGCCGTCCTCTTCATGTGCCTCGCGTTCGTCTCGCCCGTGCTCGCGGGCGAGGCCGAGGAGGCGTTCGCGCGCGGCGTCGCCGCCTACAACGAGGGCGACTATCCGGCCGCCTTCGCGGCGTTCCGGAGCGCGGCCGAGCGCGGCATGGGGGATGCGCAGTTCAACCTCGGCCTGATGTACGCAAACGGCCAGGGCACCGCGCAGGACCATGGCGAAGCGCTCTACTGGTGGCGCAAGGCAGCCGCGCAGGGCGTCGCCGACGCGCAGAACAATCTCGGCATGATGTACGAGAACGGCCTCGGCGTGCCGCCCGACTATGGGGAGGCGGTGCGCTGGTATCGCGAGGCGGCCGAGCAGGGCAGGCCCTTTGCGCAGCACAATCTCGGCGCCATGTACGCGAACGGCCGCGGCGTCGAGCGCGACTTGGTGCAGGCCTATATGTGGTTCCACCTCGCGACCGCGGGACACCCGGCGGGGCCGGTGCGCAACCAGTCGGCCGAGGCGCGCGATCGGGTCGCGCAGCTCATGACCGCGCCGGAACTCGGCGAGGCGCGGCGCCTCGCCAGGGAATGGCTGCCGGCGGCACAGCGCGCCTCGGCGGCTGCGGCTGCGCGGGGGAAGACGGCGGCGAGCGGCGGCAAGCCGCCTGCAAAGCCCTCCAAGAACTACGTCAAGCTGGCGCAGCAGGCCCTGCGCGAGCTGGGCTACGATCCCGGCCCGCTCGACGGTATCGAGGGAGAGCGCACCCGCGCCGCCCTCGCCGCCTTCCAGGAAGATACCGGCCTCGAAGCGACCGGGGAGCTGACCATGGAGCTCGTCCATCGCCTGACGCGCTATGTGCGCGGCGGCGATGCGGCCTCAGGTCGGGAATAGACGGACGCGCGCGTAGCGGTGCAATATCGGGCTCGGCTGCATGGGCACGAGGAAGAGGGGTTCATGTCCAGGAAGCAGAACCCGCTGGAGCCCGTCGAGAAGGGTACGGGCGGCCGGGCGGCCAAGCCGCTCACCGAGCCGTTCGACGCGGTCCAGCCGCCGATCAGCGATGAGCTCCCGGTCTTCGAGGAGCCGCCGCCGACCGTCGAGCCGGGCGACCCGAGCGCGCGCTCGCTGGTCGACGAGATGTCGCGCCGCGAGGTGGAGGAGCTCAACCGCGCGCTCGACGAGGCCAACGGCGTGGCCGATTCGGTGGTGATGACGCTCAGGCTCAGCCCGCGGGAATATGAGCGGCTCAACGAGTTCGCCCGCGAGCACGGCATGACGCAGCAGGTGCTGATGCGCGACGCGCTGTTCGAATTTATCGACCGGCGCACCGAATAGCGCGCATTGCACGGCGGCCATGAGCAAGGCGTTCGTCAAGGAAAGCGAAGAGAACGAGGCACCGCCCGAGGAGGACGGGCCGGCGCTGCCGCCCGGCGTCAAGAACTACATCACCCCGAAAGGCTTCGCGCGCCTGCAGGGTGAGCTCAAGCAGCTGATCGGCGTCGAGCGGCCCAAGCTGGTCGAGATGGTGTCCTGGGCGGCCGGCAATGGCGACCGCTCGGAGAACGGCGACTATATCTACGGCAAGAAGCGGCTGCGCGAGATCGACCGGCGCATCCGCTTCCTCTCCAAGCGGCTCGAGAGCGCCGAGGTGGTCGACCCGGCGCGCCAGCGCAACCTCGAGCAGGTCTTCTTCGGCGCGACCGTCACTTACGCGAACCTCGAGAGCGGTGCCGAGAACACCGTGACCATCGTCGGCGTCGACGAGGTCAAGGCCGAGCATGGCGAGGTGAGCTGGCTCTCGCCGATCGCCAAGGCGCTGCTCAAGGCGCGCGAGGGCGATACCGTCCAGCTCCGCACGCCGAACGGCGTCGAGCTGATCGAGGTGGTCGAAATCCGCTACGGCGTCCGCTGATCGCGGCAACCCAATCGGCCGGTTGCGGATCGCGGGTGGGAACGCCGCGCCGCGGCATAGTGTCCCGTGCGCTGGTCCCGCGGCCGCTCGGGTTCATGTAGGAAGCCGGAGCGGGCCGTCGTGCGGCTTACCCGCTGGATCGCCCAGTCAAGCCGGGCGATGACGAATTGGGTGCGGGCAACCACTACCGCGACCTTGACCGGGCAGCAATGGGTCAAGCCCGGCCATGACGAGGTTCCGAGAGAGGACCGGGCGCCATGACCGACCTCGATGCCCTGTTGTTGGCGCGCGTCCAGTTCGGCTTCACCATCGCGTTCCACATCATCTTCCCGGCGTTCACGATCGGGCTCGCGAGCTACCTTGCCGTGCTCGAAGGGCTCTGGCTGTGGACCGGCAGGGAGCGCTACCTCGCCGTCTTCAAGTTCTGGCTCAGGATATTCGCGGTCGTGTTCGGCATGGGCGTGGTGTCGGGCGTGGTCATGGCCTATCAGATCGGCACCAACTGGAGCGTCTATGCCGACAAGGCCGGCCCGGTGCTCGGCCCGCTGCTCACCTATGAGGTGCTCTCGGCCTTCTTCCTCGAGGCAGGCTTCCTCGGCGTCATGCTGTTCGGCCTCAAGCGGGTCGGCAAGCGCCTGCATTTCGCCGCGACCGTCATGGTCGCGCTCGGCACACTGATCTCCTCCTTCTGGATCCTGAGCGCGAATAGCTGGATGCACACGCCGGCCGGCTACGCGATCAACGAGGCGGGGCAGTTCGTGCCCGAGGACTGGTTCGAGATCGTGCTCAACCCGTCGTTCCCCTACCGGCTCGTGCACATGGTGCTGGCCGCCTATCTCACCACGGCGCTGGTGGTCGGCGGCGTCGGCGCCTGGCACCTGCTGCGCGACCGCGGCAACGAGCAGGCGCGCCTGATGTTCTCGATGGCGATGTGGATGGCGCTGCTCGTCACGCCGGCGCAGATCGCGGTCGGCGACCTGCACGGCCTCAACACGCTCGAACACCAGCCGGCCAAGATCGCCGCGATGGAAGGTCATTTCGAGACGCGGAGGGGCGCGCCGCTGATCCTGTTCGGCATGCCGGATCTCGATGCCGGCGAGACCAGGTACGCGCTCGAAATCCCTAAGCTCGGCAGCCTCATCCTCACCCATGACTGGGATGGCGAGGTGCCCGGCCTCAAGGAATGGCCGCGCGAGGAGTGGCCGAACGCGCCGATCGTGTTCTGGAGCTTCCGTGCCATGGTCGGGCTCGGCCTCCTCATGCTCGGCCTCGGTGCGTTCGCCCTGTTCTGCCGCGTGCGTGGCCGGCTCTACGAGTCGCGCTGGCTGCATCGCGCGGCGGTCGCGATGACGCCATCCGGCTTCGCCGCGGTGCTCGCCGGCTGGATCACCACCGAAGTCGGCCGCCAGCCCTTCACGGTCTACGGCCTGTTGCGCACGGAGGAGTCCGTCTCGCCGGTCGATGCGCCGGCGGTCGGCGCGTCGCTGATCGCCTTCGTCATCGCCTACTTCCTCGTGTTCGGCGTCGGCGTGTTCTACGTGGTGCGCCTGATGATGAAGCCGCCGTCGGCCGGCGTGGCCGAGGCGGAGAGCGAGACGCCGCCCGGCATCCCGCTCGCGGCCGAGTTCGGCGCGTCGCGGCTGCGCGAGAAGACGACGCGGGGTGAGCCATGATGCAGGAGTTGCCGCTGATCTGGGCCGGCATCATCGCCTTCGGCGTGCTCGCCTATGTCGTGCTCGACGGCTTCGACCTCGGCATCGGCATGCTGTTCCCGTTCCTGCGCACCAAGCCGCAGCGCGACCGGGCGATGAGCTCGGTCGCGCCGGTATGGGACGGCAACGAGACCTGGCTGGTGCTCGGCGGCGCCGGGCTCTACGGCGCCTTCCCGCTCGCCTTCTCGATCCTGCTCTCGGCGCTCTACGTGCCGATGGTCGCCATGCTGATCGGCCTCATCCTGCGCGGCGTCGCCTTCGAGTTCCGTGGCAGGACCGAGCGCCTGCGCTTCGTCTGGGACTGGTCGTTCGCCGGCGGCTCGGCGCTCGCCGCCTTCGCGCAGGGCATCGCGCTCGGCGCGCTGGTGCAGGGCATCCCGGTCGAGGGGCGCGCCTATGCCGGCGGCTGGTATGACTGGTTCACGCCGTTCAGCGTGTTCACCGGCGCAGCGCTGATGACCGGCTACGGCCTGCTCGGCGCGACCTGGCTGATCATGAAGACCGATGGCGACCTGCAGCGCCGCGCCTACGGCCTGGCCTGGCTGCTCGCGCCCGCGCTGGTCGCGATGATCGGCGGCGTCAGCTTGTGGACGCCGTTCCTGCACGAGCACTACATGGCCAGGTGGTTTGCCTGGCCGGCGATCCTCTATACCGCGGCCGTCCCGCTGCTCACCCTGCTCTGCGTGGTCCGGCTCGGCCTCGGCCTGCGTGCCCGCCGGCAGGCCGAGCCGTTCCTCGCCGCGCTCGGGCTCTTCGTGCTGTGCTATGCCGGGCTCGGCATCAGCCTCGCGCCCTATGTCGTGCCGCATGAGGTGACGATTGCGGAGGCGGCCTCGGCCGGCCTCAGCCTGCACTTCATGCTGATCGGCACCTTGATCCTGCTGCCGATCATCCTGGCCTATACCGGCTTCGCCTATTGGGTGTTCCGCGGCAAGGTGCGCGCGGACGAGGGGTACGATCATTGAACGGGCCGGCGAAGCGCCGTCTCGGCCGGCGGCTGCTCTGGTTCGTCGCGCTGTGGGCCGGCGGCGTCGCCGCGCTCGGCCTGGTCTCGCTCCTGATCCGCAGCGTGCTTCAGCCCTGAAACGCCTTGAGCGCCGCGGCGATGCGCGCGACCACGCCGCCCCAGTCGCCGGGCGCGGCCTGACGGAACAGCCGCGCCGTCGGGTACCACGGGCTGTCGTCGCGGCCGAGCAGCCAGCGCCAATCCGGCTCGAAGGGCAGCATGATCCAGACCGGCTTGCCCAGCGCGCCGGCGAGGTGCGCGACCGCGGTGTCGACGCTGATCACGAGGTCGAGGTTCGCGATCAGCGCCGCCGTGTCGGCGAAATCGGCGAGCGACGGTCCAGGGTTGTTCAGCGGCGGAGCGCTTGCGAGGACGGCCGAGTCTTCGGGCCGCACCTCTTTCTGCAACCCGATGAGATCGGCGTCGCAGGCGAGCAGCGGCAGCAATTCGGCCAGGGCGATCGAGCGGTTGCGGTCGTGCTTGTGCGTCGGGCTTCCCGACCATGCCAGCCCCACGCGCAGGCGCCGCCGCTCGCCCAGCGTCTCCGCCCAGTAGCACATGGAGGCCGCACTCGCCTTGAGATAGGGCACCTGTGCCGGGATGCTGTCGAGGCGTGTGCCGAGCGCGAGCGGCAGGCTGAGCAGCGGGGTCTGACAGTCGAAGCGCGGCAACGCGTTGCCCCGCGGCACGACATGGCTCGCGCCTTCGAGCGATTCCACGAGCGACTTCAACGGCCGTTGCACCTCGATCATCACCTTGGCGCCATGCGCGGTGACCAGCGGCGCATAGCGGCAGAACTGGATGGTGTCGCCCAGGCCCTGCTCGGCATGGAGCAGGATGGTCTTGCCCGACAGCGCCTCGGCGCCGAGCCAGAGCGGCTGCGCGAAGTCGCGCTTCGCCGAGGGAAATTCGTCACACGCCCAGCGCCACTCATAGAGCGGCCAGCCCGCCTCGAAATCGCCGCGCAGCAGGAGCAGGAGGCTCTTGTTCCAGTGCGCGGCGGCATAGTCGGGCTTGGCGGCGACGGCCCGATCGTAGCTGGCGATGGCCTCGTCGTGCCGGCCCCAGAGGGAGAGCAGGTTGCCGCGGTTGTAGAAGGCCCGGGCGTAGCCGGGCTCCAGCGCGATCGCCTTGTCGAAGCTGGCCAGCGCCTGGTCGAATCGGCCGAGCTCTTGCAGCGCATTGCCGCGGTTGGTGTAGGCCTGGGGGTAGTCGCCGCGCAGTGCGATCACCTTCTCGTGGCAGGCGAGCGCTTCCTGGTAGCGGCCGCGCTTTCTCAGCGTGTTGCCGAGATGGTTGTAGGCGGCGGCGAAGGCGGGGTCGCGCGCGATCGCCTGCTCGTAGCTCGCGATCGCCTCGTCGTAGCGCTTGAGCCTGTCGAGCAGGTTGCCGCGATTGAAGTAGGCCCCGGTCAGCGCCGGCGCGAGCGCGATGGCCGCATCGAAGCTGGCCAGCGCCTCGTCGAGCCGGCCCTGCGCCTGCAACGCGTTGCCGCGCGCGAGCGCAGCCGCGGCGCTCTCTGCCTTGCCGGGCGCGCGCGCTGTGTCAGGGTCCGGCACGCGCCATGTCCCGCAAAGCCGCGGCGATGCGTGCGATCACGCCGCTCCAGTCGCCGGGCGCGGCCTGGCGGAACAGCCGCGCCGTCGGGTACCACGGGCTGTCGTCGCGACCGAGCAGCCAGCGCCAGTCCGGCGCGAAGGGCAGCATGATCCAGACCGGCTTGCCGAGCGCGCCGGCAAGATGCACGACCGAGGTGTCGGCGCTGATCACCAGGTCGAGCATCGAGATCACGGCGGCGGTATCCGCGAAATCCTCGAACTTCGTCCCGAGCTGCCGGATCGCCGGGGTCTCGGCGAGGACCGCCTTGTCCGCCGGCCGCAGATGTTTCTGCAGCCCGATGAGTTCGACGCCGCCGTCGAGCAGCGGCTTGAGCGCGGCGAGCGGGATCGAGCGGTTGCGGTCACGCCTGTGGCCGGGATCGCCCGACCATGCGAGGCCCACCCGCGGCCTGCGCCGCTCGCCCAGCACCCGCGACCAGCGCGCGATCGAGGCCTCGCTCGCATGGAGATAGGGCACCCGCGCGGGAATGCTGTCGAGCGTGGTGCCGAAGGCAAGCGGCAGGCTGAGCAGCGGGGCCTGCACGTCGAAGCGCGGCAGCGGCTCGCCGAAGGCGACGAACTGGCGAACGCTGTCGAGCGACGACATGAGGGACTTCAGCGCCGGCGACACCTCCAGCACGACGCTCGCGCCGAGCGCCGCCACGCGCTCGACATAGCGGCAGAACTGGATCATGTCGCCGAAGCCCTGCTCGGACCAGAGCAGGATCGTCTTGCCGTCGAGCGGCTCCGCGCCGAGCCATGATGGCTGCGGGAAGGCGCGCCTGGAGATGTCGAGATTGGGGTTGCGGCGGCGCCATTCGTAGAGCCGCCAGCCTTGTGCGAAGTCGCCTTGCAGGAGCAGCAGGGTGCTCTTGTTCCAGTATCCGATCGCATCGTCGGGCACGACCGCGATGGCCCGCTCGAAGTCGGCCATCGCCTCCTCGTGCCTGTTGAGGTCCAGGAACGCGATGCCACGATTGTTGAAGGCGTGGACATTGCGGGGATCGAGCGCGAGCGCTTCGTCGTAGCTTGCCAGCGCCTCCGCGTGCCGGTTCAGCTTCCTGAGCGAGTTGCCGCGGTTGTTGAGGGCCGCGACATGGCCCGGCTTGAGCGCGATCACCCGGTCGTAGCTGGCGATCGCCTCGTCGTGACGCTCGATTGCGCTCAGCGCGTTGCCCCGGCTGAAGAAGATCGCCGGCGCATCCGGCTTGAGCGCAATCGCCTCGTCATAGGCCGCCACGGCCTCCTCGTGCCGCTTGAGCTTGTAGAGCAGGTTGCCTCGCTCGTAGAGCGCCTGGGCGTCCTTGGCGGTGAGCGCGTGCGCCTTCCTGGCATTCGCCAAGGCTTCGTCGCGGCGTCCGAGTTCTTCGAGCAAGGAGCCGCGGTCGGCGAGCGTCGGCGCGTGGTCGGGCTTGAGCGCGAGCGCCTGGTCGAAGGCAGCCAGCGCCTCTTCGGGCCGCTTGAGCGCGCGGAGCACGCGGCCGCGATTGCCATACGCCAGCACATAGTCGGGCTTGAGCGCGATCGCCTTGTCGAAGCTGACCAGCGCCTGCTGAAGCCGGCCGAGCTTCCTCAGCACGTTGCCGCGATTGTTGAAGGCCGCCGCGAAACCGGGCTGCAGCGCGGTCGCCTTGTCGTAGCCGGCCATGGCCTCCTCGAGCCGCCCGAGCCGCTTGAGCAGGTTGCCCCGGTTGTAGTGCATCTGCGCGTTGCCGGGTTCGAGCGCGAGCGCCTTGTCGAAGGCAGCCAGCGCCTCCTCATGGCGGCCAAGCGCCTGAAGCACGTTGCCCCGGTCGTTGATCGCGTTGGGATCGTCGGGCTTGAGCGCGAGCGCCTTGTCGAGATCGGCGAGCGCCTTCTCGTGCAGGCCGAAGCGGTGGAGCGCGTTGCCGCGGTTGTGCAGCGCGCTCGCATATCTGGGCCGGAGCTTGATCGCCTTGTCGAAGGCGGCGAGCGCCTCCTCGCGGCGGTCGAGCGCCAGCAGCGCCCTGCCGAGGTCGTTCTGCGCCGTGGGCTGCTGGGGCGCGATGCGCAGCGACGCCTGGAGCAGCCGGGCGGCTTCGGCCGCATCGCGGCGTTGCAGCCTGAGCGCGCCGAGCAGCGCGAGCGCCCGCGCCTCGTCCGGGTTGTCGCGGAGCAGGGCGTTGTAGACCGCTTCCGCTTCGTCGAGCCTGCCGGCCCGGTGCAGCGCCACGCCGTCCGCAAGGCTCTTTGCTTGGCCCGGTCCAATCGAGGCGTCAGCCATCCTTCGAGCCTATCCCGCGTTGGAACGCGCCGTCAGCGCCCTCAGTTCGGCGGCGACGCGCGCGACGACCGCCGCCCAGCCGCCGGCTGGGCTTTGCCGGAACAGCCGGGCGGTCGGATACCACGGGCTGTCCTCGCGATCCAGCAGCCAGCGCCAGTCGGTATGGCGCGGCAGCAGAATCCATACCGGCTTGCCGAGCGCGCCCGCCACATGGGCGACCGAGGTGTCCGCGCTGATCACCAGGTCGAGCTGCGCGATGACGGCGGCGGTGTCGGCGAAATCCTGAAAGGCCGGGCCGATGTTGCGGATCGCCGGGTTCGCCTTGAGCGTCGCCTCGTCGTCCGGCCGGGGCTCCTTTTGCAGCCCGATCAGCGTGGCGCCGCAGCCTGCCAGCGGCAACAGGTCGGCGAGCGGGATCGAACGGTTCCAGTCATTGCTGTGGTTCGGGTTGCCGGACCAGGCGAGGCCGACGCGCAGGCCTTGCCGTTCGCCGAGCCGCTCCGCCCATGGCGCGATCGTCCCGGCCGGCGCGCCCAGATAGGGCACATCGGCCGGCACGCTGTCGAGGCGGGTGCGGAAGGCGAGCGGCAGGCTCGCGAGCGGCGTCTGAACATCGAAGTGCGGCAGCGCATCGCCCTTGACGACGATCCGATCGACGCCTGCGAGCGACGCCATCAGCGGTTCGAGCGGCTTCGGCACTTCGAGGATGACGGTGGCGCCGAGCGCTGCGACCTGCCTGGCGTAACGGCAGAACTGGACGGTGTCGCCATAGCCCTGCTCGGCGTGGAGCAGGATCGTCTTGCCCGATAGAGGCTCATCGCCGAGCCAGAGCGGTTCGGCGAAGTCGCGCTTCGGCGAGGGGAACTTGTCGTAGCGCCAGCGCCACTCGTAAAGCGCGAAGCCGAGCGTGAGATCGCCCCGCAGCAGCGTCAGCAGGCTCTTGCTCCAATAGGCGGCGGCATAATCCGGGTCGAGCGCGATCGCCTCGTCGTAGCTCGCCAGCGCCTCGTCATGGCGGCCGAGATTCTGCAGCACCTTGCCGCGATTGTAGATGGCGCGGCTGTGGCCCGGCGCGAGGGCAAGCGCCGCGAGATAGCAGGCGAGCGCCTCCTCCTGGCGGTCCATCGCGAGGAAGGCGTTGCCGCGATTGTTGAGCGCCTCGGCATAGCCCGGCTTGAGGGCGATCGCCCGGTCGTAGCTCTCGATCGCCGCCTCATAGCGCTTGAGCGCATAGAGCGCGGCGCCCCGATTGACGTGTAGCTCCGCATGCCCGGGCGTGATCGCAAGCGCACGGTCATAGTTCTCGATCGCCTGCTCGTGTCGTTCGAGCGTCTGGAGCAGGTTGCCGCGGTTCAGATAGGGCTGGGGGTTGGCCGGCGCCAAGGCGATGGCGCGGTCATAGTCCGCGAGCGCGGCCTCGTGCCGGCCGAGCGCCTGGAGCGAGAGGCCGCGATTGTTGAACGCGAGCGCGTAGTCCGGCTTGAGCGCGACCGCCCTGCCGTAGCTCGCGATGGCTTCGTCGTGCTTCTCCAGGTTCTGCAGGGCGTTTGCCCGGTTGTAGAACAGCTGGGGAAATTCCGGGCTGGCGGCGATCGCCGCGTCGTAGCTCTCGACCGCCTCGGCGCAGCGGCCGAGGGATTGCAGCAGGTTGCCGCGGTTGTTGAGCGCGTCGGCATAGCCGGGCGCGAGCGCCACGGCGGACGCAAAGCTCGCCAGCGCCGCCTCGTGCCGGCCGAGCGCCTGGAGCGCGTTGCCGCGCGCGTTGTGGAGCGGCGCGTGCCGGGGGTTGACCGCGATCGCGTCGTCGAGGCGCGCCAGGGTGTCGGCCGGCGGCTCGGCCTTCAACGGTTGAGCGCGGCCATGCCGGCCTCGGGGTAGCGGGTGCCGGCCGCGGCGCCGGGCGGGATCGCCCGGCCGAGCCTGGCCACCTCGTCGGCGCTCAGCCTGAGCGACGCGGCGCCGACATTCTCCTCCAGGTATTTGCGTCGCTTGGTGCCGGGGATCGGCACGATGTCATCGCCTTGCGCGAGGACCCAGGTGAGCGCGGCCTGCGCCGGCGTGCAGCCCTTGGCCTTGGCGAGCGCCTCGATCTCTGCGACGAGCGCGAGATTGCGCGTCAGGTTCTCACCCTGGAAGCGCGGGTTGTTGCGGCGGAAATCGCCATCCTCGATATCGGCCAGCGACTTGAACCGCCCGGTGAGGAAGCCGCGGCCGAGCGGGCTGTAGGCAACGAAGCCGATGCCGAGCTCGCGCAGGGTCGGCAGCAGCTCACCCTCCGGGTCGCGCGTCCAGAGCGAATATTCGGTCTGCACCGCCGCGAGCGGATGCACCGCATGCGCGCGGCGGACGGTCGCTGGCGCCGCCTCTGACAGACCGATATGGCGCACCTTGCCGGCGCGCACCAGCTCGGCCATTGCGCCGACCGTCTCCTCGATCGGCGTCGCGGGGTCGACCCGGTGCTGGAAGTAGAGGTCGATCACCTCGACGCCGAGCCGTCTGAGGCTTGCCTCGCATGCCTGGCGCACATAGTCGGGCCTGCCGTTGACGCCGAGGAAGCTGCCGTCATCGCCGCGCACGACGCCGAACTTCGTCGCAAGCACGACCCGGTCGCGGCGGTCGCGGATGGCGCGCCCGACCAGCGTCTCGTTAGCGCCGGTACCGTACATGTCTGCGGTGTCGAGGAAGCTGACGCCGAGCTCGATGGCGCGATGCAGGGTGGCGATCGCCTCCCGTTCATCCTGGGCGCCGTAGAACTCCGACATCCCCATGCAGCCGAGCCCGAGCGCCGATACGTCGAGCCCGCGGCGGCCGAGCCGGCGTGTCTGCATGCTGTGCTCTCCCCCTGATTTCTGCCTGATGGATCAGCCGCGGCGCGTCCGGGCGCGCGGTCGAGAAATCCTAGAGCAGGTTCGATCGGGATGAAATCGCCTCGTGGCGCGGGCCGGGCAGGCGCGGGCCGCGGGAACCGTGCCGTACGATCCGGCGTTGCGTTAAGTCAGGGCGTGTGGTGCCCGTACGAGCCGTCGGCGCGATCAGCGGGAGGGATGCCGGCATGACGCTACAGAGCGAAGTCGATACGGTGCGCGAGGCCGTCGGCGTGTTCGACAGCCATGACAGGATGCAGGCGGCCATCGACGAGTTGCTGATCTCGGGGTTCGACCGCGCCGAGCTCAGCCTGCTCGCCAGCGAGAAGGCGGCCGAGGAGAAGCTCGGCGGCCGCTACAAGCGGGTGACCGAGCTCGAGGACGACAGCCGCGCCCCGCGCACCGTCTACGTCGACACTGAATCGCGCGGCGGTGCGGCAGGCGGCCTGATCGGCGGGCTGATGTATGTCGGCGGCGTGGTCGCGGTCGGCGCCGTGGCCGCCTCGGGCGGCACGCTGGCCGCGATCGTCGGGGCGGCGGCGCTGGCGGGCGGCGCCGGCGCCCTCATCGGCTCGCTGCTCGCCGGCTGGATTGGCGACCGGCATGCGCGCTACATCCAGGAGCAGCTCGACCGCGGCGGATTGCTGCTCTGGGTGCGCACCTGGGATGCCGAGAAGGAGAAGCGCGCGGTCGAGATCATGTCGCGGCATTCCGGCCGCGACGTTCACGTCCACACCCTGCCTGCCCGCACCGAGGCCAGCTGAATCCGGCGGTACGGCGCCGTCTGCAAGCCGCCGCAGCCGGAGGCCTATCCGGTCGCCGCGCTCGCCGTGAAGGCCTCGAGCGCTGAGGCGACCCGCGCAATCACGCCCGCCCAGTCGCCGTGCTCCGTCTGGCGGAACAGTCGGGCGGTCGGGTACCACGGGCTGTCCTCGCGCTCCAGCAGCCAGCGCCAGTCCGGCGCATGATGCAGCAGCAGCCAGACCGGCTTGCCGAGCGCCGCGGCGAGATGGGCGACCGAGGTATCGACGCCGATCACCAGGTCCAGGGCCGATATCAGGGCGGCGGTATCGGCCATGTCGCCGAGCGCCGGCCCGAGGTTCCTGATCCCGGGCGTCTCGGCGAGCACCGCCTCGTCCGCCGGCCGCGGCTCCTTCTGCAGGCCGATGATCTCGGCGCCGCTGCCGAGCAGCGGCAGCAGCGCGGCGAGCGCGATCGAGCGGTGCCGGTCATGCCGGTGCCTCGGATGCCCCGACCACACGAGGCCGACGCGCAGCCGGCGCGCCGGGCCGAGCTTCGCCGACCAGCGTTCGACCGCCTCGGCCCGCGCGGCCAGGTAGCGAACCGGCGCGGGGATGCTGTCGAGCCTGGTGCCGAAGGCGAGCGGCAGGCTGAGCAGCGGCGCGTGGCAGTCGAAGCGCGGCAGCTTCTCGCCGAAGGCGACCACCCGGTCCACGCCGTCGAGGGATGCCATGAGCGAGCGCAGCGCGGGCTGCACCTCGAGTACGACGCTCGCGCCGCGTGCCGCGACCAGCGGCGCATAGCGGCAGAACTGGATGGTATCGCCGAGGCCCTGCTCGGCATGGAGCAGGATGGTCTTGCCCAACAGCGTCTCGGCGCCGCGCCAGCGGGGTTGTGCGAAGTCGCGTTTCGGCGAAGGGAAGTCGTCGCGCGCCCAGCGCCACTCATAGGGCGGCCAGCCCGCCTCGAAGTCGCCGCGCAGCAGGAGAAGGAGGCTCTTGTTCCAGTAGGCGGCCGCGTAGTCCGGCTTGATGGCGGTCGCCCGCTCGTAGCTGGCGATGGCCGCCTCGTACCGGCACAGGTTCTGCAGGGTCTTGCCCCGGTTGTAGAACGCCCGGGCATAGCCGGGTTCAAGCGCGATCGCCTGGTCATAGCTCGCTACCGCCTCCTCGTACCGGCCGAGCGCGTCGAGCGCGTTGCCCCGGTTGTTGAACGCACGCGTATGGTCGGGCTTCAAGGCGATCGCCCGGTCATAGCTCGCGACGGCCTCCTCGTCCCGCCCGAGCTCGTGCAGCGCGTTGCCGCGATTGTAGAAGGCGTCCACATAGCCGGCCGCGACGGCGATCGCCCGGCCGTAGTCCGCTACGGCTTCCTCGTGCCGTTCGAGCTCCTGCAGCACGATGCCGCGATTGTAGAGCGCCTGCGCGTCGCGCGGTGCCAGCGCGATGGCGCGGTCATAGCTTGCCAGCGCTTCCTCGTAGCGGCCGAGCTCGCGGAGCGCGTTGCCGCGGTTGTAGTGCGCCTGCGCGTGGTCGGGCCGGAGCGCGATCGCCTGATCGCAGCTTGCTGCGGCCTCCTCGTGGCGGCCGAGCTCGTGGAGCAGGTTGCCGCGGTTGTAGAACGCCTCCGCATGGTCGGGCTTGAGCGCGATCGCCTGGTCGTAGCTCGCCAGGGCCTCGTCGCGGCGGCCGAGCTTCAGCAGCGCGTTGCCCCGGTTGTTGAAGGCGTGTGCATAGTCGGAGCGGCAGGCGATCGCCCGGTCGTAACTCGCCACGGCTTCCGCGAACCGGCCGAGCGCCTGGAGCGCATTGCCGCGGTTGTTGAGCGCCGCCGGCTGCGCCGGTTCGATGCGAAGCGAGGCGTCGATGAGCCAGAGCGCCTCCGCCGCGTCGTTCCGGTTCAGGTGAATCAGGCCGAGCAGCATGAGGGGATGCGCTTGGCCCGGCGCTGCCTCGATCAGCCTCAGATAGTTCTGCTCCGCCGCACTCAGCTTGCCGGCCTGATGCAGGGCGCGTACCCGGGCGATGGCGGTATCCAGCCGCTCCTGGAAGGCCGCGAGCGACCTTGCCCCGGGCTTCGCCAACTGCCGATCCCTGCGCCGCGCGCGCTACAGCGCATCAGCGCTCGCGTCCATCTTGCCCGATCGAATCTGTATGACGTGGCTCAGCTCGGAGACGTAGATGCGCCCGTCGCCGACCTCGCCGGTGACCGCGGCCTGCCGCAGCGCGTCGATCGCGCGCTGCACGAGCTCGTCCGAGACCGCGAACTCGATCCGCGTCTTGGTCAGGTAGCCGACTGCGTATTCGATGCCCCGGTAGAACTCCTTGTGGGTCTCCTGCAGGCCGAAGCGCTTGACCTCGGAGACGGTGATGGCTTCAACCCCGAGCTCGGCCAGCGCAAGGCGCACCGGCTCGAGCCTGTGAGACTGGATCACCGCGATGACGAACTTCATGGCTACCTTCCTATCCAGCGTGACCCTGCATGGACGCGCGCCTGCGCCGCCGCGTCAGAGCACCGATTCGCCGTGGGCGTGAATGTCGAGCCCCTCGCGCTCGCCCGGCTCGCTCACCCTGAGCCCGATCGTCCGCTTCAGCACGATCAGGATCGCGGCGCTGACCACCGCGCTCCACGCCGCGGTGACGGCGAGCCCATAGAGCTGGGTGACGATCTGGCCGGCATTGCCGTCAACCGCGCCCGAGGCGCCGCCGAAGGCCGCGGTGGCAAACACGCCGGTCAAGACCGCGCCGACGATGCCGCCGATGCCGTGCACGCCGAACACGTCGAGGCTGTCGTCATAGCCGAGCCGGCGTTTCAGATGGCTGGTGGCGAGATAGCAGGCGAAGCCGCCGAGCGCACCGATGGCGAGCGCCGCGACCGGCGTGACGAAGCCCGACGCCGGCGTGATCGCGACCAGCCCTGAGACCGCGCCCGACAGCGCGCCGAGCACGCTCGGCTTGCCCTGGCGCGCCCATTCGGCCGCCATCCAGGCCATCGCGCCCATCGCGGCGGCGATCTGGGTGACCAGCATGGCAAGCCCGGCGAGCGCGTTCGCGCCGACCGCCGAGCCAGCGTTGAAGCCGAACCAGCCGACCCAGAGCAAGCTCGCGCCGATCAGCGAGAGCGCGAGGTTGTGCGGCGGCATGGGCTCTCGGCCGAAGCCGATGCGCCGGCCCACGATGACCGCTGCGACCAGGCCGGCGACGCCGGAGTTGATGTGGACGACCGTGCCGCCCGCGAAATCGAGCACGCCATCGGCGCCGAGCAGGCCGCCGCCCCACACCATGTGCGCCACCGGCACATAGACCGCGAGCAGCCAGACGCCCGAGAAGACCAGGAGCGCGCTGAACTTCATGCGCTCGGCCACCGCGCCGGTGATCAGCGCGGTGGTGATGACCGCGAAGGTGAGCTGGAAGCAGACGAACACCGTCTCCGGCACCGTGCCGGCGAGCGCATCGAAGCCGACGTTGAGCAGGAGCGCCTTCTCGGTGCCGCCGTAGACCGCGCCGCCCGGCGTGAACACCAGCGAATAGCCGATCACGAACCACAGCACGGTGACCACGCAGGTGATCACGAAGGACTGCATCGCAATCGACAGCACGTTCTTCTTCTGCACCATGCCGCCATAGAAGAGCGCGACGCCCGGTATGCTCATGAGCAGCACGAGCGCGGTGGCGACGATCATCCAGGCGGTGTCGCCGCTGTCGGGGCCGGTAGGCGCGGCGTCCTGCGCGAGCGCCGCGGCGGGGCAGAGGGCGGCGAGGGCGGCCAGCCAAGCCAACCCGCGGGCCGAACGCCCGCCAGACAAGGCGACCCATGACGGCACGCGATCCTCCCTCCGACGTTTCCGGGGCGCGTCGCGCCGTGTGGTTCTGCGGGGCCGGCGGACGGCTGGGATCGGAGCCAAAGGGTATGCGAGCCCGGCCGCGCTGTCGAGCGGGGGTCGCCCGGCGGTCCGTGGCGGCCCCGCCAGGCTAGCTCATCACCTTCGGCTTGCGGTCGATCCAGGGCCGCGCCTGCTCGATCTGCGCGGCGATGCGGATCAGCGTCGCCTCGTCGCAGTCGCGCCCGACGAACTGCACGCCGATCGGCAGCCCGCCCTTGCTCAGGCTCATCGGCACCGAGACCGCGGGCAGGCCCGAGGCGTTGAACGGCGAGGTGAAGCAGCAATCCGGCCCCATGCGCGTGTCGTCGTATTCGTCGACGTCGAGCGTCATGTCGTAATAGCCGTGGGTGCGCGGCAGCATCGGCACGGTCGGCGTCAGCCAGGCGTCGAACGCCGCCATCTTGGTGATGATCGCCCGGCTCATCTGACGGATGGTCTCGACCTGGTTCGAATGATCGATGCCGGAATAGCTGCGGCCCTTGTAGATCATCGTCCAGTAGAGCGGCGCCATGTCCTCGCGCGTCGCCTCGCGGCCGAGGAGCGTGGCCGAGGCGGCGAACCAGCCCGCCGTCTGCACCGCCGTCATCGCGGTGTAGACCTTGTAGAGCGGCCAGAAATCATAGGGCACCGGCTGCGGCTCGACCTTGTGGCCGAGGCTCTCCAGCAGTTTGCCGGCATCGAGCACCGCCTGCTTGACCTCAGGCTCGACCGGCGTGCCGTGCTCCGGCGCATCGGTGACGAGCGCGATCCTGAGCTTGCCGGGGTCGGCGCCGACCTCCTGCACATAGGGCCGCTTGGGCGGCGCGACCTGGTAGGGGTCGCCGGGCAGCGGGCCGGCGGTCACGTCGAGCAGGGTCGCGGTGTCGCGCACCGTGCGCGTCACGCCGAGGAAGGTCGCGCCGCCATACCAGAAGTCGCAGAGCGCCGGCGCGAGGCTGATGCGCCCGCGCGACGGCTTGAGGCCGAGCAGGCCGCTGTTCGAGGCCGGCACCCGGATCGAGCCGCCGCCGTCGGACGCCTCGGCCGCCGGCAGCACGCGCGCCGCGACCGCCGCGGCCGAGCCGCCGCTCGAGCCGCCCGGCGTGCGCTCCGGGTCGTAGGGATTGCGCGTGATGCCGAACATCGAGGATTCGGTGGAGATCGCCCAGCCGATCTCGGGCGAGGTGGTCTTGCCGAAGGGGATCATGCCGGCGGCCTTCAGGCGGCGCACCGTCTCGGAATCGAACGGCGTGACCAGGCCCTTGAAATAGGGGCAGCAATTGGTCACCGGCTGGCCCTCCCAGCCGGTCGCCAGGTCCTTGACCAGCCAGGGCACACCCTTGAGCGGGCCGTCCGGCAGCTTGGGGTCGTCCGCGGCCTTGCGGGCGATGTCGTAGGCCTTGTGCGTGAGAAAGTTCAGCTTCGGGTTGACCGCCTCGGCCCGGCGGATCGCCTCGTCGATCACCTCGCGGGCGGTGACCTCTTTCTTCCGTACCAGCTCCGCCAGCCCGACGCCGTCGTATTTGTCATAGTCGCTGAACGCCATGCGAGATCCCCCTGGATGCGTGGTTGCGGTGTGGGCCGGCCGGTTCCAGCTCCCGGCCCCGCCCGGATGTTACCGAATGAAGCCGCTCGCCGGCAAAGACTGCGAGAGAGCGGCCGATAACGAGGAATTCACCGCTCCAGGGCGTCAACGCCATTGCGGGGCGGCTTCCGGCAGGCGACCATCCGTGCCGCTGCCCGCCACTTGCATGGGGAGTCCTCCGATGTCCAGCCCAAGCCGTCGCGCCGTCCCGGCCGACCCGCCGCCGTTCTTCCGGCCGCGCGCACTTATGGCCGCGCTTTGCCTGTGCGGCGTTGCGCTCGGCTGGCCGGGCGCGGCAATGGCGGCCGAGCCGGCCGAGCCCGGCCTCGCGATCAAGTACACCTTCGCCGACCACGACAATATCGACCCGATCGTCGAGCGCATCGACACCGGCAACCCCAATCCCGGCACGCCGGTTCTTTCGCTCGACAATCGCGGTGGCGAAGGCGCGAAGGTGCTCACCGCGAACCACGGCAAGTTCGTCGGCGCCGTGCTGACCGGCTATCTCAAATTCCCGGAGGCCGGCACGTACCAGATCTCCGCGCGCATCAACGACAGCATCAGGCTCCTGATCGACGACAAGCTCGTGCTCGAGGACAAGGACGTGGCACCCGACCGCGATGTCGGGCCGGTTTCGGTGACCGTGACGGAAGCCGGCTGGCACCCGATCAAGATCTACTTCTACCAGCGCAAGGGGAGCTGGCGGCTCCAGGTCAAGTGGAGCGGGCCGGGCTTGAGCGGGGTGGTGCCGATCGGGCCCGAATATCTGGCTCACTGATTTTGCCCTACCGCTTCGCTGCTTGAGGGCGGTTGGGTACCCCGTCCGCTGTTTTTGTTTGCCCTATCGCTTCGCTGCTTGAGGGCGGTTGACTAATTATCCTGCGCAGCATCGTGCTTGAGCTAGGCCGGCGTCGGCGTGGTGCGGCGCTTCTTCGCCTTCGCCGGGTGATGCTCGACGAAATGCCGCAGCACCAGCTTGAGCGCGAGCGCGTGCCTGGCGTCGCCGCGCGCCTTTGCAGCTGCGATGTCGTCGAGGATGATGCGCTTGATGTGCGCCTCGCCGTTCGGCGCGTGGCACAGATAGCTGGCATACTCCGCCGCCACGATCGCCGGCAGGTGCTCGTGCTCCGCGATCGCCTCGATCTCCTCCTCGGTCAGCTCGCACAGGCCGAGGCAATCCTCATAGCTCAGCATCGGCACGTCCCTTTGCTTGAAGCATGACGGCCGGGGAACGCCTCCCGACATCCAGTGTTGTTAGGGTTCCGTTGCAGGCCGCGCCTTGACCCGGATCAATCCCGGGCCGCCGTCCTAACCCTATTCTTTAGGGGATCGATAGGGAGAGCAGGCTGACATGCAGCCGGCCGTTCGGGCGGGCGAGGCTTGCCTTGGGCACCGGAGCGAATCATGCTTTGCTTTAACGAGTTAGAGCGCGATTCGCCGATCAGGTTGAAGCAACCCGATCGGATCGTGCCCCGGCCCGGCCAAGAAGGCGGCCCTGCTCGAAAGCTCGGCCTGGAGACAGGAGCGTTTCCCTTGTTCAAAGGCGTACGATTTCTGGCCTTGCTCGCCGCGTTGTCGCTCCCCCCGGCGCTCGCGGCGCCGGCGCTCGGCGCCGAATGCCGCGGGGTGCAGCTCCCCGACCAGGCGACGGTCGGCGGGACGGCGCTCGTGCTCAACGGCATGGGCCTGCGCAAGGCGACCTTCCTCAAGGTCAAGGTCTATGTCGCCGGGCTTTATCTGAGCCAGGCCACCGGCGATGCCGGCCAAATCCTCGGCAGCAACCAGCCCTGGCGGCTCGCGCTGCGCTTCCTGCGCGACCTCGATGCCTCGGACATCAAGGATGCGTTCACCGAGGGCTTCGAGAAGGCGACCGGCGTCATCCCCGACGAGCTGCGCCCGCGCATCGACGCGCTCAACGCCATGATGACCGATTTCAAGGAAGGCGATTCGCTCGCTTTCGCCAACGATCCGCAAAAAGGCGTAACCGTCGAGATGAACGGCGCGGCCGCCGGCACCATCGAAGGCGCCGATTTCGCGGTCGCCTTCCTGTCGATCTGGCTCGGGCCCGAGCCGCCCAACGAAGACCTCAAGAGCGGCCTGCTCGGCGGCGCCTGCGACTGAGCCGCCGAGGCATTCTTTTCTTCCTCTATCTTTTTTCTCTTCAGCGTCACTGCCCGGCTTGACCGGGCAATCCATCGTTGAGCGAGCGCGCTGCCGACATGGATGCCCCGGTCAAGCCGGGGCATGACGAATTGAGTGTAAGCTGCCGCCGCTGCGGCCTTCACCCCTCTTCGTCATGCGCGGAGTTGATCCGTGCATGACGATTGAGGTGTAGACGGCCATCGGTGCGTGCACGCTCCAGCCGATATCAGAACTTCACCCGCGCGCCGAGGCCTGCGAAGGTGATCGGCTCCAGCTCGACGTTGGGGTTGCCTGGCAGCTCGGCGTCGAACTGGCCGAACGCGAAATAGATCTGCGTCGCGGCCTTCTTGATCTCCTGCATGGCCGCGATGCCCCAGAAATCGCCCGACGAACCGTTGATCGCCTGGTCCTGGCTGTGCGCATACGCGATCGAGAAGGCGGTCTGGCCGAGATCGATCAGGTCGATGTCCTGGCCGAGCATGAGCCACCAGTAGTTCGCGCTGTTCCGCCCGCGCTGCTCGAAGTCCTGCTCCGAATAGGCGCCCTGGATGTTGGTGCCGAACGGGGCTTCGTAGGCGACCGACGCCATCATGGTGCTGCCGCCGACCACCGAGCCCGGCGTCCCCGTCGAGCGCGTGTCGAAATAGCCGGCGGCGCCCTGAATCTCGCCGAACTTGAACTTGTTGCCGTAGCGCAGCACGGCATCCCAGCGATCGCCGTCGGCATAGGACGTGGAACCGACGAAACCGGCGAAGTTCGGCGAGTCGTAGCGGATGCGATCGTCGAGCACGCCATCCTGGTTGCTGAACAGGTTGACGATGCTGCGCCCCGAGCTCGCATGGTTGTCCTCGCGCAGGAACAGGATGCGCCCGCCATAGGCTTCGATCTTCGAGCCCGCGACGACGCTGGTGCCGGACAGGATGGTCTCGGCCGCACCGTCGCTCGCCATGCTGCCCTGACCGATCGAGAGCCGGCCGAGCGAGGCGCTGTCCGCGAAGACCTCGAGGCGTCGCTCGCGGAACGTCGCGTTGGTGTTGTCGGCGCGATCCTGCTGGATCTGGACGCGGTCGGTCGAGTTCGATTCGAATTCGGTCTCGACCATCGCGCTCACCGTGAGATCGTCCGACAGCTTGGCGCGGCCCTGCAACTGGATGCGGGTCGACGAGAAATCATTGTCGGCGTTGAAGATGTTCGACTGGTCGCCGTCATCGGCATAGAGCAGCATGCGGTTGACTTGGCCCGACAGCTTGAGCGAGACGTTGTCGTTGTCCGAGCTGACCATGCGCGACGGCGCCTTCGGCTTTGCGGCGAGCTGGTCCACGTCCTGCGTGTTCTGCTGGACCACGGAGCGCAGGATGGCGATCTCCTCGCGCAGTTGCTTCACCTCGGCGCGCAGCTCGTCGACCTCGTCGGCACGCGCCGGCGAGATGGCGACGATGCTGGCGGAACTGAGAATGAGCCCGATCGCGCCCAGCCTGGCGATCGGACCGCGGACACGCGTCGTCATATTCATTGCGAGACCCCCTCCTCGGAACGCTGCGTGGCGATCCGAAGTGATTCTTTTGTTACTGGAAGCGTGGTCAGTACGGGCGGCAGCGCCGGTGATCCGACACCCCGCGACCTTCGGCCCTCCGGCCGGCTGACCGCGATGTGATGCCCCGGTCGAGAACCCCTTCTGCCGAGGCGGGAGAACCCTTACGACTCGAGCGCCCGGTCCATCTCGGTCGGCCGGCCGATGCTGCGCCGGTCGACCGCGACCGCCTTGATCAGCGCATACACCGTCTTGCCTTCCTGGAGGCCGAGCTCCCTCACCGAGCGTTTCATGATGCGCGCCCAGAGCGGCACGCCGACATCGAGCATGACGTGCGCCTGCGGCCCCTCGTCGTCGCTGACCGAGACGACGCGGCCTCTGAGGATATTGAGGATGCTGGTGTCGTGCGGCGGCTGCAGCGCGAGCGCCACGTCGCGCGAGCGGACCAGCACGTTGACCGGCGCGCCCTTGGGCAGGTCGATGCGCGGGCCGATCAGCGTGCCGCCCGAGAAGGCGAGCCGGGTGATGCCGTTCGGCTCGTCATGGTCGAGCACGCGCGCGGCGATCACCGCGCCGGCATCGAGCCGGCCGGTGTATTCGCGCAGGTCGAGCCGCTGCGTCACCTCGTTGAGCGGGCCGTAGGCCGCGATCCGCCCATGCGCCATGAAGGCGACCTGGCCGGCGAGGCGGAGCACCTCGTCGATCGCGTGGCTGACATAGATCACTGGCAGCCGGAAGCGTTCGACCAGCCGCTCGATATAGGGGAGGATCTGCTGCTTCCTGGCCTCGTCGAGCGAGGCGAGCGGCTCGTCCATCAGGAGCAGGCGCGGATTGGCGAGCATCGCGCGCCCCATCGCGACGCGCTGGCGCTCGCCGCCAGACAGGTGGACGACGCGGCGGGAGAGCAGCGGCTCGAGCCCGAGCACCTCGATCACCTCGCCGGGCAGCAGCTTGCGCTCGGCCGCGGGTGTGCGGCGGAAGCCGTAGCGCAGATTGGCCTCGACCGAGAGGTGGGCGAACAGCCGCGCGTCCTGGAACACCATGCCGACGCGGCGCGCATGAGGCGGCACGAAGATGCCGCGTGCGCTGTCCTGCCAGGTCTCCTCGTCGAAGCGGACCACACCCGTTGCGCCGCGTTCGAGCCCGGCGATGACCCGCAGCAGCGTGGTCTTGCCGCTGCCCGACGGGCCGAACAGCGCCGAGACGCCGGCGAGCGGGGTATCGAGATCGGCGCTCAACGACAGCGCGCCGAGCGAGAGCGAGACGTCGAGCGCGAGCCGGTTCATCGCGCCGGGTGCTCGTCGCGGCGCAGGTTGAAGCGCCGGTTGACCAGGTAGACCACCAGCAGCACCAGGAAGGAGAAGGCGAGGAGCCCGCCGGCGAGCGCGTGCGCGGTTTCGACCTCCATGCTCTCGACATGCTCGTAGATCGCGATCGAGACCACCTTGGTCCTGCCCGGGATGCTGCCGCCGACCATCAGCACCACGCCGAACTCGCCGAGGCTGTGCGCGAAGCCGAGCACGCCGCCGGTGATGAAGCCGCTCTTCGCGAGCGGGCAGGCGACCGTGAAGAAGCGGTCGAGCGGGCGGGCGCGCAGCATCGCCGCGGCCTCGAGCGGCGTGCGGCCGACCGCCTCGAACGCGCCCTGCAGCGGCTGCACCACGAAGGGCAGCGAATGCACCACGGTCGCGACCACCAGTCCGCCGAACGAGAAGGTGATGGTGGTGCCGGTGATGTCGAGCCAGAACTTGCCGATCGGCCCGAGCGGGCCGAGCAGCACCAGGAGATAGAAGCCGAGCACGGTCGGCGGCAGCACCAGCGGCAGCGCGATCACCGCCTCGATCGGCACCTTGAAGGCCGAGCGCGTGCGTGCCAGCCACCAGGCGAGCGGCGTGCCGAGCACCAGGAGCACGGCGACCGAGACGGCCGCCAGCTCGAGGGTAAGCCAGATCGGGCTGGGGTCGAAGCTCACAGTGGCTTGAAGGATAGCAGCCGGACATGCGCCGCGCGCCCGGGTTTGCTACCTAGGGCGAGATGCCGTAGCCATAGGCCTCGATGGCGGCCTTGCCTTCCGCGCTCTTGAGGTAGTCGATCAGGGCAGTGGCGGCCGGGTTCTCCGCACCGCGCTCGAGCAGCACGGCGTCCTGCAGGAGCGGCGTGTAGAGCTCCTGCGGCACCACCCAGGCGCTGCCGGGCGACGCCTCGCCGGGCGTGATCGAGCGGATTTGCGAGAGCGCGACGAAGCCGAGCTCGGCGCTGCCGAGCGCCACGAACTGGTAGGCCTGCGAGATGCTCTGGCCCTGCACCAGCTTGGGCTCGAGCGTCTCGTAGAGGCCGAGCTTGGTGAGCGCCTCGACCGCGGCCGCGCCATAGGGCGCGGTCTTCGGGTTGGCGATCGAGAGCTGCCTGAACTGGTTGGCCTTCAGGATCTCGGTGCCGTCGCCCTGGATCAGCTTGCTGTCGGCGCTCCACAGCACGAGCTTGCCGATGGCGTAGGTGAAGCGGCTGCCCTGGACCGCGAGCCCCTCCTCCTCGAGCGCCTGCGGCCGCTTCTGGTCGGCGGCGAGGAAGACGTCGAACGGCGCGCCGTTCTTGATCTGGTTGTAGAGCTCGCCGGTCGAGCCGGGGCTGATTTTGAGCTTGTGCCCGGTCGCCTTCGTGAAGCCGTCCTGCAGGCCCTTGAGCGGCTCGAGGAAGTTGGCGGCAACTGCGACCGCGACGTCGTCGGCGCGTGCGGCGGGCGCCAGTACCGGCACCGCTAGCAACGCGAGCAGCGCGGCGATGAACATCCGGCGGCGGTTCGGCAGAATCGAGCTGAGCAGGCGCATCGTCGTCTCCCGAGCGTATACGTTATGTTTATAGGAATACGTCGAGCGGGACTATACGATTGCGCCCGGCAAGGTTGTCAAGCGCCAAGCCTTCGGCAGGGTGCGGGCGGGGAGGTGCCTCGCCGTCTAGCCGGCGGCGCGCATCAGCCGCTCGATGGCGCGCTTGTCGTCGCGGGCGCTCATCTGCGCCTTCCGCTCGATGGCCTGGAAATGGCGCAGCACGGCCTCACCCTCGTCGGTGAGCGTGGCGCCGCCGCCATGCAGGCCGCCATGGCTGGAGGCGACCAGCGGGGCCTTGAAGCTCTCGTTCATGGCATCGACCAGGAGCCAGGCGCGCCGGTACGACATGCCGAGCTGCTTGGCCGCGCCGGTGATCGAGCCGCACTCGGCGATGCTCTGCAGCAGCGCGATCTTGCCCGGGCCGAGCACGTTCCGGTTGCCGAGGCGCAGGCGGAGGCTGAGCGCAAGGCCTCCGGCGGCCGGCGCCGACGGTTGGGTTCTTCTCCTGGGCATCCTTCCCCCTCGCATGAAGCTGCCGGGCCGGCCACGCCGCCAAGCGCCGCCGGCCGCGGAGAATCGAGGCGGCCAGCGTAACACGAACCGCCGCCCCGGAGCGTGGCCCAATGCGGGGCGCGGCAGGGCGCGCGTCCACCATCCGGGGTTTCCGCGACGCCCGGCCTCGGTCGCCGCGGCGTGACGCGAGCGGGCGCTTGCCGTACGTCCATCGTCAAAATATCCTATGGAATACGTCGAGGCCGTGCCGCTCGATGCAAGGAGGGGGCAGTGAAGATCAGCGCGAGGAACCACCTGAAGGGAAGGATAACCGACATCAAGCGCGGCGCCGTGATGGCCCAGGTCGAGCTCCAGCTCTCCGGCGGCCAGCGCGTCGTGTCGGCGATCTTTGTCGAATCCGTCGATGACCTCGGCCTCGATATCGGCGATGAGGTGGAGGCGGTGATCAAGTCGACCGACGTCATGATCGCGGTGCCGTAGGCCGCCGATCGGGGAGAGGAAATGACGAACCGACCGGCGATACGGATGCCGACGCGGCGGAACCGCCCGATGGCCGGCGCCCTGGCCGCCGTGGTCATGGCGCTCGGGCTTTGCGCGTCGCTTGCCTCGCCGGCCGCCGCGAGCAACCTCGGCGAGGGCGAGCCGTGCGCGCGATACGCCTGGCCGCTCGAACGCGAGACGGATCTTCTCAAGGAGCCGGCTGGCGCGGTGCAGGCGAGCCCCGAGGCGCGCTGGGAGAGCGGCATCGGCAGCGCGTTCCGCCTCGCGCTCGAGCCCGGCGGCACCGCGCGCTTCGCCCTGCCGCCCGAGCGGGAGGCCGTGAACGAGACGTGGTTCGGCGGCGCGGTCACGCTGCCGGCGCCGGCCGAGGCCGGCCTTTATCAGGTCTCGGTCTCGAAGCATGCCTGGATCGACGTGGTGCAGAACGGCGCGCTGGTCGCCTCGGAGGACTTCACGGGCGAGAAGGACTGCCCGGTGCGCAAGAGCGTGCGCTTCAACCTCGTCGCCGCGCCGTTCGTCGTGCAGATCAGCGACGCGGCGGAGGCCGAGCTCAGCGTCGTGGTAACGCCGGCCGCGGAATGAGCGGCACGCCGGCCGCTTCGCGCCGAGCCCGGCGGTAAGCGCGGGGTGGCTGCTCTGCCTTTCGGCTATCACGCCGATGACGGCGCGGCCTATGAGCGCTTCCTCGGCCGCTGGACGCAGGCGTTGGCAACGCGTTTCCTCGCCTTTGCCGCGATCCCGGAGGACGGCCCGACGCTCGACCTCGGCTGCGGCACCGGCAGCTTGGCGCTCGTTATCGCGAGGCAGGCAAGCTGCCCGGTCGTCGTCGGGCTCGACCGGGCGTTGCCCTATGTGTCGTTCGCGCGCTCGCGCGCTGCCGATGCCGCCGTCCGCTTCGAGGTCGGCGATGCCGCGCATCTGCCGCATGCCGACGGCGCGTTCGCATCGTGCCTCGCGCAGCTCGTCTTCACCTTCGTCGCCGAGCCGGCCGCGGTGCTCGCCGAGATGATCCGCGTGACGCGGCGCGGCGGGGTGGTCGCCGCGAACGTCTGGGACTTCGGCGGCGGGCTGGTCTACCAGCGGCTGTTCTGGGACACCGCCGCGGTGGTCGATCCCGCCGCCGCGGCGCTGCGCGGCCGCCTGTTCTCCCACGGCCTGGCACGCGCGGGCGGCCTCGCCGCGCTATGGCGCGAGGCAAGCCTCGCGGATGTTTCGGAACGCTCGATCACGGTGCGCATGGACTATGCGGGCTTCGACGACTATTGGCAGCCGCTGCTCGGCGGCCAGGGCCCGGTCGGCCGCTACGTGGTCGGCCTGCGCGACGACGAGCGGGCGCGGCTCGAGACGCTGGTGCGCGACGCCTATCTCGCCGGCGCGCCGGACGGGTCGCGCTCGATGACCGCGAGCGCCTGGGCGGTGCGCGGCGTCAGGGCTTAGGGCTGGCTCAGGCGCTCGCCAGCTTGCCGCTCCGCCCGTGCAGCAGCAGCATGGCGATGATCACCGCGCCATAGATGATCTGCCGGCCGGATTCCTGCATCTGCATGACCGAGAGCATGCTCTGCAGCAGCGTGATCACCAGCACGCCGCCGATCGTGCCGAGATAGGTGCCGCGGCCGCCGAGGATGTTGGTGCCGCCGAGCACCACCGCGGCGATCGCCGGCAGCAGATAGGGGTCGCCCATCGCCTGGTAGGACTGGTTGACGTAGCCCGACAGCATCACGCCGCCGAGCGCGCTGCAGAAGCCGGCGATCATGAAGCAGATGATCAGCACGCGCCTCGTGTTGACGCCGGAGAGATAGGTGGCGCGCTCGCGGTTGCCGATCGCGTAGATGTGGCGGCCGAGCGGCGTGCGCCTGAGCATGAAGACGACCGCGGCGGCGACCACGATCCAGACATAGACCATGTTTGGGATGCCGATGAAGCTGCGCTTCTGGCCGAGCAGCAGCATGACCTCGGAGGCCTTGGTCTGCGGCGCGAAGCCGCCGGTATAGAGCACCGCAAGGCCGAGCAGCACGGCGTTGACGCCGAGCGTGATGATCATCGAGGGCACCCGCATATAGGCGACCATCAGCCCGTTGATCAGCCCGATCAGCACGCCGACCGCGAGGCCCGAGGGAATCGCGAAGGCCGAGGCCCAGCCGCCGAGGCTGGAGATGGAGGTCGCCATCATGGCCGAGACGGTCAGCACCCAGGGC
This sequence comes from Alphaproteobacteria bacterium, assembly GCA_050173345.1. Taxonomy (GTDB): domain Bacteria; phylum Pseudomonadota; class Alphaproteobacteria; order UBA828; family UBA828; genus SHWC01. Next base: position 27,720 of record JBFXKW010000008.1, on the reverse strand, counting down.
ACCGAGAGATCGATGTGGCCGAGCAGGATGACGACCATCGCGCCGGTCGCAACGATGCCGAGGAAGGTCGCGACGTGGAGCTGCTGCAGCAGGTAGTGGACGGTCAGGAACTCGGACATGTAGAAGCTGCCCCCGACCAGGAGCAGGACGATCGCCGCCGCCAGGATGAAGACCGAGCGGTCGATGCGCCGGAGCACGCTGAGCACCGCCGTCATGCCAGAAGCTCCAGCCGGTTCCTGATCTTGAGCACGCGGAGCGCGCCGAGGCCGACCGCGACCAGGAGCACGATGCCCTCGAACAGCGGCTGCGCCAGCGGCGGCACCGCCGCGAAGAAGAGCAGCCCGTTGATCGTGCGCAGGATGTAGGCGCCGAAGATCGAGCCGACCACGCCGCCGACGCCGCCGAACAGCGAGGTGCCGCCGATCACCACGGCGGCGATCGAGTTGAGCGTGTAGGACGGCCCGATCAGCGCGTCGCCGCTCAAGGTCTGGAAGCTGATGTAGAGGCCGCCGGTCGCCGCGAACACGCCGCTGAGCGTGTAGGCCGCGATCTTGGCGCGGCCGACCCGCACGCCCGAGAGCAGCGCCGCCTGCTCGGAGGTGCCGACCGCATAGGCGCCGCGGCCGAGCTTCGAGTTCTTGTAAGGCAGCCAGACGAGCAGAACGATGCCGAGCAGGATGAGGAGCGAGGTCGGCACCACGCCGAAGGTCTCGTAGGTGAGCGCCTCGGAGAGCGCCTCGTCCACCGAGCCGCCTGGAATCGGGCGGATGACGAGCGCGAGGCCGAGATAGACCGCGCCGGTCGCGAGCGTCGCGATCAGCGGCTGGATGCGGCCGAACACGATGATCAGTCCGTTGAGCAGGCCGCAGCCCGCGCCGCACAGGAGAACGAGCACGATGCCGAGGACGATCTCGCCGGGCGAGCCGCTGACCAGCGCCGAGGCCAGGCAGTTGGAGAGCGCCAGCACCGAGCCGACCGAGAGGTCGAGCCCCGCGGTCAGCACCGCGACGGTCTGCGCCATGGCGACGAGCGCAAGGCCGAAGCCCTGATTGCCGGCGGTGGTCATGACGTAGACCGACAGCCCGCGCGGGTGCAGGCTGAGGAAGACGATGAACATGGCGAGGAAGACGGCGAGCGCGAACAGCGGCCCGCTGTTGTAGCGCAGCCGGAGCAGCAGGTCCGTGGTCATTCGGAGCCCCCGGCCGCCGCCTGCGAGGGTGCGGCGTCTTCGTCGCGCACCAGGTTGAGCGCGCTCGAGACGATATTGTGCTCGGTGATGTCCGCGCCTTCGAGCGTGCGGATGATGCTGCCGTCGTAGAAGATCAGCACGCGGTCGCACATGCCGATCAGCTCGTCATAGTCGGTCGTGTAGAACACGATCGAGACGCCCGAATCGGCAAGGCGGCGCAGCAGGCGGTAGATCTCCTGCTTGGTGCCGACGTCGATGCCGCGCGTCGGGTCCATCAGCAGGAGAAGCCGCGCCTCGGTCATCAGCCATTTGGCGATCACCACCTTCTGCTGGTTGCCGCCAGAGAGGCCGGCCACCGCATCGGCGATGTTGCCGGCCTTGATCTGGAGCTGGCGCACCATGTCGTCGATATGGGCGCGCTCCTCGCTGCGCTTGACCACGAAGTGATGGGTCAGCCTGTCGAGCGCCGCGATCGTCATGTTGTCGCCGACCGACATGGGCAGCATGAGGCCTTCGTTCTTGCGATCCTCCGGGATGAGCGCGAAGCCGTAGCGGCGGCTCTTCGCCTGCGCGGGCGAGCCGATATGGACCGGCCGCCCGTCGAGCAGAACCTTGCCCGACACGCCGCGCAGCACGCCGAAGAGCGCGAGCAGGAACTCGCGCTGGCCCTGGCCGTCGAGGCCGCCGAGGCCGACGATCTCGCCTTTGCCCACGCTCATCGAGATGCCATGCAGCCGGTCGGCCCAGCTCAGGCCCTGGACGTCGAGCACCGGCTCGCCGGCCGGCTCCGCCGCCGGCTTCTCGGGGAAGACGTGGCTGATCTCGCGCCCGATCATGAGCTGGACGATCTCGTCGTGGCTCTTGCTGTTGGCGGCGAAGGTCTCGATGTGGCGGCCGTTGCGGAACACCGAGCAGGTGTCGGCCAGCGCCTCGATCTCGTGCATGCGGTGCGAGATGTAGAGGATGCAGAGGCCCTGATCCCGCAGGCTCCTGAGGATCGCGTAGACCTTCTCGACGTCGGCCGCGGTGAGCGCCGAGGTCGCCTCGTCGAGGATGAGGATTTTCGGCTCGCGACCGAGCGCCTTCGCGATCTCGACCATCTGGCGGCGCGACAGCGGCAGCTCGCTCAGATGGCGGCGCGGGTTGATGTCGGCGCAGCCGACCCGCGCGAGAAGCTCTTCGGCGCGGGCGCGCTGGCGGCGCTGGTGAATGAAGCCGTAGCGGCCGGGCGGGTCGGTGATGCAGATATTGTCGGCGACCGAGAGGTCGGGCAGGAGCGACAGCTCCTGGAACACGCAGGCGATGCCGTGACGGACGGCATCCAGCGGATCGGCGAACGAGACCGGCTTGCCCTCGAGCGCCATCTCGCCGGCGTCGGGGCGCACCACGCCCGAGATGATCTTGATGAGCGTCGACTTGCCGGCGCCGTTCTCGCCGAGCACGGCGTGGATCGAGCCGCGCTCGGACTGAAAGTCGACATTGTCGAGCGCGGTCACGCCGCCATAGCGCTTCGTGATTCCACTCATGCGCCAGAACGGCGTTCGGGGTGCTTCAGTCACGGCAAACCCTGCGGCTCATGGCGGCGAGCCGGTCCTCGAGGATGAGAAAGCGATCTCTGCGGAACGGGGCCGCCGGGCCCGAACATCGAGCCCGGCGGCGCCCAGTCGGTCACAGCCGGCCTGGATCAGGTGTTGTCAGGCGACTGCTGGAGCAGCTCCTCGAGCGGCAGGACGATGTCGCAGGCCGGAATATCGGCGCCCGCCTGGAAATTGTCCGGCGCGTTGGAGAAGTAGGTCTTGCCGTCCACCAGATCCTCGGTCGTGAGCGTCGGGATCGGCAGGCCGACCAGCTGCGGCAGCGGGTGGCCCTGCAGCAGGGCGACGGCGGCCTTGGCGGCGACCGCCGACAAGGCTGGGGTCTGGACCCGGCTGATCGACGTCCAGCCGCCTTCCTTGATCATGCGCAGCGAGCCATTCTCGCCGCCGCCGCCGATCGGCACCTTCGGATGGTTGGCCGCGATCAGCGCGTTCATCAGGCCGGTCGTGCCGTGCTGCGGGACGAACGCGGCGAACTGGCCGTGGGTGTTCAGCGCGTCGGTCACCACCTTCTGCGTCGTGCCGTCGTCCCAATTGCCGACCACGGTGATCACCTCGATCTCCGGCACCTTGTCGAACACGTTGTGCATGCCGATCGAGCGGTCGCGGTCGACCGAGTTGCCCGGCAGGCCGCGCACTTCGAGCACCTTGCCCTTCTTCTCCGCCATGTGGTCGAGGATGTATTGGGCCTTGACCTCCTCGAACGGGATCTGGGGCTCGTTGATGATGACGACCTTGTCGCTGTCGATCACGTTGTCGAACGGCACGAGCACGACGCCCGCCCGCTCGGCGCGCTTGATCACCGGCTCGAAGGCGGTCGGGTTGACCGCGATGAAGAAGATCGCGTCGAAGCCGGCGGCGATCATGTTGTCGATCGCCGCGATCTGGGCGGCCACGTCGGTGCCGGTCGAGACGACCTTGAGCTCCTTGATGTCCTTGGCGTTCTCGGGCCGCGCCGCCCACGCCTTGAGGCTCTGGATCATCTGGATGCGCCAGCTGTTGCCGACGAAGCCGTTGGCAAGCGCTAGCCGGTAGGGGCCTTCCTTGGCCGGATACTGGATCACCTTTTTGCTGCGCGCATCGGGCGCGAAGCATTCCGGATTGTAGGTTTCCTCGGCGTTCGCCGGCTTGCTGGCGACGCCGCCGACGATCAGGCCGAGGGCGATGGCGCTGGCGGCGACGCCCAAGGCGAGTTTCTTCATCGACGATGTGAACACTGAACCTCCTCCCATGAATTGGCCCGCGGTCCTCCAACACGCCGGTTACAAGAGGGGGCGTTTCCGTGCGGGCGGCCCGCAGTATGACGGATCGCCAGTTTCGATGACAAATGATTCCTCGGCCGGCGCAGCCGTGCTTCTCGCTGCACTGCAATGCGGCTCAGCGATCCGTCCGCGCGAACACCGCCATCAGCTCGGCGACCTTCTTGCGCTGCTCGGCCTGATCGCCGCTCTCGATCGCGTGCTCCACGCAGTGCGCGACGTGCTGGCGCAGGAGCTCTTCCTCGACGCGGCGCAGCGCCGCGCGCACCGCGGCGATCTGCGTCACGATGTCGATGCAGTAGCGCTCTTCCTCGACCATGCGGGCGAGGCCGCGCACCTGGCCCTCGATCCGGCTCAGGCGTTTTCTGCACGCCGCCTTGACCTCGTCGTCCATGATCGCCTATATACCCTTACCGGGTATTGGTATCAAGCCTCAGAGACGACATGACCGACGCAGCGCACGACCGGGCGAAGCCGGACGGCCACCATCATCACCGCTGCCATCACCACGAGGGCGCCGCCGCGGGCGGCCACTTGGCGAAGGACCCGGTGTGCGGCATGAGCGTCGATCCGCACAAGACCGCGCATCGCGCCGCGCATGCCGGCCGCACCTACTACTTCTGCTCAGCCGGCTGCCGCGCCAAGTTCGAGGCATCGCCCGAGCGTTATCTGGCGCGCGAAGCCGCGGCGACGCCCGCGCCCGAGGGAGCGATCTATACCTGCCCGATGCACCCAGAGATCCGCCAGAAGGGGCCCGGGAGCTGCCCGATCTGCGGCATGGCGCTGGAACCGGAGATGCCGAGCGCATCGGCCGAGCGCAACGCCGAGCTGATCGACATGACGCGGCGCTTCTGGGTCGGGCTCGCGCTCGCTGCGCCGGTGCTCGTGCTCGAAATGGGCGGGCATGCCTTCGATTGGAGCGCGGTGATCCCGCCGCGCGTCTCGGTCTGGGTGCAGGCCGCGCTGGCGACGCCGGTGGTGCTGTGGGCGGGCTGGCCGTTCTTCGTGCGCGGCGCCCGCTCGATCGTGATGCGCCGCCTCAACATGTTCACGCTGATCGCGATGGGCGTCGGCGTCGCGTGGCTATACAGTTTGGCCGCGACCTTTGCCCCCGGCGTCTTCCCGGCGCGCTTCCATACCGCGCACGGCGTCGTCGGCGTCTATTACGAGGCCGCGGCCGTCATCACCGTCCTCGTCCTGCTCGGCCAGGTGCTCGAGCTGCGCGCGCGCGAGCGCACCGGCGGCGCCATCCGCGCGCTGATCGACCTCGCGCCCAAGACCGCGCGGCGCATCGCCCGCGACGGCACGGAGGCGGAGATCCCGCTCGAGCAGGTTGCGGTCGGCGACCGGCTTCGGGTGCGGCCCGGCGAGAAGGTGCCGGTCGACGGCGCGGTGATCGACGGCCACACCGCGCTCGACGAATCCATGGTGACCGGCGAATCCATGCCGGTAACGAAAGGCATCGGCGACCGCGTCATCGGCGGCACGCTCAACCGGAGCGGCGCGCTGGTGATTCGGGCCGAGCAGGTCGGCCGCGACACCGTGCTGGCGCGCATCGTCCAGATGGTGGCCGAGGCGCAGCGCAGCCGCGCGCCGATCCAGCGGCTGGCCGATCTGGTGTCGGCCTGGTTCGTGCCGGCCGTGGTCGGCATCGCCCTGCTCGCCTTCCTCGGCTGGACGGCGTGGGGCCCGTCGCCGAGCGTGGTCTACGGCCTGGTCGCGGCGGTCTCGGTGCTGATCATCGCCTGCCCGTGCGCGCTCGGCCTTGCCACGCCGATGTCGATCATGGTCGGCGTCGGGCGCGGCGCCCAGGCCGGCGTGCTGATCAAGAACGCCGAGGCGCTGGAGCGGCTGGAGCGCGTCGATACTCTGGTGCTCGACAAGACCGGCACGCTGACCGAGGGCAGGCCCGCAGTGACCACGCTCGCGCCGGCCGAGGGCATGGACGAGCGCGAACTCCTGCGCCTCGCCGCGAGCCTCGAGCGGGCGAGCGAGCATCCGCTGGCGCGCGCGGTCGTCGAGGCGGCGCAGGCGCGCGGGCTCGGCCTCGCCGAGGCGGCCGGTTTCGACAGCCCGGCCGGCAAGGGCGTGCTCGGCACGGTCGAGGGCCACCGGCTCGTGATCGGCAATGCGCGCTTCCTCGAAGCCGAGGGCATCGCGGTCGATACCCTGAGCGCGCGGGCCGACGAACTGCGCGCCGACGGCGCGACCGCGATCCTCGCCGGCATCGACGGCAGGCCGGCCGGCGTCATCGCGATCGCCGACCCGGTCAAGCCGAGCACGCCCGAGGCGCTGGCGGCGCTCAAGGCGGCGGGCCTCCACATCGTCATGCTGACCGGCGACAACCGGATCACGGCCGAGGCGGTGGCGCGCCGGCTCGGCATCGAGGCGGTCGAGGCCGAGGTGCTGCCCGAGCAGAAGAGCGCCGTGGTCGAGCGGTTCAGGCGCGAGGGGCGGGTGGTCGCGATGGCCGGCGACGGCGTCAACGACGCGCCGGCGCTCGCCGCCGCCGATGTCGGCATCGCCATGGGCTCGGGCACCGACGTCGCGATCGAGAGCGCGGGCATCACGTTGCTCGGCGGCGATCTCAACGGCATCGTGCGGGCGCGGCGGCTGTCGCGCGCCGTCATGCGCAACATCCGCCAGAACCTGTTCTTCGCCTTCGTCTACAACACGGCTGGGGTGCCGATCGCGGCCGGCGTGCTGTTTCCGGCCTTCGGCCTGCTGCTCTCGCCGATCATCGCGGCGGCGGCCATGTCGCTTTCTTCGGTAAGCGTAATCGGCAACGCGCTGCGCCTGCGCGGCGTTCGAATCGACTGATCCTTTGGTGCCGCCGATTGCGCGGCTGCGGGTGCTTCGCTAATTTCCCCGTCACACAGGGGAGGCGCCAATGAAGCACAGCACCAAGCGGATTCTCACCACCCACACCGGCAGCCTGCCGCGCCCCACCAAGCTCTCCAAGCTGCTGGTCCGGCGCGAGCAGAAGAAGCCCTACAGCAAGGCCCAGCTCAACGCCGAGATCGCCAAGGCGCTCGACCTCACGCTCAAGCTCCAGGCCGGGGCCGGGGTCGACATTGCGAACGACGGCGAGATGCCGCGCGTCGGCTTCTCGACCTACACGATGGAGCGCATGACCGGCTTCGGCGGCGAATCGCGCCGCAAGCCCGCGCTCGACATGCAGAAATTCCCGAAGTTCGCCGACTATTTCAAACGGCAGATCGGTATCTCGGACGAGCTCGCCAAGGTGTGGAACGCGCCCCAGGCGATCGGCGAGATCCACTATGACGACGCGCTGACCGAGGCCAAGGCGGAAGCCGCCGCCATGCAGGCCGCGCTCAAGCGCACCGGCGTCAAGTTCGCCGAGCTCTTCATGTCGGCGGCCTCGCCCGGCATCGTCTCCACCACCATGCTGCGCGCGCCCAAGAACAAGGCGTATCGGGACGACGCCGACTACGTCATGGCGATCGCGCGCGAGCTCAAGAAGGAATACGACTACGTCGTCTCCCAGGGCTATGTGCTGCAGCTCGACGCGCCCGACCTCGCCATGGAGCGCGTCATCATGTACGGCGACAAGACGCTCAAGGAATTCCTCAAGCGGGTCGAGCTGCACATCGAGGCGATGAACGTCGCGCTCGCCGATGTGCCGAGGGACCGGGTGCGGCTGCACGTCTGCTGGGGCAACTGGAACGGCCCGCACCAGGACGACGTGGCGGCCGAGGACATCCTGCCGATCATCTACCGGGCCAAGGTCGGCGCGCTGTCGCTCCCGCTCGGCAATCCGCGCCACGAGCACGAGACGATCGCCTTCAAGAAGCACAAGCTGCCGAAGGACATGCTCTTGATCCCCGGCGTGATCGACGTGACCACCAACTATCTGGAGCACCCCGAGGTGGTGGCGAATCGCCTCTGCGAGGCGGTCGCGGTGGTCGGCGATAGGGAGCGCGTCATCGCCGGCACCGATTGCGGCTTCGGCACCTTCGCGAGCTACGAGTTCATCGCTGAGGACGTGGTCTGGGCCAAGCTCGAAGCGCTGCGCGACGGCGCGAAGATCGCGAGCCAAAGGCTCTGGGGCAAGAAGAAGGCGGCGTAGGCGGGGCGGCGGCGTTCTTTCTAATTTAGCGGTGGTCGCCGGCCCTTTTTCTAGTTAATCGTCATGGCCCGGCTTGACCGGGCCATCCATGTCGGCAACCCGCTCGCTGCACGATGGATGCCCCGGTCAATCCCCCGGTCAAGCCGGGGGAGGGGCATGACGATTTGGGTGTGGGCAACTATCGGTGCGACCCTCTCTCTTCGTCATTGCCGGGCTTGACCCGGCAATCCAGGAATGTTCACCACGAAGGCACCAAGGCACAAAGGAAGGCTCTCTTTGTACCTTGGTGTCTTTGTGGTTGGTCTTCTAGCGACGCCTGTGCCGCTGCGCGATGGATTGCCGGGTCAAGCCCGGCAATGACGGAAATAAGAGGAAGCGCCTCGCTTCCTTACTGGTTGCCCGCCTCGCGCAGCCGGGCGTCTACCCGTTCGGCGACCAGCGGCCACAGGACGTTGCCCGACCAATCCTGGCTCACGGAAACGATCTGGGTCGAGAGCGCCGGCGTGACCTCGATGAGCCGCTTGCCGAGGTCTGTCCTGTAGAACGCCAACAGCCCGTCGATCTCCTCGGCGGTGAAATAGGCGTCGTAGACGCCGATCATCTTCCCGTACAGCTCGGGGATCTTCTCGTCGAACGTCCTGTCGAATTCCTCGTTCATCACCGAGACGAAATCGTCCGAGATGTCGGGGTTCTGCTGCCGAACCATCTTCCAGACCTCGGGCAGCACCTGTTGCGAGAGCTGCTTGGCGAGCGCCATGGAGCCGGTCTCGTCGAGCAGGCTGCGGATGGCCTCGGTCTTCGCGTCCGCCCCGTTCGCATGCGTGGGAGCGAAAGTCAGAACGAAGAGCGTGCAAACGATCGCCGACAGCGCGGCGGCGCCCCATGGTCTCTTTCGCACGGCCCCCTCCCGAGGTTCATGTATGGTTCAATGAGGAACTATCGGGTCGCGCGCCGCCGCGGGTCAATCGTGAAACGGGCCGGTCGCGGCGCGCCTCAGAGCCCCGCCTTCTTCTCCAGCACGGCGCAGACGGCGGCCGAATCCTGCGCGCCGAGGCCGGCGGCTTCCGCTTCGTCATAGAGCTTCGCCGCAGCGTCGAGCAGCGGGGCGGGGCAGCGCAGCTCCGCCGCGAACGCGGTCATCAGCGACAGGTCTTTCTGGAACACGTCGATCTTCATGGTCGCCGGCGTGTAGCGCCGCTCGACCATCATCGGCCCGCGGATGTCCCACATGCGCGAGCCGCCGGCGCCTTCCCTGAGCGTCTCCTGCACCAGCTTGGGGTCGAGGCCTGCCTTGCGCGCGAGCGTGAGCGCCTCGGCGGCGGCGCAGTTGTGCACGGCGACCAGCAGGTTGGCAACCAGCTTCATGCGCATGCCGTTGCCGAACGGCCCGACATATTTCACCACGCGCGCGAAGCCGTCGAACACGGGGCGGCAGCGCTCGAACGCGGCTTGGTCGCCGCTGCCGAGTACCACGAGGTCGCGGTTGCGCGCCTGCGCGCCGGTGCCGCTCAACGGGCAGTCGAGCAGGGTATGGCCGGCGGCTTCGAGCGTATCGCGTGCCTTTTCCTTGTCGTCGAGCGCGAGCGTGCTGCACTCGATCACGGTGCGCGGCGGCGCGTTCGAGGCGGCGAACTCGCCCGCCACCGCATCGAGTGCGTCGCCGGTGGGCAGGAAGCAGAGCAGCACCGGCGCTTCGGCGGCGAGCGCGGCGAGCGAGGTTGCCGCTTTGCCGCCCGCCGCTTCGAGCGCTGCGCGCGCCTCGGGCCTCAGGTCATAGCCGATCACCGGAAAGCCGGCCGCGATCAGGTTCGGCGAGACCGCCGAGCCCATGATGCCGAGCCCGACCACGCCGACGGGGGGACGCGTGCTCGCAGTCATCGCAGCGATCGCCGTGTGCCTGCGGCGCTCAATCCGCCGCGACGGCGCTTGTGCCGATCGCGCGGTTGAGCCGCGGCATCACCTCGGTCGCGAACAGCTCCATCGAGCGGCGGCCGAGCTTTTCGTCCTTCCAGTCATGGCCGGCATAGACGAGCATGCCGAAATCGCCGGTCACCTCGCGGAACGCCAAGAGCTGCTCGACCACGCTGTCGACCGTGCCGGCGATGACCAGCGTGTCGAGCACGAATTCGAGCGTCACCGCCTCGTCGGGCATGGCGCGGTCGGTCTTGAACAGCTCGGCGCGGCCATTGGCGACCAGCTTGCGCATGAGCGACTTGAAGTAGTGCGCGTACGGCCCGTCGAGGCCTTTGCTGTAGCGCGCAGCGGTCGCCGCGTCGTCGGCGACGAAGATGCTGCGCGCGACGCGCCAGTCCTTCGGCTCGGGCGCAGCGCCTGCCTTTTCGCGCCCCTGCGCATACATCGGCCAGTGGCTCGCCACCCATTTGGGCTGCAGGAAATTGGCCGAGATCGGCAGCCAGCCGCGCTCGGCCGCCGCGATCACGCCCTTCGAGAACGGCGCGACCACGGTGACCACGATCGGCGGGTGCGGCTTCTGGTAGGGCAGCACCACCATGCCCTGGCCGATCTCCGGGATGAAGGTCTTCTTGGTCGAGATCGACCAGTGCTTGCCCTTGATGTCGTAGGGCGGCTCGGTGGTCCAGAGCGCGAGGATCGTGTCGATCGCCTCGACGAACATGGCGGTGCGGTCGTTGTCGAGATTGCCGAAGGCCTCGGCGTCCGAGAGCAGGCCGCCCGGGCTGATGCCGAACATGAAGCGGCCTTCGAGCAGGTGGTCGAGCATGGCGATGGTGGCGGCGACCTGCAGCGGGTGATTGTTCGGCAGGTTCACCGTGCCGGTGCCGAGCCTGATCCTGGACGTCGCGTCGATCAGCGAGGCGATGAAGGTGGCGCAGTCGGTGATGGTCTCGGCGCGGTCGGTGACATGCTCGCCGACATAGGCCTCGGCGAAGCCGAGCCGGTCGGCCATCACGATCGCGGCGCGGTCTTCCTTCAGGGTCGTCGTGTAGTTCCGCTCGACCGGATGCAGCGGCATGGTGAAGTAGGCGTAGTCCACGATGGCCCCCATTGGCTCATGCCACATGCGAACGGCGGTCGGCCGACAGTCAAGCCGATCGGTCTTCCGCTTGCAAATCGTTTGGCGCTAGGGCCGCAGCATGCCGAGGTCGAGGGCGCGCACCATCGCGTGCGTCGGGCTCGAGGCGGCCAGCCTGTGCTCGGCGCCGGCGAGCAGGCGCCGCGTGTACGCCGCGCTCGCGCCGATGCGCTCGGAGACGTCCCAGACCGTCAGCCCGCAGGTGATCCAGGCCAGGCAGTCGAGCTCGACGCGCGACAGGAACGGCACCACCGGATCGGCGGCTAAGTCGAACCCGGCATCGCGCGCTGGTGTGGCGGGCTCGCATGGCTGGTCGAGGTGGAGCTGGCGGCCGTGAATCAGGTGGGCGGTCCGGTCGTAGAGCGAGTAGGACAGCATGTCGAGGAGCGGCGCGTGAATGCGGATGGCATCCGCCGTCGGGTCCGCCTCCTGGTCGGCCGCGATCGAGACGATGGCATAGCGGCCGTCGGGGCCGTGGATCGGGATGGTCGCGCCGATGCCCATGCCGAACGCCGCGGCGTCGCGCAGCATGCGCCATGCCGGCTCGGCCAGCTCGTAGCGCGCGACGAGCTCGAACCAGTTGAAGAGCCGCCGCTGCCGCCGGCCCACGGCGATCAGCGGGTCGACATACACATAGCCGCAACGGAAATAGCGCTCGACCCAACCCGTCGGGCAGTTCCAGAGGCCCGAGATCTTGCTCGGGTCGTCGATTTCTCCGTCCACGATATCCAGGCAGAAATCGCCGAGGCCGTGCCGGCGCAGACAGGCGTCGAACTGGCGGCCGATAGCGATCGGGTCTTCCGAGGCCCGGGTCGAGGCCAGGAAATTGTTCACCTCGTCAAACGCTTCCGTCTTCATGACGGCTCCCCCCGCACACGCTGTCAGGCGGTCCCCTATAGTGATACCTAGATTCGTTCGTACACAACTCAATGGGCCGGCCCCGAAGGGCCGCACAAGCATGATTTTCGAAGGAAATTTAGGGCAGATCGGGCCGCGGCCGAGGGCCGCGTGGCGCCTTCGGTCAGATCGCGACCAGGTCGTTCACGATGGCCTTCACCACGGCATGGGTGCGCGACCCGGCACCCAGCTTGATGCGGGCGGATTCGAGGGCGCACCGGACCATCGCCTCGGGGAAGCGGAAGCGCTCCGAGATCACCCAGTCGGTCAGCCCGACCGCACCCCAGGCGAGGCAGTCGCGCTCGAACACGGTGAGGCCCTTGCCGCGCCAGTCGAGCGTAGGGGCGTCCACAGGCGGCGCGTTGTCGTTGGCATGGCCGTCTGCCGGCCCGGCGCCGTCGGGCGCGTGCTGCCGCGCGGCGATGAGCGGTTCGGTGATCTCGAAGAAGGCGAGGCCGAGCAGGTGGGCCACCTCCGCCTTGGTGCGGATCATGTCGGCGGTCGGGTCGTGGCTCGGGTCGGAGGTCGCCGTGAACACGCCCTCGCGGCCATCCGGCGTGTGGATCGGGATGGAAACCCCGAAGCCGATGCCGAATTCATTCGCCTCCTCGAAGGGGCGCCTATCGACTTTGCTGATCCAGGGCTGCGCCAGCACCTCGAACCAGTTGAAGGGGCGCTGCAGGAGGCGGGCGAACCTGTAGACCGGCGAGGTCACGAAATAGTTGTGTGCGTGGAAGTGCCGCTCCCACTCCTCCGGATAGGTCGAGACGCTCAGGAGCGGCCGCCCGTCGACGACGGGCGCGCCGTCATCGCCGATCCGCAGCGAGAAGCCGCCGAGCCCTTCGCGCTCCAGGTAGCACACGAGGGCGGCGCTGATGCCGTCGAAATCGGTTTCCCCCTCGACGGCCTTGAGGAACTCGAAAAGGGTGTCGGTCGGGTAGGGGCGGCCTTCCATGTCCAGTCCTCGACCCATCGGGCAGCCGACCCGCTTCGGGTCGGCTCACGCCGGCGGTGCCGGCATCGCACCAAATCCTGTTCAACAATTTAACAGAACGCCCGATCCAATGTAATCGCATATAACATTTGACGGATGACACCCCGGGCCGTGCGCAGGCCATGCCATGACGGTCCCGCAGGGTTGCGCCGACCATCCACAGGCCGCGCCCGGACCGGAAACGATCGGAACGGACGCCCCATGTAAATTATTCTACGCGTGAAATCCGCTCTGCTTCAATCGACTTGGGCGGGATTCGAGCCGCCCATGCCGTCGATTGGGAAGGACTGTCCCGGAACTAAGCTGCGTCTAATTCGCGTTCGCAGAACGTTTGGCGGCTACCAAGCGAGATCGAGGATTTCCTTCACCTGCGCCGGGGCGTCGATGGCGCGCGGGTTGGAGCGCACCATCATGTTCTGCATCGCGCCGTTGGCGATGAAGTCGTAGTGCTCCTTCTTCACGCCGACCTCGCGCAGGCTCCGCGGCATGCCGAGCGCGGCGACCAGCTCGGCCACGACGTCGGCCGTCTCGTCGTCCGGGCGGCCCATGGCGGCGGCGATGAGCTTCTGCCGCTCGGCATTGGCCGGCTTGTTGTAGCGCAGCACGCTCGGCAGCATGACGCAGCTCGTATGGCCGTGCGGCACGTCGGCGACCGCGCCGAGCTGATGGCCGATGCCGTGGCTCGCGCCCCATTCGACGCGGCCTAAGCCCGTCGAGGCGAGCCAGGCGCCGAGCTGGCTCTCGAGCCTTGCGTCGAGATCGTCGGGCGCGGCGAGGTTGCGCCGGAGCGAGCGGTTGAGCATGCCGAGCGCATGCAGGCAGGTCGCGTCCGTGAAGGGCTGTGGCGCTCGCGAGCACACCGTCTCGACCGCGTGGTCGACGGCGCGGATGCCGGTCGAGAGCCAGAGCCAGGCCGGCGTGTGCACGGTCACCCGCGGGTCGAGGATGGCGACCAGCCCGCCGATCTCGCGCCCGGTATAGAGGTCCTTCACCTTGCGGGAGAGGTCGGTGCAGCCGCCGAGATTGGAGAACTCGGCGGCGGACAGCGTGGTCGGCACGATGATCTGGCGCAACGGCGGCTTGCCGACTGACGGCACATGGCGCGAGCCGTCGGGCCTCACCTGTACCCGGTACTCGCCGAGCGTATTGACGTCGCGCACGTTCTCGGCGAGGCAGACCAGCACGACCTTGACCGTGTCGATCGGCGTGCCGCCGCCGACCGTGAGGATCAGGTCGGGCTCGGCGCGGCGCACCGCCTCGGCGCAGGCGATCACGCTCTCGCGCGGCACGTGCTGTACGGTCTCGTCGAACCGCCCGGCATAGCGCGCGCCGAGCGCCTTCTGCATCGTCTCGATCACGTCGGTCTTGCGGCTCAGCGTCTTGCTCGAGACGATGAAGACCTTCCGGGCGCGGTAGAGCTCGGCCTGCTCGAGCACGGCCTCCGCCGCCGGCCGCCCGAACACCACCCGGTCCTGCGTCAGGAACTCGTACTTGCCGGTCAGCATCGCCTGCTCCTCTACCAAGTGTCGGTTGCGCTGCGCCGAAGCTCGGGAATAAAACGGTGCGCTCCCGCGGTCAACGAGGTTCGGCTCGTGGTCAATCTGAGCGCCTTCATCCGCTACCATGCGGCGCGCGAGCCGTCCCGGCTCGCGCTGATCTACGAGGACCAGCGCGTCAGCTACGCCGCGCTCGATCGGCGCATCGGGCGGCTTGCCGGCTGGCTCGCCGCGCGCGGCATCGGGCCGGGCGACGTGGTCGCGGCGTTCATGAAGAACAGCGCGGCCTTCATCGAGGCCGCGTTCGCGACGAGCCATCTCGGCGCGGTGTTCCTGCCCGTCAACTATCGCCTGGCGCGCGACGAGGTGGGCTACGTCCTCGGCAACGCGGAGGCGAAGCTGCTGCTTGCCGATGAGGAGTTCCGCGCGACCGTCGACGGGCTTTGCGAAGTCGCCTATCTCGACCGCGCGGCGCAGCGCGACACGCGGAACCTCACGGGCGATGCGCCGATACCCCCGACCGCGGCGCGGCAGCCGGCCGATCTGTTCCGCCTCATGTATACCTCGGGCACGACCGACCGGCCCAAGGGCGTCATGCACTCCTACGAAAACTTCTACTGGAAGTGCATGGATCACGTCATCGCGCTGGGCTTGAGTGCGTCTGACCGGCTGCTCATGGTCGGGCCGCTCTATCATGTCGGCGCCTTCGACCTGCCGGGCGTCGCCGTGCTCTGGGTCGGCGGCACGCTGTGCATCCACCGCGAGTTTGACGCCGCCCGCGCGCTTGCCTCGATCGAGGCCGAGCGCCTGACCTGCGCCTGGCTCGCGCCGGTGATGACCGGCCAGCTCCTCGCGCTCGACGGCCGCGAGCGCTACGACCTGTCGAGCTTCAGATGGACCATCGGCGGCGGCGAGAAGACGCCGGAATCGCGCATCCGGGCGTTCTCCTCCCTGTTCAAGAACGCGCGTTATATCGACGGCTACGGCCTCACCGAATCGTGCAGCGGCGACACGCTGATGGAGCCGGGCCGCGAGATCGAGAAGATCGGCTCGACGGGCCGTGCGCTCGCCCATGTCGAGATCGAGATTCGGAACGAGGCGGGCGAGGCCCTGCCGCCCGGCGCGGAAGGCGAGATCTGCCTGCGCGGCCCCAAGGTCACCAAGGGCTATTGGAAGGACGCGGAGAAGACCGCGGCGAGCTTCTTCGGCGACTGGTTCCGCACCGGCGACGTCGGCTATCTCGATGCGGACGGCTTCCTGTTCCTGACCGACCGCAAGAAAGACATGATCATCTCGGGCGGCGAGAACATCGCCTCCTCCGAGGTCGAGCGGGTGATCTACCAGATGGGCGAGGTGCAGGACGTTGCCGTGATCGGCCTGCCGGACGAGCGCTGGGGCGAGCGCCCGGTCGCGATCGTGGTGCCGAAGCCGGGTGCTGCGCTCGACTTCGCCGTGCTGGAGCGCCATTGCCGCGCCCACCTCGCAGGCTTCAAGGTGCCGCGCGAGCTGCACTTGCGCGACTCGCTGCCGCGCAACCCGTCCGGCAAGGTCCTGAAGCGCACGCTGCGCGCCGAGTTCGCGGGGAAGACGTGAAGACGCGACGAGCCGCGTTGTATTAGACTCGTCATGCCCCGGCTTGACCGGGGCATCCATGTCGGCAACGTGCTCGCTGCGCGATGGATGGCCCGGTCAAGCCGGGCCATGACGATCTGTGTAGTGGCGCCTTACGCGCCACAGAAAGGGACGACGCCATGAGCCTCACCGCCACGATCGCCGCATTCCTGTGCGAGCTCGACGAGCGTACGATTCCGCCCGAGGTGATGGAGAAGGCGCGCGCCTGCCTGCTCAACGGCTATGGCATCGCGCTCGGCTGCCATGCGACGCCTTACGCGCCCATCGCGCGCGAGACTGCGCTCGCGCTCGACGGCCTGCGGGCTGAGGGCGCCACCCTGCTCGGCGACGGCAGGCGGAGCACGGTGCCGGGCGCCGCGCTCGCCAATGCCGCCCTGTTTCACGGCCGCGCCCAGGAGGATACCTGCGGCGCCGCGCATATCGGCGCGATCGTCATCCCGCTGCTCACCGCGATGATCGAGGCCGAGGGCTACCCGCTCGACAGGCTGCTGCCTTCGCTGGTCGCGGGCTATGAGGCGGGCGGCCTGCTCGAAGGCGCCTATGGCCGCGTCACCTCGCCGGCCGGCTTCCGCGCTTCGCCGCTCTACGGCACGGTCGCGGCGGCGGCCGCCGCCGCGCGGCTCATGCAATTGCCGCCCGAGCGCATGGAGGCCGCCATCGCTAACGCGGTTTCGTTCACCGGCGGCCTCTTGCAATCCTTCGCCGAAGGCACCGACGAGTGGCGCTACCAGGTCGGCGTCACCGCGAGGAACGGCCTGATCGCCGCCACGCTGGCGCGCGCGGGCTCGGTCTCCGCCCGGCAGCCGATCGAGGGCCGCGCCGGCTTCGTGCGCGCCTTCGTCCGCGAGGAGTGCGACGTGGGCGCGCTCGCGGCGCGGCTCGGCCGCGACTGGGCGACCATGCGCGTCGCCTTCAAGCCCTATCCGGTGTGCGCCTTCAACCAGACGCTGGTCGGCGCCGCGCTCGCGCTCAAGGAACGCGTCGGCGACCGGCCGATCGAGGGCGTGACGGTGCGCATGAACCCGTTCGAGACCGGCTATGCCGGCATGGATGCCAAGGGGCCGTTCGCCACCATCTCGGGCACGCTGATGAGCATCCCGTTCTGCGCCGCGGCCCCGCTGCTGCGCGGCATGCCGACGATGGCGCTGATGACCACCTATGACGATGCCGCGATCAACGCCCTGACCGCGCGCGTCAGGCTGGAGAGCGACCCCGCCATCCCGACGCTCTCCTGCAAGGTCGCCGTCACGCTCGCGGACGGCGCCACGATCGAGGAGCACGCCAGGAAGACCGCGGCCGACTACAGCTACAGCCGCGACGAGGTCTCCGCGCTGATCCGCCGCATCGGGCGCGAGGAAGGCGTGCCGGCGGTCGCCTATGACCGGCTCGAAGCCTTCGTCGGCAACCTGCCGGAGGGCGCGATCGAGGACGTGATCGACGCCTTCGCGCCGATCACCCGCCGCGCCGCGGCATGACGCAGGGCTGCCGCCATGACCGATGAACCGTTCGGCCCCGTCGTCAGCACCGGATGGCTCGCCGCCGCGCTCGGCGCGCCGGACCTCAAGCTCGTCGACGGCTCCTGGTACATGCCGGCCGAGCAGCGCGATCCGGCGGCGGAGCATCGCGAGGCGCACCTCCCGGGCGCCGTCTTCTTCGACATCGACGCGGTTGCGGACGAGGCGACGGCGCTGCCCCACATGCTGCCGGGCGCGGCCGAATTCGCCGCAGCCGTCGGCGCGCTCGGCATCTCGAACCGGGACCGCGTCGTCGTCTATGACGGCGCGGGTCAGCTCGGCGCCGCGCGCGTCTGGTGGACGTTCCGCGTCTTCGGGCACGAGCAGGTCGCCGTGCTGGATGGCGGCCTGCCCAAATGGCGCGCCGAGGGACGCCCGGTCGTTTCAGGCACAGAACAGCCGCCGCCGGCCCGCTATGTCGCGAAGGAGAAGGACGCCGACCTTGTGCGCAGCTTCGAACAGCTCCGCGCCAATCTGGAGACCGGCGCGGAGCAGGTGCTCGACCTGCGCTCGGCCGGGCGCTTCCACGCCACCGAGCCCGAGCCCAGGCCGGGCCTGCGCGGCGGGCACATCCCGGGCAGCCTCAACCTGCCGCTGCCCGCGCTGCTCGACCCCGCGAGCAAGACCTTCCTGCCGCCCGAGCGGCTGCGCGCCGTCTTCGCCGAGGCGGGGCTTGATCCGTCGCGGCCGGTGGTGACGAGCTGCGGCTCTGGGATAGCCGCCAGCGTCGCCAAGCTCGCGCTGCACTTGGCCGGCTTCGAGCGCGTCGCGGTCTATGACGGCTCGTGGACGGAGTGGGGCGGCCGCCCGGACGCGCCGGTCGAGCGCTGAGTCAGGCCGCGGTCTCGCCGGCCATCTCGTCGAGGCGGGCGATGCGCACGTACAGGGCGTGGCTGCGCGCCATTAGCGACTGCAGGCGTTTTGGCAGCCGGGCGAGCGTCTGCGGCTCGTTGGCGAGGCAGACCACGTGGCCGCCGAGCCGGTTGTCCGCCCGCCTCGCCTCCTCGGCGGAGATCTCGCCCTTGTGGACCGCGCGCTGGATCATCAGCCACGCCATGGCGTGGGTCAGCCGCGAGGTCAGCCGCAGCGTCTCGCAATCGACCACGAGCTGCTGCTCCAGGTTGACGGTCTCCCGGTCGAACGCGAGCCGGCCCGCGACATAGTCGCGGGCCTCGATCACGAGGGTGAGCGCTTCCTCGAAGGTCTTGCCGAAGAACGCCGTTTGGGCGATTTCAGAGGGCACGCCTCGGTTTTCCTCGCTTCCCTGCGGGCTTCCATCCGTCTCGAGCGGGCACGGCCGCATCCTCACAAAGCGGGATTAATAAACCATGCTGTGCTCGCATGGCGTGTGGCGGCCGGACCCTGCACTCCGAGCCGAACTGTTTCGTCGTGCCGGAGGAAGAAAAAACGCCGCCGGGAGAACCGGCGGCGCAAGTTTCAGGGAGACGGAACAATCAGGGAGGACAATGCACGATAGATCGGGGTATCGATGTATCGGCAGGGCGCACTTTAGGAGGAAAGTCCTAACAAATCGTTAACATGTGTTGGCCGAGACGAAAATACCCGGCCGGCGCGTCCCGCCTCGCTCGGCGACTTGGCTTCGATAGCAAGCGGCCGGCGTAGATCAAAAACGCCGCGGCCGGTCGATTGTTCCCGCCCGCGAATCTACTGAGCGCCGCCTCGCGGAGGGCCGATTCGAGTTGCCTCAGCGCTTGAATATGGCGTCTGCCGCGGACCTTTGCTTCGAGCGCGCCTCGATGGTGCCGCGCACCCGCTCGAACTCGGCTCGCAGGGCCTTGGCGTAAGCCTCCAGCGCCCCGATCGACAGATGGTCGAGCGATTTGGGCGGCCATTCCTGAAGCCTCGGCTTGAATTCCTCGTCGTCCATGGTGTCTCTCCGCGGCTCGTCTGTTAAAGACTAGCCCCCACATGTTCGCACGCAAACGCCGAGTGTCACGCCATGGCCGACCTGCCGCATGAGATGACCGTCGTCGAAATCGCCGCGCCCGGCGGCCCGGAGGTGCTGCGCCCCGCGAAGCGCCCCGTGCCTTCGCCGGGGCTGGGCGAGCTCTTGATCAAGGTCGAGGCCGCGGGCGTCAACCGGCCCGATGCGATGCAGCGCCGCGGCGGCTACCCGCCGCCGCCGGGCGCGAGCGACCTGCCCGGCCTCGAGGTGGCGGGGCGCGTCGCGGCGCGCGGGCCCGGCACCTTCCGTTACAAGGAGGGCGACGCGGTGACGGCGCTCACCGCGGGCGGCGGCTACGCGGCTTATTGCGTCGCGCCCGAGAGCCAGTGCCTGCCGCAGCCGCGCGGGCTTTCCGCGCTCGAGGCGGCGGGCCTGCCCGAGACCTGCTTCACGGTCTGGACCAACCTCTTCGAGCGGGCACGGCTGCGCGCCGGCGAGCGGCTCCTGGTGCATGGCGGGGCGAGCGGCATCGGCACCACCGCGATCCAGCTCGGCCGCGCCTTCGGCGCCCGCGTCTTCGCGACCGCCGGCTCGCCTGAGAAGTGCGCGGCCTGCGTCTCGCTCGGCGCCGAGCGCGCCATCAACCATCGGAGCGAGAAGTTCGAGGAGATCGTGCTGGAACTCACCGGCGGCGAGGGGGTCGACGTCATCCTCGACATGGTGGGCGGCAGCTATGTCGCGCGGAACCTGAAGGCGCTCCGGCCCGAGGGCCGGCTCGCCTGCATCGCGGTGCAGGAAAGCCCCAAGGCCGAGATCAACCTCCTGCCGCTCCTGCTGAAGCGGCTCAGCATCGTCGGCTCGACGCTCCGCCCGCAGGGGAACGAGGCCAAGGCGCGCATCGCCGCCGGCCTCGAGCGCGAGGTCTGGCCGCTCATCGAGGCCGGCCAGGTCCGCCCGGTGATCGATTCGAGCTATCCGCTCGAACAGGCCGCCAAGGCGCATGAGCGGCTCGAATCCAACCTGCACATCGGCAAGATCATCCTGACCCTCTAGGCCGGCGCGGGCCGGCCGGCGCTAGGCTGCCAATCCCGCTTTACGGCCGTGCCGCGGACGCTGTAGGTTCGGGCCTTCACCACATCGTCGGGCGGGCGGTGTGTGGGTACCAGGAATGGCGCCCATGAGCGTTCCGCCGCGCCAGACGCGCTGGGAGTGCACGCATGAGCCAACCCTTGATGCCCAAGGCAACCGCCGTCTGGCTGGTCGAGAACACCGCGCTGAGCTTCGAGCAGATCGCCGCGTTCTGCGGCCTGCATCCGCTCGAGGTGCAGGGCATCGCCGACGGCGAGGTGGCGGTCGGCATCCGCGGCCTCGACCCGGTGCTGACCGGGCAGCTCAGCCGCGAGGAGATCGAGCGCTGCGAGAAGGATCCGAGCGCGCGGCTCACCCTGGTCGGCGGCACGGCCAAGGGGCCGGCCAAGCCGAAGCGCGGCCGCTACACGCCGGTCAGCAAGCGGCACGAGCGGCCGAACGCGATCGCCTGGCTGCTGCGCAACTATCCGATGCTGAGCGACGCGCAGATCGGCCGGCTGCTCGGCACGACGCCGGCGACGATCGGCCAGGTGCGCAGCCGCACCCACTGGAACACGCCCAACATCTCGCCGCAGGACCCGGTGCTGCTCGGCCTCTGCACCGAGACCGAGCTCTTGGAGCAGATCAACATCGCGAAGCGCCGCGAGGCGCGCGCGGCCGAGCGCGCCGAGAAGGCGGCCAAGAAGGCCGCGAAGCCGGCCTCGCCCGAGGCCGCGCCGCCGCCGGGCGAAGGCGCGGCCGGCGAAGCGCCGGCGGCTCAGAACGACAACGAGAGCGCGGGCGGCTAGCGTCCGGCGCGCGGCCGCGGTCCCGCGCATGAGGCGGCGCCGGTGAGGGCGTACGAGCTCGGCGCGCAGGGCAGCGTCGACACCTTGCGCCTGGTCGACCGGCCGGAGCCGGTGCCCGGGCCGGGCGAGGCGCTGGTCCGCTTCCGCGCGCACTCGCTCAACTACCGCGACCACATGATCCTCAACCTGATCGACAGCGCGCGGAAGCCCGCCGAACGGATCCCCTTGAGCGACGGCGCCGGCGATGTCGTCGCGGTCGGCGATGATGTCAGCGTGGTGAAGCCCGGCGACCGTGTCGTGGTCAGCTTCTTCACCGCCTGGCTCGACGGCCCGCTCGAAGCCCATCATTTCGGCAGCGATCTCGGCGGCGGCTGCGACGGCACGCTCGCCGAGTTCGGCGTCTTCCCTGCCGCGTCGCTGGTGCCGATCCCGGATGCGCTGAGCTACGAGGAGGCCGCCTGCCTGCCCTGCGCCGCGGTGACCGCGTGGGCCCTGCTGGTCGATTTCGCGCACATGAAGGCCGGCGACACGGTGCTGCTGCTCGGCACGGGCGGGGTCTCCATCTTCGGCCTGCAGCTCGCCGGCATGATGGGCGCCCGCAGCGTCATCATCTCATCGAGCGACGCCAAGCTCGCGCGCGCCAGAGAGGTCGGCGCGAGCTTCGGCGTCAACTACGCGCGCGACCGCGACTGGGGCAAGACGGTGCGGGCGCTCACCGGCGGGGCCGACATCGTGATCGAGACCGGCGGCGCCGCCACGCTCGGGCAGAGCATCGAGGCCGCCGCCTTCAACGCCCGCATCGGCCTGATCGGCATGCTCGGCGGCGTCGGCGAGCGGAGCGATCCGCTCGACCTGATCTGGAAGAACATCACCGTGAAGGGCATCCTGGTCGGCAGCCGGCGCACGCTCGCCGACACCGTGAGGGCGATCGCGCTCAATCGCCTGAAGCCGGTGATCGACAGGAGCTTCCCATTCGAGGAGGCACCCGCCGCCTATCGCCACCTCGCGAGCGGCGCCCATTTCGGCAAGATCGTCATCAGCCAGGCCTGAGTTCGGATCGGCGCCGGGCGTTGCCCTCAGCCCGCCGGCGCCGGGTAGCCGATCGCCTTCAGCGCCGTGGCGATCTCGTCGAGGATCGCGGGGTCGTCGATGGTCGGCGGCGTGGTGAAGGGCTCGTTGTCGGCGATCTTGCGCATGGTGCCGCGCAGGATCTTGCCCGAGCGGGTCTTGGGCAGGCGATCGACCACGGTCGCCTGCTTGAAGGCGGCGACCGGGCCGATCTCGTCGCGCACGAGCTGGACGCATTCGCGCACGATCTCCTCGTGCGGCCGGTTGGCGCCGGCCTTGAGCACCACGAAGCCGAGCGGCAGCTGGCCCTTCAGCTTGTCGGCGACGCCGATCACCGCGGCCTCGGCGACGTCGCGGTGCTTGGCGAGCACCTCCTCCATCGCGCCGGTCGAGAGCCGGTGGCCCGCGACGTTGATGACGTCGTCGGTGCGGCTCATGATGTAAAGATAGCCGTCGGCATCGATGAAGCCGGCATCGCCGGTCAGGTAATAGCCGGGATGCTGCTCGAAATAGGCGCGCCGGCAGCCTTCGTCGTTGTTCCAGAGCGTCGGCAGGCAGCCGGGCGGCAACGGCAGGCCGACCACGATCGGCCCGATGGTGTCGGGCTTGGCCGGCTTGCCGTCCTCGCCCAGCACCTCGATGCGATAGCCGGGCACCGCCTTGGTCGGCGAGCCGGGCTTGACCGGGAGCGGCCCGAGGCCTGCGCAGTTCGCGCCCATCGGCCAGCCCGATTCGGTCTGCCACCAATGGTCGTAGACCGGGCGGTTGAGCTTCTGTTGCGCCCACAGCAGCGTGTCGGGGTCGGTGCGCTCGCCGGCGAGGAACAGCACCTCGAAGCGGCCGAGGTCGTGCTTCGCCATCAGCTTGGCGTCGGGGTCCTCGCGGCGGATCGCGCGGAACGCGGTCGGCGCGGTGAACATGGTCTTGACGCCGTGCTCGGCGATCAGCCGCCAATAGGCGCCGGCATCCGGCGTGCCGACCGGCTTGCCCTCGTAGAGGATGCTGGTGCAGCCATAGCTCAGCGGCGCGTAGACGATGTAGGAATGGCCGACCACCCAGCCGATGTCGGAGGCCGCCCAATAGACCTCGCCGGGCTGCATGTCGTAGACGTGGCGCATGCTCCAGTTGAGTGCGACCATGTGCCCGCCATTGTCGCGCACGATGCCCTTGGGCTTTCCCGTGGTGCCCGAGGTGTAGAGGATGTAGAGCGGGTCGGTCGCCGCGACCGGCACGCAATCGGCCGGCGCCGCGCTTGCCATCTCGTCGTGCCAGTCATGGTCGCGCCCTGAGACCGGCTCGGCCGGATGCTCGGGCCGCTGCACCAGGATGGTGGCGGCGGGCTTGTGGCCGGCGCGCTCGATCGCGCCGTCGAGCATCGGCTTGTAGGGGATGACGCGGCTGCCCTCGATGCCGCAGGACGCCCAGACGATCAGCTTCGGTGTCGCGTCGTCGATGCGCGCGGCGAGTTCCGGTGCCGCGAAGCCGCCGAACACCACCGAATGAACCGCGCCGATGCGCGCGCAGCCGAGCATGGCGATGACCGCCTCCGGCACCATCGGCATGTAAATGATCACGCGGTCGCCGTGCCCGACGCCGTGGCGCCTGAGCACGCCGGCGAAGCGCGCGGCGAGACCCTGCATCTCGCGATAGCTGAGCTTCGTCACCTTGCCGCCGGTCACCGGGCTGTCGTGGATCAGCGCGGTCTGCTCGCCGCGCCCGGCCTCGACATGGCGGTCGAGCGCGTTGTAGCAGGTGTTGAGCTCGGCGCCGACGAACCAGCGCGCGAACGGCGCGCGGTCGAAATCGAGCACGCGGTCCCAGCGCTTCGTCCAGCTCACCGCCTCGGCCGCCTCGGCCCAGAACGCCTCGGGCTCGGCGAGCGAGCGGGCATACACCTCGTCATAACGGCTCGGCATGAAATCCTCTCATTGCACGGATAAGCCCGTCTTGGTGAGTCACCCCCACCCCAACCCTCCCCCATCGAGGGGGAGGGAGTAAGAAAGACGGTGGCCCCGCGCCGCCGCCCTCTTTCCCCTCCCCCCTTGTGGGGGAGAGTTGGGTGGGGGGTCTAAACACATGACGGGCTTCGACGGCAAGCGTATCGAGCGAGGAGCATCGCTCAGCGGACCCCCAGCCCGCGCGCGCGTGCCGCTTGCACCAGCTCGTCGCGGAACTTGGGGTGGGCGATCGCGATCAGGGCTTGCGCGCGCTCGCGCAAGGAGCGGCCGCGCAGTTCGGCGACGCCGTATTCGGTGACCACGGCGTCGATGTCGGTGCGCGCGCAGGTCACCACCGCGCCCGGCGGCAGCGCATCGACGATGCAGGAGAGCGTGCCGTTCTTGGCGGTCGAGGCGGTGGCGAGGAAGGAGCGGCCGCCTTCCGCGAGCGTCGCGCCGCGCACGAAGTCGACCTGGCCGCCGGTGCCGCTGTATTGCATGCCGCCGATCGATTCCGAGCAGGCCTGGCCGGTGAGGTCGACCGCGATGGTGGCGTTCACCGAGACCATGTTCTTGTGCTTGGCGATGATGCAGGGGTCGTTGGTGTAGTCGACGCCGTGGCCCTCGATGGTCGGCTCGTCCTGCAGGAAGCGGTAGGTCTCGGCGCTGCCGGCCGCGAAGGTGTAGAGCGTCCTGCCCGGGTTGAAGGTCTTCCGCGTGTTGTCGACCACGCCCTTTTCGATCAGGACGCGCATGGGATCGACGAACATCTCGGTGTGGATGCCGAGATGCTTGTGCCCGGTCAGGCCGAACGCGACCGCGCTCGGCACCGCGCCATAGCCGATCTGGATCGTCGCGCCGTCCGGGATGCGCTCGGCGATGTGCCTGGCGATCGCCTGGTCGGTCTCGCCGAGCGGCGGGTTGGGCAGCTCGATCGGCGCGTCGTCGCCCTCGACGATGGCGTCGATCTTGTCGAGCGGCACGCGGCACGGCCCGCGCACGCGCGGCACGTTGGGGTTGATCTCGACCACGCGATAGGCGGCGTAATCGAACATCGAGAGCGAATAGTCGACGCTGATGCCGAGGCTGACATAGCCCTCGTCATCCGGCGGCGAGGCGAGCGCCATGACGACGTGCGAGGGCCGCTCGCGCAACAGGCGCGGCATCTGGCCGAAATGCATCGGCGTCATGTCGTAGTCGCCGGCATAGACGCCCGGCCGGTCGCAGCCGCCGCAGAAGAGCGAATCCCAATGGAAGCGGCCGACCAGCTCGGGCCTGATCAAATGCTGCGCGATGTCACGCCCGGGCAGGATCGCGCTCAGCGTCACGCCCTCCAGCGCGCCGGAAGCCGCGGCGCGGCCGAGCGCCTTGACGAGCGCGGGCGGCGCGCCGGCGAGCGTCGGCAGCACCACGCGCTGGCCGGCCTCGAGCTTCGAGACCGCGCCGTCCGCCGTGCTCAGCAATCGCTGATAGTGGCCCTGCCATGCCTTCATCGCGCCGCGCGCCCCCTCCCGCGCCGCGCCTATGGTGGCGGTTCGCGCCGCGCCCGGCAAGCGGCAGCGACCTCTTCCCCCTCCCCCCTTGCGGGGGAGGGTTGGGGTGGGGGGTCTAGGCAAGACGGGCTGCTTGCCATGAGCGTCACGCGTCCGAGCCCGCGGCTCCGCCCGCGCCGATTCTTCTGAGTCACCCCCCACCCCTCCCTCCCCCATCGAGGGGGAGGGAGAAGAAGGGGCAACGGAATCCAGAGAGCGCCGCCGGCTCAGACGATGTTGGTGAACTCGATGACGCCGGGGTCGTCGAGCGTGCCGGTGAACTTGGCGAGCGTGATGGTGTGCTGGCCGGCCGGGCCGCCGAGCGAGGCGCCGATGTCGATCACCGTGTTGCCGCCGAGCACCGCGATGCTGAGGTCGAGCACCTCGTCGAGATCGAGCGCGTAGCCGTTGGCCGCGGTGTAGCCGTTGAGCTGGAGCGTGTCGCCCTCGCCCGGCCGAAAGTCGTGGACGAGGTCCTTGCCGATCAGGCCGGCGAAGCCGAAGGTGTCCGCCCCGCCCGAACTCGCGCCCTTCGCATCGCCCCAGAGCTGGTCGTTGCCGCCGCGCGCGTCCGGCGTCATCACCAGCGCGTCGCCGACGATCAGGTCGTCGCCCATGCCGCCGATCAGCGTGTCATTGCCGCCGACCGCGTTCTCGCGCATCTCGAAGGCGTCGCCGTAGAGCTCGTTCTCCTGGCCGGCCGTGCTGACCACGGTGAGCACGTCGTTGCCGCCGCGGGCGTTGTCGAGCAGGCCGCCGGCCCGGAACTCCTCGAACGGCGGAGCGGGTATCTCCGTATCGCCGGCATCGCCGTAGAGCTTGTTGCCGGTGCCGGTGGCGCTCAGCACATCGTTGCCGCCGACCACATCGTTTCGCATGTCGGGGGCGTCGCCGTAGAGCGTGTTGTTGTCACCGCTGGCGCTCAGCTTGTCGTTGCCGCCGCGGGCGCTGTCGAACATGGTTTCGCCGGCATCGCCGTAGAGTTCGTTGTCGCTGCCCGTGGCGCTCAGCACGTCGTTACCGCCCTGTGCGCTGACGGACATATCAAAGGCGGCGTCGCCGAAGAGTTGGTTGCTGTTGCCGGTGGCGCTCAGGCTGTCGTTGCCGCCGCGCGCGCTATCGGTTATGACGCTGGCGTCGCCGTGGAGGCGGTTGTCGTCGCCGCTGACACTGAGGCTGTCGTTGCCGCCGCGGGCATCAACGGACATGATGGCGGAGGCATCGCCGTGGAGGACGTTGCCGTTGCCGGCGGCGCCCAGCACGTCGTTGCCGCCGCGGGTGTCGTCGGACATGCTGCCGAGGACGTCGCCGAAGAGGTCGTTGTCGCTGCCCGTGGCGCTCAGCACGTCGTTGCCGCCGCGGGCGCTGCCGAACATGCCGTTGCTGGCGTCGCCGCGGAGGGAGTTGCCGTCGCCGGTGGCGCTCAGCACGTCGTTGCCGCCGCGGGCGTTGCCGGACATGGTGGCAAAGGCGTCGCCGAAGAGAAAGTTGCCGGCGCCGATGACGCCGCCCGTTACGGTCAAGATGTCGTTGCCGCCGCGGCCGGTGCCGGAGATCGCCTCCGCGTCGCCGATGAGTAGGTTGAGGTCGCCGGTGGCGGCCAGGATGTCATTGCCGCCGTGCCCCGCGGTCAGCGGGGCGCGTGGGGGGGGGGGGGGGGGGGGGGGGGGGGGGGGGGGGGG